>CALAMI010000051.1:2500-4407 GCA_937925685.1 Candidatus Binatia bacterium | reverse complement strand
AACCCTTGGGACCTTCTCCAGCCCCAGGATGCGATGAGCCGACATCGAGGTGCCAAACCGCCGCGTCGATGTGGACTCTTGGCGGCGATCAGCCTGTTATCCCCGGAGTACCTTTTGTCCGTTGAGCGATGGCGCTACCACGAGCAACCACCGGATCACTTGGCCCTGCTTTCGCACCTGCTCGACTTGTAGGTCTCGCAGTTAGGCTCCCTTATACCCATGCGCTCTACACACGATTGCCGACCGTGTTGAGGGAACCTTCGGGCTCCTCCGTTACCGTTTAGGAGGAAACCGCCCCAGTCAAACTGACCCTCTGGCACTGTCCCCGTCCCGGATCACGGGCTCGGGTTAGAATTCCGGACCACCGAAACTGGTATTTCACCGTTGGCTCCCCCCGCCCTGACGAGCGGGGTTCTCTGCCTCCCAGCTATCCTACATACGGCGGGCCAGAATCCCATACCAGATTACAGTAAAGGTTCACAGGGTCTTTCCGTCCTACTGCGGGCAGCCGGCATTTGCACCGGCATTACAATTTCACCGAGAGCCTCGTTGAGACAGCGCTCCGATCGTTACACGATTCGTGCAGGTCGGAACTTACCCGACAAGGAATTTCGCTACCTTAGGACCGTTATAGTTACGGCCGACATTCACGGGGGCTTCGGGTCGGAGCTTCGCCTTGCGGCTAACCCCTTGCCTTAACCTTTCCGCATTGGTCACGTGTCACACCCTATACATCCTCTTTCGAGTTCGCAGAGTGCTGTGTTTTTGGTAAACAGTCGCCAGAGCTCTTTCACTGCGCCTGACCCGCGCTTTGATATGATCTCACGCGGACCAGGACCCCTTCTTCCGAAGTTACGGGGCCAGATTGCCGAGTTCCTTAACGAGGTTTCTCTCGCGCGCCTGGGTATCTTCTACCCTCCCACCTGTGTCGGTTTGCGATACGGTCACCTGTCCGGCTCGCTAGAAGGTTTTCTCGGCAGCGGAGCCTCGGTCGCTTGCAGCCTTGCGGCCGCGTCGCCATCACCCCTTGAGGTTATCGTCCCGACGGATTTGCCGATCGAGACCCTCTCAAGGCTTGGACCACCGTTTCCAGTTGGTGGACGACCTAGCTTTCTGCGTCACTCCATCGCTGATAGCGCCGGACCGGTGGTACAGGAATATTGAACCTGTTTCCCATCGGCTACGCCGTTCGGCCTCGCCTAAGGGGCCGACTCACCCCGGGCGGACGAACCTTCCCCGGGAAATCTTGGGATTTCGGCGGACGGGATTTCCACCCGTCTTATCGTTACTCATGTCCGCATAATCACTTCCATGCAGTCCACGGTGCGTCCCCGCACCGCTTCGACCCGCATGGAACGCTTCCCTACCACTCCGCTTACGCGGAATCCGCGGCTGCGGCATTTGGCTTGAGTCCCGATTATTTATGGCGCGAAACCACTCGACCAGTCAGCTGTTACGCACTGTTTAAATGATGGCTGCCTCTAAGCCAACATCCTGGCTGTCTTTGCAGTTTCACATCCTTTCGCACTTAGCCAAATTTGGGGGCCTTGGCCGGCGGTCTGGGCTATTTCCCTCTCGTCCGTGAAGCTTATCCCCCACAGACTGACTCCGCACGTGCCGCCGACGGCATTCGGAGTTTGATTGGCTTCGGTATTCCGGTAAGAACCCTAGACCATTCAGTGCTCTACCTCCGTCGGTCGCGTTCGTGCAGGCTAGCCCTAAAGCTATTTCGGGAAGAACCAGCTATCCCCGAGTTTGTTAAGTCTTTCGCTCCCACCCACAGCTCATCCAAGGACTTTTCAACGTCCACTGGTTCGGGCCTCCACCCGGTGTTACCCGGGCTTCACCCTGGCCATGGGTAGCTCACCCGGCTTCGGGTCTGCCGCGCGCGACTGAATCGCGCATTT
>CALAMI010000050.1 GCA_937925685.1 Candidatus Binatia bacterium | reverse complement strand
GGCGTGGGTCGTGCCCACCGACGAGGAGCAGATGATCGCCCGCCATACGGCCAACGCGATACGCGGGCGCTGAGACACGCCGACTTTCCACACACAGGCCGACGACCAGAAGGTCGTCTGGCACAACCCTCAGCGCCCGGCTGGCGCGCCGTTCATGTTCCTGGGCGTCAGAACCTTGCGCGCTGTCAAAAGTGGCTGCCGCAACGGGAGCGGCGCATGTGGCCCACGTCTATCGCACGCGGCCCGTCAACAATGTCACCAGCACCCACGTCGCTCCCGAACTGCACCTGGCGGATAACATCTTCACCGTGCTGAATGAAGCCTTCCCTGCATTAGAAGACGGGGTGGCCTGGGTAGTCTATTGCTGGGACGTCGTGGACGAGAGTTTCTCGGTGAAGAAATTGTAGCTCTATAAACATCCGAATGCCCCGCAGTTTGCACTTGCATATTATTAGACAGGATAACATGCACTTATTTATGGGTCAATCACTGCGAAAATCATCTCATCATTTTAGTGTTCTACTTTGCCGATTTGTGTAGTAGGCATGTGCGTCTCCTTGCGCATCTGCATGTGCCGCGGAATTAATTCCGCGGCACATGCAGGCGGAATTCATACTCCCTGTATGTAGTAGTATTCGTAGGAATTAATTCCGCCCTACGAAATTTGGAATTCATACTCCCTGTATGTAGTAGTAGGCGGAATTAATTCCGCCTACGAAATATGTATGTTGCCAGTCTTCCTCATCTGCATGTGCCGCGGAATTAATTCCGCGGCACATGCAGGCGGAATTCATACTCCCTGTATGTAGAATTAATTCCGCCCTACGAAATATGGAATTCATACTCGGGCGTTGTGCTAGTACATAACCTATATCAGAAGATAAAACGTTGCTTTTAAAAGCGAATAAGACACTGCAACTATATTCCTGAAATAGTTTATCGCCGGATCGGGTTCAGGTGCGCTGCTCATGCTTGGAGCAAGGCTACGCTTCGGTGGCAAACGCGAGACCCTTGATCTTCAACCACTCTGGGTTGCCTAGCCGACGATTCAGATAAATACAGAGGGTGTGCCCAGCCAGCTTGGTGTAAAGTCGGGCGCACAACCGTTGAAAGCTATGGGCATAATTGTGCTCAAGGTTGAATTGCTCCGTTAATTGTCTATTCACCGTCTCAATAAGTTCGCGAAATCGTGTGATGAGCCGTCGTAACGGCTCCGACGCCTGCTCATGCTGGTTCTCACGACGTAATGCGATCAATTTCACCCCGTACCCGAGCAGGCGTTCTGCGAGATCGGCACTCACATAGCTTTTATCAGCAAGAAATGTGCGCCCAGGATACAATGGCAAGAGGTCTTCGGCTGCTTCTCGCTCATCCGCATTGGACGATGTCAGTTCAAAATTGAGTATCACGCCACCAGAGGTGGTCACGAGGTTCAACCGATAGCCGAAATAGGTTTTATCCTTCGAGGCACAATAGCCAAAAGCGGCTCCGTGTGCATCCCAATCTCGGTTGCGTTGTGACGCCATATGGAATTCCATCACGGGGAGGGCCAGGCCATCAATAATTCCATAGGCGTCTTGCGCAAGATCCAAGCCTTGCACAATGAGTTGTCGGATGTGGTTGATGGCAAACATGAGATTTCGGCGACGACGGTTGAATCGGCTGCGGTTTGGGAACCGGGGGAACAGGGAACGATAGGGGTTCCACTCTGCTTCGAGGTGTGTTTCACGATCCCACCCCCGACATTCACTGACAATGGCGATGGTAATCAGTTCGCTGTCACTGCATGAGGTGGGTTCTGGCCCTGGGCGCTTATAGAAGGAGGCGATCTGCCGCCAAAGATCATCGATGGTCACGAACATCCAGGTGACAAAATCCTCGAAATTCGCTATCATATCCGTGCCTCCGTGTGTGGGTGGCCTACTTCACAGACCAGCCATACCACGCCTGAGGCGTTCCGTCAACCAGGTTCAACTAGCACAACAGCCTACTCACTGTATGTAGTAGTAGTAGGGCGGAATTAATTCCGCCCTACTACTACGAAATATGGAATTCATAACTCCCTGTATGTAGGGCGGAATTAATTCCCTACGAAATATGTATGTTTCCAGTCTTCCCATTTCTCCACCAGTCCTGCTTTGACAGGGTTGTTGAGCGTGTACCAGATAATATTTTCGTACTCTTTTTGATTGCGGATAACATGGTCGTAACTTTCAGCTTGCCAAAAAGAGCCGCTTCTTCCTAATGCCTGATTGCAAAACCGCGCCGTGCGCCCTTTGAGTAGTTTCATGGTGTCTGTCAGCGGGTATTTGGCTGTGACTCCCGCATGCGCTGGTTTGAAGGAGTGTTCTGAAGTATCAATGACCAGATGCGCATGGTTGGACATGAGACAATAGGCTATCAACAGATACCGTTGCCCGTCCAACCTGTGAATTTCATCGGCGACGATGTGCGCCACACGCTCATCCGCCAGCCAGCGCGGGCTTTCTTCGACACAGCGGTCAAGCCATGAGTCAAAACGTCCGAAGTATTTTTTGTCCGGGTTGTAAAGTTCCTCGTGCTGTTGCATGCCGCTGTATCTGGCGCGGACGATTTGCTTTTCACGCTCATGTTCCGCCTGAAATGCTTGCATGATATGAATGGGTAAGGAATTTGCCAGCCGCAAGGTAATGAAAAACATTGCGTTTTCGGGTTGCCAGTGAGGAAGTCTGCGCCTGTAGTGCAGTATATGTTCTGTCGTGTTAGGTTCGTTGTTCATACTATGTTTCTCTACGTAGGTCGGAATGAATGCCGGACTATGTCATATGGTGGGCGGAATACATTCCGCCCTACGGGGGTGAGTCGCTTCAATGCAGTGCGGAATTTATTCCAAGTGTAGTGCGGAATTTATTCCGCACTACACAAATATTGGTCGGAATGAATTCCGACTTCCATGCTGCTCTCGACAAGATTGATCTCTTCCTCCGTCAGCCCGTACAACTGATACACCGGCCCGTCAATCTCCCGCTCCAATGCCGATACCTCTGCCTGCGGATCGGCGCGCCTGGCGGCGAAGATGCGTTCCACGAAGGCGGGGATTTGCTCATCGCTGGCACAAGGTGGGATGGGAATTTGCTGTATGTAACTGGAACATGCGCGAAGATAGTCACTTGGCACTTTGCTGAAAATATGCGAATAAAACTACTAAGCCCGACCGGGTCAGGTGTTCGATCCGGTAATCACCCGCCCCACATCGCGGTCGCCTTCTTACACCACCAGGCCGTAAATATGCCTATCATATCACACCGGTATTTCTGATCAGGTCTGGCAAAGACGCTATAGGGATGGAGGGCTATCTGCTGCTTAGCCTGGGGCTCACGGCAGGCGTGCTCGTCTCGCTGGCGGCGTAACGCTTCGCTCATCAGGCGCCTCTGTCACCGCACTGGAAAGAAAAACTCCACAATCAGCCGTGTAGCATCCAGATTGCCGCTCTGCGCGCCGGCAGCAGGCAGTTGAGGTGGACGCGGCGGCCAGGTGTGACCTCCGTTGTGGACGATATATGCCCTCACCTGCACTTCATCTGCGCAATTGGCGTAGGTCTGCTGTTCGACGAATGTGCCATCTTCCACTTCCACCGGCAGGTTGACCGATTGCGGGACGGGGTCGCAGCCATTGGCGGCGGCAAAGCGTCCTACCGACTCGGCTTGCGAGATCACCTGTCCGCCCGCGCAGCCAGAACGAATGTTTTCACACACCGCGCCGCCTTCGAGGGGGATGAGCGGATCGGTGCTGCCGTTGACGGCGAGAAAGTGGAGCGGCGCGGCGGGGGCACAGGTCTCAATAATCGGCTGCGGGATGTTGGCAATCACCGGGGCGATTCCGGCGAAGACGCCCTCCGTTTCGCAACCCAGGCGGTAGGTCATCATGCCGCCGTTGGAGGCGCCGGTGACATAGATGTGGCCCTCGTCCAGGGGGACGCGACGGTCAATTTCGGCAGTCATCTCCAGCAGGAAGTGCACATCGTCCACGCCCGAGGTAGCTTCCGTGCCGCGTCCATCGTTCCAGTGGGCGGCCCGTTGCCCGGACGACCGGTATGCATCGGGATAGGCCACATAAAAGCCGCGCTCATCGGCGTAGGCATCGAAGCCCAAAAAGCGCTGCATTTTCTGGCCACTGCCGCCCCCGCCGTGCAGGACGATGAGCAGGGGCAGCGGCTGTCCCTGCCGTGCGGCAGGCGGAACGTGCAGGATGTAGGTGCGTTCCCGCCCGTCCACAGTCATGGAAAGGTGGTGATTGCCGGAGTGCAGGGACTCGGTTTGCGGACGGACACACCCGGTCAGTAAGAATACAAGGGAAAGAATAAAAATCGTTGCGTCGACCATTGCTCCTCCTCCCGAAGTGGGGTTTCGGCGCGGTACAGGCGCCAGACAGCCTGCATTGGGCTGCTGCCTTCAGCCACGTTGTAAAACACCCACACCTGTGTCTGGCCGGCGAACGGCTCCGGCTCGGCTTTGGCGGCCAGTGAGTCGGTCAGCAGCCATTGCTGCCCCGGTGATTGCCGCAGCGTAGACAGCCAGATTTCACCCGGTTTGCCGAAGGTCACGTCCCAAAAACTGCGACCGGCCTCATTGATCTGGTAGGCAATGTATGCCTGCCCGCCGAACAACATTGGCTCCGCCGATTGCGCCAGCGCCGGGCGGGAGAGGCCGGATGCAGGCGGGACGATGCTCTCGGCCAGGCTGAAGCGGGGGTCGCCGGGGGCGCGGGTATAGACGTGCAGCCGCGCCCGGGCGTCTATGCCGGAGATTAGTATCTCTTGTCCGTTCCAGAACCAGCCGTAGGGGTCTATCTTGCTGCCGGGATCATCCGTCACGGCCTGGGGGACAGGGTTGGGCAGGGTCAGGTCGAGCATGCGCACTTGAACCGTGCCGTCCTGGGCTGCAAAACCGTACGTGAGAGCGGGCTTGCCTCTCATCCAGCGAGCAAAGCCCGAATCCATCGGCGCAAAACCGGTTCGGAGCGGGCGTGTCTGGCGTTCGACGACATGCACTTCCGTGGGGTTCTCCAGTGAAATGTAGTGCAGTTCCACCCAGTCGTTTTGTGGGTTGGTCGCGCCAGGAGCGTTTTCGTCCCTGATCCAGAAGACGTAGCCGCCTACCTGCCCCGGCAGGACAGTGGGATAGATGGCGCGGCGCAGCACGTCAGGCGGAGTGGGCAGCGACTGAATCTCGCCGGAGGTGGGGCTGGTGGGGCGGACGAGGAGCAAATTCCCGGCCCGGTCCGCGCCGACGTAGTACGCGCCGTCTGCGTCCAGGCCGGGGTTGGCGCGCCCGTAGATCGTGCTTTCGAAGGCGCGAAAGCCCTTGCCGT
The DNA here is from genome assembly GCA_937925685.1 of Candidatus Binatia bacterium. GTDB lineage: Bacteria > Desulfobacterota > Binatia > HRBIN30 > HRBIN30 > HRBIN30. Next base: position 23,297 of record CALAMI010000050.1, on the reverse strand, counting down.
CGGCGGGAATCAAGTCACCGGTTTGCGGGTCCACACCGCAGTGCCAGACAATGCCGTTGCCCTGCTGGTCGGTCATCTCGAACCAGACCATGAACTGCCCGGCGGCGGTGAACTCCACGTTGGCATAATTGACCGCCGGATCGCCGACCATGACCGTGTGCGGAGTAAACGCTGCGGGGAATGGGGAATTGGCCGACGGGGTGGATCCGACCGGGATTGGCGAGGCTGCTTCGAGCGGGGAGTCTGAGGTGCTGAAGCGGCAAGCCCCCCCAAAAGCGGCAAGCAACACGGCAAACAGGAACAATCCATGCCTGATGTTCATAGGGGACCTCCAGTGTGCCAGGATTTGTCCCTATGGTATCCTGCGCCTGTGTTCAGCTTGTGAGGAGGATGTGATTTTCCTGTGAAGAGTAGGGCTTGTCATGCGCAATTAGATATGTTGAGTCCATCAAGCGATGTCGTCGTTGGAAAAAAAGCCGGGGCATGCCCGACTTCTCGTCGCGGAAACGCCCCTCCACGTGCATGCGCTTTAGTGGTTGAGCACCCACATGCTCGGCACCCAGTTGGTCATCACCGCGCAGAATGCTGCCGGCTCACCCGCCCTGGGCGTCGTCCAGGTGATGGCGAGGTGGCAGCACCGGTCAGCGTCCTGTGTCAGGCGCACGTTGGTGAAGTACCGGCGCTGCCCGGGCTTGATACCAGTTGGTCGAGCGCGACCTGACGGCCATCGGGGAACGTGACCGGGGTCGTATGAGCAAAGCGGATCATGGAGCCCCGGCACAGGGCAACCTGGCGCGTTGCCCACTCATGGCCGTGGAAGCCATGGTCGGCAAGAAAGGTCACTCGGCGCGTATGCTTCAGCAACTCGGCGACGTAGCGCACCAAGCGCTCGCAGACCTCGGTCTCGACATTGCCCTTGCTCGTGACGATCTCCCAGGCCAGGGGCAACGCGCGAACGCAGTGCGAGAGCGACAGTCGAAGCATCTGCAGCGTCTTGTGGCGGATCAAGCAACCGTCGAGGATGATCGTGATCTCACGGTAGCGCCAGGATTGCAGCACCTGGCGGATAAGCGGGTCGTACAGCGCTCCAGATTCGCCCGACGAGGGCGACGACGATTGACAGGATAACAACCGCTGATGCCCAACAGCCTGCGCTTCACCTGCGCTGCGCGGCGGCGTCAGATTCAAGCCCGTGTTGGGTGGTGTTCTTCTGTGTCGAGCGTAAGATTGTTAGCGCAGACGATCACTGTCCGCTCTACGCCTGACGCATCCAGTAAGCAGGCGAAGGCATCTGCTAAGAATTAGTGACGGATTACCCATAGGTCATATTCGACGCCGGAGCCGAATGACAGCTTGCCCTCCGAGGAGAAGGAAGCGATGCGTCCCAGCACGGCCTCATCGGGCGTTTCCAATTGCACGAGAAGGAACTGCCCATGCATCGGGATGCTCTGGAACTCATTCCGGTACGGCAACACCAGATCGGCGTGGAACTCCAGACTACCTTGCTGGAAGCCGCGGAAAATGCCGACTACTTTATCTCTGGGAAAGAGTTGGATTTCTGCCATGTTCCTCTCCCTTATTCGTACCGTCGTTGTGCTGGGTCGGCGTCCTGTAGCTGAAAAGCGTCCAGAGTCGCCGCATCGGCACCGAGACTCGAGCGCACACTTTCGAAGATGTAGTCTTGCAAAACGTCGAAATCGAAATCGACCAGGGCTGCATATTCATGCGCCTTTTGCAGGCAAAGTGGATAATGCGGCACTGGAAAGCCGTTGATCGCGTCGGCGAGCATCGAGCCGAGGATGGTTTGCGCCTCACCGACCTGCGGCACAAAGATATCGACCGGCCATACGGGGTCGCGTCGGTTTGATCCGAACTTCACCAGAAACATTTTGCCGCCCACGAACTTGTTGATTTCTTCACCTTCGGGAGCGCGGTCATCTCCTCGTGCGAATTCCGACCAGACGTAGGCTTTCTCCTCTACTTCGCGCGGCACCTCCACATAGGCCGGATAATCGGTCTGAAGGATGCCCTCCAGCGCCATCGCCAGGCGGTAACGGGATAGCACCTTGCTGTGTTTCGCTACGCCAGCCAGATACACCCGACGACGGCTCTTGATCCACTGCGCATCGATGCGGTCCTTCATACCCTGGAGCAGTCGCTGGAACAGGTCCTTGGCGAAGACCTTGCTGCGCAACAGACCGTCGCGGACGATCAAGGCGTCGGTGCCAAAGTCCTTCTTGAGGATGGCGAACAAGATGGCCCACTCGACCAGCTCCCGGTAGACCTGTACCCAGCTAGGTTAAACTGGCTTTGCCTTGGCGGTTGGCCGAATCATGTGGGAGAGCGCCGGGAGGCTTTTCACGCCCAGAAAGGCCATCATCTCACCGAGCGCTGTACGAGCGGTTCCATCGGATTCGAATTGGCGCTCGTCGAGCTTGTCGATAGGCGTCGTTGGGGAGACCGCCTCCAGGCAGTACTCATTGTTGCTGCTGTCCACCACCCGGACCAGTTGGATGAGGAATGGATCGAACCGGAGCTGATTGTTGCCGCCATCGGTACCGACCAGCGAGATCAACGTCGTCGCCCGTGGCTGAATGCGGCGTGTGGCGTTCTTCAAAGCGCGGATTTCTTCCCGCAGCGCATCGAGCACCCCTTGATCGGTGCCGATGCAGTCCGCGATGGCCTCCTTCAGGTGGGCCTGGCTTGCCGGGTCGATCATCTTCCAGGACCTCCGGTGGGTCTGCCAGTGATGCCTGACGACAGGCATCAGCCGCGCCCGCAGGGCGTCGCGGCTGCATGCCGTGTTGGACAGGGCAGTGGTCTATCTATACCATGCCCCAACCCCGCATGGCCCGGGCATCGGAGCGAGCCTGGCCCCGCGACGACCTGGCCATACCAGTGTATTGAGATTGTACAGCAGTACCATCGTTCGGTGCGTCAAACAGGCGATAATCGCAAGGGACGGCGTGCGTGTCGTGATTCCAGAGGTCTCCTCAGCTCCGTGACGGACGAATCCTCGAAGTGCTTCTGCTGCTGGTTCAGCACGAACAGCCGGCTGAGCAGGTAGATGTAGGCGTCAGAGGTGTCCGATCAGGATACCTCTGACGCCAGAGTTTCTGGTGATTGCGTGATATCACCTCTGAAAAGCGTATGTTTCGTCGGGCGTGGCAAACGATCGCTTCAATGCATCCTGTGCCACCTGCTCAGCCCCTCGTCTGCCTTCAAGGGGTGACGATGTTGAACAACGGCGGGAAGTCAACGACGTTGGTCATCACCGCGTCGAAGGACTGCGGGTTGCCCTCGACCGTGACCATCCCGGCTTGCGCCAGCTCGGACAGCTTCTTGCCCTGTAGCAGCATCGCGAACAAGGCCGGCCGCGTCAGTGTGATGGTCACGTCGGGATTCTGTAGCACGCGGCCCTTCGTGTTGTTCAGCACCGAGTTCGACAGTTCCAGCGCCCAGGTCTCGTTGAGGTCGGTGAAGACCATCTGCACCGCCGCCTTCAGCCCATCGGTCCTGGTGTGGTCCAGGCGTATCGCGATGTAGTCGAACAGCAGCTCGTTCGTCATCGCACGCACCGTGTCCGGGCTGCTGGATGCGATGACGGAGGCCTGCGGACCCTTGCGCAGCTCCAGCGCGCCCACCAGATAGTTGTTGCGCCACGGCGCCGATTCGGCCTGGTAGCCCAGTTGCTCCAGCGCGTCGGCCTGCAGCGCGCGCGCCTCGGCATTGTCCGGATTGGCGAAGACCACGTGGTTGACCAACTCGGCCACCCAGCGGTAGTCACCTTCGGCAAAGGCCTTGCGCCCGACGGCCAAAACCGCCTCCTCGCCGCCCATTGCGGCGACATAGCGTTTGGCGCGCTCCACTGGCGGCAGGGGGTGCAGCGTGGCCGGGTTGCCGTCGTAGTAACCGAGGTAGAAGTTGTAAACCCCGCGCAGGTTGTGGCTGAGCGATCCATAGTAACCGCGAGACCTGGAATCAGCGGCCAGCGCTTTAGGCACAAAGGTCTCGCTGCCCAATTCGTCCATCACCAGCCCGTGGTTGGCCAGGTGCAGCGCACGGTCGTGCAGGAAGCGGTACGTATCGCGCTGGTTGGCGAGGAAGGCGCGGATACGGTCCTTGCCCCAGGTCGGCCAGTGGTGGCTGCCGAAAGCCACTTCGGCGTCGGGGAACAGGTCCATCGTCTCGTTGATGTACTTGCTCCACCGCAGCGCGTCGCGTGCCTGCGCGCCACGGAGGGTGTAGATGTTGTGCATCAGCCTGGTCGCCACTTCCGACAGGCACAGCGCCTTCTTGTCTGGGAAATAGAACATGAACTCCGACGGCGCCTCCGAACCCATGGCCATCTGGAACTGGATGCGCACGCCGTCAATGGTCAGCTCCTCGCCGGTCTTGCGGATGATGTGCGTTGGCGCGATCAGCCCCGGCACATCGGCGCTCAGCTGCATCCCCAGACCGGTTCCCAGGGCGCCCTGGGCGCTGGCCGGCAGTTCCGCGCCATACATGTACTGGGCGCGCCGCGACATGACGTTGCCGGCGAGCACGTTCTCGGCGATGGCGTGTTCCATGAATTCATCGGGCGCGATGATCTTGACCTTGCCCGCATGCACGTCGGCTTCGTCCACCACGCCGCGCACGCCGCCGAAGTGGTCCACATGGCTGTGCGTGTAGATCACCGCCACCACCGGCTTGCTGCTCTTCAGCGTGTCCATTGCCAGCTTGAGTCCGGCACGCGCCATCGGCGCGGTGGTCAGGGTGTCGATGACGATCCAGCCGGTGTCGCCCTCGACCAGCGTCATGTTGGCGATGTCGTAGCCGCGGATCTGGTAGATGCCGTCGATCACCTTGAACAGGCCCTGCGCATGCTGCAACTGCTGGTTGCGCCACAGACTGGGGTTGGCCGTGTCCGGCGCTTCGCTCATCAGGAAATCGAAAGCGTGCGTATCCCAGACGATGTGGCCGTCAGCCGCCTTGACCAGCGGGTCGCTCAACTCGGCCAGCTTGCCGCGTGTGGCGTCCTCGAAGTCCTGTTGGTCAAGGGCGGCGACCGCCTCGCGCATTGCCTGGTTCGCCTTAACTGTCGTCGGCGTGGCTGGCTTCGGCGCCATGTCGGCCGCGTTCGGCGTAGCGTGAGGATGGTGGGGATTCATGGTCTGGTTCCTCTGTTGGGATTTTGTACTGCCGTACTTCGCTGTCCACCTCATCGGGTTCTACTTTATCACGGTTTGGGCAACCTGCTTCCCGCTATCTCGCATGTAAAACCGCGCCTGCCAGCCAAATTCGGGGTAGCCGTTTTGAGCGCACCAGCATGACACGGCGGATTTGTACGAACGAATCATCGCGCCCAACGAACCCGCGCGTGGGGATATGTGTGCCATTGGGTTATCGGTGGCGCGCGGGGCGGCGGCGGTAGTAGAGACGTTGCAATGCAACGTCTCTACGTTGCGATGCACGGGAGAGACGTTGCATTGCAACGTCTCTCCCGCCCCATTCGCGTCCACGTTGCGGATGACGATGATGCCATGCACGTGATTGGGCATGACCACAAACGCATCCAAATCCACATTGCATGCCGTATGTTGGGGAATTTGCGCCCAATCATCGCAGGCGATCTCGCCAAGCGGCGAAAGGTGCATTTCGCCGCCGTGAATTTCGCCGAAGAACGGCAGGTGGTTGCGCGTGCAAATGGTGACGAAATCCCAGCCTGCCGAGACGTAATCCCAACCGCACAGGCGCGTGGTTTCGATGCGGTATTTATCCTTGAAATGCAGGTTGTATAAGCACAGCGTAAGAAGGAAATGCAACAGACTCCGGGAACCTATTGCTCGTGGAACCGGGGCATAGTCCAGTTGAGAGCCGGATCGAATGTATCGAACAGCCCCAACACCTGTTCGGCGGCGGCCGCGTCCCCCTTGGCGAGTTTCACATTGCCGGCTTTGATCTCGGCCGCGAGTTCCGATTGATTCAGATACAGCCGCGCCCATGTCGGGCCATCCAGTTCCAGGGCGACGTCGGCTGGCCGCGCGTACTTGCCCGGTTCGGGGAGGAACTCCGCTACGCCGCGGCGTACATGCAAGCCAACGGTCTTGTCGCCGAAGGTGAACGTCACGACCTGATCGACCTTCTCCGCCTTGCGCGGATCAATCCGCACGCGATGATAATTCACGTACTGCGCGGGATCGTTCGCGATGATCTCCGGGGCAGGCGGGATCAAGGCCGGGATCCTGACTTCTCCCTCCAAAGCCCTCGCCTCGCTGAGCAGGAAGGCACGCGGGATGGATCCGAACGCGAGTTGCCCAAGCTTGCGCACCGCGTCGGCCTTAATTTGGCATGCCGACCGATCGGTTGGATCGAGGATGTAGACGTAATTGACGAGTTGCGCGGCCCAGGCGTACTCCTTCTTCGTCAGAGCTTTCTGTGCCTCCTCAAGCACCCTGGCCTTACCGCCCATCAGCGCGACCAGCCGTTCGGCCTCGTCCCGTGGCGGCAGTTTGTAGATCCTGGTCACATCGCGGTCGTACCATCCCATCTGGTAGTAGAAAATCGCCGGGGGATAGAACGAGGTTTCGCCATAAATCTCGCTGTTGTATGCCGGCTCGGCCAGGTGGCCGGGTTTGTAGATAAAGTAGCGGAGGTCATCCGGCCCGAGCCCGCGGAGGATGCCGCGGAGGGTCTGATCGTACGTGAGGGCGATCAAGTCCATGTAGTTGTTCAGTGTCTCCAAAACCTCCTGCTTGCCGGAAACAGTACGGCCATGGGTGGACAACAGGTGTTCGGGTTGCAAGTCGCGAATGAGCTTCAACCCGTTGATAAAATTCTGCGGGTCGCGGTACACGTCCCCGCGCAGGGTGTAGAGGTTGATAGTGCCGGCCCAGAAGAAGTTGTTGAGCACGGCATTTTTCTGCGGAATCAGCACCGTCAACGAGTAATCGTCGGAAAGATGCTTGGTGAAGAACTGCATCTTGACCCCGGCGACGTCAACGATTTCACCGTCTTCCACCGTTTTGGTGGGCGGCAGAAACCCCACCTTTTCCCCCACTACGATCGTTGCGCCAAGTGGTGCATCCGGCCCCTCTTTAGGCAGGAAATTATTAAACTGGACCGCGGCACGCGCCGTTAACACAGGGCCCAGTTCCGGAATGGCCGCAGGAGCGCCGCCGCTTAGCAGGTTGCTCTTGATCGTTTCCTCGAGTTTCGGATGGCCAATGATCATGACGGAGCTGGGATCATCCACCATGGCGGGGCCACCGAGCGCGTAGTGGGAATGGCTATAGATGAGCGCCTTGATCGGCTTTTTGCTGATTTTGGCTTCGATGATCTCGCAGAAACGCTTCCCTTCCTTCAAACTGTCTCCACAATCGTAGACGATCAAACCGTCGGGGCCCTCGATCACATGGGCGTTGACGAACGACACGCCCCCAATCGTCCAGAGGCCATCAGCGACCTTGATGACGGTCTCTTCCATATAGAAAATTTTGGACCCGGCCTCGAGAACCTTGTCGTACACGACCGCGCCGTTCGGGGCTGTGGCGAGGGTCACCTCTCCGCCCTGGTAGCGGGCTGGATAGTTGCCGGGCTGCGACGGCATTGGCTGGGCCTCTGGGAACTGCCAGGCGCCGTCGAGGATTTCCTTTCGCGGGCGGTACAGCCGGACGAGGTAGTTCCAGCCCGGCATGATGGGAATGTAGTTCGGCGCGTTCTCGTCACCGCCGAAGTGGATCGTCACCGACCCATCCGCGTTCGGCCGGGCGGTCACGTTGTTCACCGTGTACAGGTTGCGTGCGTTCTTTACGAAGAAGCCTTCCTTGTTGTACACGCTGACCGACCAGAACCCGTCCACCGGCACGTCCCTGACGGTCAACTGATAGGGTGTCTGACCGTCATTCTCCTTTGGCTCGAAGCCCACATAGAGCGCGTCACGCGCGGGATTGCCGCCCCAGGCGGCGGCTGAGCCAATCAAGTGCTGGACCGGATCGACTTCGCCCCGGCGCCCGAACATCCGCGCCGAGTCGATGCCACCGCTGGCAGCCGACAGGGCCAGCAGCGTCTCGCGAATCTTATTCTGCGACTCCTGATCCCATTTGGGCGCCTCGAACGTGCCCGTCGCCTTCTGCTCGACCTGGATCGCGTCTTGAAGCGCTCTTGCCGCCTGCAAATCTGACGCATCGTTGGGATTCACAAATGTCCGAACCACCAGACCGACGTAACGGGTCCCAATCTCCTCCTTCGTCAGCGTGCGTGTCGCCGGTGCGTAAAGCACCTCGGGCACAAAGTGATCCTCGTCAATGATCTGCACCGACAGATACCGCGTGCCCGGGTCCGGAAGCGTAACCGTGACCGGCCCGGCGTCGAGGTCGAACACCCCGGAGGAATACAAGGTATCTCGGTTCATGCGGATGACCGTCTGGTCGTCGATGTCGGCGAGTTCACGCTCGTGCTGGAGTTTGCCTAAACCGCCTCTCTCTACAAGCCGGGCGAAGTACAGGTCGGATTCGGCGCGACTGAAATTATCGACCGTCACCCGCACAGGTTTCGCGTCATTGGACGTATCACGGCGATCGGTTGGAGTGCTCTCTGTTTGCATAGTTTCCTCTCTCATTAACCGTTCATGTCGTACACGGTTAGAGGCTCTCTGCGCCCCAACGGATTGCGCATCAGCCGCCCGCGAAGCGGGTCGGCTGCATGCTGTGTTGGGCGCAGCACCGGCCTTGCGACGGCGCCAGGGTTACCAGGTCAACTCAGATTCAGCCCCCTCCGGGGTATCTCCGTGCTGAACGTCCTGTTTGCTAATGTCGCGCAGTAACACGCCACGAGTATCGCCTGTCTGAGGCTGGTTCCGCTGCTTCCCGAACGACTCAATGCCGATAACCATCGCTGTCCTGGTGGAGCCTGGCGGTGTGATTTGAATCTCCTCCCCGACCTTGAGTACGCCATGCTCTACTTGACCAGTGACGACTGTCACCCGACCACGGATCGCGAATACATCTTGAACGGTCAAGCGAAACGATGGATCGGCAGGCGTAGGCTCAGTTTTCCTTTCCGGTGGCTCATAAGCAGTTGGACGCCATGTCTTTGAAGCGTGCTAGTGGGTGCGGTGGTGAGGCTGCGCCCAACGGTATAGAGATGAGTGGCGAACGTGTGAGTCCGCTCGATTTGTCAGGCACCTGCGGGTCCCGATACTATCCAGCTAGCAGGCCCTGTGCCCCTGCCGCGAGCAACTTCACGCCGAAGATCAAGAGCAGGACAGCCATGACGGCCTCGTTTTTGTCGATCAACCACATCTTCGTTCGTTCGAGCGTCACCTGCGAGTGTTGTCCACCAATCAGGTAGTAGATCACCGGCAGCGCCACGGAGATGCTCGAGAGCACGACGAACACGATCAACGTGGTCCATTCCTGCGGCGGACTCATCCCTGCCTGGGTGATGACGAGCACTCCCGCCGCATTCAGCGCCAGGTTCTTGGGGTTCACACCGGAGAGCAGTGCGGCGACAACGAACGACTTCCCGGCTGAGAAGTCTTCTATCGTGCGCATCCAGGCCGGCATTTCCGGTTCATCTGACGGTGCGCGGAAGCTCCGCCACTGCTTGAAAGCAGCAGCCAGCAGAAGCACCCCCAGCAGCACCTTGATGATAAGTGAAAACAGCGATGGTTCACTGGCCGTGCCTCCGGCATTGCCCCCGAGCAGCAGGATCGCGCCCCCGACAACTAGAAGACCTGAGACCCAGCCCGCGACGAATGAGATGCCGTTGGTCTTCGCGCGCGCCGAGAAGAGTATCAGGATGACCGCCACGATGGGGAGCGGGCTCAACGCGATGCCGACCGCAGCCGGAAGCAGGTCATCCCATGCTAGCCCCTGCATTTCACCATCCCTTCAACCGTCCAGTGGACCTGCACTGGCACTCGGCAGAGTGCCTGACGACCAGGCTCACCTGACCCGGCGGACACCGATGAGCCATGAATTCCCTCAGTCGCGATGTGGCGCCGGGTCAGGTGTAGCGTTGGGTTCAGCGCTCTATCATCGTTTGGGAAGCCGCTCAGGCAATTTGGCAACATAAGCCACCAGTTCACAGAGCAAGTCCACCGAATGCTCAGCATTTGTTTGCGTGAGGTAATCCCAGTAGCCAGAGCCTACGCCCAGGACCGATTCAAAGCAAAGGTAGCGTGCTGTCCAGGGCCATTCCTTCTGCATCAAATCAACCTGATATGTTAACTGTGGGCGCCCCATTCTTCCGGAGTAGCGAATGATCACCTTAACGCGAGAACCTTCGAGCTGTCCCTCATAGCTCCACATTTCACTGCCCATGTCTCTCGCGTCCGCACTAAAAAGCCGAGCAAATGCGGATTCTACCCTCCGTCGCAAAGAAGGGATCTTGACCGGAATTAACTCCCCGACATTTCGCGCAAGGTTTTCCGACGGCTGTGCAGCAAGACCGGTGATCCCGTTGCTCTGAAGCCAGCCGGTCAACCCGCCGAACGTTTTGCTTTTCGCAAGACCAGCCAATAGATTCACTCCAGTATAACGTACACCTCCCGCGAGGCTCGGAATGTTAGTTGCTGAAGTGAACTTCTCGACAACTGACGGTGGACTCTGCGTCCCCGAAAGCGTGTAGGACGTTGACTCGGCTAGAACTGTGGCCAACTCCGCCTGGTCAGAAGGGCTCAGTTGCTCGAAGTTGTCGAGGAACCTGACGACACGAGTATCAGGCACACGCTTCAGGCGTGCAAAACCGCTGCAACGCTCCTTGTCGAACTCGTCTCGCAACCAACTGACCAGGGTTTCCCGGAAATACGTCATATGCATTGCCTATGCCGCCCAACGCCCTGCCATCAGCCGCTGCGAGCGCGGTACACGAATGCTCACATCGCCAGGATCTCGCACGCGAAGCCGTCGGTTGCGTGCGCGTGTTTGGCGGCGTCACCGTTGATACCGCCGCGCCGGGATGCTCGCGCCACAGCTTGTCCTCGTTGCGTGCGCGTGTTTGGCGGCGTCACCGTTGATACCTTATGCGCCGATGATTTGCCCGGCTTGTGGCGCCAATGTACTTTCTTCTCCTTGCAACTGTATCGGTAGCGCTGAGGCCATCATTATATCTGATTCGTCCATAACATGCATGTGCAAATGTGATCCTGAACTGAAACCCGATTTCCCCACCTTACCTATCACCTGCGAGGGTGTCGCTGAGCGGTTCATTCAACAGACGTAGACTATCCTGGTGAAGAGGCAATAGATCCCATGCAAAAATTGTTGCGCAGGTACGTGCCAGGCAGCACGGTGGGTTTCCCCGATCCGATGCCTGTCTGAGCCTGGTTCCGCTGCTTCCCCAACGATTGAATGATCAAGCGAAGGTTGGGCGGCGATCTTGCAATTGAACCTTCACTGGAAATGCCAACGAATCACTCAAAGATACCAGGAATATCCCAGCGATCTTTCCATTGTTCAAGCCTACTCTCATTAATCGAGTGATGCGTCGAATTTGGATTCCCAGATCGTATTCCGCTGTGTTGGCTTAGATGCGCCTGGTGTGTCTTATGGACGGCGCAACGGCAGCCAGAATAGGGCGATCAGCGCCAGTCCCGGCGTCTGGTCGAAGCAGGCCGCCGCCTCGGCCGGGGTGAAGCGCAGGTCGGCGGCGCGCACCTCGGTCAGTTGGCCGCGGGCGCGCAGCCGCGCCAACGCCAGAGGCGGCCCTCGTGCGTGAGCAGCAATAGGTGGAAGGCCGCAGGCTGATGGTCGAGGAGGAACTGGAGGGCAGCGCGAATGCGCGGTTCAGCGAGCAGATGGTAGTCGTCCAACACGCAAAGCAACGGCGCTTCCAGCTCGGCCAGCTCGTTGACCGACGCAGCCATCGGGTTGGCCGCGGCACAGCGTGGCGCGGGAACGCCGGTCGGCGCAGCCTGGTGGTGAGCAGGATGGGTATTGCGCAGCTAGACTAGCCCGGCGTAGCGTCGTGTCAACCTTCATCTAAGCTCGACTTTGTACAAAAGTGGTCAATAATCGAGAGGCAAGATAAGCTGTGACCAATCCGCCAAGGCAGGTCAACCATGCTCATTTTACCCAAAACGATTATACCACTGGTGTTACCATTTCGGCCAGTCTTTAGCAAGTCGACCTGGCTGAAGGCGCAGGTTCTGGTAGTCGGTGCAATACTGTCGCTCGGAGAACGGACCGTGACAGCCGCCTTGCGCATGGGCGGGCTGACCCCAGGCAAGCAGGCTGCGTCTGCCGCCCAGCAGGAACGCCTGGCCAGCATTACCCGCAAGAAACAGATCGATAAGCTGCGCGCGGAGAAAAAGCAGGACGCATAATCCATCGGTAGCGCCGTCGCGTCAACAGCAAATTTTACAGTCATGCGAAACACGAATATACTTAACACCGTTAATTAGGTTTACACAAGTGATTTATGAACAAGGAAACCCGCACCCAATGCACACGCAACGCTTCTCGTCAGCGCCGCGAACAGCAAAAGGAAGAGCTGCGCCAGGCCATCCTGGACGCAGCCGCTGAACTGCTGTTAGCGCACGGCTACGAGGGTTTCTCCCTGCGCCAGGTGGCTGAGCAGATCGGCTATACCCCGACCACCATCTACCTCTATTTCGAGGACAAGGCAGACCTGCTCTTCGCCGTGGTGGACAGCGCCTATGCCGACTTTAGCCGCCGCTTGCAAGCCGCCTATGACAGCGCCGATGACCCCTTGCAGCGCATCCGCGTCCTGGGCCGGGCCTACATCGACTTCGGCCTGGCCAACCCCGTGGTCTACCAACTGATCTTCGTTCAACGCACCGACTTCTTGCTCACCTGGCGCCAGGGCGAACAACAGCCGCGCGCTTCCGCCTTGCTGATCCTGCTGCGCGCAGTCGAGGAGGCGCAGCAAACAGGCGTCGTGCGCCCGGGCGATGTGCAGAGCCTGGGCGACGCGCTGTGGGCGATGGTGCATGGCCTGGTGTCGCTGGCTATCGGCATGCCCATGTTCGATGCGGCGCGCAGCCGCGCGGCATCTGAAACTGCGTTGGATCTGATGATCGATGCCTTGCGCGCCTGATCCCACGGCGCTCTCTCTTTTTTTGCGATCTACTTAACAGTGTTAACTAGTATTGCACAGGAGTATCGTATGACAAACAATGGCATGTTCGTTCGTGAGTCGGGCCAGGGAAAGCCAGTGGTGCTGGTGCATGGCTTTCCGGGCAACGCGCAGGACTGGGGCCGCGTGGCGGCGGCGTTGGCTGCGTCGCACCGGGTGATCCAACCCGACCTGCTGGGCTTCGGCCAGAGCGTCAAGCCGAGCAGCTTCGCAGAGGTATGGGTGGAGGCCCAGGTTGCGGCTTTGGAGGCACAGCTCGATGCACGCAAAATCGAGCGCTTTGCGCTGGTGGGACACGACTACGGCGGCCCGGTGGCGGTAGCCCTGGCCGCGCGCCGGGCAGAGCGGGTCACGCATCTGGTGCTCTCGGCCTGCAATGTCTTCCGCGATCCGCCCCTGCAGCCGCCCATGCGCCTGCTACCTGTGCCCGGCTTCGGCCGCGTGGTCGAGGCCGGGTTATTCTCCAGCCTCGCCATCAAGCTGATGGGCAAGAGCGGCACGCGCCAGGGCGATGTCTATCCCGTGACAAACCCGCCCGACGAGCTGCGTTCGCTGCGTCTGATTTTCGCTACCGCTCTGCGCGACCTGGAGCACTTCGGCGTGGTCGAGGACGCGCTGCCCAGCCTGACCATGCCGGCGCTGGTGGCCTGGGGGGAGCGCGATCCCTTCTTCCCAATCGCCCACGCCCAACGCATTACAGCCAGCGTGCCCCGTGGCCAACTCCAGGTGTACCCTGGCGTCGGCCACTTTCCGCACATCGAAGCGGCGGCGCAATACGCCGCCGACATCCATGACTTGATCGTTACGTACTGAGGCCAGGCCATGTCTTGGCGTCTTTGCGTAAGAACCTGCATCTACCGAATTCGACAGAACATGGAGAAAGCTGATGCCCGCCGCTCAAAAAATCGTTCCCCACATTTGGTTTGACAAGGAAGCCGTGAAAGCGGCGGAATTTTACGTGTCCATCTTCCCAGCTTCCCAGATCACCGGCACGACGGTGCTGCGCGACACCCCGTCGGGCGACACTGATATTGTGTCGTTTACGCTGGCAGGCTACGCCTTTCAGTCCATCAACGCCGGGCCGTTTTTCAAGGTGAACCCTTCCGTTTCGTTTACAGTCAACTGCGCAACGGCCGGCGAGGTGGATGCGCTGTGGGAAAGGCTTGCTGATGGTGGGCAGGCGTTCATGCTATTGGACGCGTACCCCTTCAACCCGCGCTTTGGGTGGGTGCAGGACCGATTCGGCGTGTCGTGGCGACTGGCCGTGTCCGAAGAAGAGACGGCCGCCAAGCCGTCCATCACGCCTTCCCTGGCTATTCGTCGGCGCCAACGGCGGCAAACGGCTGCCCGGCCGTCTGGCTCAACTCGTAGGCGCGCAGGAAGCTGGCATCCGCGCCGGCCGTATCGCCCGCTGCGTTTTGGGCGAATCCCAGGGCGTAGAGGAATCTGCATGGCAGCCCAACGGTTGGCGTTACCTGCGGGGCGGGTGCGACGCCGTACCTTTGCCAACAGACTCCTCTGCGCGCGGGACTCCGCCGAGGGCCGTGCCGATAGCCCCGTCAGGTTGACGCAGTGTCAGGCCGCCTCATTGGCGCACATAGCGCAGGTGTGTGGCAGCCGGAGTATCAAGAACCTTATCAATGCGAAACTGCGGCAAAGGCTCGCGCAAGTTCTCGAAGAGACGCCACCCGCCGCCAAACAACACGGGTACCAGGGCGATTTCCAATTCATCAACGACACCCAGGTTCAGGTACTGCTGGATCACGTCGGCGCCTCCTGAAATGCGAATATCACGATTTCCTGCCGCCTCCCGAGCCAGCGCCAGAGCGCGCTCAGGCCCTTGATTGATAAAGTAAAACGTCGTTCCGCCAGGGCGCACCCACGGTTCGCGCCGCTCGTGGGTCAGCACGTAGACCGGCGTATGGAACGGCGCTTCCTCCGGCCAGCCGCGCTCACCGCCTTCGAACATACGCTTGCCCATGATGTGCGCGCCGCTGCGTTCAAAGGTCGCGCGCACCAGGTCGTTGACCGGGCCGGTTTCGCCGCCTTCGCCGAACCTCAACTTCTCGCGCAGGTACTGCTGGTCTAGCGCCCAGGCCATCAGTGCGCCCCACTTCGCGCCCCAGTCCTTGTGGCCGGGGTCGCTGAAATGTTCCATCGTCATGCCCTCGGGCGCCATGTAGCCGTCGAGGCTCAAGGCGATGTTGACAAAGACCTTGCTCATCCCTTACCCTGCCTTGCCGCTTCGATTGCGGCGATGTCGATCTTCTTCATTGTCATCATCGCTGCAAAGGCGCGTTTGGCCTCCTCACCACCCGCTGCCATCGCCTCGGTGAGCGTGCGTGGGGTGATTTGCCAGTTAACACCCCGGCGATCCTTGCACCAACCGCAGTCGCTCTCTCTACCGCCGTTGCCGACGATGGCGTTCCAGTAGCGGTCGGTCTCTTCCTGCGTGTCGGTGGCAATTTGGAACGAGAAGGCTTCTGTGTGAGGAAAGACCGGCCCGCCGTTGAGCCCGATGCAGGGAATACCGCAATCTTCCCCTTCTGGAATAATAGCATTTGCCTTATTGAGCCAGTCAATACTGCCGTCCGTTCGAGAAATAAAGCCATCCAGGCTTGTTGCAATGAATACTGAACACTTTGTCATTTTACGCAACTTTCAAAAAAATGCCTAACGCTCCGGTTTAGCGGAGCGTTAGCTGTGGCCTTCGGGTTGGTCGTGCGACTGGGTGACGATTGCGCTCGGCCACCACACATGTTCTTACCGAACTGGCTCCACCGTCGGCAACTTGTAGCGCCCGTCCAACACCGACGGCCCTGGTCGGTAGACGCGCATGAGAAAGTTCCAGCCTTCGGTGACATCCACCCGGTTTGGCACGTCGCCGCAGGCTTCTTTCGATCCGAAATACACGGTGAAAGTACCGTCGTCATTCAGATTGACGTTCGTGGAGTTAATCAATGCGTTCTCGCTCTTTATGTAGCCGTCGTTGCCATACACCGTGATTGACCAAAAGGCCTGATTCTCTGGCACCGTGTAGGTGGCCTTGTGGCACACGCGGTGATCATGGGCGCCGCTGTAATTCAAGTAGGTGGCGTCCCACTCTGGGTTCAGGCCCCACGCCGCCGCTGCAGCGATATGGCGCGTCTTTTCGTCGACCTCTCCGCGCCGCCCCATCATTCCCTTCCAACTCTTGTACTGGGCTGAGTCCTTCTCGTACTGCTCGGTCAGAGCTTTCAGCGATGATGCCTCCCATTGCATCGGTGGCAACGGATCGGCGCTGTTCGCCGTGATGACGACGGCGTCCTGCAGCTTGTTGGCCAGCGCGATGTCCGCATCGTCCTCGGGGTTCAACACCTGAGTTCGGACGATAACGGCCAGATACTTCGTGTCTTGTGGCAGGTCATAAGTACCGGGGGCGTAGTAGACGGCAGGCGTGTAGTGGTCGTTGTCAACCAGCTGCACCGACATGAATCGACCCGCCGGCAACGGCGGCACTGTCACAGTCGCACCCTTGGAAGTGTCCACGATGCACGCTGAATACAACGTATCCCGATTCATTCTGACCACCGTTTGCTGGTCCAGTGGCGTCGGCTTGCGGATATAGAACCAGCGGTTGACACCGCCGGCCTGCTGGCTGATGTTGTGGAAGGTTCGGTCGGTCTCGGCGCGGATGTAGGTGTCGGGAGTCACCTTGACGGGTGCTGCCACGTCATTGCCGGCCTTCATGCCGGTCCGCTTCAGGGCCGGCGGGACCCACTTCCCGTCAAGGGCGTCGGCCCTGGGGATATACAGGCGCATGATCATCGAAAAGGGCCCGTTCGGGGCCGGCAGCCAGTTGGGTTCCTTGTCCTCGCCTGGCGATTCGTTCTGCACGTACAGGGTCAGGCCACCATCGGCGTCGCGTTTGAATTTCGCGAGCATGGTCGAATTGAGCAGGTAGCGGGATATAGGGTTGGCGACCAGCCACTTGTTCGGTTCGTCGTACATAGTGAGCGACCAGAAGGCGTCGACCGGTGGTTCCTGGCCGGGGGCGAAGCGCAGGGTATAACAGCTATCACCCGAGAGTGGCTTGCCGTCCGCGTCGGTGTAGTAGGTCGGATATATGGCCTCTTGCTTGGAGTTTCCGTAGATGCCGAGCACGGCCGCCAGCATGCGATAGGTGTAGTTATTCTTGAGGTATTCCCGCGTGCCGAACACGTCGCCGCTGGTCACTTCGCCGCGGTCGATGCGCTGTTTCAGTTCCGCGAACGCTTGCCAGGCATCGGCTATGCCAGCCTCGACGGCCTTCCGCAACTCGGGCGCGAGCCTGTTCGCGTCGAAGGTCTTGCCCGCGCCCACGCCGATCTTCGCGAACCGCGCCATGAGATCCCGCTCGGAAGGATGTGTAGGCGCAAAGCGTAGGACGAAATTCAACACATTGAAGACCTCCGGCGATGTCTTCTGCTGCTCGACCGTGAGCGGCGGGATGAAGTCGATCGCCGGCGCGGCTTTTGGCGCGGGCTGTCCGAGGAAAGCCGAGAGCGTCTGCACTTTGTAGCTGTCCTGGATTCTCTTCACGGTGTCAAGGTCAGCGAGGTCGAACAGTTGCGTACGATACAGGGCCAGCAGCAGGTCCGTCTCGCAGCGGATGACCGCCTTGATGCCAGCCGGCATCGTGCTGTTCCATCCGGGACCGGCGACGAGAAAACTGCCCCCGTCATTGCCCGTGGTGCGGGTGCCAATATACGAGAAGTTGTGCGTGTAAAGGTCAATGAGCTGGATGCTGAAATAGCGTTCCTTCTCCATCGGCGGGACGGTGAGGACAACCGGCTCCGCACGCAGGTCCAGGCCGCTCCAGGAATACGGCGTATCGGAGTTGGGCGTCTGCAGCGCCTTGTCGTCCGGCGTATAGACGCGGGCAATGTTGCAAATCTCGTTCCACGGCGCCTTGAACTCGGGGTTATCCCGGTCCACGAAGTAGGCGTGCATAATGCGGTAGCTGTCCACCATCGGGTAGCCGTAGATGTAGGCCTCCTTGGCGATGGCGCGGGCTTCCGCAGGGGTGGCGTTAGTGTGTGTGGTTGACATCATCGTATGACTCCATGAGTTGAACTTATTAATCACGGGTACGGCGGTGAGTTGTGTCCAAGCAAAGGCCAGGCGAACAGGTGGTAATGACGCGATCTGTGCGGAGACTACCACTAATCCGGAACATGCCACTGTCGCCTGGCCGTTGGACAACGACAACGGGACATACGGCAGGCGGCTCGCGCCCAGGTGCGCCGGATCGACATCGAGATACGGGAAGCGGACGGGTTGGGTCCTCCGACCGCCGCCTTATCCGCGTCGAGGACGTCAAGTAACGTTGCTGCGGCATCGTAGGCGTCATACGGCGTCCAGATCGCTTGTGGGGTGTCAGTGGTCGGCATGGTCATCGATTCCTCGTTCGCGATCTCAGAGACGAGCACTTGCATCAGGCGCAGTTTATCGGCCCGCGGTAACGCATGGATGGCCGGCAGCAGGTCTGTAAGCGACATCGGAGTTCCTCCAGTGTCTCATCTGTTCAGCGTCATTCCACTATACCGCACCGGAGTAGCTGCTGCCAGATCTGCCTGATGATCGTGAGGAGCACCCGTGCTGATGCAGTCAAATAGAAGCAAGGGAATGGGTACGGGCTTGATGGCCGCTGCCCAACGGACCGCGCTTCCACCTGACGCCGCGAAGCGCAGCGGAGCGGCGTCAGGTGGAAGCGTATGTTGGGTGGCATATAACTTTTGCAAAGCAATTCATAAATGCCTGTCCCTGCCTGTATTGGCCAGGCCCTATAAAGAATTGTATTACTCCAAACAGAATTACTCCCCAAGCAATAACAGAATAGCCACCAATTGGGGACGTCACAGTGCCGATTGTTACTGCGATGCCAATACCAAACCACAAGGCGCCCAAAATCATATTTCTTTTCCCGACTTGCTTTATGTTGATTCTCTTTGGCTGTTCGGTTGTGCCTATCCCGGTTTTCAGTTGCTCCTTGCCTTGTTCTTCCATGATGACCGAAGACTCCCCAGGCATGCTTGAAGGCAATCCAATACTTCGTTTCTGCAATTCACCCACAATTTGTTCAGCTTCTGGCAAGTGTTCTGGCAACATAAGGTTGAAGCGCAGTTTTTTGCCCGAACGAGTTTGAATTTCTAATGAGGCTGTTGGGAAACCTGCTCTTACATCGGCAGCGGTTATATCGGCTATAGGGATTTCATCCAAACCGCCGTCCTTATCCGTATATGTGCGGTATCCTCGCAATCATCGGGGGCGGATGGCGAGCAGCGCCGTCATCGGCTATACTCTCCCGCGTTCTGCCTGATGCACTGAGGCCGCATGATACTCGATGACCTGCAGCTTGACCAGATCAACCACCCCGCCAGGGCGCGGGAGGTGATCCAGCGGCTGCTGAACTTCATCGAGACGCTGAGTGCGGAGCAAGACCGGCTCAAGGCCGAGCACCAGCAGTTGCGCGACGAGATTAACCGCCTGAAGAGCACACCGGGGCGCCCGAAGGGCCCGCTGGGCCGACCGCCCAAGCAGGACATTTCCTCTGAGGCGGAGCGGCGCGTTCCCCGGGGGCCCATCAAAGAACCCAAGAACGACCCGATCCAGATCGACCGCGAAGCACGCTGCACGGTCGACCGTGCCATCTTGCCTCCGGATGCCGAATACAAGGGCGTGGTAGCGGTGGTCGTCCAGGATCTCGTACTGCGGACCGACAACGTGCGCTTCCTCAAAGAGAAGTGGTATTCGCCGCGTACTGGCCGGACGTTTTTGGGCGAACTGTCGCCGGGCTACGATGGTCAGTTTGGCCCGGGGCTGAAGAGCTTCACCTGGCTGGCGACCAACGTCGGCTTGATGAGCCAACCAAAACTGCTCGACGTTGTGCGCGTGGCGGGAGTGAAGATTTCCAGCGGGCGCCTCGGCCAGTTGCTCATTCATCACCACCTCGGGCTCGCTGCCGAGGCGCGTGCGGTCGCAGAGGCGGCCTTGAGCGCGATCCCCTGGCGCCAACTCGACTATACGGCGGAAGGGGACGGATCAGCACTGCCACATCCTTACCACGCTGCTTGCGACCATGGCCCATACGCAGCCGGGCGAGGACCGTCTCGCCACGCTCGATAGCCTGCGCAACAACCGCCCGCGACGCTATCGCTCTAACGCCGACGCTGAGGCGGTGCTCCAGCAGCGTGGTCTGTCGGCCGGCGTGCAGCGCAACCTCGCGCAGCTGCCGTGGGACACGGTGCTGGACGAGCCGACGCTGACGCAGCTCCTGGACGCCCACCTGAGCGATGCCGGACCAACACCGCGCGGGTGGATTGTCGAGGCGTTGGCGCTGGCAGCCTATCGTGCTGCGACCGACGAGCCGGTGGTGCAGGTGCTGCTCAGCGATGATGCGCCGCGGTTGAGCGGGATTTGTGCCGAGCACGCGCTGTGCTGGGTGCACGATGGACGGCACTACAAGAAGCTGCGTCGGCGGGTGGCGCTCCATTACGAGGCGCTGCGGGCGTTTTTGCAAGACTACTGGGCGTTCTCCCGTGAGTTGCGAGCCTACCAGGAGGCGCCGACCGCGACAGAACGGGCGCGCTTGGCGGCGCGCTTTGACGACCTGTTTGCGACCGTCACGGGCTATGACGCCCTTGACGACCGGATCGCCAAAACCAGGGCCAGGCGACGGAGTTGCTGCAGGTATTGGCGCATCCAGAACTCCCACTGCACAACAATGCGGCCGAGTCAGGCTGTCGCGCACGTGTGCGCCGGCGTGACGTCAGTTTTGGGCCGCGAACGGCGGCGGGTACACGAGCGTGGGATGTGGGGCTGACCCTGGTGGTGACGGCCAAGAAACTGGGCATCAACATCTACCAGTACATCGAGGACCGGCTCTCCGGGCGCAACCAACTTCCATCACTCGCTGAACTCATCACCCGGCGCGCTGAGGAGCTCAACCTGAGCGCCTCCTGGGCCAGCTCCTGAACTCGCCCCCCAAGTATTGCGAAGATACGTCATAACTCAGCATATAGCCATAAGCCAGATTCCAGGTTAGAGTTGCTTTGTCTACGGTCATGGTTTCAGGAGCCAGATCGTGCTGATAGAAGAGCGTCTTGTCGCGAGTCATCAGGGTGGCCAGCGGATACGGACGCCAGGCGCCGGCGAGGAGCGACAGCGACAGAGCGACGGTCACCGCACAGCCGATCAGGCACACAAACCCCCACCCCTCAAGTCGCGGCATTTCACGAACCTTCTGACGTGCATCGTACCTCGGAAGGGTATGCATTGGCCAACGCACTGGCTTTGCCACCGAACGGTCGGGTTCAGCCGCGTTGCGGAGCGGCATCGTCTGGAAATGCCTGATCAGGCATGCCCTTACGCTCATCGAGCAAAGCGCACATGTCTTTCCGTGACCACTACGAATTGGTTCGCCAACTGCTCCGCATAAGCTTCCAGCAAGCGGCGGAGAGTTGCAATCTTATTCATCGCCCGTTCATCTTCCAGGCGTAGAAGGACGACGCCCTTATGCGGCCGTCGCTCTCGGTATACTTTCTCGCCAAAGTCTTTGTCATTCGTGATCAAAATCCAATTCTCGCTATACGCTTTTGCAATTACATCATCGTCGTCCATGCCGCGTCCTTCATCGTACACCGAGAAAACTTCATGCTTCTGTTCGCACAACCAGTGCGCCACTGCTGGACCGGTGCATTCATCAACAAGAAAGCGCATCTACACTGACTCTCCCAGTGGCATAAATGATGTGCTTGCCAACGCTTTCGTGGCAAACAGCAAGCACGCTTGAATGTCTTCAGGAGCAAGCCCGTCGTATTCTTCCAGAATGTCGGCAACGGTCGCGCCATGAGCCAGCAGATTAAGGATATACTCTACTGTCAGCCGTGTTCCCCTGATCACGGGCTTTCCAACCATAACGCCGGGATTGAGCGTAATACGTTCAAGAAGTTGCTGTTCTGTCATTGCCGTATCTCCTCATGTTCCGGTCCAGAACTCGTCGGGCAAGGGCCGATCTGCATCAGCGCTCATCGTCATACTCCCCGCGTGTAAGTCTGGGACTCGCTGTGCTGCATGCGGCGTGATTGCAACCGACTCTGCAAGATGCTTCTGCGCTTAGTGGATCTCAACTGATTTCGTCAACACGGCCTTCTCCCACGATATGCGCCAATTGTAGCCCAGGATCGTGGCAGTGTAAATCTGGCTGGCAAGCACGTACTGGCGCTCGGTGCAGGGATAACGGGCACTCGCTGTGGTACGGCTGTGATGAATGTTCTGCCCAACGGTTGGTTTTAGCGGCAGCGGCGGGGCTGGCAAGACTCCTTCGCCTGAACTCAACTCCGCTGGCTCGCGGCGCATACCCGGAGCGGCGAAGCCGCTGTCCGCTGCAAACGGTGTTGGGCAGATGAGTTGCGCAAGACTACGAGGCATTACAGACTCGTTTCCGAATTATCGTAATCGAATCTTTTCTCAAAATTCCCTCTCAATCTAACGTTGTTAGGGTCTCTCAATTCGGCAATGTAATCACGAAAACGAATATCCAAATCTTGAACCAAACGATCGGGGCTAATTGCTAATATTCTTCTCTCCGAATGAAAACCGATTGAGCTAGGAATATGATCTCTCAACATGACGTTAATTTTTGTCATGCCGAGATGGTACAGCTCGTTTCTAACACTTGAATAGAGTGTTCTCAAAAACGTTTCTTCATCTGGCGAGATTTCCGGGAATGTTGCTCTTACTCCTTTGCAAAAATAGAACCTTGATTGGTCGTTGCCAGTACAACCATGAATGTATTTCCCAATCATTTCAAAATAACTAAAGACGATATGCAAAAGCGCAATTATCAATTTGATTTACTTAGCCTGACGATAAAAATCAATGATAATGTTTTCGGGGCCAGCTATCATTGCTGACTCTGTTCCCCAATCAGTGTAGGTTAGTTCAAGTAAAACCTTTGCGCCAGCCTCTTGTGCTTCTAATAGGGCTTGTGCAACATCATCAACTTCGATATGGAGAATAATGCCTGCCGCCGTTTGTACAGGTACGAGCGATTCTAGACTTAACATCAATGTGATGGACTTGCCATCAAGTTCTGCAAAACGTGGCTCATCCACACGTAAGTCCAAACCTACGACATCACGAAAAAAATGCGCTGCTTTGGGAACATCCTGAACAATCAAGTCAATTTGATT
>CALAMI010000049.1 GCA_937925685.1 Candidatus Binatia bacterium | reverse complement strand
ACCGCACGGAACTACGGGTCCAGTTTTCCGAGGTCGCACCGGCGAACGCCTCGTCTATGGTCCAAGCGAACGCCGCCGTTCGTATCACGGAACACTTGTACGGCGGAGTCGCGGAGCATCTATCGCGGACGTGTTCCGCGCTCGTGGAGGAGGGACTCCCCTCGAACTCTCCGGCCCTCGCGGACCTTTCGCGACTCATCATTAAATTGCGTGGAGGCGCTGCGCGTGTCGGATAGGGTCTTTAACGAGTCGACTCGCTCTTTTTGTGCCGCGTGGTTCGCTCTTAGCGCGGAAGCCAACACCCCGGAGAAATTGGAGCGGGCCGTGGAGTTGATTACAGAAGCGGTCCACACGATCCGCCGGGAATCCAAAATAGATAAAATTGGAGGCGTTTAAACGGTTGACGTGATCCACCCGACTCGGTAAGGTCTCTCTATCGAAACGAGAGAACGGGAGCCGAGACAATGGCAAACAGCACGCAAACCGAGACCACCACCGCAACGTCCGGATACCTTAACCGGAAAGTCCGGACGTATGACGAGGCGGCCGTGGATCGTGAAATCAAAAAGGATCGCCGTATCAAAGGCCGCGAGGCCCGCGCAACCCACGCCCTTCTAAAAGGCCGCGTTTAAACGCTTGACCCTATCCCGCGAATCGGGGTAGGGTCTTTTTATTGGAAGCGCAAACGGAGACGAGACAATGGCTAAATTCAACACCCGCGAAGAATGGTTAGAGGCTTTCACCAACGCGGCCCGTCCCATGTTCGAGGAGGCCGGAGCGCCTATCCCGGAAAACGTCCGGGTTTCTATCGGGTTCTCGTCAAAGGGCGCTAAGAGCCGCACAATCGGCCAATGTTGGGCGGCCGAGGCTTCGGAGGACAACACGTTCGAGATTTTCGTGGTCCCGTCTATGGAGACCTCTAGCCGTATCGCGGACATTCTTACCCACGAACTCGTCCACGCTGCGGTCGGTCTCAAGGCTGGACACGGAAAAGAGTTCCGTAAGGTTGCGGTAGCCCTCGGCCTTGGCGGAAAAATGACGGCCACCGTAGCGACCGAGAAGTGGGAGGCGTGGGCTAACCCAATCCTCGCGGAAATCGGAGATATTCCCCACGCGGCCCTCCGGACCCACGGCGGAGAATCGAACGCGCCTAAGAAACAATCGACTCGGATGCTTAAATGTGAGTGTGATAGCTGCGGACTCGTTTTCCGGACGAGTTCCAAGTGGGCGGACGACGTGGAGCGTTGCCCCGTCCCATCGTGTGAAGGCGAAATGAAAGTGGAAAGGAACTAATCATGGCGGTACTTGTCGCCGTCGCGTACCTCTATGGTATCGCGGCGGTTATGTGTCTGGGCGGCCTTGTGCTGTACGCATTTGCGCCGGAGGTTTACAATCGTCTTATGGAGGTTATGTCGTAATATGCCCCAATGTAAAATCGACGGTTGCCGGAACCAAGCAACGCCGGGAGTCAAACGTTACTGCGACGACCACCGCGCGAAGTATTTGAAGCGCCGCGCCATGTTCGCGAACCGCCCGTGGTGCGCGAATGGATGCAAACAGCAAGTGTTAGCCGCCGGGGACGTCTGCGGGACGTGTCGCCGGAAAGCGGAGGAGGCTTTCGACCGGCGGAGGCGAGAGTCGGCTATCGAGACCGAGTTAGAGGACTGCGAGTCGCTCTATGAATTGAAACAATGGATACAGACACACCTCCTCCCCATTGTCTCGGAACGCCTGTAACGAAAAACGCCCACCGCGTAAGCGATGGGCGTTCTATCGAGATACGAGGGCCGGAGCGTTTAAACGCTACCGGCCTTTTTCAATCCGTCTAACAACACCTCCAGCGAACGACGCGCCCAACCTCGACCGAACCGGTCGTCCAGTTCGTCCAATGTCATATAGTGGAATAGGCGCTCCGCCGTGAAGTCCACGAGGAACCGAGTCGGGTCTAGCGCGGCCCGGTTGATCGCGCGCCGGGTCGCTGGACCGATTTTCCCGTCCACATAGGTTCCGGCCGCGTGTTGTAGGAACCGCTTAGAGCGCCCCACACCCTGATTAACGGCCGTGTCGAATACCGAGTGCGCGAGAGGAACCGGGAGGAGGTCACACGCGCACGCGAGCCAATACTTTTCCCAATAAATCCGCTTCGCGTCCTCCAGTGTGAGATTCACAATATCGAGGTGCGGAAAAGCCTTCGCGCTGATTCCGTATTTCGTCCCCTTATTGATACCGGACCCACGGCGGCCGCCGGTCCAGTTCCCCACGTCTTTAGGATCGTCGGTAAATCCGCCCTCGTGACCTATGACGGTCTCGAACGATTGTAAGAAAGCCTCTGTCATTTGGATAACCTCACTGCAAAGTGTTGAAAGGTTCCGCGCTTGGTGTCGAAATGAAACGCCGCCATCCCGCCAGTATCCGAGAACCCCATTTCCGCCCCGTGTTGATCCAACATTCCAAGCGCCGGGAGTTGTAACCACCGGAGGCCGCCGAACGTGTCGGATTTCTCGTGGTGGAGGTGGGAGGTAAAAAAGTAGTGGTGATCTGAGACGCCAAAATCCCGGCGGAACTTAAACTTAATCTCCGACGCGAGGCGCTCCGGCTTGAGTCCGTGGCCGTGGTGCGCCACGAGGAAAAGTCCGTGTTTCTGATAGGTCCAGAAATCGCCCGCCGCGTCCGCGTTGATCGTTACTCGTGGTTCGTCCCGGTAACGCTCGCGCAAGGCATACATAAGCGGAGTCGGGGTACTTAGATCGTGGTTCCCCTTGGTAGCGACGAACTCCACGTTAGCGTGACGAGTAAGCGCGAGGTCGATTTGCCACACGGCCGCCTTGATAACGAGGCCGATATTTTCGTGGTGTGATCCCTCCACTTGTAAGCGGTGGCCGGATTTCGGAGTCACGGCCTTGTCGTTGTCCGCGTGGGTCGTGTCGCCGTTCCAAAGAATAATCGCGTTCTCGCTTGCCGGGATAGCTGCAAACGTGGTCTCAAAACCCTCACGCAAGCGGCGGAGCGCCACGTCCCGGTCGTATTGGTTGCCCGTAACGGACTCCGGGACCAATGCGCCGAAATGCCAATCACACGCCGGGAAAACCGCGAGTCCATTCTTCTTAGGAATGTCCGGAGCGGCGGTGGGCTTCGCGCGTGGGAGGTTCCGCAACGCTTTAGCGTAAATCGCCGCGACCTCTTTAGGAGAGACGTTGGGCGTCCCACGGGTCCAAGCCTGAGTAATCGAACCGTCCGGCCGCGTGGCTACCGTGATCTTACCCGCGACATAGTTGTCCGGGAGGCCGAGGTGTTTTTTAGACAGTTTCTCCCCGTACAATTTCCGGCCGCGCTGGAGACGGGAACGGATTCCGGGAATGGATAGGCCCAACGCCTCGGCCGCCTTCGCGTGGGAGCCGTGGTCCTCGATAGCGAGGAGGGTATCCGTAAAATCTTTCTCGGTTAGCTTAGGTGTGGGCATTTTGGAGTCCTTGTGCTTGCTGGAAAATTTGGGCGGTGGCCGCCGCTTGCGCGCGGAGGTGCTGTAACGAGCCGTTGTTGTCGATTACTATGTCCGCGTCTTGCCGCGTTAACTGCATCGAGTCACGAGACTCCCGTGGGAGGTGTTCGGAACGATCCACCCAAACGACAAGCGAGAAAATACCGGCCGCGCGTCCAGCCTCGAACTCGCGCCGGGACCGCATCCCGCAATAAATATGGTATCCCCGCGAGAACATCGTGGCCGCCGTCTTAGTGGCGTCCGGGGTGTTGTACGCGGTGATATGGTGGAACCATGTAGCGCGGTGGTTGCTCCGGTCCGCGAACATAGCGTCAAAATTCGGGTAACGGCGGCGGAGCCAAAGGGAACGCCACGTCCGGCGCGAACCCCACTTGTCCCACAAAATCTCCCGGCCCACAAACTCCGAAGACGACACGAACCGGAGTCCGTGATCGTCGCGGAGGAAATCGCAAAAGGTATCTTTACCGTGGCGGCCGTCCCCGATAACGAGGAGGCCGGTCGGTTTACTATTCGCCATTTTGAGTTCTCCAAACATATTTACCGGTTAGCGCCTCGCGCGGAGTGAACCGCGCGAACTCGCGCGGGCCGATGATAATCGGTTGGCCGTAAATGTCCGTCCCGCAATTATGTTGCGCGAATGCCACCACGACGTCGTCTAACCCGGCGGTGGGGCCGAGGATGATAGACCACCCCAAATAAGAGGACGCCCCCTCCGGACGGCTCGCGGGAGCGGTCGGAGTCTCTCCGGCCGGACGGTTGGCAAACGAGAACGGGACTCGATCCCGTGAACCGTCCGGGTGTTCTCTCCAGAAATCAACCGCCGCGTATGGGTCGGACGAGTTCAAGCGACAACCTCTCTTAACGAGATAGCCGTCTATCGTGACCGTCCCATCCTCGAACCGCGCGGACGTGATACCGAACTCCCGGACGACGTCCCGTTGGGTGTAGTCGATATATGCCCGACGTTTTTCTATTGCAGATAGCTGGAGTTGAACTCCCCGTTCCTGCAACGCGAACGCGGTGGCTAACACCGCCGCGCAGGTCGTGGACAAGAAAGCGCGACTATTGATCCTCATTATTCCCCCTCACACCCATACGACGCTCCACCCACGCAATAAGTTTGCGCCCGGTGTCAGGTGTTGAAATCCAACGCGCTAAAGCCTCCAGAATAAACCACACGACAAAGCCGGTCGCGCAAGCCGCCGCGAGCCAATCGTTAGCGTGATCGCCGCTAAGGAATGGGACGAGTCGTTGTGTGGTAGGTGCAAAGATAAATCCGGCCACCGTACCGAGTCCGATACGGTAAAACGCGGAGCGAGTATTGTCCGGCGGTATCATCACCATAGACAATAAAACTCCAGCAAACGCCCCCAAAAATCGAACGATTTCCGGGGACGTCAAGAGTTCTTTGTGGTCGTTATCAATCACGCTATGAAACAGCCTTTAGAGCGGTCCACACGTCGATTAGTTCCACGACGTCGGAACTATGGTCTTGGTCCCCGTCGCCGTCCAAATCCGCGCGCGAGTTCTGCGTAATGAGAATCGCCACCGGGATTTCGGAGCCGTCCTCCAGAACCACCGTAACCACGCCGCCGGACATTCCGCCCATAGCGAGGACCGAACCGTCGTCAAACTGGATAATCCACGAGGGAGCGTCACCGTTGCGGGTGTCCTCCGGACGATCCATAAGCGCGAAACCGTTACGGATTTCGTAGTGGTCGGGATGAGTCACACCGGCCGGATAGCCGCGAACGCGCACCCGGTCGCCGTGGCGCAACGCTTGCGGTGGGCGTTCCGGAATCTCGTCACAACCAAACAAGGCCGCGTCCAAGTCCGCCGGACGGACGATAGCGTCCAAGTCCTGCGCCCACTCCGGCCACTCCGCCGGGTTCTCCGGCCACGCTTCCACCGAATGGGCCGCCCCGATAATCCCGCCCCACAAGTGGAACCATGACGAGAAAGCGCCGGAGATAACGTCCGTCTCGTGGATTTCAGGGAATAGACCGAACGGGGACGGCGCGGTGGTGCTGTGTCCTTCCGTGGTCGATTCAACGTCCGCGCTTGCCGCTCGTACTGCAAACGCTTCCGCTTGGTCCGCCGCGTGCCGGAGGTTAGCCGCTAGGTCTAGCGCCTGTTCCTCCAGCGTGCCGGGACGCAAAAGAACGTCCCCCGCCATTATACGCAATTCTCCGCGCGGGCTGCGTTGAACACGACGCGGACGTCCGCGTTAGGTTCGTCGGCTGCGGTGAGGGCCTTGGTCGTTCCACAAAACTCCGCCACGGGAGTATCGTAAACGACGGCGGAAATGGTCGTCTTTTCGGGACGAGCCGCACAAGCCGCCTTTGCGCCTTGGCGGAGGATTTCCGCGATAAGAGGCGAGGCGTCCTTAGCCGCCGTGTGGACGAAATCAACGCCACCCGTACAACCAATATCCACGATAGCCACGGCCGCCTCGTCTCCGACAACGCCCGCGATTTTTTCTTGGGCATATTCACACCCGCCAAGTGCGACCGCGATAGCGACCGCACCGGTTACGATAGTCCCGGCAATCTTTGCCATTTTGCTATTCTCCATTGTTGAGATTTCACTTTCTCCCGTGATAACACGGGTACTTTAAAAGGTCGCGCCAAGTATTACGAGGAAAAGTTAGCGCGACGGTTGCCTTAGCAGGT
Organism: Candidatus Binatia bacterium; assembly: GCA_937925685.1. Classification (GTDB taxonomy): domain Bacteria; phylum Desulfobacterota; class Binatia; order HRBIN30; family HRBIN30; genus HRBIN30. The sequence goes on along the minus strand of CALAMI010000049.1, from coordinate 724 downwards.
AACGAGACCGTCCACCGGTACGCACTGCACTGGAGCGTTGACGACTTGTTCCGGTGGGGTGGCCGGAGTCGAACAAGCGCCAAGAGCCACAAGGGCCGAGAGTGTCAGAAAGTAACGCATATCAAAAACCTCCATTTCTTAGGGTGATAGAGGACTCGACTATCGCGCGATTCGCCCTCTGTGTCAAGCCCCGAACAAAAGCCGGAGCCGCGCGCGGGTTCTGATAGCGCCCCACGCCAAAGCGAGTTTGACCGGGTGTAACCTATTGCGGGCCGCTACCTCGATAAATGCTTGGTCCGCAACCTTGTATTGTGCTGCGGTCCTCGCACTTTCGTATAAGTAATCATGCAACGCGGCCGCTTCCAGTAATTGATTCGTCCAAAAAGGCCATTTCAACCACGAGAGGCCGATATGGAACCGGTAAGCGTCCAGCGTTTTCCGGCCGGTGATCCGGGTTCGTATCCGGTAGTTGCGAGGTGTGATCCATGTGTTATCAGGAAGGCGTTTAAACGGTTTCATACTATCGCGCTCCGGATTTCAGTTCGAGGAGTTGCTCGTCCGTCATACCTCGCGCCTTTAGAACGGCCACGAGCGTATCCACGGACACGGAAGCCACGGCGGCCCGGACGACCTCGGCCGAATTGTCCGCTTGTATTTTCTTACGCGCTTGGCGGCGGATTATCTCGATAACCGGCCCCACCGTGCGGAATACCTCGGCCCGGTA
>CALAMI010000048.1 GCA_937925685.1 Candidatus Binatia bacterium | reverse complement strand
ATCCGTGCCTTGCGGCGGCGCGGCCGGGAGCACGGCGCGGCCAAGGGCTAGGGGGGAGCACTGGTCCACCCCTCGGGGTGGTCGAGGTTTTCCCCGCGGCGGGTGACCCGCGCTTTCCCCGCCATGGATGGCCCCTGGACTGCGGCAAACTTCGGCCCGCGAACGCCAACCGCCGCCTCGACCACCACCGATCGTGCGCTCTCGATGGCTCTGGCGCTGTGGCAGCTTGCGGCCTGTGGGGGAGAGTCGGCAAAGCGCGGGCGGAAGGCGGCTTACACCTCGGAGGGGCCGTCGGTGGGTGCGACCGCCTCGAACGATGCCGGTAGCTCCAAGAGGGCGCTAGCCTCTTCTTCGGGCAGTTCTTCCACCGCACGCAGTCGTCGCTCCATAACCCTGGTGCGCACCCCGGTTTCCTCGATCGTTTTCGTGGCCGTGTTGAGTTGCCGCTTGACCTTGTCGAGAACTTGCCCGAACTTGCCGAACTCGGTCTTGACCGCCCCGAGCACCTTCCACACTTCCGTGGCGCGCTGTTCGATGGCCAGGGTGCGAAACCCCATGCGCAAGCTACTGAGAATAGCGGCCAAAGTTGTCGGCCCGGCAACCACGATGCGATATTCCTGCAGCAACTGTTCGACGAGGGCAGGCTGTCGCAAGACTTCGGCGTACAAACCTTCCGTGGCCAAGAACATAATGGCGAAGTCGGTGGTGTGGGGAGGGTCGACGTACTTGTCGCGAATCTCTTTGGCGGCGGCGCGCACGGCGCGAGCCAACTCCTCCTGAGCTTGTTGAACGGCATCGGCGTCGCCTCTTTCCGCCGCCTCTTGCAGTCGCAAATACCCTTCCTGGGGGAACTTGGAGTCGATGGGTAACCAGACCACGGTATTCGGCTCGTGTTTGGGTCCAGGCAGCCGAATGGCGTACTCGACCACCTCGTCGGAGTCTCCCTTGACCCGGACGTTGCGTTCGAACTGCCGCCGGTCGAGGATTTGCTCGAGGATGGAACCCAATTGCACTTCGGCCCAGGTGCCACGCACCTTGACATTGGAGAGCACGCGCTTGAGTTCGCCCACCCCGTTGGCCAGGCTTTGCATTTCGCCGAGACCACGGTGAACAACCTCGAGCCGTTCGCTCACCAGCTTGAACGACTCGCCGAGCCGCTTCTCCAGCGTGTCGTGTAACTTCTCGTCGACCGTTTTGCGCATTTCCTCCAGCTTGCGCTCGTTACCTTCTTGCAGTTCTTTGATGCGCAAGTCGAACGTTCCGCGAATGCGGTCGAGCGCCCCCTGGTTCGACTCGCCGAGTTCTTTGAGCTGCCGGGTCATGGCTTCCAGTTGCACGTGTTGTGCGTTGCCGAGTTCAGCGAGCGTCTTGGAAACGTTGTCGCTCACCGCTTTGAGTCCCTCGGAGAGCTCCTGGCGCATGTTGGCCAGGCGCTTCTCGTTGCCCTCTTGAAACTCGCGCATCCGTTCGTCGAACGTGGTGCGAATCCGCTCGAGCGTGTTTTGGTTGGATTCGGTGAGTTCCTTCAATTGTTTGCCAATGGATTCCAGTTGGGTGCGTTGCGCCGCGCTGAGATCGGCGAGCGCCTTTTGCATGTGCTCGCTGACAGCCTTGAGACCTTCGGACACTTCGGTACGCATTTCACCCACCTTTTGCTCATTGCCTTGGTGCAATTCCTTGAGGCGAGCATCGATTGTGCCACGAATTCGTTCCAGGGTGCTTTCATTGGACTCGGCCACCTGCCGGAACGAGTGCGTGGCGGTCTCGAACTGCGTGGCTTGTGCTTTACTGATCGTTTGCATCGCCGTGCTCAGCGTATCGAGCGAGGATTTCAGCCCGGCGTGAATCTCTGCGCGGAGCTCGGCAGCGGCAGCGCGCTGCTCTTCGCGGCCGGCGCGAAGCTCCTGGCGCACGATTTGGTCGGCACTGCCGATGCCTCGGGCCGAACGCACCAACACGACCACGAGCAGCACCGCGTTCACCACGCCGATGGCCAAAAGCAACCAAAGCATGTTCTTTCCTCCCCCCTTTGCCCCACGGTTTACCCCTGCCTAACTGTTTTTTCGGGCGCGGTCCAGTGGCGTAGGCGGGCTGGTGGACGAAAAGGCAGCTGGTCGCTGACGCCGCGAACTTGCAGCTCCCGGTGAGCAGGGGGCAAGGCTCATGCCTTCGGATTCGGCCGCCAATCGTTCACCCCTGCAGGCCCCGAGCTGGGCAACCGCTTATCGCAGCCCTTACCGCTTGCACGACCTCGTCGACGGTCACCGTACCGTCGCCGTTGCCATCGGCTGAGCGACATGCCTCTGTGGGGAGGCTATCGAGGGCGATGTTCACGGCGGTGACGATCTCGCTGATGTCTACCTCGCTGTCGCCGTTGCAATCCCCAGGACAGGACGACCGGCGGCGGAAAATCGTGGCAGTGATTTGCACAGGGCCCGACCCAGCGATGCGGCGGAGTTCCACTAGCCACGTTCCTGCTTGCGGCAGGTCGATACGACACGCCCCCCAATTTTCTACTCGGTCGTCCTCGCATACCCAAGTGTCATCGCTACCGCCGTCGGGTCTGAGCAGCAAGTCGAAGTCGTTGTCTCGCTGGAGGAAGCCGGATGCACTGCCGGTTTGGCCATTGAAGGTCACGCGCAACTCCAAAGCGTCCTTCGGCACCTCCAGTCGCACCCGAGCGGTGGGGAGGTTCGATGCGACAGTTGTTTCGAAGCTGGTGACGAGGGTGACGCCGTCGTCCAGGCGGCCAGGTTCGTCGCAAACGGAACCCACGTCCGTTCCCCCGGTTGCTGCGATCCAATCGCCAATGGAGGCCACTGCAGTGGCGAAGGATTCGTCTGGCGCCTGGCAGTCGACACTCGAGCCGCCAGAGACGATACCGGCGAGCACGGTGGCGTTTTCCCCCGTGCTCACCACAGCACCACCGGAGTCCCCGGAACAGGTGTTGGCGCCATCGCCGCGGTACGTCCAGCAAACATGGAGATCGGCCGGCACGTCGGCGGGACACCCCCCGAAGACGATCGAGCCCTCGCGCTTGATCCCCGTGTCGTCCACTCTGCGAAAGCCGCCACCGGTCGTTCCGTAACCGATGACCGCTCCGGAAGTGCCGACCGTGGGCTTATCCACCGCCAGCGACAAGGGCGGAACCCCGCTTGCCGGCTCGGCCAAATGGAGAAGGCTTACGTCGTAGCCGGCGCCAAACTCGTACTGGGGGTGCACCGAAATTCGCTCGACAGGCAGCACTCCTACGTGGGGAAGAAAAACCAAAACCGTTTCAGGCTCCGCAGCACCTTCGTCCAAGCAGGATTGGTAGTCTTCCGTGCGGTCCGGGCACACGCAATGCGCGGCGGTGACGATCGTGTGGCACCCGATCAAGCTGCCAGAGCACAACCCAGCGAGCTGCGTGCGGGAACGGTCGGCATAAAACGCAATCATCCCAACGGCAGGGTAGTGGTCAGTTGCCTGGCCGTTGACAATGCGAGGCCGCACCCTGGCCGCAGCGAAATTCGCCGCAAGGGCCAAGGCAACGACGGTGGAACCGAGGATTCGCAATAACATGAGTTTCTTCTCAGTATGGGCAACTGTGCGCTCGAGGTCGAGCCCCTTTCTCGCTGCTTGCCTGTTGCGCGACTACACGGCACAAGAGTCTATCATGGAACTCAGCCATCTTCTGTGCTCGACGAACAGCGCCTGTCGAAGAGCTTGGTTCTTCGTTCGCACCTGGGCCGTGGTTGGCTGGGCCGCAGTCCTTCCTGCTGCTGCCCCGGCATTGGGCGGCTGGGAATATCTGGTGGAGCGGTTGGTGCGAGAGGGCGAACCGCGCGCCGAGGTGGAACGCGTTTTTACCGACCCGCGGATGCCGCCGTTCGACGGGATAAGATTCTCGCCAGAGCGGAAGCCGGAAGCAGCGACATTGTACCGCGGGTTTCTGCACCCGCGCAGTGTGGCTGAGGCACGGGCTTGCCTCACGAGCCATCGCTCGGCACTCGAGCGCGCAGCACAGGCAACTGGAGTACCGAGCACGTTGTTGGCTTCGTTGCTGCATGTGGAAAGCCGCTGTGGGGAGAACACCGGGCGCCACCGCGTTCTGTACCGCTTGGCACGGCTGGCGATGGCAGGCGAGCCGAGGAACTTGCAGTGGAACATCGACCTTTGGCTCGATAGCGGACGACTCGATCCCCTGGCCCTGCGGACGAAGTTTTCCGCTCGGGCCCGTTACCTGGAAGAGACCTTTTATCCCGAGGTGCGGGCGGCGCTCGAGCTGGCCCGCCGCTGGCGGGTGGACCCATTGGAACTGCGGGGATCGTTGGCGGGGGCATTGGGTTGGCCGCAGTTTTTGCCCTCTAGTGTTTTGCGGTTCGGTCGCGATGGGGACAATGACGGGCGGGTAGACTTGTTTCGCCCCGCCGATGCCGCGCTGTCGGCTGCCGAATATTTGCGTGCGCACGGGTGGCAGCCGGGAGTGACCGAAGAGCAGCAAAGACAAGCACTGTGGCATTACAATCGTTCGAAGGCTTACGCTGACACTTTGCTCGCCCTTCACCAGCGTTTGCAAGGCACCGGGTCGCCGCCATCCACGGGCCAACTGGCTGCAGCCCGGAAGGTATCGGCTAAAGGTAACTCGAAAAGGGTTCCTGACTCGGAGCGCCGTAAGCGCAAGCGGCGGTGAGCTAGGGAAACCATGATTGTAGGTATCGACTTCGGCGCGCGGCTGAGTGGTACCACCGCATTGTGTTTCGATGAAGAGCACTGCCTCGAGCTGGTGCGCGTGCCGCGGCGGGAAGATGCCGACGCGTACTTGGAAAGCTTTATGGCCAGATACGCGCCCGAAGCCGTGTATATCGATGCCCCATTGAGCTTACCGGGGGCGTACTTCGGTCAGGGGGAGGACTTCTTCTACCGCGCCTGCGACAGAGCACTGGGGGCGATGTCGCCGCTTTTCTTGGGTGGGCTGACGGCGCGAGCGGTTCGTTTCAAACAGCGCTTGGCGCCTACCCCGGTGTACGAGGTCTACCCTCGTGCCACAGCGGCCGTGCTCGAGGCACAAGACATCGGCGCTTACCGCCGCGGTTCGCCTGCGGACTACTGGAGCCGTCTTTCGGCAGTCCTTCCGTGGCCAGTCGTGGTCACGCCGGTATCGTGGCATGAGGTCGATGCAATACTGGCTTGGTGGAGCGGCTGGCGCCACACCAACGGGCAGGCAAAGTCGTTCGGCAACCCAGCCGAGGGCGTGATTTGGGTCTAGGAGGCGAGCACTGCCACTGCCCCTGCGTAGCGGCGCTTGCCGTTGGGGGTATCGCCGACTGGCATTGCGAAGCGGCTGCCGTTGCTTGCGGAAAGCGCCAGGGCAAACAGCGCGATCACGACCACGTCAGTCTTGCGCCCGCCGCCGAACGCTAGCCCACTGGTGCGCTACGCTCCGGTTTTCTGGCGGCGAACGATGTCGCGAAAGTTTGGCTCGCTAGCCTTTCGCTCGTGCCTTTGCTGCCCGCGCTTTGGCCGCTCGTGCTGGCTTCGCTGCTGCCTTGATGGCCTTAGCTGCGGCACGTGCATCGTCGGCACTGCGGAAGCCGAACACAGCGGAGAATTTGCGGCCGACCGACTGCGCCACGATGAACTCGATGTTCACCCCGGCGTTGGCGATGCCTTTGGCCATCGCTGCGCCCAGGCCAGGGCGGTCGTCCCCTTCCACGAGGAGGGCACTCACCTGTGCTGGGCCGAGACCGACCTGTGTTGCTGCCACAGTGCTCTTCTTTCCGCTCACGGGAAACACTTCAATGGCAGCACGACCGCTGTCTCCCAACGCGTAGCCCATGACCACGCGCAGGTTCGCGCCGCTCGTGGCAAGGGGCTCCAGCACTTCCGCTAAGACCCCAGGAGCGTTTTGAGTCTCCTTACGCCACAAACTGATTTGCTTCACGGTGACGGCCATAATTCTCACCTCTCGCAGCAAGCCTTTATGCGCCGTCTGCAAAAAAAATCAACTTTGGCGCCTATCGCAGGCCGAACCCGAGCACTTGCTCGAGTTCCACTAAGGCGGCTGAGGGCTGTTCCACTTTGATTGTAGTCATGCCGAGGGCGCGGGCGCTTTTTAAGTTGCCTCCGATGTCATCGAGAAACACAGCTTGCGCTGGGGCAACCGCTAGTTGTTCGCACGTGTAAAGATAAATTCGCGGGTCGGGCTTGCGCAGGCCGGTGCGGGCCGATTCGACGAACACGTCGAACAAGTGTTGCAACGCATTGTCGGGTCTGCCTTCGTCAAGCCAGTTGTTGGTAATCGCGGCTGTGCGCAGGCCATGCACACGGATTCGCTCGATAGCCCGGATCATCTCCGGTCGCGGCACCGTGGATGCCTGAACCGCTTCCATGAGGGCGATCGCATCGATGCACTGCCCGGCGCGGCGGCATTCGTCCTCGAAAACGGCCAAGAAGTCCTGCAAACTAAGTTCCCCGCGTTCGAGACGGGCCCACGCCCCTTCCGAGCCGCTTCGAGCGATGTGCATGTTGATCCAGCCAGGAGGGATGCCGTGCGCTCGCTCGAAAGCGGCAATGGCGTGCAGGGGCGAGCCGACGACGACTCCGCCAATATCGAAGATCACCGCCCGAAACTGCATGGATCGGGGTTGCTAGCGCCTGGGTCGAACACCTGCCAGGTCTGGGCCGGAACCGCGAGGCTCGACCAAGCCAGCGCCGCTTTCCAACCTCGGCATCGACCGATCCCCCGGAGAACTCGCTCCTGGCGGCGCATGGTGCGGTATCGTGGCCGATCCCAGGCGAAGTTTGTCTCCGATTGGTCTCATGGGAGTCGTCGGTGTTTCGGTAGGGAACTGTCGCGTTGGCCAGGCAGGAAAGCGTTGTGGGGTGAACGGCAGCTGACCAGTGTGCGATCGCTTAGCGGCTGCGCCGCGGTCCAAACAAGGACATTTGCCGTACTGGGGCAAACGACCTGCGATGCAGGGGGCAAGGACCGTAACGAGCCAGGGCTTCGAGGTGTTCGGGTGTGCCATAGCCCACGTTGCGGTCGAAGCCGTAGTGAGGGTAACGCTGATGCCACTGGCGCATGAGGGTATCGCGTCTGACCTTGGCGACGATGCTGGCAGCCGCAACTGCGTAACTTTTGGCATCGCCATCGACGATGGGTGTTTGCGGGATATCGATTCCGGGTACGGTGCGGGCGTCGACGAGGAGATGCTCGGGGCGGATAGGCAGCGCGTTGACCGCGCGGCGCATGGCCTCCAAGGCGGCGCCCAGGACGTTGATCCGGTCGACCTCTTCGGGTTCGACCACGCCGACGCCAATGCCGAGGGCGTGTTCCTGGAGCGCGCATGCCAAGCGCTCGCGTTGCCGCGCGGTGAGGCTCTTGGAATCGTCGATGCCCGACAGTTGCGGGTCGGGAGGAATTACCACAGCGGCAGCCACCACCGGCCCGGCCAACGGCCCCACGCCCACTTCATCGCATCCGGCAACCAGCCGCAGCCCCTGCGCCCACAAGCGACGTTCCCAGAGCAGCAGTTCCTCCATGCGGCGTCGTTTCTGCTCCACCCGCACCAGCGGCGTCTTTAATCACAGTTCGAGGTTCGAGTTCAACCCAGGGGCTGTGCGAGTTGTGTCTGGGCGGCCTGCGAAGCGGCTGCGCACGTAGATGATCGCTTGGCTGGTCGTCGCCCCGAGGATGTCGATCGCACTATCCCACAGCGACGCGGTGCGGCTTACCACGAACGCCTGGTGCAACTCGTCCGCGAGCGCCCAGGTGCCGGAGAGGGCGAGTGCGTAGGCGCTCCAGCTCCACTGCCAGCGCGGCGACCGGCCCCGGCGACTAGCCCAGAAGACGAGGGCCCCGAGGACGAAAAACTCGACGAAGTGGGCCGTTTTACGGATGACCGTGTGCGCGGTCACGAAGCCGGCCGGTGTCAGGTCGGGAAAGAGCCAGCGCAACACCGGGTCGATGTAGCGATGGGTGTTGTGAGCCGAGAAGGGATCGGTGGAAAGCGCGGAGATGCACCCCATCCACAGCACAACGACCACCCAATATCGCAAGAGGTGGAGCCAGTGGTAAACGAGTCGAGGTGTCAAAGGTGGTTGCCAATCGTTAAGAGGCGATTGCATTGGGCAATGGGTAATCTCCATGGATCAGCGCGTGTGGGCATTCCTAGCGGGCCTGGCGACGGCTCTTCTTTTCGCCGCGATACTGTGGCTGCTCAGTTCGCTTAGGGCAAGCCCACCCTCGCCTCCACCCCAGGCTATCGCCCCGACGATGGCTCAGCCGACGACCACTCCATCGCCCACCGTGGTAGCCGTGGCGGAAGCGCCGCGGGGGTATCGCCTTGCGGGGGTGGCGGAAAATGCGGGCCAGTTGTATGCGGTGGTGGAGCAACCTGACGGCCACCATGGTTTGTTTCGGCAAGGCGAGGAAGTGCCTGGTCTCGGCACCGTAGTTCGGATCGGTGGCGAAAAGGCGGTATTCGGCACGGCTGCGGGGGAGCTGACGCTGTGGGTTGCCCCGGCGGCGACGGCCACGCGCACGCCAACGACCCCTAAGCCCACGGCTACGCCGCGGGCGCCGAGCGTTCGTTCGCCGACCGCGTTAACTCCAAGATCAAACGCTTCAGCCGCTCCGGGTCGACCGGCTTCTTGAACAACACACCTTGCAGCCCCTGTAGCCGGCTGCGCTTGATCACGTGATCGCGGTCGTAATAGTAGCCCGTCATCAAGATCACCGGCGTCGAGCCGCGGCGGCGAACCTCCATGTAAAGGTCGTAGCCGTCGAGATCGGGCATGACGACATCGCTAATGACGATGTCCACGGAAGTGACGTCGAGCACCCGCAGCGCATCGATGCCGTCGTGAGCTTCGATGACTTCGCAACCCTCTTGGCGCAACAGATCGCGCAGCGAGTGGCAAACACCAACGTCGTCGTCGACCACCAACACCCGCAACCCCTTGAGGGGCGAGGTTCGCATGGTTCGCTCCGGAGTCGGCGATTCGAGATCGGTCATTCGCACCCCGGCGTGGTATTCGCGGGTGCGGTAGGCTTCTCCCTGCGCCAGTTCCGCCAGGCGGTTCACCGCCGTCTGAATTTTGGTGATTTCACGGCGCACGGCTTCGATCCTTTCCTCTTCCACGAGAGCCCGCTCGTCCGATGCAACGTCCCGTACGAAGCGATCGAGAAGCTCGATCTGGTTGACGATGGCTGCGAGGGGGTTGTTGATTTCGTGGCACACCGCAACCGCCACCTCCCCCAAGGTGGCCAGGCGATCCTTGCGGCGAATTTCTCTTAGGTCTTTGGCAAACCCGATGGAGCCGATCTCGAACCCGGCATCGTCGCACAAAATCGAACCGGAGATGGCTACCGGGATAGGCTCGCCGAGGCGGTCGACGAAAGTCGTCTCGAAATTCTTCAGCTTTCCTGGGCCGCCATGCTCGTCGCTGCGCATGGCTGCCATCACGCGCCGTGCCTCCTCCAGAGATGGGTACACTTTGGTCACTTTCTCGCCCAAGATTTCCGCGGCGGTGTAGCCGAGGACTTTTTCTGCCCCGTCGTTGTAAAAGACAATCGTGCCACTGCGATCCACGGCAATGACGATGTCGGGCGAGTTCTCGATGAGCTGCTCGAGGTAGTGAGGAGGGAACTTGGGGGGACGCGACGGTGCGGCCATGGAAGACGGATTATCTTTAGGGCTGGTGTGTAGATGCTGCAAACTCGAGCGGCCGAACCCACGATTCGTTCTTGCCCGGGGGAATGGGCACACGCTGGCGCTGCTTGCGAGCTAACCGCCGCAAAACCTTCATGGAGTTTTCGAACTCGCTCATCGGCCGAACGGTGACCAAGCCCTCTCGCTCGAGAGCGGAGAACACTTCTTCGCCCAAGGCGCTGCGGACGATCGTGATCGTCCATCCCGTTGCCCCTACCCCACCGCAAGAAATGTCGGCAAGTTCCGCAGAGAAATCCGCACAGTGATGACATTCCGGACGGGCGGTCTCCTGAGCTGCCCGTAAGGGGTATTCCACGAGTTCACCGTTTTTCTTGAAGATCTGGATTTTCCCTTTCACGTTGAACTGCCGGATCTCGGAAAGCGCAATCCCGAGCTTACCCTCGATGGTGTCGAGCATGAGCTCGCGAAAGTCGAAGACCTCGCTGCACAAGAGTCCAATGGTCAAAGCCACACGTTCACCGAATCCTTTGAGAAAATGACGCTGTTTTTCGATGATCTTCTCTTTTTTGCGGCCATTGTCGAGAAAACTAGGATCGACGATTTGCATCTTCCGTACCGGAGTGATCTGGCACGGTACACCGACGAAAGCGACCCGCTGCAGCCCCATTTTTTCGGCGTCCGCCAAGGCCAGGTTGTTCGGGCAATACGTGTACCACGAGCTCGCCGCCGCTACCGCCTCTTGGGGAGTGGTGATCGCCTTCGGATAAGGCTGGCAAGGTTTAGTGGCGTCGGTAGCGGAAACCACCGCCCCATCGAATTGGCCTGAACGCAAGCCCCACACCAACAGCGTGGTAACCACCCCGCCATCTTCGCAACGTTCGAGAACTTCGGGCAAAGTGCTGCGTGCAGCGACAATCCGCCGGTAAGGGCCGAACACGTCACGTTGGAGACCGTTGTCGTCGCTAAAGACCTTGGAAATCAGGTGGTGTTCCCGGTCGCCCAGGCGAGGGCACACTTGGGCACAACAGTCGCACCCGATGCCTTCGCTAATGCCGCAGTAGTCGAAGGGCAGGGTCGCTTTGGCCACCTGCTTGGGCTTGCCATCGATGTAATCGATGACGTTGTGGGGGCAAACCAGCACGCAACTACCGCACTCGCAGCAGCTCCCGTACGCCACCACTTCGTTCATCATCTGTTTGAAGGTCGGATTCATGACAAACGAGATTCGCTTACCCCTGGCTGCAAGTCGAGTCAACGAACTTCCAACCCTGGCTGGGCCCTGGCAAGGGCTCCTGTTGCCACTGGTTCCACGGGGGCCGCGTTGCCCGCCAAGCCAACGTTCCGTTGGCCGAGATCGAAAATTCCAAGGCACCGTCCCAGTCGGTCCGCAGTAGCAGGCTGCCAGCGGCGGCGTAGCGGCGACGCACCTCGGAGTGGGGGAAGCGAAAACGATTTTGCCAGCCAGCCGAGACCACGGCGAACCGCGGGCGCAAGGCAGAAACAAAGGGGGTGGTGCTGGAGGTGCGGCTACCGTGGTGGGGAACGAGTAGCACGTCGATGGGTCCGAACTCTCCGAGAGCGAGCAAGCGACCTTCTTGCTCTCCTTCGATATCCCCGGGTAGGACCACGGTTCGGCCAGCATACTGGAGGAGCAACACCAGCGATGCGTGGTTCGGATTCCTGGTTTCCGACGGATACGACGGGTGCCACACCGCGACCCGCACCCCACCCAGGCAGCGTTCGGCCCCCTGGTAAAGAGCGATCGGTGAAATTCCCTCGCTTCGGAGCGCCTGGCGAAGGCGCTCGTAGGAAACACCGCGGCCTGATTGTCCGTTGTGGTAAAACGAAGCTGGCTGGAACAACGGCACCAAAGCCGCAAGCCCGCCGAAGTGATCGAATTGCGGGTGGGTGAGAAAGATGGCCGCCAGTCGCCTCGCTCCATACTGCCACAAGGCCGGAGCGAGAACGCGCGATCCGAGGTCGAAGCTTCCATCGCCGAGCCCACCGCCATCGACCAGCCAATGCGTTCCATCGGGAAACTGCAAGTGCACAGCGCTTGCCTGGCCCACGCTCAACACGTGAAGGTCCAAAGTGGCTGAGCGGAAAACCCGCCCACCTCGAAACCAGGGACTGGTCGCCGCTACGGCGATGGCTACGCAGACGAGGCTGGCGCGCGTACGAGCACGTGCGTAGGCAAGAGCCAAAAGCACTACGAGACAGGAAGCGAGCTGAGCCCAGTCGAGCACCAAACCACGCACCGCTGCCCATGGTAGGCGATGGAACTGGTGCAGCAGCACACAACCCCAATCGACAACCTGTCCGGCCGCGGACGCCAACACGCTAGCCAGCGGCCGGTACAATGGCTCGCTAAAGGCGGCGCCCAGGCCCAGCAACACCGCCAGCGAACCGAGGATGGGGACGAGAACGAAGTTTGCCAGTGGTGCGATGACAGGCACTTGATGGAAGTGCCACGCCGTCAGCGGTGCTGTGGCTGCAACTGCTGCCAGCGAGAGCCAAAAGGAAGCTGCGGTGTAACGAACCGCAGCCAGCGCTCCCTGTTGCCACCGAGCCCTTGCCCGGGCGACTTCGCCGGAGCGGAGAGCGGGCCACCATCGTTCGAAGGCTTTCGCTGCCGTGGCCAAGGCCCATACTGCAGCGAAGCTCAACTGGAACGAAACGTCTCCTGTAACCCCAGGCGAGGCGAGCACCACCAAAATGGCTGCCAACGCGAGCACGTGGACGAAATGCGCCTCGCGATTGTGGACTAACGCACCGACGAACAGCGCCAGCATGAAAAGAGCCCGACGCGTGGCTACCCGCTCTCCCGCAATTGCTGCGTACAGCGTCACTGGCAGCAACGAAAACACGGCGGCAACTTTCGGCACAGGGATATGCAGCAAGATGGTCTCGCTGCGCGAGAGGATGAAGCGAGCCGTCACGTAGCCCGCCCCGGCAACCAGCGCCACGTGCAAGCCAGAGATCGACAGCACGTGCCCGACACCTACTTGGCTGAATGCTTCCCGAAGCTCGGAGGCAATTCCACTTTGATCCCCGACGACCAGTGCCCGCAATACCGCTGCAGCCGAGGGAGACGCGCGATCCACGAACAGTCCCGCTACCCTGAGCCGCCACGCCGCAAGCGCAACGAAAGGAGCGCCTCCGCCGGCCCGCAGCCTCTTCCAGTGCCGATCGCTGTCAGCCGACGCCGTAACATAAACCCCTTGCCGGGCTAGGTAGGCAACGTAATCGAACTCCTTGCGATTGCCGAAATTTCGCGGCCGGCGCAGTTTGAGGAACGCACGAAGTTCAGTGCCGTTCGGCCAAGTGCGCTCGCACCGGTAAACCACGATGCGGATGCGTCCTTGCGCCGGCTGCCACACCCCGCGTTGGCGGATGCGGAGCACGTCGGCGAGCAAGGAGACCCTCGCGCCCGTTACCAAGTTTCCGGAATGCACCCTCGCCTCGAGTTCGTACGAGCCCGGCAGGGGCACCAAGGCAACGTGCCCCATCGGGTGCTGCGGCGCGTATACTCCACTGGCACGCATCAACCCGAGAAGAAAGGCGGCGGTAGCGAGCGCCAACAGCGGAAGCGGTGGTGGTGCTCGGGAGAGCAACAACAAACCGCTCGCTGAACTGAGCAGCGCCCACCGGGGTAGCGTGCAAGGGGCCAGATAGCCCGCACCATCCCCCAGAAGCAAACCGCCTGCCACGACCATCGCTGGGCTCGCTTTCGCTGCCGACACGCACGCGACCCGAAGCAAACAGGAAACCAAACGCATTTGCGGCCACGAAAAGAAAACAACTGGTGCGAGGTTTGTTTGCAAAGGGCGCACGCGTTCTCACCATGAAAACCTTACCGTTCTCACGAGGAGCCGGGCGACGCTGAGGGGCGCACTTTGACGCAAGAGGAGGTTCGCTGGCGGGGTTGCAGGGCAGTGAACGGGCGGCGTCGATTCGGGTTTCGGCTAGCGGCAAAGGCAGGGCACGAGCGAGCACTGGCGGTGAATCGTAGCCAGGCTGAAATCCGGGCGGCTTTGGAAGCCAGGCGAGTCAGCGAGCGAGGAGTGGCGGCGAACTGTAGTCTGGGTGAGGGCGCCGGGGTGTGGCCATCGTTATGCTGTCAGCCGCTTGTGGATACTTCGGTGGCAGAGAAGCAGTAGCAGTGTGGAGACCCCGAGGATGTAGCCGACATCCCAGAGCATGATGGCGCTCCAACGGTGGGCGAAACCCAAACGGGCGAGGCGCACGGGGTGGAGCAAGGGCAACGCTTCGGCGACCCACAACCAAATTCCGGACAGTCGCTCGGCAAGAGGGAAGAAGACGTCCGAGAACAAAAACAGCGGGGTCAGGAAAAGGGTGAAGTAAAAACTGAAAAGGTCGATGGTCACGATTTGCAAGGAAAACACTAAACCCACTGCGGCAAACAACAAACCCGAAAGAACGATGACCACCACTGCCCAAGGAGCCGCGTGCCAAGGGGTCAGTCCCCACGCGGTAGTCACCAGGTAAAAGCAGCCGCCGTAAATAGCTGCCCGAGTCATGGCCCAAAGCACTTCCCCGGCAAGAATGTCATCGGGTTGCACCGGGGTGGTGAGCATGGCGTCGTAGGTTTTCTCGAAGTGCATGCGCACGAAAATGTTGTACGTGACCTCGAAGCTCGCGCCATTCATCGCGGCCACGCAAACCAACCCAGGGGCCAAAAAGGCTGCGTAAGGGAGGCCGCCCATTTGCTGGACGTAGGCGCCCAAGCCGACCCCGATGGCGGTCAAATAAAAGACCGGCTCGAAAAAGTTCGGCAAAATGTTCCACTTCCAGGTGCGGCGATACATGGCCAGGTTGCGTTGCCAAACGGCCAGGGCGTGGGGAAGAGAAAGGTTCATGGTTCGCTTTCTTCGAGGGTAGATCCGGTCAGGGCGAGGAACACGTCCTCCAGGTTGGCCGGGCGCATCACCATCACCCGGCGTTCCCCGCCGTCGCGGCGGCGAATTGCGTCGGCAAGGGAAGCGACGTCGTCGGCATAGATGGTGAGCCGGGCGCCAGCGCGCAACACGTGCGCCACTGGCAGGCCATCCAGCAGCGCAGGCACCTCGTTTTCGTCGCACTCGCACTCCAGCGCTTCACGGGCGAGGTGGTTCGCAATGAGTTCTTCGGGTGCCCCTTCGGCGAGGATCTTGCCCCTGGCCACGATGGCCACGCGGTCGCACAAGCGCTGGGCCTCGTCCATGTAATGGGTGGTGAGCAAAATCGTTTTGCCGGCGGCGCGCAGCGCGCGAACCCGTGCCCACAGGGCCAGACGTACAGCGGGGTCGAGGCCAGTGGTCGGTTCGTCCAAGATGAGTAGTTCCGGATCGTTGACGAGAGAGAGCGCGATGGCCAGCCGCCGCTGAAATCCGCCGGAAAGTTGTTTTACAGGTACGTGGGCGTGGGAACGTAACTCCAGGAAGTCGAGGAGCTTTTCCACCCGGGCGTCGAGGAGCCGGTGGGGAAGTAAATGGTAACGGCCGAAGACCCGCAAATTCTCCACCGGTGACAGGGCTTCGATGAGGACATTTTGTTGCAAGGTCACGCCTAAGCGGGAGCGCACGGCGCGAGGGTCGGTGGCGACGTCGATACCGAACACGCGCACGTTACCGGCAGTGGGCCGAGTGACGCCGTACACCATGCGCAGCGTCGTGGTCTTGCCGGCTCCGTTCGGTCCGAGTAGCCCGAAACAAATGCCAGGGGGCACACTGAGATCGATGCCGGCCACTGCCACTCGGGCACCGAATCGTTTCACGACGTGGCGTGCCTCGATCACCATACCATCCTTACCCTATGCGAGGAAACGTGTCGCGCAAGGTCGTCGGCGCCCACCTTGCTTTGCTTGGCGCAGCAGCGCAAGCTGAAGGCCATGAGTATCTACGAGTTTTCCGCTCGCACGATCGATGGCGAGGAGAAGCGTCTGGGCGATTTTGCCGGCAAGGTGCTGTTGATCGTGAACGTCGCTTCGCAGTGCGGGCTCACGCCGCAATATCGGGGTTTACAGGAGCTGTACGAGTACTACGGGGAGCGCGGTTTCGAGGTGCTGGCCTTTCCCTGCAACCAATTTGGCGGCCAAGAGCCTAGCTCGGAGGAAGAGATCCGTGCCTTTTGCACGGCCCGCTACCGGGTGACGTTCCCGTTGTTCGCCAAGATCGAGGTGAACGGACCGAACCGTCATCCTCTTTATGCATACCTGACGCAGCAACCGACGACGCCCGATGGCCCGGGTGACATCCAGTGGAACTTCGCGAAGTTTTTGATCGACCGCCAGGGTCGGGTGGTGGCTCGTTATGCACCAACGACAGCGCCGGCGTCGGAGGAAGTTGTCGACGCCATCGAGAGAACCCTCGGCTAGCTGCGCTGTTGCCGGGGATTTCGCCCTCGAGCGTCCCCAGTGGTCAAGAACTCCCGAGCCGGCTGCGGGAGCGGGGGCAGCCGGACCGCATGCACGGGGCCAGCAGCTGGAACCTGGGTGAAAAAAAGCCCCCACGCTGCGCAGGGGCCGAAGGCGGAAACTGATGTCTCTCAGCTTCCACCCGGGGTGAGTTCTCGTTGTCGCTCTTGCGCGACCCTCGGGCGCAAACGATGGCCCGCCTACTGACCTCCCTCGACCTGGGCATCTTCCGCAAAGCTGGGCGTGGCTTTCTGCGGTTGGCCCTAGGCCGGGCTCGAAGTTGCAGGCAGGGATTCTGGCTGCGGTACCAGCGGTGGCGGCAAGGAAATGTGGCGGCGCCGCTGGGGATGGAGGTGCATTTGCAGGGCGCGTCGCCGTTCGATGGAACGGACCCGCAAACCACTGCCGCTGCTTGCAGCGGGAGCTAGGTTGCAACCACTGGGAATCATGCTGCTCCGGTTCGCGCCACTCGAGTCGCTGCCTCTGGCAGTGTTGCCGAGTCACGCCTCCCGGAGGGTGGCAAGACGAAACCGCTGGCGCCCCACCGCTGGCCGCCTATGTGCTCGCCTCCACCGCAGCCGCGCCCACCACACAGCGCCAGAGCCATCGAGAGCGCACGATCGGTGGTGGTCGAGGCGGCGGTTGGCGTTCGCGGGCCGAAGTTTGCCGCAGTCCAGGGGCCATCCATGGCGAGGAAAGCGCGGGTCACCCGCCGCGGGGAAAACCTCGACCACCCCGAGGGGTGGACCAGTGCTCCCCCCTAGCCCTTGGCCGCGCCGTGCTCCCGGCCGCGCCGCCGCAAGGCACGGATGCCTGTCAGCGCCAGCAACGTCAGCAGGCCCCACTGGCCCCACGGCAACACCACCGGCACCGGCGCCACTCCCGCTCTGAACAGCTCGTACGCACCCACGTCGCATCGACTCCCTTGCGGCCGGGAGACGCCGCGCTGGTCGGCGGCAACGCTTGCGTTAGCGAGATCGGTGCAGTCGGTGACGGCATCGATGGCTGCACTGCCTGTCTGCAAGGCGTGGGTTTGCGTGGGGCCGCCGTTGTTGGCCAGAGGCCCAAGATTCAGTGCCGCCGAAGATACCACGGTAAACCCACCGCCACAGCTCGCGTCGGTGGCGAGGTTCACGCCACTCGGGGAGATCGTGCCGAAGTTCTGGCAGTTGGGCCCGCCGCCTCCCGCGCTGTTATCCCCCACCATCGAGTTCTTGATGTTGACGGTGCCGGGGCTGCGGTTGAAAATCCCTCCCCCTAGGCCAGAAGCCCCCGCATCGTTGCTGGCGATGGTCACAAAACTGGCGTTCAGTAATCCCAAGTTGACGATACCGCCGCCAGCGGGGGCAAGATTCCCCGAGATCGTGCTGTTGATGATCGTCGCCGTGCCACTGAGGCCGTTCCAAATGCCGCCAGCAAGAACGTTCGCGCTGTTGCCCGAGATGGCGCTGTTGGTGATCGTTACCGTGCCGCGGTTGGCCACGCCGCCCACAAAGTTAGCAAAATTGCCGGAAATCGTGCTGTTGGTGATAGCGGCTGTACCACCCGTGCCTAGGGCGGCGTCGTTGAGGGCAAGATGACCGGAAATCGTGCTGTTGGTGATGGCAATCGTGCCCCAGTTGAGGATGCCACCACCGGAACTTGCAGGGATCGACGGAGCATCGGCACAGCCGTTTCTCACCGTCACGGTGTCGAGCGTGAGATCGCCTGCGCTGCCGACGTGGAAGATACGGAATTCCCCAGGGTCAGTGGTGCCATTCAAATTGCACGGCAGCAAACCACTGCGCTCGATCGTCGTTCCATTGCCTCGAACCGTGATTACCGAGGTGATCGACGGAAGCCCATTCGCCCCATCGGTGGTGTTGTCCGTTACCGTCAACGTGATCGTGGCGTTGGTCGGCAACACAATGGTGTCGGCTCCGCTGCCCGCCGAACACCCTCCAGTGGCAGCATCGGTGTTGGCCGCGGTGATCGCGTCGCGCAGTGTACACCCCGGCCCACCGGTCGTGCCCGAGGTATTGTTGACCGCGATCATTGCCGCCATCACCGGCGTTACCACCCACGGTAGTAGGGAACACAACAATAACCCGAAGAAGCAAATCGCCCCCGCTCGCTCAGCGGTTCGACGACTGCTTTGCCTGCCTCCCCCCTGCTGCTGCACGAGCTGGCAAGCCCAGCCAGCAACCACCTCGAACCCATCCGTACCAGCCGAGTAAAGGGGACGCCGTTCAGGAGGCACTGTACACCGTCGCCGTGCACCCCCTCCCCCGCCGTACCACGTCATTGTTGGACCTCCTCTCGCATCCTCTTCGACTTGCCTACGGCAGCCGCCGCCTGCTCCAGCAACGGGCGTTGTCCCCACGATGCTGAAGTAAAGAGGCGGCTCCGCGCCGATCGCTAAGTGACGGCCACTTGTCAAGATTCGGGAGCAATGTCAAGCGCCCAAATAACCTCCGAGGAGTAGCAGCCCACTCACACCATCAGGTGAGCTGGCAGGCGTTCGGGCGGAAGCGCGCGCACCCTCGATTTCATCCGCCCTCGTCTGTGCTGGCCAGTGGCCAACCCTTCGCCGGCCAGGTGAGCGCAGGCTTCCGGGAACCGAAGTCCTTGCCATTGCAAAGCAGTACGGCTTGCAGTCCAGTTCTCGCTTCGACTCGTACGAATTGCGCCAGTCACCTCGGCCGTTGCGTCTGGGATACGGCGTCGTCTAGGCGAAAAGGCGCCATCTTCCGCCTCGTCCACCACGACGCCTAGGCGGACTGCACTTCATTGGCCACGAGAGCCGAATGCTCCAGAGCGACCGTCGGCCCGTGACGCTGACTTCGCCGCTGAAGTGTCCGTCTCGACCTCTCGTACGTGGTACGGTGAGAGCGGCTCATCGGCGGGATCCTAGAAACTTTGGCTAGTCACTCGTACTTCGTCGATGCCGACTCGGCATACGCCCCAATGGGGCGTCCGTCCCTCACACCGGAGGCGCCCACCGCCCAGGCGATGGAATTGCACGACGGGCTTCGCCTGGACAGCGCCACCGTGTGAACTGCGAGGATTCGTTGCGCTTTGGGCGTGTTCACGCTGCCACGCAGTCTTCCCCCCCAAAAATCGTAGGCTCGTTACCCAAACCCGGCGCCTAGGGCGGCCCCCGGTTTCCCCGCAAACCAGCCGGGCTCGTCCGACCTCTGACTACCACTGGCGTTCGAACAGTGCGCAGCAACGCCGAAATCGCCGCCGCTCCAAACTACACCGTGGCCCATCCCTCAGTCGTTCTTGTCAATAAAGCGGTCCACCAGATTCTTGATGGCCGGAGCACCGTACGAGGCTTCCCAACAGGTCCCTTCCCCGTTGTGCACCTGCACGATCACTTTATCGTCCTGAGCGAAGAATTGATTCACACCAACCGTCGCCGGCAGATCTGCGTTTACTCCTTTCAGCGTGACCACCAGCTTGGCCTTTCCCTCCGGGGCGGCCTTGACCACCAACTCGAACACGCCATCGACGTTAGTCAGCCTGTTCTTGTACGCGTATGTCGTCCCCGCCTGGTTCGCTTTCCAACAGGGCTTGAAGCCGCACAACCCCGCCGGCGCCGCGCCCGCTTCCACCACCTTGGTGACCACCGTCCCACTCATGCTGAAATCGTAGGCGCACAGCACGTAGTCGGTGGTGTGGGTCGGGTCACCTAGCTCGCTGACCAGGGTCGGCGCGCCTCTACTCCAGGTGAACTGCACCAGATCGTTCAAATCGTTCGCGCTGTCGCGAACCCGGAATCGGCTTTCAGTGTGGCGCCCTGCTTGCAGCCGGATACAGGCGTGGCGGGACAAGGTAGCAGAGGTACCGGAGGGGCCTCGTACGCACCCACGTCGCATCGACTCCCTTGCGGCCGGGAGACGCCGCGCTGGTCGGCGGCAACGCTTGCGTTAGCGAGATCGGTGCAGTCGGTGACGGCATCGATGGCTGCACTGC
>CALAMI010000047.1 GCA_937925685.1 Candidatus Binatia bacterium | reverse complement strand
GCGGCCACCGTCGCGCCGGTGTCGAACTCATACAGGATACCGTCGTCGATGACGTAATTGGTCGGCTCGAAGCTCTCGCCGGTGCCGATGTGGATGGGCGAGAGCGGGGTGAGGTGCAGTCGGTAACTGTCAAAGGTCTTCATGCGCCCTCCTGCAGCGATGAATGTTCCACGACCGGCGGCAGTTTGATCCCGACGACAGGCGCATAACCCTGGTGCACGGTCTGCGGTATGGCCTTGGACAGGCTGCCGTCGCCGCCCAGGCCCCGACCCGTGAACGACATGCCGACGACTGTCCCCTGGCGCGGGGCGAGCACAGCGCCGGTGTTGGCGAGCAAAACTGGGGTTTTGAACGGGTTGCCGTGATGCACACCGATGTCGCCGTGGCGGCCGAAACGGTTGAATACGGTGTAGGCGCAGCGCTTTGCATCCCAGTCCAATCCTTGCGGCGCGCAGGGGGCCAAGGTGAGCCAAGCGTCAGCGTCGGCTTGCATTGGCAGCTCGGCAGGCACCAGGGCCTCGACCTGGAAGCGGCCAAGACCGATGCTCGCGTCGCGCCCGAAACCGAGTGCACCGATGTCGCGCAGGGCCTGCTCGAGTTCGGCCACGGCCAGCCGTGTCTCGTCGAGCACGATATGGATGTCCAACGCGCAACCTGGCCCATACCACAACCGGGTCAGCGTGTAGGGGGCGAAGCCTTCACCGGTGGTGCCAGTGCGGCGGTCGATGGTGTTGTGCGGGTGCGGATGCGGCGTGGCCACATAACCAGGCAAATCGCCGTCGGCGCGGCAATGGGCCAGCCAATCGGCTACGGGTTTGCCGAAGTGCTCGATGGGCAGCCAGACACGTTTTTTGATGGCCTTGCGGTCTGCATCCGCTAGCGGGTGGAAGCAATGTCCCGGCAAGGCGGGCCGCGGCAGATGACCGGCAGGCAGGGCGTCGGAAACCACGGCGAAGGGGCGCCCTGTCGTGTAGCCGTCGAGCAGTTCGGTCAGTCGTGCTTCACCGTGCCGGTTGCGCAGCGCCCAGCACAACTGGCCGAATAGCGAGTCCCCCTTGGGCGGCGTACCAAAGGCGGTAAGCGGCGTGATGCGCGCCGTGTAGATCGACATGATGAACCCTTTCCCTCAATCGAGCGGCATGAATCGTTTGGCATCTCATGCCGTCGCAGCGAGCTCGACCTTGGCCAGCTCCGGTAAGACATCCTCGCCGTCGAGTCGCAGCTCAGTAAACTTCACTTTGCCGTAACCACGCGAGACGGAGCCGCCCAGACCAGTCAGTTCCAAAAGCTTCAGGCCTTCATAGACGGTGGCGAGCAGACGTTCATCGTCATGCTCGTGCACACGCATCGTCAGGGCGAAGTCGAACGTGGCGCCGGCGGGAACGCGCTCGGTATTACGCGGGTGCTCGGCTACGCCGCGGATGCGGTCGATCATGTTTTCCATCTTGGTCTCGGTGAGCAGCAGATTGCGCCGGCTCATCTCCTCCACCCAGGCACGGGTGAGCGGACAGTCCCAGAAGGCCAGGCGCGTAGGGCCGATTTCTTCCACCAACGTCATGTTTTGGTTGGAGCCCTCCGGCGCGCCACCGAACAGCCTAAGCAGGTTTTTGGCAGCCGACTTCTCGTCCTCTCGCAATTTGGCGATGTCACCAAACCCCAACGGTTTGCCCGCAGTCAAGCCTACAACGCCGAGCTTCCATTCGAGCAGGCTGCGGATCTTGCCTTTGAGGCTGGAGCCGGGGATGTAGGGCTCATGCGTGATGGGGTTCTTGAGCACTGGGTTGTCGGTACCGCCGATGTGCATCTCGTTGTTGCCAGAGCCGATGTGCAGCCCGGTGACCAGTTCCAGACGGCCGGTGAATTTGCGGATGGCGATGAGTTTCATGTGGGGTCTCCCTGGTTCAGTCCTGGCGTTCCTGTTTGTAAAAGCCCATGAAGGCTTCCCAGAAGTATTTGCACGTGGTCAAGGTTTGCGGGCTGGTGACCTCGTTCAAAGTGTGGTGCATGAGGTCGACGAAGGTGCGATCGACAAGCTTGCGGCCTTCGGCGTAGGCGGCCTTGGCGTTGAGCATGCGGATGAAGGGCAGGTATTCCTTGAACTTGGCCTCCTGCGCCTCGGTCGGCTGCTGGCTGACGCGCGTCTCCCACAGCATGAGTTCGTCATAGAACCGGCGCAGCTGTGTGGGTTTGTTGCGGTGTTGGTCGGCGCGCGCCACGGCCTGTGCTGCCTGCTTGGCGATTCTGTTAAAGAGTTCCGCATCCGGCTGGGTAAATCGGATTTGGGCGAGCCAATCGCGCGCAGTCTGCTGTTGCTGGGCTTCTTCACGCCGTTGCGGGTTGGGTCTGCCTGGATTGGGTTGGGCCATGTCGTTCTCCTCAATCGCGTTGTTGATACAGGTGGGTAAACAGGGCGATCTTGTAGGCCGCTCCATACTTCTCGATGCCATCTTTGGCAATCTCCACCGCCAGTTCTTGTTGCAGTTGCCTGCGTTTGCGCTCGGTGGCCTC
>CALAMI010000046.1 GCA_937925685.1 Candidatus Binatia bacterium | reverse complement strand
TGATCGTGGCGTTGGTCGGCAACACAATGGTGTCGGCTCCGCTGCCCGCCGAACACCCTCCAGTGGCAGCATCGGTGTTGGCCGCGGTGATCGCGTCGCGCAGTGTACACCCCGGCCCACCGGTCGTGCCCGAGGTATCGTCGACCATTGCCGCCGCTACTGGCATCACCATCTACGGTAGAAGGAAAAACACCAGGAGCCCGAGGAGCCACATCGCCACCGCTACCCCACCACTCGGGTAACGACTCTGCCGGCCCTCCCCTGCTTCATCCACCAGCCGGCAAGAACCTCGAATGCATCCATACCGTCCGAGTAGGCGCGGCTCCGTCGAGGATAGACGGCGCGCCGTTGTCCGCTGCTTACTCCCTCATCGCACGATGCCATCGTTGGACGCCCCCTCTCGGACTCGACCCCCAGAAGCCGTCCCTCCTCCAGCAGCAGGTGTTGCGCAACGATGATCGACGAAAGAGCAGCTTCCCCTCGGTCGAGTCTCGGTGCGCCGGCCATCACCAGTTTGCCGCAAAGTCGAGCGCACTTGCTGCCTCCCACCAGCCGAAATCGCCTCGCTGCTATCCCACCCCGGGCACGCTCTGCCGCGCCTGTATGCCCGAGCCGCCGTTGTCATGCGGCCCGCAGGGCCGCAGGACGAAACCGCTGACGCCGCACCGCTGGTCGTCGACGCGCCTGCTTCCACCGGAGCAGCGCCCGGCGCACACCGGCTGGATCGAAGCCAAACACCGCACACAGGTTCACGAAAGAAAACGGCCAGTCCCAATCGTTCTGAAAGATCCAACTCTCCGCCTCGAGAAACGCGACTTGGCCCGCCGTGGTGGTGGCATAGGCATAGCGCCGATAACACTCGATCCCATCGGCAAATACCGCCCACATGAGGGCTCGTTCCCCAGAGCTTTGCGTAGAACCCCGTGGGGTAAAAAACTGCTCCGGCAAAACGGCATGGGCTTCGAGCAGGTCTTGCAACGTCTGCGTGGCTGTCAGATCTCGCGTGTCCATTTCTACCTCCCTCCGGAGCCGGGTGGATGGACACAGCAAGACGCTTGCCAAAAAGCTGGGCCCCAAAGATAAACTTACGCAGACTCGCGAACAACGGTTTCCGTCACTTTCTCCCCTCGGCAGCGAACAATTGGCTAACGCGTTGGCGATACTCGAGTTGCAGGCGAGTTGTCACGGGACCAGGGCTGCCGCCAGCAATGGTCGTCTCGCCAACTTGGATCACGGGTAATACCTCCACCACAGCGGAGGTGAGGAAAACCTCCTGAGCCTTGGGCAGGTCATTTACCGCAATGGGCCTTTCGGCCACCGTGAAGCCGGCCTTCTGTGCAAGGGAAATCACCAGTGCGCGGGTAATCCCAGGCAACAATTCATCGGTGGGTGGGGTGACTACGGTACCGTCGAAAACGGCAAACACGTTGGCGGTGGTGGCTTCGAGAATCCACCCGCCGTGCAGGTAGAGAGCCTCCTTGGCTTTTTGTTTCGCGGCAATCGTGCGCGCAAGGATGGCGGGTACGTAGTCAAGAAGCTTGTGCACCGCGAGGAAGCCCGACCGTGCGAAGGGCACGGTCATGACTTTCACGCCGCGCTTCTGATCCTCGGCCAAACTTCCCGGCACGGGCAGGGCGAAGGCGAAGGCCGTCGGTCGTACTGCCCTTGGCGGCAGCAGTCCCGGCGGTGCCTGTCCGCGGGTAACCGTGATGCGGACAGAGGCATCGTTGTCGAGCAAGGAGTTGGCGGCAAGGAGTTTTTCGATGACGCCTGGCCAGTTCACCTCGGGAACGGGAAGCCCGAGAAACGCTGCCGATCGGTGCATTCGGCGCATATGCTCGTCGAGCAGAAACGGGTTGCCCCGGTAACACCGTACCGTCTCGAACAATCCATCGCCATAAAGGAACCCGCGGTCGAAGACGCTGATGCGCGCACGCCTCGCCAAAACGATGCGACCGTTGAGCCAAACGTAGCCTGACAACGCGGTTGCCTCACTCATCTCCCTCCTCCAAGGCTGCCAGAAACGCGCGCGCTTTCAGTAGGGTCTCTTCGTACTCTCGTTGCGCCAGCGAGTCTGCAACCAGACCACCACCCGTCCAGTATTCCACACCTGCGCGGTCTACCACCGCGGTACGAATCAGCAAGGCGAAGTCCGCTTCGTCGATCGCGCGCAACCAACCAAGGGCGCCGGTGTAAAAGCCCCGGGAGTCCACTTCCAGCTCGTCGATGATTTGCATCGCCCGCCGCTTCGGCGCCCCAGTGACCGAACCTCCCGGAAACATGGCACACAAAATCTCGTCCCAACCCACGCCGGCCCTGAGCCGCCCACGTACCTCGGAGTACATGTGATGCAAGGTGGCATACGTGGCCACGCGCTCGTGCGCCACAACCTCGATCGAGCCGATTTCGCACACCCGCCCCAGATCGTTGCGCTCGAGGTCGACGATCATCGTCAGTTCGGCGCGTTCCTTCGCATCGAAGCGCAACTCTTCGATGCGCGCTCGATCTTCGGCCGGCGTCTGCCCCCGCGGCCGCGTGCCCTTGATCGGCCGCGTGGTAAGCCACGCTCCCCGCCGCGAGAGGAAAAGCTCCGGCGAGTTGCAGACGAGTTCGAAATCTCCACCATGGAAATACGCCCCGAAGGCCACCGGATTGCGTCGCTGCATGGCTGCGAACAGCCGAAGGCCGCCCACCGCTCGCCCGCAGCGCAACGGGTACGCCAAATTCACCTGGTACACATCGCCAGCGGCAATGTAGTCCAGCACGCGGGCAAAAGCCGCGTCGTATTGAGCCCGGCTCCACGCCGGCCGAATCGTCGTGCCACCGGTTCGAGGAATATCGGGAGGACCGAGAGGGCGTGGGCCGGCCGCCTCGACGGTGCGCTCGACAGCGGGATTTTCGTAGGCCAGCGCCATCAACAACGGCTGCGGTCGCTTCGAGCGGTTGCTAATTGCGAACAA
The DNA here is from genome assembly GCA_937925685.1 of Candidatus Binatia bacterium. Taxonomy (GTDB): domain Bacteria; phylum Desulfobacterota; class Binatia; order HRBIN30; family HRBIN30; genus HRBIN30. The sequence continues at coordinate 18,519 of CALAMI010000046.1, read as the reverse complement.
GGGCCGTGCGGCATCGTACTGAATGGCTACGACCACGTGAACGCGGCCCGGGTCAGAGACTCGGAAAAACTTTTGGCAAAACTGCTCGAATAGCCCGAAAGGCTCGCCATGCCAAACCTCGACCGAGTTGCAAATGGTCACCAGCCCATGGCCGTAATCCTGCACACGCAACGAAGCCACCGGTTTGCTTGCGCAAAGAGCCTGGCCACAGCCCCAAGACTGCTGCCCACTTCCTCGCAAGTGCACGGTAAATGGCGCCACCACGGAACCATCGCGCGCTGATGCTTCGAGGCTCGACGACAGAAGCGGGCACCATCCAGCTTGCGTGGGCATAGAATTCCTGCTTTGCGATGCCCTAACGAGCACACCGCGCGGGTGCAATGCGCGCCAACTAGGTTATGAATGCTGTAGTTTCGCTGCTCGAACGGACGGTGAGTGCGAGCGTGGCTCTGGAAGTGACCATTCCCGAGTCCCATCCCTCTGCCGCACTCCTTGGCACTCGCCGCCACGGCAGTGGCATCCTCTTCGACAATTTCGGTTTGGTTGTCACCGCAAACTACGTCACCCTCGGGGCCCGCAACGTTTCCGTGCATTCCGTCGATGGCCGAAGATGGACCGGCCGCCCCATCCTCCAGGATTTCCGCCGAGGATTTGCAGTAGTTGCCATCCAAGAAACTGCTCGTTTCCCTGCACTGGCGTTGGACAAGGTGGGAAGTCTCAAAGCCGGCGACCCAGTGTTTCTCCTCGCTGCGGGAGCTGACAATAGCCGGCGCGTCCACGACGGCGTGGTCTCCGCCATCGAACCCTTTGACGCCTACTGGGAATACCACACCGACCACGCGGTGTTCACGACCGCCCCTAGCCCTGGATTTGGAGGCGGCGCCTTGATCGATCGGCGAGGAGTGGTGTGCGGTCTAGTCCTGCTCGAGGTCGCGGAAATTGGCCGCTTTACGTTGGCGATCCCGTTGGACGACCTTGCCTTGCACCGGGAAGAGCTCTTGCAACGGCAAGGTGTTCAGCAACCAGCCCGCGGCTGGCTCGGGGTGTTTTGTTACTCGGTGAGTCACCACGTGGTGATCGGAGGCGTGATCCCGGGAAGCCCAGCGGACACCGGTGGCCTCAAAAGTGGCGATGTCGTGCTGATGGTGGGCGACGAGCGGATCCAAGACCGAGGCTCGTTGTACCAACTGATCTGGCGGCACAAACCTGGAGACCGCCTGCAGCTGCGCGTCTACCGCAACAACGCCATCGTGCCACTGACGCTCGAAGTGGGCGACGTCGACGCATTCTTCGCGTGAACGCTTTCGGCCACGCTCTTTCTCTGCGCTCGCCGCCCGTAACCTGCTAAAAGAGAGGCTTCATTCCGTGATGAAGGTCGCCACGCTCCATAGCCGCTTGTTTGCCCCTTGGGTCGATGCCATCGCGCGCGACCTCGCTGCGGCGGCAAGGTCACTGGGGGGAGAGATCGAGCCTATCGTCTTGGACGATCTCCTCGCCAGCTACCGCTTCCGGGAAGACATCGAACGGCTTTACGTGCTGCCCTGTATCGCTCCTGACGGCAGTTCGGTAGCGCAGTTGGTCCGTAGCCGCTTGCCGCAGGCCCAGCCATTCGTGCCCTTCGAGGTTCAAGACCTGTGCTGGGACAAGATTGCCACGCAAAAGCGTTTGCTCGAGCGGGGCATTGCCACACCGGACACCCTGATCACCGACGACGCCGAGGAAGTCCGCCAGTTCGTCAAACACCACACGTATGCCATCCTCAAGGAGCCCGCAGGTTGTGCGGGCGCGGGCCACTGGGTGTTGTGGTTCGAGGAAGGCACTCTCTTGGCGGACAACGGGCTGGCCGTGCACCGAGCAGTTCTCGGTGGGTCGCCCCCCACTCGAATCGTTGGCGAGGAACTGCACTACCCGCCGCCGTACTACGTGCAGCGGGTCGTGGGCACCTTCACTCGCTACGGCTTCGAAATCGGTCAGGTTTTGCGTGCCTACGTGGTGGAGAACGAGATTCGGTTTTGGTCGGAGCGCTACCGAGAGCGTTACCGCCGCCCGGGCGATTGGATTCTCAACGTAGCCCGGGGCGCCCAGTATCGGTTTGTCCTATCGGTAAGCGAAGAAACGAAAAACGCAGCGTTGCGGTCAGCGCGCGCCGTCGGCGCGCGCGTGGCAGCGGTCGACTTAGTTCGCACGTCGGCAGACGGACCCTTGATTCTGGAGGTGAACACCGACGGCTACCACATGTGCATCGATCGCTCTTTCAAAGAGATCCCCGAGTATCGCGATTATTTCGATTTCGACCGTTACATCGCTCGCGCAATCCTGGCGAAGGAGGAGTTCGCTGGCGTGCGGGCGCTCCGCCCTGCCGGTGGGAAAATTAAAACCCGCCGCCGTCGTCCTCGATAACACCGACATGGTGCCTGCGAGCCCGAGCACCTTGCCCGTCCGCCAGCCGCAGAGCGATGGCCACCTGCCCGTCGCCGCAACGCCGCCGGCGGGGGGGAATCCTTCGGCCTACTGGACCCGGCACGGCTACTGCCTGCTACCGATCCTTACCCTGTTCTCCGCGGCGCGCGGCGCCGGGGGGCAGCAGGGCTTTTCCCGGGAAAGCGATGGTTTGGTCCATTGGTCTGCTCGGCAACGGTCCCAGCCTGGCAGCGACTTCGAGCGGAGAGGCAAACCTCAGCGAAACCGTGCCGCTTCGAGGGCTTGAAAGATTACCCGACTTCTCACAACCGTCGGGCCGCGCACCGGTGCGTCCTCCGACGCTTGGCACCACGTTGGCGGCGGTTACCCGTGGAGGCTTTTACGCACTGTGTTGGCCTGCCTAAATCGTTTGTGCTAGCGAGCGTAGCGTGTTTCCCGCGTTGCTCCACGATGTTCTCGTCTGGGCCATTCCTGTACTCGTTGCCGTGATTCTCCACGAGGTAGCCCACGGTTACGTGGCCTATCTCCTCGGCGACCCCACGGCCAAGCAAGCAGGCCGCATTACCTTGAATCCGATCCCGCACATCGATCCCTTTGGAACCCTGATCTTGCCACTGCTTTTGATCCTCGTGCAGTCGCCGTTCTTGTTCGGTTACGCGCGGCCAGTGCCGGTGAATTTTGCACGCTTACGGCGGCCGCGGCGCGACATGGTCTTGGTGGCCGCAGCCGGCCCGGTCACCAACCTCCTGTTGGCTGCCACGTTCGCTTTGGTTCTGCCCATCGTGTGGTCGGCGCATCTGCCGACGGGGCAGCAGTCGTTGTTAGCACAAATGGTTTTGCGAGGCGTGTTGATCAATGTCGTTCTTGCCGTCTTCAACCTGTTGCCGGTGCCGCCACTCGACGGCGGTCGAGTTCTCGCTGGACTGTTACCGCCCATGTTGGCTTCGTTGCTTGCGCGCATCGAGCCATATGGAATGTTGCTCGTCATCGCCTTGGTGGCCACCAACGCTGCCAGCGTGGTGATGCGCCCTTTGATTCGCGGACTCTTGGGGTTGCTGCTGTGAGCGGAGCGCAAAGAGCGAAAATCGTGGTCAGCGGCATGCGGCCCACCGGGCGGCTGCATTTGGGGCATTTGCACGGTGCCCTGCGCAATTGGGTCAGGCTGCAAGACGAGGCCGATCGTTGCTTCTTTTTCGTTGCCGACTGGCACGTGCTGACAACGAAGCCCGAGGCTACGGAGTCGATCGAGCAAAACACGGTGGAAATGGTCACCGACTGGCTGGCGGTGGGGCTCGACCCTGACAAGGTGGTTATCTTTCGGCAGTCCGCCGTCAAGCAGCACGCCGAACTCCACTTGCTTCTCTCCATGGTCACGCCAACGCCTTGGCTCATCCGCAATCCGACGGTGAAGGAACAAGCGCGCGATTTGGGACTGATTCGTGGGGAGTCGGAGCAAGAGGTGCTGACCCTGAGCTACGGGCTCCTCGGCTATCCGGTGCTGCAAAGTGCGGATGTGCTGATTTACCGAGCCACAGCTGTTCCGGTGGGCGAGGACCAGGCGCCGCACATCGAACTCACACGAGAGATCGCCCGTCGCTTTAACCATCTCTATGGCCCGGTGTTCCCCGAGCCGCAAACACTGGTTACCGAGGCCCCCCGTGTTCCCGGCCTCGACGGCCGCAAGATGAGCAAGAGCTTTCACAACGCGGTGTGGCTGCGTGACCCGCCTGAAGAGGTGGATCGTAAGCTATCGCGGATGATGACCGACCCGCGTCGCGTGCGACGGAGCGATCCTGGGGAGCCGGAGGACTGCCCGGCGTTTCGCTTGCACCGTATCTACTGCACTGCGGAGGAAATCGATTTTGTCACCCGGGGTTGCCGCAGCGCCAGCATCGGCTGTTTGGAGTGCAAGAAGATCATGATCCGGCACGTCATCGAAGACTTGTCTCCCATGGCTGCCCGACGTCAGCCCCTCGAGGCAGAGCCCGCGCGGGTGCACGAAACCCTACGAGAAGGGCAAGAGCGCGCACAAGCCGTTGCCGAAGCGACCATGAAAGACGTGCGCCAAGCCGTCGGCCTACCGGCATGACAGCCATGGAGCATCTTGCGCCAGAGCAATTGTCCTTGCCGCTCTACCGGGTGCGCCTCGACGTGTTCGAGGGCCCACTGGATTTGCTCTTGCACCTGATCAAGAAAAACGAGGTCGACATTACCGACATCCCGATCTCGGCGATCACCGAGCAATACCTCCAGTATCTCGACCTCATGAGAGAGCTTCGGCTCGACGTCGCCGGAGAGTTCCTGGTGATGGCGGCCACTCTCATGCTCATCAAGTCGCGGATGTTGTTGCCATCGGACGAGGAAGACGAGGAAGAGGAAGCCGATCCGCGGCACGAACTGGTGCAACAGCTTCTCGAATATCAACGCTACCGCGAAGCCGCCTTGGCGTTGGCCGAGCGGCCGCTCCTCCACCGCGATGTGTTCGTGCGGCCCCCCGATGCGGCACTAGAGCCCGAGCCCGTGCCGCTTCAGGTCGGGCTCTGGGACCTGGTCGAAGCACTGCAAAGGTTGCTGTCACGGCGCACTCCTGCACCGCGCCACACGGTGGAACTCGAACCGGTATCGCTGCGCAAGTGTGCGGAGCAGCTGTTGTTGCACCTCAGGAGCCGGCGGCGGGTTCGCTTCGAGGAACTCTTTGACGCCGACAGCTCCCGTTTGCAAATCGTCGCCACCTTTTTAGCGTTGCTCGAACTGGTGCGACTCGGCGCGGTCGCCGCCCTGCAGGAACACTGGCAAGCTCCGATCGAGATCGAACTGGTCAAAGAAAGCATCGAATGGGACTGGCTGCGCGAATGGGAGGAAGAACAACCCCGACCCGAGGAGACATCTGAGCTGGGGAACGAGACTTGACGACCATGGAGGGGAAGGAGGAAACTCTCGGAGGCTCCGCTGGGGCGGCCACCACCGGCGAACCAGCAACGCTTCCACCTGACCGAGACGAGGAGACCCACGGCTTCAACCCAGCTCGAGTGGCCTCGGTCATCGAAAGTTTGTTATTCGCCGCCGGCTCTCCCGTTTCCTTCCGCCGTTTGCTCGAAGTTCTAGCCGGACCGTCGGTGGCCGAGGTACGCGAGGCATTGGAGCTTCTCCGCCAGGACTACGCTCCCGGAAAACGAGGCATCCAATTGGTGGAGGTCGCCGGTGGCTACCAGCTGCGCACGGCACGGGAGCATGCGGTGTGGGTGCGCGCTTTGCTGCAACAAAAGCCAGCCCGCCTCGGGCGCGCCACCCTGGAAACTTTAGCCATTGTGGCGTACAAACAGCCGGTCACCAAGGCGGAAATCGAGTCGATTCGAGGAGTCGACTGCGACGGCCCGCTGAACACCTTGCTCAGCCGACGATTGATCAAAATTGCCGGGCGCAAGGAGACGATCGGGCGGCCACTTCTGTACGCAACCACGAGTGAATTTCTCGAAACATTTGGGCTCAAGGACTTGAACGATCTCCCCGCTCTGCAAGAACTCTCCCACGCCCTCGAAAACTTGCACGTTGCGGAAAGCGCTCACGATGAACTTGGCCAACAAGCCACCCTCCCCCTGGCGGAACGAGAAGAGGCCCTCGGGCCTAGCGAAGGATCGTCGGCAGCGGCTGCAGAAGATTCTGGCGCAGGCAGGCCTAGCCTCCCGCCGGCAGGCGGAGAGGTGGATCCAAGAGGGCCGAGTGCGGGTGAATGGCCAGGTGGTCACCGAGCTGGGAACTAAAGCCGACCCAGCTCGCGACCGCATCACGGTCGACCGGCGTCGCGTCAGCATTGCCCCCGAATTCGTTTACCTGATCATGCACAAACCGGCGGGCGTCGTGACCACCATGGCAGATCCCGAAGGTCGTCCCACCGTACGCGATTTGCTTCCCAAACTCTCGGTCCGCGTCTACCCCGTGGGGCGCCTCGATTACCACTCGTCAGGGCTGTTGCTGCTGACCAACGACGGGCAGCTGGCGTTGCGGCTCACCCATCCCCGATTCGGGGTAGCCAAGGTGTACCACGTGAAGGTCAAAGGCGTGCCCGACGGCGCGACGCTGGAAAGGCTGAAACGAGGCGTTCGCCTGGAAGACGGGGTTGCCAGGGTAGACACGGTGCGGACGTTGCGCTCGAACGGCAAGAAAACGTGGTTGGAAATATCCATCCGCGAAGGCAGGAAACGGGAAATCCGCCGCCTGTGCGAGGCGGTCGAGCACGAGGTGGAAAAACTCAAGCGCGTGGCCATCGGGCCGCTGAAACTTGGCCGACTGGAACCAGGAGAGTGCCGCCTGCTGACCGAAAAGGAAATCCGTGCCCTGCGTCAAGCGGTCCGGTTGAGTGCATAGGCCGGGCTATTCCCATGCAGAGCCCCGGATTCGCACCCATATCCGTTGCCCGCCTGGGTCAGCACCGGCTCTTGTTCCTTGGCTGCTGATCGTCTCAGTCGGCAAGATTGCAGCACCTCGGAAGCTCCTCGACCTGCTGTTCTCCACTTTACGAACGACAGCCAGTGCACCCCTCGTACCTTGCATGAAGCCTGGTACCGGAGCAACTATTGCATCACGAAAGGGGTTACCATGAAAGGGCGACGACATGTGCGCACGGTCATTGTCGGCAGCGGCTTCGGTGGCATCGGGCTGGGCATTCGTTTGCGAAACGCTGGCCTCGACGATTTCACCATCCTCGAAAAAGAACGCACTCTCGGCGGTACATGGCGCGACAACACTTACCCGGGAGCCGCCTGCGACGTGCCCTCCATGTCCTATTGTTTTTCCTTTGCACAAAAAACGGACTGGACTCGCAAGTGGGCTCCTCAGGCAGAAATTCAGGCATACATAGAAGATATTGCCCACTCCTTTGGCATTCTGCCCCACATTCGTTTCGGCGTGGAATTTACCGGTGCGCGTTTCGATGCCAAAAGCGCTACCTGGGAGGTGTTCACCCGCGGCGGTGAAACTTTCCGCAGCGACGCCCTGGTGGTCGGTGTGGGGCAACTGCATCACCCCTACGTTCCGGCGATCGAGGGAAGGGAGAAGTTTCGGGGCGTACAGTTCCACTCGGCACGGTGGAACCATGAGTACGATTTTCGCGGGAAGAGAGTCGCTGTCCTTGGCAACGCCGCCAGTGCCATTCAGTTCATTCCCCAGATCGCGCCGCTCACAGAACGCTTGTACATTTTCCAACGAAGTGCCAACTGGATGATTCCGCGGGGCGACCGCCCCTATCGCCACTGGGAACGCTGGGCGTTTTCCCACGTGCCTGGCCTGGCCAAGCTTTACCGGGCCCGGCTTTGGGCCGTGCTCGAACTCTTCTTGCTGCCGGTGATCCAGCAGAAGCCGTGGGCCATGCGCTACTATCGGCGGATGGCCTTGCGGTACTTGGAAGAAACGGTGCGGGATCCTGAACTCAGGCGTATTTTGGTGCCCGACTACCCTGTGGGCGCCAAACGCATCCTGATTTCCGACGACTATTACCAGTCGCTGAATTTGCCCCAAGTACAGGTGGTCACCGACAGGGTTCGCTGTTTCACCGAAGACGCCCTTGTCACCCAATCCGGCGAACGCCTGGCGGTGGATGCCGTCATCTTCGCCACCGGTTTTCGTACCAATCCGTTCCTTGCCGGATTGCGCATCGAAGGGCTGAACGGACACGTACTGGAACAGGATTGGGCAGAAGGAGCCCGCGCTTACTACGGAATCACCGTGCCGGACTACCCCAACTTTTTCTTACTGTATGGCCCCAACACCAACCTCGGCCACAACTCCATCCTGTTTATGCTCGAATGCCAGTTTCAGTACATCCTCGAGGCGTTGCGCGTGTTGCAAGACGGCGCGGCCTACCTCGACGTGCGCCGCGACGTGTTCGAGGCGTTCAACCGCGAGATTCAGGCTGCACTGCAACGAACCGCGTGGGCGCAGGTCGACCACAGTTGGTACAAAGACGAAGCGGGACGCATTACCAACAACTGGCCTTATTCCACTTTATGGTACTGGTGGAAAACCCGTCATTTGAACCAAGCGGAGTATCGAATCGTGCCGCTTGCCGAAGCCGTGACCTCGACGGAAACCAAAGGGCTACCCTTGGCTGCACGCGCCGGGGTACACTAGCCCAGCGGCACCTGCGGTCGCCTCACTACCAGCAGGATGCGTCGAAAGCTCTTCCCGCTTCGCTCGACGGCCACAAAGCTCCCTCGAGCCGCAGTCCATCGGGGTGAACGTCACCTTCACGGCGCAGCGCGGCCGCTGCTGCCGATGCTCTCGAAGCTGGTGCCTCTCGGACTTGTTCGGGTATTGCCCCTCCTCCTGCTGTTCGCCGCAGGTTGCGGCAGCGATGGCGAGCCTCCTGCACCGCCAAGCGATGGAGAAGCCCGAGCTTCCGAAGACGTGTGCCAATCACCGGCGCTCGCTGGGTATGGCTTCGATCGGTACGGTGGTTGGAAAGGAATCCGCGTGTCGAGTACGGGGCGCTTCCGGGTCGAACGCATTCGCGGTGTGTGGTGGTTCGTGACTCCGGAGGGCCACGTCTTGTTTTCCACGGGAGTTACCGGCGTGGACCCCATCGGGGACTACGTGCGAGGGACGAACGAGTCACCGTACCTCGCCAACGTGCTGCGTCGCCACGGCTCCGTGCAAGCATGGGCCGAAGTGACCACCCAACGGTTTTGTGCCCTCGGCTTCCGAGTACTCGGCGGCTGGATGGCCGCCGAGCATCTCGATCTGTTCGCCCAGCGCTTCCCGTATACCGTCAATGTGGATGTGTACGACACCTTTCCGCCGGCTCGCGGTGGACCGCCATCGCTGCGAGCGCGCCGCGACGTCTTCGTTGCCGACGCCTTAGAGAGAGCACGCTCGGTAGCGCGGCCAGGGAGCCTTGCCGAACGCTGCGCCCACGATCCCTGGTGCGTGGGGATTTACGTCGAGAACGAAGTGCCGTACCTACCCTCGATCGTTGCCGGTGGCGGCCATCTGGACGTTTACTTGGCACAGGCTGCCGGCAGTCCGGCAAAAACGGCGGTCGAGCAGTTTTTTCGCCAGCGTTACGGTGGGGACGTCGATGCCTTCAACCGGGTTTGGGCCACCCCACTCAGGGACTTCGCCGAGATTTCCCAGTTAAGGTTCTTGGGTACCTGCCCAGCGTCGCTCGGATACGAAGACGATCTCTGTTATTTGGACGAAACGCCGGAGCGACGGGCGGATCGTATAGCCTTCGAAGCCTTAGTGGCCGCGCGCGTTGCGGAAATCGCCGACCGAGTCGTCCGCGAACTCGGTAGCGCCGTGCTGAACCTAGGGCCGCGGGTCGTGGTGGGTCCGTTTGCGCACGAAGTGATTCGCGCTCTGGCTGCGCCCACAGATGTGTTTTCCACCAACAATTATGACGTTACTGCATACGCTCGGTCGTTCCTTCCTCCCGGCGTCGAGGAACGTTTGAAGAATCTCGGGTTTAGCGGCATCGATCCGTTCGAACGCTTGCAGGAGTTCTGGCAGCTTACGGGCAAGCCCATTCTTATCACCGAGTGGTTTTACCGCCGTGCACGCCCCGAGGGATCGTTTCCCCCGGTCCTGCCCGAGGTTCCCGATGGACCGGCGCAGGCTGCCGCGGTTCGAACCTACCTCGAGCGGATCCTGGAGATGCCCTTCGTTGTCGGCGCCCACTGGTTCCAATGGGTGGACCAACCGATCGAGGGCCGTCGTGATGGCGAAAATCAACTCATCGGCATCGTCGACATCGAAGACAACCTCAACGAGCCGCTGGCCAGTGCCATGGCGGAAATCAACCGCAGCGTGATCACCCGCCGTCTCGAGCTGCAGGAACCAGCAAGAGCACAGCGGCCGCGTTAAGGGAGCAATGGCCAAGCGCCTGACCACGACCGCGGCAGAAGACGAGTCCTTCATGCGCCAAGCTTTGGCGTGCGCGCGAACAGCGGCTGCCCGAGGAGAAGTTCCCGTGGGCGCAGTGATCGTGCATGCCGGTCGCATTGTGGCGCGCGGCTACAATCGCCCCGTCGCCAAGTGCGACCCGACGGCGCATGCGGAAATCGAAGCCTTGCGCAAAGCCGCGCGCCGTTTAGGCAATTATCGTTTGCCGGACTGCACGCTTTACGTCACCTTGGAGCCCTGCGCGATGTGCGCTGGGGCGATCGCGCAGGCGCGCCTGGCGCGCATCGTGTACGGCGCACCGGATCCGAAAACCGGCGCCTGCGGCAGCGTGATCGACATCCTGAAAGAACCTCGCATCAACCACCACACACGCGTGTCGGGCGGCTTGCTCGCCCAAGAATGTGCCCGAATCGTGCGCGATTTTTTCCAGGCACGGCGTCGCCGTGGTGCTACCGTTCAGCGGTGAACTTCCGCCACGCCGCACTCGCCACCCCGCCCAGCGGTTCCGCTTGCGGACGCACGTACCCGGTTGTCGGGCGAACATCCGGGGAACAGCTTGCTCAACCGAAGATCCGGTGATGGAGCAAAAACAGCGACACGAAGATCCCCGCCGCTACAGCGAACCCGCGAACAGAAAATTCGCTGGCGACAAAGTTGGTTCGCCCCTGCCAGATCGCCACGAAAGGGAAGAACGACGTCTGCCGGTAAAAATCGGCGAGCGCCGCATCGCTGCGACGCCGGCGCCAGTCTTGGTGCGCAGCTCCTAGCAAGGGGTACACGAAAAGGCCGCCAAAAAAGGCCAGGTCGATCGGTGCTCGCAGTACGAGCAAGTGCCCCAGTCCGAGCAGCGCGAAACCCATGAACCCGGGGTGGCGGGTGACGCGCAGGATGCCGCGCGCCCCGGCATTCGGCCGCGCCGTCAAGCTCGACACCGGATTCGGGCTGGCAAAACCCAGCACGACGAAGAGGATGCCGACAAAATTCACCACCATGGTTGCCCACCACATTCCGGGAACGAGCGCCAGTGCTGGTAGCCACACGCCGCGTGACGCACGATGAACGAAGAAAGTGGTTACCAATGGAACGAACGTGGCGAACGCCACCAAGGAGTAAAAGGCACGGTACCCTCGCTCCCCCAAGCGGTGAACCAAGCGCCACCGAACCGGGGGATGGCTGAGCAACGTGTGGGTTGCAGCGAACGCAACCCACCAACCGACCACTTGAAGTGCTGGGTCCATATCCCACCTCGCTTGTCCACGGCCCGCCGCCGTGCAGGACTCGCTACTCCCCTGCGCACGCGAATGTAAAGCTGGTGCCAGGCTTTCCATTGCGATTTCGGCTGCCGCCTTGGCAACTGCGCGACCACCGCGCCGCCCGCCTTCGACAGCAACACTGAGCCTCGGCCAGCCGCGCTAGTCTCACGGCCATGAGCAAGCGTCCGGCCCGAGGCTTGAAACGATGGGTCGCCTGCTGCTCTAGGAGAAGGCAGACGATGGAGCGCCCGAAGGCACCGAAGTCGGCGAGCGTTGTTCGCAGGAGGCAACTCCGGCCACCTTTTGGAACCGTCAGTCTTTGGCGAGTCGGCTTGGGGCTTGCCGCTATACTTGCCACCAGTTGCGGCCAAGACACCGACCCGACACCCGAGCCCGTGATGGTGCGTTACTTGGAGCGTCCCGACTTCGTGCTCGGCTGGGGCTCGCCGCGCTTCACGCCGGATGGGCGATGGCTCTCGTTCGGCTTCGCCCACCGAGACAATCCTGAGCGGCGCGACGTCGGGATGATTTCGCTCGCGACCGGCGAATTCCGTTGTCTCACCTGTGCCGTTCCCCGTTCCGCTGCCGCTCACCTGTGGTTCCCCGATGGCCAACGGTTACTAGTGTACTATTTCGGCATCTTTACCGATAATTTTTTCGTATTCGAACCGCAGACACCGGATCGACTCTACCGCATCGAAGGCATCAAAGATGGGGAACTGACGCACGACCGCTTCCCTGTCCTTTCCCCCGATGGAACGAAGCTCGTTTGGACCAAAGTACGGCTGGACGGGTTTCATATGGTCATGGGGGAACTCGTCCGTCACGCTACCGGCTACCGCGTGGAACGCGTCCGCCATCTGTACCCTCCCGTGGTGCAATCTCCGGGCAGCTTGATGCAGTGGTCGCTGGCTCACGCCTGGTACGAAGCAAAATCGTTCACCGACCGAGGACAGACGCTGGTGTTTTCCGCCACCCGTGACGAGGCGGCGAACGTGGACATTTACCTCCTCGACCTGGTGTCGGGGAGCATCACACGGGTAACCCGCCACCCCGAGTGGGACGAGACCGCAGAATTTTCCCCCGATGGGCGCTGGCTCGCATTCGAATCCACGCGGGCCCACGTCGTCCTGCGGCTGCTTTCCCTGCTGAGGATGCCGCCGCTGATCGATTTCGCCGCAGTGTTACCGATTACGAACATCACCTTGACTGGCCCGCTGTTCGCCAACCACGAGCCCTACTTGCTCGACCGCGCGGGCGACCGCGGAGACTACGTTGGTCAACGCTTGAGCGACGAAGGCGACGATGGCTGGGCGACGCGCGACGGCGTACGCTGGCATCCCGATGGCACTCTCCTGGCGTGGGGTGCGGTGCTCGGTCCCACCATTCGCGACACCCACATCGCTCTGGCTCGCCTCCCATCACGGCGTTCGCTGACCTTGCTTCCCCCCGTTAGCACGCCGGAACCAACCTGGGCCCCGCTCCTTGGAGACGTGCCGTTGCGCCCGAGCAAGATCGAGCAGGTTTTGCCCGGGCCGCACGGGGGCGAGGCAAGGCTGAGGGTAGACGGCACCCTCGTCTCTGGCCGCTTCGCCATGGAACTCCGCAGTTTGTCGCTTCGCGCCGGCGAGACGCTAGAGGGCTTCTTGGCAGTACACTTGATCACGGCCGACACTGCCCGAATCGAGGGCCAGGTTCGTCTTTTCGGACCCACCTCCGGATTTCTGGATGTGGCGCTGGATATCGTTGGCAGCCAGGCGCAGGGGCACCTGCAAGTGCAGCGTGGCGCGGAAGGTTACCAGATTCGGTTGCCTGCAAGCACAGCTGCCGGCCGCAGCGTACCGCAGTCGCCGCTGGTTGACTTCCGCTGACACACTCGCCAGCTTGATCCTCGGGCGCGGACCTCTTAGAGGCACGCAGTGTCGACAGCGTCGTAAAGGAAAGGAGCGAACACATGGATCCAGCAGCCAAGAAAACGGCTTTGCGAATGATTCCCTACGGGTTGTACATCCTCACAACGGAAAACCAACAGGGCGACGTGGCCGCCGCGACGGTCAATTGGGTTACCCAAGCGGCCTTCGAGCCGCCGCTCGTGGTCGTCGGTGTCAAAGCCGACTCCAACGCCCATGCACTGGTCAAGGAAACGCGCGCTTTTGCCCTCAACATGTTGGGCAAAGGGCAGCAATCCCTCGCCTTCACGTTCTTCAAGCCGGCGGTCAAGGAAGGGCAAACGATCTGCGGCGAACCGTTCGAACGCGGAGTCACCGGGGCCCCGTTGTTGCTGCGCTGCCCGGCGTATGTGGAGTCCCGCGTCGTCGAATTGGTCGAACGAGGCGACCATTCCGTTGTCATTGGCGAGGTCGTTGCCGCCGGTATCCGGCAAGCCATCGAGGCCCGGCCGGACGACGCCATTTTGTGGCTCAAAGAACTGGGAGAGAAGGTGTTCTACGGCGGCTAATGTCCAGTCTTGCGGCGCAGCCGCCATCGGTGGCGTCGAGAAACGGCTCCCTTCCAACCGCACAGCCTTCTTGCGGCTAAGCGGTAGCGGGCGGTAAACTTGCCGCTCCGCACATGCGCACCGTACCAGGCCGGTTCATTTTGTTGCTCGTGCTTCTTGCCGTGGTGGTGGCAGCGGTGTGGTGGCAACAACGGCACGAACGCAGCGATGACACTGTGGGCGGTAGCGCTGCGCAAGCGGTGCGCACCGTTGCCGTGTTTCCGCTCGTAGCCAGAAGCGCAGAGAGCCAGCCGCTTGCGTCCGGATTGGCACGGTTGTTAGCGCACCGTTTGAGCGGCAATGGTCCCTGGCGACGGATCCCGGGGCAGTGCTTACGGATCGTCGAAGGCCGGGGGCCGATGTGGACGGCAGAATCGGCCCGAGCCCGCGCTCGGGAACTCGGGGCGGTGGCCTTCATACTCGGCCAGGTGGATGTCGCACAGGGCCAAGTCGAAGTCGAAGCGCGGTGGTTCGACCTCGCCTCCCCGGAACCAGGGGCGACAGCGCGGGCCCAAGGCTCCTTGCGGCGGCTCGCTGCTGTGGTCGACCGCCTGGCGGAGCAGCTCGAAGCCGGCCGGATCCGTGCAGAGCAGATCCGCATTGCACGAGTGGCAGCCGTCACATCCGACTCGCTTCCCGCGCTGCTCGCTTACTTTGCCGCCGAGGAGCACGCAGAGCTCGGTGAACTCGCAGCCGCCGAAGAGGCGCTCGATCGAGCCATCGAAGCCGACCCGCAGTTTGCTCTCGCGTACTACCGGCTTGCGGAAGTTGCCCAGCAGCTCCGGCACGAAGAGCGTGCCGCGCAGGCGCGGCAAAACGCGCTGCTGCTCAGTAACCGTTTGCCCGTGCAGGAGCGGGCCCTGGTGGACCTCTGGGTGTTACGCATGCGCCAGCAGACCCAAGAGGCAGAACGAGGGTACGAAACTCTGCTCGGACAACAACCCAGTGAATGGGAAGCGTGGTGTGGACTGGGAGAACTGGCCAGACAGCGCGGAGACGAGGCAAGGGTGCGGGAAGTGCTAGAACGGGTCACGAGCATTTTACCCTCGCAAAGCGATCCTTGTGGAGCCCGAGCGCGAGGTTGGCTGCAATAGCCGCCCCGGGAGACCGAGCTCGACCCCTGCGAAGAAAAATCGACCTAGAGGCTAGACAACAGAGCCGCTCTCCTGCTACCGCTGTGAGCGTCGTTGTTTCTTGTTTTCGTGACGCCGGCATCGGGCTGGCTCGTCGACGGAAGAAGAAGGAACGACGAGTCAGTTCGAACAGAAGGAGTCACGCCATTTCGACCAAAGTCTTTGTTGGCAATTTGAATTTCCGCACAACGGAAGAGCAACTGTCCGAAACCTTTTCGGTGGTCGGCGAAGTTCGCAACGTCCACATCCCTACGGATCGCGAAACCGGTCGGCCGCGTGGGTTCGCCTTCGTGGAATTCAGCTCCGGCCACGAAGCTGCGCAGGCGATCGAGCGGTTCGATGGGCAGGAGTTGGACGGCCGAAAGCTTCGGGTGAACCTTGCGCAGGATCGCCCGTATCGATCCTCCGGTACCCCACGCTCCTCGGCAAACCCGTCCACTCCCGGATGGGCGCAGGGTGCGGGTGGGGCTTTTCCGTACCGCGACGAGCCTCGTAACTTGAAAACCAAGGGTAGCCGCCGCAATCTGCGCGCTCGGAAGCGCAGCTTGAACTACTGAGAGTCTCGGGCCCTCGGAGGCCTGGCTCGCAAGGGGTGGACCTCCAAAGGCCGCTCCTCGTTTCTTCTTTCGCTGGCACTCGGGTTGACTGTTCCTCGGCGGCTCAGCACTGCTAGTGCCAACGAGAGGAGAACGGCAGATGATCGAGTTGTACACAGCGCCGACACCCAACGGTTGGAAGATCTCCATCGCGCTGGAAGAGCTGGGGTTGCCCTACGAAGTACGGGTGGTGGACCTGCTCGCCGGCGAACAAAAGCGTCCGGACTACTTGCGGCTCAACCCCAACGGCCGCATTCCTACCATTGTCGACCACGACAACGATGGCTTCGTCGTCTTCGAGTCCGGTGCCATTTTGGTCTATCTCGCGGAAAAAACCGGCCAGCTCATGCCACCGGACCCGAAGGGGAGGTCGCTCGTGTTGCAGTGGCTCATGTTCCAAATGGCGGGCGTCGGTCCGATGATGGGCCAAGCCAACGTCTTCTATCGTTACTTCCCCGAGAAGATTCCTTCGGTCATTGCCCGTTACCAAAACGAGTGCCGCCGTTTGTTCGAAGTTTTGAACACCCGCCTGGCCGACCGCGAGTATTTGGCTGACGAGT
Organism: Candidatus Binatia bacterium; assembly: GCA_937925685.1. GTDB lineage: Bacteria > Desulfobacterota > Binatia > HRBIN30 > HRBIN30 > HRBIN30. Next base: position 2,163 of record CALAMI010000046.1, on the reverse strand, counting down.
ACTCCATTGCCGACATTGCTCACTGGGCCTGGGTGCGAACGTACAAGTGGTCGGGCGTCTCTATCGAGGGCTTGGAGCATCTTCGGCGCTGGATGGATCGCATGGCCGCCCGCCCCGCCTGCCAAAGGGGAGTGCAAATCCCCGCTCCCACGCCCAACCTTAGCGATCCCAGCAACGAGGAAGCCGCCAAGGCGTTCGCAAAAGCTGCCCAAAAGCTGTTGCAACGCTAGCGTCTCGCGCCTGTGGCCGAAGGCGTTTCGCGAACGCCCGTAGAAGGGCCCACGAGCGAACCGAGACACCCGCCCTACCGTGTGCCCGATTTCCACCGACGCTTTATCCCCTGGTGGAGGCCGGAACGCACGAACGAGCCACCACCGCGATCTCCCAACCATCCATTCGCGAACCGGGCGCCATGCCTCCCGGCCCGTGCGCACCTCGACTGAGCGTGCACGATCGCGGATTTTGGGCGGCATTCTGCCCGGAGCGGTTGCCTACCCCGGATCCCGAGGAGGCACCTTTGCGGGAAGCTCGTCACCGAGCACCGCCACCCCAGCGCCTACCGCTTCCCAGCGCCGGCGGCGAAACCCAACTTCCCCATCGCCCTCGCGTGCCGCACCACACCGGTGCAGTAGCGAGCCCGCCTCCGTGGCGCCACCAAGGGAGCGGGTCGACGCTCTTCGACAAAGCGCAAGCGGCCTCGGGGTTGGCTACCACCGTGCGCGTCCGCGGGCCGCTGCCGTACCTATGCTGTGCGCCCGTCTCGAACCTCGGCGCTGACGTGCTGCAGCAAAAACGGCGGCTTGCGCAGCTATTTCGCGCCGTGCGACAGCATTTGCCCCCCATGGGGAAGCTTTTCGCCCACAGCGCCAGCCGCTGTGTATTCATCCTCAGCTGGCTGGTTCATGTCGCCCCGCAGAGGAGCTTTTCGCCCACAGCGCCGGCCTTGCCGTGCCACGCCGTGATTCCCTCGCAGAAAGACAGCGCCCTCCCTTAAACTGGGCGGCTCGTTCAAATACAAGGAGAAGTGGATTCAAAAGCCAAGCGACCATGGAAGAAGAAGTCACCCAAACCAGCAACCAGCCGTCCCTTCGCGAAGGCCAGATGCTCATCGGCCCGCACTTTTGCGAGCCGATGCGGGTGCAGACCGTGCGCGCCCTGCCTGCGTCCGCAGGACAGGCAGGGAACGGCCCCGACACCTGGGTGGTTGGGCTCGTCGGCACGAAATCGGAGTACTTTTGCAGGGTCACGCTGACGCGGCGCGATCTCGAAAGCCTCACCATCCTGGACGTGCGGCAGTTCCGCGCGATGTGCCAGAACGCCCTCGAACGGCTGGCCTCCAAGAAGCTCACCCTGGAGATGCTGATCGAGCGCCGGGCGCTGGCGCAGCAGCGGCGCGTCGTGCCGGAAACCGTCGCGCGGTTCATCCGCGAAGCCGCCCCTTATGCTGGGCTGGAGGCGAGAACCATTGCCCACCTCCCCCACACCTTCGAGCGGGGCGAACACCGCCTCGCCTGCGCGAGTACGAACGCGCCGCAGATTGGAAGCTCCCGGCTCTGGCCACCCGTTATCCGCGCTGCTCTACAGACCGCGAGACGGCCGAGAGGCACAACATTGAGTCGGTCGCAACCGACCGTGATGCATGAGGTAAAAGATGGCCAAGCGAAAGAAGAACCCTCAGGCAAGCGACACCACAAGCGCCACCGTTGGCTACGAGGCCGATCTGTGGAAAATGGCCGACGCCCTGCGCGGCTCGATGGACGCCGCCGAGTACAAGCACGTCGTCCTCGGCCTCATCTTCCTCAAGTACATCTCGGACGCCTTCGAGGAGCAGCACGCCAAGCTCGAAGCCGAGCGCGCCCAAGGCGCTGACCCCGAGGACCCCGACGAGTACTGTGCCCAAAACATCTTCTGGGTACCCCCCAAGGCGCGCTGGTCGTACCTCAGGGCGCAGGCCCGCCAGCCCGCCATCGGTCAGCTCATCGACGACGCGATGGCCGCCATCGAGCGCGACAACCCGGCGCTCAAGGGCGTGCTGCCGAAGGACTACGCCCGCCCGGCGCTCGACAAGCAGCGCCTCGGCCAGTTGATCGATCTCATCAGCAACATCCAGGTCGGCGACGAGGCGTCCCGCGCCAAGGACGTGCTCGGCCGCGTGTACGAGTA
>CALAMI010000045.1 GCA_937925685.1 Candidatus Binatia bacterium | reverse complement strand
TCTCGTCCTCGGCCTGCTCAACGAGGATCCCGTGCCGGAGGCCGTGCCCGGCCAGGAACTCCAGCACCGCCGTCCCCGGGGTCATGGGGTAGGAGGCGACGAACCGGCACCCCCCGGCGATCGCCCCCAGGCCCACCCCCTTATCCTCCCGCTGTGCCCAAGCCGGCCATCGTCCTCCTCCTGTTCAGCCTCGTCATCGTCCTCACGGTGGCGATCATGGCGACCCTGCCCCGAGTTCCGCTCGAAGCGGTGGTCATCGTAATCGACCCCGGCCATGGCGGGCACGACCCCGGAGCCATCGTCGCTGGAGTCCAGGAGAAGGACGTGAACTTGGCCATCGCCCGCCGAGTCCAGAGAGCAGCCGAAGGGGTGCCCGGCCTGCAGGTCGTCCTCACCCGGACCGAGGACGTCTACCCCACGCTCCTCGAGAGGCTGGAGCTCGCCGAGGCCCTCGGCGCGGGGCTCTATGTCTCGATCCACGCCAACTACTACCGCGACCCCAAGGTGTGCGGGGTCGAGACGTGGGTGGATTCAAACGCCGGGGCGGAGAGCCTCCGGTTGGCCCGGGAACTGCAGCGGGCGCTCGTCGCTTCCACGGGGGCGGCCGACCGGGGGGTGCGCCGCCAGATCCTCTACCTCCGCCACACCGCGCTCCCCGCAGCGTTGGTGGAGGTCGGGTACCTCTCCTGCCCCGCTGAGCGGGCCAAGCTCCAGGACCCCTCCTACCAGGAGAAGGTCGCCGCGGGGATCCTGGCCGGAATCCTCTCCTTCCTCCGGGCTCCGTAGCCGGCCGCACTCGCCGGTTCCCCCCGCGAGATCCACCGGGAGGGGACGCGTGTCGACCAGCGAAGGGCTTGACAAGGGGGGGAGGGGCAGCGACCTACAATTGGGGTCATCCTTAACCGCGGATGATCGGGATGTCACGGCGGATCAAGGTGGTGGCGGTGGCCCTCGCAGCCGTGGTCGGTTGGGTTCCGGTGTTCGCCCAGGTCAGCTACGCTCAGGTGGTTCCCTCTTCCTCAGTGGTTTTGCCGGTTGGCGACGAACTGGGAGAGGAAGATCTCCTTGATGCCGAAGGGGAGTTCTGGCACTGGATCGTCGCTGCTGCCCTTGGACTCCTCCATGCGATCGGTTGGACGATCTACGATGCTTTCTTCGACGGGGAACCCGGATTTCAGCACACCCGTACGATAGTCGGCGGTTCGTTGCTGGTCTATGGCGGGACTTTCGCTGTGGGAGCCCAAATCAGCACTGTGATCACCGTTCTGAGCTGGTTTCGATGATCGGATGAAGGCGTACTTGAGCCTGTGCTGTCAGATTCGGACGACGGTTGTACCAGCGCAGAGAAGTGGGCCTTCATGTATGTATACTCGGACAGAACGGTGAGAACCACGAAGGAGTTGTGGCGGACGCTTGTGCTTGCCCTGGCACTCAGCGTGTTGCTGTTCGTTTGGTCCGTCGTCGTGTTGCCGGCTTTGACTGGGGAGGCAAGAAGCCAGCGGCTGGTCCTGTACTGGGTAGTGGTGTCTCCGATCGCAGGCACGGTCGCAGCAGTGGTCATCCGTGCAGTGGGGCGAAGATGGTTAGGACGAGCACCGGCACGGCCACGCTCTACCCAGGCGATCGTCCTCAAAAGCTTGGCGTTGGGCGCTCCGGGAGCCCTTGGGGTGATGCTCCTGTGGGTTATCCCGCGAGAGGTAACGCCTTCTGATCTTGCCTGGTGGCGTGTTGCAGGATGGATTGCAACCTTTGTGGGGTTGACGGCTGCGATCGGGCTTCTGGGATGGGTTTTCCCGGAACTAGCAGCACGGAGGGCAAGGCGAAAGCGGGAACCCCGTGAGGATGATGCTGCTCCAGGAGAATGAAGCGCCACCCGTCGCGTCGAGGCGCTTAGGCCTCGATGGCCGCACTCGCACTGCTCATTGAACTCCTGTTCCAGCCCCTGCCCCACCGGGACCTGCGCTACGCGGGGGTGGTGGAGAAGTGACCAGCAGCGCGTCTTGGACATTATAATGCGCTGTTCCCCCTCGCGACCTTCCCCAGGAGGGTACGCGTGTCCACCAGCGAAGGGCTTGACAAGGGGGGGGGGGCAGCGGCCTATAATCGAAGTCATCCTTAACCGGGGGTGATCGGGATGTCACGGTGGACCCAGGTGGTGGCGGTGGCCCTCGCGGCCGTAGTCGGTGTGGTTCCGGTGTTCGCGCAGCTCAGCTACGCCCAAGCTCTTCCTGAACCTATCTCGGTGCTTCCGCTCGGGGAAGAACTTGCGGATGAGCGGTTGTCCGAGGCAGAAGGCGCTGTTGCCCCCCTAATACCGTACTTCGTAGCCGCTGGGTTGATTGGAGTGCTGGCAGGGGTTCGCAGTTGTACGCGGGAGAAGTTCTCCGATACAGGGAATGCGATACTGGACGGGATCACAGCAGCGGTCAGCTTCACTGTTGGCGCTTTGGCCGGCCAGTGGAGTTCTTCCTTGTCCGGCTTCACCTTCATCCCGCAGGCACTACCTCAGGGCCTCGGGGGCGGTGGCGGGTTCTATCCTTGGGTGATGTACTAGGAGGGAACGGTGTGGCGCCGGATTGTGACGGGTCTGTCCTTTGTTCTTCTCAGCGTTCTACTGGGCCTTCTGTTCGCAGGTCTCTGGCAGGCGGAGGACGGTTTTGCTGTTGCCGTGCTGACTGAGGCACGACGTTTAGCGCGCAGCATGCCAGGAATCTGTGCTGCTCTGCTTGTCTCCGTTACGGGAACGGAATTACTCCTGCTCCCAAGCTTCCGGAAGATCCCGCTGCGTACACGGGGCTCTCCGCGGAAGGCACTGCGAGCGGTTTCAGGTCTTGCCCTGAGAGCAACCGTCGTTCTGGGCGTGAGCTCACTGGCGGCCTATGGCGCGCAGGGAGCGGTGAGTGGTTTCGGCACAGCTTGGTCTACGGTCCCGGTCCTGCTGTTGGGGACAGGATTGGGTGCCGTTGTCCTGGTTGGGTACACCATCACCGCCTGGTTGATGTCAAAGAAGTGGTCCTCGCAGCGGAGTTGAGAGTCCGTTGAACGAACCTGTGCCAGATGGACTGCACGAGTTGCAGCTACTGCAGGTACCGCTGCCGTGGCCGCAGCCGGGACAGCTGCTCGTACTGCGGTATCGGTGGGCCAGCGGGCTCACGAAGCTCTGCACACAGTCCACGTAGCTCTCCACAACCATGTCCGCGAACCTGTGGTCAACTCCATCAGGACGGCGTGGGATTGGCTGACGGGGAGGTAGCCTAGTGAAAAGGCCGGGTTCGCTAGCTCGTTTGGTCGTCTTGATCTTGTTTGGCTGGCTCGTGTTGGCCATTAGCAGATTCCTGACGGACTTCGCCCGCGCGGGATCGTTTAGGTCGGCGTTCGAACAATGGTTGTTGGATCTCATGACCAAGGAGGAAGCCGTGATCTGGGCTCTTAGCGCCATAGTGGTCATGACAGGGGTCTGGCTCTTGGAGCGGTGGCTGGCGCGCAAACAAAGACGCCCTAAGGAAACCGGCAAGGTCTAAGGAGGGTCGTGCCAGAAAGCTTCGCTGCTGAAGCGGAAGAAAGCAGAGCAACAGGCCGATCGGGGATCTGGGACCTAGGGCTCGCCGCTGCGGCACGCGGGGACGGCCCAAAAGAGGGAGGGGAGTTGGCGGAACTGCTCTTGCTCGTGGAACTCCTGTTCCAGCCCCTGCCCCACCGGGACCTGCGCTACGCGGGGGTGGTGGGGAAGTGACCAGCAGCGCGTCTTGGACATTATAATGCGCTGTTCCCCCTCGCGATCTTCCCCAGGAGGGGACGAGTGTCCACCAGCGAAGGGCTTGACAAGGGGGGGGGGGCAGCGACCTATAATCGAAGTCATCCTTAACCGGGGGTGATCGGGATGTCACGGTGGACCCAGGTGGTGGCGGTGGCCCTCGCGGCCGTAGTCGGTGTGGTTCCGGTGTTCGCGCAGCTCAGCTACGCCCAAGCTCTTCCTGAACCTGTCGTGGTGTTCCCGCTCGGAGAGGACGTTCCGGATGAGGAGCTCCTCGAGGTCGAAGGACAACTGGTCGAGTTCTGGTACTGGGAGACAGTTCTCATCCTGGCCCGGTTACTTGCTGTAGGTACAATAACCGCGTGGATCACATACCAAGCCACTCGGGACCTTCTGTATTCGGCCCAAGCAGGAGTGGCCGCGATGATTTGCGGTGTTATCCTCTGGCGGTAGGGCGTCGGATGGAGTGAAAGCGGCGTTTCTCTGAGTGAAGACCCCGGGAGGTGCAGGTCATGCGACAAAGAGAACGTTGGATGATCATCTTGGCCAGCATCCTATGGGTGGTGCTGAGCGCCCTCATGATAACGTCACTGCAAGTTCTACAGAGCCGAGAGTGGTGGCGCTACGTGGTGGCAATTGTGGGCCTTGGCTTCGTTATCCCTGTTCTTGGGGCGCTGGGGGGGCGAAAGCTGATAACTGCAGCACAGAAGTGTAGCTTCCTTGCCCGCTTGGTAGTGCGTGGCCTGACTCTGGTCCTCCTCCTCAGCACGTGGGGTGTAGTAGCGGCATTTGTCTTGATGCCAACAGGGGGCGATGCGACCAGGCGATTGACTGGGTTTCTGCGCGTCGAGACCCTCGTAGGTTTGGTTATCATTGGTGTCATCGCTTCGCTTCCTTTCCCACTGCTTGGCGGGCGAACTCCAAGGGGTAGATGACTGACCCACCGGTGGCTACAGCAGTCTCCTCCTGAACGGCGAACGTGCCGAGGAACGGGTTAGCGTTCCCCGTAAAGAGAAAGGTGATGTCCATGCTGTGGAGACTCCGTCCGACATTGGCCGTCCCGGCCTTCGCTCTGTCTCTAGCTGCAATCGTTGGATTCGCGTCTCTGTTGAGCGAGTTCATCAAGGGAGGTTCATGGGGGGAGCTTTCTCCGCATGGGTATTCAGAAGATGGGAACCGCTCCTGATCCTCATCGGGGTCGCCACAGTGATTGGAGTGGCACTGTGGAGAATCCAGGAGACGTTCTCGAAGAAGTGACTCGGTGGTAGAACTGCTCT
>CALAMI010000044.1 GCA_937925685.1 Candidatus Binatia bacterium | reverse complement strand
TGCGTGGCGCGTTTTTCTGAGCGGAGCGAAGAAAAAGGTGACCCAAACTCGGAGGCCGTCCACGGCCGTAGAGTTTGCCGTGCCCGGGACGGGATTTGAACCCGTACGGAGGTTGCCCTCCAGGGGGGTTTAAGATCTCGGCAAACCTGCGCTCCTGTACCTGATCGTCCTGGATAGTGTTGACGCGTCAACGATTTCAGTGGGGGCTTTGCCGTTTCGTGCCAGCGCGTGCCGGGCCCTATCTGGAAATCCTGTGCAGGAATCGTGCAGGAAACCGAGCCTTGAAACACTGAACCAAGGGGATCACCCTCAAGAAGGATCTGCGAATTAGAGGCGATGGCTTGGCTCGACCGATTGGTACTCCTCGTCATAGAGGCCTTGGGAACCAGACATGGAGCAGGATCTCCATCCCGAGTTGTCACGTCTGACGCTAACCGGATTTGTCCAATGAGGGATCTCGTAACCACGACTGTCAATTCAGGAACTCGCCCATCCCCGCTGAGTTCGGTACTGGAAGGCATCCTTGCGGCTGATGTAGAACCAACGCTTCCAACTCTCCTCGTCGTCAGGTACATCGAGGTCGCACGGTTCACCAGCTTCCAGGTCATGAAACAGGTGACCGGATTCGTTGGCCGAAATTGGATACGCGATTCCATCCTCTAGAAGCCAATACGGAAACTTGTGTTCGATAACGTCACGTTCCACCTGTTCTGGCGTTTCCGTAAACATATGGCGATAGCCGTGTTCGTGTTCGGTGTAGCCGCACTGCGCCAAGAACGACCCATCTTGGGTATGTAGCGAGGCTATGAGCACGCGCCGTTCTCCAGCTGGTGGTTTCGATTCGCAAAGAGAGCGGAGTTCGCTTTCGACCACAGATCGGTTCGGCCAGTCGGGGTGCCGCCGCTCGTAGTCTCGCTCGACGATAGACGGCAATGGGAAATGCCGGGCTTCACCGTGCTCATCAATCGAGACGATACGAGGGTCACAACGAGCAAAAAATCCAAGCGCGTCGAGAAGCGTCTCTATGACCAGCTGTCCTCCGACTGCAGAATCGTAGTTGTCGTGGTGAACTTGGTTGGTTTTCAGATCCCCGGTCGTTTTTCCCTTCTTTGGCGGATGCCTTGCCGAGCGGAATTCATGGGGGAGTTCCGGATATTCAACCCAGTGGGGAAATACTCGGTACCCATAAGTCTCGTCCGTGAAGGGAACGCCGACTGTTCGCTGGACGTTGGGCACGCTGATTGTTTCAGCGTGCATCTCGCCATTTCGAACAAGTTTCAGACCCGAGACGACCTTCCCCTGTTCGGAGTCAAGGCTGTGTGCCTCGAATGCTGACGAGGTCATATCGCCTTGCTTCTTTCGAGGATACGCGGCAAGGAAAATCTCGTAAAGAACTTGGATCGCAGCAACGCTTAAAGCGGCCTCCACCATGACAGCTTCGGCTTCTAGGTGAAGCTCACCTCCAGCTGCTGGCTGGGTGTCGGTCTCGATGGCTGCCCACCAAGTTGCTTCCACCTGTCTCTGAATAGCGCGGCACCATTGCCGCGCTTTGGGAAGTGCCGTGACTGGAAGAGGAAACGATCCGACATTCGAGCTGTGGCCTATGTACGTGGATCCGATGTCGAGCCAAGAAGGTTTCTCGACGGGTTGCATTGATGTTACGCCGACAAGCATGTTGGCCTCCTTAAACGAAAATTGGTCAGAGGGCTTTGAACGTCGATCCAAGTTGTATATTCCCGTTGCCACAATGCAGCTCGGAATGGCCAGCCGGGGATGACTAACCCAGAACCGCCTGCATATGCCGGCAGCGGCCCCATAGCTGAGCGGCGAAGCCGTTGAAGGAGAGCCAGTTGCTCGGAAACGTGTACGTGCCGTCGTCGTGCGAAATGGCAACGCACGTAGCATCGAGCATTCGCTCCTGATCGAGCCGAGCGAAGGCCTCAGCGTATCGTTGAGCACGAGTCATTTCGGCGAATGTGTCATCGAGCTGCATCCCGTTTGGGGTCGTCTTCTTCTGTCTCGGAACAACTGAGGTCTCTGGAATGTCGTCGATGATCATGAGGTATCCGACCCAAGGCCGCATTCCCGAGGCTAGAAGCCCCCGTTCATGCGCCTTCCAGGCATCCGCGGCTTGGCCGATGGCCTCTTCGACGCGGTTGTTGAAATTCTTGGCAAGCGAATTTCCCTGAGATTTGGCCTCAACGATTCCCAGCAAATGGCCCTTGTATTGCAGGATGACATCCCAGTCCTTGCCTTCTCGATAGTAGCCAGGCAGCGTGAGTTTCCTCGAAGGCTGGGAATCAACGACTACACCGGTGTCCTCTACCACCTTGCGGATGAGGTGTTCGAAAGAACTCATGTGTTTCCCGCCCTGTGTGCCACCGGAAGTTTGCTTTGCCTTCCGGTAGTGCTGAATCGCTAATCCGAATTGTGTGTTGTAGTCAGGTACGGAAGGTGGCACGTTGCAACGCTAGACCTCGAACGCTTGCGTTGCTGCGTCCGTCGCAAGCGTTCTGTCTCGTGACCGGAATGCTCTCATCAGTTTCGCCTTCAAGTTCGCCTCCAACGACTCCCAGCCAGGAACCCGAATCTTCCTCAGGTATTGCGCCTGAAAGCGATAGGTCCCGCCGCGCATCTTGACGCAGTAGGCGCCGACGAAAAGGTTGGCGAAGTCAGAGAGTAGGAGTCCACCGAGGACTTCGAGATCCCAGGTGTCGGAGACGATGTAGTAGAGGTTGTGGTGGGGGTAGAAGCCACCAGGGTCGAGCACTGGGTGAGCGGCTGCCTTCATATCGGGCAGCAGGAGTTTCGGTCGGTCGATGAGCTCTGGGGTCACCCGGTCGATAGTTCGGAACCAGTTGCCGGGGTTCTTCTTGGCAACGTGGCGTTCTTTGATGCGCTTCTTGTTCCGTTCTAGGTACTTGGCCAACTGCGGGTAATCATCGAGGTCGACGAGCCCTGCATCGTTCCACGGGTTAACGAGCGAGGTGCCTGACCATTCGATCGAGCCCGAGGCAATATCGCCAGACTTCACGATTGGAAGCAGGCGGTCTGGTTCGACGTCGGGTTGGTCGTTGCGGAGGTAAATGTCGTCGCAGCCGGTAGCGACCCCGATTCCAACCCGGGTTCCCGTTGCGGGGTTTTCCAACGGTTCGAAGCGGCGCTCAAGATCGGCGAGCAGTTCAAGGTTCTGGGGTGAGCCCGAGGGCCAGAGGCCCGGGCCATCGAACCACGTTGGCAGCTTCGCTGCTTCGAAAGCGGGGGAGGAGGGAGCCTGCCGTCGTGGGCTCGTGACCCATGGAGCGAGGGAACTGGCCGACGCTTCGTCGAGTAGGCCATTGGCTTCGACGACCTTCGCAGCCTTCTGCTGGCCGCTGCGAATAAGGGTGATGGCTGGATAGGCCGAGACTTGCTCTTCGAATGCGTCGACGTCGTGCATTACAACGACCGAGTCCATCGCATACCTATCGGCAATAAGGCTGCGGAGCGCTCCGCCGTATTGGTTGCGCATCCAGCGGTCGGCGCAGATGAAGGCGAGCTTTCCCTCGGCCTTCAGTAGATCAAGGCCTTTTTCGTAGAAGCCGATGAAGATATCGGCTCGGCCTTTCATGGTTGACCAGCGTCGACGGTATTCATCGGAGACTTCGGTCGGGACGTCTTCGAGTCTGATGTACGGCGGATTTCCGATTACGAAATCGGCCGAGCGTTCTTCGTGTTCTTCAAGCAGGAAGTCGGCCGAGCGAATCCAAGAACTAGCGAGGCCGGTTGCTTGAGTGGGCTCGCAACCGGCGAAGAGCAAAGCGGCTTCTGCAGCTTTGCGGCTGATCTCTACGTTGTGGCGGAGAAGGTCGAATGCCCGGACAGAACCGGCGAGCGCATCGAATGAATGGCCGTGCTCCTGGGCTGAGATCAGCAGTCGTTCGACGATTGCTGAGATGAATGCGCCGCCTCCGCATGACGGCTCGACCACGGTCATCGAAGCGAGATCGGCCTCGGTCGTGTAGCCAGCCATATCGAGAATCAAGTCGACAA
>CALAMI010000043.1 GCA_937925685.1 Candidatus Binatia bacterium | reverse complement strand
TCCCGCCGGGGCTTCCTACTGATGGCGCAAGGTGTGTTGGTGCGCCGCCTGCACGGAGTGGCTGGTGCGTCGCTGGAAACACGACGTCCGAGGTGGGCAAGCGCTCGAGCGGCGCGCCCCCGGTCCTCTGGCAACTGACAGCTTCTGGCAACTGACAGCTGAGGTTACAGCCAGCCGGCGACCACCAGCAGTCTCACGCACGCTTGGGCATAGATGCCCGCAACGACATCATCCAGCACCACCCCCCAACCCCCATGCAGCTGCCGATCGATATGCGCGGCGGGGAAGGGCTTCAAGACGTCGAACAGCCGAAAGAAGGCAAAGGCAGCCAGCAGCACGCCCCATGTGGCGGGCAGAAACAGCGTTGCTGCCAGATAACCAGCCACTTCGTCGATGACGATGCGGCTACTGTCCTTGCGCCCGAACACTTTTTCCGCTCGCCCGGCAATCCACGAAGCAACGCAGACAAACAACGCAAAGCTCGCGAAAGGAGCCCACCACCCCCAAGCGACCAATCGCGCCTGGGCAACCGCTAGCGGGATTCCTATCAGCGAGCCAAAGGTGCCCGGGGCAACGGGAATGTACCCCAGAAAGAACCCCGACGCGAAGAGCCTTACAAGAAACGTCACAACTGGACCGCAGGCTCTTCCCGGGGCACAAGCCACGGGGAGGCGGGCATGCATCCCACTTCCGCCTCCCGCATACCGATCCCCCAAAACCGTATGTGCCTGGTTAAATCTTTCCTTGTAAGAAGAAGGTGATCACCAGAGCGTAAATCGCCAAAGCCTCCATCATGGCCAAGGCGATAATCATGGGCGTTTGGATGCGATCAGCCGAGTTCGGGTTCCGGCCAATCGATTCCATGGCTGCGGCGCCAGTGCGACCTTGCCCCAAAGCCACGCCACCCGCGGCAATGCCAATGCCCAGACCGGCGCCCAGACCAATCCAGCCGCTGGCACTTCCGTCCTCCGCAGCCAGCGCAGGGACAGCGATCGCCATCACAGCGACCAACCAAGAGAAAAAGCGAACGAGAGACTGCATAACCTACCTCCTCCGAGCTTTGTCGCCGCCAGAAGTCTGGCACCCCACCTTCTCTGTCCTCCTCGCCACCGGTGGCACCGCTTCGACAGCGTTATAAGCAACTCTGCTTCCCACTACACGTGGGCCTCCGCATGCTTGTGTTCTTCATGATGGCCGTGATCAGCAATGGCCAGCGACAAGTAGACCACGCTGAGGATCGTAAACACAAACGCCTGTACCAAGGAAACAAATGCCCCCAGCACATAAAAGGCCACTGGAATAATGACCTTCGTGAGTTCCGTAAAAATTTCTAGCACCAAGTGGTCGCCCGTCATGTTGCCAAAAAGACGCAAACCCAACGATACCGGTCGAATCAAGTTGTCCGCGATCTCCAGCGGAAGCATCAATGGAGCCAACCAGAAAATCGGTCCCAAATGGTGCTTCAAGTACGCCATGCCGTTGTGCAGCAGGCCAAACGTCACGTAGAAGAGCAAGGACGTCACCCCAAGCGCGAAGGTCACGTTGAAGTTACTCGTCGGCGGCGAAAACCCGGGAAACAAGCCCATGAGGTTTGCCACCAGGATAAAGATGAAGAAGGTCGCATACACGTGGAGGTATTTGCGCCCTCCGGGACCGAGCACTCCTTCGATAAAGCCAACGAACCACTCGACAAAGACCTCCATGGAGTTGCGCCAGGTCAGCGTCGCATCCGGTACTACTGGGTCAGCCACACGCTGCATCTGCCGCCGCGCCAACCAGGCCCAGAAGACGAGCAAGATCATCACCAGCGTCGCATGCACCGTGTGAGGCGGAAGCTCGCGTACACCCGGGAGGAGCTGCACCCATAGGAACGAGTGATCCATTCGGCTTAGGCCTCCTTCCATGCAGGGCGGCGCGTGCTGCTAACGACGGAACTCAGCACGAAAGCCAACGTTAAAACGGCCACCCCAGCGGCAAAGCTCACAGGCTCCACGGGTAGCTTCAGCAGTAGCGCGGCACCCAGCGCGAGAAACAACCCTATCTTGCCGGTAACGGCGCCCCACGTCATCCATCGTAACCGCTTCTGAACAGTTCCGCCCTGCCGTACTCGCACCAAGGTGCGAACAATGACGGCCCACAGAAACAGGTTCATCAGTGCCCAAGCCGCACCCGCCACCAAACTCCAGCTTTCGCCCACCCCGCTCCAACCGACAACCAAAGCTGCCGCTGCGGACAAAGCGATATGCCACTCAATCACGCTGCGTAAGGCGAGACTCATTCTCCGGATCCTGTTTTTTCTCCAACCGCTTCAGCACCCACAGCAAACGGCCCAAACCTCCGGCAAGCCCGGCAACGGTAAACAACAAGGTGAGCCACGGGGCCGAGCCCAAATAGCGATCTAAGTAATACCCTGCAATCACCCCGCCGACGACACCAGCCGCCAGCTCCGTTCCCCCCGCAAGCAGCGGCCCAAGGCGCGCCCAGGTTCGCGGGTCGAACGCCATCAGCCTCCCCCAAGGCGGCGGAGCACCCGCGCCGCAGCGCCCACGGTAACGTCAATCTCGGCTTCGGTGTGTGCCAAGGAAAGGAACGCCGCCTCGAACGGCGAGGGCGGCAAGTAAATCCCCTCCTCGAGCATTCCCTGAAACCAGCGGCAAAAGAGATCGCGGTCCACCGCTCTGGCATCTCGAGCATTGCGCACTTGCGAGACGCCGAGGAAGATGGTCCACATGGACCCAACCCGATTGACGCAGCCGCGTACGCCGCTGTCTGCCAGCACTTCCCATAAGCCCTTTTCCAGACGTTGTCCCAGCTCCTCCAAACGCTCGTACGTACCGGGTCGCTCCAGCACCTCGAGCGTTCGTAAACCCGCTGCCACAGCCAACGGATTTCCCGATAGCGTGCCAGCGTGATAAACCGAACCCACCGGAGCCACAAGCTCCATAATGTCACGCCGGCCCCCAAACGCCGCCAGAGGTAACCCCCCACCGACGACTTTACCCAAGGAGGTGAGATCGGGGACGACACCATACCGCTGTTGAGCCCCACCCCAAGCCACCCGAAAACCGGTCATGACCTCGTCAAAAACGAGCAACGCCCCATTCTCTTCGCAGCACTTTCGCAGCTCGCTCAGGAAGTTCTCGTCAGGAGGTATCACCCCCATATTGCCGACAACGGGCTCGACAATGACAGCCGCAATCTCCCCCGGAAAGCGGTCGAAACAAGCCTCGACGGACTCTATGTCGTTGAATGTCGCTACCAGGGTTGTTTCCGCCACCGCTGGAAGCACACCCGCGCTGTCAGGCACACCCAAGGTTGCTGCCCCCGACCCTGCTGCCACAAGCAAGGAGTCGACATGGCCGTGATAGCAACCGTCGAACTTCACGATGCGGCTTCGGCCGGTGAAGGCACGCGCCAGGCGTAGCAGTGCCATCGTGGCCTCGGTGCCGGAACTTGTGAGGCGCACCATCTCGACAGAGGGCAAAGCGCTACAAAGCTTCTCGGCGAACTCGACCTCTCGGGGCGTTGGCGCCCCGAACGACGTACCATCGCGCATCGCATCGTTGATGGCCCGCAGCACTTCGGGCGAGGCGTGTCCGAGGATTAACGGGCCCCAAGAGCCGACGTAGTCGATGTAAGATCGCCCCTCCACATCCCATACAAAACAACCTTTACCACGCTGGATAAACCGGGGCTCTCCGCCCACCGCCTTCCACGCGCGGACGGGGCTGTTTACCCCGCCGGGGATGCTGCGTTGAGCTCGATGAAATAATTGGGCAGATAGCGACGACGCCATGCGCAGGTCGCTAGCGCCCCCTGCACTGAGGCTCAACGACCCGCCGCTCTGCACACGGACACACCCCCGAGGGTGAGCGCTAGAGCGAGTCAGCAGGAGCTGTGGATAAGCTGTGGACAAGGACTTTGCGCACAGGTACTATGCGTGGGTGCAATTGAGGCAATTCGATCTTGTCCCCAACTGTGGATAGGCCGATGCGAGAGCAGCTTAACTCCGTCATCGAGCGATTACGCAGCCAAGCTGCAACGATGGAAGAAGAGGCTGCATTGCGTGCAGTCCAGTATGTAGCTCACGACAAAGAGCGCTGTTTGCTGGAGGTAAAGCCCTTACTAGCGGCAATCGCCCGCGAGAAGCTGCTCCCCAAAATTCAAGCCTCGCTCTCGCAGGCGATGGGGCGACCCGTGCGGGTCCACATTCGTGTTGCTCGTTCACCGCAGCGTGAGCTCTTCCCGTTTTTCCGCGCCCCTGACTCCAACGAAGCCGAAGGCATCCCCGACACCGGCCACGGGCGTACCTTCGAGCATTTTGTTGTCGGCCCTACCAACCGATTTGCTCATGCGGCTGCCTTCGCGGTGGCCCGTAACCCAGGCCGGCAGTACAACCCACTTTTCCTTTACGGCAACGTTGGCCTTGGCAAGACCCATCTACTGCACGCCATCGCTCACGGCATCCGCGAACAGCACCCCGCTCTGGAGGTGCGCTATGTAACGGCTGACGCCTTTATGGCAGAAGTTGTTTACGCCATCCGGCGCAATCGCCTACCGCACTTCAAGGCTCGTTTCCACCGCATCGACGTTCTTCTCGTCGATGATGTCCAGCTGCTTGCCGGGCGCGAGCGAACGCAGGAAGAATTCTTTCATATCTTCAACACCTTGCATGAATCCGGCAAGCAAATCGTACTTGCAGCAGACCGGCCCCCGGACGAACTCCTGCAACTCGAAGAGCGCCTGCGAAACCGCTTCACCTGGGGCCTCGTCGTGGACATACAACCGCCCGAGCTGGAAACCCGAGTGGCCATCTTGCAGAGGAAGGCACAACTCGAGGGGGTAGAACTCCCCTACGAGGTTGCCTTGACGCTAGCGCAACATCTCGGCCACAGCGTCCGCGAACTTCACGGCATTCTAACCAGGCTCCTTGCCTTGGCCTCTCTTACGGGAGCGGACATAACCTTGGACCTAGCGCAAAAAGTGCTTGGCTCGACGACCAGAGGCGAGGACAGACCCGTTACCTTAGAGCGAATTCAGGAAACCGTGGCTCACTTCTTTGGTTTGCGGGTAGAGGACCTCCGGTCGCCGCGCCGTTCCCGCGCCATTGCCACCGCCCGGCAAATTGCCATGTATCTTTGCCGCCAGGATCTCGGTGCTTCTTTCCCCTACATCGGCGAATGTTTCGGTGGCCGAGACCACACCACTGTCATTCACGCGGTGACGAGTATCGAGCGGCGCCAGACTCTGGAGCCGGAACTCCGCCGAGTCATTGAATCGCTCCGGCGCATTGTGAGAACTGGTGAGGGTAGCCCACTGTCACCGTGGAAACCCGCCCCAGAGAGAGAGTAGGTCGTGTAACTATGCACAGCGCTTTGCAAGCATTTTCCACAGCGGTTAGGGAGAATTTTTCCCGCCGCCGAGGGGTTTTTCACAAATCCACAACCCATACGACGGATACGAAATTTTCTTAAAAACACCGCAAAGAAGATAACGAGGAGAACACATATGGAATGCCGTATGACGAAAGATGACCTCCTGGGTGCTCTCTATTTGGCACAAGGAATTGTCGATCGCAGGGTTACGCTACCGGTATTAGCTCACGTGTTGATCCAGGTTAGCAACCGCGAGGCCACCATTCTTGCCACAGATCAGGAAATTGGGCTACGCCGACGCTCTGGTGCTGTTGTAAGCAAACGAGGGGCTGCAACCGCAAATGCACGGGTTTTGTACGAGATCGTCCGCTCGCTGGCCGACGGAGAAATCGAACTGCGCACTGACGAGCGGTACCAATTGGAAGTCAAGCAAGGCCGTTCGCAGTTCCGCATCGTCGGTATCGATCCAGAGGAATTCCCGGCGATGCCTGCTGCCCCGGAGGCCAAAACCAAGGCACAGCTTAGCATCGATGCCGAGAACCTCCGGCGCATGTTGGAACTTACCTTGTTTGCGTCGTCGGCAGATGAGGCTCGTCCCGCGCTGTGTGGCGTGTGTTTCGAGCGGCGCGATGGGTTGCTGAATGTCGTTGCCTCTGACGGGCATCGCTTAAGCTTAGTGAGCCGGCCGTTGAAGGGGGTACGCGCCGACGCATCGGTGATCCTCTCGCGTAAAGCAGTGACGGAAATGTTGAAAGTCCTGGACGGCCTAAGCGGCGAGGTGCAACTGACGTTCGCAGGTGGTGTTGTCTTTCTCGGTGCAGGGGATGTGGAACTGGCAATGCGCACCGTTCAGGCGGAGTTTCCTAGCTATGAGGCAGTCATTCCGCGGGAGTCAAAGCGGGCACTGAGAATTCCCGCCGGGCGCTGGAGCCAGGCACTGCGCCGCGTGGGCGTGCTCGCTGTGGAGCAAACGCATCCGGTACGGCTGACACTCGATTCTGGCAAGGTGGAGATGTGGGCAAGGAACACGGAGTTGGGGGAGGCACGGGAAGAGGTTGAAGCAGAATACACGGGGGACACGTTCACCATTGGCTTCAATGTGCGTTACTTGCTAGACGTGTTGGGATTGTTCCCCGGCGACACCACGGTCGCGGTGGAGTTAGAAGACGACGAGTCGCCAACAATTTTTCGTGTCCCGGACGAGCCAGAGTTCCTCTACGTTCTCATGCCAATGCGCCTCAGCTAAGGTAGACAGCAACGGCGGAGACAAAAACCGTTTTGATGGACCCTGTATCTTTCAGTTAAGCTATTGGTTTTACGTAGTTTTTTTTGCCGATCTCAAGTTTCCCCGGGGGCTCTCGTCTGCTAGAGTTTTCGCGTGCAAGAAAAACAGTTTTTGAATGGAGAAAGTGCGCCAGCAGTTGGCGTAGGTGGAGGTGAGAGTCAGGGTAGCTACACCGCCGCTGCGATTACGGTACTCGAAGGGCTGGAAGCGGTGCGGCGGCGTCCTGGGATGTACATTGGTGACACCAGTGAGCGCGGCCTTCACCATCTTGTCTTCGAGGTCGTAGATAACTCCGTTGACGAGGCCTTGGCGGGATTCTGCGATGACATCCGTGTGACCATCCACGTGGATGGCTCCGTTACCGTGGAGGACAACGGGCGTGGCATACCTGTGGATGTGCACGAGACCGAAGGGGTGTCAGCGGTCGAGGTGGTGATGACGCGCCTCCACGCTGGCGGAAAATTCGGTAGTGGTGCCTACAAGGTATCCGGGGGGTTGCACGGTGTAGGCGTGTCGGTGGTCAATGCGTTGTCCGAGTTCCTGGAAGTAGAAGTGAAGCGCGATGGTAGGGTCTATGTCCAGCGCTATCGCCGAGGTTGTCCAGAAGCCCCCGTGCGAGAAGTTGGCCGCACGGAGGCACGGGGGACGCGGGTAACCTTCAAGCCTGACCCATGGATCTTCGAAAAAACGGACTTGAGTTTCGAGCTTCTCTCCCAGCGTCTTCGTGAACTTGCCTTCCTAAATCGCGGGGTAAGGATCTCCATCGAGGACGAACGAACGCAAAAGCAGCACGAGTTCATGTACCGCGGGGGCATCGAGGAATTCGTGCGCCACTTGAATCGTGCGAAGACACCGCTGCACCAAGACGTGGTGTACCTGCAGGGGTCGCGCGACGGCTGCGAAGCGGAAATCGCGATGCAGTGGAACGAGTCGTACGCGGAAACGGTTTTCTCGTTTGCCAACAACATCAACACCATCGAAGGTGGCACGCATTTAATTGGCTTCAAGGCAGCGCTGACACGGACGATCAATCAGTACGCGCTTGCCCACGGCTTGCTGAAGAAAGATGCCGAGGCTCTGCAAGGAGAAGACGTCCGGGAGGGCCTTACAGCGGTCATTGCCGTGAAAGTACGAGAGCCGCAGTTCGAGGGCCAGACCAAAACCAAACTAGGAAACAGTGACGTTCGCGGTTTTGTCGAGGCCTTGGTAAATGAAAAACTGGGACAGTACCTCGAGGAACACCCCACCGAGGCGCGGAAGATTGCAGCCAAGGCGTTAGAAGCGGCGCGCGTGCGCGAGGCAGCACGTAAGGCCAAGGAACTCGCTCGCCGCAAGGGCGCTCTCGACTCTGGTTCGTTGCCGGGAAAGCTCGCGGATTGCCAAGAGCGCGACCCAGCTAAGTCGGAACTGTTTATTGTCGAGGGCGACTCAGCCGGGGGCTCGGCCAAGCAAGGCCGGGATCGGCGGAACCAGGCGATCCTACCGCTGCGCGGGAAAATTCTGAACGTGGAAAAAGCCCGGTTCGATAAAATGCTGAGTTCGCAGGAAATTCGCCTTCTAGTTACGGCACTCGGCACTGGGATTGGCCGGGATGACAAGGATATTTCTAAGCTGCGTTATCACACCATCATCATCATGACGGATGCGGACGTAGACGGCTCGCACATCCGCACCTTGTTACTGACGTTTTTTTACCGGCAGTTCCAAGAACTCATTGAGCGTGGCCACGTTTACATCGCACAACCACCCCTATACCGCGTCAAGAAGGGGAAAAGCGAGCGCTACTTGAAGGACGACGCTGCCCTCGAAGATTACTTGCTTGACCTGGCTACGGAGAAACTCGTGATGGAGTCTCCTTCGACCGGGCAACACTGGAGTGGCCCTGCCATCAAGAACATCGTTCGGCGCGTACGGCGGCTAGAGAGGCTCTTGCAACTTGCGGAGCGCCACCGGCGCAAGCGCGAGGTCCTCGAGTATTTGCTGCAGGATGGACGGTTTTCCCCAGCCCTTCTAAGCGATGCGGAGGCGTTGGACAGACTCGCCCACGACCTACGGTCGCAGCTCGAGGGAAAGCCGGTTACGGCAGAGCAGCACGTTTCCGCGATCGTCGAGCCCGACGAGGAGCACTCGTGCTTCCGTGTGCGCGTGCAGCTGCGCGGTAAAGAAGGCAGCTGGGAGTTCTTACTGGACCTCCCGTTTGCTAGTTCGCCCGAGTACGAGGAAATGCGGCGCATTTCCGCTGAGCTTTTACCCCTCGGAGGGCCCCCTTACATTTTGCGAGACGACGGGCACACCCTCGAGGTTAGCTCGCTGCGAGAATTGGCCCAGCATATTTTGGCCGAGGCGAAACGTGGCGTGGACATTCAACGTTACAAAGGGCTGGGGGAAATGAACCCAGAACAACTTTGGCAAACGACCATGAATCCGGAGACGCGCACGCTTCTCCAAGTGAAGATCGAGGACGCGTACGAGGCAGACGAAGTTTTTTCTACCCTCATGGGCGAAGAGGTGGAGCCGCGGCGCCGATTCATCGAGGAAAACGCGTTAAGCGTGCGCAATTTAGACATCTGATTCCACTGCGCAGGACGAACGGCGACCCATGGAACAGCTGGAAAAGGGCCACCGCATCCCGGTGAACATAGAAGACGAAATGCGTCAGTCCTTCATGGACTACGCCCTCTCCGTCATCATCAGCCGCGCCGTCCCGGACGCGCGGGACGGGTTGAAGCCGGTGCAACGCCGCATTCTGTATGCCATGTACGACTTGGGTAACGACTGGAACAAGCCGTACAAGAAATCGGCCCGTGTCGTCGGCGACGTCATCGGTAAATACCATCCCCATGGGGACGCGCCGGTGTACGAGGCCGTGGCGCGCATGGCACAGGATTTTTCCATGCGCTACCCACTGATCGACGGGCAGGGAAACTTTGGTTCCATCGATGGCGACCCACCCGCGGCCATGCGTTACACCGAAATCCGCATGGCGCGCATCGCCGCAGAACTCTTGGCGGACATCGACAAGGAGACGGTCGATTTCGTTCCCAATTACGACGAAACTCTCCAGGAACCCGTCATCCTCCCCTCCCGTGTTCCGAATTTGTTGATCAACGGCGCCGCCGGCATCGCTGTGGGAATGGCGACGAGTATCCCACCGCATAACCTCTCCGAGGTTATCGATGCGCTGGTTGCCTTGGTGGAGCAGCCGCAGTTGAGCGCCGAAAAACTGATGGAGTACGTGACCGGACCTGACTTCCCCACCGGCGGCTTGATCCTCGGCCGCGAAGGGATCCGCGAGGCATACCGCACGGGCCGTGGTGCCATTCCTGTGCGGGGCCGGGCCATGGTGGAGACCGAACCGAAAACCGGTCGCCAAAGCATCGTGATTACCGAGATCCCTTATCAGGTGAACAAAGCGCGTTTGATTGAGCGAATTGCAGAACTGGTGAACGAGAAGCGCGTGATGGGCATTGCAGACCTGCGCGACGAGTCCGACCGCGATGGGCTAAGAATCGTGGTGGAACTGAAGCGCGACGCGGTTGCCGAGGTCGTGCTGAACCAGCTTTACAAGCTTTCCGATTTACAAACCACCTTCAATGTCACTCTCTTGGCCATCGTCGATCGCCGCCCGCGGCTACTCAGCCTCCGCGAGGCTTTGTCGGTGTTCCTCGACCATCGCCGCCAGGTCATCGTGCGGCGCACGGTGTTCGAGCTCCGCCAGGCCGAGGAACGGCTCCACATCCTCGACGGCCTCAAGGCCGCGCTCGATCACCTGGAGGAAGTGCTTCAGCTCATCCGCAGCGCTGCGGATCCGGCTACTGCCCGAACGGGGCTGATGGAGCGCTTGGGTTTGAGCGAGCGTCAGGCACAGGCCATCCTCGAGATGCGTTTGCAGCGACTGACGAATCTCGAGCGGGAAAAACTTCTGACGGAACGCGACGAGGTTATCGAACGAATTGGTCGTTATCGGAAAATTCTGGCCGACGAACGGGAGGTCGCTGCTCTCATTGTTCAAGAGTTGCGCGACATCCAAAAGCAGTATGGGGATGCGCGGCGCACGGACATCGTGGAGTCCGTCGAAGAGCTTTCGGTGGAGGATTTGATTGCCGACGAAGAAGTCGTGGTCACCATTTCCCACGCTGGTTACGTGAAGCGGAGTGCCTTGAGTGAGTACCGCTCGCAGCGTCGCGGCGGGCGCGGACTGATCGGCGCCACTACTCGAGAAGAGGACTTCGTGGAGCATCTTTTTACAGCGTCGACGCATGCGTATTTGCTGGTCTTTACCACCTCAGGGAAGGTGTTTTGGCTCAAGGTACACGAGATTCCCCAGGGCGCCCGCGCCGCCCGGGGCAAGGCGATGGTCAACTTGTTGGAACTTTCTGGAGAGGAAAAAATTTCCGCGCTGCTGCCGGTGCGCAACTTCAGCGAGGAGGCGTACGTGTTCTTCGCCACGAGGCGCGGAACGGTGAAAAAGACGCCGCTCAAGGCCTTTTCGAACCCACGGCGTGCCGGGATTGCGGCGATTTCCTTGGAAGAGGGTGACGAGGTGATCGGCGTGCGGCTTACCGATGGACAGCGTGAAATCATCCTTTCCACTGCGGCCGGACTGTCGATTCGCTTTCGCGAGGAGGACGTTCGCCCCATGGGTCGTACCGCTACCGGAGTGCGGGGGATTGCGCTGGAGGACGGCGATGCGGTCGTGGGCCTCGACGTGGTCGACCCCGCGGCAACGCTGCTCGCGGTGTCGGAGCGAGGCTTTGGGAAGCGCACGGCCATGGAAGAGTATCGTGTGCAGTCACGTGGCGGTAAAGGCATCATCACCATGAAAGTCACCGAGCGGACCGGCAAGGTGGTGGGCGTACAAATGGTGCGCGATGAAGACGAAGTGATGCTCGTCACGGACTCCGGCCGCGTGATTCGTTTCCCGGTACGCGATGTTTCCGTGATCGGGCGCAACACCCAAGGGGTTCGGCTCATCGAACTCGCCGGTGAGGAACGGGTAGTAGCGGTGGCCCGGCTAGCTGAGCGTGAAGCCGAGCCGGAGGATCGCTCGAACGGCAACGGCTCTGCTGCTGGCCAAAGCAGCGGAGAGGGCTGACCCTGACCGAGGCGCGTCCCATCCGTTGAGCAGCGTCCGCTTGCCGCTCCCTTCTGGCGTCAGGGCAACGCTTCTGTGAGGCGGAGCGACACCGATACGTTCCTCGGTGCCTTCTGAGTCGAGGCCTGGTATGCCTAGGGATTGAATTTTGCGGGCGTTGTCGCCGAGCTCGTAGCGTAAAAGCTGCCCGTAGTGGAGCCAAAGGCGATAGGCCAAAGCGGCGGTGAGGACGCGAATCGGGTAATCGGCTGGCAGTGCTTGGAGGTAGGGCTGGATCGTCAGGAAGTCTTTAGCTCCGTAACGCTGCATAATTTCGAGCAGCCCACCGTTCGTCGGGCCGATATTGTAAGCTAACAGGGCCAAGAACAGGTCGCCGTTTTGCTGCTGCCAGTAATACCGCAGGGTAGCAGCGGCCAAGAAAGAGTTGTCTCGAGGGTTATCGAGATCGAGTTGCCGTACCTTCAACAATCGCTCCACGACACGGCGAGCGGCTTCGGGCGGGGCAGTGATTTGGAAGAGGCCGCGGCCGCCGTCGCGGCTGGTGCGGGGCAGGAAGGAAGATTCGGTAGCCGCAATCCCCACGAGGAGTTCCAGCGGAAGATGGAAGCGCGCTGCCGCTTCGTCGATTGCGGGGAGGTAGGGCGTGGCTCGGCGCAAGAGCGCTGTTAGCTCCTCGAGCTTCGCCCGTCGGTATGCTGCATACACTTGGTGTGCGATCCGGTCGCGCTCGCTTTCTTCCCGCGTCGCGAGCTGCCGCCGGAGTTCGGCGTAACCCTGGAGAGAGTTGTTGCCTTGCACCAGGAGAAAGCCCGCGGCTACGGCGAGGAGACAGGCAAGCACGCTGGGGAAGAAGCGGTGCGCCTTGGCGAGCCTGGCGCGCAGCAGCGACCAGCCCGCCATGAGCCCGATCGCCGAGACCAGGGCTGCCGCCATGCTCCCCACCCAACGGAGCCAGGGCGGGCGCACAAACCACGAAGAGGGGTACGCCTGGCTGAACACCCAGAGCGCTGCCGTACTCGCGACTACGGTGAGGGATAGCCACTCGACGACGAATTGGAGGGCAGGCAACAACGGAACCTTGAGGGACCACTGCCGGCGCCGGCGGGTTCGGCTAGACGACCGCCGTGGATTTGTTTTGCCTCGCCGCGTCGGCTGGCTCCCCTCCGCCATGGCCAGTATAGACAAGCCTCGTAGCGCAGGGGTGGTTGGTGGGAAAGAGGGCGCGGCGAGGCGGGCTAAAAATTGGCGACAGGTTTAACCCCCGCGCGGCGACTCGTTGGCTTTACCGCTCCCACACGACGTATTCGTCGAACTCCTGTCCGTCGAGGGTAATCGAGAAGGGACCAGCGACGAAGAAATCGGGAATGTCCGGGTGAGGCTCGAGACGAAGTCGAGCACGGTCCTCATCGAGGGCGCGACGAAACTCGTCATCCGTGGGTCGAGGAGCCCCTTTTGGTACACGCACAATGGCTAGTGCAGTGGCTGTAGCGCGAGACATGAGTGGCGAAGCTTGGCGCATATAGTTGTGCGGCGATGGCGGTGCAACGCGTCACGAAGTGGCTGGCAGAGCTAGCCGCTTCGTATGGCGCCGCAACACGCCTGGAGCCAAGGCTCGGACGATGTAGCTGACGCGAATAAACGGTGGCACGGTGATCTCGCGTTTTCCAGTGCGAAGCGCACGAATCGTCGCATCTACCACGCGTTGCGGTGGGATCATCAGCCGTTTGGCCACGTCCGGCATACGCTGACGAGCTTGCTCATCGAAGAAGGGTGTATCTACGGCACCTGGGCACACGGTGAGAAGGTGAACACCAAAGTCTTCCACTTCGTAGGAGAGCGCCTCCGCCAGGCCCACCTGAGCGAACTTCGTTGCTGCGTAGGCGGTTTCGTCCGGCACGCCGAGTTTGCCGGCAACCGAGGCCATGATCACGATCCAGCCGCGGCGCTGCTCGAGCATTTTCGGGAGAAGAGCTTTGGTCCAGTAGACCGTTCCAAAGTAGTTCACCTGCATGATGCGCTCGATGTCGTCGATGTCCCAATCGATAAATCGTCGGTGTCCGCCGTAGCCGGCATTGTTGACCAGCAGTTCCACGCCACCGAACTCGCCGAGAATCCGCTGTGCTGCGGCAAACACTTCATCGCGCCGCGCGACGTCGGCAGGCACCACCAAGACACGGCCGCCGCCATTCGCCATACTGGCGGCAACGCGCTCGAGCTCCGCCTTGCGCCTGGCCACGAGGGCGACGTGAGCGCCTTCTCGCGCTAGTCGTCGGGCGAGTAGCTCGCCGATGCCGCTGGAAGCGCCGGTAACCACCGCACGGATGCCGGCGAACGACTCGAGCTTGAGCATGGCTTGTTCCTCCTTGGCCAGCGCTTGCCACAAGGCAGCGTTCGGGCCAAGGGCGGCCCTAGGCTTTAAGCCGATTGCCGCGAGCGCTGGAACTTCTTTGCCGAGGGAAAGGTTGCCAAATTCACAGACTGGCCTGTGCGTGCGGAATGATATACCGCTTCCGCCAAACGTTGGGCTTCGAGGCCGACCTCGAGGCCAGGATATGGGGAACTCCCTCCCCACAGTGCCTGCAGGAACCGCAAATCTTGTACGAGGTAGGCCACTCCGGCAAGCTCCCCAAGGGTGGCAGGTTCCACGGGCGTGATCTGGCGAAAGCGCTCGAGAACTTCTGCTGCGGGAAGCTCGGTTTCCGGACCATCGCCGACTTGCCACTGGATGGGTCCGAGAAAGTCGGCGTCGCTAGCAACGAACCCGCGGCGCCCGAAGATTTCCAGTCGTCGGTTCGAAGTGCGTTGCACCATATCGTGCCACACGTTGACAAGCTGGGCTTGTAGGCCTCCCGCGAAGCCGAGTTCCACCGCGACGTAGTCTTCCACTCCTGGATGACCGGCGACATTGCGCATCCAGCCCTGAACATGGGTGGGGTGACCGAACATCCACACGAGCAAATCGAGGTCGTGGACACCGTGCTCGATGAGCGTGCCGCCGGCGGTCAGCGCCCGATCTGCCCTCCAGGGGCTGTGGTGGATACCGCGGATAGGAAACACCTGATCGTCTCGGAAAACAACCGCCAGCGGTTCGCCGAACTCCGGGGAGCGCAGCATCTGGCGCATCACGGTGTATACCGCAGAGAAACGGAGCACCAAGCCGATTTGGTGGGGCACACCGGAACGTCGCACCGTCTCCACCATAGACGCTCCCTCGGCATACGACATGGCAAGAGGTTTCTCGCAAAAAATGGCCACTTTTCGCTGCGCTGCGTGGCCGACGAATTCGGCGTGAAAGGCGGTGGGGGGGCAAATAAAGACAGCGTCAATGTGGGCCTGATCGAGCAAGGCGTGACCATCGGTAAATACTTGGCGGAAGCCAAACGTGGCCGCCGCTTGTTCACGCGCGAGCGGGTCTGGGTCGGCCACCGCGGTTAATTCGACGCGGCCGGGAAACACCAGGCCAATTTGCTGCAGTACGGCCGCGTGCGTCGAGCCGATGACTCCAGCGCCAATGAGTCCAATCCGTGTGGCCGCCATAGACCGCGCAGGCTACTGTAGGTCAAGGTGTTGGCGCAAGCGGATCCTGCCAGGGCGCCACGGCTACCAGGATACGGGGGTCAGTTCAATTCCTTGCTCGAGTAGCCAAGGATCCGGCGCGCCACGATCAGCAAGTTGATCTGCTGCGTGCCCTCGAAGATGTCGTTGATCTTGGCGTCGCGCATCCATTTCTCTAGCAAGTACTTGCGCGAGTAACCGAGAGGTCCCAGTAACTCTACTGCCTTTTGGGTCACTTGCGTTACCGCCAGGCCAGCTTTCGCCTTTGCCATCGACGCCTCGAGGTTGTTGTGCCGGCCTTGGTCCATAAGCCAAGCCGCACGCCAAGTAAGCAAGCGGGCCGCTTGCAAGGTCGCTTCCATGTCCATGAAGTCGCGCTCGATGGCGGTGAGTTTGTTGCGCGATACCCCGTAACGGATCTTGACGCCCTGTTTCTCGAGCTCGGCACGCACGAAGTCGAGCGCGGCGCGACCAATACCGATGGCGCTGGCGGCCACTGCAGGGCGTGTCGCATCGAACGTTGCCATGGCGCCTTTGAACCCTTCGGTCGACCGTTGCACTTCCGGGTTTCCGAGGATGTTATCGAGCGGAATGCGGCAGTTCTCGAAAACGATCATGGCAGTGTCCGAGGCGCGGATCCCCATTTTGTCTTCCACCTTCACCACCGTCATTCCCGGCGTGCCTCGCTCCACCACGAATGCCTTGATGCCGGCGCGCCCCGCGGATTTGTCCACTGTGGCCCATACCACCACAAAGCCGTCTGACTCCTGGGCGGCCATCTTCCCGCTGGTGACGAAAATCTTGGTGCCATTGAGCACCCAGTGGTCGCCGTCGCGCACGGCCGTGGTGGCAATGGCGGCGGTGTCGGAACCGCAGTGGGGTTCTGTGATCGCCATGGCGCCCCATTTGGGAGGGCCAGAGCGGAAACGGGCGAGGAAGCGTTCCCGTTGTTCCGCTGTGCCCGCGGCAGCGATGGCTGCTCCGCCAAGCCCAGGATTGGGTATGGAAAGGTAGAGGCCGGCGTCGCCCCAGGAAAGCTCTTCGATACTCACCACCGTTTGCAGGTTGCGGACGGAAGGTGTGCCAGGCTCCTTCTTTCCCCCGCCGCCGAAGCTGACCGGATTCGTGGCCTTCGAGGCCTCCCACATGGTATGGAGGAAGTCCCACGGTTTCTCGTGTTCGCGCTCGTCGTACTCGCGTGCGATCGGACGCATCATGGTTTCCGCAACCATGTGCACCATGTCGCGGGCTTGTTGGACCTGTGGCGGAAGTTCGAAATCGATCATAGCCTTGCTCCTTTCTCCTCGTGCTCTATGCGGTCAGCAGCCCTTCGAATGTGGCAAAGCCGCGGGCATTGCGGAGAAATAGCTCCACGAGGTGATCGCGAATGTAACCGTGACCTCCGAGAATCTGAACCCCACGGTCTGCCACCATTAGTGCCATGTTGGCCGCGTACTGCTTGGCGAGGACCGCCTCGCGCGTGGCGTCCTCCCCCCGGTCGAGCTTCCAAGCAGCTTCCCAGGTGAGTAAGCGCGCAGCGTCGATCTCGATCGCCATCTCCGCGAGCATGAACGCGATGGCTTGCTTTTGTGCAATAGCCACGCCGAAGGCTTTGCGCTCCTTGGCGTAATCGCGCGCATACTCGAACGCAGCACGCGCCACCCCTACCGCCGCTGCAGCCAGAGCCACACGCTGCAAGTTGAGGAGGCGATTCACGTCGCAACCGGCCGCACCACCCAGCCGCTGCTCCGTCGGTATACGGCATTGCTCGAACGCCACTTCGTAAGTGGCCAGGCCTTTGAGACCCATGTTTTTCTCGCGCTCGAGGATGTTCATTCCCGCAGTGCCGCGCTCGAGTAAGAATACCCCAACTTCGTCGCCGTTCCCGACGCGCGCGAACACAGCCACGTGCTCTGCTTCGGCGGCAAGCGGCACGAAGCACTTGGTGCCCGAGAGGACGTAGCTTCCGTTGCGCCGTGTTGCGGTAACGGAAAGGGAGGCCAGGTCGAAGTCCCACCGCGGCTCTACCACCGCCGCTGTAGCCGCTGCAAAGCTGGCTTGGGTATAGCGCGGCAACAGGCGCCGCTTTTGCTCCTCGGTACCAGCTTCGATTAGCGGTACCACCAACAAACGAGGCGCTAGCAAGTGGCAGGCAATGGACAGGTCGGCCCAAGCAAGCTCCTCGATGAACAACGCACTGGTCACCGCACTGTGGGCCTCCCCCGCGCCTCCGTACGCTTCGGGGATCAGCGCTTGCGTCAACCCTAACTCCCAGCCCTGCTCAACCAAGCTAGCCGGAATCTCGCCACTTTCGTCGCTGGCGCGGGCTTGCGGACGCACTTGTTCTTGGGCAAACGCGGCAACCGTGTCACGGACGAGCTGTTGCTCCTCGCTCGGTTCGAAACTCACCATGGCTTAGTTCCTCCTTTGTTTCCACCTGGCTCTGGGGGCCTGGCGACCGAGCCAGCCAAGAAACTGTTCGCAGCTCTCCTCGAGTGCGCGGCGCAAGTCGAAGCTCGCCGGGTCTTGGTAGTACTGGATTTCCAGTCCCATGACGGCCCCGGCAAACATTCCCGCAGCCAACTGCGAGTCGACGTCGGAACGGAAATCGCCGCGCTGCTTGCCTTGCTCGATCAACTGGGCCACAAACGCACGGAAACGGCGCATCATGTCACGAAACACCCGCTCGAGAGCGGGGTAAGTATCCAACGCTTCCACCATCAGGGTGACGATGAGACGCCGGTGATTGCTCTTGGTGGCGTGTTGGTGACAGATGCGGCCTAAAGTTCGAATGGACTCCGCCGGATCGGTGATCGGAGCGACCTCCTGAACGACCCGCCGCTCGAACTGGCCGAGCCGGTGCTTTACCGACTCGAGCAGCAACTCCTCTTTGTCTTTGAAGTGATAGTACAACGCCCCTTTCGTCACCCCCGCGGCCTTGGCGATGCGATCGATCGATGTAGCCGCGTAGCCGTACTTCGCAAAGCAGTCGATGGCCACGTTCAAAAGCTCGCGGCGCGGGTTTTCTCGGGATCGCTCGGCGGGAGCGGCCATACTGAACGTTTAGTATGTTCTTGCGGCCCGGGCAAGGCAGGGGGAGCGAAAAGGGCGCGCTTGTATCCGTAGGAGCGGACTCTAGAAGAAATCCGCAGGGAATGGACCACACCGTGCTCACCACAACCGACCACTCGCGCGAGCGCGCAGGCTTACGCTACGTCTACCCGGTGCTTTCGCGCCGCGCCGGTGGGCTGTCGGTGGGCGTGAATTTAAATCCGAACAACGCGTGCAACTGGCGCTGCGTTTACTGTCAGGTGGAAGGGTTGCAAAGAGGGGCGGCCCCCTCGATCGATGTCGCGCAGCTCCAGGGGGAGTTGGAAGCGTTTTTACGGCTAGTTCTGCAGGGCGATTATCTTCAGCGGCATCTGCCGGCTGGTTTTCAGGTGTTGCGGGACATCGCCATCTCGGGAAACGGCGAGCCCACCACCGCTCGCGAGTTTGCTGAAGTGGTCGGCACCATCCGGCGAGTGCGCGAAGCCCTGGGAATCGGGGCGAGCGTGAAGACAATTTTGATCACCAACGGCAGTCAGCTGCAGCGCGCCCACGTGCGGCAGGGAATCGCAGAAATGGGAGCGTTGCAGGGCGAGGTTTGGTTCAAGGTGGACCGTGTGACGCCGGAAGGCCTTTGGCTGGTGAACCGCACGAGAGTGTCCCCGGAGCGGGTCGAACGCAACCTGACGATCTGTGCGGAGCTTTCGCGCACGTGGATTCAGACCTGCGTCTTTGCCTGGGATGGCACGCCGCCGCCTGAGGCAGAGATCACGGCTTACTTGGATTTCTTGCGGCGTTTGCGGCAGCGAGGTGTACCGATTTTGGGCGTGCTTCTCTACACGCTGGCACGTCCCTCGGCGCAGCCGGAGGCTGATCATCTGGCAGCCTTGTCCACGGAGGTATTGGACGGCATTGCCCAGCGCATCCGTGGTTTGGGGTTCGAGGTGCAAGTGAGCCCCTGAACCAAGCCGCCGTTTTTTGCTAGCGGAGCACGGTCGCATCGGCGAAGAGAATCCACCAGGAAAGGCAAAGAGGACATGATTTGGAAGAGAGTGTGGCAGCGAGAGTCGGTGTTGCTCTGGAGTTGCTGTGCCCTTGTTGGCCTGCTGGTTGCAGGCTGCGGGTCGGATGGCGAGCCCCCGGCGGGTACAGGAGCGGCTGCACGGCCACCATGCCCGCAACTGGGGGTGCTGCCAGATGCGCCCAATCCGTTCGAGTTGCAATGGGGGGCAACGAACACGAACGCCGCGCTAGGTTCGGGGAAGCTCACGAGCACGATCTCGCTTTGCGGCGAAATTACGTCGCTGAAGTGGCCCGGTCCGAGTTACTACGATCAGCTGGACTATCTCACCTCCAACGACCCCGATGCGCGTCTCAAGCCGCACTTTGGTGCGTTCGATAGCGCCGGAGCCTTCCCCGGGCTGGCGTACCGCACGCGTTCGGGCCAGCGTGGGTTTACGTGGTTGCGGGACTTACCGTGGCACCATGAACAGCGGTACACCTCGGACAGCTCCAACGTTGCCCTCACACTCATGCGCCACGACGAGCTTCGACTCCTTGTCCGCGCTTACCAATTCATCTTGCCCGAGCGCAACGTGCTCGTGAATCACTACGAGGTGGAGCGGTTAGCAGGTTCGCCGGTGCAAGAGGCCACTTTGGTTTTTTACAGCAATTTCGCTCCAACGATGTCGCGACAGCCCCTGTTTGCCGTAGCTGACTGGGCGCTGGACTTCAAAAATGACCATGCCGTTGTCTACGATGCGCAAGAGCGGGCCATTTTGCACTACCTTCCGCAAAGCGAGCGGGTGCACCAGCATCGGCTGGCAAGAGTGTCGCAAATCTTGCGGCAGCCTGGCCACGGGACTGCACTGCAACAGCAAGTGGCGGCACTGATCCAGGAGCTCGATGAGCCCGGGGTGTACATCGCCATGGGGGTGCGTGGCGGGGACGACGGGTACCAATGCGGCTTCGACCAAACCGACATCTGCCGCCTCCAGAGCCGCTTGGCCGAGAACACCATTCGCGTATTCGACCTGGGAGAAGCGTTTGCCGAATTCGTGCGCATGGCGTTTCAGTGCGAGCGGCAAATCACTCACCCTCAAGGCCCCCTGGGTGAGTGTCGTAGCCGGCTTGGTTGGGTGTACGACGCGGAAAGCGCTTATAGTGACGCTGCCGATGGTCAGCTCTCCGGTTCGCCCATTGCAGCTTGTCAAGCCAATGCGGCTTTAGCCAAGCAGCTCACGTTTACTGACAACAAGGCTCGAGCGACTATCGACATTGCCATTGCCGACACGCGAGACAACGCCTACGGCCTCCTGAGAGCCACTCGAGCAGAAAGCGTAGAGCTTCAGCGCGCGTCTACCGAAAGTTGGTGGGAGCGCTTTCTTGCCCCAGCGCGTTTGCCGAACACCGACGACCCGCTGGTCTTGGCGTTTGCCAAGCGTTCTCTCATCGTCATCCGCACGGCGATGGACGAGGCAAGCGGTGGCATCGTGGCTAGCGTGAACACGCAACCGCCCTATGGGGAGGACTGGCCGCGGGATGGGGCGTTCATCAATTACGCACTCGATCTTGCGGGCTATCACGAGCTGGTCACGCGCCACAACAAGTTTTACGCACGGGTGCAGCGGAAGCGTCCCGCCGACTGGTCGCCGCTGTACGATTTCGGTCCGTGCAACCGGCAACAGCCGGCTTACCCGGCCTGCGTGCCCGCGGGCACCGTGGAAGCCAACTACTACACCGACCCCGTGGCGGCGATTCCGGGGCTGCCGTTGTCTTTCGAAATCGACGCTGCGGGCCTGGTGGTGTGGACGTTGTGGGAGCACGCCAAGTTTTTGCGCGACCCAGTGGAGCGACGGGACTACTTGGCGGCCGTTTGCTCCTCCATTGCGCTCGGTGCCACGAACCTGGCGAACTGCAAGGACGAAACGAACAACCTTCAATGCTATGCGAACGAGGACGACAACATTCCGCTAACGCAGACCTTGCTCGGCGCTCAGACGGTTTTGCTGGCCCTGCGCAGTGGGATTCAAGCCGCCGAAGATTGCGGTTTCGACCCAGCAGAAGTGGAGCGCTGGCGAGTCCGAGCTCGGGAACTCGAGGAGGCCATTCCGCGCCACTTCTTGCGCCAGGACCCGGTGCCGCACCTCGATGGTCCACGTGCTCCCTGGGTCATTTGGCCGGTACGATTCCTCGCCCCTGACGACCCGCTGGCGAGCACGCATGGGCAAGTCTTACGAGAGCGAGGGATCGATCCGATCTTGAATCGGACCGCCCCGGAAAGCGGTTACAACGCGGAGCCCTTACTGGCGTTGGCGTACTTGGCGCGCCAGCGCAACGACCAACGCATGTTGGCCGAGTTGCGCCGCGCGGTACAGTTCTTCGTGCGCAACCTGACCACGAACGGCACCCTTCACATGTCCGAGTCGTACGGAAGGGTTCAGGTCGATCGCAACGGTGATGGGATTGCACCAGATTACTGGCCGCAAAACGACGTGCCCCACGTCTGGGAGCACGCACTGCTTTACACCGCGGCGATGCTGGCCTTCGGAGAGGGTCCCGTGGACTGAAACACCCCCTTAGCTGCCCAAGGACGGGGTGGCTGGGCAAGGGGGGAACAGCTTAGGCGCCGGCGCTCGCACTGGAGCGGCTGGGGGGCTTACGCGAAGAAGGCCGCGGAGCAGGTCCCTGGGCCTCCACGCTGGCTAGGAACTGGTCGCGCGTCACTGTGGGGGCTACGCGCTGCACCTTGGCGAGAATTTTCTCGCGTTCCGCAGCGGTGCGCGCGGCGCTGTAGCGGGCACGCAACTTTGCTAGCTTTTTGCGCCGATTCCGTCGGCGACGAATTTCCCAGCGGCGGTCTTGTCGAGCCATATGATCTCCCTCGCTCAATCATTTTGTCGCGGCCGGTTCCGGTGCTCCACGGCGACGTAGACCGTGCCGTGGGCAGTGGCGACTTGCAGTCTCTGCAAAAATTTTCCGCACGGTGGTCCGGCCACGCATTCTCCAGACTCGGGTAAGTACAGCGCCCCGTGCGTGGCGCACTGGAGGTAACGACCCTCAGCACTGAAGAAGCGGTTTTCCACCCAGTCGAGAGTCATCGGCACGTGGCAACAACGGTTGACGTAAGCGTAAAACCGCCCTTGGAAGTTTACGAGAAAACACTCTTGCTCGGCGCCGTCGACAACGGCCAGGAACTTCTTGCTGGTTCGGTCGGGAAGTTCCTCGACACCTGCCACCGCAATCCAGACTTCGTCTTTTTTGGAGGACACGGCGCCTTTGTATAGCCCTGGCGGCTCGAGCTGCAATTCAGTGGCGCGCATGGGCAAAGCTACCTCACGTGCCTGCCCTTAGCTTACTTGGCGCCAGCGTGAGGCCGCCAAGCGGGCCTCCGCCCACCGCCTGCGCTCCTCGGCTTCGTGGTACTCTGCCGTACCGAATGGCGCTTGTTTGAGCATGGCCTCGGCGGTGGCCCGTTCGCTGCGAGCGAGTTCGGGAGAAGCGTCTTCCGCAAGCACGGCATCGTCCGCCAGGATCGTCACCACGTTGGCCCGCACTTCGGCAAAGCCCCCACGAACAGCTACGGCGGCCTCGCCCTGAAACGTGCGGTAGCGCAACACGCCGCACTCGAGGGAGGAGAGAAAGGTCACGTGGTCCGGCAGCACACCGAACTCGCCGAGCGTCCCAGGGGCGGTCACCTCTTGAACCTCGGCCTCGAGGATGGGTTGCTGGGGTGTGACGATACGAAGCAGGAGTCGAGTAGCCATGACTCACGCAGCCAGGCGGCGAGCTTTTTCTAGCGCGTCTTCGATCGTGCCAACCATGTAAAACGCCTGCTCCGGCACGTCATCGTGTTTGCCTTCCACAATTTCCTTGAAGCCACGAATGGTATCGGCCAGCTTCACGTACACCCCTTTGATGTTGGTGAACGCTTCGGCCACATGGAAGGGCTGGGAGAGGAACTTCTGGATTTTTCGTGCTCTGGCAACGATGAGCTTGTCTTCCTCAGAGAGTTCGTCCATGCCGAGAATGGCGATAATGTCTTGTAAATCCTTGTACCGCTGCAGCACTTCTTGCACCGCGCGGGCAACGCGGTAGTGCTCCTCGCCGACAATGTTGGGATCGAGGATCCGCGAGGTCGAATCGAGTGGGTCGACGGCAGGATAAATGCCGATTTCCGTCAGCGCCCGCGAGAGTACCGTGGTGGCGTCGAGGTGGGCAAAAGTGGTTGCCGGTGCGGGGTCCGTAAGATCGTCCGCTGGCACGTAAATGGCCTGCACCGAGGTAATGGCTCCCCGCTTGGTGCTGGTGATGCGCTCCTGCAGCTCGCCAAGGTCGGTGGAAAGAGTCGGCTGGTAACCCACGGCTGAGGGGATCCGGCCGAGCAATGCAGACACTTCGGAGTTGGCCTGGGTGAAACGGAAGATATTGTCGATGAAGAGGAGGACGTCCTTCCCTTCCACGTCGCGGAAGTACTCGGCCGTGGTGACGGCCGTAAGCCCCACACGTGCGCGCGCACCGGGTGGTTCGTTCATCTGCCCGTAGATCAGCGCGGTTTTCGAAATGACGCCGGACTCTTTCATCTCGAGCCACAAGTCGTTTCCCTCGCGCGTGCGTTCTCCCACGCCGCCGAATACAGAGTATCCTCCGTGGTGAGTGGCGACGTTCGAAATCAGCTCCTGGATGAACACCGTCTTACCCACCCCAGCGCCACCAAAGAGCCCGATTTTACCGCCACGGGCATAAGGGGTGAGCAAGTCCACAACTTTGATCCCGGTTTCGAACTGTTGGATTTCCGTGGCCTGGTCGACGAACTTCGGAGGTTCGCGGTGAATGGGGTAGTAGTCTTCGCCCTCCACTGGTCCGGCTTCGTCCACCGGGTCCCCAACCACATTCAAAATCCGGCCCAGCACTTGGGGTCCCACGGGAACCTTGATGGGTCCGCCCGTATCGCGCACGGGCATCCCCCGCTTCAGGCCTTCCGTGGCATCCATGGCAATGCAGCGTACCGTGCGTTCCCCCAAATGCTGAGCAACCTCGAGCACGAGGTTCCAAGGCTGGGTACTGATCGAAGGATTGCTCACACGCAACGCGTTGTAGATCGGGGGCAGGTCCCCGTTTGGAAATTCGACGTCGACGACCGGACCGATCACTTGAGTCACTCTTCCCATGTTCATGTGGTCAAACCTCTCATCCCTTCAGTGCTTCAGCTCCGCTGACAATTTCCATCAGCTCTTTCGTAATCGCCGCCTGGCGTGCACGGTTCATTTCGAGCGTCAAGCGGTCGATCATCTCGGCAGCATTGCTCGTGGCGCTGTCCATCGCCGTCATCCGTGCGGCATGTTCGCTTGCTTGTGCTTCGAGAAAGGCACGGTGAACGAGAACCCGCACATATTGGCGGAGCAGGCGGTCGAGGAGGGTAGCCGCGTCCGGTTCCGTCACGTACTCACGGACACCCTCGGCACCTACGGCTGCAGGCACAATCGGCAAAAGCTGCTCCACCGTGGGGACCTGGGAGAGCGCCGAGCGGAAATGGCTGTAGAGGACGAAGACGGCATCGGTTCTCCCTTCCGCGTACTCGTTGGTCAGATGATCCGCCAAGCGACCGGCGAGGGCGAGGTCGGGTCCCCCGAAGAGATTGATGTGCTTGTCCGCGATGACTACACCCCGCTTCTTGAAGTAATCGAAGCCGCGACGGCCAACGAAAGTCACGCGAACACGCTCGCGACCGTGCTCTGCAAGAAGTTGCTCCGCACGCCGGATGAGGTTGCTGTTGTACGCCCCGCAAAGGCCACGGTCGGCAGTAATCAGCAGCAAGTCGACCCGCGTCAACCCGGACGCGCGCCTTTGCAGCAGAGGATGAGGCGTGTCGCTCATGCTAGCGGCCACCTGGCGCATGAGCTCGCTTAGCTTTTCGGCATAAGCGCGCGCATTCGTGGCCGCCTCTTGCGCGCGGCGAAGCTTCGCTGCCGAGACCATTTTCATCGCTTTGGTGATTTTTTGCGTGTTTTTGACCGAAGCGATACGTTTCCGAATTGCCTTGAGACTGGCCATGCAGAGAACCGATTATAGGATCCGATGGAATTTGCGCCTACGGTTGGAAGATCGCCTTGAATTCGTCGAGAACGGCGTTGATTTGCCCTTTTAACGCGTCGTCGAGTTGTTTCTTTTGCCGGATCCCCTGCAAGATCTCGGGGTGACGGTTGTCCACGAAGCGGTAGAGTTCGGCCTCGTACTTGCGCACCGCTTCGACCGGGAGGTGGTCGACGTAGCCATTGGTGGCGGCGTAAATGATGAGGATTTGCTTTTCCACGGGCAGCGGTTCGTACTGGCCTTGTTTGAGCACTTCCACCAGCCGGCTTCCGCGGGCCAACTGCCGTTGCGTGGTTGCATCTAAGTCGGAGCCAAACTGCGCGAACGCGGCCATCTCGCGGTACTGGGCGAGTTCGATGCGCAGCGAGCCCGCCACCTGACGCATAGCTCGGATCTGCGCGTTCCCTCCCACGCGAGACACCGAGATTCCCACGTTCACAG
The DNA here is from genome assembly GCA_937925685.1 of Candidatus Binatia bacterium. Classification (GTDB taxonomy): domain Bacteria; phylum Desulfobacterota; class Binatia; order HRBIN30; family HRBIN30; genus HRBIN30. Next base: position 13,937 of record CALAMI010000043.1, on the reverse strand, counting down.
CGGGCCGAACGCCCGAGTAGAACAGGTCTGTCTCCAAGAAAATCTGCCCGTCCGTAATGGAAATCACGTTGGTCGGAATATAAGCGGAGACGTCGCCCGCTTGGGTTTCGATGATCGGCAAAGCGGTCAGCGAGCCGCCTCCGCGGTCGTCGCTCATCTTGGCAGCGCGCTCGAGCAAGCGCGAGTGCAGATAAAAGACGTCTCCCGGATACGCTTCCCGTCCCGGGGGGCGGCGCAGTAGCAAGGAAAGCTGCCGATACGCCACCGCGTGCTTGGAGAGGTCGTCATAAATCACCAGGGCATGCCGCGCTGTGTCGCGGAAATACTCCCCCATGGCACAGCCGGCATAGGGAGCAATGAATTGAAGCGGAGCTGCTTCAGAAGCCGTGGCCGCGACGACGATGGTGTAGTCCATGGCACCGAAACGCGAAAGCTTTTCGACCACTTGGGCCACGGTAGAGCGCTTTTGGCCGACAGCCACGTAGATACAAAAAACATCTTCACCTCGTTGGTTGATGATGGTGTCGACGGCTACGGCAGTTTTGCCCGTTTGCCGATCGCCGATGATGAGCTCGCGTTGACCGCGGCCGATGGGAATCATTGAGTCAATTGCCTTGATTCCAGTTTGCAAGGGTTCCTTGACCGGCTGCCGCCAAACAATGCCCGGCGCTTTGATCTCGATCCGGCGCGTTTCCGTGGCCTCGATGGGCCCCTTACCGTCGATGGGCTGGCCAAGGGCATTGACCACGCGGCCCAGCAAGGCTTCGCCAACGGGGACCTCGGCAATGCGGCCGGTGCGACGCACTTCGTCGCCTTCTTTGATCAGGTGGGCCTCGCCGAAAATGGCCGCACCGACATTGTCTTCCTCGAGGTTGAGCACCATGCCGTAAATGCCGTGGGGGAATTCGAGCAGTTCTCCGGCGGCCGCCTCTGCCAGCCCGTAAATACGGGCAATACCGTCACCAGCCGACAAAACCCGTCCGGTTTCCCGAATTTCGATTTCCCGTCCAAACTGCGCAATCTGTTGTTTGATGACTTCGCTGATTTCCGCGGGTCGGATTTGCATCGCTTCCTAGTCTCCTCCTCAGTGGGATGCGCCAGCGCCGAGACGGGCGGCGAGTAAGTTCAACTCATTGGCTACACTGGCATCGAACACTTTGCCCTCCACCTCGACGACAAAGCCTCCTAGCAGTGAAGGGTCTTCTGCCGTCGTCGCCAACACAGTTTTGCCGGTTCGTTGCCGTAAGAGCTGCACGATTTGTTCCAGCTCTGCTTCGGTCAGCGGCAATGCCGTCACGATGCGGGCGCGAGTGCGGTTGGCTGCCTCGTCGAGCAAGCGTTCGTAGTGGTCGCGAATCGAGCACAGCTCCCCGAGCCTCTTGTGATCGGCAAGGTACTCGAGGAACTGGCCGCACAACTCCGAGAGCTGCAGTTGTTGCCGCAAGACCACGGTGAGCTGCCGACGCTCGGCACCGCTGAGTAACGGGTTGTTCCAAGCCGCAGAAAGTTCCGGGTCGCGCACGAGCTCCGCTACCTGGTCGAGTTCGGAAGCAATCGCTTCCTCCTGCTTGCGCTCGCGGGCGAGCGCGAACAAGGCCTTTGCATAACGTCGGGCTACCGCGCTCATGGCTGTACCTGCCGAAGGAATTCGTCGACGGTGCGGTGTTGGTCGGCACTGCTCCATTGCTGGCGCACGATTTCCCGGGCGACATCCACCGCGTGGCGCACGAGCTCGGCGCGCAATTCCTCCTCTAGGCGGCGCATTTCTGCAGCCACCGTTCGCTCCGCATCTTTGCGAATGGCTTCCGCGGTTTTTCGAGCTTGCTCCAACACGCGCTCGCGTTCGCGCGCTAGGTCCGCCTCTACCTGCTCCCGGAGACGGGCAATTTCCTCGTGGACCCGGTGCAGTCGCTGCTCCCATTGCGCGCGCAGTTGTTCGGCGTGGCGGCGCGCTTCGGCGGCTGCCTCGAGCTCCTGCACGACAGCGGTGTGGCGCTCCCGAAGCCACAAGCGAACTTGCGGCCAGACGTATCGAGCAAGCAGCCAAACGAACAGGGCGAAATTGACAAAGGTGAAAAATAAGGTGGCCCAAGGGACGCCCCCGTGTTCCTGGTGGGCACCGTGGCCGCTTGGGCCTGCCGCCCACGCAGTGATGGGAAGACCCACCACGACCAACGAACCAAGCCTCCGTCCCAGGATCATCGCGGCACGTCCCTCCCCAGCACCTGCCGCGCCATGAGATAGCCAACGTACCCGGCTTCGCGCACCACAGCTTGCCGCGCCTCTTTCAATTCCTGCGTAAATGCTTCGCGTGCCTGGTTGATTCGCTGCTGTGCTGCGGCGCGGGCTTCGGCGACGATGGCTTGTTCCTCGCCGGCAACGACGGAGCGGACGCTTTGCATTTTGGCGGTGAGTTCGGCGCGCGCCCGTGCAAATTCTGCTTCGTATTTTTGCTGCACCTGCTCGGCCTCGGCGCGGTAGCGTGCAGCAAGCTGGCGGTTGCCGGCAGTGCGCTCGTCCCGCTCCTCGAGTACCCGTAACATGGGGGCCCAAGCAAGGCGACGCAAAACGAGCCACAGCAAAAGAAAGGACACAAGTTGCACAAGGAAAGTCGTATCTGGCGGAAAGGTTAACATGGCCAACCTGCCTTGAGACAAAGTGGATTAATTGGCTTCATTAGAGAAACAGCTATTGGCGCTTACGCACGAACGCCTCCTCCGGGGCTCGAGGGGACGGGCCGCCGGAAAGAGGCGTTCGCAAAGTTCGATCGAGTCGAGGGTTTTGTTGCCGCGAATCTGCTACTTCGCACCTCCTGCGGAAGTCGATACGCCAGCTGGCCGCTCCTCACGTGGAAACTGTGCTACCTTGGGGCGCTCGACGGTAGCCGCAGCGGCAGTGGCGGATTTCACTTCGCCCGGAGCGCTGCCCATGGAACAGCGCCCTTCGAACACCACGCCTTCCTGAATGACAAGGCAAGGGGTGGTAATGTTCCCGAGCAACCGGGCTGGCGCGCGGAGCTCCACGCGCTTGCGAGCCACAATGTCGCCGGTCAACTTGCCTGTGAGGATTACCGTGCCGGCGGTTATCTGGGCGTTGAGAACAGCGCTCTCACCGATAATCACCGCCTCTTGTGCTTGAATTTCCCCATCCACCTGCCCGTCGATGCGAACGCTCCCCTCAAAACTCAGCTTTCCCTCCACACGGCTGCCCTTGCCGAGATGGGCTTGCACAGTAGGCTCGGTCGGCGTGGGCTCGCCAGGAAGGACTGGAGAGTTGATAAACGCTGGCCTGGCATCTTCGGACCGCTGTGATTTGTCGTCCTTGCCAAAAAGGGCCATAACAAAAGTCTCCTCTCGGAGGGGATCTGAAAGCGCCCGCCGTATAACATGCGGCCTGCGCATTGTCAAAAAGTCGCTAAAGCTCTGACCCTCAGCGTTTCCTCGACGGTTGATGGTCGACTCGTGCCGGCGAAATGCTGCAGCCGGCGCCCGTGAATTGGGCTCTTTACCGGAACTCCTCTTTTCACCGTGCTGCTGCCCCTTGTCGCTTGCCCAGTCCTCGAAGCCGATGCTTGCATTCGCCGAGGCTGGGTCCAAGGCCAGAGCAGCCGAACCGTGCGATGTGGCCCGGTCCGATAGCTACCAACCCCAAGGCAGCCAGCACATTTACCCAAAGCACCACGGGCCGCAGAAACTCGAGCGCGATAGAGCCCAAACCGTAGAACACGGCCGAACCCCAGAAAGATGTGCCAAGCCGGGCTTGCCCCTGCCTCGAGATGAGGCGTGGTAAGGCCGCTACCAGGGCAAGGACAGCAAAATAAAGAGGCAATGGGTGAACGGGTACGCTCACCGTCTGTGGCCCAGAAAGCCAGCCGAACTTTCGCTGAAGGGCATACGTTACTGACGTTTCCTCGAGTTGGACCGCCCACGGAAGACGAGTCTCCGTCCCGAAGCAACAACCATTAAGAAAGCAGCCAAGGTGTACAACGGCCACCGCGCCCCACGAAGGAAGGCGTAGCCGGTCGCTTGTAGCTGCTGGTTCGAGGCGGAAAACCCGAGTCAGTGCAGGCAAATAGAGGGCAGCGAAAAAGATTCCGCCGGCAAGGCGGAACCCGGAGAACATCTCGGGACTACGAAACGCCGTAGCCGTAGGCCAGAATTGCCTCTCCAGCACATAGGCCGGCTTGGCACCAGCCATGACAGCAACGACAAGGCTGGCCAGAAAAGTTACCCTGCAAGCCCACCAGCCTGCTGGCGAGCAAGTTCCTGCAAGCCGACGACGATCAGCACTACAGCCGCCATGAGCCAGGCGCCGTAGTACGAGGGAACTCTAACGATTTCTGGTAACATTTCGGCAATCGACGATCAAAGCTGCCGCACCACAGGGGCTAAACGGAACCGCCCGCTCCTGGTGATCGAGATGGCATCACCCTGCCCAGGGGTTCGATCCCTGAGAGGCCACGTTACCCGCGGCTGTTCCAGCTACCGCCGCCCCTGCATTGTGCCTTAACCATGGGGAACTGGGCTTAACCGTCACTGCTCCTCGTCGGGGGTTGCATGTAGCATCGGGGTGCGAGACCAACTCCACTGGCGTTTCTCCAGCGTCACTAATTCGTAACTTCCCTCTGCACTGTTCACTCCCCAGCAGCCCCACATCCTGCCAATTGATTCGCCGTCGTTGCGCAGAATAACGCCTTCGATGGTCCCCTTTTTTTGGATGCTCGCTTCCACGCGGGCAGCCTCGAGCAGTTCATGACCTGGTAATACCAGCGTTCCTAAAGCAGCGTGCCTTGCCGTGTTGCGACGACGCTCCAGGTCGGCACAGGACGCCAATCGCCCGGGGACGAGTTATAAGCTTCAGCGGAAGATACGTACTGACCGCGCAAAACAAGTTCCGATGGAAGTAGCAGCATGACGGTGAGCGTGGGACTTTGCCACAGCAGCGCAAAGCCGAGGAAAACGATCGCTGCGAGGCGGACTTCCGACTGTCGAGTGCATGGACATGTTCCGATCTCCTTTAGCAGCAGCTTGCGGTGCAGCCGCCGATCCATAGGGAACTTCTGCCCGGCATCGGCCAAAGAGAGTTGCTGCGCGTACCACCAGCGCGGGGCCGGTCGATGCGCCGCGGCTACCTGCCCCGTCGCTCAGGGCCGATTGCGCCATCGAACACCCGGATGTCGACAATGCAAAAGCTTAGTTTCTTCGACTCCCGAACCACGCACGACGCTGGGCGCGACCTGAGGTTGTCGCATATCCCAGGGGGTGGGTCGCAGCAGGCGAACACTTGCCCAGTCTCGTAAGTGAAAATGCCGGTGTGCCTGATGGAACTCGATCGATCGCCGGGGTAATTGCCGACACCGCTCTCGGCTTCCTGAACGGTTGAGGGAGACGATCTGTTCGACGATGTCGTTGGTCATATCGCAGTCCGCCACATTCCTGCCCTCGAACCGCAGGTCGCCGAGGCCAACGTTGGGAGTAGCTATGCCGACGCGAAGAACGTGCATCACCTGCCATCCGTGGGGCATGTCGACACATACGTTCTCGCGGTCGTGGACGAGCGGCCGCTCGTCCACAATGATATCGGGTAAAAGCCCCTCGGGTGGTGCACTCCCTGGCGGGTAAAGCGGCCGCACACTAGTTTCCGCCGTCCGCACGGTGCCTTCGGTGCATGCCGGTGTGGAAAACGAGCGTTCTCGCTCGCCGAATTCCAGTGGAAGATAAAACACTCGCGTGCTGTACCTAGGCTTTTGTACCTGCACCCGTTGCCAGCCGGGCGTGGGTGGGGGTGTTGAGGATGTGCTAGGTAGACACGCGTGAGCCGGGGGATCGAATGCGAAATTAGGAGGCGCGAGCCCCGGGGGCATTAAAAGGTGGACTTCCGAGGTTGGACTGGATTTCCGGCTCCGGTGTGGGTGTTGGTGTGCCGCTCGAACTCCTCGGCCAGGCCCACGTGGGGTATTGCGCTGCAGCGAAGGGAAGGGGCCACGGGTTGGAAGCCACTTTAGCGCCGGTGAGAAGCTGGCCGTTGAGCCCGTCGACTACCGCTCCTCTCCATCCTGCGGATGACACCACCCACACGCAACCCACACCGCGAGCCGTGGCACCACGAATCAAATCCTCTACGCCGTAGTCCCCGTCGCCGTCGCCATCGGCATCGACTGCCAGGCAACGTGTCGGTGCACCCGCACTGGACGGGGGCAATACAGCGGCTAGCGCTGCGGTGAGTTCCGAGAGCAGCACGCTTCCATCCGCATCGCAGTCGGCGGGGCACGCCGCTACAGCGGGCACCTGGCTTGCAGTGACGAACTAGCTTACCGCCGCCGCAATCTTTGCCAGAAGAGGTAAACGGCGCCACAAAAACCGGGCTCCTGAAGCCAAGGATTGCTTTTCGATGGATGCTAAAAGGAATTGACCGCGCCTTCGCGCATATTGCCCTGGGAAGGAACGGCTCATAGCAACCCTCCGACAAGACGCGTGCATGTTACCCCCCAGAATTAGGCGAGAACAAGAACTCGGATAAGATTTCTTTTTGCAGGTGCGAGTTAGGTCTTCCTTCGGGACCGGGCGGACTTCGACGACACACCAAAGCTGAGAGGGCAGATCTGGCCCTTGTCCCAGGGCAAAGGTGCGAGGTGCACAAGGCCAGGGCAGCGAAGCCGTGCAGTCGATCTTCCGGGGGGTCGTAGGGGCGCACGGCAGTGCACCCACACGGGAGTGTGCCCGTGGGAGCGGTTCCAGAAAAACGAGAGCCGCGCCTCGGTTGCCTCGTTACCCTTAAGTGTGCAATGCGTCGAATCATTCGGCTAATCGAGGAGTTTCCCGTTGGGGAGACAGCGACAGCGCAAACAAAGACACCGCCGAGCGCAAGGAAGATTCTCCGGTGCAAGCAGCATGCGGCCAACGAGGGACGAGCTGCAGGGCGAGCGGCCGGCGGCAACTGTTGGACGGTCTGATCTCTGGTGGCTGATGTTCTTGTTCGCGCTCACAATCGCCACGTACCTGCCGACGCTCGGTGCAGATTTTGTGCGCTGGGACGACCAATTTTATGTGACCGAGAACCGGTTGCTGCAGGAAGCCGATGGCTGGAAGGTCTTTTGGAATCCTGCCGACCGGCGTGCGCCGCAATTTTACCCGTTGGTGTTTTCGACCTATTGGCTCGAGTACCGGCTGTGGGGACTCGAGCCCCGTGGCTACCACGCGGTAAACGTCGCGCTTCACCTTGGCAGCACGGTCTTGGCCTTTACCCTTGCCCGAAGTTTGGGGTTTGGCGTCGCCCTGAGTTTCATGGTGGCCGCGGTATTTGCACTCCACCCAGTGCAGGTGGCCTCTGTGGCATGGGTTTCCGAACGGAAAAACACCCTTTGCGGGTTTTTCCTTCTTGCCTCTTTTGCCGCATTCTGGAAAGCGCGAAGGGCAAACTCCAATGGTTGGCTGGTGGCGAGCTTTTTTTGTTTTGCTGCGAGTCTCCTGAGTAAAACCCAGGCGTTGTTGCTACCGGTATCCTTTGTCTTGTTCGACTGGGCACACCGCTCATCGCGTGGGAAGGATGTTTCGCGCACCTTTTGGAGCGAAAGCTTGCTGCGCTTGCTGCCCTTCGGTGCTCTGAGTGCCCTGATGGCAGGGATGACGATTCGCTTCGAGCACGATCGCTGGCCGCCACTCGAGTACCCGTGGATGGAGCGCTTTCTCATCGCCACTAACGCGCTCGTGTTTTACGTGGTATCGGTGATTTGGCCTGTTGGGTTGGCGCCGATTTACCCAAAGTGGGCGATTGATCCGGCAGCGGTGCGCTGGTGGATCGCGCCTGGGCTGGTTGCCCTCGGGTGTTTTGCTCTGTGGGTTTGGCGGCGAGCAGTGCCGCGCGAAGTGCTGGCTGGGCTAGCCCATTTCGTCCTCGGGTTGGTTCCCGTGCTCGGGATCGTGCCGTTCAACTTCTTCACGTACGCTTTCGTGGCAGATCACTTCTTGTACTTCTCGATGCTGGGTGCGGGGGTGGTTGTTGCCGTGGCTAGTGGCAAACTTGCTGCTCGCTTCTCGGTGCCGGTGCGCGCGGTGGCCGTGGTGCTAGCGCTGACACTCGGTAGTCTATCGTTTTTAGAGGCAAGGCACTGGCGTGATAACTTGTCGTTCTGGTTGCACGTACGGGAGCGTGAGCCCGAGGGATTTCTGGCCAACTTCAATTTGGGGCTCCATTTTCGGCGGGAGCAAAATTGGCCGGAAGCGGCACGCTATTTCGGTCTTGCTGCTAAGGCGCGCCCTGCCGCCGACTTTGTGTTTCGCCGTTACGCCGAGGCATTGCGCTACGCCCAAGGGGCTGCCGCTGTGGTCGACATGTGCCGCGAGTGGTTAAGAACGGCTCCGAGTTTTGCTCCGGCCTATCTCGAGCGCGGACTGGCACGGGAGCAGTTGGGTCAGCGATCCGAAGCCGCGAAAGACTACGAGCAGGCGGCTCGCTTTGCGCCACCCGGAAGTGTCATCGCCAGCGAGGCCCGAGCTCGGTTGGCCGCGCTCGGCATGCAGCTAGATAGCTTGGGTCCGTGAGCAATGGCCGAGCGCGAGCAGCGTTCCTTTGCCTTGTCTTTCGAGGGTCGAGCTTTGCGGTTCGAGGGTTGAAGCGCGGCTTGGCTCACTCTACCGGTAGTCCGAGGCGGGAAAGCAGCCCGTTGAGCTGTTGCATCGAGTAGTACTCGATTTCCAGTTTGCCACGGCCGTTGCCGCGGGGTAGCAAACGCACCTTGGTATCGAGGAGGCGGCAAAGGCGGTCCTCCACCGAGCGCCAGTCGGCTTCTAGCGTGCGGCGGCTCCTCGGTTGGGAACGCCGCTCCGCGTCGCGTACGCTCACGCCTTGCTGCAAAAATTCGCGAGCGAGCTGCCGTTGTTCTTCGGTTGAGGCGATGGCTAGGAGCGCTCGGGCGTGACCGGCAGTCAGCCGCCCAGCTGCGATTTCCCGCTGAATATCTTCGGGAAGACGCAAGAGCCGCATCGTGTTTGCTATTGTGGAGCGATGTTTCCCGACGCGAGCGGCAATCTCTTCTTGGGTGAGCCCGAATTGGCGGCTCAGCCGCTCGTAGGCATGAGCTTCCTCGATGGGATCGAGATCCCTACGTTGCAGGTTCTCGATCAAAGCGAGTTCGAGTGCGGTACGGTCGTCGACCTGGCGTACGACCGCCGGAATCTCGGTAAGGCCGGCTCGCTGTGCAGCGCGAAAGCGCCGTTCGCCAGCGACCAGTTCGTAGCCGCCATCGACAGGCCGCAACAACACCGGTTGCAGCAGCCCTTGCTGGCGGATGGACTCGGCAAGTTCTTCGAGCTCCGCCTCGGGAAAGTGTTTTCGAGGTTGAAAGCGGTTGGGGCGTACGCGCTCGGTCGGCACGTGGACGAGGGGCCCGGGAGCCGGGGCAGCCGCCTCCTCTGCAGGTTCGAAAGCACCCGGTATGAGGGCATCGAGCCCACGTCCCAGAGCTTTTCGTTTCACCGAACCGCTCATCTCTCACTCCCTCCTCTCAACTTGTGCTGCGAGGCTCTTAGCCGGGGTCGGCTTGGGTGCCAGGAACTCGTCGCAAAATTGCTGGTATGCGAGCGCCCCTTTCGACGCGGGATCGTAAGCGATGATGGGCTGACCGTGACTTGGCGCTTCGCTGAGGCGAACGTTGCGGGGAATCACCGTAGCGTACACGAGGCCAGGGAAGTGCCGCCGGACCTCCTGCGCCACTTGATGGGAGAGCGTATTGCGGGTGTCGAACATCGTCAGGAGCAGGCCCTCCACTTCCAAGGCGGGATTGAGACGGCGTCGGACAAGGTCGATCGTGCGCTGCAGGCTCGAAAGCCCCTCGAGGGCAAAATATTCACACTGCACCGGGATCAGCACGGAGTCCGCCGCTGTCAGTCCGTTCAATGTCAGGAGTCCCAGCGACGGTGGACAGTCGATCAGGATGTAAGCAAATCGTTCTCGCACCTCTCGCAGCGCCTCGCTGAGGCGATGCTCGCGCGCCACCAGCGGCACAAGCTCGATCTCGGCGCCTACGAGATCGCGCGAAGCCGGCAAGAGCCAGAGGTGGTCGTTCGGCGCCATACGCACCAGAGCCGAGGCTAAAGCTGCCTCCTGGACAATCACTTCGTACGTCGAAGTCGTCCCCGTGCTTGTAACGACTCCTAGAGCGCTGGAGGCACTGCCCTGCGGGTCGAGGTCGACGATCAGCGTGTCGTAGCCCCGCTGGGCAAGGCAAGCTGCGAGGTTGACCGCAGTCGTCGTTTTTCCAACGCCGCCTTTTTGGTTGGCAATGCAAACAATCCGCCCCAAACCCACCAGCTGCTCCGCGAAGATACGCCAGTGTGTTTACCACTGGGGCACGGGGAAGGAAAGTGTTTCACGTGAAACAGTTTCACGGGAAACAAGAGGACGGGCAGCGCTGCAGCACGATCAGCGTGCGCTCCCCCCATTGTTCGGGGAGGCGGTAGCGGTGAATTGCGACGACCGTGACCTCGGGCGGGATCCTTTTCAACTCTGCCTCGGGCCGCGGCCCCTTCATCGCGATTAGCGTGCCCGAGGGGCGAAGAAGCGGCAGGCAGAGGCGCGCGAACGTTGCCAGTTCGGCCAGCGCGCGCGCGACCATCACATCGAAGGACGAGGCCCATTTTTCATGGATTTCCTCGACGCGCGTTTCCTCGATGCGCACCTGCTGCAGCCCGAGTTCACGGACGCAAGTGCGTAGGAAATTTGCGCGCTTGCGCCGGCCCTCGATCAAAACGAAGGAACACTCGGGCTGGCCAATCGCGAGGGGAATGCCGGGAAAACCCGCGCCGCTGCCCACGTCCGCCACAAGTTGGCTGGGTCGCAACAGCGGCAAGACGTGCAAGGAGTCGAAAATGTGGTGCAAGGCAATTTCGGTTGCGGTTTTTGCCCCGGTTAACGAGATCCGTTCGTTCCATTCCAGTACGAGGGTAACGTACTTACGCAGGCGTGGTCCCGCCTGGGGTGGAAGGCAAAGCCCTGCGGCTTTGCAAAGCCGGAGGAGTTCGGCAACGGCGGCTTCGATTTGTGCGTGATCAGGCAACGCCAGCCCTTCGCAAGTGGACCGAGAGCAAAGCGATTGCCGCGGGGGTGAGGCCAGGTACGCGCGCGGCCTGTCCAAGCGACCGCGGCCGGATACGCGAAAGCTTCTCACGGACCTCTCGAGAAAGCCCCGGGATGGTCTCGAAGTCAAGGTCAGGAGGAATGGGTGTTTCCTCCATTTTTCGCAGTCGCTCGACAAGTTCTTCTTGTCGGCGAACGTAACCTGAGTACTTGATCTCGATTTCCACCTGGGCAGCGACGTCCGCGGAGAGGTGGTTTGGGGGTGGGTCCAAAGCGGCAAGGGTGCCATAGCTGAGCTCTGGCCGGCGGAGAAGTTGTGCAAGGGTGGTAGGATTGACGATTCCAGCGGTGCCCAGGGCTTCGAGTCGTTCGTTCGTCGCTTTCGTAGGGTAAAGGACGGTGCTTTCCAGGCGTTCTACCTCCAGGCGAACTGCCAAAGCCTTGGCTTCCACCCGCCGACAGTCTTCTTCCCCCACCACCCCGAGCGCCTTGCCTACCGAGGTGAGGCGACTGTCGGCATTGTCCTCGCGTAGGAGCAAACGGTACTCTGCACGCGAGGTGAACATCCGGTAAGGTTCACCGCCGACCCCTTTGGTTACCAAGTCATCGATGAGGACGCCAATGTACGCCTGGTTTCGGCTGAGCACGAAGGGTTCGCGGCCTCGCACTTTGAGCGCTGCATTGATGCCGGCCATCAGACCTTGGGCGGCTGCTTCCTCGTAGCCGGTGGTGCCATTGATTTGCCCAGCGTGGAAGAGGCCTTCCATGAGCTTGGTCTCCAGCCACGGGTAAAGCTGCGTCGGATCGACAAAATCGTACTCGATCGCATATCCGGGTCTCATGATTCTAGCTTCTTCGAGGCCAGGGATGGACCGCACCATCTCGATCTGGACGTCGAGCGGTAGGCTAGTGGAGAGACCGTTCGGGTAGATTTCCACGGTGTGGCGCCCTTCGGGCTCGAGAAAAATTTGGTGCCGTTCCTTGTCGGCGAACCGAACGACTTTGTCTTCGATGGAGGGACAATACCGCGGCCCTCGACCACGGATCTGGCCGGAAAACAGCGGGGAGCGGTGCAAAGCAGACCGGATGATCTCGTGGGTACGGGGAGTGGTATACGTGATGTAGCAGGGTACCTGCGGCTGGGTGATTGCCGCAGTAGAAAAGGAAAATGGCTTTGGAGGATCGTCACCGTATTGGGGCTCGAGGCGGGAAAAGTCGATGCTTCTGCGGTCGAGCCGAGGGCAAGTGCCTGTTTTCAGCCGGCCGACGGTGAAGCCTAGGGCGGACAGCTGTTCGCTGAGTCCGTGCGCGGCAAAGTCGCCGGCGCGACCGGCAGACATCGTGCGCTCGCCCACGTGGATCAGCCCGTTCAGGAAGGTTCCAGTGGTCAAAATGACAGTTCGGCCTTCCATTTGCTCGCCCATCTGGGTTTCCACCCCGACCACTCGCCTCCCAGCGAACAGGAGCCGCTCCACGCTAGCTTGGTAAAGGGTTATACCAGCAGCGTTTTCTAACCGTGCTTTCATGCGTTGGCGGTAGAGGGCTTTGTCTGCTTGGGCCCGCGAGGCGCGAACGGCTGGCCCTTTCTTGGTATTGAGCTGACGGAATTGGATGCCGGTCTCGTCGATTGCCTTGGCCATTTCACCACCCAAGGCATCGATTTCTTTGACCAAATGCCCCTTGCCAATGCCTCCGATCGCCGGGTTACAAGACATCTGGCCAATGTGGTCGAGGTTAAGAGTGAGCAAAAGAACATCGCAGCCCATCCGAGCCGCAGCGAGGGCGGCTTCGATGCCAGCGTGGCCTGCACCTACGACAATCACGTCGAAGCAGCGATCAAACGGCCCCATCACGTCACCGAAGTCATGTTTCACGTGAAACGATTGGCGGGCCTGATTAGCGCATTGTGGCCGGAGGGGCCAGGTCATGCCTGGACCTGAAAACCTGTCGGTGTGAACCCCCACCTAGGAGACTGCGGGGCGCCAAGCTGCGAGTCACCAGCTGGTCCGCACAACTCAGTGCCGCTCGGCTGGGCTGGTTGAGTTCAACGATATCTTGGCGGCGTCTGACGATGGTCGTTCCGGGACACCGTCGTCGCCTCGGTTGCTACCGCCTGGGTTGCTACCGAACGTCCCCACGCTTCTCCAACATTAGCGGATGGTGCACGATAAGCTCCAAGCCCCGGCCCCCTCTCGCCGACCGGCGAAAGCAGAAGCCCCCAAAGCCGCGAGCTTTGTTCGTCGACCGAGGCCCACCCGGGCGATCGCCTGCGCCAGTTTTACTCGACCAGCAAGGGATGCATGCCGATGTTCGATCGGATCCGAGCGACCACGCTCACGCACTCATAGTTGCTGAGGCGCCCGCCCTTGGCTTCCGAGTGGTGTGTCTCGGCCCGCCCGACAGCGCGTGGTGCTAGGGCCCCCTAGGCGCCATGCAGGCGATCAGCAGAGCCCTCACACCGGGCTCTTCGGGTGATCCTCTCCCCGAGGGAGGGGATAAGAGGCGGGCTACCCCCGGCCTCGATGGTGTCGCCACTGCCTCAGGGAGGGGGCGTAGGGATAAGGGTAGCACGGCTGCCGTACGCGCCTATAAGGATCTGCAGTGCGATGGGGAGAACGTGGGTGCTGCCGTGCGCCTGGCGCCGTCCCTTTGGCCTGCTTTGCGGTTTCGGCCGGTGCTAGTTAGCGCTCCCAGCAAGTGATTCGGTGTCTCCGAGGGCTCCATCAGCGCGTTTCCACGTCGCCTTTGCGCAAGCGTTGGGCGATGACCATTTGTTGGACTTCGCTCGAGCCGTCGTAGACGCGCGCCACGCGCACGTCGCGCCAGATGCGTTCGATCATGTACTCGCCGCGCACATAGCCGTT
>CALAMI010000042.1 GCA_937925685.1 Candidatus Binatia bacterium | reverse complement strand
GGCATTCGAGTGGATTTGATTTGGACAGCAGACGCGACTTGCCTCGGGGGGTCTGGTTTGAAAGTATCGCCCACACCATCAACTAAGGCCTTTGGATTCAGTCCGTCCAACGGCTGTCAGAGGCTAATTTGGACAGCAGTGGGAAAGCCTATGCACTCTACGTTGACCGGCCCCATAACGCGACGCCATGAGTTCAATCCTGCGGTGGAGATGACGCATGTCTGCCCGCACAGAACCGCCGCTTGAAAGAACGCCGCGAGCCGAAGGCTGCGTCCGATCCATCGTATCCTTTCGCTCATAACACCTCCAAACAGAAGTCGGCACTCTATCCTTTTTTAAGGCGCACTTCGCGCCACGACACGGAGGATCACCGTCCGGGTGTCGCGATGTCGCCCGATTACGTAACCTGCGGCAGCTCCGCCTAAGGTGATAGCTACGGTGGCAGCGACGGCCGCACCACCGCCATCCTCGCCGAAGGTCTCCGCGGCCCCAATGAGCAGTCCCGACGAAGCACCGGCGAGCGCGAGCACGGTTGACCAGATCGCTCGGCTCTTGCCTTGTGCTCGTTGGAACTCGATTGTCTGGACACGGCCTCGAGAAATGTTTTCTGTGGCAGTCGCCGACGCTCCAGCGACGGTGCGGACCCGCAGCTGAATGTGCGCGTCTGTCACCTCCTCCACAACGCCCGCAGTCACGTTACCTTCATCATCGGCAATTTTGACGTGTCGCTTTAAAATTAGAGGCCGAAGTTCCTCCCAGCGAACGTCCATAGCTGGCACTCGCGGAGCACCGCTGCACGGAAACGCTAGGACAGCGACGACCAGCCACACTAGGTGACTTCCCCACCTGGTCATTGCCTTTCCTTCGCTGCGCGGGGGCCTGTCATTTTTTCAATCTCGCTGGCCAAGGACTGAATGGAGACTATCCTTAGATTGTTGAGAAAGATCGTTGGCGTCCCATCCACGTGTACTGCCCTTGCAAGTTCCATGTCTGCCTTCACCTTCTCCTCCGTCTCGACCGCCAATAGGCACCTCTCAAAAGTTGGGAGATCGGCCTTAAGGTCTCGGGCGAGTTGAACAAGTCCCTCCGGGCTGAGGTCGACTCCGGGAACCATTAGCCGCTCGTGATACGACCAAAACAGGTTTTGTCGCGAAGCGCAAACCGCTGCCTTGGCGACCTCCATCGCCCTTGGGTGCCTCGGGAGGGGGAAATGCCGAAATACCAAACGCACTTCGGCGGGCCAGCGCTTGACCACGGACGCTAGTTCGCGATGGGCATCACGGCAAAACGGACACTGGTAATCCCAGAAAACGACGATCGTCACGGTGGGCTTCTCGCTGCCATGGCTCGCAAATTCACCCTCCAGCAGGTTTATGCTCGCGGCTGCATCGAGGAGATAGTTTCGAATCTCCGCGCGGCGCCGCAACTCCGCGAGGAGACGCCGCAACGCTTCGCCACGCTTGGCGTCTTCCAGATTTCGGCGCGTCCGATATCTTGCCTCTGCCGGAAGCACCGCTGGGCCCAGTTCCCGTCGACTCCGGAGCGCTAAATCTACTTCCCGCTCATCGACGGTCACCTCTTCCACATGTCGCCGAAGGTACGCTTCAACGGTTGTCCCCTCTCTGGCGGCGGCCTGCGCGATCAACAGGTTGTCGATCATCTTTCCGGCCACCGCCTGGCGCAGTTTTCGCGCCTGCTCCTCGAGTTGCGCTAGCTGCGGACGGATCTCGGACTCCAACTGGCTGGCCAGGATCACCTCGCCGTTGACAGTAGCGATGATGCTGTCCGAGCCGACGGGCGGAGTGGTAATTTGGGCCCAACCGAGAACTGGTCGCAACTGGAAGCAGATGCACAAGGCGAGAAGGTCCAAAAGGAGAGCACGAGATCCGTGGACTAACATGCTTCTCAGGGAGTAAACCCACGCTGCTAGGCTGTCCACGCCAATTGTATAATCCAAATCGGAGCGAATGTCAATCCAGACCGATCCAGATCTCACCTAAATTCACCAATCCCAGCTCTGTCCACCCCGTCCACCCCTCTATAATTCGCCTATTTGACCTGCCCCCTTTTTCTCTACCAGGCGTAATTTGGAAAGCCGCGTTTCATTCTACCTGTCCTGCCATCCCGCCGGAGCCGCCCGTCGCGTGATCTTTATTCCTGCGCGGCGGCGCGCAGCAGGCAAGGGCGCGCCCTCAGGGCGCGGCCCGCGGCGTACCCTTGCCGGCGAGCACCGCCGTGCGATCCATCCACTCCAGCGGGCGGCCCGGCGGGATGGCCTCCATCCTGCTGGTGGGCTCTGAGCACTGCCGCGCAAACTCCTCCGGCGTGCGATATCCCAGGCTGCTATGCGGTCTCTCGGTGTTGTACTCCTTTCTCCACGCCTCGATCTTCTCCTTCGCCTCGGCCAGGTTCGCGAACCAGTTCGCATTCAGGCACTCGTCCCGCAGCCGGCCGTTGAAGCTCTCCAGATAGCCGTTTTGCATCGGCCGCCCCGGCTGAATGTGGACGACCTCGATGCCCTGTCTCTCGCACCAGGCCAGAAAATGCCGGCTCGTGAACTCCGGCCCGTTGTCGCACCGCAGCCGCTTCGGCGTTCCCCACCGGGCAATCATCCGCTCCAGCGCCCGTGTCACTCTCCGGCTGCCAATGCTGGCCCCCACTTCGATCCCCGGACACTGCCGCGTGTACCCATCCAGCACCGTCAGAATCCGGATCCGCCCGCCGCCAGCCACCGCGTCGCTGACAAAGTCCAGCGCCCATTCTTCGTTCGCCGCCTGCAACGGCAACCCCGCCAGCGCCGGCCGCTTCAGCCGCTTCCGCACCGCCAGCCGCAC
>CALAMI010000041.1 GCA_937925685.1 Candidatus Binatia bacterium | reverse complement strand
GCGCCCACCACCCAGGGTCGTTCAGGCTCCCATACATATGGCCCGGGGTCGGCCAGCTAACAGGAACCCCGGCCAGGCGCCATGTGTTTATCGTGCCCGAGACATCGTCCCATGTCACAGAAGGCCGTGCCGGGGCGGGCTGGGTTTGCTGCTGTATTCCGCCAGATGTAGGTGCCACAAACGCGGGCGTGGGCGCGGGGGTGGTGAAGCCCACAGATGCGCCCCCAGCGGGCGTAAATCGCGTGGGCCCAGCGGCCAAGAAATCCAGTATTGATGGGTTGAATGCACTTACGCGTCTCTTGGCCAGTGTGGACCGCAGGGCTTCGGGGCGCCCGAACTCTTCCCATACACGCAAAGCCTGCGCGCCTTGCAGCGCCGCGGCCCCGGCGGCTGCGCTATCATAATTGGCCACGATTACACCTCCAGCTGATAAACCGAATATCGAGAAGCAAAGCGGTTGTAAATGTCTCGTTCACGCGAACGCCAGGCAATCGCGGGATACCCGGCGTCCCTTGCCATGCGCACCAGCATTCGGATTACCTGCGCCAAGACTTTTTTGCGTGAGCGCACAGATTTCAGGTAAAGGTCCCGGATGAAAAACACCATCCCCCTGTCTTCGTCCAGCCAGAACGAATCGCTGAACGCTGGGTGGCACGTCACAACGCCAAGGGGGGTGCGAGTGCCATCGGGACTTGCGTGGCGCAGCAACATCACCTCTCCGCCGCGGGCGTAAATCGCGTCGACGTGGTCCCTAACCTTATCAGGGGTTGCGTCCTCGTGGAGCTCGCGCGCCATCTCCCGAAGATATTCTTCGGCCTCGGCGCGCAGGTCATCCTCATCGGGAGACACGCTGATAAACACAACCGGCACCGGCTTCCACCTGTTTAAAAGTGACTCAAACTCCCTCATGGGGGGTCAATTGGCCATGGCGTTGCATCAACATCTGCCAGGTAAAAGCCGCCAGATGATCCGTCATCGACACGCGACACTTCGGGTGTGAGTTCTTCCCAATCCACCATAATCCACTCTAGTGACCACCCCCTGTACAGTCTTCCCGCCCCAGGCGCTGTAAGTGTAATTACTACGCGTGCGGCGGGGCCAATCACCGGCGGATCAATCGGGAGGTGCAGGATTATCAACGGGACGTGGGCATCAGCACCCGCGCCCGGCACGTTGTTGTTCCATTCGACTGGTGTCGCGCGCCCCGCCACGTATAACTTCACCTGTGCCTGCGCGTTGTTCACAGCATTGATACGCGCGGGTCGCAGGCCGATGTGAAGCCGCCGAAAACGCTTTTCCCTTCGCAGTGAGTCTTCGGCTGTGGCGGGGCGCAAAACCTGTGTGATACAAGTCATACCGCCAGTGAATGGGCCGCGAGACTCGCACGCAAATCCTCCCGCTGGCTGGGGAACCCAAACCAGTGTGTTGGGTGGGAAATCGCTGTGCCCCCGCGTAATTTCAGGGCATGAGTAACCGTGCTCTAATGGTGTCCACACTCCATCGCGCACATCAAATGCCCAATTTCGTGTCCCGTGGTTGAAATAATAAACGCCGTCGCGATACACGCCCCAATTGGCATCTGCCACCTCCTCCGATGCGCGGGGTAACGCCAGGGGCTCACTAATGGGCTGTGGCGATGAGCTGCCCGCGGGCGCCGCCATCAAATGTGTTGCGGAGCGCCAGACCATTACCCCCCCGCAATTCTGGACAGAGTGGGGCGCCACACAGCCCACATCAAACGCATACGTTGAGCGAAAGTCCTCCCAGTTTGTCCCAAACCACCGATGCGCTTGATGCCGCTGGAAGACCAAGAGGTTGTCTCCCGTACGCCCGGTTGTTGAATACGCTCCCGATTCTGGCGCAATGGCCACGAGACCACCACCTGGGAAAGACTGGTATCCACCCAGCCATCGTGTGTCCATCACCCAGCTTAGCGCGCCCGCGGCATCACGCGGCCAATACTCTGGTGCGCCGGCGGTAGAAAACAACAGCTCTGATGCCGAAGCGCCACGGCCGATGCCATACAACCGCCCATTGAACATCACAATCTGCCTAAGTGCCGGCGGTGGGTCGTGAAAGAAAGCATCCGAGGGAAGTGGCTCGCCGTCGGGGAGCCCGTTGTCCGTGATTGTTATCGAGTCGCGGTATCGCTTCAGTGTGCCGTTTTGCACCTGGTTGTCCAAATTTAGGCTAGCGGACTCGACAGCCAAAATCGGCTGCGTTGCGACCAGATACCAGTCAGACCACCCCCCGCCCGCAGGGCGCACACTTCTATATAGCAACAGCGACTCTGTCCCCGCCGGGCGCTGGAGCGTGCTGAGTGGCAGCGTGATGGAAAACGTTTTCTCTGCGGCCGTGGTCTCAAAAACGGTCGTGCTGCCAGCCTGCACGGGCGAAGGCACACCGGTCAGCCCCAGTCGTTCATTGCGCAACAACCAGAGATAGCGCACACTCCCCAGTGGCAGGCTGCCGCCAGTTTGTCTTTGTACCGTGGCGTTCACGTTCTGCACCGGGATGCCGGCATTCCCTGTGCGCGCCACATTGCCGACGTTGTAGAAGCCGCCGGGGGGCTGCTGCACAACGTCGGTCCACAGGTAGTAGCGCGAGAGGGTCGTTGAGTAAAATATTTGGCGCACAGGGAATGCCACGGTGCCACCCGTGGGGGCCCAGTCTACAAATGTAACCGGTTGGCCGCCCTCTACCACCTGCTTGCGCTGGCCGAGGAACAACATGTCGCCGGGGAGCACTTCGTTGAGCAGCGAGCCCGTCGCGCGCCATATCGTTTCTGTCTGGCCTGTGGCGCTGTGCTCAAGAAGCACAGCCAGGTTAAAACTCTCCCTGCGAACCAGGTGGTTTTGGGTTTGCTGACTCACAGGCACAGAGTCGGGGGCAAAATATGTCACCTGGCCCGCTTGAGCGCAAGAGAAGAACGTTGTTTGCGGCCAAACCCATATCGGCCTAATTGACGCCTCGGTCTCCGAACCCATGGTTACAACACACAGCACATTGTCAACCATGGCATACATCACACCGCCCGGGACTGCTAACTGGCGAAGCTCCGGGGTCTGCCCATTGAACCTGTAGCCGTGTGGCGACGAATCCACCGAATACATGGTGCCCCGCCACGCCACGCGTGTCAGCGCAACGCGCGGCCGAACCCCACCCTCTCCCACAGAAAAGTTAGACGCCAGTGTGTTGCCACTAGCGCCCGCCAGCGTCCCCTCGCGCGCGTCTGTCCCCCGATTGTCGATGCCGTTGCGGAAGTTAGACAGCACAAGGGTTGGCATCAGAACCTATACTCCTGTGCACCCAAACCACGAACAGCAGCATGTGCAGCGGCCAGGCCGTCTTGCCACAGTGTCATGTGTCTCTGAACACGCGCCACCTCAGATGGCACATCCGCCCCTGCGCGGTAGTTTGCAAGCACATAGTGCGCCGGGAGTTTGTCAAACCTCAGTGGAAGGGCCTTCATCGGGTCAGGGTCGTCCTCACCCACCACGTAGTGTGGCAGGGCCTGCGCACCGTGGATATTCACAGATTCGGGGGATGTGCTCGTGGTGAAAAACCTGAGCCCCGACACATGACACACTATGGGCCCGCCGGTCTCGGCCATTCTTTGATAATCCTCCAGTGGAACGGTTGGCACCACAAAGCCTTCACATGTAACCACCAGTGGGCCAACAAGCGTGCGGGGCAACAAATACGCCTCGCCGTCACGCTGGAGTGAGGACAGTGTTATTGAAATCGGGAGTGGGCGCACAACCTCAGAGATAATGTCCACTGCCTGATTGGCGTAATCTGAAAGCAGATCATCCGTAATGGTGTTGCCCTCATACGCCAGCTCAGTCTGAACGTAAGATTTTAAACTCGTCCACCCCATTTGCCAGCCTCAAGCGGACCCAAGAACGCTGCCGGATTCACAGGCAGGTGCCCACCATCACAAAACTGGCCGCCGACGGGAATCGAACCCGTGTCGCCAGGGAACAATCCAGGCGCGCACCAGGCGCGGCGGCGCAAACATTACTGATAGCGCAATTTCCACACAAAAACATGGTCCCGCCCATCGTTTGGACACCGAACCCACACAGCAAGACCGTCTGGCCTGCGCTCAATACCGCCAGACCCTGAAACAGCAGACGCTTCCCACCCGGGCGGAACTGTAATCAACCATTCCCGGCGCCACACGCTTTGACCAATCGTCAAAACAAGCGGTTCGCTTACAACCTGCCCGCGTAATTGGCCCGCCTCGTCATAATAAGCCGCCGTAGCCTGCAACACCAACTGGGTTCCTGCGCTAGTGCCAGGATGGCTCGCTGTCATTGTGATCTCAAACCCACCAGAAAGGTGTCGCCAGGAAACATTGTCGGCATCAATCACGGCTGGCACCAGCGACAGGAGTAGCAACAAAAC
>CALAMI010000040.1 GCA_937925685.1 Candidatus Binatia bacterium | reverse complement strand
GCGCGGAACACGTCCGCGATAGATGCTCCGCGACTCCGCCGTACAAGTGTTCCGTGATACGAACGGCGGCGTTCGCTTGGACCATAGACGAGGCGTTCGCCGGTGCGACCTCGGAAAACTGGACCCGTAGTTCCGTGCGGTGTCGGTATTTTTCGTCCACCGCGAGGTGTTGCGGGTGTTCCTCGGCCATATCGTAAGAGAGGCGGAAGTGGGGCGCTAACCCCGGTGTTCGATAGATTATAGACGTTTGGAGGGCGTCCAGTGGGAAAAGTTCCATATTAGAGAGTCTCCGTTTCAAGAATGAAATCCGACTCGGCTATACAATGCCAGCCGAGAGTTAGACAGAGTCCGTTGATACAGGCGTCCGGCGCTGCGTCCCCGTGAGTAAAACACTTGTCGAACTGCACCTCCACCTCGTCCCACGGGGAGTTCACATCGCGCATATACGCGGCGAGTCCCGATTCCCGGTGGATCACCCGGCGGACGTTATATTTATGGGCCTCGCGGCGTTGTGAATCGTCCGCTTTCTCCATAGCGATAGACGAGGCGCAAACCCCGGCTAACACCCTAGCGCGTTCTCGCGCCTCGTCCGCGTCGTTCCCCATAGCTTTCTCGCCACGGACCCACGACTCGCGTTGCGCGGCTAGGTCCGCCTCGGACGGGGGGTTCGCCTTCGCGTGTTCGAGGAGTTCGCCCAGCGTTGGGCCGTCCTCCGGAGGTCGTTTCCCGTGGTCGTATGGGTTCTTAGGCTCCGCGCGTATCTCCTCCGGCGGCCGGTCCAGCGCGTGCGCGATCACGCGGAGTTCCATTTCCGCAAAATCCAAATCCATAAGCGCGGGCCGTTGGGTCTCGACAGAGAGGAGATTCACGTCCGAGGTGTACGGGAAGGCGAAAGCCTCGTCATACGGATCACAGACGCGCGAGATAGCGAGGGAGAGATAGTCCGAGACGTCCGCCACGGGGAGGTCGTCCCCGTGGTCCAGCGTCACAAGAAAGGCGCTCCGTTTCACGAGGAGAACCTCCGGGGTTTCGGCTCGTTCTCGACAACCGCCTTAACCCGGCGGAGCGCGCCTTGTGCGTACTCGTCCGGGACGCGGGTTTCGGTTCCCTTAGACCGGCTATAGTGGTGGACGGTCGCGGTTTCCCCGTAATTATCCGTAGCCCAACGCTCCGCGCCGGAATCGGAGATGCCTTTAGGGTGGTCGATAGTGTCCACAAGTTGGTCTCCGCCGTGGCGAACTTGGTATGGCATGGGTTTAACTCCGTTTTCGTTGTTGCGATAGACCCACCTTACCGATTCGGCGGTGGGCCGTCAACCCTATTTCCGCCACCGCTTGTTTAGGTCCGCCTTAACCGCGTCTAACAACCCTTGCATAGTCGCGCCGTGTCTCCGGAGCGCGGCTAACATGCGTTGTTCTATAGATCGTTCGACCATGATGTGGTGAATAAATACGGGTTTCGTTTGGCCTTGGCGTTGGAGTCTGGCGTTGAACTGGAGATATTGTTCGAGAGACCACGGGAGTCCCATCCAAGCGATATAACGCGAATTTTGCTGCAACCCGTCGACTCCGTGGCCGATACTCTCCGGGTGGGTCGCGAGGAGTTCAAGTTCCCCGGCCTCGAATCTATCGAGGGCGAACTTATCGTCCGGGTGGGCCATACGATCACCGAACCGCGCGCGGAGGCGTTCGAGGTCGCTTTGGAATTGATAGGCGAGGAGGACGGGCTCGCCGGTCTCCTCCAGTAACGACTCCACCGCGTCGATTTTGTGTTCGTGGACTTTAGCCCAATCTTTCGGCCCGGAGACATTATCGAGATACAACGCTCCATTGCAGAATTGCCGGAGTTTTCCGGACACCACAGCGGCGTTAACGGCGGACACGTCCCCGGCGTCCAGCGCGAGAAACAACTCCTCCTCTAGTTCTTTGTATTGGCGGCGTTGGGCCGTCGTAAGCGAGACCTCGATAGGGTTATAGGTCTCCGCCGGGAGTCCTTGGTCGATACTCATAGAGAGGCAAATATCCCGGAGTCTCCGGTCGATTTCCTCTTTAGCGCCGGGTTTCAGAACATAAGTAGGATATACTTTCCCGGAGGTGTTGGCGTTTTTCGGGAGGATGGCGTCGAAAAAGTTCAACTTGTACGCGGAGAACGAGGGGCCGAGTCTCTCGCCTCGGTCGATAAGGTACACTTGCGACCACAACGCGAGATAATCTCCGGGCGTCCCGGTTAACTCAATAGTCCGGCCGGTGTGCCATTTCTTGAGTCCTTTCCAGCGTTGGGAGGAGGAGTGTTTAAACGAACTCGCCTCGTCTATCACGACGGTATCAAACGGCCACCGGTCGCGCATTTCGTTACACAGCCACGGGACATTCTCCCGGTTTATGATACAAACGTCTTTCCCGCCCACGAGCATTTCTGTCGCGCGCCGGTCGTCGTCCAAAAACACCTCGAACGAAAAGGGCGCTTTCCACTTTTTTAACTCGCGCGGCCACACGCGCTCTGCGACCCGTTTAGGGCCGATAATAAGCGTCCGACCGAGGCCGTCCCATTCAAGGCGTTTCATCGCCTCGATAGTGATAGCCGTCTTTCCCACGCCCATATCTAACCACAAGGCGCAACCCCGGCCGTTCGGTTGCTCCGTTACGAATTGCGCGGCCGTCTCTTGATAATCGTGTAGTTTCATCGTTGTGCGTACTTTCTGAAATCCCATTCGAGGCGGGCGTGTGTTGCGTCGATAGCCTCGTCCGAGACCGTGGGGCGATCATACGGACCCTTTGACCGGTTACGGGAGTCGTGGTTCTCGGTAGGTGGCTGGAGGCCGAGGGCGGACCATATCGTCCCATCCTCGAAATAGTGGAGTTCGACGGCCTTATCCTCGTCCTCGTCAATCCCCGCATACGCATACAACGCTTGCGATTTCCGAGTCTCCGGGCGCGGGTGTTTGGTTCGATAAGGGCCGGACGGGACTCCGCCGTTCTTAGGAGTCCACCCGGCGAAAATCGTGTTATTGTCCAAGAGCCATTCCGAGAACGATAGCCGGTCCGCTCCGCCAATTTCCGGGTTAACCGTGGAGTCGCGTTGGGCCTTCCGCCACTCCGGAGAACCGGCGGCCGTGTGCTGGACGTACTTATAGAGGCTCCACAACCGGTCTAACGGGTGACGGATCACGCAAAGGCGTTTATAGTTCTCGTACCCGAACGGAATCCCCGCCGCTTCCATGTGACGATAAGGGGAGAACGAGCGCGGTATCTCGTCCAACACAATGTCGCGTAGGATCGTGGACCCGGTACGCGGCGGCGTGATAACGATAGTCTCGTGGCTTGGTATAATCAGCATTGTAATAAACCCTTTCCGAACTCCACACAGTCCACGAGGTAAACCTCTAGTCCGGCGGCCTTCATTTCTTTTCGACGCCTTGCTTGTCCAGCCCGTAGCGGCTTCCCCGGCGCTTTGAACTCCATAAAGACGATTCGGCCATCTTTCCAGAACATGCGGTCCGGATCGTCCGGGAGTATCTCGAATTTTCGCTCTACCCATCCGGCCGCGCGGGCCGCTTTGACCACGGCGCGTTCGATAGGGCTTTCTCGTTTCGCCACTTAAAACTCCTTGTCCAGTGCGACTCCGTTCCGCTTACCGCTTCCTGCTCCGACGTTACCGAGACCGGAATAGCCTTCCGTTGCGGTGCGGCGGTGCTGGAGACACATACGGAAATCCTCGTGGGGCCGGTTCTCCACAGCGCGGTTACAGCCTTGAATATAACAAACACGGTTCGCGACCGGGACGTTATCCGCAGCGCGTCCCCGGCGAATGATGTATCCCCGGACTTTCTCGGCTCCGCCATTCTTGGCAATGACTCCGATTGCCTGATTACGCGAGATATTGAGGAGGTCCGCAATCTCTTGCGCTGTTTTCCCATCTCGACAAGCGCGGAGGATTGCCTCTTGTGTCTCCATTGGGACGGTATTTTTAGCCACATCGTTCTCCTATTTCTTGTATCTGGGTGCATCGAAACCGGCCGCCGCGAGCGGGCAACCGGGTAGCCAAGGCGGGTTCGTCGCCATAATCTCCGCCATCCGGTCCGACCGTGGGCCGTCCGTCTCGGCTAAGTTTTCATCGTGTACAGAGAGGATCAACTCGAACCCCTCGGCCTCCAGAATCGGCATAGCATAGGCGAGGACGTCGCGCGCCGTCGATTGGCAAGCGTTCGCGAATAGTTTTCCGCCGTAAGTGTCTGTTTCGACCCATTGGTGGGTTATGTGGTCTTGTGACCAATACGTAATCCGGCCGTCCCCGCCTATTTTCGGGTTGCAATAGATCAACTCCGCGCCGGACGCGAGACGACACCGGAGATAGTTCGTCCCACGGAAAGAACAATAGATATATTTGAGGAACTTACCCGCGTTATAGACCCGGCCGGGGTTGCGGATAGCCTCGCGGGCCGCGTCCTCACATTGCGTCCAGAGTCCGCCGGAGAACAACACCGGCTCGCCAAAGTCGTATTGACGAGTCTCGGCGACCATTGGGTGGCGATCACGCCACGCGATTTTGACACATTCCGAAGCGACCCACCCGTCCCGTTCGTAATCCGTCCCGCGCTTTTCGTATGCCGCGTTAGCGGCCTCCACGGTTTGCGGGAGGTTCTCCCGGATAACGTCCCAATAGTCCGCCATATTGATACGATAACCGGCCGCGAACGTCTGAAACGCGCCGACACCGCCGCCATAACCTAGCGCCAATTCTGGAACCTTTCCGAAGGCGTTACGGTTTTCTTTAGACACGTCATAAGGGTCTTGTCCGAGGATAGACCCGGCGGTTACGTTATAGAGGTCCGGTCCGTTCCCCGCGTCGAACTCCGCGAACGCCTTTAGTTTCCATTCCTCTTGAGCATACCAAGCGGCTATCCGGCCCTCAATATTCGACAAGTCCGCGCAAGCGAGGTTCCGACCGTTCGGAGCGATCACACAGCCACGCAACGCGGCGGACGCTAGTTCGTTCGTGTTCGTGTAACAGAGGTCCACGATACCCGCTTTCAACACCTCGATAAAACGGTCCGTAGCCCATTGGGGCGGAAGTCCACGCGAGGGGAGGTTGTGGGGTTGGAACGTCCGTCCGGACCAACGACGCGAGGCCGCCGCGCCGGAGAACATGAGTCCACCTCGGAACCGGCCGTCCGAGTTCGTGGCCGGACCAAGTTTCCCGTATTTCGCGGTTGACGTCTTGTTCCCGATAAGGACGAGGCCGAGGAGTTTACGCGCTCTTGCGTCCTCCACTCCCGCGTCTAAGAGACCGGCGATAGTTCCGCCTTGCGTGTTGGGGAGGTCAATTCCGAACTCCTCGCGCATGTATTGCTTGAACCGCTCGCGTTGTGTGGGTTTCTCCACCTCTCCGTTCGTGAGGTCGATAAACTGTTTAGCGAGTCTCGCGCCTTCCCGGATCGACTCGGCGGCTCCCGCCTCCACGAGTTCCGTATCGACGGCGAATCCTCTATCGTTGATTTTTTGATCCAAGTGCCACAACTCGGTCTCGTCATTCCAATTAGGCAATAAGTAATCAATCCGGCGCATCGCGCGCGTATCTTGAATCGCGTAGGCGATAAATTCGTCCCATTCGTCCGGGTGTGTCTCGTAACTGTACCGGTCCGCCTTGTGGTTCGAGGGGGCGGGTTTACAGAACCGGTTGATAAGGGCTTTCCCTTTGTGTTTGGCGAACTCCGGACCGAGTTTAAAGATACGACAAAGGTAGTCGAGACCCGCCGGGAATCCATGTAATAGCGCCTTAGTCATAGAACAACGCCACCGCTCTATCCGGAACTCGCTATCCCAATCCGGGAAAAGCGCGAGGGCCACGCGCCGGTCGAACATGGCGTGGTGTGCGACGATTTCGTCCGCCTCTTGTACCGCCTCGAAAAACGCCTCCAGTGCCGGGGACTCCTCAAATACGAGCGGATCACGGGACACGATAGGGAGTTGCGTGAAGTCGATACACTGGACCGGCATTTCCGGACCTAACGCCCATGTGAGGAGGAGCGGTTCGAGGCTCTTGTGTTCACAATAAGCATACGTTCCGACGTCTGAAATATCTATTTCGTTGAATGTCTCGAAATCGAGATAGAGCGTTTTATCGAACATACGGTCCTCTTGCGGTGGGCGTGTAAAGAGGGCCGGAGAACGTGTCCCCGGCCCGGTTGTCGTTTAGTCCCACTCGGACCCGGAAGCGTCCCCGGAAGCCTCGAAACCTTTAGCGGCTTCCTCCGGGGAGACATGCGCGCCGTCCAATGGGTCGCCATCCTCGGCAAACTGGACCGCGACAAGCGAGGCGTTAATCCGCTTCCCGAAATTGTTGTCCTGCCACCAGAAACGAACCTTTACGTTCGCATAGCAACCGGAGTAAATCGGGTTTTCCATTGAGTTCGTAATCGGAGTCGTGGACCCCTTACCCATCGTGAGGATTGATTGACCCTTTTTCGCGTTCGCGGAAAGGACCATACAATCGCCCAACTCGCCAGAACGGCCGCGATCCACCGAGGAGCGGAGACAATACTTATCGGAACCGATACGTTCGCCTTTGTTTTCCTCGTTCTGAATCCGCGTAATCTCGGCTTGAATCGCCTTAATTTGCGGGTCGTTGTGGTCAAGCATGATAAGAGCGCCAGCGGCGGCATCTTCTCCCTTGATCGTGTGGGGGTGCATGTGGGCGTAAGCGAGGCGAACGCCTTTCAACATAGTAAATTCGGCCATAGTGTTTAGAATCCTTCCGTAAGGTTCACAGCGTCAACGTCCGCTGTATCGGGTTTCAATTTCGGTTTTCCGGGCGTGTGTTTAATCATGCCCTTTAGAACCTTGTCAGGGTCCAGCCCTTGCGCCTTAACAGCGTCTTTTGCTTGAGCCGGGGATAGTAGGGCGCGCGGCGCGGCATTGTCAACCTTTATTCTCCGCGTCAGTTTTTTAAGTGCCTCTTCCTCGTCGTTCCACGAGTAAGAGCCACGACCGGTTCCGAGGACGAACCCCGGAATCGTGTCTCCGGCCACCGCGCGGTTCTCCGCGTATTCAGTGATAGCCGTAGCCCATGCTTTTAGCAGGGGCAAACATTGCAGCGCGTAACCGATTTGGCTAGGCCGCAACGCTTTAGGGTCGCGGGGGAATTGCTCCTCCGCCGGATCGTCCGAGTCAAACCCGGAGACCGCTTGTTCCACCGCGAAGCGTGCGGCCGCCGGACACGTTGCAAGGGCTTTACAGAACTTGCATTGCGCCGGACCCGGAACCCGTGGGGCGTCCTCCGCCTCGGTAGCATCCGCCGCCGGTGCGAGAACCGTCTCCGCCCATTCGTAAATCGCGGCCGGAGTCGTTTCCCATGTGGAGACCGCGTTTAAACGAGGTTGAACAATCGTAATCCGCACCACTTCCACGTCTTCGCAAAGGAAATCAAAATCCTCCAGAACGCCAAGCGCGTAACACTTCCCTTGCGGGTTGTCCTCCGCGTCAACACGGCCGTAACCGTATTTGAGGTCCACGACGTCGAGGATACGATAGTCCGGGGACAAGGCGAACGTGTCGGAGGTTCCCGACCCATCCGGGACGTACTTGTCGTAATGGACTCGCGTTTCGATGGTGGGGTTATGGAGACCTCGGACGAACTCAATATAGGGCGCTATTGTGTCCGCCATAGTCTCCTCGGACCCGATAGACTGGACATACTCCACCGGGTCCGTAAAGGCGTAATCCACGGCCTGTTCTTGGACGTCCGCGTCGTGTGCGTAGTCCGAGTCGTGGATACCTTTCTCGCGTTGGGCCTTGACGTCCGCGAGATACTCCCGCGCCGTCTCGTACCCTTGCGTTAAGGTATACTCCGCCATTGCGTGGGCCACTGTCCCCTCCTCCGCAGCCGGACCGGCCGTGTCCGGGAGTCCGGCCTCCGCAGAGACCGAACCGGGGCAAGGAATCCAGCGGTGCGCGCCGGAGGGGCCGAGTTTCGAGTGATACATTACTCGAACGACTCCGGGGCTTTGACCTCTTGGATTGCCGCGAGGAGGTCCGCCCACTTGTCCTCCGGAACCTCGGAAACCTTTGTGGCCGAGAACGTCTTGAGGACGTCGATAACCGCGCCACGGCCTCCGAATTCCGCCGCCTTAGTCATGGCCGCGAGAACCTCGTCTTTCGTTGGGCCTTTGGCGGCCTCCGCCTCCGCTTTGGCTTTCGCCTCGGCCTCGGCCGCCGCTTCCGCGTCCGCCGCCTCTTTTGCGGCTTTCTTCTCGGCCGCCGTTGGGCCTTTCTTGCCTTTCGATGGGGCGGAACCCTCGGCCGCTTTCGCGTATGCCTCGGCCATAGCCTCCAGCCCGGTAGCGATGCGGTCTAGGGCTTTTTCGATGCCTGAAATATCCATGTTGTTCTCCGTTTTCCTTAGTCGTTGCAAAAGGACGGCCACCACTTCGCGCACGTCTCCCACTCTTACGGAGTGTTGGTCGTACCGTGTGTCCGCCGTGATTAGGTCGTAACCGTCGAGGTGGATTCCGCCGGTTTCGTCGTTGATATAGAGCGCCATGCGGTCCTCCAGTTTCTCCCGTAGGTCCGCGATTTGGGACGGCGAGTCGTTCAAGGTATCCACCGCGTAGCTAAGATCATGTAACGCGGTGGCGTGGAGCGTTGGGCTTGTCCGGGGTTGCACGTCCGCGACGTGAAAACCGTTAACATAGAGTTCTCCCGTTCTGAGGAGTTCAATGTCCGGAGTCCCTTCGATCACCCGTTTAGCCCTCCGGGTTTACGAGTTTACGGAGGTTGCGGCGAAGTTTCGGCAAGGTTGGTTTTTTCATCGTTCAAGTTCTCCGTTGTTCGTGTTGCGAATCAGATTTAAAGCGTACCGTTGCGGTAACGAGCGAGACTATCGCGAATCGCGCCGTGGAAGTCAACCCATGTTTCCCGGTCCTCAAACAAATTTACCTGTTTTTGGACCCACTCCGCCGCCTTCGCGGCCGCGAGTTCCGTAAGGAAGAATCCCCGGTCCGTGATAGCGAGGAGATTAAGCGTCCCACGGCGGAACGCTGTAAACGGCGAACCCTCATAAGGGTAGCGGGTGCAGTGGTCGAAACCGAACGCCTCCAGCTTGCGGACTTTTGCCACCGGCAAGAGCGCGAGGACGTCTAGGTCGTTCCCCTCTCCGCAAATCAGAGTCGAACCCGCCACCGCGAGACAGTCCGGGGAAATCGCGAGTTCGTCCGCGAGGTCGATAAGGGTCATCTCGTGTTCCATAGTCTATTCCTCTCCCCATATTACGCGGTTAATGTGGTCCACGTATTCCGGTGTTTTGTCGATAAGTGTAACCTCGAACCCCTCGGCCTCGGCCGCCCATCCCGTAGCACCGGACCCGGCGAACGGGTCAACGATATGGCCGCCGGGTGGTGTGACGAGGCGACACAGCCACCGCATTAAGGCTTGCGGCTTAACGGTTGGGTGGTCCGACCCGCGCCGGTCCGCCTTGTTTGCTTTCGCGCTATAGTGTCCGCGCGTATAATCTTCCTCGGAATATGGGAAGGCGTTGAAATATTGTACCGCGTCCCCTAACACCTCGGCCACCTCCTCGGACCCATCGTGGAGAATGTTCGCCGGGTGACGTCCCTGTTCCGTGTAATAGCCGTTGGAACCCTCGAACGCGCCAATAGAAGCGGAACCGGCGCGCGGATTTAATCCTTGGACCCACCGACGACCCCCACCGACTCGGCAAGCATCCACGTTAACCCCGCCGGTTCCCGTGGCGAGCGTTTGCGCGATTACGGACGACTCCGCCAGCGGTTTACGGACGAGGAGTATAGGCTCGTAAGCCGGTTTTAAAGCCGTCCCCCACCCGGCCCACGTTGCGGCCTCGGTCTCGAATCCTTTCTTGATAAGGTTCTTTTCGAGGCTATGAGACTTCGGGAATCCCGTGCCATAGAACCAGAACAAAACGTCCCGTATCTCGAAACCCGCATCCTCGATAGCGCAAGCAATCCTATGGAACGTCCGAGAACCTCCAAAGGCTACCATGTGTCCGCCGGGGTGGAGCGCATCATAAACCGCTCGCCACGTCTCAGGACGGAACGCGAGGTCTCCCCCATCCCATTCTTGACCCATAAAACCGGCGGACGAACGCCCGAAAACACCGGTTTGGCCGTCCGATTTTGCCGGGGCCGCGCCGTCCTTACCGAATCGATTCACGATACTCGTAAGGTGGTAGGGCGGGTCCGTCACACACCCGTGGAACGTCGCCTCTCGCGGGAGTTCCTCAATCATATCTCCACAAATAACTCTCATTAGCGCCTCCGGGGTTCTGGTTCGACCGGCATAACCGACTCGAACTCCATAGGGTCTCCGGCCATTCCGTCGTGGGTGTATGCGTATTCCGCCACGAGTTTAGCCACCTCCGCCTCGAACATGGGGCGTTTGACCACGACGTCCAGCGTTACGCGGTGGACGGTCCCGTCCGCCGGGACCGCGCGTGGCGGCTCCGGCTTTGGGCGTGGTTTCCACGGGATCACGTTACTACCGGCGTGGTATGTGATTCCGTTGGGGGTTTGGTGTTTCATTTAGTAATCCACGGGGTTTTCGATGATAAACACCGGCTTATCGTGGTTATCGAACCATTCGATTTCCGCGAGGACGCCAGACGACTCCGACCGGCCCAACATGGGCGGAACGATAATACAGTCCGCGCGCTCCATTCGAGGACGACACCACCCGCTCCAGAATTGACCGTCCAACGGGTCCAACGAATGTTCGAGGGATTGCGTCTCCCCGGTCGCGTCTCGGTACGATTGCGACAGACAAGCGGCGTGCGCGGTAACGATAGGCGAGTCGACCGAGAGACCCCGTTCCGCGAAGTATGCGACCCACGCGGCCGCGTCTTTCGCAGCGAGTCCGGCGTTCGTCATGTGGAAACCGCCGGACGAGTTCGTCGCGAGTTTTGTATAAGGAGTCGCGAGATACGGATAGCGGAGTCGTTGCGCGTGCATCGTGGAGACCACGTTCGCGGCCTTCATAGCCGGGGGACACGCCACGTCCGCCATATCATCGAACGGGGTTTCGTCA
>CALAMI010000039.1 GCA_937925685.1 Candidatus Binatia bacterium | reverse complement strand
GGACAACGGATGACGCTATTGACATGCGGACAGAAATGTCCGAGACTGGTGGAGTGAACGGTGCGGAGTTCGAGCGGAAGGTCCGGAGGCTGGCGCGGCGCCGGAAGATCCCGTGCCGCTTTGTGGCCAGCAAGGGAAAAGGCAGCCACGGCCGCCTTTACTTTGGCGGCGAGTTCACCACCCTCAAGGATCGCAAGAAGGAGATTGGCCGCGACCTGCTGGCCAAGATGTGCGCGGACTTGAAGATCGACCCGCGTGAAATGTAGGAGGCAAGAGTATGTCCCTGCTCAGCTATCCAGCGAAGTTCATCACCGGCAGTGACGGCCGCGTGCTGGTCGAGTTTGTCGATCTGCCCCGTGTGGCCACGGACGGCAAAGACGAGCGCGAGGCCATGGAGGAAGCCATCGATGCTCTCGGCTCCGATCTTTCCATCCGCCTGTCCCGCCGGGAGGAGATTCCCACGCCCTCGCCGGTCAAGCGCGGCCAGCGCCGGGTGCCCGTGCCGCTCTGGCTGGCGCCGAAGCTCGCTCTCTATCTCGCCATGCGCGAGCAGCGCGTCAGCAACTCCGCGCTGGCGCGCCGCCTGGGCGTCGATGAGCGCGTCATCCGCCGCATGCTGGACCCGCGGCACGCCACGAGGCCCGAAAAGATCCAGGCCGCCCTTGCCGTGCTTGGAAAACAGATGTCCGTCGAAGTGCGCGACGCTGCCTGAGGCGGCCCGGGCCTCAGGCGCAGCTCGTCCGGCAGGTCCTTCTCTGCGGCTTGTCTTGAACGGCTCAACTCGCCTCTGTGCTCGAGAACGTTCCCTGCTTCCTCCGACGCCCGGCTCGCGCAAAAACCCTGAGTGCGACTGAAGCGGGCCCGAAATCCGCCTGTTTCGCGTTGGATAGAGTGATTCTCCTCATCGCAAATCAGTGACTAATGAAATCGTGAGGCGGGGGAATGAACGCTTACAGGCCCCGATACGTTAGAGCGCCAAACGCACCATATGCAGCGAAAAGAAGCTCCATGACGGTGACGACTTGCAAGACCGGCTTGGTCCACCTTGAGCTTTGACCGTACGGTGCCTTTGACACGAAGAACCCAAGCCAGGGAGCCCCTACCAGTAGGGCTGTGGCGGTGGAAAAGACGACCATGTCACACGTGCGGTCTTTTCCGGGGACCTGCGCTAAGAGGACCCCCAAAGCCAGTGCACCGCTGCCCAGCAGGAACGGCAGCCAGAACAACCATGGTCTCAGGGGCATGGGAAGCGCTGCCTTCGGGGCGCTATTCACAGTGTTTGCTCCGTTGGCCGATTCAGTGGGTCCGCAGTTGCAAATCTCCCCTGCGCCCCTGAATAATACCGAGCACCCCAAAAGTCTAGCCCGGTTTCGGCATCCCATTCTTTGCCGGTAAACTGCCGAATCACTCAATCTCATCGCCCCCAAGCCTTTGCGGCCAGCAGAGACTGGATCTGTGATAGATCGGCCATGTGGCGGTTGATTGAAGCCTTCGAGCCATCTGAGAAACGAAGATCAACCCGTTCTGAAGTGAGCTCGACAGCTGCGATGTCGTCGTAAGTTCTCCAAATCGCACTTTTCAGCGGACGGGTGATGAGCATCCCTTCCTCTTTGAATGAAACACGGCTGCGCCAAATCGAAAGTAGGAAGCCGCCAGCCAAAAGAATATAGCCAGTAGCCACAATTGTAAAAATGGGCTCTGCGGTAGACCGGGCCGGTGCATCAGCGACGGCGGCTCCGAAGATGATCGCTGTAGCCATGCCCACCATCACCGACCAGACCAACCTGAATAACGAGTTATAGGCCGCAACCAGAACGTCGGGCGTCTCAGCCGAATACCCTAAGCGCATCAACGCTGCTCCTCAGGCTTGAGTACGGTGCCAACAGCCGTCTTCACGGCTGTGCGCTGTGCTGCTGATGCAGCGACTGCATGCCTGTTTACGCTGGATTGGACGGCCTGCGCTTGTGCTTCACGCTTCGCGATCCTCGCAGGGTCTCCCGACTCGACAGCCTGACGAAGAAGGCTTTCAGCCCGTGAGGTGGCCTGCCTGGATCCAGCTGCTATTGCACCCTTAGCCAGCTCTTTGGCCCCACCACCAACTAGGCCCGTAGCTGCGCCAGTGAGAACATCAGCGGTAATTGCCTTCTCGGCCAGGACTACCGCGTCGGAATCGGCGTCGATGCTCCGTTCGACAGCACCACCAACCATACTCGCGGTCGTATTATACGCCTGGGTCGTACCTGCGAGGCGGAGCCCACCCGTAGCCGCGACCGTTCCTCCAAAAATCGCGCCGTTAGCGGTCTTCACAAGTATCTTCTGCCCATCAAAGTGTAGAGATTGCCCACACCTGTAAGTTGTGTATAGCTGCTTCGCAAACTCGACGCCTCCTGCGACCACCCCACCGAGGAGCGCTCCGATGTAGAAGTGACAATGTCCGTCTGGGTCAACATACCGCAACGGATTGTTGCGTACGTACGCGTACTTGTTGAGCGTTTGCGGGTCTGTGATGTCCGCGTATGGCAGCGGACCCGGCGCACCCACCTGCTGCTCGGTGAATGGATCGACGATGCCGCCTTGGAATTCATCGGGTGATGTGAATCGACCTTGGGCTGCGGAGTAGTAACGGGCAAAAACGTAATTTAGGCCGCTTTCGGCGTTCCGTTCCTTGCCGGTAAACTTCACCCTGGGCTCGGTGGAGCTGGCGTAGCACGACCCGCGCGTGCCCATGCCCTGCGTCATCTGCTCGCCGAACGGCAGATAGTCCAGGCACCGCCGCTCAGCGCCGGTCGAGCTTGTCACCAGCCGCGTCGAGCCCAGATGGTCTGCCGTCAAATACTCCGTCCCCACCGGATCCGCCGTGCCGCCGTAGTCCGCCGCCAGCCGACCGAAGGCGTCATAGACCATCACCGCCGAGCCCTTCTTCACCCGCCGCCCTTCGCCGTCGTAGGCGTAGGTCGTTGTCACGCTGTTCAGCGTGCTCGACACCCGGCGGTTTTCGGCGTCGTACTCAAACGTGAATCCCCCGATCGCCGTCAGGTTGCCCGCCGCGTCGTACTGAGTCCCCAGCAATGGAGTCACCAATCGGTTCTTCTCATCAAACCACGACGGCGAGGTTGGCGTGAAGCTGCCGGGCGCCCAGCCCGTTGCCTGCGAAGACGGCACGTACATATTGCCCGGCTCTTTGTATTGGAAATCGCGGTGGTTGCTACCTTCCTCCACCTTCTGGATCCGATTATAGGCGTCATAGGTGTACGTCTGCGTGACTGAAAATCCTGGCCGCGCAAGATTCTGGTGGCAGCCGCAGCCGTTGCGGAGGCCCTCGCGCGGGCGCGAGGGGATTCCCTGCCGTCTCAAAACATTCCCGTTGTTCTTTGTTGTGCCGTAGTCGAAGCTGAGCCGGAGCAGATCGCCCGCCTGCATCGCGCAGCCCGATGCAGCTCCCGTCCCCAGCCGGACCGCCACCGGCTGGAAGCGGTTGCGGAAACCTGTGCGATGATCAGCGAGGCACGGCGGACGAGGGGCGCAAAGCGTAGAGGCGGATCATGCAAAGACACGGCCAGTCGCAGGGGTATGGGCGGCGAGAGGAGTCAACGGGCGTGCCGGAATCGGTGCGGGGAAATGGTTTTGCCGGCGTAGCCGAACTTCAGATCATGGTCAACCGTAACCAAACGTGCCAGGCGGGCACAAAGACTGTACGCTTTGGTTCCAGCCGCTACTAGGCAGGCGGTGTGGCCGGAGCGACAACGTGAGTATTTGCACCATCTTGGCCAGATTGCAGGTTTGGCAGCCCGCCTGCTACCATACTATTGCACACAGAAGTGCAAACCCAAAAGGAGAGACACTCGATGTTCTCAAGCATCCAGACGATGTTTACAATTTCCGTCGTGCTCGCAATGGCGTTGCCATTGCTGGCGCAACCAGTACCCCCTCATCATCAACCAATCGGCAGCCCGACCAGCCTGTCCGGCACAATCGCTCAATTCAACTTCGGTGGCGAAGGCGAACCCAAAAGCTTTATGATCGGTCAGACGCTGGTCACGATGCCGCCCGCCGCTGCCTGCCTGCTCGCCTCTTTCCGCGTGGGCGATACCGTACAGGTGGACGGCTATGGCTCCACCACGTACTCTGGCTTCCAACGCATTGAACCCACAAGAATTGTAAACGCCGCACGTGGCGTGGACATAACGATTCCGACGCCCGGCAGCGAGACAAGCTGGAGTGGTTCGGGCCGCGTCGCACAGTACAATTACTCGAGCCGGGGCGAAATCGACGGCTTTGTGCTCGATAGTGGAGTGTTCGTAAAGACGCCTCCGCACTTCAGCGCCACACTGGTCGGGCTGGCCGGGTTGGGCTCCAATGTCTCGGTGACCGGCTATGCAAAGCAAACCGTCCTTGGCGTTACGGTCGTAAAGGCTTCCACGGTGAATGGCATGACGGTCCACAACGCGCCACCTCCGTCAGCCGCCAAGCCCAAGCCCAAGCCCAAGCCCTAAAGGCCCGCTGGCTTGGATCCAAGGCACTGCGCCATGCCGTTCCTGTCCCAACCAGGGTCAGGAACGGCTTCTCTCATGCAACAGAAGGGAGTGATAGGCATGCTGATGCGATTCGTTCCCTGGCCTCTGCTCGCCGGTCTTTTGCTCGCCGCCGGCCTCGGCGCTCAACCCGGCAAGGCGCCGAAAGGCGAAGTGCGCGCGACCGTGACCCGGCTCCGGTTAGGTCCCATTGCGCTGGGCGCGGGCGGATCCTGGGGCCGTTCACCTTACGGGTGGTACGACCCCTTCCTGTGGG
>CALAMI010000038.1 GCA_937925685.1 Candidatus Binatia bacterium | reverse complement strand
GTCGTACCGGCAAACGGACCCACAAAGTCCGAGATATTCCCGGACCGGTCGTAAGAGGCTAACCAATATTTGTAATTCGCCGCGAGAGACAATCCGGAATCAACGAACGATCCGGGAGCGCCCGGACCGGTAGCCGCAACCCGTTTATACTCTTGCACGGGTTCGGAGTTCGTTAGCGAGCGTTTGACCGCGACTCCGGCTAGGTCGTCCTCCGGGCCGTTGGTCCACCGTGGCTCTAACAAACCAACACCGGTCCCCACCGACACGTTCGAGGGAGCCGTGGGCGCTGTGGTGTCTCCCACCGCTGTAACGTCTTGGAACGCGACATAGTTAGAGTATCGCCCGGACGCTGTTACCGCGCGGACTGTGACCTCCATTGGATACCCGGCCGGTAGTGGCCCGATTTTGTACGAGGTTTCCGAGGTGGTGCGAACAAAATAGACCGTTTCGCCGTGGAGCCTCCACCGGACCTCGTAATGGGTAACGGAGGACGTGTCCGACTCGTCCCACGATGCTAGGACGAACGGAGTCGTTCCACCGTCTCCGGTAGGTTCTGCGACCGGTGAAAGGGCGAAATTCGTAGGTGGTTCGATGATAGATTCGAGGTTCGTTTTAGCGCCCGCGAGATATGGGATTTCATCGCTAACGAGCCAATCGTAAATCGCGGCGGACGTTTCGACCACCGTAATATCGAAACCGATAAGGCCCACGTCGGACGATACCGGCGTGACTGCCATAACCTCGAACTCTTTTCCGATCCACCCGAACCGGAGATAGTCAAACGCGATAATATCGCCCGTAGCCACGTCCAGCGCGGAGAGGTCTAGTTGCAAGACTCCGCCGATCTGTTGCCGGGAGCGGTTCAATTCGAGTTTTACGAGGCGTTGCGCCATGCTCGCGGAGGTCGTGAACGGGAGGGAGTAATCCGCGAACCGGACCTCCCCGTCCTCGGCCGCGTATGCGTCCGAGATTAGCGACGGATACGAGACCGGGTTATAGAGGTCTTCGGGGGAAACGAACGTCCCTTGAACCGCGTTATAGAGGTTGTTGGATTGTTGGCGCGTTTGGATCGTGAACGGCGCGCGGAGGTCTCCCGCCTCGAACGTGATAGCGGGGACCGTGTAGCTTGACGACCGGAGACGGAATTGTCCGGCGGTGTAAGTCAAACGTCCGGCCATGCTCGTAAGCATTTCCTCGATAACCGTAATAGGCTGTGTTGACGGCGCGAGGTCGAACGTCCCGTTAAGGGTATAGCGTTTCTCAGAACCACCGCCCGCGAGCGTAACTTGTTCGTCGCAATGGTTTGCGGCTGCGATAAACGACGCGAAATCTATGTCCTCGTCCGGGACGTTTACGCCGATTTTGCGCGTACCGATTTGGAACCCTCGGATAAAGTCCAAGAGACACAAGGCCGGGTTGTCACTCCACGCCGTCGTCTGTGTCCGTGGGTCGTAAACCTTACGGCCCCGAAGGATGGCGGAGATATTGGGCGTCCCACCGAATAGGACTTTCTGTTCCTTGTCCCAACGGAAAATCGTGTGAAGGGCTGCAACACCCCGGCCCCGGTGGGCGTTCGTCCACTTGTTGTCTTCGGAGATAAGCACAAGGTCCGAGAACGCGGTTTGGTTCGTCTTTCCGTGTTTAAGTTCAACCTCCACGTATTCGTCGGTATACTTGGAATCCGTGCGGACGAGGTTCTCCCCGTTGCCTTCCGTAAACGCGAGAATATCGTCTAGGTAAAGTTCCTCCACGCCGTCGATTTCGTGGCCCGCGAGCGGGATAACCATAGAGAGGAACTCGTCTTTTTTACCGTACTTGATTTCCGTTGTGGTGACGTAGGAACATACCCGGTCTTCTCCGCCGCCTTCGCACGTCCATACCCGCTTAGACTTGGAATAACCTTTCCCGCGTGTGGCTTCCATGTGGACGATAGGGCCGCCTACTCGCGTCTTACCGTAAACCACCCGGCGCGGAGTGATCGAGTCGCGGGTGTTCTGTGTCCGGCCGCCATCAAGAGACGAGGAGCCTTTTTCCTGCGAACGCTTTAGGAGGAGTTCCGCGCCAAGGGAGAGGAGGCCGAGCGCGAGCGATTTAAGCGCCGCCGCTGCGGAGAAACCAATCGTTAGAGCGCCCGCCGCCGTGAGGGTCGAACCCGCCGCCACTCCGGCCACGAGGGCCGAACCAAGAGCCGCCGCGAGAGGAGGCATTTGCGGCGCGACCTCGTAAAAGTCACGGTAAGCGATTCCGGTAAGTGGTAAGTGGTGTCTCATATTAAACCCGCCATCCGTGTTTTGCTTTTGAAATTGGTCGAATATCCGTCCCACGGTCTCGCATCATAACGACGTGTTTACCGTCCAACGAAACGACGCCGAGCGCGTCGTGGTGATACCCGGACTCCATTGCCGCGAGGTCTCCTCGCTGTAAGAGTTGCCACGGGATACGATCCCCCAACGCCTTGTCCGCAATACTGGAGACTCCGCCGTCTTTCGCAAGCCGTTTATACGCGCCCACGGCCGTATCGTATTGGTCCCGATACTCCGCGCCGTGATCGACTCCCGTCATAGCGAGAACCGCGTCCGAGGCGAACAAGCTGCAATCCCGCTTACCCCATACGAACGGCGCGTCCGCGCACTCTTTTAGATAAGCCGCGAGGGCTACGTCCCACCGATCAATCCGCAACGTCCAAAGTCCCCCAATAAGTTTGAGCGTCCGGGATAGTCGGGACAAACTCGAAAAATTTATCTCCCGGAAAGAGCGTTTCTTGGTCCTCCGGCGTGTAGAGGAGGCCGATTGTCCGGCGGAGGTCGCGGAGTTTCGTCTCCGCTGTTAGCTGTAACGACGCGGAGTCCGCGCCCTCCTCAATCTCCATGACGTCCAACCGGGCGCGCGTCCACACATCGGGTTCCGCAACAAGTTGTCCGGCTAAGGTAAAGAACCCTTGGCGGATTGTAACGACGCGGCCTTGATAGGGTTCCGATAGCGCGAGGGATACGAGTTCCGAAGGGACGGCCGTAATCGACGCCCGTAGTGGGTTCGCCGTCATATCGGCTGTTTCCGCCGGGAGGTCTAGCGAGAGGAGAGACCCGGTTCCGGTGTATAGTTGCCCCGCTACCGTAATCGGTCCGTTACCGGTCCACGTCCGCCAAGGGCCGGAGTCGAAATCCACCTCCACGAAAGCGGCCGGAAAAACAACCTTTTCCCGTGCCGCTAGTTTCGCCGCTGCGCTGATTCCTCGTGCCATTTAAATATCCTCGATACACTCGAACGAAAATTGGTAGGTTCTAGCCAATTCCACGTCGAAATCGTTGTCCGAAGTGGCTAGGCGGAAAGTACCTTTCGCGTTCTCTAGCTGGATCGTCCCGCCGGTATCGCGAAGGGGAGGCCATATCTTTAGCGGGCCGCCGTCTGTGGCGTCGTTCGCGACGATATAGAGCCGTTTGTTGCATTCAATATAATCGCCCGCGAGTAATGATCCACTAAAAGTTGACGCCACCTCTGTATCGCCTTCCGCGCCGGAGATAGAACCCGTCCCACGGGCTGTTCCCTGCGGTGTGGTCGCGCCGTGGTCCCCCATCCAAAAGGTTCCTATCATTCCGTCCATACGGGTAAAGAACCCACGCCAAAGCGCCCCCCGGCCGGGAGCCATCTTTGGGAGGATTACACTAGCTTTCCAAGCCGCGCCCGGAGCCGCGATAATCTTAACGCCTTTTGTGAATGGGCTTTGCGTCATTTGTTGCGCCCGCGACTGTGTGAGAGTTACGGACGTGGGACACGAGGGGAGGTTCTCGGACATTGGTTTCCCTTATCTTAGATATGACGGGGAACGGTCGCGAATATCTTGGACCGTCCGGACCGTGCGTTGTTCGCTTTGCTTGATCGCGGCCGCAATTTGCGCCTTATCCGCACCGTTTAGGCCCGCGCTGTACGTGTTATTATTCACGATACTAACCGGACTTCCCCCGGCTGGAGTGCCGCCTTTCGTGAAGTCTATAACGTGTTCGTTCGGGTGGAGGATGGCCGGGAATCCTCCCTTTCCATCCATACCCCCAACACGAGCGCCCGAACC
The DNA here is from genome assembly GCA_937925685.1 of Candidatus Binatia bacterium. GTDB lineage: Bacteria > Desulfobacterota > Binatia > HRBIN30 > HRBIN30 > HRBIN30. The sequence continues at coordinate 15,802 of CALAMI010000038.1, read as the reverse complement.
CGTTCCGCCGCCGCCGTCAAACGATGGGAGGAACGAGGCGAGACCGCTACCGAGAGACTCGAAAATAGAGCCGAGGATTCCGCCGTCCGAACCCGTGCCGCCGGTCAATCCATCCGCGAACCCGGAGGCCGCGATTTTGAGGAGTTGAACGAGAACCTTTTTAAGCGCGTCCTCGAAATTCTCGGCCTCTGCTACCGCGTCGATAAGGCCGTCCGCTATCGCCTTGTTCGTCTCGCGGACTTGCTTTTCGCGTCTCTCGTCCGCCGCTTTCAAGGCGTCCATATATTCGAGGTTCGCCTCCATTTCCTCGATAAGAGCCGCGCCAAACTCGGCCGCCTCTTTCTTTTGCTCCTCCATACGGGTTTTGTGGGCGTCGGATAGGAATTCGTTTAAACGCTTCGCGCGAGCCTCGCGCGCCTCGTCTGTCTCTTTCTGGAGTTTCTCCTCGTCCCGGATACGTTGCTCCGCGAGGTCCGCCGCCGCTTCGCGTCGATCCTCTAGGAACCGTTCCTTTTCCGTGAGAACGTCTAACGCCACCTCGCGTTTTTGTTCGAGTTCTAGGGTCCGGGCCGTGGCGTCCGCGAGTTCCTGCGAACCACCTTTCCGGAGAACGTCCTCGCGTGCGCGTTCGACGGCCGCCGTGCGTTCCGCCGATTCCATAAGGTCACGAGCGGAGGCCGCGCGTTGCGACTCCCATCCGCCTAGCGCCTCCATAGTGTGTTCGAGATTCTCGGCCGCGCGAGCCTCGGCCACTTTCGCCTCGGCCAAATCCTCGGCCGCTTGCGCGGCGGCCTTTTGCTCTGCGGAAACCGTCGATTTCGTCGCCTTGGTCTTGGTCGTGGTGGACGTCCCACCGCCTCCGGTTCTTGTCGGGGTGATTGGTCCGGCTTGCGCCGCTAAATCCTCGAAAGACATAGCGAGGACTTTTTTAGCGCCCTCGATACTGATTTCCGCGAGGTCGCGCCGCGCCTGTAACTCTTTCGACTTGCTTAGGTGGTCGTTCGCCGTTTCGAGGTGCGCGGAGGCAACATCGCGTTGCCACGCCTGTTTCCCGTCTTTACCGCGCGAGTAGGCGTCCAGATAGTATTCCGCGTCCGCGTGGTGTTGTTTGATCGCCGCTGTACGTTCGCGGTTCGCCGCCTCGCGCCGTTCGACCTCCAGTTGGAGGAGCGCCTTTTTAGCCTCGAACTCTTTCTTAGTGCTGGCAACGATAGAGTCGGTCGCGTCGGACTGTGTGTTCGCGACGTCTGCGATAGCTTGCGCGTAGGCTTGCGCCGCTTTTTCGAGGGCCATAATCCCGCCCTCCACGTCTCCGACTGGAGCGACAAGGCGTTGGAACTCCGCTTGCGCCTCGCGAGCATTGCCCGCAAGTACCGCCATCGAACCCACGATAGCCGTAATCGCGAACCCAACCGGGCCGCCAAAGAACGCCATAGCCGAGGAGAGGGCGCGCATAGCGATAGCGGACGTCCCCGCACGGACGCCAAGAGCGCCCACACCGGCCGTAAGTGCCGCCGTCTTGCTGATAGCCGCCGTAACCGCCGCGCCCGCGTAGCGGCCCGCTATGACGGTCGCGATAACCGCGAAAGCGTCCGCGACGGTATCGAGATTCTCCGCGAGGAGGACGAGACCGGCCGCGAGGGCGTCCGTCGCGCCAAGGGCAGAGTCTTGACCACCGATAAACACCGTAAAGGCGTTGTCCAAAGCCGTAAGGGCTTGCGTAACGGTTAGTTTCGTCTTGGCGATATTCGCGTCCGCTTGTGTTCCAAGCGTCTTTAGGGCCGCGATAACGCGGTCCGTGGTAACTTCACCCTCCGCCGCGAGTTCGCGGAGTTGTCCAATCGTGACTCCGAACTCTTTAGCGACGGCCCGCGCGATAAGTGGAGCGCCTTCCAAAACGGAGTTTAACTCGTCTCCGCGCAATGCCCCCGCGCCAAGAGCCTGACCCAGTTGTTTTACCGCCCCACTCGCACCCGGCGCGGCCTTTTGGATCGTCTCGGTTAGGCGGATAAGTTCCGCTTGCGAGAGATTCAGGCCATCCGTTGCGATAACGAGCGTCTTGAATGTGTCGGCTGTGTCCCCGATAGCGCCGCGCGAGCGTTGGGCTACCTTGTAAAGTTCGTCCGTGAGGGCGATAACCTCCTCCTCGGACCCGGCCACTTGCCGGAGCGCATTTTGGAGACTCTTGAACGAGTCCGCGTATGCGAGAACTTTGGTTGTTAGGAACGTGGTTCCGAGGAGTTTAACCTTTGCGGAGAGTTGATCGAAAGCCGCGCCGGAACCCTTTACGGATTTCCGGACGTTTTTCATAGCGGCGGCCGTCTTTTTCTCGGCCCGTGCCAAACCCTTTTCGAGTTCGCGCGTCCGGGCTTCCATCTTGACGAATAACGCCGCTACTTCCTCAGCCATCGGGATATTTCTCCATAAGGTCGCCTAGTTCATCCGGCGTAAGTGGTGGGTTATATGCGTCCGCTCGTCCGGTGGCTTCCATCCATCCCGACACGGCCGCTAAGAAATCGCGGAGGCTTGCGTCCCTTACTTCCGAAGGCCGCCAACCCATAGCCGAACCCGTCCGGATAAAGCCGCGAAAATCGAGGGACGGGTTAGAGGCTTTTTTGCGGTACTGGCGTCCTCTTGATCTATGCCAAGGCCGTTTCCGAGAACGATAGCCGCACACTCCGCCGCCGGGAGTAGTCCGTGGGTTTCAACGAATGACGCCCCACCCTGTAAAGTTACCGCGTCCAGAACGGCCACGGTGTCCGCGAGGGTTTTATCCTCGCACAACCTTTTAAACAGGTCGTAAATCTTTGGTTCGTACTCGCTTACTTGTTCGAGTTGTCCGATTCGACACTCGAACCGTTCGACTCCACCGGGGAGAGACAATTCAATCTCCCCCCGGCGTAGGACACTCGCCATATTAAGCGGCCGTAAACGTGAACGCACCGGCGGACGAAAGCGCGATAGAGTAGGTAACGGCCTCGTCCTGCGAACCGGCATATTCCAGCGTATCAATGTGGAATTTGCCCTCCACCGTGCCGAAATCCGGGATAATGATTTGGAACACTTCCACCGGGTCGTTCGACATTTTCTTGGCGCGGAACGTCTCCTCCGACGCTGAATCCTTAAACACGCCGTCGCCGGACACGTCGCAAGTTTTCAAGCCGCCGCCGATCAATTCGCGGTAAAGCGGATTTTCCGGGTTCGTGCAATCCGGAGCCGTCACGTCGAACGGAGTATCCCCGAACGCGAGGGTTTTGGATCGAATACCGCACAAGGTCGTAAACGCCGGGGTTTCCGTGCCGTCCCCGATCTTGATAATCATTTCTTTGCCTTTTTGGCCCGCCATTTTTTCGTCTCCTCTTAGCTATCTGCAAGATAATGCACGCGCAAAACGCCGTGCGTTGTGATCCCGTCCGGGTCGTCCAGTGTCCGGGAGTTGTCCACTTGACACAACACAATCCCGGCTTGTGCGTCGTGTATGGCGTCGTATAGAGTCGCCATTATCTGTTTACATTCGACGCGACCAAGCGCCCGCGACCACACGTCTATCTGGATAAATCCCTCGTGTCCCGGCGCTGCGTCTGCGTCCCACGGTTCCGAGGTATCCGGTCCCCATGTAACACGGGGATAGGGCGCGTCGTCCGCCACGTAATCCAAAATAGTTACGCCCGCGTTAGACGCAAGCTGTTTAATCGCCACGAGAACGTCTAGGGATTTATCGGACACTGTTTTTAGCCGCCTTGTTTATGAATCGTTTGATCCGGGATTTGAACCGTTTCCGCTTGTTGCGGTACGCCGGGAATAGGAACGGGGTAGCCGTTCCGCCTTTTTGCTTGGTCCCGAACTCGCGGAACGCCGCGTGGAATACGTCGTCAAACTCTGGAGTATCGGTCCCCTTTCCGAAAATCACATAGGCACGGACGCCCTCCATATCGACGTCGATATAGTGGCGGCCCGACTCCTTAATCCTGCCCTCGTTCTCCGGCGCGAGCGTGCGCGCGTCCTCCACGAGTTCCTCCGCGTTCTTGTCCAGCGCGGCCGGGAGGGTTTCGTTTACCTCTTTCGCGAACCGCTTTAGGTTGTTCCGTAGGCGCAACATTTGATCCATTATTGAGCCACTCCCCGTTCGAGGGCGTACACCCACAACCCCGGTTTCTCGGTCTCGTGGGTCGCGCGTATCTGATAGACAACCCCGTCCACCTTAACCCGGTCGTGGGTCGTTATAGAGCGTGTAAACGCGCTGGACCGGACTCGTAACTCGAAAGAATGAACACCCGCGACCGAACCGGCCACGGGTTTCTCGTTTCCTCGCATGGGGATAAGCCGCGCGGGCCGGTCCCCTATCGCCGTCCAAGCGTCTGTCGCCGGGTTATCGAGGACGTCCACGGCGGTTTTGTCCAACCGCTCGAAATACGCTCTTTCCCTGAATTGTCCGGCGCGAGCCATTAATAAGCCACTCCCCTACGGTATTTCGCGATAATGTCGTCCGCGCCCATCGGGAGCGGGATAGCTGAAACGTCCAGAACCACGGACTCGCGGTTCTCGAAATAGTGACCCACCATAAAGCGGACTAGCTGTACGAGGTCCGCCGGAGGTGTCGTATAACCCGCCGTTACGTTGACCTTGACCGCGCCGAGTCCGGAACGGTTTTCCACGCCCCACCCGGTTGCACTGCGAATAAATAGCGGGTCCATATCCGTATCGTATTCGTAGTTTCCGGGGTCTACGGTCTCGCCTCGGTAAGTGATCGAGTCCACGGACGTAACCGGACCTAGTGGGAATTGAAACAAGGGCGGGAGCCTATCGAGTGTTAGGGTCCACTGTGCCGGTACAAGCGAAACGCCGAAACCGTCCGGGCCGTCGATTTTCTCGGCCGCCGCTGCGATATATCCTTTAATCGCCTCGTCTTGGTCGTCGTCCTCGTACCGTAAATGCAATTTCGCGGCCTCCAAAGGGAGAACCGCGAGAGAGTCCGCAAAAGGTTCCGCGCGTTTAATACGATCCCACAAGGGCTTAATCCTTCGTTGTTGTGCGCGTGTTCTTGCGCGTTTTCCGGGTCGTTTTCTTAACGGCGGTCTCCGGAGTTGTCAACGTGGCTGTTTCCGGCGCGCTGGAGCCGTTCGAGGTGGTTTCGTCTGCACCGGGACCGGCGGCGGTCTCGTCCGGCTGTGCGGTGGGCTGTGGCCCCTTATCCGCGAAATCTTGGTCCTCCGGGACTTCGGAGTCGTCGCACTCGCGCGCCTGTAGCGTGTCGAGGAGTTTGTCCGCGTCCACGCCCCACGAGGTCAGGTCGTCGCGGGTTACGCGAGCGCCGTAGGATAGTGAGAAAGGGCGTTCCCCATCGCGAGAGAAACCGGACATATTCGTTAAAATTTGGATAGCCATGTGGCCCTCTCTTGTTGTCGGTTGTAAAGAAAAGGGCCGCGCGTGGCGGCCCTCTCGTTAGTGCCGGGGTTCTTACGAACTTTGGGCGAGGTGTTTAATCGCGCCGGAGTCCAGTCCGCGACCGTCAACCCGTGCAAAGCCAACGAACGCCGTTTGGTCCGTCTCTGCGTACCGCTCGTCAAGGCGGCGGATAGAGACCTCGCGAACGCGGCGGACGAGGTACTTGCTAAAGTCACCGTAAACGATGGTTTTAGCACCGGCGGCCGGGGTTGCCATCGCTTGGTTAATCCGGAAGCGGTTTCCGAGGATCAACGCGGGAGCGCCGGTCTGTGCGTTCGCCGGGGACCAAATATAGTTCCCGTCGTTGTCTTTGACCTTGCGGAGCATTTGGAGAACCTTGTCGTGGAACATAAAGCCCACGTTAGGAGCCGAACGATACGCCGGGTCAATCGAGTGTTGCAGGTCAATCAACTCGTCAAAGGTAACGGCGGCGGCGGCCGAGGCGGTTACGCCGGTAGCCGAAAACGTCACGATACCTTGCGGCTGTGCCGAACCCGTCCCAACCGTGAGGGCTTTACCGATACCGCGCGAGAAACGCTCCGAAAGGGCTTCGCGAACGAGGGCCACCGGGTCCACTTCCGCGTCTTGCAAGAGTTCCGAGGAAATCTTGACGACTTTCGAGGAGTATTTAAACGCGCCCACGGACGTAACGCCCACATCCACGTCGGTTTCGCCGGGGTCGGTCGCCTCGGCCACGAGGACAGCCTCGTTAGCCGTGTCGTCCACCGTAGGCATTTCCAGCGTGTTACCGGAAGCGGTTACGAGTTGACGGGTAACGGCCTCGTCAAACATTGGCGAATACGCCGCCATTGATTTGACCATTTCCGGGACGAAACCGGTAGGGACGAGATAACCACCCTTTGCGTCCGTGCCAACGCTTTGCGCGCGTGCTTCGCGCAACGCTTTGCGTTGTTCGCCGCTCAGTTCGCCCATGCCGTCCGCAACGTAGGTGCGGAACGCCTTAGCGTACAGTTCGCCCGCGTCTTGCTCGTCCTCGGAACGGGTGTCCTCGGTCGAAACGTCCGCGCCGGTAGGACGACGCGAGTCGCCTTGCGCCGCGCGTGCTTCCATTTCGGCCTCGCGAGCCTCCATTTCCTCGGTACGCTGTGCGCGCTTGCCGAGGGCGTCATATTTCGCCATTGCCGCGTCGTACTGCGACTCCAGTTCGGCCGCGCGAGCCTCGTCTGTGTTCGAGTCGATTTCGTCAAAGCGTGCGCGAGCCTCGGAAAGCACCTGTTCCTGTTCGGCCCGGAGTTCTGCAATCGTTGCCATGTTGTCGTTATCTCCCTTGGTTGATCTTGCGGAGGTCGAGTCCGCGTTTCATGCGAAGGCGAGCCATTCGGACCTCGCCACGGTTTGGTCGTTGAGCCTCTAACGAGCGAACCGCCGCCGAGGTGTCCGGATACGCCGGATACGTGACCACCGAAACGTCGAATAGTGAGACGCTGCGGAGGGTTCTTGTCGGGACGTCTTGACTCTCGTCCCATTCGTCTAGGATCGTCCGGAATCCGAACGACATTTGGTCCACGTCTCCCCGGTCCATAGACTTACGCAAGTCTTGCGCGATAGTCGTGTCCGGGAGGTCGATTTCCACGCGGAGACCTTTTTGGTCCTCCGACATACGCAAAGTCCCGGCCGAGGAACGGCCGAGGATCAAGCGCGGGTCGTGGTCAATCAACGCGCGAACGTCGTCTTTTTGTGCAAGCGAGTCGGAAAACGCGCCTGGTGCAATCTGTTCACGGAACGAGTTTCCGATAAGAGTCGGAGAGTTGAAAACGGCCGCGTATCCGGCGATAACACCGGACTCGCTATCCGCGCGGAAATCCACGCCGCCGACTCGAAACTCCCTCGTTTTATCCGTCATTTGGTCTTTTCTCCGCTTGCGCCGGTGTCGGCTGCATCCCCATAGGAACGGTTGCGCCTTGGATCATAAGGGTATCGCCTTTTTCATCCCGTGGGCGGTTCTCCGCCTCTCGCGCTTCGTTCGGTTTTAAGATTCCGTTTTGGATGGCCGTAGCGTAACCGGACATTCTAGTCGCAAACTCGCCACGGAGCAACCCGTCTAGTTCATATTCTATGTATCGGGTCCGATTTCGTCTATTAAAAAGTTTCAAGTTCAATTCTTGTTCCACCGCGACGACCCACCGGCGGATTGTGTGTTTCACGAAATGGAGGTCTTGTTGTTCCGTGTTCGAGAACGTGCCGTGGGTCAAATCTTGAATGAAAACAGGGGGAAGCGAGTAAAGGCGGGAGAGTTCCTCCACCATAAACCGGCGAACCTCAATAAGTTGTCCCTTTTCCGGGTCCACGCCCACGGCCTTTAATTCGTGGCCGAGAGGCAACGTAAGGATATTCCGGCGCTGTTTCACGAGGCGTTTAACTGCACTCCAAACGTCGTTCGATGCGCGTTCGACGCCTTTAGGGGACTGGAAAGGTCCGGTAAGTGCAAGAGGCGGTACGCCGCCCGCACCAAAGAAACGAGCCGCGTAGTTTTCGACCGAGATAGCGAGGCCGATAGTATTACGGAGCGTTTTAATCGGGTTCCGGGCCGTTACTTGGTCGGATTTCAGAGAAAACGGAATATCTATAACCTCGTCCGCGTTATAGACGACTCTTTTAGTTCCGTCTTGATAGATATAGCGTTTCAAGCCGTTCTGGCGCTCCACGGTTACGTGCGCGGTCTCTAGCGGCCACAAGTTGATTACTCGGCCGAGGACGTTTTTCTCGATAAACGCGACGAATCGCCCTTCCGTAAGGACTTGCTCGAACCCGTATTGGAAAAACGCGAAAGACGTCCAGCCGGGAGCCGGGGACTTGCTGAGGATCATATCCAAATCGCCCCGGTGACGGATACGGCCTTTCTCCTCGTCTCGGTCGTAAATGTGGAGAGGGAGACTTGCCATTGTACCGGCGATAAAATTAGAGGCCGCGAAAACGGCCGGGACGGATAAGGCTTTCTCGGTCGTGACCTTTACGCCTGATTCGGAACGGCCACCCCATGACTCGAAAAGGGCTTGGACGGCCTCGCCATCCGATAGCGGAACCGCCGGGTTTTCCATTGATCGACGTTCGCCGCCGAACAATCCCTTAATCAGACTCATAAATAAACCCTTCCTCGTCCCACGGGGAAAACGCCCTAACCGGTACGCCCTCCGTTGCTGCGCCTACACCCATCGCGAGGGCCACGGCCATATCGATTCTTGCGGTGGCTTTCTGTTTCGTAAACCTCCGGAGGTCCGCCGGGGACCGGTCAAAGGTTGCCGAGGCTACCGCACTCCTCAAGGCGTGGTTGACGTGGACCCGGAGCCGCCCCTCTAAAATCAGGGTCTCCAGCATATCGACCGAACCCGGCATCCAAAGCGTTATATCGTCCTCGCCTTCGGCCTCTGTCTTGGTCGTCCGTTTCGTCCACCCCTGTGGGTGATCCACTAGAGGAATGTTCGCCCCTAATATATCTAGTTCATCCACGAGAGAATCAATTAAAAATTGGTCATAGCCGATAACGTCGAATCCGATTTCGTCGTGTTCGTCGTAAATATCCTTAGCCACATAGTCGAGGCGGATTTTCTTTCCGGGTGTCGCCGTGATCCACCCTTTTTCGACCCATTCGCTATAAGGCGCGCCGTCTGTCTCCTCGCGGGCCGCGAGCGTATCCGCCGGGGTATATCCGTGAACAAAGGCCGCGTATTTCTGCAACCCGGCCGGGACGAGGACGTCGCCGGTCTCCGGGTCTAGTTTCTCCTCGGTAACGCCGTCCTCGAATAGAATAGCTTTCGCCGTGAGGTCGGACCGGGCCGATAAGTCAAGACCGCCGAACGCGCGGCGGCCGATAAAGTCTTTCATATCGAGAGTCTCGTCCTCGATAGCCTCCCACGCCGCGCGAGAAATCCACGCCTCCTCCGAATCGGTCCAGATACAAAAATGGAGTCGCTTGATTCCGTTTGCCTTCGCGGGAATATTCGCCGCTTGGCGGACGTTTTTCCGGAGATATTCAGTCGTGATCGTCACACCCAAAAGCGGGTTAGCTTTGATCCAACACGACTCATCCGTAAACGGGTCGTCCCCCTCGTCCAGCGCGCACACATAAGCGAACGTCGAGTCGTCCTCGCGCTCTTGCGCCGCAACTTGGACCGCGTGTTCGCGTTCTTTCCAGCAAATCGACTGCCTATCACTTCCGCTGTTCGTAATCATCACGAGGAGGGGTTGTTCGCGGAACTTGAACCCGCGCTCTAGGATTTCGATAACGCCGCCGTCCGGGTGTTCGTGTACCTCGTCACACAACGCGAAGTGTGGACGCGGGCCGGAGCCGGATTTTTTGGTGTCACGGGATACCGGCCGGAAAAACGATCCGGACGCGAGAAAGGCCATATTCCATTCTTTACCCTCGGACCCGGAGAACTTAATCCGCTTTTCGAGGTCCGGGGATTGCCGGACCATTTTACAAGCGTCTTGGAATAGGATTCCGGCTTGCTCTTTCGTTGCGCCCGCACTGTAAACTTGTGCGCCCGCCTCCCCGTCCGCCATTAGGCCGTAAAGGCCGATAGCGCCCACGAGAGGAGACTTACCGTTCCCCTTGCCTTGCTCGATATAAGCGCGCGTGAATCGACGCTTTCCGGAGGACTTCCATTTCCACCCGAAAATCGAACCCGCGATAAATTCTTGGGACGGCTCTAGTTTAAACGGTATCCCGTCGAATTGCCCCTCCGAAAGCCGGAGTTTCTTCTCGCAAAATCGGGAGAACCGGTGGACCGCTTCCACGTCCCACACGAGGCCGCGCTCGTGGGCGTGTTCGAGGTCGTGGAGGTGTCGCGCGCAAGCGTCACGAACATGCGGCCCCGCGACGATAACGCCGGAGGCCACGAGTTTAGCGTATTCGGTTGCGCCGTCCTTTTTCTTTTTAGGCTGTACCAAAGAACTCGTCCTCCTCGGCCGCCTCTCCGCCCACCGCTAAATCCATCCGCGCGCGGGCCGTTGGGTTAAGTCCGAAGTCCGCGAGGCCGGAGCGATATTTCGCCTCCGCTGCGTTACGGACCGAGACGGCCGGGTTAGCTTTCCGGGTAGTGTTCCCGGCGGCCGTGGTCGAGTCGAGGATTAATCCCTCGTCTTGGATACAGTCTTGCGCGTCCATATAATCCGCCCACGACATACAAAGCACCGCGAGGGCGGACGAGTCGAGATTGGTAAGAACTCCGGACGCCCCAATCAACGGAACAAGTTCGTTCCACTTCCCAATCGCGTGTCCGCGCTCCTCCACCTCAATAGGAGCCGGGAGCCACGAGACGGGTTCCGCCTTAACGGTCTCCTCCGGTATTGGGCGGCCGGAAGGATTCCCCATTAACTCGCGAATAGCGCGCGGAGTCGGTTTCGTCATTACGAGAACTCCACCACGAGTTCGGTAGGATCGCACGAAACGATAATCCCGCCCTCGGACGGTTCCACCGTCACGTCGCGGATAATGGCGTCGAACGTGTAAACGGGAAGGTTCCCGTAAAGGTTCTCCGCGCGCTGTAGTTCCCTGATTAAATCTGCAATTCTCATTTTCTCCACTCTCGTTTGTTGTTGTCCGGCCAGACTCTAACCGGAACGGGCTTCCGCCTCGCCGCTTGCGGGGTAGGGCCGAGCCTGACTCGCGCCCTCTTGCGTTCCCTGCGGTTCGGGAGCGTGTCGTCTCCCGCTCGACACTCCGTTAGGCGGGGTTTCCCCCACCGAAACAAAAGGATACGCCGTTCCAAAGATAGGACACGTCGCCCTGATTCGCGTGGACCAATACGCCCCACGCCTCCATTGTAAAGCGGAGGCCGGTAAGGTCCAGAAAATAACCCATTTGCGCGGGTAACATACAAATATCCATTGCGTTCCTACCTTTCAACCGAGAATCAAGTGATTATTGCGTAAACCCTTGAAAAATATAGCTTTCGTCACACTGCTTTTGCGAAAGATTCAGGCCCGCACCGATCCCCTAGACGTCCGTTTTAGAGACGCGACCCACCCCTCCCTCCTCCGGAGAACACCCGCGCCTCAGAACGGTAGGATTTCGACCGATTTATCCGAAGTGGTTGAAATCCTACCGGTTTGCGGGGTGTCGTGGATCAATCGGCCATCCGTCCGAACCAATCGTGGTTCCATATCCTCGGACGTCCTCTCTCTGTTTGTGCCGGTCGTGGCACGCTTTGCAAAGGGACTGCACGTTGTCCAAATCATAGAACAAATCTAAATCCCCTTTGTGCGGTTCGATGTGATCGCCCACCGCACTATTCGGGTGTTTGTTCCCTTTGACCAAATCAACCGAGCAACGCTTGCACCGGTAGCCGTCCCGTTTGAAGGCTGCGAGCCGTAGGGCTTGCCATGCCTTGGTCCGGTATAGTTTTACATGATCGCCTCCACCGCTTGCCATTGGCTTGTCCTCTGTCTGTGTGAACGATGGTAGAGACGACCACCATATCCACAAGATAATTCTAGCGGACAGATAGAACCGTAATACGATCAAGGGGTTACGTCCCAAAGCAAGGCCGTCTGTCCCGTGTCTGTCCCCGATTATCGACCTATTATCTAGCAATATCAACAACATAACTTTTTCGGGACAGACGGACAAAACCTAACCGTAACTCTCTATACGATTCAAATTTCTATTATCTATCTAATATTTTTATTTTCTATATAGCTTTCTTAGATAGTCTGTCCGTCTGTCCTATAGAGAGATATATAATATATAAAACAACCACTTATCACGGGACAGATAAGCCCTAATCTGTCTGTCCCCGTCTGTCCCGGAACCCGGTTTGCGGTGGTCGTCGTGCTGTGGGACGGTTAAATCGGTCGAAATCCTACCGGTTTCTATTCCACACATAAAAAGCGGTAATTAAAAGAACCACATTTCCGGAGTGGTAATTAAAACGACCACCACGTTTAAACGCTTTACACCACCGACTCCACCGGCTATAAAATGGGTACAGCAACACGAAAGGCGAATCACTATGCGAGATTATTGGGATGGATCATGGGTTATAAAACGGAGAGATACCGGGGAGGTGGTGTTGGAAACCTTTGATTTCGAGGCGTTGCAATTCACGAACCTCCGAGAGTACCGCGTCGAAACAATCATGCAGCACCTAACCACACTCTCCCCGAACACCTCCCACTGACAAACGAAAAAGGCGGCCCACACTGGAGCCGCCTTTCTCTTATCGTGTCCCGGTGATCTAGTGACGGGTCGCGGTGGGCGTCTCGGCCACCCTAGCCCAATACCGTATCCGTGCCCCGGCCACCGTCTTACGGGCTTGGTGGAACCCTTGGCGTCTCATTTCATGGGATAGGTGGGCGTTGCTCACACCCTGAATAGCGGACCCGGCTAACTCCTCCGCTGATACCTCGTCCTTACCGTGGAGAATGTCCCGGAGGTCGTACACCCAATCCGCTGTTGACGCGCCTATAAGGCGGGTCTTAGACGCATTTAGGGGAGCATGGGACGGGAGTTCCTCGGCCACATACGATTCCAGCCATTTCGCGACTCGTCCGAGAAATACCGGGTCTCGATACATGCGGAGGAGACGCAAATAAAAGGCGTGTTCCTCCGGCCGAGAGTCGGAGATAATGACAAAGATTCGCCGGTCGTCCTCGCGTAGCTTAATCGCGTCCTCGTGGTTCGAGAGGAAAAGGAAATTCGCGAACACGGTAGCCGCGCGCTGCGGTTGATATTTGACGTTTACGTCCACACGGGATTCGGTAAGCATCTTGCGGAGGCTATCAATCGCCACATACGACGACCGGCCGTCCACGACCTCCGCCGCCTCGTCCACCACCGCGAGAGTCGTATCCGCGAGGAAGTGGTTAAAGTCCGCGAACAATTCCGGCATAGAAGGCCAAGCCACGTTATCCGCCCCAACAAGGCCGGACATAATCGTCGCAAACATGCCTTTACCCACGCCTTGCGCCGGGGTGATTAGAAGGGGTGTAATCGGAGACCGATAGGCGGGGTTATGCGTCGTATGCGCCATCCACCGGCACAACAATTCCCGGTCCTCTATATCCGGCGCGAGGAGTTCGAGGAGCCGGAAAAACTCCGCCGGGACGTCGCCGGTCTCGTCTTTGATCCATTCCGGGCGTTGGTAGGTGTTCCACGTCTTGCGACCACGGGAGCCGGTGATAATACGGCCCTCGGTCGGGTGATAGTCCCGGCCCTCCACCACGACCTTATCCGACTCGACCCACAATTTAGAGACGTGGAAAGATTTCTCCACCTCGCGGTCCGGGTCTTTCTGTGTGGGAGCGGGAACCATGACGTTCGCTTTTAGGTGGGCGTGCGCCGTGTGGAAGTTCTTTAAAGGCAATGGGACGTAACACGCCGGACGCTCCAAATCGCCCACCGCGTCCGTATCCGAGATATAGACGAACCGTTCGTTAAAATCCTCCACCGTCAAAAGTGGCTTGATCCAAGAGAGGTCACGAGGGCGACTCGATCCGGTTTTAAGGCCGGAGGCTATCGTCTTTTTCGTCTCGTCCACGTCCAACCCTGCGTCCAGCGCGGCCGCGCCCAACGCGAGTCTAACCTCGTCCCCCGTAAGAGCGCCCGCCCCAACAAGAGTTCCGAGGTTAAAAGCCGCCGTGTTTAAACGGTGGTTTCGTCCACCCTCTCCAGATTCGCGGAGGGCGTTACACTCGTGATCCAATGCGCGTTCCGCGTACTTACGACGCTCCGGCGTAATCTCTTGATCCGTGGAGCCGTCTTTCACGTCGTCCGGCTTGTCTTTCTTGTCCGCCTTGATCGCGGCCACGAGAGATTCGGGACACGGGGAGAGGTCAAATAATCCGCCCATATCGGTACGGCCGGTAAATTCGTAGCCCCCAACACCGGCCCCAACGACATATCCGCCCATTGCCCGCGTATCGACGGACGGGAGACGGCCCGCGCTATTCTTCTCGAACGATCCGGGAGCGAAATAGAGGTGGAGACCTCCGGAGGGCGTTTGCACCTTAACGGCCGATTCTGCGAACGCTTCCGGGTAGTTCTCACGGACATACGATTCACCCACCGTCTCTCCGGTCGATTTGTCTATGTCGAGGTCCACGACGTCGAAAACGTGGCCGGTAGCGAGACCGGGGAGCGCCTCCGGGAACTTATCCCACCATGCGGAAACCTGCTCCGTTTGGGTCGTGGCGACCTTGAATCCATGCTCCACGAGAGGGCGTTTATTTGACGGATTACAAGGGAATACGGGGACTCCCATCCGCGCCCACTGGAGCGCGACCTGTTTGTTTAACTCAGTCATTCTTGAAATTTCTCCTCCACACACGGCGCATAAAGAGGGCTAACGCCTCCTCGCGTGCTAGTTGGGTTTTCGTGTCATTCCACCAATTACGAATATCGCATAACTCGGCCGCTGTGGCCTTGTCTTGTTCTTCTTTAGTCATTCGTGACTCCTCTCTTATGCGCGTAACCTCGTCCAAATCCGGGTTTTTGTCAATCAATAAAAAAGAGGTTGCAAAGGCGAGTCGGGTCTGTCATATAAGGCCCACGACAAACGCAACGCAATACGAATCACGGAGATTGATATGTTGAACACGGCCCAAATATTTCTCGCGGACATTGCCCCGCAACGCCCGGTTATTGACTATAAAGCGCCCCACGCGCTCCGGGGAACCCCGCGCCGCCCTCGCTATGATCGCCGCCGCCTTTGTGATCCACGCGGAAATCTCCCGCGCCGGTTTGTGGCCGTGTTCGACCCGAAAAGCGACCCGGCGGACCCACAAATCAAGTTCCTGAAATTCGGCGGTTTCCGGCCCTACGCCCACCGCCCTACCCTTTCACGCAATACGGAGTAAGACACATGAAAAACGATACGATTCGTTATTCCTCGATTCCCTATATCACGGGTCCGATGATCGCCGCACAACAAGCGCGAGCGTCCCTTGACAGCGCGCGGACGAGTGCGGATAACGCACGAACAACGATCCGGATTCGGAACGAGGTTCCCGCCACCGTCCCCTCTTCCGGACGCATTTACGCGGGTATTGATACAGGGCCGAGGAGTGCGCCTAAATCGAGAAGCGAGCCGTGGTTCTGGTCTACGGCGGCGGAGCCTCGTTCCTATGAGGTTTCCGCGTTGACTGCGAAAGTCCCGGAACTCGAACGCGCCACATACAACTCGACCCTCGCGGATTATCGACGCCAGTTAGAGGAACACCTCCTCCACGCCATTGTCTCGGCTGTGTGGATTGGTGACGAAACCCCGTTCGATGATATGGCGGACGTGGCGTGTCCCCCGGCTATGAAGGCCGCGAACGTGGTCTCCACGATGCACGCGCAACGACTCCGCTATCCGTATCTCGCGACTCCTTATACAAAACTCGCGACGAACTC
>CALAMI010000037.1 GCA_937925685.1 Candidatus Binatia bacterium | reverse complement strand
CCGGGTGACAAATGGCCAAGGGCCACTGCCCGTCAGTGACGGGGTAGCCCGGAGGGTCATTTTTGTGCTAATATAGTGTCGGGAACGGGAATGCCCGTTCGGCGGTCGTCGCCTGGTGTAACCGGGGGCGGCCGTTTTCATGTGCGATACCGTCGTACCGACGATCCGGAAGGTCTCGCCCGTGAGCCAATACGACAATAAAGTCTCACCTAACAATATTTCTGAGACGTTGTTGCAGGAATTGGTCATGGGTGAGACTCAAAGGATGGATCGCCCTTCGGCAATGTTCAATAGCTCGCGAAAGGCATAGATGCCGAAGCGACGGCCCCGCCCTTCACGCAGCGCGGCGAGCAGTCCGCCCTCCCGAAGCAGGTTGAGAATGCGCATGGCGGTCGGCTTGGGAATCCGCGCCGCCGCGATGAAATGCGGCGCCGCGAAAATGGGATGGCGAAAGAGGAAGTCCACCGCGCGGATGGCATGCTGGGAGTGGGTCAGCTCGACCACCCGCTCCTTGGCACGTTCGTACAGGGAAAGGATCGCCCTTGCCTTGTGGTCGTTGTCCGATGCCTGCTCGATGACCCCTTCGAGGAAAAACGCGACCCATTCGGACCAGGCGCCATCCCGCGACACCGCGCGCAGCCGCTCTTGGTAACTCTCGCGGCGGGCTTCCAGATAGGCGCTCATGTAGAAATTGGGGCTGGACAGCAGCCGCCGCTGGTACAGAAAGAGGGGAATCAACATGCGGCCAAGGCGGCCGTTGCCATCCTTGAAAGGATGCAACGCCTCGAACTCCAGGTGTACCAACGCGAGCTGCACCAGGGGATCGGGCTGTTCCGCGTCATTCAGGTAAGCCATCCACGCCTCCATGCCGGCCTGCAGATGCTCTGGCGCAACGGGAACGAAGCTCGCCTCCTCGAGCGTGCAGCCCTTTGGTCCGATCCAGTTTTGCTCGACGCGGAGACGGCCTGGCTCCTGTTCGCTGCCGCGCACTCCGTGCATCAGCAGGGCATGTGCTTCCTTGATGAGCGACAGGGACAGGGGGCGCTCCCTCAGCGAGTTGGCACAGAAAGTCAGCGCTTCGCGGTAGTTGAGCACCTCCTCGATGTCATCGCGCCGCGGCTGGGTCAAGCCCTCCGGTTCACCGCCCGCTTCCACCTCGAGCACTTCTCCGATCGTCACCTGCGTGCCCTCGATCTTGGAAGACAGCACCGCTTCCTGCGTTACCAGAGGGGAAAGCAGCACCTGCGCGTTGGGAATCGCCGTCAACAAGCCGTCATAGCGCGCCAAGGCCGCGTTGGCCTTGCCGATGAGCGGAATCAGCAGGCGCCAGTCCAGATCGGCGGGCGGAAACCGGCCTACGTGGTAGTTCACCGGCATGCGCGGCCCCCTACGCTCGTGGCGCCAAGGGCCGACGAGTCCAGCGCATCGACCCGGATCTCGCCGGTCATCAGCTTGTGCAGCAGGGCCTTGAAGAGCTCCTCCAGCACCTGCTTCTTGCGCCGGTGCAGCTCGATCTTGCGGTCGATGGCGTCGAGGATGGCGACGATTTCGCGTTGTTCATCAGGACTTTTTGGCAGCGGAATAGGCTGTGCCTTGACTTGGCGATCAGTTACTGCCGGGTAGCTGGCTCCCGTCTCAATTCGAGCCAGAAGCTCAAGAAATTCTGGCCTCTGAACTGCATAAAAAATGAATTTACCTAGTAACTCGGATTGAGATGTGCGTAAGACGCAAAAAGCAGTTGAGCAAACTTGGTTATCCAGCGCTTCATCAATTCTTGCCACCCGGAGTAAAGTCGGCCTGATCGTTGCGAAGATGACGTCACCAGCTTTTACCCGCTTCCGGGCACGTCCTGGCGCATCTTTAAGGCGGTATTCTGAGGTCGTTTCAACCTTGAGCGACTCCCTTGAAACGCTCGATACGTCGATATAGCGGATGATCCGATCCCCTTCAGAAGACAAATCAACTTGGTCAGTAGGGAGGCATAAGCAGCCTAGTTCGACAACTTCCCAACTCTCCGGCACCGGCCCGATCTCGGTGTCCTTCTGCGGCTCGCCGCGCAGGCCGCGCGTGAACAACTCGCGCATGGCGGCGCGTTTGAGCTCCTCTGCGATTCGCGCGCTGCGCTCCTCGAGATCGATTTGCCGGGTGATGCATTCCAGTGCATCCGAGATGATCTGCTGATCCTCATGAGGCAAATCTGGGTAGGGTAGGTCCAGCAGCACCTGTTCTGGTACCCGCTGCCGCCCAGTCGTCCCCTCCATTCGCTCTGCGACATAGGAGCGAATCTCAGGATGTAGAAGGTAGAAGAATAGCAATCGTCTGTCGGTGCCCGGTGCGGTCGGTCGCAGTGGTATGACTTCCGTCGTTGCGTATCCGAACGGGGCCGGAAGTTCTTTGACCCACGCCTGCTTGCCATTTTCGAAAGACGGCGTGATCTTTGCGATCAGGAGATCACCGCGTTCAAAGTAGGTACCGCTGGTGATATCTGCGCCAGGTTTTTGATCATATCGAGGCTCGTAGCGCACACCCTGGGGAATGGCTTCCATCGGCACAAAGGGCACCACCTCATAATCGGTCACCCTCAGCCCCCGTGGCTTTCGCGTAACTTCAAAACGATCACCCACCCGAGTCCAACGGCGGCCTTCAGGAAGCGTGGCATCAAGCAGTCCCATCGGCTACTCCCTTCAACAGCTGCGCGAGACTCTGGGTCAGTTCATGGGTATCCTTATCGAGTCGGACCAATTCGGAGAGTAGACCCTGCACTGAGCCAACATCAGGCGTTCCGTTTTGCCCCACCCACCTGCTCGGACTCAGGTTGTAATCCGCTTCCCGCGCCTGTTCGGTGGTGATGACCGCCAGTTCCCCCTCGACCGGCTCGCCCTCGAGGTACATCGCCGCAAGCCGCCGGATGTCTTCCTCCGGCAGGTAGTTCTTGGGTCGGCCCTTCCTGAAGCGGCGGCTGGCGTTCACCAGGACGATCTTGCCGCGGCGCGCCTCGGGCTTGTTCTTGCGCAGCACCACGATCACGCCTGCCGCGGTGGTGTTGTAGAAGAGGTTTTCCGGCAGCAGGATCACGCCATCGATGAGATCGTGGTCCACGAACCATTTGCGGATGTTGCGCTCGCGGTCTTCGTTCTTGCTGCCGGAGCCGCGCGTCACCGCACCGGTATCCAGTACCACGGCGGCGCGACCGTGGTCGTTCATGCAGGCCAACGTATGCTGCAGCCACGCCCAATCGCCGCGGCCAGCGGTGATGCCGCCGGCGGTGCGGAAGCGGTCGAAGGGGTCGTTGGCGAAGATGTCTGGCGGAAAAGGCTGGTTCCACATCGGGTTGGCCACCACGATGTCATACTGGCGCAGGCTGCCGTCGGCGTTGCGGAATTTGGGGTTGATCATGGTGTCGCCGCGCGCGAGTTCCACCTCCATGTCATGGATGATGGCGTTCATCTGTGCGACGGCATAGCTTTCGGCCTGCAGCTCCTGGCCGGAGAGCTTGAGCGGCACGCGGCTTACGGGGTCGAGCTCGCGGGCGACGAGCTGCAGTTTGATGAGCAGGCCCGCCGAGCCACAGGCGTAGTCATGGCAGGTCTCGCCTGGCTTGGGTCGCAGGATGTGGGCCATCAGAAAGCCCACCTCGGTTGGCGTGAAGAACTCGCCCGCACTTTGGCCCGAGCCTTCGGCGAACTTGCGCAGCAGGTATTCGTAGGCGCGGCCGAGGAAATCGGGCTGCACGTCGGCCAAGCCCAGCCGGTAGCGCGGGTCGGAGAAGGTCTCCACCACGCCGCGGAGTTTCGCCGGGTTGATCTCGCGTTCGCCGTTCCTTTCGGCGGCAAAGTCCACCACGTCGATCACGCCGGAAAGCGCCGGGTTGTGCTTGACCACCGCTCGCA
>CALAMI010000036.1 GCA_937925685.1 Candidatus Binatia bacterium | reverse complement strand
AAAGGATGGAGCATCGGCAGGGCGCTGAGTCCGGTGGGCTCAGCGCCCTATCCGTTCGAAGGACCTGGCTACCACCTAACCGTGTGCATCAGCTTTTTCTCTCGCCGAGGATTTCGTGACCTGGCTTTAGCGTTGGCCAGCGCGGGTCTTTTCCTTACGCTCTACCCCCCGCGAGTGAGCGCTTCGCTGTGGGACCAAACCGACTTCGGCATGCCGCTAGCAGCCTTTCGCCAGGCCTACCCTACGGCACGATCCAACACTCCAAACGCTGCTGCAAGCGCGCTTCCGGTCGTAAGCTATCGGTTGAGCGAACAGACGTTCGATAGTTTACAGGGCTGCGACCTGGAATTTTCCTTTGCCGGGGCCGAACCGCAACTTTACCGCCTGCAAGGGCAGTGCCGCAACAGTGCCGAGGAAATTCACCGTTACCTCACTGGCCGTTACGGCACACCAACCGCTGTTAGCTCGAACATGGTCGTGTGGCGCAGGGGCGGGGTCGAAGTCACTTTCGCTCCGAGATCTGGCGTGTTCACCATCAGCGACGTGGAACGGTCGAAGTCCGTTGCTGCCGCTCTGATGCGGCTGCTCGGGCGCGTGCCCGTCGGGCCCAGCGAAGCACCGGCTGATGGCCGCACGCCTCAAGGATCCACTGGATCCGAGTGAGCCGGCGGATTGCGGTCCGATCGGACGGAGCGAGCATTGGACTGGATGGGGAGAGCGAGCGTGAGGGAGTCTACTGTTCCTAGCCCGAAAGCGATTTGCATTCTCGTTGTGCTGCTGGCAGGAGCTGCCACGCATTGTACTAGCAAGCGCGGCGTGCCACCGCCGCCTCACATGGGCCCGCTGACGGTTGCGGCCAGTGCCGAGCCCGACCGCGGCGAGGCGCCACTGACGGTCGAATTTTATGCTGAGACTTACGAAGGCGACGAGACACGCGATGCACGGTACGAGTGGGACTTCGGCGACGGCTCTCCACGCAAGCTGGGCGCGAAGGTAAGGCATGAGTACCGCAAGCCCGGAAGCTATACGGTACGTGTGCTGGTCACCGATGCGTACGGACGCCGTGGCGAGGACGAACTCATCGTCGACGTGGAGTGAACTCGGCAGCTCGACCGCGGAGGATTGGCGTCGGCCGCCGTTTGCGGTAGGCCGCGTACGCGGCGCGGCGGGCGCACGGCTGGTCGAGACAAGCAGAAGCTGCCCTTGCGCTGGCACGAAACGCCAGTTCTGGTGCGCACTTCCACTGGGCCTGCTTCGCCACTCCGCAGGCTGCGGCGAAAGCCGTCAAAGGCCTGCACAAACACTTCGGGCAAAAGGCCTGGGGCTGCTCGGTCACCGAACTGCTCGGGGCTTTGCTGCCTCCCTCCGAGGTAACGGCATCGTTGCTGGGTTGCGCGCGGGCCCTGGACAAGCTTGACGTGTCCACACGGTACCCGAACGGGTTGCCCGCTAGAGTGCCGGCCGACTTCCTCACCCGTAGCCAGGCGAAGCGAGCCATTGTTCCGGTGGAGACGATCGTTGCGTTTTGTCGGGGAGAAACTTCGCCGGTCGAACGTGCGGGTGTTCGCATTGGATCGAGAACAACTCATCAGAAAGCTCGCGCTGCGTGCGCACGAGCTCTTGCACGGCGATCCTGACATCGTGGCGGTGTGACTCGTTGGGTCGTTGGGACGAAATCAAGCCAAGCCGGGAAGCGCGATGCAAAATCGCCTATCCTCGTCGCCAAAAGCACTACCCCTTTCGTGCACCGAAGCGTAGAGTCCGCTGGTGCGTTCGAAGGCGTCGGGGTGGGCTGCGAAGTGCGGGTCTACACTGTAGCGGAGTGGCAAAACTTGATCAGCGAACGCCGCCGTCTTCCACGCGTCGTGCCCGAGGAAGGGCGCTGCCCGGTAGCGTGCCACTTAGTCGACCAGGTGTTTTTGGTTGCGTCGTCTTTGGTCGGAAGGTGCGCGCGTTCTTCAGCATCTGCGCTTGTGCCAAGGTCGAAAGGCCGTTACAGGAGTGATTGTCTCGTCGTGGCCCCGTGGTACTGAGTCGGGCTTGGACGAAGGTGGGCCACGCCCCGGCCTAAGCCGAAGACGAAAGAGCAACGCAAACATGGCGTGAAGAAAGGACAACGAGTGTGAGAAGCGCAATTCCAGCAAGAGAACTAGCAACGAAAGACAACGGTGAAGCCAGTTTGCCCTGGTGGAGGGTGGTGGTATCGAGCGTACCCTTTTTTGCCGTGCACGCCGCTTGCGTGGCCGTGCTGTGGGTGGGGTGGTCGTGGTTCGCCCTAGCCGTGTGTCTGGCCATGTACGGGCTTCGGGTGTTCGCCGTGACTGCCGGCTACCACCGCTACTTTTCCCACCGCTCGTTCAAAACGAGCCGCCCCATGCAATTCGTACTGGCGTTACTTGGAACGACCGCGGCGCAAAAGGGACCGCTGTGGTGGTCGGCATTGCACCGGCATCACCATCGTTACGCCGACACCGAGGAGGATATTCACCCCCCCAGCGTGAAGGGCTTTTGGTGGGCGCACGTGGGCTGGATCTTGTCCCCTCGGTACGAGGCTACGCGCTGGCATGCCATTCGCGATTTTGCTCGCTTTCCAGAATTGCGCTGGCTCAACCGTTACCACTTGCTTCCGCCTGTGGCATTGGCCGGGGGGTTGTTTGTTCTCGGCACAGCTCTGGAGTATTGGGCGCCGAGCTTGCACACCTCGGGTTGGCAGCTCCTCGTTTGGGGCTTTTTCATCAGCACGGTGCTGTTGTGGCATGTAACCTTTTGCGTGAACTCGCTGGCGCACGTGTTCGGGTGGCGGCGCTTCGAAACCCGCGATACCAGTCGCAACAGCTTTTGGCTGGCACTCCTGACCTTCGGAGAAGGTTGGCACAACAACCATCACCGCTTCCCCGGTTCCGAACGGCAGGGCTTGTTCTGGTGGGAAATCGACGTCACCCACTACGGGCTCAAATTCTTGGAGTTGCTGGGTTTGGTGTGGGACCTTCGCACCCCGCCGGCTTGGGTGTACGAGCGAGGGAAACTGGGAATGCGGCCAGCAGCGGAGGCTGCTGCTGCCGATTGAGCTGTCGGCCGCCGCTAAGCGAACAGCAATTCGCAGCCAAGGGCGAGCCCGACGGCGATGCTCGCTACGCCTGCCGACGCCTGTATGCAGAGTTGCCAGTTCGGTTGCGTCCGCCGCAGCGGGACGGCAACCAGGCAACTAAAAGCCGTCATCGCCGTAGTGGAACCCAGTGCAAAGCAAGTGAGGTAACACCATGCCCATGCTGGGCTCGGCTGGGAAGACAAAATCACGAGAAACAGCGCAGCACTGCCCGCAAGACCGTGCAACCACCCGAAGGCCAACGGCCGCATGCGCTGCGGCCCGTGATGGTTAGAGGCGCGAGGATCGTGCGTTGCGCCAGCGTGCGCATGCGGGTGAACATGCCAGCGCGAGCCGTGCCGATGGAGGTGCACATGAACCATGTGGCCACGAAGCACCGTCCACAACGTGCCTCCGCCCAGCCACAGCAACGTGCTCGCTACCGTCAGTTCCAGCCACCA
The DNA here is from genome assembly GCA_937925685.1 of Candidatus Binatia bacterium. Classification (GTDB taxonomy): domain Bacteria; phylum Desulfobacterota; class Binatia; order HRBIN30; family HRBIN30; genus HRBIN30. The sequence continues at coordinate 77,665 of CALAMI010000036.1, read as the reverse complement.
GGTAAGCCATGGCGGAAAAGCCACTCCCAGGCCGATGATCGCCGCACCCGCAAAGGCCAACGCCGCGGTGTGGCCGAGCCCCCACAACGTCCCCACCCAAGCAGCACGCCAACCACTGCACTTCTCGCTCGCAAGCGTTGCCACGGCTGCCAGATGATCGGCATCGAGCGCGTGTTTGATGCCGAACATCCAGCCAGCAAGGGCGACTGCAGCCAGAGAAGAAATTTTTTCCGGTGATTCAGGGGGCACGACAGGCATCGTGTCCCTTTTTTCGCGCGGGTTACACGTTGGCCTCGAACAAACCAGCGGCGCCCATACCACCACCGATGCACATGGTAACGACGCCCCAACGCTGCTTGCGGCGGCGGAGTTCCAACAAAATGTGGCCGGCCAAGCGTGCCCCGGTCATTCCATAAGGGTGGCCGATCGAAATGGCGCCGCCGTTAGGGTTGAGCTTTTCCGGGTCGAGACCCAAGCGATCGCGGCAGTACACCACTTGCGAGGCAAAGGCTTCGTTCAGTTCGATGATGTCGATGTCGTCGAGTTTCAAGCCATGACGTTTCAGCAACTTCGGCACGGCGAACACGGGGCCAATGCCCATTTCGTCCGGCTCACAGCCAGCGAACACACACCCCCGGAAAAACCCCAGCGGCTCGACCCCCAGTTGCTTCGCTCGCTCCGTGGACATCATCACCACCACCGCTGCTCCATCGGCAAACTGAGATGCGTTACCGGCAGTCACAGTGCCGCCTTCTTTGAAAGCCGGGGGCAATTTCGCCAAGCCTTCCAGGGTCGTATCGGGGCGGTTGCATTCGTCGCGCTCGACGGTAACCGTTTTCGTGGACCGTTCGCCGGTCACCTTATCCACCACTTCCATTTGCACGGTCATGGGAACGATCTCGTCTCGGAATTTGCCGGCCCGTTGCGCCGCCGCAGTTCGTTGCTGGGAGAGCAGGGCGTATTGGTCTTGCGCTTCGCGGCTGATCTTGTAGCGTTCGGCAACCACTTCGGCCGTCAGTCCCATGGGCATGTAAATCTCGCGTTTGTGGTCGAGGAGCCAGGGGTTGAAGAGGTCTTTCTTGTTAAAGTCGTTTTGCAGCATGGTAATCGACTCGAGCCCGCCGGCCACCACCGCATCGGCACCCTCGAGTTGTATCATGTGGGCGGCCACCATAATGGCATTGAGTCCGGAAGAACAAAAACGGCTCACGGTGCAGCCAGGGATGTCCACCGGCAGCCCGGCCATGATGGCCACGTTGCGGCCCACGTTGAACCCCTGCGGCCCTTCGGGGAATCCGGTACCCATGACCACATCGTCAATCTCGCGCGCGTCCAGTTGCGGCACTTTCTTCAACGCCTCGCGCACGCAGTGGGCGGCCATATCGTCGGGACGGGTTTTGTTGAACGAGCCCCGGAACGATTTGGCTAGCCCGGTACGAGCGACGGCAACAATTGCGGCTTCTTTCATCGTCTGACTCCTTTGTCGGAAAGAGTTCTACCCACTTTCTCTTGCGCGCTGGCGGAATTCAAGGCGAGCGGCAACTTCTGTTTTTGATGACGGCGCGTTAGCCTGGAACGCGATGAGTTTGCATAGCTGGGTTCGAGTTCTCTTGGCAACCGTGGAGGCATGGAGCATCAGTGCGGCTCCTGTGGTTGCGCTGGCGACCGAGAAACTCGTGCGGGTGCCCATCGAGCTCCCATCTGCTCTGGTGCGCGAGGCCCTCGTGGCTCAGCTTTACACCACGGCCACAGGCAAGGCGGTCATTTGGGACGATGGCAGCGGCTGCCGTTTTCTCAAGCTGCGGCAGCCCACCGTGGAGGTACAAGGCGACCGTCTGTGCATTCGCAGTCGTGCCGAAGCCCGGGTGGGCACTCCCGTGGGGCAGCAGTGCCTCGCGCCCATCGATTGGGATGGCATTCTCGAAGTCTACGAGCAGCCCCTCATGACCGAAGATGGGCGTACGGTGCAGTTTCGTGTGGTCGATTCGGCATTGTTCGACGCCAGCGGTAAGAAACCGTTCTTCTCCAATCGGATCTGGGGCCTGGTCAAGGAGCAGGCTCATCCGCGCTTCGAGACGGTTGCGATTCGCCTCGGCCGTGCACTGGATGAGCTGCGAGAGGTTCTGCCTCTCTATTTACCGCGGCAGGAACGGGAAGGGATCGAGCGCATGTTGGCATCGATGCGGTTCGAGGCGGTGGAGGTTGTTCCGCAGGGTCTGCGTGCGAGCCTGGCTTTTTCCGTGCCCTTGGTGGAAACACCCACTCCTGCTCCCGAGCCCACGTTGACCCCGGAAGAACTCGAGCGCTGGCAGCAGGCGCTCGACCGGTGGGACGCCTTTCTCACCTACACGATTAAGTTCGTGTGGGCCGATTCGCTCGTTCGCGAGTTGCGTCAGCCACTAGCGGATGTGTTGCTTGAAGGGCGCTACGATTTGTTAGAGGCGTTGGCGCCCAGTGCACCTGGAGCACCCGATCCGGTGCCGGCGTTGTTCGTTCGCACCTGGGGGCGGCTGGCACCCGTGCTACGGGAGATCGCTGTTCGCCAAAAAGGGCAAGAGGCACTGCGTTATTTGAGCTTCATCAGCGCTGGCGATGCGCTGGTGGCCTTGCAGGAAGCCGGGCCTGCGATAGGGGTGGATCTCAGCGCCGACGGGCTGCGAAGGTTGGCACGCATTGTCGCGCCCACGGACACGGCCGATCCGCTGCGATTCGACACCACCGTGGATCCCGAGCTGCGCACGCTGCTGGGTTTCGGCCCACCGCTGCCGCCCCCCGATTTGACTGGCATGCCGCCCGAGGAATCCCGCTGGTGGAAGTGGTTTCGACCCCGAGCTGCGTGGGCGAGCACAGAGGCGCCCGAGCAGTCGGTGCTGCAACAGTGGCTTGCCAGTCCGGAGCGACTGGCGGAGTACTTACCTCGGGTACACAAGTTACTGCAGCAAAGCGCCGAGGCCGCGTTAGGGGCAACAAGTTTGGAGGCAGAGTATCAGGACGTGTTCCGCAGCATCGTTCTCGCTACCGCGTGGCAGGAAAGCTGCTGGCGCCAGTTCGTGCGGGAAAAGGGGCGCATTACGTACATCCGTTCGGCTGTGGGCTCGTCGGGTCTCATGCAGGTCAACGAGCGGGTGTGGCGCGGGGTCTATGACTTGCGGGGGATCCGCTGGGACATTGCCTACAACGCCCGAGCAGGCACGGAAATTTCCTTGCATTACTTACGCGACTATGCGCTAGCGCGGGGCGAGCACCGGCAACCGGGTGGCCTCGACAACTTGGCCCGTGCCACCTACGCCGTGTACAATGGGGGTCCCGGACATCTTTCTCGATATCGGAGCGAGCGAACGAAAGCCGGGCTGAAGAAAATCGACAGTTTGTTTTGGGAGAAGTATCAGTTGGTGCGCAACGGCAAGACGTTGATCGAAGTGGCTCGGTGCCTCGGCGGCAGCGTGCCAGCGGAATCCGACCACTCCATCGGATCCGCCCCTTCTAACTGACACCGGGGAGCTGAGCATTGAAGTGGATCCCGGGAACGCGGGAAACCATCCTGTTCGGCAGCGGTGCAATTTTCATAGCGCTGTGGTCATGGTGGGACATCCACCACCAGCGCACCTTGCCTCCGGAGGGCTTTTTCGTGCGGGTGGAGCCAGGCGACACGCTCAGCAAAGTGGCGGAAGAGTTAACGGCCACGGGCTTCGCGCCGAGCAGGTGGAATTTCACCCTGTGGGCGAGGGCTTTAGGAAGCGAGCGCAAGTTGCGTCCGGGGGATTATCTCTTCCACGGGGCGCTCTCGCCTCGGGAGCTTTTACTGGAACTCGAGTCCGGCCGCCTGGGGCGGCACGAGATTCTCATTCGCGAGGGCGATTCGCTGGCCGACGTGATCCAGCAGTTCGGGGAGCGCGGTTTCGGAGGGGCCGATGTATTGCGCTGCGCGCTTGCCAGCGAGCGTCTACGGGCACGCGTGGGCTCGCCGCCGACGGGCCTCGAGGGTTACTTGTTTCCTGACACCTACTCCTTTACCTGGAGCGATGCCGTGGAGACGATCGTAGCCACCATGCTCGATCGCTTCCTCGAGCAGACACGCGATTTGCACGAGGCGCGGCAACGGGTGGGGCTCAGTGTGCACGACATGGTGACCTTGGCCTCGATCATCGAGAAAGAAACGGCAATCGCCGAAGAGCGACCTTTGGTTTCCGCAGTGTTTCACAACCGTTTGCGCCTGGGGATGAAACTTCAGGCCGACCCGACGACCGTGTACGGGCGAGAGCGCAACGCACCTCCCAATCGCGCTGATTTGCAGGCCAATCATCCCTACAATACCTACCGTCATTTTGGCTTGCCTCCGGGTCCGATTTGCAATCCCGGCCGAGCGTCGCTCGAGGCTGCCGTGAATCCAGCTCCGGTGGACTACCTCTATTTCGTGGCCCGCGGCGACGGCACCCATGCCTTTTCCCGCTCCATCGAAGAACACCGTCGGAACGTGACAACGTGGCGCCGGAGCAACCAAAAGCCACCAGCAGAGGCTCGTTAGTGGTCTGAAGGGCACGATGCCCAGCTTGCTCCGGGATTAGGGCAATGAAATGTTTTCGGCCCTGCTCATTTGGCGGCTCGCAGGCTCGCTTGCACCCGTTCGAGAAAACCGTTGGCCTTCCCATCTGACCCACAGGACAATACCGCCGAACAATAGAAACGGGAGCAGAGACAGGAGCACGGCTGTGCCAAGATACGCCCAGAGTTGCCGCTCCTCGGCAGCGAAGCACACTGGGCAAGCGAGCGCAGCGAGGGGAAGGAAGACCGAAGCGATCCCTGTCAACACCGTGCCAACTCTAACCAGCCGCCCGTTAGCGAACTCCATTTGCCTATGCACCTCGTCGTTCACATCAGGTACACCAGCACGTACAAAATTGGCCAAACGCCGACTACAAAGTACCAAAACAACCGGACCGCGCGAAAGCCATCGGCGCTGATTTTTTGCGAACCAAGTCGTGCTACCGCCCAAAGCAACGCCACCACGGCGGCGACCGCGTGCGCCGCGTGGGTACCCACGATGAGGTAAAAAAAAGAACCGTATGGGCCGGAACGCATGGTCAGGCCGTAGGCCAGCAGACGAGTCCACTCGAACCCCTGAACGGTTACGAACGTGGCACCCAGAAGGGCGGCGATCAGGCTTCGTCGACGAACGGCAGCGAGGGTCTGTTGCCCTGCCCGGTCGTGCGCCGCTAACCACAAAATCACCCCACTAGCCAGGAGAACCACCGTATTGACCGCCGTGACCTCGACCGGCAGCCGTGGTTGCCCCGGGGGAGGCCAAGCGCCGATCCAGCGCGCTTTCACGACCAAAAAGGCGCTCACCAGCCCGGCAAAGAACATGACCTCGGTGGCAAGAAACAACACCATTCCCAAGACAGCACTGGGAATCCCGAGGCTGCCGCGTTGTCTGTCAGTCGAAGCGACCACGGTTCTTCCTTAGGGAGACCGTCGTCAATGATGTGGCGCCGCAGATTGTGCGGGGCGGACGTGCCGCCAATTCTGTCCCCCCTGCGAGAGCACGTCTGGAGCGACGCCGGCGAAAAGCAGGCCCATGAACGCCAACATGGTGAGCAACAAGTACCAGATGTACCGACGCTCGATATTCAGGTGCATGAAGTAGGCGGCAACCATCGTGGCTTTCACCGCGGCCACGCCAAAGGCAGTCACTAGCGTAACCCACGGGTGCCCGAGCAATGGGCCAAGGACACTGATGGCAAACAAAACCAGCAACGTGAGGTAAACCCTGACGTAATTCGGGTGACGAGTAGCCTCGCTTGCCTCAGCGCTCATGCTGCTCACCTCGCAATGTAAAACAACGGGAACAAGAAAATCCAGACGGCGTCGACGAAGTGCCAGTAAATGCCGATCAACTCGACTCGGTGGAGGTTTCTTCCGCGGGCGGCATCGCCAGCGACCAGCCACAACACGATCATGCCCACAAGCACGTGCAGGCCGTGCAATCCGGTAGCGGTGTAATAAAAGGTCCAGAACAAATCTCGGTAAATGGTGAAACCATGGCTGATTTCTCCCCTCCACTCCACCGCCTTGACCCCGAGAAAGACCAAGCCCCCGACAACCGTCAACCGCAGGAACCGGGCCGCCTTGGCGCCGTCGCCCTGCTCTGCGGCTTGATGACCCAAGACGGCAAACAAACTCGAAGTCAGCAAGACGAAGGTGTTGAAACCACCCGCCCAAATATTCGTGTGGCTGGCCTCGTCGGCCCAGTGGGGGTGGTGCAAGCGAAACATGATGTAGCTTGCGAGCAACCCTCCGAAGATCACGATTTCCGATGCTAACACCCACCACAACGCGAGGCGCCCGGTGGGAATGCCCGTTGCGCTGCGGCGGCTCGCTAACGGTACTGGAAACTCGCTGGCGTGGCTAGCCGACATTTTCCCCTCTCGTCGATTTAGTTGGGCAAGTGCTGGGGCCAGTAATCCAGTGGCCGACCAGGAACGCTGTACTCGTAAGGGCCGCGGTATACCGTGGGCATTTCGGCGAAGTTGCCGTGAGGCGGTGGCGAAGGGGCAAGCCACTCTAACGTGTTCGCCTTCCAGGGATTTTCTTCCGCTTTTTCACCAGCAAACAAGCTGCGGATGAAGTTGTACAGAAAGACGAACTGGAAGAGCAGCATGACGACCAGAGCCACCGTCGCCAGCACGCGCAAATTTTGCAGGCCAGGCGTGAACAATTGGGAGAAATGCTCGTAGCTGTAAATGCGCCGGTGTTCTCCGGCCGCACCGAGAACGAACAAGGGGAGGAAGATGAAATTGAAGGGGATGATCGTGCCCCAAAAATGAATCTTCCCTAGGGTTTCGTTCATGTGCCGGCCGAACATCTTGGGGAACCAATAGGTGAGTGCGGCAAAGCCGGCGATGATGGCAATCGGGAAGAACGTGTAGTGGAAGTGGGCAACGACGAAGTACGAATCGTGCAAGTAAATGTCGGTCGCGTTGGCACCCAGGAAAATGCCGGTGACCCCGCCAACAAGGAACTCGGCGATGAAGGCCAACGCCCAAAGCATGGGAGTGCGAAGCTCGATCGACCCACCATACAGGGTGGCAATGAAGGCAAAGGTCATTTCAGCAATGGGAACGGAAATGATCAACGTCGTGATCGTGAACAGGTGGGCCATGCGCGGATCGATGCCAGCCACGAATTGGTGGTGAGCCCAGACGAAAAAGCTAATGATTCCGGTGGCAAACGCGGTGTAGAGAATGGTTTTGTAGGCAAACAACTTTTTCCGCGAGAACACTGTGATGACCTCGGCCACGATGCCTAGTGCGGGAAGCAAAACGACATAAACTTCGGGGTGGCCGAAAAACCAAAACAGGTGCTGCCACAAGATCGGATCGCCGCCAGCTTTGGGGTCGTAAAAGTGGGTGCCCAAGAGCTGATCGAACAGCAGCATGATCGCACCGGCCACGAGTGGTCCGACCGAGGCCATGAACACGATACTGGCAATGACCACCATCCAGACGAAAATCGGGATTTGCATCGGACCCATCCCCGGTGCACGCGCATTCATCACCGTGGTGACGAAATTGATTCCGCCGAGCAAAAAGGCCACGAACTCCAGGGCCACGGCAATGAGCCATAGCGGGGCACCCCAAGGAGTGTGGTTGTACTGGGCGCTGGCGGACAGGGGTGGATATGCTGTCCACGCTCCTCCGAAGCCGCCGCCGGGAACGAACAACGAAACCAAAATCACCACCGTGCTGAGGAAAAAGATTTGATAAGAAAGCCGGTTAAGGCGGGGAAACACCATGTCGTCGCAGCCGATCATCAGCGGGATCAAGTAATTGCCGAGCCCCGCGATCAAGATCGGCATGGCCACCCAGAAAATCATGATGGCTCCGTGATTGGTGACGAGCGCATTGTAGTGAAGCGGCGTCACCACACCGAACAGGGGCACGGGCTCACCGGGAAACGCCAATTGCATGCGGAACACGTAGGCAAGAAACGAGCCCACCAGGCCCATGAACATGCCGGTAAACAAGTACTGCAAGCCGATGATCTTGTGGTCGGTGGAGAAGACGTAGCGGCTCCAGAAACTTTGCTGCTGCGCGTGCGCCATCTCCCTCATCCTCCTTGCGCGCTACGGCTCGCGTACCAGGCAGCTTGTTCCGCCGGGGTCTCGACCGTGAGGCGCGCTGGCATCAGGGCGTGACCAATGCCGCAGATTTCCGCACACTGAATATCGTACGTGCCGAGCCGCGTGGGACGAAACCAGCCCGTCACGATGCGGCCAGGAACCGCGTCTTGCTTTAGCCGGAATGCCGGCACGGAAAAGCTATGGACAACGTCGCGTGAGGTGAGTTCGAAGTGGTAGGTGGTGTCGATTTTCACCCGTAAGTCGTTCACCGTGCGCACGTCATCGTCCGTATCCAATTTCCCGTCCGGACCAGGATGGACGAACACCCAAGCCCACTGTTGGGCAATGATCCGCACGCGCTCGTCAGCCGGCGGTAAGTCTTGCTTCACCGCCTTCCAGGTCAGCAGCGCCCCGGCGATCAACACGATATCGCAAACGATCACCAAGGCGTGCGGGCGGCTGATCCAGCGTTTTTCCTCTTTGCGCTCTCCGGAGATATAGGCCGCAGCCACATCAGGGCGCCGCCGAAAACGGAAAATCAACGTGAAGAGGGCTGCCTGGGCTACAACGAACCAGAACCCCACTGTGACCAGGATCAGAGTAAACAACCAGTCGATGTCCCGTGCACTGGTCGACGCTTGCGGTACCAACCACGATAACATGGCCTGCTCTCCTCAACGCACGAGCCACCATGCCATAGCAGCGAAGACGATGCAGCCCGCCAGTGTGGCCACGAACCACTTTCGTGCGACGTCGTCCCATTGCATTGTCTCGGCCATATCGCACCTCACGGTCGAAGGGAGGAGATATACGCCACCACGTCGGCAATGGCATTGTCGTCCGGGAGCACGTTCACCATGGCGCGCATTTGTGCACCCATCGCATCACCCGGTGCCGCGCCACGTTGGCCCGAACGGAACTTTTTGAGCTGGTCGATGAGATACCAGTCGGCCTGCCCCGCAAGTCTCGGGGCTTTCAAGGCCTCGTTGCCCTTTCCATCGGCCCCATGACATGCAATGCAAGTGGCGTAAAGCGTTTGCCCTCGCGTGGTGTCGCCCGAGTGCTGGGTGCGCGGCCATGGTTGAGGACGCAAGGAAGCCACGTAGGCGGCAACAGCCTGCAGGTCATCGCCTCGGTGGACGGCCTGGGCCATGGGTCGCATCTGCAGCCCGGTCACGTCGTCGGGATGATAGCCGCGTTCTCCTGCGAGAAACTTGTGCAGTTGCGCCTCGACGTACCACTGTGGCAGTCCTCCGATCGCTGGTGCCGAGCGTTGACGGTCGCCCTGCCCACGGTCGCCATGGCAGCTACTGCACAGGACGTAAAGTTCGCGGCCGCGAGCAAGGAGGTCGGCACAGGTTGCCGCTGGCTTCGTCCACACCGCCGTTGCGGCCAACAGAAGAGCCGAGGCCGCCCTGTTCACCCCACCCCACCGTGAGCCGCGAGCCGGGTTCCGCCGTTCAAGCCACACTCCCACCATAGACGTCAGCCACGCTAAGCAACGCTCGTGCCCTATTGCTGAAAAACAGCGCCAACTGCAATGCCCCCTCCGTTTTCTCATTTGCAGCGCTTTTTCCTCGGCTTTTTCTCAGCGCTGCAAATAAGGGGGAAAAACGGCCACTGAAAACAAGCAGCTGAAGTCGAGCACGATGGGGTTCTGGTCGCCCCACGCCTCCATTGTGGCTCCCTAGTTCAAGCCACGGCCGGGCGCAGAATCAGATACCGCCGATCTCGTCCGGGTCGATGATGCGCGCCTGCTCGCTACTCGCGGCCCCGCCCAGTCGGGCGCGAATGAGCTGAAGGACGCTCTGGTAGACCTGCTCGCCGCTGTCGTCGCGCACGACGAAGAAGGGTGCCCGTTCGACACCGAGCCTGGCGGCAAGTTGCATTCCGGGGCTAGCGGGGTCGCGCTCGTCCGCCCATACCACTTCATCGATCCGCGACCAAAGGCCCTTTTGCTGCAGAAACTCTGTCACCTCGCGGCACTTCCGGCACTCGGATCCGTCGGTCAGCCGCTTTTTCACCATCGTGATGTGCATGCACCAACCCTAGTCCTTCACGGTCGTAGCAGCAATCCACGGTTCGAACCCACTGGAGTAGCAGCGGCTGCGTTGCGTTGCACCCGCACCAGGATTCCCGAGGGCCAGAAGCGATTTCAAGCAGCGCGCGTGTGCCAATGACAGCGAAGGGCGCATTGCCATCGCAGTTCGTGCTCTCGAGGCAGCGTTCTCGTCAGTTGCTGCTGGCCAGCTCCTCGGCCTCGGCGACAAGGCGTTCGAGCGGCCGCATTCCCAATCGCCAAAAGTCCGGCTGACGAATGTCGATGCCTAACGGTTGCAACAACACCTCTGGTCGTTCCGACCCACCTGCTTCCAGTAGGGCAAGATAAACAGGGACAAAGTCTGGTCCCTGCTGGGCATAAAGCTCGAACAAGGAGAGAACGAGGAGCTCGCCAAATGCATAGGCGTAACAATAAAACGGCGAGTGGACGAAGTGCGGGATGTACGACCACCACCAGCGGTACGAGTCGGTGAGGGTAACGGTATCGCCATAAAGTTTGGCATTTTCCTCCTGCCAGATTCGTCCGATGGCGTCGGCCGGGAGTTCACCGTGCCGACGTCGCGATTCGTGCAAGCGTTGTTCGAAGCGGGTTAGGGCAACTTGGCGGAACACCGTGGCGATGATGTCCTCGATTTTTTGGCAAAGGAGGCTCAAGTGTTGAGCGCGGTCACGCAGTTTCCCTCGGAGGGACTGAAACACCAGCATTTCCCCGAATACGCTCGCCGTCTCGGCCATCGTTAGTGGCGTATCCATTTGCAAGTAACCTTGCCTTCTCGCCAGATACTGATGCACACCATGCCCCAGCTCGTGTGCGGTCGTCATCACATCGTGAAGTTGGCCGGTGTAGTTCAACAGAACGTACGGATGCACACTCGGCACGGTGCTCGCGCTAAAGGCTCCTCCACGTTTGCCGAACCGAGGCTCGGCATCAATCCAACGGTGTCGAAAAAACAGTTCAGCGATGTCGCGCATCCGTGGCGAAAACGCACCAAAAGCTTCTAGCACGATTCCTTGGCATTGCTCCCAAGACACCCGCGGCGCGGCCTCTCCCACGGGCGCGTATCGGTCGTAGTCCAGGAGCTCCTCCACTCCCAGAAGCTTGCGCTTGAGTCGGTAATAACGTTGGGCGAGGGAGTAGTGTTCCTCGCACGTTGCTAGCAATGCATCTACGGTGGGCTTGTCGACCTCGTTTGCCAGATGACGGGCTTCCATCGGGTCGTCATAGCGGCGTAAGCGATCGTCTATAGCGTGGTCTTGGGTGAGGACATTGAAAATAAACGCCAGCAACACGTGGTTTTCTTGCAAGCTTTCGGTCAGGGCAGTGGCTGCGGCCCGGCGCAGGGAGCGGTCAGGCTCATGAAGGAGTGCAAGAACCTGGCTCTCGTTCAAGTACCGGACCTCGCCACCATGGCGCAGAGGAAATTTGAGTCGCGACAGCACTTCGTCGAACAAGCGTGCAAATGCTCGCGCACCAGTGTTGGCCTTTTCTTCCAAAATGCGCTCCTCCGGCTCGCTCAGCACGTGCGGCCGGTATCGACGCAAGCTTTCCAAGAAATGGCGGAAGCGACTCAGGGTGGGATCGGAAAGACGCGCCCGAACGACCTCCTCGGGCTGAGCCAACCACTCGAGCTCGAAAAACAGCAATGTCTGTCGCACGACCGAGGCTTGCTCCTGTGTCCGCGCCAGCAAAGCACCGTGCCGCGGCACGTCCACCTGGGAGGCATGCAGCAGTTCTGCGTACGAATTCCAACGTCCTACCAACTCCAGAATTCCTTCCATCTCGGCAACTGCTGCGAACAACTGCTCACCCTCGAGCGCGCCCACACGACCCTGATATTGGCTACGAAACTGATTTGCCCGGTTCACCGCCTGGGTGATGTCGTGTTCGATCTGAGGGTCTTCCGGGCTTGTATACAAATCACCTAGATCCCATCGGACCCCTGTTGCGTTTTCATCGCCATGGACCGTGTCAAGCATGACTGCAGCCGATACCCTTCCGCAACGCAAGGAACAAGTTTCCCCCTACGGTGCCGATGGGGCCTCCCGACAGCAGCCGTCGCCCGAAGAGCAGCCTTGGATTTCCCTGCGCAGCAAGCTAGTGCGGGCTAGCGCTGCAAATTCGAGAACGAACCATGGCCAATCTCAAATCCAAGCACGTGGTTTGGCACCCGGGAATGGTAACCAAGGAAGACCGGGAAGCCATCGTTGGCCACAAAGCGTGTACCATCTGGCTCACGGGCTTGCCGGCATCCGGCAAATCGACCATTGCGGTCGCCCTCGAAAAAGCACTTTGGGATCGCGGGGTGCATGCCTTCGTGCTCGATGGAGACAACATCCGCCATGGATTGAACCGCGACCTCGGCTTTTCTCCCAAGGATCGGGAGGAAAATATCCGCCGCATCGGAGAGGTTGCGAAGCTTTTCACGACCGCCGGTGTGATCAACATCACCGCCTTCATCTCTCCATACCGCGCCGACCGCGACCGCGTGCGGGCACTCATGCAAGCCGGAGAATTCATCGAAGTGTACGTGTCTTGCCCCGTGGAAGTGTGCGAACAACGCGACCCCAAAGGTCACTACAAGAAAGCTCGCGCGGGCGAGATTCCAGAGTTCACTGGCATTTCTGCACCTTACGAGCCGCCGCTGCACCCCGAAGTGGTGCTCGAAACCCACAAACAGTCCGAAGAGGAATGCGTCAATACACTGCTCGACTACCTGGAGAAGCACGGATACATTCCGCCCGCCGAAACAGACCCGAACGAAGCAAGAACCACATGATGAGAGCCGCTCACCGCAACCGCTTCGAGACACGCCCGCGGTAAGCCGACTGTTCAGCCCCAAACCGTGCTGCCAACCTCTGGCGGCTGGCCGAGCGAGGACGCAGTTAGAACCGACCACGCCCGACCAGCCGTGGCCGGTCGCCAACACGTTGGGGGGCCGCGTGGCGACCGACCAAACTCGAACGTGTACTCACACGGGCGACAATGCACCCCAGAGAGCCACCCGCCTTGTGAACACCTCCACTGCTGACGACCTCAGCCGACAACCTACAACGAGCGCTGCACGCATACTTCGTGATGCATGACGGACATAAACTCGCGCATGTGCTCGAGAACACGCGTTGGCCACTCCCCTCCCTCGATCAAGGTGGCCAGAGCCATTAAGAGCGCCGCACTCAGTACCGGCTCCGTGCGCTCGTCCGCTAAAATCGCCGGCGGCAGCGTAGTCTGAATATCGAGTTCGAACAACCCGTCTTGGTCGGCCAATCGAAATCGTGCCATCACACGCCTCCCTGGCGGCATTTCGTAACAACTACCGTGCCCAAAGAGCTCGACGCAAAGCAGCGACTCGAAGGAATCCGCACCTCGCCTTACCTGGGGTTCACAGCGAGAACGCGCGCGCCTCAAAGAGAATACAAACGTCTTCTACGCTAGGACTTTCGCCTTTGATAAATGGATGGCGTTCAGCAGTAAGGCGAGCAGCGGGCAAAGCGTTTAGGAGTCCGAGAAATGTTTACGGGAATCATCGAGGAAGTCGGCCGAGTCATCGAAAACACCGGTGGCCGCTTGAGGATTGGCGCGTGCCAGGTGTTGAGCGATGCAAAGCTTGGAGATTCCATTGCGGTCAATGGTGTCGATCTGACAGTGGCTGCGTTCGAGCGCGACTGGTTTGCGGCGGACGTCATGCCTGAGACCTTGCGTCGTTCCAACCTCGGCGAACTCCAACCCGGGGATCCCGTGAATCTCGAGCGTTCCTTGCGTCTAGCAGACCGGTTAAGCGGCCATCTAGTCCGTGGCGTCGTGGAGGGGGTTGCCAAGATCGAGTCGCTCGCTCCGGAAGGCCAGGCCGTTATCGTGCGTTTCCGTGCTCCCCGGGAGTTGCTGCGCTACATGGTGGTGAAAGGACCTGTGGCGGTGGACGGGGCGAGTCTCACCATCATCGACAAAACTCACGACACCTTTGCTGTGTCACTCGTGCAATACACCCAAGCACACACCAGTTTGTTGCAGAAAGGCATCGGGGCGAGTGTGAACATCGAAACCGACATCATCGCTCGCTACGTGGAAACGCTACTGGGACCGCTACGAACCTGACGGCTACACCAGGCTGTGGGGTGGCAAAGGAGGGCCACTCCTTTTACTGGTCCTTGGGGGGAGCCACTTCCCCCCGGCCGAGGGTGACTTTTGCTCCATTACGAAGCTTTTCCTCCAGGTGCCAAGCTGGTGGAACAGCCAATCCGTACGCTGCGAGTGCGGTCTTGCAATGGCCCCTGCCTGTCGACCATCGCCGCAGTTCGGCGGTGCGCCAACGGAGGTGAAACTCGGCCTGGTATCGCTTCTAACTACCGGACGTTACCCGCGTGAAGCCCGCACTCTTTTTGGGTTTCTTCTTCCCACCACCAACGGCCGGCACGTTCATGCTCGCCGGGGTTGGTTGGTCGGGTGCATGGCTCGCAGCCAATCGAGATGAAGCCACGGTTGTGCAATTCGTTGTACGGAACACGATGCTCGTTGATGTAACTCCACACCTGCTTGGACGTCCAGTTCGCCAGCGGGTTGAACTTCACCAGCGGTCGCTCGGGCGAACCAAACGTAGGGTCGAGTTGCACCACCGGCACATCGGCGCGGGTGCCCGGGCTTTGATCGCGGCGTTGACCCGTGATCCAAGCCTTCAACGGCTTCAAGGCACGCACCAAGGGTTCCACCTTGCGGATACCGCAGCACTCCTTGTGTCCATCCTTGTAAAAGGAAAACAAACCCTTTTCTCGCACCAGCTTTTCGACCGCCTCGGGTTGCGGGAAGTACACCTCGATGGGAATGCCATAATGTTCGCGAACCTTCTCCAGGAAGCGGTAAGTCTCGGCGTGCAGCCGGCCAGTATCGAGGGAAAAAACCTTGAAATTGCCACCAATTTTGCTTGCCATGTCGACCAGCACCACATCCTCTGCCCCACTGAAGGAAATGGCGATTTCCCCGGGATACTCTTGCAAGGCAAGCTTGAGGATCTCACGAGGGTCCTTATCGGCGTATTCCCCGGCAAGAGCGGCGATCCTTTGAACATCCAGTGCCATAAAAAGGCCTCTTCGCTAGAACTCGCAAGCGCTTAGCGTCCCGCTCGCGGCGAGCTTCAAATACCGATGCTTCACCCACCGTGCAAGGGCGGCAGTGCCGCGGAGCCTGTTCTCGCGTCTTTCGGTGAGGGCTGAAGTTGGCGGCCGGTGAGCGCTTATGACGGGGCGAGACCGCCTCAGCCGGTTATCTGCCGTCAAGCGCGAGCTCCCTCTGCCGTCGCCCTGCACGCTCGGCTCTCAAAGGACGACTCGAGCGGTTTCCCAAAACGGTGGCTTTCGACTAGCGTCGTCAAGGAAGTTCGGTTTGTACCAGCGAAATCTCGAAGCGAAAGTTTCCTCCGTGGCATGCCAGTCGACCCGGCCGCTAGCGTCGTTTCACCACTTTGCCGGCAAGCCTTTCTGGGCAGCGCCGCAAAAGCCGATGCAAGGAAGGCGCGAAAGGCACCTCACGAGACCTTCTGGCAGCGATGAGGGCTGCGAAGGCTCGGCCTCAGTTCGCCCGTACTCGCAACGTGAGATGATGGACGCTTGCCGGGTCGGGCTGGCTCACCTGAAAGACGACGGCCCGGGCCACGTCTGCCGGTCGGAGCATGCCGCTCGTGCGTCGCAAGAGCCCGCGACGTTCCCATTGGGAGATCGCCTCGGCAGCGATGTCCGGATCGAACTGCGACACGAAGTCCGTGCCTGCGACATTGTGGACCTCGATGGTCATGACTCGAATGCCTCGTTCCGCCACTTCGGCGCGAAGCCCTTGCGAGAGAGCGTGCACAGCAGCTTTGCTCGCAGCATAGACCGCCAAATATGGCCATGCCTCGTAGGCTGCCGCCGAGGTGACATTGACGATATCCCCGCGCTCTTGGGGCAGCATATAGCGAAGTGCAGCCCTACACGCGAAAAGTGTGCCCAACAAGTTGGTCTCTAGCATCATGCGCCACTCGTCGGTGCGGCCGTCGGCAATCGTTCGCACCGTCCCGACACCGGCGTTATTGACTAAGATGTCCAGCTTTCCGAAACATTCGACCGCACTTCCGACAAGGCGCTCGACGGCGGTCTCATCGCGCATATCCGTTTTGATCCACACTGCTTTACCGCCTCGCCGGCCAATGCGCTCGCACACTCGCTCCAAAGCCTCCACCCGGCGCGCGCCAAGGACAACTGAAGCTCCATGAGCAGCTAGCTCCTCGGCTACGGCCGCGCCAATCCCGCTTGACGCCCCTGTGACCACGGCAACCTTTTCAGCCAGTGCCGACATGCTCCCCCTCGTTACCCGTTAGGGCCCGGACAGGTCAAGCAACGCTGTCGCTAAAGCAGTTCGCCGCTTGTCCCGAGAGCCTGCCAAACGAGGTGGAAAATCGCTTGACCTCTGATATGCGAGCGGCTTACAAGTTTGCCAATTTTTCTAGGGTCGATTTCACTGCAACACGAGGTGGGGACAGTTGCCCTCGGGTGGGCGTCGTTCACTGCGTGGAATAGGCGAAAGAAGGGAACAGGATGAAATTGCGGGGAGTATGGTTAGCAGTGTTGCTCGCGGGGCTTGTGTGGAACGGTTGCGCCGCACGGCACACCTGGAACAAACCTTGGGGGAAGGGAACCTGGATCCCGGCGGCGATTTGCAGCGTGGCCGGTGCGGGCGCCGGTGTGGGTGTTCAAGAAGCACGGCGGGGTACATCGACCGCCGTAGTACGAGATGCTCAAGGCAACGTGATTTCGTTCAAACGCGTCAAAGACGACGCCGAATACTGGAAAGGCGCCCTCATCGGAGCCGTTGTCGGAGCGGCGGTTTGCGGGCTGGCTGGGCATTACTTCCTCGACGAGGAAATCGTTCCTCCTCCACCTCCGCCTCCGCCACCGCCAACACCATCGCCGGAGGAATTACCGCCTCCATGGGCACGGCGACTCGTGTTGCGGGGGGTCAACTTCGACTTCGACAAGAGTGACATTCGGCCTGACTCCCGACCAGTTCTCGACGAGGCAGCGGAGATTCTGAAGGCCAATCCAGACGTCCGCATCTCCATCGAAGGCCATACCGACGCGCTCGGGTCGGATGCTTACAACGAGAAGCTCTCGGTGCGACGAGCCGAGGCTGTGTTCCGTTATCTCGTAAACCGCGGCGTGGCTCCGGAGCGGATGGAAGTTGTCGGATACGGCGAGAGTCGGCCCGTTGCCGACAACGAGACCGAGCAAGGGCGTGCGCAAAACCGGCGCGTCGAACTGCACATCATCAGTCCGGTCGCTCCTGAAACCGAACCTGCACTTCCTCCGGAAACCCCAGCAGGCCAGCAGCCACCGCGCCGTGAGGGGGAGGAGCTCCCAGCAAATGCGAACGCGCCGGAAGCACCGCAGGCGGAAGGAGACGGAGGGAACCCTAGTCCTTGAGGGTCGGCTCCACCACTCCTTGCACGATTTGTTCGATGAGCTCGGCAATCCGCTGGGCAGCATGCCCATCGCCGTAAGGATTTTCGTGGGCGGTCATGCTCCGATATACGGATGAGTCGTGTAGAAGCTCTTGCACAGAAGCCACAATCCGTTCCGGATTCGTGCCCACGAGGCGGGCCACACCGGCTTCCACCCCTTCGGGCCTTTCTGTTTTCTCTCGCATGACCAGCACGGGTTTCGGCAGCGACGGAGCCTCCTCCTGGATCCCTCCGGAGTCGGTGAGGATCACGTCGGCGCGGAGCATCAGGGCGACAAAAGGTACGTACTCCAACGGTTCCAGCAATTCGATTCGGGGGTGCGTTCCCAGCCAGCGAAACACCGGTTCGCGGACACGCGGGTTCAGGTGGACCGGATAGACAACCACCACTTCCGGCTCGCGCTCGACGAGGTCGCGCAAAGCGCGGCAAATGCGCTCGAATCCTGGGCCAAAGCTCTCCCGCCGATGGCCAGTGACCAAAACTACCTTCCGGTTCGCAAAGGACTCGAGGAGCTTCGGGGGCAGCGCTGGGTCCAACTCTCGCTTTTGCAGGCGCCTGACTACACCAAGCAAGGCGTCGATTCCGGTGTTGCCAGTCACAAACACGCGCTGTGGAGCGATTCTCTCCCTCACCAAGTTTTCCCGTGCCCACGGGGTCGGAGCGAAATGCCAGTCAGCCAGCACGGAAGTAATCCTGCGATTGATCTCCTCAGGGAAAGGGTGCCGCTTGTCGTACGTGCGCAGCCCCGCTTCCACGTGGGCCACTTCCGTTTGCGCGTAAAAGGCGGCCAAGGACGCAGCAAACGTAGTGGTCGTATCGCCTTGCACCACGACCAGCCGGGGGCGCTCTTCCTGCATCACCGGTCGCAAGGCCAAGGTCGCCGCGGCGGTTAAGTCGTAGAGGTCTTGATCCGGTCGCATCAGGCCCAAGTCGATATCGGGTGTGATTCGGAAAACAGATAAGACTTGGTCCAGCATCGTACGATGCTGCGCGGTAACGCAGACCCGCACCGCCACTCGGCCGCGCAATGCTTCGATCACTGGCGCGAGCTTAATGGCCTCGGGGCGCGTCCCAAATACAAAGAGCACTTTCCGGTTCACCCGTGCCACGGCCCCGCGTGTCACTGGCTTCCTCCTGAACGCGCTGTCGGCGGCAGCGCCTGACGGAGTAATGCACAGTCCTCAGGCCTTGCTCCCGCAAGGTCGTGGCGCTCCATCGGATCGTTGAAAAGGTCGTAGAGTTCCTCGCGCGGCATCTCCCTATCCCACCAATCCGCAATGGGCAAACGAACATCGATCAGCGGGCTTCTTTCGCGCAGCAAATACTTCCAACGACCTTTGCGCACGCCGCGCAGGCGCTCGCCTAGGCGCTGGCGGTGGCCCGCGGGCCCTGGCATCTCTTTGCTCCCCGCCATCGTTGCCGTCCAGTAGTTCTCCAGCGGAATCACCCGCTCAGAATCCAAGTTTTTCGCACTCCCCTCCCATAGGTCATCCAAACCTTCGGATGGCCACGGAACACGCACCGGCAAATGCGCGACTCTAGCTACCGTTGGCGCAACATCCAACAGAGAAACGGGCGTGTCGATGGAACGCGCGCCCAAGGCATGGGCAAGGGAGCGGGGGGGAACGACGATCAACGGGACGCGGACCGAAGGCTCGTACAAGCTTGCAGCGACACCATATTCCCCGTGTTCGAACAAGGCGAACCCCGCCTCGCCATGAACGAAGAGCCAAAGGTTAGGGTCGAGTCCCAGTTCGACCACGCCGTCGAGGAGCCGTTTCAGTTGCCGATCGAGTTCGCGCACGCGCTCCGCGTAGCGATCTGCGGAAATGAGTACAGGTCCCTCCGAGGAACCCAGCGGACTCGCACCAAAGTACTGCACCCAAAGGAAAAACGGACGCCGCCAATGAACAGCCAAAAACCCTAGGGCCGACTCGGTGGTCCATTCATCTGGCTTTCGTGCGTTGGCCACCAGTTTCGAGAGTCGAGCGCTGTGAGCGAACCCCCAATCGTGGAAGACCAATGGCGGGACCGGCAAGGGATCGCGCGCGGAATCGACGATGGGCTCCACGAACCGCGCATCGAAAGTCGCAAAGCCGCGAAACCCAAAGACCCCATCGACCTCGTAACTGCCCACGATTGCTCCGGTGTCGTAACCCGAGGCAGCGAACAATTCGGCTAACTGAGGCCAAGAGGGCGAAAGCCGGTCCAGTGGCCCGCGGACACTGTGCACGGCCGACAATTGTCCAGTAAGCACGGTCGCATTCGCCGCCCGGGGGTAAGGAGCATTGGAATAGGCCTGAGAAAAGCAAATGCCAACATGACACAAATGAGCCAGCGTCGGAGCGAGTGGGCCCGGCGGGATCGCGGGAGACAACGCGTCCCACGAGCTGAGGGCATCCGCTCGGACTGCGCCCAAAGAGACGATGACCACGCTCGGCCTTTGCGCGTTGCGAACAACCAGGTAGGTAAAGGCCCCCAAGGCCAAAATAGAAGCTAGCCCCGAGAGGACGTCCCAGAACCGCATGGAAGTTGGGCAAACCCTGCTCAACCGTGGGCGGCACTGGCCACCACTGCGCCAGCTTTCGCTGGTCCACTGCGCAAAGGCAAGCCGCGGAAAAGGCGGACTTTGTCGCAGTCGCTGCAAAAATGGTCCTGCGGCAGCGGCGTTCGCGGTTGGGTCCAGATCCGGCGCGCGGCCACGAACTTTTCATTGTTCCACATGCGGCGGAAGGTGCCGGGGCGGTAGGTATCGAAGTCATCCTTTTGGTGAAACCCCGCGCAGCACGAGGCAAATCCACCGTCCCAATGGAACACGGCTTTTTCCCATAGCCAAACGCAGCGATTCGGGCGAATGTCTAAGTAATCGAAAGAATACTGTCTTTGGGGCGCCCACGCGGGATCTTCGTACAGGCCACCCACCGCGGAAAAATTGTCGACTCCGATTTCCTGCGCAAGCGCGCGAGCTTTTTCTACTTGAGACTCGTTGTGGTGGAACACCAAAAATTGCCAGGTGATGTAGGGTTTCGACTGCGCGTTGCGTTTTTTGGCGGCGACGAACTTTCTGAGGTTGGTCACAGCAAGATCGAAACGTCCACCCCGCCGGTAGACTTCGTAGCCTTGCTGGTCCGCCCCGTCGATCGATGCAGTCAAGTAAGACAAGCCTGCATCGACAATGGCTTCGACACGGCGCTCATCCAGGGGGAAACTCAGGTTACTGGAAATAATGGTGGGCACGCCACGCTTCTCTGCATAGGCAATCATCGACGGAAGATCCTTAGCGAAAAATGGCTCACCCCAGTTGAACAACTCGATCGAGTACGCATACGGGCCAAGTTCGTCGATGATATGGCGGAAGGTATCCCAATTCATCGAGCCCCGCCCTCGACCGCTCTGCTCTCCTCGGCCCGTTGGGCAAAACGGACAGTGCAGATTGCACTTGTTCGTCACATCGACGCAAAGCAAATAAGGGTAAGACCACAAGCGCTCGCGGCCAAGTTTCATTTCGGCCTTGACCAGCAGAAAGTTAAGGCGCTTGCGGATTCTAGCCCACGACCAACGCATGGTTACCCACGCTATCACACCTCCGCGCACAAAGGAAACGCAACTGGGCCGCGCGCCGCGCGCCCCGCGGCCCAGGCTGCGCACATGTCAGCCGCCAAAGGAGTTACGCCTCTGTCGCCGCGGCCCGCAGCATCCAGGCATGCTTTTCGTGCTGCTCCATCAAGCCGGTAAGAAAATCGGCAGTGCCGACGTCCTGATGCTGCTCCTGGACGACGGGAATATCTTGCCGCAACTGACGTACGATGGCCTCATGGTCCTGAGCGAGATTTTTGACCATCTCTCGAGCCGAAGGCACTTTGCCTGGCTCCTCCCGGAGGCGAGTGGCTTTTCGGAACTCTTCCAACGTTCCCGGGGAGACACCGCCCAGAGCGCGAATTCGTTCTGCCACGTTGTCAACAATCTCCTCCAAAGCCTCGTATTGCTCCTCGAAGAGCTTGTGCAAGTCGTGGAATTGCGGGCCGACGACATTCCAGTGGTAATTCCGCGCCTTCGTATACAACACAAATTCATCGGCCAAGAGTGTGCGCAAAACGGTGCAAACTCCTTCTCGTTGTTGCTCTGTCAGGGCAATGTCGACCTTCATCATCTAAACCTCCTGTTCGCGAGGGGGCAATGTAGACTTCTTCGTTGCAAAGGCAATTCTTTTCTTTAGATTGCCAACATTGGCGCTGCCTATGGACCTGACGGCGATCACCCTTACGGAACTTCGTTATCTTGTCGCCTTGGCCGACACCGGGCACTTTGGCAAAGCGGCAGCCAAGTGTTTCGTCACCCAACCGACGCTGAGCACGCAACTGAAAAAGTTGGAGCAAAATCTCGGGGTGCAACTGATCGAGCGAGACCCGCGCTGCGCAAGATTGACAGCGGTGGGTCATCAAGTCGTGGCCCGCGCTCGGGTCATTCTCGAACAGGTCCAAGCCATCGGTGAGGTCGCCCGCGGTCAGGCCGAGCCTCTCACGGGAGAGTTTCGCCTGGGCGTTATTCCAACCTTGGGGCCGTACCTACTTCCGCAGCTTTTGCGGCCGCTCGAGAGCCGCTTTCCTCGCCTTCAGCTTGTCGTCGTGGAGCAACTCACCGCCACGTTAATTGACGACCTTCTGGCGCATCGGCTCGACGCGGCATTGCTCGCTCTGCCAGTGGATGAAGATAGCTTGCAAACCATCGCTTTGTTCGACGAGCCGTTTTGGGTCCTTCTGCCCAAGCAGCACATGCTGACGCGTCGCAAGCACGTTCGCGAAGCGGACCTCGAAGGCCACACCGTCCTCCTCCTCGCTGAAGGGCACTGTTTACGCGAACAAGCCTTGTCGTTGTGCAGTGAGGGGCATGCGGCGGTCGCTGCGGACTTCCGTGCCTCGAGCCTCGAGACGCTGCGGCACCTAGTATCGGCAGGGTATGGCTGCACGCTGATCCCGGAATTAGCGGTGCCGCGACTGCGGGACTCGAGCACGGTGGCGAAGCCGCTTGTTGGAGAGCGCGCGCATCGGCGCATTGGTCTGTTCTGGCGGCGCAGCTATCCGCGACCAGAGGCAATCATGTGCCTCGGCGATTTCATCCGCGAGCACGTCGTGCGTGGCGGCGTTGGCTCCATTCGATTAACTCCACTCGTGGCTGAGGACCAGCCCTTGGCGTCGCTAGGGGCTGGGTGAACTGTCTCGTCCCCGCTAGAGAAGCTTAAAACCGTCCCGTGCCGTTCCGTACCAGATGCTCATAACGCGCGAGAACCCGCGCGACGTAGTCGAGCGTGCTGCGCCCCTGTGCGTAACCGGAAGGAAGCTCACGGTAAAAAGTTTCCACCTCGAGCAGCGGCAGCACCCGCGCCACATGTCCCTGCCACCGATGGGGATCGAAGCCAAGACGTCGTGCCAGCTCCTGAGCGTCTTGCACGTGTGCTGGCCCCATGTGGTAAGCGGCTAGCACGAACGGTAAACGCTCTCCCTCGACCACCTCGGCAAACATCTGGTTCAGATAAACCAGGTAGCGCACCCCCGTGCGAATGTTGCTTTCCGGGTCGGCAAATTGTTCCTCCCCCACTTGGGCAGCGGCAATCGGGCGAATCTGCATGAGTCCCACTGCACCTCGCTCGCTGACCGCCTCGGCATCGAAGTTCGACTCTTCTGCGATCAGGGCAGCCACCAATTCCCAATCCAAGCCCGCTGCTTGTGCATAAGAGACAATCCAGTGATCGAACGGAGACAAGCCAGGGTCGCGCAGCAGTTGTCGAGAGTCAGCCCACAGTTCCGCCGCACGAAGATGCGTTAGATAGCCACCATCGACGCCAATTTTCCAACCATCCAGGCCAAGGATCCAGCGTCGACCATCTACGCTCCGGTTTTCGATCGAGGGCGCGGGAGGCTGTACGACCTCGGCAAGCTCCGCTCCGCGCGCACCGGTCGATGCCGAGGGCTGCCAAACGAGCCTTACGAGCGCCCCGCCCACGAGAACCCCCGCTGCAAAGGGTACCAATGGCACCTTTCCGATGCGCCGTAGCATGTTGCCAGAGTGGCCTATTTCCTCCGCCCGGGCAAGTCTCGGTCTCGTCGGAACATCAGCACGAGTGGTGGCTTTCGTGCCTGCTCTGCGCTATCCAAACATTTCGTGCCGGAACTTCCCACCTGGCATTGGGAGATTCCTGAATTCTTCAACATTGGCGAGGCATGCACCGATGCCCATGCCCAGGGGGAACGCGCGGACAACCCTGCGGTGATCGTCGATGACGACGAGCGAGGTGTCGAGTCACTGACCTTTGGCGCATTAGCGGAGCAAACGAGCCGCATGGCGCAGCTCCTACGGGAGCTAAGCATCGACCGCGAGGATCGCCTCCTCATTCGGCTACCAAACTGTCTCGACTACGCGGTGGTTTTTCTCGGGGCGCTGAAGCGCGGAGCGGTTCCGGTACCCAGTTCCACCCTGCTGACAGTAGACGAACTGACGTTCCTCGCACGCGATTCGGGAGCCGCGGCCATCGTTCTCGAACTCGACTCCTGGCCCCTGCTGGAGACGGTTGCTGCAAAGGCGCCCGCTCTGCGGTGGGTCTTGCTTGTGGGCGAGCGGAGGCCGGCAAGGACGGTCGGTCAGTGTGGGGTCGAACTTTTAAGACCAGCGTTGGCTGCGATCCACCGCTGGGATCCCCCGGAACCAACCCACAGCGACGACCCGGCCTACTTGGTCTACACCTCTGGCACTACGGGTTACCCCAAAGGTGTTTTGCACGCCCACCGGGTGTTGTTAGGAAAACAGCCCTCGTCCGAGTACTGGTTCAATTTTCTCCCTTCGGGCGAGCGCGTTCTTCATTCGGGCAAATACAATTGGACCTACGTGTTGGGTACCGGCATGATGGACCCGCTTTACCGGGGACATACAACCATTGTGCACGAAGGGAGTTCACACGGGGCCATTTGGCCCGAGCTGATCGCCAAGCATCGGGCCACTACGTTCATTGGTGTACCGACCCTTTACCGCCACATTCTCGAGCACTCCTCAGCGACGCGAAAGGATGTGCCAAGCCTACACCACTGTATGTCGGCCGGCGAGCAACTATCGAGCGAACTTTTACGACGCTGGGAAGAACGATTCGGCCTGCCGATTTACGAAGGGCTGGGGATGACCGAGTGCTCTTACTACATTTGCCAGACAACGAAAATGCCGCTGCGCCCGGGCTCTGCAGGACTCATCCAACCCGGCCACGAGGTCCGCATTCTCGACCCGGAGACGCTCGCTGAGTGTGGGACGGACGAGGAAGGCATGCTTTGCATACCGCGGTCGGATCCAGCTTTGATGCTGGGCTATTGGAATCGACCGGAGGAAACGAGGCGCTGCTTTCGTGGCGACTGGTTCCTAACCGGCGACTACGCGCGACGAGATGCTGATGGATATATCTGGTTTCTCGGCCGACGTGACGACCTCATCAAATCGTTCGGTTACCGGGTATCGCCTTTCGAGGTTGACCGCGTGCTCAAAGAACATCCAGATGTGGTTGACGCAGCGACCACGGCCGAGGAAATCGATGGGAGCAAGCGCCTGGTCGTGTCGTACGTTATCTTGCGCCCGGAAAGCAGTGTCCGTGCCAGCGATATTCTCCAATTCGCGCACCAGCACCTCGCTTCCTTCAAGGCGCCCAAAATCGTCTATCTCGTTCGCGACTTTCCGCGTACGCGCAACGGAAAAACGCTGCGACGGGAGCTTCGACCTGAGCTCGCGATTGAGCAAGCGAGCACGCTCGATTTCCCACGCGCGCAAGCAAACAGCTGACCTTCGGGGAGAATCACCACCTTGCTCGAGGCCAGCGTTTCCCCAGGGGGCTGGACTCGCCTTCCCGATTGACTTCAATCCGAAATAATGTCCGAATCGACACAATTGTTGCTCTATGGTCTGGCCACACTGCTCGTCTTTTTTACCCTGGTCTGGGCGGTCACCCTTCGCACCGAAAAAACCAGCGTCGTAGACGTATTCTGGGGCGTCGGGTTCGTTGTGCTGGCGCTCGTCTACAGCGTGTTGGGCGGGGGGCTCACCCGCGGCAAAGCGCAAGTGGTTTTCGCAAGCGTGCTACTTTGGGCGCTTCGGCTCTCGGGCTACCTGGCATGGAGGAGTTGGGGTCAGCCTGAGGATTATCGCTACGCGGCCATGCGCCAGTACTGGGGCGAGAGCTTCCGGTGGCTCAGCCTCTTCACCGTATTTTGGCTTCAAGCTTTCCTCATTTGGCTTGTTGCCATGCCGCTTTACGTGGTGTTCACCACCAATCCCCAGGGTTGGGCAACCTCTGACACTTTAGCGTTTTTCCTGTTCGCATTCGGGTTCACCTTCGAAACCGTTGCCGACTGGCAGCTCGCCTCGTTCAAGCGCCGTTCCGGTGGAGCGAAGCGAGTGCTGCAAAGCGGGCTTTGGCGCTATTCCCGCCATCCCAATTATTTCGGGGAAGCAGTCGTGTGGTGGGCACTATTTTTGTTCGCTGTGTCCCAAGGTGGCTGGTGGACCATTTTCAGCCCCGTGCTCATGACGTTCCTGCTTCTTCGCGTTTCTGGAGTTGCGCTGCTCGAACGAGGGATGACAAAGCGTCACCCGGAGTACGGTGATTATGCTGCACGCACGAGTGCCTTTCTCCCTTGGTGGCCCAAAAACTCCAAGCGCTAATCGTCCAGCTTGTCTCTCCCCGTTGTCTGGTCACGATGAATACGCCTGGACAACAGCTTTCGGGCCTCCCCAACTAACGCCGGTCGAAGGTGTAATGCGAAACCCACCACTCTCGACCTTGGCGGAACCCGAACATTTCCTCACAGGCGAGAAAAAACAGGCGCCAACGGTGAAACCAACGGAGGGGATCGTCACCGCGGTACGTCTCGGCGAGCAGGGGCATCAATTGTTGCCGGTTTTCCTCCAACCGCTGTCTCCAAGCAGCAGCCGTTCTCTGATAATGCTGACCGTTCAAGCGCCAGTGATGCCGCAAGATCAAGTGGTTTTGCAACCTCGGGAGAAAATCGTCGCAAAGCATCATGCCCCCAGTAAAAAAGAAACGGCCCATCCAGTTCGTAGCTCCCTCGCTGTCGTATACATACGCGTATGTCCGATGCACGAAGACATGGACGAAAAGTTTGCCATCTGGCTCTAGCCAGCTTGCGATGCGGCGAAGGAGTTCTGCGTGGTTTCGGAAGTGCTCGAACATCTCGATCGAAACCACGCGGTGAAATGTCATGCTCGGGGAAAACTCGCCGCTGACATCGGCAAAGACAGCGCGAACATTCTTCAGCCCCAGTTGGCTTGCTCGACTCTCGATGAACTCGCTTTGCCTTTTGGAATTCGACACTGCGTAAAACTCCGAGCCCGGATAGCGTTGCGCAGCCCACAGCGTCACCGAACCCCAACCGCACCCAAGGTCCAGCACACGTTGCCCATCGTGCAGCTCCGCCCGGCGTGCAGTCAGTTCCAGCATGGCTTCCTCGGCGGCAGACAACGAAGCAACCGGAGGACCCCAGTAACAGCAACTATACTTTAGTCTCGGACCCAGAACCCGGGCAAAAAACTCCGGCGGAAGCTCGTAATGTTGTTCGTTAGCCTTCTCTGGGTGTACAGCCAGGGGACCATTTCCTAACTCGTCCAACAAGCGGTTCAGACCTCCCCGGGGGTCGTCTCGAGAATCCGAAGATTGCAGGCGCGCCTGCTCTCTCAGCCTCTGGTACAAGAACAGCCGGATTCCCCAACGTACCAAGGTGTCGGGCAGCTGCCCTCTCTCAGCAAGCGAAATCAGTGCAGGAATCATGGTCTTGTCAATCCATCCTGACCTCTGCTTATGCCGCAAAAATCCCGCGAGCCAACGGGGTGGCATTTTCTCACCTCATGGACGAGGTAAAGAATTGGCATGACCAAAAACACCCAGCCGGTCGGTTCCACATCGCCAAGGTTATGCGTGTGCTGATCAACGCGGTTTCCGCTTACTTGGTATGGTGCGCGCTAGTGCTCGGGGCTGCGTACGACATGACGGGAATCGCCGTTGTCATCGCCGTCGGCGCGATTGCCCTGCAAATTCTCCTCGATCAGGATCGCCAAAGCGGGCTCCGGCGCGTTGTGCTGCTCACTGTGCTCGGCACCGGATTCGACACCGCTTTGATCCACCTAGGGCTGTACACCCCGGCGGGCTTTGCAGGAGTGGTGTGCCCGGTCTGGGTAAGCTTGCTATGGGCCAATTTTGCCACGACGTACGGTACCAGCCTACAGTGGCTGCGAGGAAGACCAGTTTTGGCCGCTGTCATCGGGGCGGTGGCGGGTCCGATGAGCTACGCCCTCGCGGAGCGCTGGGGCGCTGCAAACGTTCATGACCCGAGGCTTTTGCGGTATGTCATTTTGGGGGGAGCGTGGTCGGTAGCGATGCTCGGCATTTTTAGGAAACGGGCCTCAACGGCTAGTGCGCTTGTGGCGGGGATGACAGTGAATGTGCTTCTACTGGCTGGTGCTCCCGCTGCAGCGGGCACGCACGAGGTCGGCGGCGTATTTTTTGCGGAGACGGTGGAAGCGCATGGCATACGGCTGCAACTCCATGGAGCTGGGCTCCTTCGCTATCGGGTGATTTTTAAAGGTTATGCTGCTGCGCTGTACCTCCCGCAGGGCACCCGGCCAAGCGACGTTCTTGAGGACGTCCCGAAGAGACTGGAAGTCCATTACTTTTGGTCCATTCCTGCCCAAGCTTTTCAAGAGGCAGCTGATGCGCTGTTGTCGAAAAATGTTTCCCCGGAGCGGCTGAGCGCGCTCCGGCCACGCATCGAGCAACTGCATCGAGCGTATGAAAGCGTGCGTCCCGGAGATCGTTACGCTCTCACTTACGTTCCTCATGTGGGCACGGAGTTAACTTTGAACGGAGTTCTCAAGGCTCGCATACCAGGAGCAGATTTCGCTTCGGCGTACTTTTCCATTTGGCTCGGCGAGCATCCGATCGATCGCCAACTCAAGCAGGCGCTGCTGTCATTTGCGTCGCCGTAGTTCGCGCCAGAATCCGGCACCGCCGACGCGTCTAGCCAACGATGCAACGGTCTTGCAGTCGGCAAACTAATTTCTGGTTTTCCTCCCAAATCTCGCGAGGCAACCGATCACCAAATTGCTTCAGAAACTCCGCTTGCGCCCCGGCGTTTTCGAGCCAGCCTAAGCGATCGACGGTGAGCAGCTTGCGTAAAGTCTCCCGACTCACGTCGGTACCGTCCAAGTCAATGTCCTTGACTCGAGGCACGTATCCGATCGGGGTCTCTTCTGCATCCACTTCGCCATGGACGCGGGCCAAAATCCATCGCAACACGCGCAAATTCTCCCCGAATCCAGGCCACATAAAATTGCCATGCTCATCACGCCGGAACCAGTTCACTCGGAAAATTCGTGGGGGCTGAGGCAATCGCCGGCCCATTTCTAGCCAATGGGCAAAATAGTCTCCCATGTTGTACCCGCAAAATGGCAACATGGCCATGGGGTCACGGCGGACCACCCCGACCGCTCCACTTTGCGCGGCCGTGGTTTCCGAGGATAGCACAGCTCCTAGGAACACACCGTGCTGCCAGTCGAACGCCTCGAACACCAAGGGAATGAGGGATGCCCTTCGTCCCCCGAACAAAATAGCCGATATAGGTACGCCCTCTGGTGCTTCCCAGTAAGGCGACATCGACGGGCACTGTCGAGCTGGAGCGGTAAAGCGTGAATTCGGATGAGCCGCTTTGGTTTCGCTTTGCGGCGTCCAAGGCCGTCCTTGCCAATCCAAACACTCGGCTGGTGGAGTATCGTCAAGTCCCTCCCAATAAGGAGTGCCATCGGGCCGCAAGGCTACGTTCGTGAACAGTGTGTTTCGCTGGATGGTCTTCATCACGTTGGGATTTGTCTTCCAATTCGTTCCTGGGGCCACTCCAAAGAAACCGGCCTCAGGATTGATTGCCCGGAGCTGGCCGACCTCGCTCACGTGCATCCAGGCAATATCCTCCCCCACAGTCCAAACGCGATACCCTTTTTGCGAAGGCGGAGGTACGAGCATCGCTAAGTTGGTTTTTCCGCACGCAGAAGGGAAAGCGCCCGTGAGATAACTTATGCGCCCGTTGGGTTCCTCGACGCCGACGATGAGCATGTGTTCAGCAAGCCAACCTTCGAAACGCGCCATGTAACTGGCGATTCGCAAGGCAAAACACTTCTTGCCCAGGAGAGCGTTGCCGCCGTAACCCGAGCCGATGGACCAGATGTCACGCTCTTCGGGGAAGTGGAGGATAAAGCGACGCTCGGGGCTCAAGTCGCCCAAAGAGTGCTGGCCCTTGACAAAGTCCTCCGATGAACCGAGTCGCTCCAAGGCGACTTTACCCATGCGCGTCATGATGCGCATGCTCACGGCCACGTAAGGGCTGTCGGTAACTTCCACACCCACACGGGCGAAGGGCGAGGAAGGTGGCCCCATCAAGTACGGCAAGACATACATCGTCCGCCCGCGCATCGCACCCTGGAACAGGGCGCCTACCTTTTCCTTAGCCTCCTTCGGGGCCATCCAGTTATTGTTCGGCCCCGCATCCTCTTTTCTTTCCGTGCATACGAAGGTGAGGTGCTCGGTGCGGGCAACGTCACTGGGGTGGCTGCGATGCAGGTAACAGCCGGGAAAGAGCTGTTGATTCAACTCCACCAAGATCCCATCGTCAACCATTTCACGAACGAGCCGCTCGTACTCCTCATCCGAGCCGTCACACCAAACGATGTTCTTCGGCTGCGTCTGCGACGCGACTCGCTCCACCCACTGTTCTAAAGGCGTAGCCATCTGCGTCCTCTCCTTTCGTTCAGGTTTAAGACTTACTTCCAGGCTCGCTTGCTGGCGGGGTCGCGTCAGCAATGCATTCGTTCACGAGAACACCAATTCCTTCGATCCAAGAGCGGATGACGTCGCCCGGCCGCAAGTAGCGTCGGGGTTTCCGTGTCGACCCCACTCCAGC
Organism: Candidatus Binatia bacterium; assembly: GCA_937925685.1. Taxonomy (GTDB): domain Bacteria; phylum Desulfobacterota; class Binatia; order HRBIN30; family HRBIN30; genus HRBIN30. The sequence continues at coordinate 47,009 of CALAMI010000036.1, read as the reverse complement.
AGGAGTACCGGTAAAGATCAGGTCGCCTGCTTCCAAGGTACAGCGACGCGAGAGGAACTCGACGAGTTCAGGAACGGAGAAAATCATTTCGCTCGTGCGGCTGTCTTGCATCATCTGGCCGCTGACCTCGCACGTCAGCCTGAGGTCATTCGGGTTGGCAAACCCGTCGAGGGAGACCATCGCCGGACCGACCGGTCCGAACGTGTCGTACGATTTCCCCATGGAAAACTGCGGCGGATTGCCGGCGAACTGCGCCTTACGATCGGAAATGTCTTGGCCAACCATATAGCCGGCGATGTAGTCGCTGGCCTCTGCCGCTTTAATGGCCCGCCCTCGCCGGCCAATGACGACGACCAGTTCGACTTCCCAATCCACGTAATCCGACGACAGCTCCACTGCCTGTCGAGGACCCACGAGACAACTGGGGAATTTGGTAAAGACCAGGGGAACTTCCGGTATGGCCAAGCCAGCTTCAGCGGCATGGTCGCGGTAGTTCAAACCGATTCCAAAAACCTTAGTGGGCCGTGGAACAGGGGGCCCGAGCTGTTCTTCGATCACGGGCCCTTCGGCAGCACTGGACGAAAGACCGGATCCCCACTCGGCAATTTCGAACCACCGGGAAATGGCCTCCATCGGATTGGCAGGAAAGCGTCCCTGCGAGCCATGCTCAATGTCAACGAAGCCGCGATCCAGCCACAAACAGGCTCGCCCGGCTCGGTTAACGAGGCGAAGGCTCATCCATCAAACCTCCCGTAAGTCTTCGGGCGTGAAACCATAAGTGGCCGCGAGCTCTGGATCCTTGCGGGCAAGCAGCTTGGCCAACGTCACCATGACACGGCATTGCTTCCATGTGGCATCGTCTTGCATCTTCCCGTCGATCATTTGAACACCGCGGCCGTCAGGCATGGCCGCCATCACCTTGCGCGCAAATGCAACTTCGTCGGGGGGAGGACTAAAGACCTTTTTGGCAATGGGAATCTGGCTCGGATGAAGCGACCAGGCACCAACGCAGCCCAACAAGAACGCGGCACGAAACTGGTCCTCACACCCCAGAGGATCGGAAATATCCCCAAAAGGCCCATAAAAAGGCAGTGCTCCCGTGGCCGTGCAAGCGTCGACCATGCGGGCGATAGAATAATGCCACGGGTCTTGCTGAGCGACAGGGCGGGGGGCCTCAGGGTTCTTCGGATCGGGATCAGCGCGCACCAGATACGCCGGATGACCACCACCCACTCGCGTCGTTTTCATGCGCCGGGAAGCCGCCAGGTCGGCCGGCCCGAAGCTGACTCCTTGCATCCGTGGACTCGCGGCACAGATTTCCTCGACGTTGATCATCCCCAACGAAGTTTCCAGGATCGCATGGACGAGAATGGGCCGGCTCAATTTTGCGCGGGCCTCGAGCTGCGCTAGGAGTCGGTCGACATAGTGGATGTCCCACGGCCCCTCGACTTTGGGCACCATGATGACTTCGATTCGCTCGCCAGCCTCGGTCACGATTCGGATCATGTCATCGAGAAACCAGGGGCTTTCGAGACTGTTCACGCGCGTCCATAAGGGCGTGTCACCTAGGTCTACCTCCTGAGCGATCCGGATAAGCCCCTGTCGCGCAGCCTCCTTCTTGTCCATGGGGATAGCATCTTCGAGGTTTCCCAAAAGAATGTCCGCTTGGCGGGCCAACTCTGGCAACTTTGCCGCCATTTTTGGATTACTGGGATCGAAGAAGTGGATCACGCGCGAAGGCTTGACCGGCACTTCTTTCAAAGGCTCTGGGGCCCCCATGGCCAAGGGTCGAAAAAACTCTCGTGGGTTCCGCATTCAGCCTCCCTGAGTTTTGTGGCGAAGGTGGGCAATCTTCTAGTCAGTTCGGTATACCTGGGGCAACCCGTGAACTTTTCTTTGCCGTCGCATTAGCAGCGACCCTGGGTTGTTCTGCAGCTGGTTCCACAGTAGGAATTTTCGCTCATGGATCTAGGGAAACTTGGTATCAGCTTGCCCGTTCCTCCCGACCTCCGCACTTGTCTGTGGTGGGCACAGCGAGCGGAGGACTTGGGTTATGAAAGCGTGTGGATCGCGGACACGAACGGGCCAGACCCCTTCGCGCTTGCTGCAGCAGTTTGCCAGGTGACCCAGCGTTTGCGCGTCGGCATCGCGGTTTCCCCAGTCTACACGCGCACCCCTGGCGTGCTTGCCCAGGCGGCGGCAACGCTGGGGCAGTTAGCACCAGGGCGCTTCATCTTGGGCTTAGGCTCATCGAGCCACGCCATTGTGGAGCAATGGCATGGCTTGCCGTTCGAGAAGCCGGTGACTCGGGTGCGGGAGACGGTGGAGCTGGTACGGGCACTGCTGAAGGGGGAGAAAAGCGCGTTCGAAGGAAAAACAGTGAAGAGCCGGGGGTTGCGTTTATTCGTGCTCCCCTCCGCTCCTGTGCCGATTTATGTGGGTGCATTGCGCCCTCCCATGCTCGAGTTGGCGGGCGAAATTGGCGATGGAGTGGCCGTGAACCTATTCCCGGTTGAAGCCTTAGCGCGGATGCGGGAGCACATCGCCATTGGGGCGCAGCGCATAGGTCGGGACCCCAAGGCACTGGAAATCGTTTGCCGCCATCAAGTGATGGTCACGAACGATCGCCAAGCCGCGCGCGAGCTTTTCCGCAGCGCCCTCACGGGCTACTTTGCCACTCCTGTCTACAATCGCTTCGCAGCCTGGTATGGGTTCGAGGAGGAAGCCCGTTGGATTGCGGAGGGGTTCCGCAAGGGCGACCGCGCTTTGACTCGCAAGGGAATGAGCGACCGTTTTGTCGACGCCTTGGCAATTTTCGGCAGCATCGAAGAGTGCCGCCAGCGGATCGCTGACTACGTAGCCGCCGGGGTGAATACGACGGCCATTAGCGTCCTCAGCTTCGATCCCGAGGTGATCCGGGCAACACTCGAGGGTTTGGCACCGGCTCGGGCCTGAGCCTTGGCAACGTCGCGGGAGGAAGCGACGGCGCGCTTCTCTACGCGTGCACGATGACGCTGCGGGCCACTTCCCCTTGGTCGATCAAGCTCATGGCCAAGTTGATCTCATCGAGCTTCAGTTGGCGACTGACCAGCTCATCGAGCTTGATGCGCTTGGCCATGTAAAGGTCGAGAATCCGAGGCATATCGTAGCGAAACCGCGGCGATCCATAATACGAGCCGATCACGCCCTTTTCTTCCAAGGGAAAGTTCATGGCCGGAAACGTCACCTGTTGTCCTAGCGGTGGCACGCCCACGATCACCAGCTTGCCACCGCGCCGCACCGCAGAAAATGCCTGCTGGATCAAGTTGGGGTTCCCGACCACCTCGAAAACAAAATCCGCACCTTTACCGGCAGTCAACGCACGCACCTGGTCGGTCCAATCACCATCGCTCGGATTGACCGTGTCTGTAGCGCCAAACTGCTTCGCCAGTTCCAGCTTCTTGGCCACCAAGTCTACAGCGATAATCCGCTCTGCACCACAAACCTGTGCCCCTTGGATCACGTTAAGGCCAACCCCTCCACAACCAACCACGGCAACTGTGTCCCCTGGTTCGACACGCGCCGTATTCATTGCCGCACCCACGCCAGTCATCACTCCACAACCGACCAGGCACGCACTGGTCAGGGATACATCCCTGCGGATGGGAATGACGGCTTGCTCTGGCACCACGGTGTACTCCGCAAACGAGCCGCACCAGTGCCGCAGGGGCTGGCCGTGGAGTTGGAAGCGAGTCGTTCCATCGTACATCGCCCCCGACATGGTGGCCATCGCGGCTTTTTCACAGAGGTGCGGACGGCCACGCCCACAATCTCGACAATATCCGCAAGAGTAAAGCCAAGTCAGCACCACATGGTCGCCTTTCTGAACCGAGCTGACACCTGGGCCAACCTCTTCGACAATGCCGGCCCCCTCGTGTCCGATGATGATCGGCGGCATCATGGGCAGCAAGCCACGTTGGATGCTCAAGTCGCTGTGGCACACGCCACTGGCGACAACTTTCACCAGCACCTCGCCTTGGTGTGGTGAATCGAGATTGACCTCTTGAACCTGAAATGGCTCGTTCCAAGCTTGCAATACGGCAGCTCTCATCTTGCACTCCCTCTAGAACCCGTGAATGATGCTATGCCTAGTACTTCACGGCAGCGCCTAAGGCAACGCGATGACCACGTTGGGGATGAAACCGGTAGCCGCAGTGACTGCTGGCGGAGAGCGAATCGGGCAAGCAATTGTCGTGGCTTTGGCTCGCGCCGGCTACGATGTGGTCCTCCATTACCGGACCAAACGCCCCACCATAGAAACCACTGCCGAGCTGGCTCGCCGCGCCGGTGCGGAAGTCCTCTTGCACCAAGGAGACCTCTCCGTTCGAGCGCAGGCCGAGGCACTGCGGGAAACCGTGGTGCGACGATTCCAGCGGATCGACGTTCTTGTAGCCAATGCCGGTGCTTTCGAAGGTACACCTGTGGACCATTTCTCCGACGAGATTTTTCAGCGCATGCTCCAGGACAACTTGTTCAGCGCGCTCTGGGTCGCGCGCAGCTTTGGTGTATGGATGCGTGATCAGGGCAGCGGCAGTATCGTAGCCCTGGCAGATGTGGCTGCTTTGCGTCCCTGGAAGGGGTACTTAGCGTACAACATCGCCAAGGCTGGCGTTGTGGCCATGGTGCGCACGCTGGCCAAAGAGCTCGCACCCGCGGTGCGAGTGAATGCCGTTGCCCCCGGCCCCATTTTATTCCCACCTGGGTTCCCTGTCGATCAGCAGCAACGGGAAATCGAGCGAACCCTCCTGAGGAGGGCAGGAGCGCCAGAACACGTTGCTGAGGCGGTGCTGTTCTTGTGCCGCAACGACTACGTCACCGGTGTGGTCTTGCCTGTGGATGGTGGACGGTTACTTGCTGGCGACGATGGCTACTGAGTTCTGGACAGCGATCTTCGAGCGGGCCGCACCGGTTGAAGTCGAGATCGGTCCAGGCACCGGTACCTTCCTCTGTCGGGAAGCAGCTCAACGGCCAGCGGTGAACTTTTTCGCCATCGAAGCCTCGCGCAGCCGGGCCGTCCGTGTCAGCGCACTCGTAGAACAGCAGGGGCTACGAAACGTTCGCATCGTTCATGCCCCGGCGCAGTGCGTCGTTCGCCTCATTCCGGATGCAAGCGTGAGCGCTTACCACATTTATTTCCCCGACCCCTGGTGGAAACGGCGCCACCACAAGCGACGTCTGTTTACTCCAGATTTTGCGCGCGACCTGGCGCGCACCTTGGCTGCAGGGGGGCTGGTTTATCTGGCCACGGACGTACTTTCGGTCTGGCGCCTGGCAAAAGAGTGCTTGGAAAGCAGCGGTGTTACCTTGAGCGCATTACCGACGCGGCCTCGCCCGAGCCCCACGGCATTCGAGAAAAAGGGGCTGCAGCGCGGTGCCACCATTTGGCAGGGAACATTCGTCCGGCCTCCGGTGGCAACGAGAAAGGTGCCTAGCCCGACTGTGGGTTGGCATACAGCCGCTGGAGATCGGCCTTAGTTAGCCCACCGGTAACGACCAGCAAAACTAGGTACAAGGCAAGTGAAACTAGCGCAAATGAAGGCCCACCCCATTGCAAGAGCACGACTCCCACAGTTGCAGATAGTGCACCCGCCGCAATTGCGGGTGCGCTGGACCGTAGGCAATCCGCTAAAACAGGACGTGTCGCTGGAAAGAAAAACCATAAACTGAAACCGACGACGCTGCTCAACAAGGTGGCCCCTGCAGCTCCGGCACTGCCATAGGCGGGAATCCACAAGATGTTGAAAACGATGTTTACCGCAACCGAGACAGCACTCACGAGCAACAACAAGCGATACCAGCATTCGATGAGAAACACGTTGACATAAACTGTACCCAGGTAGCTTAGGAATAAATTCCAGCTCAAAAACACGACTGCCGGCCAAGCCGTGCTGTATTTCGGACCGAACACCAAGCGCAACAAGTCGGCAGCAAGATAGCTCAATCCCAAGGCCAGCAACGTTCCCGCCGCGGCAAGGTAGCGGAAACCTAGGCGATAGCGTTGCCGAAACACACCGGGACTGGAGTGGCGGCTAGCCGCGAGCAAAGGAAACAGGGACAGCATCACGGCTTCGGAAAACATGCCCAAGGCCTCGGTCAAACGCACAGCCGCCGCGTATTTTCCTACCTCCTCTGCCCCGCGCAACTGGAAGAGCAGGATTTGGTCGATCCGCAACGCGGTCATGAACAGAAGAGCCAGCAACCCGATCTGAAATCCCTCGCGCAGCAAGCCGCGCGCTCGCGTCAGTGAAACAGCCGGAGCGATACTGACTCGAGCGTGCACCGACCGAAGGTAGAGTGCTGCGTACACTACTCCATTGATCAGGCCAAGCGCGAAGACAGCGACCACCGAGCCTTGCCGCCACCAGCAAATGCTCACAAGGGCAAGAAAGGTCGCACTCCCGGCCAACGCGATGCGGTAGTAGTTACGAATCTCCAGACGGCTTTGAAAGTAAGCCCGAGCCAGTAAATCAGTTCCGAGAGGCAGCCCGGCTAACGCAAGCAACAAACAGGCAAACGTGATCTGATCGAACCCCCACAGCCAGCCCACGGCTACCCCGATACCGGCGGCGAGTAAGCCAAGGACAACGCGAAGGCACAAGGCAGTTCCTAACAGGACCCTCGCCTCCTCCGGCTTAGCCGCTAGCTCACGGGTGAGCACCCGCTCCATCCCGAGGTCGGTCAGAAAGCCGAAAAAAAACACCAAGGCGCCAACGAATGCGTACACCCCGAACTGCTCTGCACCTAGCATGCGTGCGAGCACGATCATCGTGAACAAATGGACAGCCTTTTGCAGGACCATGCCGCTCAGGCCGCTCACCGAATTGCGCAACAACCGTCGACTCATGCGCATTTGCCCCGCTACGGTGGGGAAGCCGCCTTCGAGTAGGGTTTCCGGCTCGCCCCTGGAACGGCATGGCCACGTTCAAAGCTGGCCCTGCCCCGGGCTAGGCCAAAGCTACTGCAGCCCGAGGTCCCGCAGGGGCAAGCGCCCAGTGATTCCATCGAGAAATCCACGAACCAGCCAGAGGTATGATTTCAAGCGATCGCCGCGGAGCACTCCGCGGAACATCCACCAAGCAACTCCCAAGACAAACAGGGTGACAAATTTACACATTTGCGGCACGGTTGCGTGTTTGCGAGCGAAAAGCATGCTGTTGCGTCCGAGAAAATACAGTACAGGGAACGGCCGTGGGCGAGCAGGATGCGCCGCTCCGAAACCACGGTGATAAATAATGGCGTATCCGTTGTACACAATCCGAAAGCCAGCTTTGCGGGCGCGGACACACCAGTCGACGTCTTCGTGATAGCCAAAAAAGTTTTCGTCGAAGCCACCGACCGTCTCAATCGCCTCGCGGCGCAACATCATGCCATTGCCGATGACCCAGTCTACATCCTTCACTACGGTCAGTTGTGGCCCGTCGGAGACCCGGGAGCCAACCAAATGAACCAGGTCGCGGTGGTACCGCAGCTCGCCATAGGCACCCCAAACGAGGCGGTGATCCTCGAGCAAGATGTTTTTTGCCCCGACCGCACCTATGCGGGGATCGCTTTCTGCAACCTCTACGAGCTTGGTGAGTAATTCTGGATGGAGTTCGGTGTCGTTGTTGAGCAGCAAAACGTAGTCGGCACCGCGTTCGAGGGCATCGGCGATTCCACGGTTGTTCCCACCGCAAAAGCCGAGGTTTTTTTCCATCACCAACACTCGCTGCCAAGGGAACCACTGCCGGATGGCCTCGACGCTGCCGTCGAAGGATGCGTTGTCGACGACGGTAGCGCTCCAGTTCGAGTAGCGAATTCGTGGCAACGTCGAGAGGCAGCGCAGCACGTCCTCTTTGCCGTTCCAGTTCAAGATGACAATCGCCACGTGAGGTTCAGCCATCCCTTGCCTCACCCAGGGGGTCGTCGTGCCACGTTGCGCGACTGGCTAAGCCTAGCCTTTCCAAAGGTAGCGGCCGCTTCAGCAAACCATCGCGCAAGCCTTGCAAGCGCAGACGGAAGCCGGCAAGCTCGTTCCGCCGCCACCGAAATAGCCCATCCTTTACAAGGTTGACGGCCAGGTGCACTGCGTACTTCAGTTGCAGGGGCAAGGAGGCGTGTTTCCTGACGAACAAGACGGCGTTCCGAGCGGACAAGTACGTGATAGGGCTCAAATAGCCGCCGCCGTCGGTCGAGGCGTGCATGCGGTGGCGTACCACGGCTGTCGGCACGTAAGCGACGCGGTAACCGGCGGCCCGTGCACGCACGCACCACTCCAAATCCTCGTGATAGGCAAAAAACTCGGAGTCGAAGAGGCCGACATCATCCAGCGCTTGGCGACGAAGGAGCATGGCGCAACCACTCACATAATCAACTTCGGCGAAGCGGTCGAACTTGCTGATGTCGGGTTCCATCCAGCCTCGCTGCTGCACGAGAGGACCATGATAGGTGAGCACGCCGTAGGCGGTGTGAATTCGGGGTGGGTCCTCCTGGGTGAGCGTTTTGGCCCCCACGGCAGCCAATTTGGTGTCAGCCGCTAACGCTTCGGCCAGTTCGAAAAGACAGTTCGGATCGGCTACGGCGTCATTGTTCACCAAGAAGATCGCTTCGGCACCCTGCTGCAGGGCATACTCGATACCAGCGTTCGCTCCACCGGCAAACCCACGATTTTCGCGCAGCAAGACCCAGGAGATGGCCCCAGGAATATCCGCAAAGGCTTGCCGGGGGTCTTCGCGGGAACCGTTGTCAACAACGACGATCCAGGCAGGGACAAGGTGTCCCCGCTGGAGGCTGTCGACGCACTTGCGGGTAAGATCCGCTCGATTCCAGTTCACGATGACGGCAGCAACCCGCATTGGCACTGAATTCACGCCTCAGGGCGTCGAGCGACTGCCAACACTCCTCCGGCAACGAGCCACGGAGAAAAGGCAAATGTCACACGTTGCAGAAACCGGCCGCGGCGATTGAGCTCCCACCGTTTATGCCCTGCCTTCATCTCGAACATTCCAGCGCGGTACCCAAAAAACGACGACGAATCGACCCACAAGCCCTTCCCTAGCGGCAGGTGGAAGTCATCGGCGTACAGGCCTTGTACCTGGAAGCCCGCCTGTTCCAGGAACTTTCGCAACTCCCGCGCACTAAATCGATACTCGGCAAACTGCAACCTCAGGCCACTACGGCGCTTCTGCCAGTCGCGCAACCGCCGCAAGTGGTTGATGACACAGCGCCGCCACGGATTATTGTACGGCACGGAAACCAGCGCCACCCCTCCGGGCTTTAGGACCCGGTACAGCTCCCTGAGAGCCGCCTCGGGGCCTGCTTCGTCGTGTTCGATCACGCCCAGGGAGATCACACCCCCTAAGCTGCAATCACGGAGGGGCAAGCGTAACGTGTCGGATGCGAAGAGCCATCCACGCGCACCGTTTTGCGCCGCCGCTACCAATGCAGGCCTCGCTAAGTCCGTACCCATTACCTTGAAGCCACGACGCCGCAAGTAAATCACCCATCTTGCGAGGCCACAGCCAGCATCCACGATGACACTGTCGCGTGGCAGCTCGCGCAAGAACACGGGCAGCGTTGTTTCATAATCACACAGTTCCACCTGGTCCGCCACGCTGTCGAAGCTCCAGAAAATCTGGCTCGCAGCGATGCCGGCATCCGCAGTATAGTACTTGAAACTCACTGCCCCTCCTCCTCGCGCAGGCCAAGCTCGACCAACGGGATTGGCCGATCGCGTAAGGCGTCGAGCATGCCGCGGACCTTGAGAATGACTCCCGCTTGCTCACCGGTTACGAGCCGCCTGAGGTACTGAAGAGGCAGGGTGGCAAGCTGAAAACATGCGAACTTCGCTCGTTGAAACAGGCTACCATGTTTTTGAACAAAGAGAACCATGTTCCTTCCGGCCAAGTACTGGCGAATGCTCACGAATCCTCGTCCTCCAGAACTTCCGTGCCCTTTGTGCAGAATGCGCCCTTGGGGTGCAAAAACGATTCGATACCCTTTGCGGCGTGCGCTGGTGCACCAGTCGACATCTTCGTGATACGCAAAATAGGCTTCGTCGAAGAGTCCGACGTCTTCCAGGGCTTCGCGACGCAGCAGCATAGCTGTGCCTGGAACCCACTCGACGTCACGCTCCTCGGCGAAGCGGAAGTCATCCGGGCAGTAATATCCCACTAGCCGCACCAAACCCTGCCGGAAGGTAACACAGCCGTAAGCCACCCAGATCCGCGCAGGATCTTCCCACGCCAGAATCTTCACCCCAACGGCCGCTATGCGCGGGTCGCGCTCGGCGACTTGCACTGCCTTGGTGAGCACGTCGGGTTCTACAATGGTGTCGTTATTGAGCACGAAAACGAATCGCGAACCAGCCTCCAGCGCATAGCGGATTCCGACATTGTTCCCTCCAGTAAATCCCACATTTCGCGGAAGGCGAATGCATTTCACGGTGGGGAAGCGCTGCCGCAATTGCGGTGTGGGGTCGAGGCGCGACCCGTTATCGACGACGATGACCTCCATGTTGGGGTAATCTACGTGCTCTAGGCTTTCCACACATTGCAAGGTGTCTTCGGTACGGTTCCAATTCAGAACGACCACCGCCACCTTGGGCATAGCTTGTGCCGTCCTACGCATGCACGGCCTCTCGATAAACCGCCACCGTTCGCTCTGCGGTATGGGTCCAAGAAAAGTGCCTTGCCTGCTCCAAGCCAGCTTGGCGCAGTCGGGCGCGCAAGCGCGAATCGCTCAATACTTGCTGCAGTGCGTTCGCAATGGTCCCCGGGTCGACGATCGGCACGTAGAGCGCGGCCGAACCCAGCACCTCCGGGATCGAGGAGTGAGCCGGAGCAATGACGGGACAGCCACAAGCCATGGCTTCCAAAAACGATAAACCGAAGCCCTCGTAACTCGAAGGGCTACAGAACACGAGCGCGTTGCGGTACAGTACGGCGAGCACATCGTCGTCGACCTCGCCTAGATAGCGCACCCCTGCGGGGAGCGCCTGCAAAAAAGCCGGTGCGTAACCAGGCCGCCGGCGGCCAACCAGAATCCAGGGCACGCCCGGAGGGTGCAAGTGCGCGTATGCCTCAACCAACACCTCCACATGTTTTCGCGGCTGCAACGTACCCGCGTAGAGGATGTACGGAGCGGCAATGCGGAGGGCTTGCAAGACCTCTTCGTCTTTCGAAGATCCAGCCGGGTGAAAGATCTCATCGGCGGCGAGGGGTACAACGATAACTTTGGTCGGTGCTATCCCCAATGTTCTGCACACATCCTGACGGGCATGCCCACTCACCGTAATGACGCGGCGTGCGATGCGCACCGCAAGCGGCACCAAGGTTTTTTGGTGCAGTCGCTGCAACCAGGCGAATGACTTCGGCTGATGAAACACAGCCAGATCGTGCACGGTAACCACCTTGGGCACACGACTGAATACAGGGAGGGTTCCCTTGGTTCCGTGATACAGATCCAGTCGTTTGCCCCTCAGGGCTCTTGCAGCACGTTCCTCCCAAAGCCCTTGTTCCCACGGGTGTCGAATGGGAATTTCAATTACCTCTTTAACCGCCTGGTCTGCGCCGTTCAGCATGGAGGCCCGATCGCAAACAACCGTCAGTTCATGCGAGCCTGGCATTTTCGCCAACGCCCGGATGAGTTCCCGAGCATACCGAGCCGGGCCTCCCCGGACCCCCAAGATGGCACCTATGGCAACACGCATGACGCTCGATCTGACACCAGCGCCTGGGGCGGCCCAGAGTGGCCTCTCACCCCCAGCCATAACCCGTGACACATGTGCCCCACCACCGACCACCGGCCGCGGGCACCATGAAGAAGGCTGCTGCCCACGAATAGCGCTGCCATCGACGGTGCGACCACCAGCCACTGCCAGGGGCGGATGTGGTTCCGAGCCACCAAAATCAGATTTCGAGATTTCAACAATGCGCTCATGGGCGTGAACCCGCCAGCAAATCCTCGCCAGCCGCGGTGCCGCACGGTAACGCTCGGAACCACGGCAACTTTGTAGCCTTTTTTGCGGGCGCGCAAGCAGAGGTCCACCTCTTCGTAGTAGGCAAATAGATCTTCGCGAAAGCCACCCAACTCCTTCCAACAACTCGCGGCAATCAGCATACAGCACCCCAGGACTCCCTGAACGAGCCGATACGGGTGCGGTGCGAAGCGGTACCGCACGAGGCTACGCGGCAGCGCCAACAACCACGGGGCTACGCGCTCACCGAGCGAGAGCACGTTACCCGACGTTTCGTCGACCACCTTAGGACCAACAATCGCCACCTCAGGGTTGCTTCGACCCACTTCGACGAGGCGCCGACAGGCGTCCGGGGGCAAGAGAGTATCTTGCGTCAGTACTAAAACCCACCGTGCACCTTGTGCAAGAGCAACTTTGACGGCTTGATTTCCGGCCGCAGCAAAGCCGCGGTTGTCATCGTTCCAAATCAGGGACACACGCGAGTTCCCCGTTGCGCACTCCTCTAAAGCGGCTCGGTCAGCAGGAGAAGAGTGATTGTCCACCACAACGAGGAAAAAGCGTTCGTAATCTTGTGCCAAGGCAGCTCGAAGGCAGTCTGCAGCGACGCGACCTCCGTTCCAGGTGACCAAGCAAATACCGAGGAGGTCGTTTCCGCTCATAGAAGTGCATCGACGAACGAGGCCCAGAAGCGTGCCGCTTGAGCTCCCGGGGAAAACTGCTCGGACATCAGTCGCGCAGCATTGCGAGCGAGTTCCCGACAGCTCTCAGGCTGACGGTACAGTTGGAGCAGCGTCTCCGCCAAAGCTTCTGCGTTCTCTGGAGGAACTAAAAGAATGTTCTCGCCGTGCTTGAACACCTCGCGGATGGCGGCAGTGTCCGCAGACACCACCGGCCTTCCTACTTGGGCACACTGATACACTTTGTTCGGGATGACCATGCGCGCCTTCTGCTTGCCGCTGAAGATACCCAGGCACACGTCATGTTCTTGGATGAGTTTCGCAATCTCGTGGTAAGGTACCCAACCACGTAAAGTCACGTTCGGCAGCGCCGCCTCCTCGATCACTTTTTTGACTTCCCTCCATTGCCAACCATCGCCACACAGTGTGAACTGGATGTTTTTCTCCCCCCGCAATAGCCTGGCCGTGTCAACGATCACCTCGATTCCATGGAGTGGCAGGAAAGAACCGTAAAATAGAACGCGCATCGCTGCGGAACGCACGCGCAGCGGAGACGGTCGGAAGGCATCCGGATCCGCTCCGAGATAAAACACTCGGATCCGTTCTTCTGGGACACCGAAGCGGCAGCGAAGAAAGTCTGCGTGGGCTCGCGTGTCGATCACCACGCGATCAGCGAGGCTCAACGTTTTGCGATCGAGCCAAGCCGTCAATGCCCCAGCTAGGGCGGAGCTTCGTAAGAGACCTCGGTCTTCAGCGGTTTCGGATACCGTCACGAGCGGGGCGAACACCAGCCGCCGACCACGGGTTCGGCACCACCGGCTAACCCACAGCACATCGAGCTGGCCCCGAAATCCAGCAACGAGGATTTGGGCGGGACATCGTGCTAGGCGCGGCCACAGCCGAAGAGTGGTACGAACGTACCGCGCAAGGAGCAAAACCGCGGGACCGGGGCGGAACACATCGGGAGACGACAGCGGTGCCTCGGCCAGGCTCTCGTGGCAGTGAAAAACACTAACGCCCGCGTCCTGCGCAGCCCTTTCCAGTATGCGGCTCACCGTGTACGTGGCAGGATAGGTACCGAAAAAGCACAACTGTAGCTCGTGCTTTCCCAATTGCTCTCGATTCAACCCCCGCTCCCCCGGCGGCGTTGAGCGTCTGAAGCTCGACGGTCGACTTTCTCGATACGAGGTAAGCGCTCACCCAGTTCCAAGCAACGCAGACGACACAAAATATCCTCGATCAGGTTACGGTTTCCCGCGATCAAGTCGGCAACCAACCCGATCAATACCGTCTGAAAACCAATGATAATCAAGAGGACGGTGAGCAGAAGCGACTGGATGTGGCCGCCCCCCGTTCCCGTGAAGTAGTAGTACAGAAAACGAACACCCGGGATCAAACCAGCCAGGATGAGGAAGCCTCCCAAGTAGGAAAACACTTTCAGGGGTTCGTACAGGGCGTAAATGCGAACGATCGTGGATGCGGAACGCTTGACGTACTCCCAAACCGAGTGGAAGAGCTTGGATTCGCGCGTGGGGTAGCTGCGTACGGGAACATGAGTAACAGGCAGGCGCTTCTTACCCGCCTGGATGATGGTCTCGATCGTGTACGTGAAATCGGAAATCACGTTGAGTCGCAAAGCGGCTTCTCGGCTCAGAGCGCGAAAACCGCTCGTCGTGTCGGGAATGCTGGTACCCGACAGGGTGCGCACGACCCAGCTTCCGTAATGCTGCAGCAAACGCTTCCCTCGGGAAAAGTGCCGCACAGTGAAAGGGTCACGGTCTCCAACCACCATGTCGGCTTGGCCTTCTAGGATGGGGCGAATGAGCGCCGGAATGTCGGCACCGTCGTACTGGTGATCGCCATCAGTGTTCACGATGATGTCTGCACCCAGTTGCAAACAGGCGTCCAACCCCACACGAAAGGCACGCGCGAGCCCGCGATTATTGGGAAAACGCACAATATAGTTTGCACCCTCCTGGCGGGCGATTTCTGCCGTCCGATCGTGCGAGCCATCGTCGATTACCAACACTTCCACGAGATCGATTCCCGGTATAGAACGGGGCAGCGACCTTAGCGTCGCCGCAAGATGTTCTTCTTCGTTGAGGCAGGGGATCTGAATAATGAGTTTCCGCGGCTTCATGAACGTTGCCGGTGATACAGGTTGTCACTGGGAGCAGCAGGAGTCAAATACCTCTGCCTAGGGGCATCCCGAAGTGCCAATGTGGGAGAGCTTTGGAAGTGTAATCCGAGGGGTGCTTTTCGGCATCCTGACTTTCTATTTGCCGGGAAGAGCGTGGTCCCCTTGGATCTTCGCTGCTGGTGCCACTGTTCCCCTGCGTTTGCCTGTGTTGTTGGTCGAGGTGACCTGGAGCGCGGTTGCGGCCACCTGGGTCGGCTTCCTCCTCGCCGAGGCTGGTCGCTGGTCGCTGCTCACGTTTACCTTGGTCATGAGTGGCATTGCCGTTTTCGGCTGGCGGCTTTCCCAGGGAAAAATTCGCCCGAGCTACGGTCGCGGCGACGTTTGGCTGCTGGCATTCGGGCTCGCCATGGCCTGCTGGCTACTCCCTCCTCTAGAAGCCCGCTTTGCTTCAGGGGATGCGAGTGGATACTTGGCAGCAGGCATTCACGTGGCACGCTCGGGCAGCCTCGAGGTCACCGATGACACCGTGCCGTTGTTGGACATCGATTTGCGTCGCATCTTGTTCCCCAGTGTCGCAGCAGATCGGGGTTCGCCGCCGTACTCACGACTGGAAGGCGGCTACATCTTGCGTTCGCTTGACGGGGCCCAAGTTTTACCCGCCTTTCACCACGGTATCCTTCCTTGGGTAGCTTTAACTATTTCGATCTTCGGCCCAGACCGTGCTGAGTGGATCTTCGGTGTGTTCGGGGTATTGGCGCTCGTCGCCATCCTGGCGGCCGCCCGAGCTTGTCAGCTGCCGCCCATTCCTTCCCTCGTTGCCGCGTCCCTAGCTGCAGCTCAGCCTGCCTTGTTCTTTTATTGTCGTTTTCCCATGCCGGAGATGGCTTCGGCATTTTTCCTGTGGTGTGGAGTTGCGCTCACGGCAGGATCGTCAACCAACGCTCGGCTGGCAGCTATTGCTGGCCTCGCCCTAGGCTGTGCGGCACTCATTCGGCTTGAGAATGCGTTTCTCGTCTGCGTTGGGCTGCTTCTTACCGCGCTACTCTCACCGCAAGAGCGATTTCGTCATGTTTTGGCTCCTGCATTCATCTTGAGTAGCCACGCATTGTTGCACGCATACTTCTGGAGAACCCACTACTGGGGCAATCTGACGAAATTCCTCACGATCGAAACCACAGGAGTAAGGATGGTAAGCATGGCTGGGGTGGCCGTTCTTCTGTTCTCCGCCACTCAATGGGCCAGTGGAAAGATTGGCCAGCGTGCTCGGCCGTTTGGTCGAGCGTTATTCCTTGCTCTTGCCGTCGGGCTTATTGGGATTTCCCAGTTCTCGCTGCGTGGTGGCAACGAGTGGGCATTGCTTTGGACCTGGTCTGGCGGGTTATTCCTGCCGCTTGGCCTAATTGGACTCTTTGCCACTCTAACTTTTCCTCGCCCGGCAGCACCGACATTGGCGAGCTCCTTGGTCATTCTCTCAGGCGTGGTATTTTTCCTCGGTCCGCAAGCGACGCCGGTCGATTTCTGGGTTTTGCGCCGAGCTGTGGTTGTGTTGCTTCCAGGGCTTTGTCTGCTGCTCGTTCTGGGTACTTGGAACCTTTGCCGTTCGCTCCCCGCCCTCGGACGTCATGTTTCCTTTGCGGGCATCGTGATTTTGGCCACCTGGGGAGCGACGACGAAGCTAGCCACGGTGGTTGAGCGGCCTTATTATGCCGGCGCCCTCCTGCACCTTAAGACTTTGCAAAGCTCGCTGACTCCAGGGGCAGTTCTGCTCCTCCATGGGTCCATAGCGCCGTTGAGTATCGGTCCGCTCTTATGGGCGGTTAACGAAAGCCCAGTTTATTATGTGGCTAACCCCCAGGACTGGATTGTCTCCGATCTCCTGAGCGCATTCGCATCCAAGGGAAAAACGATTTATTTCGTCTCACCTAGCGAGCAGGCGCCGTACACTCCGGCCACTCAAGGCAGTTGGCGGCCGTACCTCCGGTATCGATTTTCGTTAGCCAGTCCGTTTCTCGCGAGCCCTTCCGAAGACCTCTTGTGGAAAGAGACCGATCTCAGCATCTACCGCTGGGAAGCGCCGCCGTGACTGCTCACGGCGGGGGAAAGTGCACAGTTGCTTTGCCAAGGTCACGGCACTCACGCTCATCCTTCTGCTTTGACAACAAACAGGTAGGGCGCCAGGGACAAAGCCCTGGCGCCCTACCTGCCTCGACCCATCAACAATGCGAACGCGACCGACTAATTCAAAATACCTGGTCGGGCCACCACATTGCCGTCGTCACAATTGATCACTTCGGCACCCAAGATTTCGACATTCTGCCTGGCCAAGCCTGTTGGTAGCGAGTTCTGGCTCAAGCACTGATCAAGTTGCATCGTGCCCAACACAACGCCACGCGGGTTGGCGATAAAGCAGTTCGCCGGTCCAATCGGGCAGTCGACTGTGACATCTTGGAAAGTGACCAGGGCGTTGCTCTTCGTGGGGTTCTTCGTGCTCACACCTGAGCGCGTCGTGCGCAGCGTTAGGCGCACTTTAACCCGCTGGCCGTTTTGCATTCCGAAAGCCAGCAACTTGACCTTGCCTTGGCCACCAGTTCCTGGAAAGCGGCGAACGTCCAGCCGCCCAAATTTCATGGTGGCGCCTACTGGGTTGAGGCCCGCAGGGGGTGGTAACGGATCGGACTGCGTCGCAAAACAGCCGGCACTCGGCAAGTTTGCCGGAGAAACCACGGTAAGCCCACTCGGCGTGCAACTATCAAACGCCCGAGCCAGCCAGGTGGAATACCGGATCGCTCTTGTCGGAAACCCGCTCACTTGGCCGTAAGCCCCTCCAGCACTCATTGCCACAGAAACGGCCACAGCCATCGCCCAGAATTTCTTCATTTCTCACCCTCCCTCGTTATGTCTCTTTCTTCCTCACGGCGCGTATTCAAGCTGACGCAACACACCCGCTCTAACGCAACACACCCGCTCGCGCAAACTCCTTGCCCGTCGCAACATTCACCAAGCTTGCACCAAGCACCTCAATGTTGTTCGTACCAGTGCCGCCCCCCAAGTTCGAATTCGGCGCCAAGCACGTGTTCAAGTCGGTCGCCCCCACGATCGTACCATTGGGACGAACCACAAAAGCATTCGGTGCAGCAGGACAATCCACACTAATATCTGCAAAGGTGACCGTCGCATTGGACTTTGTCGGGTTCTTCGTGCTCACTCCTTGACGGGTGACACGCAAATTTAGGCGCACGCGGACACTCTCGCCGAACGTCAGCCCCCTCGCATACAGGCGAATCTTACCCGACTTTGCAACACGCAAGCGTGCAAAATTATAAGGCAGTGCACTGTCCGTAACCGAATTCGCGCTCAGGCAGCCAGTATTTGGCACGTTTGTCGGCGAGACAACGGTGAGCCCCGACGGAGTACAGCTATCAAAGGCACGAGCCATCCAGGCATCGAACGCAGGCGCTTTTTTCGGGTAGCTCGGCAAGGTTTGCGCGTGGGACGAGCTCACCAGCCCTGCCGCCAATACAACCGTGGCCGCCGAGGCCACGAACCTTAAACAACGTTGAACGTTCACCAACCAGACCATGGTTGCCGCCTCCCTCAGTATTGCAGGGCTCATCGGAGCACCCCTGGACGAGCAAAGACTTTATTCGAGTTGTCCACGTTGACTAAGGCCACCTCTTCGATCTCAATGTTGCCAGTGGCCAGGCCCGGATAAGGACTCAAGCAATCGGCCAAATCGATCGATGCTCCGAGCACGCCGGTCGGATACACGATCACGAAGCCGAAAGGAGGGGGACCACAAAGCACCGTTTGGTCAGCAAAAGTCACCCGCGCGTTGCTCTTTGTCGGGTTCTTGGTATTCACCCCGGTCTTGGTGACGCGAACGGTCAACTGCACCTTAACGCGCCCGCCCGGGATCATACCACGGCCAAAAAGCTTAATTTTCCCGCTCCCTTTCGAGATTCGCACCTTACCGAAATCCATCGTCATTTGGTTGTCCACCACCGAGGCCGTGCTCAAGCAACCTTGCGACGGCAACCCAGGGCTAACCACGGTCAGCCCGCCTGGCGTGCATTGGTCGAATGCCCGCACAAGCCACGCGGAAAACGACCGGGCCACTTTTGGAAACTGAACCGTCTGCGCCCGAGCTGTTCCCACGGCCACCAGCAAGCCAAGCGTAGCTCCGGTTACAGCTACCTGTTGACGTGTGGTCATGCGCTCCCTCCTGTCATGCTTTTAACCCCAGCGTTTAAAATGGGTCTAAACTTCCTCTCTCGCGGTCCGTGGTGGGGATACTCCATAAGTCGGCATCCTTAGTCAAGAGCAAACTCACTAAAAATGCCCTGCTCTTTACACTCTCGGGCCGCACGGCCCTTCGAGTGGCCCGCAAGTTCCTGTTGCGGGCTCAACCTCGAAGGTCGACCATCTTCAAGTTGCATCGAAGTGGTGTTCGAGTCAAACAACGTCCAGTACGATGCAGCTCGGCTTCAGTAAAGATGTCCCTCGCCCGCTTCCCACCTCCGCCAAAGTAGCTCTGGTAGCGGTAGCTGTGTTCACGGTAAGTTCGTTCCTGTATGCGGCCACTCCGGATCGCAACGATTTCGAGCGCATCGGCAACTTGAAGCTGTTACTCGTATTCTTCTGTTGTTTCACCGCGTGGTGCGGAGCGTACTTGCTAACTGCCGAAGCTGCTCTTTCGACCGGTGGACCCGCTCCATCCCTCGAAAACCCGCGGTTTCTCGCTGTACTCGGCGTGCTCTCGGTGCTGCTGCTGATTTCTTTCCCCGTCGGATCTCGAGACGTTTTCGCTTACGCTTTTTACGGAAAGATGTGGGGACGGTACCAGGCAAACCCTTACTTCCATGCCCCCAGCGCGTTTGCCAGCGACCCGTGGTACCCCCTCTTGCAAGCTTGGTGGAAAGAAGGGGCAGCCGGCTACGGGCCGCTATTCATCTTACAGACGCGTGTCGTTTATGCCCTAACGGGGGATCATATCATCGGTGCGGTGGCGGCTTACAAGGTAGCAAACTTCGGCATGCTGTTGTTCGGGCTTGGGCTATGGCGTCATTATTTGGCCAACCAGAGCCGGCCGGATGAAATCTCTAACGCACACGCGGCCCTTTGGGGGGCAAGTCCCCTCGTCCTCTTCGAGGGACTTTCTTCTGCCCACAACGACTTGGCGATGGCAGTGCTGTTGATGGCGGCTTTTGTCTTTTGGGTCCGGGGTGTCTGGTTTTTTTTCGGCGTCTTCTTGGGGCTCTCCTTCTGGTACAAGTGGTATTCCGCCGTGCTGGTGCCCGTCTTTGTCTTTTGGTGTCACCGACGACACCGCAGTTGGAACGAGATTAGATCTGCGGTTGTAGGTGGAGTACTCGGGGCCACCCTCGCGTCGCTGATCGTGTTAGTCCCATTCGGTAGCGCCGTCCCCGCGCTCCTCGGCCGCCCGTTTTCCCTTCAAGTCGGCAGTGCGGTGTTTCCCACCGAGCTACCTCCGACCCTTTGGCCCTTGTTCTGGCTTTTTCTGGAAAGCGGTTGGTTCGATCTGCAGCTTGGGCGAACTTTGTTCGATGCCACTCGCTACGGGTGCGCAGGCTTGATTGCCGGATCTCTGATCTTGTGGCGTTGGAAGACACCGTATATGCCGCGTGTGGTGGCAGAGGATTGCTTCTTCGCCCTCCTGATCCTCAGTGGCTTCATCGTAACAGTCTTGTGGCCCTGGCATCTTATCGCTGCTTGTTCCTTTGGACTGTTGAGCGGTCGCGCGCTTGTCGCCTGGGGTACTGTCATGCTCATGATGGCTGGGATGCTGAGCTACTTTTTGACCTTCAGCATGGCTGCCATCGGCTTGTTGCTGGGGGCTCTTTTCGTCGTTTTCCGCCGTCGAGTCCAAGCAGGCAACCGCATGGTGCCGTCGAGCTAACCAGCAAGCTCGGCCCCAAAACCTGTCTTTAGTTTCTCTCCTCGGTGTGGTTCCCAGAAAGGACTCGCAGTGCGTTTCGGGCTGCGTCCTGTTGTGCAGCCCGCTTGCTTTTTCCTTGTCCGCGACTCAGAACCTTGTCATCCAGCAGAACCTCCACCACGAACCAACGAGCGTGAGCTGGCCCGGCTTGATTTACAACGAGATACCGAGGCGCGCTCCGGTACCGTGCCTGACAAAGTTCCTGCAGTGCTGTTTTCGCATCGAACTCGATACGCGAGGGAAGGTGAGTGATGTCCTCGCCGAAGTGAATCGCGACGCACGCCCGCGCTGCCTGGCAGCCCCCATCAAGATAGATCGCTCCGAGCACGGCTTCGTAGCTCGCCGCTAGGATACGATCCTTCCTACGTCCCCCGGACTTTTCCTCACCGCGTCCCAAGCGAATCGCTTGATCCAACCCTAGCGCGCGCGCCTTGCGGGCTAGGCTTTGGGTATTCACCAACGCAGCCCGATACTGAGAGAGTTCTCCCTCCGAGGCCAAGGGATATTGCTCCAGCAAAAGGTCTCCTAACATCAGACCCAACACCGCGTCGCCGAGAAACTCGAGCTGTTCCATGCGACGGGGGCCTGGCTCGACCAAGCTAGACGTATGGGTGAGGGCAGCTTCGAGGAGGCGCTGATCGCGAAACGAATACCCTATTCTTCGCTCCAGTGCAGCCACCTCCGGAGCAATGGGCCTTACCTGTTCTCGAGTCGACATTCACCAACTAACTGCCCTTCTACCATCGTCAGCACCTGCACGGGGAGCTCAGTATTCCCCGGAACTTGGCCTGGCACACGCACCCTTTGGTAGTTGCGCGAGTACCCGATGGACCACCCATCTACATCGCTTCTCTCTTCGAACAAAACGGCTAACCGCCGACCGAGGAACCTGCGGGCAAATGCCTCCCGCTTGTGCTGGCCAAGTGCTCTCAGTTCGCGGGCCCGGCGATGGACCACATCGCGTGGAAGGTGGCCAGCTAGTTTCGCAGCGGTGGTGCCCTGCCGGACGGAGTAAGGGAAGACGTGAAAGTACGTCAAAGGCAACGAGTCGAAGAAAGCCAAGCTGTGCGCGAACTCCTCCTCGGTTTCGCCAGGAAAACCTGCGATCACATCCGTGCCAATCGCGGCGTCCGGCAACTGCTCTCGGATTTCCTCGAGTCGGGCACGCACGAGGGCTGTGTCGTAGCGACGACGCATCCGGCGCAGTACCGAATCGGACCCCGCCTGAATCGGAACATGGAGGTGTGGGCAAAGCTCGGGGGTGGAGGTAAACAGCGCAAGTAGGCGGGGTGTGAGTTCCGGGGGATCGATCGAGCTTAAGCGCAAGCGCGGGATGCTAGCTCGCTCCAAAAGCATCTCGACGATGTCTGCTAATTCCAGAGGCGGCGATAAATCATGACCCCAACTTCCCAGGTGCACACCGGTTAAAACCACTTCCTGCACTCCTGCGGAAGCTAGGAAGTCGTATTGTGCGATGATGTCACGCGGTGGAACGCTGCGGCTAGCTCCGCGGGCCATGGGTACAATGCAAAAGGAGCAAAACAAGTCGCAGCCTTCTTGAATTTTCAAAAAGGCGCGCGTTCGGCTGGCATCCACACCGGCACCAATCGTTCGAACCTGACGTGCTTGCCGGAGGTCACTAACGAGAACGCGCGTTTGCAAGCGCCCGAGGACAAACTCGACCAGGTCGGACAGCCGATTCAGACCGATGACTCCGTCCACCTCTGCGATCGCCGCCCGCATGGGCGCGACTTGGGCAAAGCATCCCGTTATGACCACCTGTGCCTTCGGGTTCAACCTGCGCGCGCGGCGGGCCAGGCGCAGGCTCTCTGCTTCGGCGCGATCGGTCACGCTGCACGAATTGACAACGTAGACATCGGCCCACTCATCAAACCCAACGATCACGCACCCTCGCGCCTTCAGGGCCTGGCCAATCGCCACGCTGTCGTACTGGTTCACCTTGCAACCCAACGTGGTAATGGCCACACGTCGAGCCTCTGCTGCGGCCTCCTGACTACAGTGCGGCATCAATCCAGCCTCCACCGACAACTCGATCCCCATGGTAAAGAACGGCGGCTTGCCCTGGGGTGACCGCCTGCAATCCATCCAAGGAACGAACGACGAAACCCGCTTCATCGGCCGACTCGATCACCACCGGAACAGGGTTGAAACGGGAGCGGATCTTCACGGCAAGGATCTCCCCGGGAGAAGGCAAATCCGGCACGAGCCAGTTCACTCGAGTGGCTCGTAAACCCCGGGCAATGGTTGCAGCTCGGTCGCCCACCCGTACCGTACCTGTAGCTGGGTCGAGTTCCACCACATACCGCGGCTGCCCCCCACCCAGGCGTAGCCCACGCCGCTGCCCAACCGTAAACCGATGGATGCCCTCATGGACACCCAAAATCGCCCCGTCACGATCAACGATTTTCCCCCGCACACTCTTTTGTCCTGTGTACTGTTCGACGAACTCTGCATAATTGCGGCGTGGCACAAAACAGACCTCCTGGCTTTCCGCCTTTTCCGCAACTGGCAGCGTCCACTCCCGCGCAAGGGCGCGCACCTCCTGCTTGCTGCGGTCTCCCACGGGAAAAAGAATTTCGGCCAGTCGTTCCCGCGGCAGGCCGAAAAGGAAGTACGATTGATCTTTCTCGCGGTGGCGTGCGGCGTGGAGCTGCCATTCTCCCCCGCAGCCGCGCACCAGCCTGGCGTAGTGGCCAGTCGCGAGCAGGGTCGCCCCCAGCGAGCGGGCTCGCTCGAAGAGCGCAGCGAATTTGACGAACTGATTGCAGCGAGCGCAAGGGTTAGGTGTCCGACCCTGTAAATACTCCTCGGCAAAAGGACGAACCACCTGGTGCTCGAACAGATCGGAGAAATCCATGACGAAAAAGGGGATGCCGAGGCGGTCGGCAACACGGCGCGCGTCGACGAAATCGTCCAGCGAGCAACAGCCGCTGTCGCTCGGGCCATTCCACAAGCGCATGGCGACGCCTACGACGTCGTAACCTGCTTCCACGAGCAGTGCCGCCGCCACCGAGCTGTCCACTCCGCCGCTCATGGCGACCACAACCCGGGTCATGCCAGGAGCCTCCGCGGCGAAGGATGCTCCACGGTTCGGATTCGTTGAACCACCTGTGCGAACCGCTCGGCAACGAAGTCGATCTCTGCTTCGTCCACGTCTTGGCCCAGGCTGAACCGCACAGCCCCACGGGCACGTTCCAAGGGAATTCCCAAAGCAAGCAAGACATGCGAAGGCTCTGCAGCGCCAGCGGCACAGGCGGAACCAGCCGAAACGCAAATGCCCTCTAAATCAAGCGCGGCAATCAGAGCGTCCGCGGTGACGTCGTCTACAGTTACCATTAACGTATTGGGCAATACGTGCTCTCCGCTCGCGCCGTGACGCTGTACACCGGGAATTTCCCGCAGTCGCTGCCACAAGCGATCCCGCAGCGGGCGAACCCTCGCCGAAAATCCTTCGGCACTTGCAACTGCTAAACGCAGCGCCGACGCAAACCCGACGATCCCAGGTACGTTCTCTGTCCCCGCCCGCAGTCCCCGCTCTTGTGCCCCCCCCCGGAACAGAGGCCGAATAGCTACTTCCTCGCGCACGATCAGACATCCGACGCCCTTCGGACCTCCGAACTTGTGGCCGGATAACGAGAGCAAGTGGGCAGGCACTTTTCGAAAAGGCGCCTTTCCCGGCACTTGCACCGCGTCCGTGTGGAAGAAAATTCCACGCGCTTGGCAGAGGGCAAAGATTTCAGCCACGGGTTGCAAGGTTCCAATTTCGTTGTTGGCCCAGCCAATCGAAACCAATCGCACTGTGGCGTCGAGCCCTCGCGCGAGTCTATCCAGGTCGACTCGCCCGTCAGGAAGCAGTTGCACCTTGTGGACTTGCCATCCCCGTTCCACCAGCCAGTCGACCGCGCGGAGCACCGAGGAGTGTTCAATGGGAGTGCTAAGAATGACTCCCGGATTCAACGCCAGTGCCGTCCCCAACAACGCCAGATGGTTGGACTCCGTACCACCGCTGGTAAAGACCACTTCCGACCGCTTCACCCCCAGTACTTCCGCAACCGTGTCACGCGCCTCCTCGACGGCCGCTCGTGCTCGACTGCCTAAAGCATGGGCGCTCGAAGGATTGCCATAGGACTCGCAAAAATACGGTTTCATGGCCGCGAGCGCTTCGGCTCGTAGCGGGGTCGTTGCGTTCCAATCCAAGTAAATCCTTCGCCGTTCGAAGCCACCGATCGATGACGCCATTGAATGCACTACGGGACCGAGAAGAGGATCGGCCAGCGTCAACCCCAGCGTCCTCACTCCTGCACAGGTGGTGGCACCGGGGTCCGTGGCCGTTTTTTCTGCTTGCGATCTTTATAAAGTTTGTAGTCAATGCTGTCGACGAGCGCCTGCCAACTGGCCTCGATGACGTTGTGCGATACCCCAACGGTCCCCCAGCGATCCTTCCCATCTCCAGATTCGATCAGGACGCGCACTGTCGCCTTGGTCCCTTCCCCGCCACCCAACACCCGCACCTTGTAATCGAGCAGCTGCACCTCGTCGATTTCCGGGTAAAACTTCCGCAAGGCTTTGCGTAATGCGTTGTCCAACGCGTTGACCGGCCCATTTCCTTGGGCTGCGGTGTGTTCTACTTCGCCATCGGGTCCTTCGATCATAATCGTGGCCTCGGAAAGCGGGGGTTCGTCTTCGGTGCGTTTTTCATCGATCACGCGAAAGCCGATCAAGCGGAAGTGACGCGTGCGCTTCCCGTTGAGACCCTTTTGCAACAGCAGCTCGAACGAGGCCTCAGCACCCTCGAACTGGAAACCCCGACTCTCCAATTCCTTGACCTCTTGCAACACACGGCGCACCGATGGTTTGAGCGACTCCAAGTCGAGCCCAAATTCTTTTGCCTTGTAAAGGATATTGCCCTTGCCCGAGAGATCAGAGACGAGAACTCGTTGTCGGTTGCCAACCAGCGAAGGGTCAATGTGTTCGTAGGTTCGCGCATTCTTTTGTACGGCAGCAACATGGACCCCGCCCTTATGAGCAAACGCACTCAACCCAACGTACGGTTGCCGCTTGTTCGGCTCGAGATTGGCCAACTCCCACACAAAATGCGACAGCTCCCGCAGTTGCCGCAGTTGCGCTGGGGCGACGACGCGGTAGCCCATTTTCAACTGCAAGTTAGCCACAATGGAACAAAGGTTGGCATTGCCGCACCGTTCTCCGATGCCATTGATGGTTCCTTGGACATGGCGCACACCGTGCTGCACAGCAATCAAGCTATTGGCCACAGCCAGCTCCGAGTCGTTATGGCAGTGGATTCCGAGCGGAGTGGCAATCGCCGCCCGCACCGCATCGACTCCCGCCGCCACCTCGTCGGGCATGCGACCGCCATTGGTCTCGCACAAACAAACCCAGTCTGCACCAGCTTCGGCAGCAACGCGGCAGCATTCCAGTGCAAATTCAGGGTTAGCGCGAAATCCATCGAAAAAGTGCTCTGCGTCGAAAATGACGGTATCCACGTGGCGCTTGAGGTAGGCAATGCTTTCGTAAATCAGGTCCAGGTTTGCCATAAGGGGAATGCGCAAGTCTTCCCGCACATGTAGGTCCCACGTTTTGCCAAAAATGGTGACCACAGGCGTCTCCGCCTGGAGCAACTTACGGAAAATAGGATCCTGTTGAGGGCGAAATCCGGCGCGACAGGTCGAGCCGAAGGCGGCAATCGATGCTTGTTTCAGACGCAGTCGTTTTGCTTCCCGAAAAAACGCTTCGTCCCTCGGATTTGAACCCGGCCAACCACCCTCGATGTACTTGACCCCAAAGTCGTCGAGCCGCTCGGCAATGCGCAGTTTGTCCTCGACGGTAAACGAGATGTCCTCGGCCTGGCAGCCATCCCGCAAGGTGGTGTCGTACAATTCGACTGTCGGCGGCTGGGTCATGCTCCACTCTCCTCACGGAAACCCTGCTCGACCAAGGCCGCGTGCAAAACACGAACGGCCAGCTCCGTGTACTTCACATCGATCACGATAGAGATCTTAATCTCCGAGGTAGAAATCATTTGAATATTGATCCCCTCGCGAGCGAGGACTTCGAACATGCGCGCGGCCACCCCCGCATGGCTACGCATGCCTAAACCCACCACGGAAATCTTAACGATATTGGTGTCCGAGCTGACCCCGCTCGCCCCGATCTCCTTAGCAACGTCACCCACGATAGAAAGGGCACGGGTGTGATCGGCACGGGGGACGGTGAAGGTCACATCGGTAAAGCCATCCTCACCAGCGTTTTGGATAATCATGTCGACCACAATATGTTCGCGGGCGATCGGACCGAAAATACGCGCCGCTAGACCTGGGCGGTCGGGCACCCGGTGCAAAGTGATTTTTGCCTCGTTTTGCTCCGCCGCCACGCCAGAAACAAGAACATCTTCCATACTTGGTTCCTCAGCAACAACCCAAGTACCAGGCTCGTCATTAAAACTCGAACGCACACACAACGGTACCCCGTAGCGCTTGGCAAATTCCACTGAACGAATTTGCAGGACCTTAGCGCCCAGACTGGCAAGCTCCAGCATTTCGTCGAAAGAAATCCGCTCCAGCTTACGCGCCGCCGCACAAATGCGGGGATCGGTAGTGTAAATTCCGTCCACGTCCGTGTAAATTTCACAAACGTTGGCGCCCACTGCTGCAGCGATGGCCACTGCACTCGTGTCACTACCGCCCCGCCCCAAGGTGGTGAGGTTGCCCGAACTGTCGACACCTTGGAAGCCGGCAACGACAGCCACCTCGCCACCTTCGACAATTCCCAGTAACTTCGAAGCATCGATGCTTTTGATCCGCGCCTTTTGAAACACGCTGTCCGTCTCCACGGGTACTTGAAAGCCCAGAAGCGAACGAGCCGGAACGCCCAAGTCATTCAAAGCAATTGCCACCAGACCTACGGACACTTGCTCGCCAGCGCTTGCGATGACGTCGACTTCGCGGGGTACCGGGTTCGGAGACAGGTCATGCGCCAACTTCAGGAGGCGGTTCGTCTCCCCTGCCATCGCAGAAACGACGACAATCACCCGATGTCCTTGGCGCCACGTCGTCGCGACCCGCTGCGCCACGGCTCGGATACGAGCCAGGTTTCCGACCGAGGTGCCCCCGTACTTTTGAACGATCAAAGCCACGTTGGTTTTTGCTCCTTTAGAGATTCGACCCAGTGTCGGTATCTCGGATCAAACGCGGTCAGTGTGATGTTTCGCTGAGTACCGACACCGAACTGCAACGCTACACGCAGATGACAGGACTCGCCGCAAATACGATCCCACCATTCCACCGCCGCTACGCCATCGCCGTAAAGGAATTCCCGCAAGGCCAGCAAATCGAGCGCCGTGGCCTCGAGCCGATAAACATCGATGTGGTATAAGGGAAGCCGACCACCCAGGTACTCGTTCACGAGTGTAAATGTAGGGCTACGAACTTTCTCGGCTCGCAAACCGAGACCTTCAGCCAGCCCGCGTACAAACGCAGTTTTCCCCACTCCTAAGGGTCCGCAGAGGCCGATCCGATCTCCTCGCGTCACGACCTGGCCCAACGCCGCGCCCACAGCGCGCGTGACGCTTTCGCCCGCTAACGGCAAGGTTACCGAAGTGTGTTCTCGAGTCGAGTCACCGACCATCATCCAGATGGTGGCTTAAGTAGCGATTCGCCATAGTGACGCAATGCATCCCGCTGGCGTGGGACCTCCCTGGCCACCTCCGTTGCAAGGAACCCGACGGCTCCGTAGTTCTGGGACAACGCGTCCGCCGCAAGTCCATGGAGATAGACGGCTACGAGGGAGGCGCTGTTGGGTAGAAGTCCCTGCGCGACAAAGCCGCCGATAAGGCCAGCCAGGACGTCGCCCATGCCGCCGGAGGCCATTCCGGGATTCCCGGTAGGATTGACCCACAGCGTACCGTCGTCGTCCGCAATCAAGGTCGTGGCTCCTTTGAGCACCAGGACGCAGCCTCGCTCCACGGCAAACTCCCGTGCCAGCAGCGGCCGATTCCCCTGAATGTCTGCTACCGACTTCCCCGTGAGACGGGCGAACTCGCCGGGATGTGGTGTCATGACAAGGTTGGCCCTTTTCCCGGCAGCGGGGAGCCGTGCGAGCAGCGTCAACGCGTCGGCGTCACATATCACCGGGAGGTCCGAACGTTCCAAGAGGAATTGCAGGATACGTGTGCAGTCGTGTGAAGTGCCCATCCCTGGGCCCACCACCACGACATCTTTCCCTTCCAAAGCGTGTCGCAAAGCCTCCTCGTCAAAACACAGCTGGCCCCCGAAGTCCGGCAAGGGAAAGGTCATCACCTCGGGACAATGGGAGGCTAACGTTGCATGGAGGGAGGCGGGACCGGCCAACGTTACCAATCCGGCCCCTGCCCTCAGCGCCGCTTCTGCAGCCATTTTCGCCGCCCCGGTACGCCCTAGACTTCCGCCGATGACAAGCACGTGACCGCACGTGCCCTTGTGGGCCGTCGGAGCGCGCTGAGGCAATCGCCGTGCGACATCTGCGGGCTCGAGTAACCAGGATTTCGGGAACACCGCGTCGACGGCGCCCTCAGGGATTCCAATGTCGACAACCTCGAGCCGTCCAACAAAAGCACGTCCCGGGTAGACAACCTGGCCAATCTTGGTGACGCCAAAGGTAACGGTAGCCGTGGCGCACACGGCAACACCTTGGGGCACGCCGGAATCAGAGTTCAATCCTGACGGAATATCCAGGGAAAAGATCGGCTTCCCGCTACTATTCAGCCCCTCAATGACGTCCGCTAGCGGCCCCCGCACTGGAGCATTCAAACCGGTTCCCAAGAGGGCATCGACGATTAAAGTGGCTTGGGAAAGCAAGGCCGATAACCGAGACGGCTCCACCCCGGGGACGAGGGAGATTTTCTTCCCCCGCAGCTGCATGAGCGCCCGTGCAGCATCTCCTTTCAAATCTCGAGCCTGGGCGACCAGCGCTACTGTCACCGAGGCTCCCTTACGGGCCAACACTTGGGCGCACACCATGCCGTCGCCCCCATTGTTTCCCTTGCCGGCCACGACCAAAATGCGACGACGTTGCTGCGGGGCGAAACAACGCCGCAGCACCTCTGCAGCACCTGCGGCAGCCCGCTGCATCAGGGTAAAACTGGGCACGCCAAAGTCGTGGATCGTACGATCGTCCAGCGACCGCATTTGCTCGGCAGTAACCAATGGCACCGCCATGTCTCTCCCCTTACTTTACCTTCGACCCCACCGACCGCACTTGCGAGGCGATTCGATCCGACCAAAGACGGAGCGTGGAAACATCCTCACCTTCAAGAAGGATGCGGACCAATGGCTCCGTTCCCGAGGCGCGTGCAACTACGCGACCCGCACCCTTGAGATCTTGCTGCGCGGCCTGCACAAGACGCTGCACCTCGCCATCTGCGAGGACATCATGGGGATTGGCCACTTCCACGTTCATTTGAATTTGAGGAAACAGTTCGAGACCAGTGCGCAACCGACTCAGCGGGCACTGTCGAACGACCGCAACTTGTAATACTGCTAAGGCGGTGAGCAGACCGTCCGCAGTCGTGGTATGATCTAGCCAAACGATGTGTCCGGAGGGTTCACCTCCGAGCTGCGCCTGTAGCTGACGCATTTTCTCGACCACATACCGGTCACCGACTGATGCTCGTACAAGCTGAATTCCGCAGCTCGCCAAAGACCGTTCCAACCCAAGGTTCGTCATCACGGTACCTACGACCACTGGCCGCTTGAGCACTCCCTGCTCCTTCAAATGACGTGCAAGAATCCACAAAATCTGGTCACCATCCAGCAGAGTGCCCGTCTCGTCCACCAACACCACTCGATCTGCATCCCCATCGAAGGCAACTCCGACGTCGCTTCCGTGGGCAATCAC
Source organism: Candidatus Binatia bacterium (assembly GCA_937925685.1). Classification (GTDB taxonomy): domain Bacteria; phylum Desulfobacterota; class Binatia; order HRBIN30; family HRBIN30; genus HRBIN30. The sequence goes on along the minus strand of CALAMI010000036.1, from coordinate 16,332 downwards.
GGCCTCCCGTAATCCTTCGGGGAACAATGACCCAGAGTTTTCATTGATGTTGCGTCCATTGGGTGCAGCAGCGAGTATTGTGACTGCGGCTCCGCAACGTTGAAAGAACTCTGCAGCGACCGTGACCGCCGCACCGTGGGCGCAGTCCACCACCATCCGTACACCGGCAAGGCTTCCTCCGCCGTTCAAAGCTTGCAGTAGCGACGTCACGTACCACTCGGCCGCATGCGGAAGTGGCTGAGGTATGCCAACGTGTCCAGGCTGTGCGCCCGTAGCAGAAGCTTCCGGCCCACTCTCTTTGATGCTCCGGAGCAAAACCTCAAAGTCATCCTCGTCCTGCTGTGACCACTTAAAGCCGTCAGCACCGACAATCTTGATGCCATTGTACCACCAGGGGTTGTGGGAGGCGGAAATCATCACACCTTCGCAATGACACTGTTGCAATGCCAGTCTCGCTAAGGCCGGGGTAGGTAAGATTCCTGCCAACAGCGGCTCGCCTCCCGCGGCGCAGATCCCCGCAACCAAAGCGGCCTCGAGCATCGGCCCGGAAAGTCGTGTGTCACGGGCGAGCAACAGTCGGGGGGCAAGCCCACGCCTCTGTTGGTACCAGATCAGACACTGCCCGATCCTCACAACTGTGGTGGGGTCCAAGGGGGGCTCGTTAGCGATTCCCCGAATCCCGTCGGTACCAAAAAGTCCGCTCATGGGCCGCCTCTTTATACGTTCTCGCCTATTCAGCAACGAGATCCCAGGCGATAGCAACCTCGAGTGTCATCAGGACCGCCAGTGCCCACACTTCATCCCGCGAGGGGCTAACCTGTGGGCCGTTTAACGGCGAGTGGCCGGGTGTCCCGAGGAGCCCACTATACGCACCGACAGCTCGGCCGGATCGATTGAAACCACCTCCACCCCTTCTGGCGGGTCGTATAAGGCGGGTAAGCGGTGCGTTCCCGGAGCCTTGCCGGAAGCGTCGACGTAAGCCAAACGTTCCTCCAGGCTCGGCTCCTGTAGCAACCGTTTAGGACCGCGCAACAACACCCGCACGGTCTCCGGCCTTGCCGTGGCGACATTCCGGGCGTTTCGAACCTCCACTGGGACACGTAGCACCTTGGTGGTAATCACTTCTTCGACGCGCAACTGCACGATCACCCGGGTAGCACTGAAAGAGACATAATCCCCGGCTGGCTCCAACGACACTTCCCGCTCGAAGATGCCCGCTTCAATGTTACTCACGTCAATGGGCTGGGTATACGCGACCCGGACATCTTCGATCGTCGATGCGGGGCCAAACACTTCGACCATCTCCGGGGCGATTTTCGTTTCTGCCATCTGAAATTCTGCTCGAAGCCGGCCCTGGAGTTTCAGCCGTACTGGTACGATCTTGTGGGCCACGCGCTCCAGCTCCAGGGTTACTTGTGCCGGTGCGATCCGCTGTACTCGCACGCCGCGAGGCAACACCAGCGATTCTGCACTCAGCCGGAAGACGGCAGGTCCTGGCCGTACGCCGTTGAGATCGATCGGGAACGCCAGCCGGTTCCGATCGATTCTGCCCAGCAATGTGCGAGGTCCAATCAGCTGGACCTCCACGAAGTCCGGCCGCGGGCTGGTGATCATCAATTGGGGCGGCAGATTTCGCAGTTCCAGCGCCACCTTTACCGACTCGACGGTGTCTCGCTCCCCAAAGTTCACGAAGCTCCACAGCCCAAAGGCGATTGCTAGGGACAGTAGCTTCAACAACAAGTTATGTGTCAGCGCCCGCCACCAGCGGTGGGGGTCCCAAACCTTCGTGGCGGCGCGGCGCAGGAGCTCCCAGGCATCAGCCATGCGCGCTCTTATCTCACGCGCCTAGCAATTTCTGCAACGTGGTCCGCAAAGTTCCCGCATCCACATCACGCGTGATCCTGCCCTCGCGCACCAATGAAATTGCACCTTCCTCTTCGGAGATGACGACGACAATCGCGTCCGTTTCTTCCGTCAGGCCGATTGCTGCCCGGTGTCTCGTACCCAAAGTGCGGCTGACGTGCGGATTCGAGGTCAACGGCAGAAAGCACCCCGCGGCGACAATGCGGCCGTGATGAATAATCACCGCCCCGTCATGTATGGGCGAATTCGGCAAGAAAATACTTTGGATTAACTCCTTACTGACGCGTGCATCGAGTCTGGTTCCTACTTCAATGTACTGGTTTAGTCCCACTTCCCGTTGGAGCACAATCAAGGCACCAATCCGTTTACTGGCTAGGGCCACCGCCGCTCGCACGATCTCTTCCAGCTCCCCGGGCTCGATCCACTTCGTCGTCCCGAAAAACGGCCGCGTACCGACCTGTGTCAGTGCCCTGCGGATGTCGTCCTGAAAGATGACGACGATGACCAGCAAAATCGAACTTAGAAAGTTGTCCAGGATCCAGTTCAAGGTGTAAAGCTCGAAATACTGCGAGGACAAGAAAGCAACGAACACGACCCCGAGACCGATGAGCATTTGAACGGCACGCGTCCCGCGGATCAGGTCGATGATGCGGTAGATCACGTAAGCAATCAACAGGATGTCGATGGCGTCTTGAATGCGAAGAGCCGCGAAGAAATCGAGCATCAGAGCTTCCTCCCCCTAGCTCCGACATCAAGATCCCATCGACTTCGACCGGTGCTCGGGGAGACGATTGTCGAGCACTGGCGGATCTCAATCCGCACTATTCTACCGTCAGGACCAGCGTGGTCGCTAGTGAAACGACTCGAGGGCGTGTCCTCCCCGCTTGGAGACGATCCCTGCTTACACTGTGCCCCCAGCGCTTGCACGCCGCGCCTCTTCGGCCTTGCCTTGCGCTTCCTGCTGACTGCGGACAATCGCGTCAATCTCGCCACCGTCGAGGACCTCTTTTTCCAACAGCGTTTCCGCGAGCCGGTGCAGCGTGGAGAGATTTTCGGCGAGCAAGTCCTTGGCCCTCTGGTAACATTCGTTGATCAAACGCCGGACCTCGTTGTCGATCTCCACGGCGGTGTGCTCCGAGTAATCCTGCAGCTGAGTAAAGTCCCTGCCCAGAAAAATCTGCTCTTCTTTCTTCCCGAAGGTCATTGGGCCCAGTTTCTCGCTCATACCCCACTGGCACACCATTTTGCGCGCCCATTCCGTTGCACGCTCGATATCATTCGCTGCTCCAGTGGTAATTTGACCGAGCACCAATTCTTCCGCGGCCCGACCGCCAAAGAGAACGGTCACTTGAGCTAGAATTTGCTCTCGGGAGTAAGAGTGACGATCATCTGCAGGGACCTGCTGGGTGATCCCCAAAGCCATCCCACGCGGAATAATCGACACCTTGTGCACCGGATCGGCCCCGGGAAGCAGTTTAGCCACCAAGGCATGACCAGCTTCGTGGTACGCGGTGCTGCGCTTTTCTTCCGGGCTCATAATCATGCTCTTGCGTTCCACGCCCATGAGGACCTTGTCCTTCGCTAACTCGAAGTCAGCCATGCTCACCTTGTCTTTGTTCTGGCGAGCAGCCAACAAGGCCGCTTCATTCACTAGATTCTCAAGATCGGCACCGGCAAAGCCTGGTGTCCCTCGCGCCAGCAATGCAAGATCGACGTCATCGGCAATCGGTACCCGACGAGTGTGCACCCGCAGGATCCCCTCGCGCCCTTTGACGTCGGGCCGGGGCACCACAACCCGCCGATCGAAACGTCCGGGACGAAGCAAAGCCGGATCCAGCACGTCAGGACGGTTGGTTGCCGCAATCAGGATGACGCCCTCGTTCGTTTCAAAGCCATCCATCTCCACCAGCAACTGGTTGAGTGTTTGCTCGCGCTCGTCGTGCCCTCCACCCAAGCCTGCACCTCGATGTCGCCCGACCGCATCAATTTCGTCGATGAAAATAATGCATGGGGCATTCTTTTTCCCTTGAACGAACAGGTCGCGCACCCGCGAGGCTCCGACACCCACGAACATTTCGACAAAGTCCGAACCGCTGATGGAGAAAAACGGAACACCCGCCTCACCAGCAATGGCGCGAGCAAGCAGCGTCTTCCCCGTACCTGGAGGCCCGACTAGCAGCACGCCCTTGGGGATTCGGCCCCCGAGCTTGGTGAACTTCTTCGGGTCTTTGAGGAAAGCGATAATTTCTTCAAGCTCTTCTTTGGCTTCATCGACGCCAGCCACGTCACTGAAAGTGACCCGCTGGCTATTTTCGCTCAGCATCTTGGCCCGGCTCTTGCCAAAAGCCATGGCTTTGCCCCCACCGATCTGCATTTGCCGCATGAAGAAAATCCACACGCCGATGAGCAGGAGCATGGGGAACCACTGAACGAACAAGACAACGTACCATGGTTCGCCTTCCTCGGGTCGGGCCTCGATCTTCACCCCTTTTTCTCGCAATAGCTTGACCAGGTCAGGGTCTTGCGGTGCGAACGTTTTAAACCGCTCGCCGGACACGTAACGGCCGCGAATATTCTGCCCCTGCATGGTCACCTGGGCAACCTCGCCTTTTTCCAGGGCTTGAACGAAGTCACTAAAGATCACTTCGGGCTCTTTAGTCTGCTGCCGGCTAAATACGTTGAACAGCAGCAAAAACAGTAAGCCCATGACCAGCCACAGGGCTACATTGCGTGAGAACTGATTCGTCATATACGACTTCGCCACCCAACAGCGGCAATCGCACGGTAACACATGCATTTTCCAGCGGCAACGCTATTTCGGAGCTTGGTTAAGGAGTGGGTTTGACCGGAAGCTGGGTTGCCCGAAGGAACCAGGCCTTTCGCGTGTTCGGCGAGATCCGCGCGTGCTCTGCGCGAACCACCCCTGGGACCCAGACGATTGCGCTCCCGTCCTCGACCACCGGCCGACCCCAACGCTGCTCGCGCGCAACCCGGCGCTCGCCGTAGACATCTTGCAGTTTCCGTTTGCCCCTCATCCCCAAGGGGGCCAGCGAGTCGCCATAACGTGCCGGCCGGACGACCAGGGGCCCTTTTAAGGCGTCCGCATCTACCAAGGCCGTCATTTCACCGCGCTGGATTTTGCTGAGCTTTTCAAGAGGATCTAGGCAGGTCTCGACTTCCAACACCCATCCAACCGGCAGCGAATACGATCGGCCTGGCTCGAGTGTTACCGCCGACCACTGCCGTGAAAGAAGCATCCCGGTGGCATGGTCTTGAGGGACGTAAACTAATCTACCCTCGCGAGTACACACGTAACCGCGTATCTTGCGGCCAAGGAGTGGAACGAACGGCTGGGGACGCGCCTCCACCGCTGCGCTCAGCTTCCTCAGCAAGTCCGCCGCTGGGACCACGCCGGTTTGCTCGCGAAGCCACAGGCGCAGCAGTTCTTTGCGCCAGTAGGGCTGCAGCTGGCGAAGGCCTGTCAGCTCGAGCGCCCCTCGAGGTGTCTGGATGGCTTGCAATCTTTCTCTAACCAGCGTTTCCCAGGCTTCCACGCCTTCGCGCGCTGCCGTCGCCAAGCGGGCTGCTACAGACGCGAAACGGGGTTGCACCGCGGTGATTTCCGGCATCAGTACGGCGCGCAAGTGATTGCGAAGGAAACGGGTGTCACGATTGCTCTCGTCTTCACGCCACGGCACGCCGAGCTCGAGCAGAAACTGCCGTGCTTCCCAGCGGCTGCAATCGATCAGAGGACGGATCACGCCATCGCCTCGTACGGGAAGAATCCCCCTCAACCCCCTCAAAGTGGCTCCTCGAAGGAGGCGCAAGAGGATCGTTTCTGCTTGGTCATCGCGGGTATGGCCGGTGGCCACTTTGGCGCAGTGAAAACGTCGCGCCACCTCGTGCAAGTAAGCGTAGCGAAACGCTCGTGCTCGCGCTTCCACGTTACTCCCAGCCAACAATTCAGGGGGGAGCTCTTGAGTGTCAACCGCAAGGCTAAGCTTGCGGCCTAGCTCGTACACAAAAGCTTGGTCCTCCCGCGCGGAAGCCCGAAGTTGGTGGTTCAGGTGGGCAACAACAAGTTCAATACCCAGGGACGGTGCCAGCTTACTCAAGGCAACGACCATCGCAACCGAGTCGCCCCCACCCGAGACGGCCACGACCACGCGCTCTCCTCGGCTGAGCATATTGTGGGTATGGATGGTCCTCCACACCTTGCGGAGAAACCAGTTACGTTTTGCGACCATCGGTGATCTTACTGTTGCAGCAGCGTAGGCTACCGCAAGAAGTACCCGATGATTCCATCCGGCAAGCAAGGTTGAGAATGGCCTGCTATCGGGTCTTCATGGACATCGCCATTATTGGAGCGGGGCCAGCCGGCCTTGCCGCGGCATACGATCTTGCTCGCGAAGGGCATCACGTGACTGTCTTCGAGGGATCCGCCGGTCTTGGCGGGCTGGCAGGTGGTTTTCGAGAGCCACATTGGGAATGGTCTGTGGAAAAGTTTTATCACCACTGGTTTCGATCTGACCGCGCCATCCTAGCTTTCATCCGCGAACTTGGGTGGGAAAGTGAAGTAGTGTTTCCCCGTCCCTATACCGTGTTGTATCACGAAGGCGATTTTTACCCGGCGGACTCGATTTACACCGCTGCCCGATTTTTCTTTCGTCGCTTTCCTCCCCACGACGTGGTTCGCTTTGGACTCGTCGGACTTTACCTTCGGCTCACGCCTTGGTGGCAATCGCTCGAGCGAGTGCCCGCATCCCAATGGTTACGCCGATGGGCAGGCAACCGTATTTATCAGACAATCTGGGAGCCCATGCTCGTGGGGAAGTTCGGGGTTGAGCACGCTGAAACCGTCAACATGGCTTGGTTCTGGGCCCGGATCAAATCGCGAACGACTAGGCTAGGAACATTTGTCGGTGGATTCCAGGCGTTCTTCGATCGCCTCGGTACTTTACTGGCCAGCAAGGGAGTGCAGTTCCGAATGAATACGACCGTTACTGGCATCTCCCCCAGAGAAGGCGGAGGCATGACGGTCGAAACCTTGCAGGAGCAGCAGCAGTTTGACGCGGCCATTTGCACCTCTTCCCCGACGTTGGCAAGTCGCATGATCCCAGCTTTGCCAGCGGAGTACAGCGAAAAGCTGAGGGCACTTCGTTCACTGGGAGCTGTGGTCCTGATTGTTGCGTTAGACCGCCCGTTAACCCGTTACTACTGGCACAACTTGCCCAAGTCGGCAGGTTTCCCCTTTTTGGCTCTGGTCGAACACACGAACTTCGTACCTGCCGAGCACTTCGGCGGCGATCACCTGGTGTATTGCGGCGACTACTTGGACCCCAACCATGAGTACTTCCACCTCTCCCAGGAACAGCTCCTCGAGCGGTTCACGAGTGCTTTTCCGCGTTTCAATTCTTCTTTCAAGCCGAGCTGGGTGCGAAAGTCATGGCTGTTTAAAACGAGTTACGCTCAGCCTATCCCGCCGGTGGACCATTCTCGCAACATCCCTGATGTCCGGACCCCAATTCGTGGGCTGTATTTTGCGTCGATGAGCCAAGTGTATCCGTGGGATCGGGGAACCAACTATGCCGTAGAACTTGGGCGGCGAGTGGCGAAAATCCTCCTCGAGGACCTGGCGTAAATCCGGTGACTTCGGGACTTGTGGGAACGCCCCTTCACCGTTCCCTCCAGTGTAGAGCTAGCGTTACTAAAAACGTACCGATACGCTCACCCAACCCTCATCGTTCCTGCGATACTGGCCAACTACGGATCTTCTGCGACCAGCGATGAAGAGATATCCCATTTCGCTCGAGAGCCAATCGTTCCACTGGTAGGTCAAGCGCGGCCGAGCAAACACATAACTACTGTCGATCCCGTAGCCGCCCTGGAGGTTTGAACGGAGCCGCTCCCCGAGAAAATTCTTGCGCAACGTAAAGAACGTGCGCGTCTCCACATCCTGAATGAGCAGGCGCACTCCCGTGTCATTGTTCAGCAAGTTTGTCTGATTTGCCTGCAAGATCAACAGCCAGCCATGGAACTGGTAATCCAGGCCCACTCCCCATTCGAGAGCGTTTCGCGTCACGAACGCTTCCGGCAGCGACACAGGGGTGGCACCTGCACCCCGTGCGAGATCCTGCAGTGCACGAACGACTTCTGCGGCAAAAGCGTTGGATTGGGAGAGCAGGCTTCGCACCTCGCGCGCGTACGGCCGGCCGCTCACGAACGCTGCTTCTACCCGAAACACAAAATCCCCGCTTGAGCGTGCGGCATCGACGCCCCACAGATCAATGGACTTGAAGACCGGCTGAAGAAATGTGCGACCTGAAAGGTTCCGCACACGCAACGGATTGGTCGGGCTTGGATCTGGCACCCCCGTGGCCCAGGCGCGAAAGGAGAACGCTGGTTGTGGATCGTAGCCATGGTAGTAATAACTCCCCGCGTCCGTACCCCAGACGGTGGTGGCTACTCGAACACCAAACGAACCATCGCCCAAGGTTGCGCGCGGGGCTTCATTGCGAACCTCAAACGAGAGCGGTACAGCCAGCGGTGGGCTCAACCCTCCACCGGGCATCGGGAAGGCCCCTTCCGGAACCACGAAGCTTGCCGGTGGCACTGCTGCAGGCGGAAACCAGCGCTCGGCCTGACACTCGGACTTCGTCGACTCCACAAAGCGGCAATGTGCGTCTGAAAAGCGGTAAGGAACGAACAGCGGAGCCCAAGCAACGGTAATGCGTGGATCCACCAGCACACTCGCAGGCGGTAGCGAGTATGTCACCACGACAGCCGGAGTGCCAATTCGGCGCTCGGCTTCTTCCACTAGAAACGGATCGAAGTAAGCAAGGCTATTGAAAACGTCGACTGGCGAAAAGCGATCGAGCTTTCCCCAAGCAATCCGTTGCTTGCCCATGCGCACGTCGAAGCGGCCCCAAGTAGCGTCCACGTACGCTTCTTCGAGATCAACCGCCGGAGAACGGTTTTGAAACACCCTTCTCCAATGCAGCACCCCGCCCCGCTCTGCCAGCATCGTTGGTCCACCCACGACCCCTAAGACGCTGGCCGCCAAGCGAAAGTTTTTGTTCCAGTCAATGCGAGGTGAAAGCCGAAGTCTACCCTGTGTCCGTTCGTGCTGGGTAGAGCGGTTTTCCTCGATCACCTCCCGAACAGACGCCGCCACACCAAGCTCGAAGCGCTTTTTTTGCCAGTCAAGGTGCAAGGCCTTCGCCGGTGACATCCAGCTGCCGATGCAACCTGCAATCAGCAGCGCTCCCACCAAGATCCTCCACGCCACGCACCCCTCCAACTCTATCCTGTGGTACCCTCGCTTACCTTGAAACCTTCCCCCGGGCAAGATATTCGCAGAATCGTGGCCGGCCGCAGAAATTTCTTAGATGAAGCAGCACAGGTGTTGGACAGCGACATCGTCATGACCCAGCAGCGCTTTATCGCTGCCATGGAGGCAAGGCTGGGAACGATGCCGCTCGACCAAAAAGAACGGTATTTTGCCGTACTTTCGACTTTAGTGGCTAAGCTGGAAAACCCGGAAAAAAGCCTTCGCGAAATTCTCCAAGAAATGGTCAACGAGGCTGCAGCCCTGGTTTTTGCCGAGCTTCAAGCCCGTGGGTAAGTCCCAGCAACGGTGAAATCAGCCTTCGTCCCACGGCTGATCAATGGTCCCTTTGGTGACCCGGGCCTTTACGTCTCGCTGCGTTGGCTTGGTCGGGCACTGCTGTTCGATCTCGGCAACATCGAACGCATTCCTGGACCCGCAATCGCGCGGGTCAGTCATGTGTTTGTGTCCCACACGCACTTGGACCACTTCATCGGTTTTGACCGCATGTTACGCATCTTTCTCTCTCGGGACACAGAGCTTACTCTTTTCGGCCCAGCCGGTATCGTGCGAAACGTTGCAGGGAAACTACGCGGCTACACCTGGAATCTCGTCGAGAATTACTCTTTTTCTTTGCTGGTACACGAGGTCTCATCGGACAAGATTGTTCGCTGTCGCTTCCGTGCGCGCACTGGCTTCGAAGCGGAAGAGATCGACGAGCAGCCATTCTCGGGCGTTTTGCATTCAGAGGCTTCGCTCTGGGTTGAGGCGGCAATTCTCGACCATAAGATCCCTTGTCTCGCCTTTGCGTTGCATGAGCCAACCCGACTTAACATTCGCACCGACGCCTTGCGCCAGCTCGGAGTTCCCCCGGGGCGGTGGCTGAGCGAATTGAAACAGCGAATTCGTGAATCAGCTCCAGAGGATACGCCCATTTACGCACGTTGGCGCGACCAAGGTGAAGAGCGCGTGCAGGAATTCCGCCTTGGAGATCTACGCCGTCAACTCGTGCTCGAAACCCCTGGAACCAAAATATGCTACGTCGTCGACGCCATTTTTCACAAAGAGAATGCCCAGCGCATCGTGGAGTTGGCCCGCGGGGCAGACCTGTTCTTTTGTGAGTCGTTGTTTCTCGACCGAGACCGACAGGAAGCAAGCAAGCGCTATCACCTCACGGCCCGCCAAGCAGGCACCTTGGCTCGTCTGGCTGAAGTGCGGGAACTGAGGACCTTTCACTTCTCGCCCCGTTACAGTGGACAAGCCCAGCGGCTTGTGGCCGAAGCTCAAGCAACTTTCTTGGGAGAACTACCACCAGATGAGCCTTGACGGTGCGGCTCTCGAGCTAGTAGTCAACGGTCGGATCGCCCACCTGGCCACAGCCGATCGTGATGGCAGACCTCACGTGGTCCCCATTTGCTACGCCTACGAGTCAGGCTACTTTTATTGTGTGATCGATCGCAAACCGAAGAGGGATCCGCTCAACCTCAAGCGTTTGCGGAACATTCGCGACAACCCTCGCGTTGCGCTCGTGATTGATCGTTATGACGAAGACTGGAATCGACTAGCGTTCGTCTTGATTCATGGTCTTGCCGAAATCGTCACGGACGTCGACGTGTGGGCAGTCGCCATCGAACATCTCCGAGCAAGGTACTCTGGCTATCAAACGATGCCGCTGACCTTCGCAGAGAACCCGGTGATTCGGGTTGCGGTACAACGCTACCACTTTTGGACGGCTTCCCCGTAAAAAGCGTGAGCTGAGTTGCCGGGGACAACCTCCCCGAGTCCGCTCATCAGTGATCCAGCCTGTTCCAGGGAACGGGCGAGGTCGGCGTTTTTCTCGCGGTCACGCCAGCGGTTCTACAACCACGGTCAGGTGAGCGACCACGCCGGCGGGCAAGTGCACCGGAACTGTGTGCTCGCCAAGTGTTTTAATGGGGTCTTCCAAGCGAATCCGCCGGCGTTCCACCTGAATCCCCTGTTCCGCGAGGAGGCGTTCGAGCTCGAGGTTCGTAACCGAGCCGAATAACTTTCCTTCCTCACCCGCACGCATTTTCACCACCAATCGCAGGTGGGTTAGCTTTTGAGCAAGGGTTTCGCTCGCACGCTTTTGCCGATCATACCTGGCGGCCGCCACACGCTGCTCGTGTTCGAGCAAACGGCGGTTGCGGCGATCGGCAACAACGGCAAGGCCGCGAGGGATAAGGTAGTTTCGCGCGAAACCGGGGCGAACCTTCACGATGTCGCCGCTTCGTCCCAAGTTTGGGATTTCGGTTCGTAAAATCACTTCCATCGGCCAGCTCCTCGCAAAGACGCTAAACACCCCAGAGCTACTTTTCGTTCGGTTTTACACCTCAGTGACAGTATAAGGCAGCAGTGCCACCGTGCGCGCCCGCTTGATGGCGACCGTTAGCTGCCGCTGATGTTTCGCACAATTCCCGGTGATTCGGCTTGGGACGATTTTGCCCCGCTCTGTAAGAAAACCGGCCAAGGTACGGGCATCTTTGTAATCGATCCATGCAATTTTATCTGCACAAAACCGGCAGACCTTGCGCCGTCCCGGCCCTTTGCGTCGGAAGGGGAGCTTCTCGTCAGCGACGGCGCGACCTTTTCTCACCTGAGATGCTTTTGGGCTCGCAGTGCTCATGGGTTCACGGACTCCTCAATCGGCAGAGCATCCTTTTCACGTCCCCACTCCGGCGCGTGAGCACGCTGTTGCCGTTTCAACACATGCTCTGGAATGCGAACGGTAATAAAGCGAATCACCTCATCCCAAATTTTCAAGTTCCGTTCCAATTCACCGGTTACAAGTGGCGTGGCCCGATACCTTACTAGCAGGTAAAAGCCCTTTTTTTGCTTTTGAATCGGGTAAGCCAACTCTCGCAAGCCCCAAGCCTCGCTGTGAAGCAGTTCGCCACCGTGTTCTTCGATCAGACTTCGCACGCGCGCCTTAACCTCCTCCTGACGCGCCTCAGGCACCTCCGGATGCAGCACATAAAGAGTTTCGTATTCTCGCATAGGCTTCTCCTTCGCTTTATCGTTCAGGGAAACTCGAGGGCAAGGTGTCTACTTTTCCGTCGGGCCCTTGGCGGTTTCTACTGGCGGTGCACCGGCCACTGTCTCGCCGGCTGGCTGGGACGGGGCACTGACTTCTACAGTTGGCGGCAACACCGTCACCAAGGTGAAATCCTCTGTGTACACGGCCTCGACACCCTCAGGCAACCGTAGTTCGCTCACATGGATGGTATCGTGAATCCCTAGATGAGAAACGTCGACCTCAATGAACTCAGGTATTTGCATGGGCAGACAGCGCACATCGATTTCTCGCCGAAGCGGCTGCAAAATACCACCTAAGGCCACGCCCGCCGCTTTGCCCACGAAGTGGAGCGGGGCCGAGACGGTGAGTTTCTCTGCCAGGTCTACCTCGTAAAAGTCAACGTGCAGGAACGCATCCGTTACGGGATGTCGCTGCACGTCTTTCACCAAAGTCAAACACTCGCCCATGCCGTCGCCTTTCAAGCGGATCAGGTGTGCCCCTTCAATTGCTGCGATCTTTCGCTGAAACTCTTTCGTGGGGATGGCCAGGGGAGTTGGTTCTCTTTTACGACCGTAGAGAATCGCGGGCAGCTTACCCATTCTTCTGAACTTGCGGGCCACTCCTTTTCCGACCTGCTGCCGTGGCTCCACTTGCAGCTCGAGAATTTCCATGACGTCTTTCTCCTTGGTTTGTGCCTTTGGAGTCCTAAACGAACAACGAGCTAATGGATTCCTCGTAATGAGTGCGCCGGATGGCCTCTCCCAGCAGGTGGGCCACGGAAAGCACGCGCAACTTGCTGGCTGAGGCTGCCTCTGGACGGAGCGGAATAGTATCGGTGACAATCAACTCTTTTAACAACGAGCCTTCGATCCGTTGTACTGCGTTCCCCGAAAGCACTGGGTGAGTACAGCACGCAAACACGTCGCGCGCCCCATTCTCCATCAGCGCCTCTGCCGCAGCCGCCAGTGTCCCTCCCGTGTCGACCATATCATCGATCAGCACTGCCGTGCGGCCACGAACATCGCCCACGATATGCATTTCGGCGACCTCGTTCGGGCGGGCCCGCCGTTTGTCGATGATCGCGAGACCTGCATCGAGATGCTTGGCGAACGCACGCGCCCGTTCGACGCCTCCTGCATCCGGCGAGACCACGGTGATCTGGTTTTCGGGAAGCCGCTCGCGAATGTAACGCAAAAGCACCGGGGTTGCGAAAAGGTTATCCACGGGCACGTTAAAGAATCCCTGAATTTGGCCAGCGTGCAAATCCACGGTCAACACGCGCGATGCCCCGGCCGTGGTGATCAGATCCGCCACCAGCTTTGCACTGATCGGAACCCTGGGGGCGACTTTCCGGTCTTGTCGGGCGTAGCCGTAGTAGGGAATGACGGCGGTGATTCTCTTAGCGGAGGCACGCCGAAAAGCATCCAGCATGAGCAACAGCTCGATCAAGTTGTCGTTCACCGGGGTGCAGGTCGATTGGATTACGAAGACATCACCACCGCGAACATTCTCTTTAATTTCCACGAGAACTTCACCGTCGCTGAAGCGGCGCACTTCAGCGCTTCCCCGGTGAACGCGAAGGTAAGCGCACACCGCATCGGCCAATGCCGGATTCGAATTCCCGGCAAAAACTTTAATTTCGTCGCGCACTCTGAGACACCCCGAAAGCCCGCGCAAAGGGACTGGGCGGGAAGGATTCGAACCTTCGATTGCCGGTTCCAAAGACCGGTGCCTTGCCAGCTTGGCTACCGCCCATCACATCGAACATGAGTTAACAAAGCGCCCACGTTTTCGTCAGCGTTTGCACAGGAACAGCCCAATACCCCTGTGCCGTCAGGTGCTCGGCCACCTGCCGCGCATGTCGCCAACTTCTGCATGTTCCAAAAACACACGACCCACTACCCGTCATCAATGCCGCCGATGCACCTGCACGCATTACGTCGGCCTTCATCTTTGCGATTCCTCGATGGAGCGCAGTGGCCGGAGCTTCCAAATCGTTGTGCAACGCCTCCGCCAGCGAAACCCTCCCTTCAAGGAAGGCTTGGATATTAGAAACACGCGTAAACGCTGTCAACGCGCGGCGGGTTTCACCGTAGACTTGGCCTGTCAAGAGCACGGAGCGGTCGCTACACAGCGCCAAGTAGAGCTTGCTGGGCAACTCCACCCTTTCCACCTCGTTGCCGACACCCCTGATGACCGCGGCCCCCTCATGGAGAAAAAAGGGAACATCGCTACCGACGGAAGCGGCTAGGTCCACAAGCTCGGCTGGTGGCAAAGGGTTACCCAGTATTCGCTGCAGGATCCACAAGATGGCCGCCGCGTCGCTGCTACCGCCGCCTAAACCAGCTCCGACAGGAATGCACTTTTCCAGCAAAATTCGCATCCGTGGCAGAGGGCGGCCGAGTACCGTAGAGTATGCGCGCACCGCGCGCATGATAATGTTGCCCTCTCCTTGGGGCACTGGAATTCCATGGCTGTAAATTTCGACCTTAGGATCCCGCGTATTCCAGCCAACGGCTTCGACGACCAGCCGGTCGTACAGACTAACAGGCACCACAAGGGATTCGAGCAGGTGGAATCCATCGGCACGGCGCCCGCGAATGTAGAGGACGAGATTGACTTTCGCTGGAGTCCACACATGCCAACAAGTCATCGCAAGGTTAACGTTCCCCCAGCAGAATTCCTTCCTACGGACGATTCCAATACAGCGGTTCCAAGAGAAACACCAAACGGCGTGAATTGACCGATGCTAAGTGGTGTGGTAGCGAGTAGGGCTCATTGAGAAAAGAGCTAATCGCCCCCGTGGTGAAAAGGATATCACACAGGTCTCCGGAACCTGTAGTCCAGGTTCGATTCCTGGCGGGGGCATCGGATGAGATAGTTCTTGCAATTTTGGCTTGATTTGGATTTTGGCATCAAGTAGAGGAAACTCGTAGTGGGGAGGACGGCACGGGAGGAGCCGTCCTTGGACTCAAGGAGGTGGAGATGGAGTTCCCGACATGCCAGAAATGCAAGACCGGGGTTCTAATCCCGTTGTCCGACTATGGCCAGGAGGGAGCCTCCGTCCTTTTTAAGGCTTGGGTCTGCATCAATCCGGACTGTGGCTTTTCTCTTCGAGTAGACAAGGGAGAAGTCAGCTACGGCAAGAAAATCGAACATAAGCACTAGTGGCGCTGTGTTCGTGCTTCGGAGTGCCCCGGGGCGGGCGATGAATCACAAGCCGGGCGAGGTTTGGAGACTGCCAGCCGATTAAAGGCGCGGCTCGGACTGGCCCATTCGTCAGCCTTGGCTTTGGGGGTTACGATCGAGGCCCTTTAATGGGCACCACGGCAAGCCCGTAGTAAGGGCGATGGCCTACTGAAGCGGTGTTAGCGTTCACCAGGTCAAAGCAGCACACTTTGGCCAGGGCAGTGAAGTAAGTCCGACTGTTTTGCTGCGCCCGGAATGCAAGAGGGGAGGCGCCCATCAAGACGCCTCCCCTTCGCATAGTGTTCCGGCAGCGTCCTACTCTCCCACTGGGCGACCCAGCAGTACCATTGGCGCTGGAGGGCTTAACTTCCGTGTTCGGGATGGGAACGGGTGTGGCCCCTCCGCCATTGCCACCGGAAACAGAGTTCTTTCACAGTTGCATACGGGCGACGGAAAGTCTCAAGAAGCAGCGGTAGGCGAAGACAATAGGTGGCCAAGCCTCACGGCCGATTAGTACCGGTTAGCTTCACACATTGCTGTGCGTCCACACCCGGCCTATCAACCTCGTAGTCTTCGAGGGGCCTTCAGGGGCCTTACGGCCCAGGGATACCTGATCTTGGGGTGGGCTTCCCGCTTATATGCTTTCAGCGGTTATCCCTTCCGCACATAGCTACCCGGCGGTGCGGCTGGCGCCACAACCGGAACACTAGCGGTGCGTTCCTCCCGGTCCTCTCGTACTAAGGAGAACTCCCCTCAAGTATCCTGCGCCCACGGCGGATAGGGACCGAACTGTCTCACGACGTTCTGAACCCAGCTCGCGTGCCACTTTAATCGGCGAACAGCCGAACCCTTGGGACCTGCTCCAGCCCCAGGATGTGACGAGCCGACATCGAGGTGCCAAACCTCCCCGTCGATGTGA
>CALAMI010000035.1 GCA_937925685.1 Candidatus Binatia bacterium | reverse complement strand
GTGCTCAAGCCCGGCGGCTCGATGGTCGTCGTCTATGCTCACAAGACGACGCTGGGCTGGTCCACGCTGGTGGATGCGCTGCGGCAGGCCGGCTTCACCGTAACCGAGGCCTGGCCGCTGGATACCGAGATGAAATCGCGGCTCGTGGCCATGGAGACGGCATCTCTCGCCTCCAGCATCTTCCTGGTCGCGCGCAAACGGGAAGGGACAGAGACGGGCTCCTACGAGGACGTGGTTCGCCCCGAACTGGAGCAGATCGTCCGCGAGCGCGTGGACTCCCTCTGGAAGATGGGGATCACCGGTGCGGACCTCGTGATCGCGGCCGTGGGCGCGGGCCTCCGTGCCTACACGCGCTTCGCCCGCGTCGAGTACGCCAACGGCGAGGAGGTGCCGGCCGAGAAGTTTCTCGCCGAGGTGGAAGGAGTAGTCCTCGAGACACTCCTGGAGAAGATTTTCGGCATGCCGGGAAGCGGCGTGGCTGCCGTGGACGGGCCGAGCCGGTTCTACGTGCTCTGGCGTTACGCCTACAAGGCGGCCGAGATGGACGCCGGCGAGGCCATCGTCTTCACCTACGGGCAGAACGTGGAGCTCGACGGCCAGAAGGGCCTCGCAACCGGCAGGAACGCCCTGGTCGAAAAGAAGAAGGGGAAGTACCGCCTGCGAGACTTCACCGAGCGCGGGGAGGACGAGAAGCTGGGCCTGCCGGCGGACGGCGGCGCGCCGGCGCCCCTCATCGATGCGCTGCACCGGATCCTGTGGCTCGTGGAGAACCAGCCTCGCAACCTCAACCGATTCCTCGACGAGGCCCGGCCCGACCGGGAGCGCCTGCGCCTCGTCGCCTCGGTGTTGGCAGGAACCGCCCTTGGTGGCACAGGCAGCTTGCCTATGGACAACAGGCTTGCAGCCTGTTCCACTGCCGCGGAGCAGGCAGCGCTGAAGAAGCTGGTCGCCAACTGGCGGGTGCTGATCGACCAGCGCCTCGCCATGGATGAAGGCACGTTGTTCGATTACACAAGAAAGCCGGAGGCGAATAAATGAGCACGCGAGCCCTTCGCCCGTGGACCGATCTCGTGAAGTTGCATCCCGATGTCGAAGGGGGCGCGCTCACGGAGGCGGTCTTCGCCATCGATCTCGGAGCCATCGCTGCCGGTGATCCCAATGTTCCAGTCGTGAACCGGGACCCGGAGGCGTTCTTCCGGGCGACCTACCTGACGGCCGACCTGCAGAAGCTGCTCGACGAAGTGCTGGCGTCGCTTGCCGGGAAGTCGGGCTACAACCGCGTCCTCAAGCTCCGCACTCCGTTCGGCGGCGGCAAGTCGCACACCCTGGCGGCGCTGCTCCACGCCGCCCGGAAGCGGGAGGCCCTCGATGGTATTCCCGAAGCGAAGGGCTTCGCCAGGCCGAAGAACGTGGCGGTCGCCGTGTTCGACGGGGAGAAGTTCGACGCCCGCAACGGCAAGGAACTCGAGGGCGGCCGGACAATCCGGACGATGTGGGGCTGGATCGCCTGGCAGATCGACCCGGAGCGCGCGTTCCCTATCGTTGCGGGCCACGATCAGGATCGCGTGGCTCCTGGCGGTGACGTGATCCGAGAGCTTCTGACCAAAGGGGCTGGCGGACGTCCGGTGCTTCTCCTGCTCGATGAAGTGCTGAAGTACATGGAGCGGGCGGCCGCCGTGAGCGTGCTCGATTCGACCCTTCAGCGGCAGGCCAAGGACTTCTTCCAGAACCTCACCGTCGAGGTTGCGGGGAGCACGAATGCGGCGCTCGTTTACTCGCTCACCTGGAGCGCGAGGGAAGCGCTCGGAAACGTCGCCTTGCTCGCCGAGATCGACAAGCTGGCCGCACGCGTCGACCAGCTTCGGGAGCCGGTTACCGGGGACGAGATTCTGCCCATCCTGCAGCGTCGGCTCCTCGGCGCTCCCCCTGACCACGACGTCGCCACGGAAGTTGCGACCGCTTTTCAAGACGTTATCACGGGGATGCAGAGGGCCCACGCCGAAACGCCCGCCGAACGGCAGCAGGCCGAGGAGGAAGGACGTCTCCTGCGCGACCGCATGCGGGCGGCTTACCCGTTCCACCCCGCGCTGATCGACGTGATGAGAGAACGGTGGACGGCTGTGGATGCCTTCCAGAGGACGAGGGGCGCGCTCCGCTTCCTGGCGTCCTGCATGCACTCCCTCAAGGCGAAAGGCGGTGCCCGGCCGCTCTTGGGCCCCGGCGACGTGCCTCTCAAGGACGTGGATGTCCGGGTCAAGATGTTGAAGGAACTGGGCGCTCAGAACGACTACGATCCGGTGATCATCGCGGACATCGAGGGTCCGAACGCGCGGGCCAAGCGGATCGACGAGCGGATGGCGCGGGAGACGCCTCAGCTTGCGAGCGTCAAGCCGGCCACGCGCCTGGCGACCGCTATTCTCCTCTACTCGTTCGGCGGCCTCCGGCAGGAAGGCGCAGGAGATGCCGAAACCCTGCCCCCTGGCGTGACGGAGAGCGAGCTGCTGGCGGCATGCGTCGGGCCCGACTTGGACAACATCACGGCGACGGCGGTGCTGTCCGAGCTGCGCAACGCCTGCCTCTACCTCCACTATGACGGTGTCCGCTACTGCTTCAAAAAGGACCCCAACGTCACGAAGCTCATCGAGGATGCGGAGCAGACCGTGTCCCGTGAGGAGGTCCAGGCGAAGGGGCGCGGCCCTGTGCGGGACAAGATCCAGGAGATGCTGGAAGCCCGGCTCGCGGGACACCACGGGGCCGTCGTATGGCCTGGCAAAAGCCAGGAGATCCCTGACGAAGATCCCCGCTTCCTTGTCGCCTACCTCCCGCTGGAGTTCGCGGCAGAGGGCAAAGCGGAGCAAGAGCGTCTGGCCAAGGAGTACCTCTCGAAGTATGGGGATCGGCCCAGGCGCTATCGGAACGGGCTCGGGCTAGCCATCCCCGACAAGAAGCAGATCGAGGCGCTTCGTCGAGCGGTGCGCTACCTGCTCGCCATCGAGCGGGTGGAGGCGAAGAAGCAGCAGCTGCGGCTGACGAAGGACCAGCTGGATCAGCTCAAGGAGAGGAGACGAACGGAAGAGGCGGCGGCGGAATCGTGCTTTCGCGACCTGTACGCTGCGGTGTGGCTGCCGCGCGTGGAAGGCGGCGAGATCCACATTGAGCGCGTGGAGCGCGGGGGCCGGCCCCTCCAAGCAGCGGGCATTCACGAGCGGATCATGGAACTCCTCACCAGCGTTGGCACCCCTCGCGTGCATGGCAGCGTCACCCCCCGCAAGATCGCGGAGAGGGTCAAGCTGGGAGAGCCGGTTCCCCCAGGCGGAACACCGGTGCTGGGTGTGAAGGCGTCCGAGGTCCTGGAATCCTTCTTCAGGGACATCGCACCACCGCGGCTGGAGTCTTCGACTGTTCTTCGGAAGGCCATCGCGCGTGGGGTCACCGAAGGAACCTTCGCATACACGAGTGGATCGCAGCCGACGCTGGGCGCGGATGGGAAGTTCCAAGTGAGCCGCGACAAGGTGGTGGTCGGGCGGGCGCTTGCCGAGGACGAGGTCGACTTCGAATCCGGCTTCCTGATGGTCCCTGCGGCTGTCCCCGACGCGGTGACCTCGCCGGGGGCTGCGCCGACCGCGCCTGGCGTGCCGGCTCCTGGGCCAGGAACGCCCACGCAACCGACAGCTCCCGGCGGCGCTCCTACCGCGATTCCGGGTGCGCCCGTTGCCGGACGCCAGAGCACGGTGCGCCTTGCGTTCAAGGCCACGAGAGCCCAGATCTTCAAGGCCTTCCTCGCCATCGCCAACCTCGCCGACAAGTCGGATGAAGGCAAGGTGAATGTGAAAGTCGAAGGCACTTCTCGTGAGGGCTACGACCCCTCGTGGCTCCGCAACGCAGTCGACGAGCCTCTGGACGAGGCGGAGATCGAGCGAGAGTCCGACGTCGGATCTCCGCCAGATGCTCGGTGATGTGGAGCTGGCGGGCGAATTGCGCTCGATGTGGGAAAGCAGGAGTCAAGAAGCATGGCGACGCCGACGGAACGTTGTGGGAGGAGCAAAAGGTGTCAGGACCCTTTTCTCGAGTGCCGGCCGAGCGCGCGGCGCAGGCAGGGGATGAGGCGACCGCGTGAAAACTCGGCGTGCCTTCTTGTTGGCGAATCATAGTGTATTCGGTCATATGATTCCCCGTAGGCAAAGGCGTCGAGGCGCTCGGCTTCGCAGCAATAGAAAATTCACCGGGCGACAAAGTCCGCTGCCGCAGGGCAAGCTGCCGCTCGAGGCTACTTTAGCTGCGCCGGCAGGAACACTCGTACCATAGCGCGTTCGCTACACAGCGTGCCCGAGGGCCTCAAAGCTGGGCGAAAAAGTCGTTCCCTTTGTCGTCGATGACAATGAATGCGGGAAAGTTCTCCACCTCGATGCGGTAGATTGCTTCCATCCCCAGTTCGGGGTACTCGACGAGCTCTACCTTCTTGATGTTTTCTTCTGCCAGCACCGCAGCCGGTCCGCCGATGCTGCCCAAGTAAAAGCCGCCGTATTTTTTGCAGGCCTCGGTGACGATGGGCGAACGGTTGCCCTTGGCAACGGTGACGTAGCTGCCTCCGTGCTGCATGAACAGCGGCAGGTAAGAATCCATGCGTCCGGCAGTGGTCGGACCGAACGAACCCGACACATACCCTGCGGGTGTTTTTGCTGGCCCGGCGTAATAAATGGGATGGTCCTTGAAATACTGCGGCAAGCCCTCTCCGCGCTCGATCCGCTCCTTGAGCTTGGCGTGAGCGATGTCCCGCGCCACGATCATGGGCCCGGTTAGTGCGAGCCTTGTTTTGATGGGATACTTGGAGAGCTCACGGCGAATGTGGTCCATCGGCTGGCGCAGGTCGATTGCGATCACCTCGCGGCTGAGCTGCTTGAGGTCGATGTCGGGTACGAACCGCTCGGGGTTCCTTTCGAGTTCCTCGAGGAAGATGCCCTCAGCCGTCACCTTTGCTTTGGCTTGGCGGTCTGCGGAACACGACACTCCGATGCCGATCGGGCAGCTTGCCCCGTGACGCGGCAGACGGATCACCCGCACGTCGAGGCAAAAGTACTTGCCCCCGAATTGGGCGCCGATGTGCGTTTCTTGCGCGATGCGCAGGATGTCTTCCTC
The DNA here is from genome assembly GCA_937925685.1 of Candidatus Binatia bacterium. Classification (GTDB taxonomy): domain Bacteria; phylum Desulfobacterota; class Binatia; order HRBIN30; family HRBIN30; genus HRBIN30. The sequence continues at coordinate 17,012 of CALAMI010000035.1, read as the reverse complement.
CAAGTCCGGGTCGCGAATGGCGTGTCCCCGCTCGTTGCCGCGCGTAGGCAAGCCATCGAGATAGCGGCAAGAGGCGAGCTTGACTGTCTTCAAGGTCATCTCAGCCGATAAGCCACCCACCACAATGGCAAGGTGATACGGCGGGCAGGCCGCGGTCCCGAGCAGCGGCAGTTTTTCTCGGAAAAATTGCTTCAGTGCAGCGGGATGAAGCACCGCTTTTGTTTCTTGGAAGAGAAAGGTCTTGTTGGCCGAGCCCCCGCCTTTGGCCACGAAGAGAAATTCATAGTGGTTTCCAGGAACGCTGAGGATTTCAATTTGTGCTGGTAGGTTGCACTTGGTGTTGACCTCCTCGTACATGCTCAGCGGGGCAAGCTGGGAGTAGCGGAAATTGTTGGTCGTGTACGCATCGTACACGCCACCGGCCAGGGCGAGCTCGTCGTCACCCCCTACCGTCCACACCCGCTGCCCTTTCTTGCCAAAGATGATCGCTGTGCCGGTGTCTTGACAGGAAGGAAGGACCATCTGGGCGGCCACGCAAGCGTTGCGTAGCATGTTCCAGGCAACGAAGCGGTCGTTGGACGAGGCTTCCGGGTCGTCCAAGATCTTTCGCAACTGCTCGAGATGTTGAGGACGAAAAAGGTGGTTAATCTCGCGCATAGCCTCGGCGGCAAGGGTGCGTAGGCCCTCGGCTTTCACGAGTAACACTTCCTCGCCACGGAATTGGTCCGTTTCCACCCACGTGCCTTCGAGCCGACGATAAGGGGTGTTGTCCGCCGCAAGGGGAAACATCTCCTGGAAGGGGAAGTCACGGTTCATAGGGCGCTCATACCAAGCCCTTACGACGGTTTCACGGTGCCAGTTGGTTTCGCAGGCGTACGGGAAATTGCTTCGCGGTGTAGGTTCGCTTGCCACCAGGGTAGCTCGGAAAGGCTAGGATCGTGGGTGCAGCAGCTGTGTGCAGCCGGCCAGCGAGCTTCCCGCACTGAGCGCGACAAAGAACCGAGAGCGCAGTGTTGGGTCGGTTCCTACGCTCTTACGGTGGGCGAGTGCCGTCGCGCTGGGGGCGCGGCCGAGCCGGGCGAAGGAGTTGAGGTTGCCAATCCAACAGGACTAGGATTGACAAGCCCGCACCCTGGGTCCAGCATACGCTCCCGCTATGAAACGCACGTTTCTCGTGGGCCTAGTGGTGGCTAGCCTCCTCGTTGTCGGCACGTACTGGTATTTCTCTTCTTCGTCTGGCAAGTCGCAGGACGCACGCGGGAGCGGGGGAGCCAGCGAACCAGGGCATGCGAGAGGCGAAGAGTCACGCAAGGCCATGGAATCCCGGGCTACCGGCCAGGTGCGTGGCGGTGGTGTTCAGCAGCCCTCTTCGGCAACGGCTCCGGAGAGGGGAGGCGCTACGGCTCTTGGGGTGGCCGGAGTGAAACCACGCCCCGGGGCAGGCGGTGGAGCGACGGGGGACGATGCCAGTGCCGGCGGAACCGTGGAAGTGGAAGCTGCCGCCCCCCCAGGAGACAAGCTCGCTGCCCTGAAGCCGCAGCGGGGCACTGCTGAGCAAGTTACTGTGGCTGGCCAGCTGTCGGCCGAAGGAGAAGTGCCACCCGAGGTGGTGTTCGAAGGTGGCAAGGAGAAACGCTTCGAGACTGCCACTCAAGTCCAACTCGAGGGGGCGGCAAAAATTGCCGGCGATGCCGGCACGATGGCGTTTTGGCTGAAGCCAGACTGGGAACCCAGCGATCAAAACGACGCGGTGTTCGTGCAAATTGGCGAGGGCCAGCAGGCAATCCGGGTAGCCAAGAACGTGAATTTTCTGCGCTTTGAGTTTTTCGATTCCGAGGGCCGCGAGCGCGGCGTGGGGGTACCTCTCGATGACTGGAAGCCGGGGGACTGGCATCAAATTTCTGCCACTTGGGTGCAAGGCCGACTGCAGTTGTACGTCGATGGCAAGCCGGTATCGCAAAACACCTTCGAAGTGGTGCCGGTGCTCGGCGAGGACCCTAAAGCGTACGTAGGTTCGAAGCTGCCTTCGGGCTCACCAGCGGTGGGAGAAATGGTGGACGTTCGTATTCTCAATCGGCCGCTGCAGCCAAACGAAGTCGAGGAACTGGCGCGTAAAGAAAACCGGCCGGAGTGAGCGGGCGCGACCGTGCGCGTCGCCATCGATGCAGGATGTGCGGCGGGCAGCCGCCACGGAGTGGCAGGTCCTCGGTTGCGGCGGCTGCGGCACAGCCTCGGGGACGGCTTGTCCGGCGGCGACCAATCGTACGTTGCGTTGCTCGAAGGCTCCGTGGTACCCCTTTGTTCGTGCGGTGGAAATCACTTTGCTCTTGGTGGCTGGTCGGCTTCTTGATGCCGTGCTCGGTCTGGGCGCAAGTGGCACCAGAGCAGACCGGCCTTGTGGAAAAGCTCCCGCCTGCGCACCCTCGCTGGGTATTCGCCACCGACTTGGTACTCGAGCGCGCTAGTGTGGTCGACATCGACCAAAGCCGATTTTTAGGCGTGGTCCCAGCTGGCTATGGCACGTTTCTTCCACTTTTTTCCCGGCAACGCCCGGAGATTTACCTTCCTTCCACTTATTATTCGCGCCGCACCCGCGGCGAGCGTACGGATGTGGTGGAAATTTATAGCACGGAGACCCTCGGATTTATTGGCGAGATTCCTATTCCGCCGAAGCGAGCGCTCAATCGTATTGCGCTCAACCATGCCGCGCTTTCCGACGACGAGCGCTTCCTGGCCGTGTTCAACTGGACGACCGGAACTTCGCTCAGCATCGTCGATGTGGAGCGGCGCCAGTTCGTCACCGAAGTCGACACGCCTGGTTGTAGTCTGGCGTATGCTGCCGGCCCGCGCCGTTTTTTTTCTTTGTGCCCGGATGGGAGCGCATTCGTGGTGGAGCTGGACGACGATGGGCGTGAGCACAGACGCCGCCGCACGGCGACGTTTTTCGATCCTCGTCGCGATCCGGTGACGGAAAAAGCAGTGCGGGCCGGCGCGGTGTGGTACTTTGTTTCGTTCGACGGTGTCGTTCATCCGGTAGACGTAAGCGGCGAGGAGTTGCGCTTTTTGCCGACGTGGTCTTTGGTGGACGAGCAGGCGCGCCAACAATCGTGGCGCACCGGCGGGGCGCAGCATCTTGCTGCTCACAGCAGGCGGGGTCTTTTGTTTGCGTTGATGCATCGAGGTGGGCCGGATACGCACAAGGAAGCGGGCAGCGAAGTCTGGGTGTTCGATGTGCGGGAACGCCAGCGCCTGCAGCGCATTCCCTTGCGCTTCCCGGGCGCGACGATTTACGGGTTTGCCATCGAACCGGACCGCTCTTGGTGGTGGCCGCTGCCGTGGTTGTGGCAGCGGGCTCTCGACCGGTGGATCCCCCCGTTGGTGAAATCCATCGCGGTCACGCAGGACGACGATCCTCTTTTGGTCACGAGCTGCGAGTTTTCCGGCGCCTTGGGAGTGTACCGTGCTTTAACCGGTGAGTTCGTGCGCCGCGTGCAGCCCATTGGTTGGATGACCGACCTGTTGTTCGCCCCGTACGACGGCGATCATTGAGCTATGGACCCAGTGTTTCCAGTGTTGCTCCGGATTCTGGGAGTGCTGCTGTGGTCGAGTGCGGTTGTACACAAGCTCCGATCGTTCGCCGAGTTTCGCGCACTGCTCATCCAGTATCACATCCCCTTTCCGCGGCTCCACGGTGTGCTGGCGGTGATCCTGATTGCTGCGGAGTTGCTGCTGGCGCTGAGCTTGTGCTTCTCGCACCTATTCACCTTCGGTTGCTGGGGAAGTGCAAGCTTACTGGGCCTTTACTCCGTGGTGCTAGTTCGGGAAATTCTTGCGGGGCGCACCGACCACGCTTGCGGCTGTGCTGGTGGTTACAGCGCTCAGGGGAGTATCGGTTGGTCGCTCGTTTGGCGCAACCTGATCCTGGCCGCTCTCTTCCTCGGGGCGACAGTCACGGCATCCGAACGGGCGTGGACTTGGCTCGACAGCTTTACCGTTATTGCTGCTGCACTTGCTTTGGTGGTTTTATTCGTAGTCCTGGACACGATAGTGCAAAGCCCCTCGCGAGGGGGAGCTGGCAAGGCCAAGAGCGCATAACGTGCTCTCGCAACCATGCTGACGGCATTGATAGTTTCGCAGGTGCTCCTCTGGGTGGTGCTGTTGGTACTGACCGTGGTGGTGCTTGCGTTGGTGCGGCAAGTCGGCCTTTTACAGGCGCGTGTTGCTCCGGTGGGAGCGTTGGTCCCTCGGGAAATACCTGCCGTAGGCACACCAGGGCCACGGTTCGACGTCCACGACCTCCGTGGTCGAGCCGTGCAGATTGGCGGAGAGCGCAGCGACGGCCGCAGTACCTTGGTCGTTTGGGTGGCGCCCGAGTGCCCGGTGTGCAAGGCCCTGCTCCCAGTGCTCGAAGCCCTTAGCCGGAGCGAAGCGGCGTGGCTGGACGTGGTTGTGGCCAGCGAAGGTCGCGAGGAAGAACACCGCCAGTTTCTCTCGGTGATCGGGACACGCGCACGTTACGTTTTGTCGACGGAACTCGGGATCGCGTACCAGGTACCGCAGCTTCCCTTCGCGGTGCTCCTCGATGCCCAGGGAGTGGTGCGGGGAAGGGGAATCGTGAACACCCGCGAACACGTGGAGAGTTTGTTCGAGGCGTACCGTCACGGCGTCGGGTCGATTCAAGAGTACTTGCAACGAGAGCGGAGCGCGGGATAGGCAGATGTTCTCGATGAGCAAAGGGCTTTATCGTTGGTTCGACACGTTGTGCCAACATTGGGCTCGGCGGCTAGCGCAAGAGACCTCGCGTCGCAGCTTTTTAGCCCGGGTTGGTGCCCTCCTTTTCGGCGTGAGCGCGTACCCGTTGCTGCCTGTCGCGCGAGCTCATACGGCCCGAAGAGAAGCGGTACCCGGAGAGCCAGGTCTCGACCACCCCGAAGGCGACCCCTCGCAGTGCCAGTATTGGCGCCACTGTGCCATCGACGGCTTCCTTTGTAGCTGCTGTGGTGGTTCGCAGCGTTCGTGCCCCCCAGGCACGATTCAGTCACCCGTGACTTGGATCGGTACGTGCCGCAACCCGGCCGACGGCAAACTGTACATCATTTCGTACAACGATTGCTGTGCCAAACACGTTTGTGGGCTGTGTTATTGCCACCGTAACGAGGGGGACAAGCCAGTTTACTACCCCCAGCGGAGCAACGACATTAACTGGTGCCACGGGATCAACAACGTCGTGTATCATTGCTCGACGGCCATCGTGCTCGGGGAGGCGAAAAACGCACAGTGATGCCTGTCGTGTGGTTGTGCTGGGCGGTCTTCATGGCCGCGCTGCTGCTGCCAGTGCCTGGCAACGCGGATCCGCAACTGGACTACGTATTGCATTGCCAAGGTTGCCATGGTGCCGACGGTGCTGGCTCTGTGGATGGTGCTCCACCGTTTGCCGGCAACCTGGGCCGTTTTGCGCGCACGGAGCAGGGCCGTGCGTACTTGGTGCGTGTGCCAGGCGTGGCTCACGCGGAACTCGACGACCAGCGTTTGGCTGCCCTGTTGAATTGGCTTCTTGCGCGCTTCGACCCCGCAGCCAGCGACTTCCCGCCCTTCACCGCCGACGAAGTGCGGGCGGGGCGACAACGGCCTTTGCTCTCGGTCCCACAGGCCCGACGGCAAGTGTTGGAGCACGGTCAACCGTAACCTGGCCGCCACGTCGGCAAGGGGTGTGGCACTTTGGCTTCCGCCACTTCGCAGGCGGCGGGTGGATTGGCTATGAAAGTCGGCGTGAAAACTCCTTCCGCCCCGCAGGGGATGAGACCTGCAGAGAGCGTGCCTCCGGTAGCGCTTGCACTGCGGTCGAAATGCGCCGCAGGACGGGGCAGTTTTGCGCCTTGGGCAGCGGCTATTTTTTCCGGACTTGCCGTTGCCGCTAGCTTCCTCTGGTTCGAGTTGTACCCTTTAGCCTGGATCGCCTTGGTGCCTCTTCTGGTCGCCACACGGCAAGCTGCGACGCGAAAGAGTGCGCTGCTGCTCGGTTGGGTAAGCGGCTTGGCAACCAACCTGCCGGCTTTTTACTGGCTCGTCTACACCATTCGGGTGTTCGGAGGCTTTCCTTACGCCGTCGCAGCGCTCTTTTACCTCGTGCTGAACGGGTTTACTGCCCTCCAATTTGGCCTTCTTGGATGGCTGGCACACCGCTTCCGCGGGGCAAAGCATTGGCCGCTTGCGGTCGCCGCAGCTTGGGTGGTCCTCGAGTACTGGTACCCCAATTTGTTTCCCTGGCGGCTCGCCAACAGTCAGATGCTGGCAACTCGTTTCCTGCAATCGGGCGATCTCGCCGGGCCCTATTTGTTGAGTTTTGTCATGATCTGGAGCGCGGCGGGCCTAGCGGATTGGGCGACCACGCACCGGTGGACGCATGTGGCTTCGTCGCTGGCGGCAGCGGCTGGACTTTGGGTTTACGGCTGGTTCCGGTTACCGCAGATAGAGCAGGTCATGCGTGAGGCCAAAGGGATTCGTGTTGCCCTGGTGCAAGGAAACGTTGGCATCGCCGAAAAAGGCGACATGCGTTACTTCGAAGTGAACCTCGAGAAGTACCGCCAGTTGAGCCGTGCGGTGCAGTCCGAAGTCGACCTGTTAGTGTGGCCGGAAACCGTACACCAAGAATGGATTGCCGCAGATCGCGATCGCCTCGAAGGGAAGGAAAATCCATTTCCGGATTTGGGTGCGCCATTGATCTTCGGTGGGTTAGCCTATCGCTTCGTCGGCGCTGACAAGGTAGAGCAGTTTAACAGCGCGTTCTGGGTCGAGCCGGAAGGAGTGGTGCGTGGCCGTTACGACAAGCGTATCTTGATGCCGTTTGGCGAATACATTCCAGGCGGAGAACTTGTGCCGGCAGTGTACGCTTTAAGTCCGGCTACCGGTCGGCTAACAGCTGGACGCAACGAGCGTGTCTTCGCTCTGGACAACGGGGCGCGCGTCGGGCAGCTCATTTGCTTCGAAGACATCGTTGGCGACATGCCGCGCAAAACCACGCTTGCAGGAGCGAATGTCTTGGTCACCATTCTCAACGACGCCTGGTACGGCCGTAGCGCCGCACCCTACCAACACCAGGCGCTTGCGGTGTGGCGTGCGGTGGAGAATCGCCGCTTCTTGTTGCGGAGCTCCAACACCGGTGTGACCAGTATTGTCGACGCTACCGGGAGGGTGCAGAGAGAGGGAGGTCTTTTTACTGAGGAGGTTGTCGTAGGCGAGGCCAAGCTCTTACACGAGCGCACGCTCTACGGGCGGGTCGGCGACACTGTGCCCCTGGTCGCCACGTTGTTCGTTGGCGCATGGCTCCTCGCTACTTGGCAGCCGAGGTGGTTGCGGTCCGTTGGGGAGAGGCCGAAGAATGAAAACAGCTGAACGGCTAGCGCCGAGCTCGAAGTAATGGAGAACTCAGCATGCGCCGGGTCGTGATCCGCTTTGTGGCTGTGTTCTTTGGGTGTCTTTTGGCCTTCAGCGCTTTCGCCGCCAATGCAGGGCTACAAAATCGCCTAGGCCTGGCGGAGCGCAGCATTGCCCGAGCTGCTGTCTCCCTTGCGCAACTTGTGGGCTCGGAGGCGAAGGTGGTCGAAGGCAATATCATTTTTACCAAAGGGGTTAGCTTACAGGTGAACCACGAATGCACCGGATTGTTCGTGTTCGCGGTGTTGTCGAGTTTCATTTTGGCATACCCGGCAGCGTGGCGGCAAAAAATCCTTGGCATGGTCGTAGGGGTGGTGTTGCTTTCCGCCGTCAATGTCGCCCGGATTGCCACGTTGGTACGTTTAATGGACTTCTACCCGGGGCTGTTCGATTACTTCCACGAGTACGTGTGGCAGGGAGTCTTTTTGATGCTGACAACGGTTTACGCCATGGCATGGGTGGAACGCACGCAGGCTTGAAACTCAAGTTCGCACTCCGCTTCGTGGCGGCGTTCTCGATCCTGCTCGCGATCTGGGCGGCTTCGGGATTCGGAGCGGCTTATCGGACGGCAGCGCTTGCGGTGCTGCGGGTGGCGAGTCCCACGCTGACGGGCTGGTGGGTCGAGCACGGCGAGGCGGAAGGGAATGCGGTTGCCGTGTTCGAGAGGGATCGGGTGCGCATCCCGTTGCAAATCGATCCGGCGTTCCTGTCGATGGCGCAGGTTCCTCTTCTGGCGCTGATTTGGGCGACTCCAGGTCTGGGTGTTTCCGGCACCGTGATGCGCAGCGTCCTGGGCATGGTGGCGTTTTTCTTTCTCCATGCCAGTGTGTTGCTCATTTACCCCGTGGTGCTTGCCAACCCGAACCGGCTGACCGATACCATCGGTGTGTTCAGTGGCCTCTTGAGCTTCGTGTTGGCCCCCCAGCTGCTATGGTTCGTGCTGACATACACGAGATTGAAAGAACTTTGGCAGCTCGAAGGGCGCTGACGAACCGGGCATCTGGCGACAACGTGGGCCTTGCGGTGGCGAGCGGAAAAGGGGAGTCCCAGTCGATGGTGGAACACGACCTCCGCGGCGTAATTTTCGATTGCGACGGCGTGCTTTTCGACTCTCTGCCAGCAAACGTGGCGTACTACAACGCTATTTTGACTCGCCTCGGGCACCCACCGATGACGAGCGAGCTGGCGGAGATTGCCCACCGCGGTTCGTCGCTGCAATTTTTCGCCCAGGTCTTCCACGGTGACGAGGAAAAAATTGCCCGCGCGCTGGAAGTGGCGGCGGCGCTGGACTACGAGCCCTTTTATGCGCTGATGCGACCGATGCCGGGCTTGCATCGAGTACTCGGCGCATTGCGCGGCCGCTACCGCTTGGCCATGGCGACCAATCGAGGGTACACGGCACGCGAAGTCGTGCGCCGCTTTGCCTTGGCCGATTACCTGGAGGTAACCGTTGGAGTTCGGGATGTTCCCCGACCGAAACCTCACCCGGACATGTTGGAGTTGTGTTTGCAAAAGCTCGGCTTGATGCCGGAAGAGGCGGTTTACGTCGGCGACGCCGAATCCGATTGGCAAGCAGCTCGAGCGGCTGGCACGCATTTTCTCGCGCTGGGCCCAGTGAGCGTTCCGGCCCCGCGAGTGGACACCCTGGAAGAAGTTCCGTTAGCCGTCGAAGCCCTTCGCCGATCGCTCCGCTAATGGCGCAAACACTCTGGCTTTACAGCGCGCTGCGTTGAGCGTGTGCGGCGTGCCAAAACAAGGGCAGCGCCGCGACCTGCAGCGTTGCCGCAAAAATCCCCACTGCAGCAAGCGACCACCCGTACAGTAGCCCGAGAACGCTGCTGCCGGCAAACCAGGCGAGGCCAAATGCCATATTGAAGATACCGTAGGCGCTGCCGCGCCGAGCCGCAGGGGTGAGTTGTGCCACTGCGGCTCGGAAGACCGACTCTTGCGCGCCCAGTCCGATCCCCCACAAAACCACCCCAAGCAAGGCGGGAACGAACCCGCGGCTAAACAGGAGGACAGGAGCAAGCGCAGACAGGGCCGTGGCGACCAGAAGGACTTTCAACCCCGCTCGGTCGAACCAGCGGCCAAACATCAACGCGGCTGCGCCGTCGACCGCCATGGCAACGGCATAAAGGGTAGCGGTCCAGGGTATGCTCACGTGGCCACTGTGCTGGAAATGGTAGGCAATGAGCGCGTAATCCACATACCCGGCTGCCACGCAGCAAGCCCCGGCGAGGTAGATCCAGAAGGAGCGCGGCAGTTCGGTCGTTTCGACAGTTTCGGCCCCGATGTGCAAGTCGCGCGGTTGCGGGAAAAGCAGGCGGGCAAGCAAGAGAAAAAACAAGGCCAGAGTGGCCGGGAACAAAAGCCAAGCAAAGGCCGGCCGGTATCCGGATTTGGCGACAAGGAGGGCGGCAACCAAGAGGGGGCCCAAGGTGGCGCCGAGTTGGTCCAGCGCTTCATGAAGTCCGAATCCCCAGCCGTGGCCGGTGCGGGTGCTGGCGAATGAAAGCATCGCGTCGCGAGCTGGGGTTCGCAGTGCCTTGCCGGTACGCTCGAGGATGACCAGGCCGGCGGCAGGCAGCCAGTGGTGTGTCAGCGCTAGAGCCGGCACAGAAAAAAGATTCAAGACGTAGCCGGCCAGCGTGAGCGACCAATAGCGGCGGGTACGGTCGGCAATCATCCCTGACCACAGGCGCAGGACATAGCCGAACAGTTCACCAGCCCCGGCGACGATGCCAACGGTTGCGGCGCTGGCACCGAGCCAGCCCAAATATGGGCCAGCGATGCTCCGTGCCCCCTCGTAAGTGACATCGGAGAAAAGGCTCACGAGCCCTAGAAGCACGATGAAGTATACGGCTCGTCGAGTGACTGCGGTCTGCGAGGTGTGGGTTGGCGTCATCGGTTGGAGGCGAAATTACAACACCTGTAGCGTGCTTTCCCGGTAGCAGGCGGCCGCTATGGGGTCCGTATCCCTTTCGCCGAGGCTACCGGCAAAGCAATGTGTTGCCCAGGATGGAGAAGCCGCAGTGTGTCTTCCCGTCGGTAGCGAAGTCGATCGTGCCGCAACGGCCTAGCCCTCCGTCACCGACGTCTCCAAACACGACCGCAAGGCGCAGCGGCAGTTGATGGGGTTGAATTTGGAAGTTCGAGTGCTGTCCACCGATACTGAATTGCACCCGTGTGCCGTCGCGGCTGGTCAATTTCGCCCGCGTGATTCCCGGTGCTAGTGTCCCGCTGGGGTCTCGGTAGAGGAACAGGAACCCACTGAGGGTCTGCCGCACGGTCCAGTTGGGGCCGCCCGGGAGCTGACGGCTAAAGATAATGTTTCCGGCGTTGTCGGCCACTTGCACCAGCAATCCGCGCTCGACCGCTTCGACTGGGATGGGTGGGAAGAAGGTGCCCGCGTTCCCGAGAATGAGTAGCAGCTCGTCACCGGCTGGATCACCGTTGCGGAGCACACGCACCAACGCACCCTGGATTTCTGTACCGTTCGTACAGGCAAGAGGGATCGTTGGTGTCGCCGTGGGCGTGTTCGTGGGCGTGGTCGTCCGAGTGGGGGTGCGCGTGATTGTGGGCGTGCGAGTTGTGGTGCCGGTTAGCGTCGGCGTTGCCGTCGGTGGTGGGGGCACCGTGCGGGTGGGAGTTGCCGTACGGGTGGGTGAGAGCGTGGGCAATGGTGGCAAGCTCGGTGTCGCAGTTACCGTCGGTGTGGGAGTTGCGGTCGGTGTCGCTGTGGGTTCGGGTGTGCCGCCCGGTCCTGGCTCGACATCGGAAGAGAATGGCGCCGCAGCCCAACCGTCGCCATTGAAGAGATTGGCCCAGCGAGGGAAGACGTCGTAGGCATAACGAACGGCAGTGGGGTTGGGCACTGCTTCGTGCCAGACGACCACTTCCGAGCCTTGAATGGCGGCACGTGCCCAGATCCACGTCGCCCCGTCGTTGGAGATGGCGAAACCTTGTAAGCCGTTCCCTCCGCCGGCCTGCAAGCCGATTGCAGTTCGCGGTCGGAAAAAGATCCGCAGTTGGTTTCCTTCGCGACGGATGTGCGAAAATACCGGGCCGGAATAGTTACCGGGGATTGCCCCGTATATTGTGCCCAAGGCGACCAGGCCCATGCGCCGCCCGTACGCCTCTTTGTCACGCGGATGGGTACCGCCGGGGAGATCGATGGTAATGACCATACCCGTCCCTGGGAGCGAAAGTGCTCGTAGGTAAGCGTCTCGCATCCGCGGGGCGACCAGCTGGATGGGTTGCGCCAGCGGCAGCGGCGCCGGGCTTTCGCCAAATCGTAAGCCACCCCCGGTCGGCAATTGCACGAAAATAAAGGGCAGGTTTGGCCGGCCAAAGTCCTCCCTCCAAGATTGGATCAGCGCCGGCAAGGCAACCGCATACTGCCCTGGGCGACTGTCGTCCGCTTCCCCTTGCCACCAACACACACCACGAAGCGCAAGCGGAAACAAAGGCTCGATTCTGCGTTCGTAAAGCCGGCCTTTCTGTCGCAGGCGATCGTCCAGGCCTTCGCCTGCCGGACCGGTGATAGAGTTGCCAAACCAAAAACGAATGTTGGAGCCGCCCACCGCTTGGTTGATGATTCCTACGGGTACCCCGAGACGTTCGTGCAGTTGGACGGCAAACCAAAAAGCAGTTCCCGCTGGACGTTCCCCCCAGCGCCGGGTTTTAAAGGTACGGACCAACGGGTAGCGAAGCAAATCACTTTGTGTTGGCGGGCCAATGACCATGTTCGACTGGCCACTGCACAGCCACACTTCGCCCACGAGTACATCGTTGATTTCAACTTCGCTGTCTCGGCCGCGAACCGTCAACGTTCGTCCTGTGGTCGAGGGAAAAAGCGGATCCAAAGTCACCTGCCAACGCCCGGTGAATGGGTCGGCCACCGTGGTTTTCGTCTGTCCCGCAAACGTCACGGTAATAGGCTCGCCGCGATCCGCCCCTCCCCAAATTGGATTTGTCGTCCCAGCTTGGAGGACCATCCCGTCGGAGAAACGCTCGTGCCCAAACGAGACTCTCCCCTTTGCTTCGGTTACGCCCATCAAGAAACAGGCGACCGCAGCCACGACCATTCGACACCGAGTAAACGCCACTCCCCAGGCGACCGACACGACTTAACTTGCTTACCCCAGCCTCTGGTGGAAGGCAAGACAGAACCCGCCGTGGCCGGAAGTTTCTCCCAGACGCGCTTGCGCGTTGCACGCTTGGGTACCGAGCGACACGGTTGGAACGGGAACCATGGCCGTGTGGGCTGGCGACCAGGGGGTCGCTTTTTCCGAGGCTCGATGTAGGACAAGGGATGTGCATCGACCCCGAGCGGTTCCGGTCCGGACAACCGGCGTGGCCCGAGCAAAGCGCGGTGGCGCCAACGGAGCGCTATTTGCCCTCCTTCTTGCCGGGTTTTTCACATCGCGCGCGCTGCTTTTGCTTACCTCGGGCGCAACCAACCAGAACTGGGAGGAACCAGTTTTTTTGTTCAGTAGCCTCGAGCTGCAGCGCGAGGGCTTGTTGCGGGTTTGGGACTATCAGGACGATCTCGATCACGGAGGGTCGGTGCCACTTTTGCTCCTGGGGACGTTGTGGCTTCAGTGGTGGGAACCATCGGTTCTGGCCTTGAAGTGGCTCGTGCTGGCGTGGTGGACAGTGACATTCGCTCTGTTCCTGTGGGTGGTCTCCTCGTTGTTCTCTTGGCGTGCCGCCGTCGTCGGCGGAATTTTTTGGCTTGGCCTCAGCCCCAACTTGGTGCGACTGCAAGTCACTCTCGTTGGTTCGCACCCGGAGTCGGTTTTGCCGGCGTTATGTGCCATGGGATTGCTGGCTCGGAAGGAGAACAAGGACTCCGCCGATTCGCTGTGGTGTTTTGGGGTTGCTTGGCTTGCCACGGTGGCGGCGTGGATGTCATATGCAGTTGCCGGCTGGTCGGCTGCCATCATAACGGCCGTACTGTGGCGGCGTTTGAATGCGCGGTCGCTAGCGGCGACATTGGCCGGCATTGGTGTTGGGGTGTTGCCTTGGCTGTACCAAAATGTCTGTCGCCGGCCGCTGGGGTGGCTCGTTTGGGTCGAGCGGCTCTTTCCCCCGGCCGCCATCTCGGGCGGCAGCGAGCGGACTTCCGCGTGGGGCACGCTGGTTTATGTGCACGACGCCTGGGGAGTGGGCGAGTACGGCGTGTGGATCACTGGTCTGCTCGCTGTGTTTGCAGTGGTGCTAGGTATAGCGGTGTCGACCGCACATCCAAAGGCAATTCCGGTCCGTGCACCGCGGGCGGTGGGCAGCTTGTTTGTGGCTGCGATGCTGTGTGCTGGTGCCTTGACGCTGAGTCGCATCGCCCCAGTTCCCAACGAAGATTACTACTTCGCTCGGTTCTTTGCGCCGCTGCAGGTGATGTTGTTCATGCTTGCCGCTGGCGGTGTCGAGGTCATGGCGCAGGTGTGCGGCCGATGGTTGGCCGTAGCGGTAAGTGTGGCCGGTGCAGCCCTTGGGGCCCACCAGCTTGCCCCACTGTATGGACAAGGCGCCATGGAGACGAACTTCCGTCAAGAATGGCTACGTGGCTGTTTGGTGTTCGGAGTTGCCGAGTATGCCCGTGCTGCGAGCCCGGAACGAGCCTGCCAGCGGCTCCAACGATTAGGTGATGCCGAGTGCCGGGAACGGGCCTTCCATGGGCTGGGGTGGAGCTTGGCAGACGAGTATCGGCGCCGGCTCGAGGTCGAGCCGGTCGAGCGTGTGCTTCGATGCACGAACGATCCCAAGGTTCGCCGCGCTGTTTGTGGAGGGCTGCATTTTGTCCTGACGCGTGCGCCTGGGGCCGACAGGCCACTCCCGTTTCCCACACACCTCGCGGTGCTTTGTCGGCGCTGACCCCGGCATGAGCAGTGCGGGCCAAGATCCCTCGGTGGCTTATCCGATTGCCAGCGGCGCCGGAGCGAGTTGGCCACACGCGGCAGCGATCGCTTGCCCCTGCGTCAACCGCCGCTTGGCGAAAATTCCCTGAGCGCGCAGCGTGCGGAGGAAGGCGAGAACGGTCTCCTCTGCCGGGGATTGGAACAGGGCTTCGGGCTGGGGGTTGTAGGGGATCAAGTTGACCACGCAGGGTAGGTCGCGGCACCACGCTGCCAGCCTCAGAGCGTGAGCGGCCGAATCGTTCACCCCCCGGAGAAGAACGTATTGCACCAGAAACAGCCCCCGCGGGGCTAGCGGGTATCGCAGCAACAGTTCTTTGAGTTCGTCGAGCGGCACCGCGCGGTTGATGGGCACCAGGCGAGAGCGCAGATCGTCGTCTGCCGCATGGAGCGAGATCGCCAGGCGGAGTTTTCTTCGTCGTGGATCCTCGCGAACCCAGTTTGCGAGTTTTTCTAGGCCGCTGGCGACACCAACGGTGGACACCGTCATGTGAGACAAGGGAAATGCCAGCCCGCTGGGATCTGCCAGGATTTCAACCGCACGCACGAGTTCGTCGCAGTTGTCCAGCGGTTCGCCCATGCCCATGAAGACGATGTTGCGAATGCCATCGTGATCGAATCGGTATGGGCCGTTTTGGCACACTCCGCGCTCGGCAAGAATGCGCCGCGCCACCAAGCGTTGCACGACGATTTCTTTGGCCTCGAGGTTGCGAACCAGGCCCATGCGCCCGGTTGCGCAAAACGTGCAGCCCATTCGGCAGCCTACCTGGGTCGACACGCAAAGCGTGCGCCACCGTGCCCCTCGGTAGCTCGTCATGGGCACAATGACGCTCTCGATCAACGCCCCCTCGCCGACCCGCAGGGTAAACTTGACGAGATCGCCATCGATGTATTGCCGCTCCGGCGCAGGTATCTGGTTTAGGTGAAGGAATCGCAACTGCGACGCATGACGGCGTCTGCCCGTGACGGGATCACCGCCAGCACCCGGTGCAAACTCTTCTGCCGTTAGATGCCAGGGCTCGCATGGTTGCCTGGCACTCGGGGCAGGAGAGTGGTCACAGTCGCTCGAGAATCGTTCCGGTTCCGAGGCCACCGCCGCAACACATGGTGATGAGCGCGTACCGGGCACCGGTACGCTCGAGTTCATGGAGTGCTGTGGTGATGAGGCGAGCGCCTGTACAACCGGTTGGGTGCCCCAGGGCAATGGCGCCGCCATTGGGGTTGACACGCTCCGGGTTGGGTTCGCACGCTTTCATCCACGCCAGCACGACCGAGGCGAACGCTTCGTTCACTTCGAAGACATCGATGTCGTCCATTTTCAAGCCGGTTTGCTGCAAAAGCTTGCGCGTGGCTGGAATGGGCCCTTTGAGCATGGTGACCGGATCGACGCCCACCAGGGTCGTGGCCACGATCCGGGCCCGCGGCTTCACTCCGAGCCGTTTCGCTCCCTCCGGTGAAGCCAGAAGAACGGCAGCGGCACCATCCGAAACTTGCGAGGAAGTGCCAGCCGTGTGAATGCCCCCGGGTTCCACCGGTTGCAGTGCGGCAAGTTTTTCCAGCGAGGTTTCCCGCAGTCCCTCGTCGCGCTCGACACGTCGCACTTCTCCGGTGGCGTTGCCATTTTCATCTATCGCGGGTGCCTCGATCGGCACCACCTCGCGGGTGAAGCGACCTTCCTTCCAAGCCTGATTCGCCAGTTTTTGGCTGCGTAAGCCAAAGCGGTCGGTGTCTTCTCTGGTGATGCCGAACTCTTTCGCGATCATCTCTGCACCCTGGAACTGCGTAGCAAACGCATAGTGCTCGGCATAGGAAGGCGGAAAGGGCGAGCCACCGCGCATGTTCGAGCCCAGGGGAACACGGGTCATCATTTCCACGCCACAAGCGAGCACGACGTCTTCTATACCCGCACCGATCAAACCGGCCGCTAGCGAAGTTGCTTGTTGGCTCGAGCCGCACTGACTGTCCACCGTGGTCGCCGGAACTTCCATAGGCAATCCCTCGCCGAGCCAAGCCGTGCGAGCGATGTTGAACGACTGCTCCCCAACTTGCGACACGCAGCCGCCGACGACCTGCCCTACGTGCCGCGGGTCGACTCCCGCCCGCTCCAGCACGGCTCGTTGAATCTTGCCCAACAGTGCCGCGGGATGGAGGCCAGCCAAGCCTCCCTTGCGACGGCCAATCGGACTTCGTGCCGCTTCGAGAATGAGAACTTCCTGCATCGTGCCAAACCTCCGACTGATCAAAAGCGGTGAGTTACAAAGCAAACTGCTCCCAATCCTGCCAGGGTCAAAGCGGAGCGCTCTAGTCCCCTACCTGCGGACAAAGAAAACAAAAGGAGCAAACGATGACCGAGCCTTGGCCCAGAGTTATCGCACCAGCTTCGCGAGGAGCGATCCTCGTCACGCCCAAACCCCCTCCGGGGTACACGAAAGAGCGCCTCGGGGAATCGTCTCACGCAGCTCGCAGCACGGTGACGAACTCGGCGACCACTTTCACCGATTGCACGTCGCGCCCGGACAGGATGAGCGGAGAGTAGTTTGGATTCGTGGGTGACAACGTTATCCGCGTGTGTCGCCAGCCGCCCTCACCGTCGGCTTCTTTGTCCGACCAGTAACGCTTCACCGTGAACGAGCCGCCAGTCTCGGGATCCGCAGGTCCACG
>CALAMI010000034.1 GCA_937925685.1 Candidatus Binatia bacterium | reverse complement strand
CGACATGCCCTACCCCTGCGGCGACTGCCTCCAGGCCCTCATCGAGTTCGCCCCCGCCCTGCTGATCCTCAGCGAAGCCGACCCCCATCGCCCTGTGCCCATCGCCGATCTCCTGCCCGATGCGTTCGGGTTGGGGTGAGTAGGGAGAGAGCAAGATTAGAGACCAGATGCTGAGCTTCTGATACTCAATCACCTTAGAGTCTTGAGATAGTCGAATAGCTCATTTTCGGACATAAACGGTGCCTGGAGACGGGTCAGTCTCCCGGAAGCCGAACGGAAGAGCATATCACCGCGGCCAATCAGATGTTCGGCACCGGTTTCATCAATAACTACGCGGGAATTGACGCCCGTCGCGACTCGGAATGCAATCTGGGTTCCTAGGTTAGCTTTTAGATTTGGAGTAATTATGTCAGCACTCGGACGTTGTGTGGCTACTACTAGATGAATTCCTACAGAGCGAGCCGCGGCTGCCAGAATATTGAGATATTGCTCAAACGCTTCTCGTTCTCGTCGATCCATATGGCTTATTAACAAGTGGTATTCATCAATCAAAGCTACAATCGAGGGCAGGGCTTCATCAGGGTAATCAAGATTAAACTGCTTGATTTTCAAACTTCTCCCCCTCATGATCTGGTGGCGGCGGGACATCTCCCTCTTCGCCAATTCCAGTAACGCCTCTTTTGCTTCTCGTTGCTCTGTAATCACTTTGCCTCCGCGTAGGTGTGGTAGCTGGTTAAAGAAAGTGAAGTCAGTGCATTTTGGGTCAATGATGAGAAGTTCCAACTGTGTCGGAGAATGTCGTTTTATGAGACTGAGAAGCAGATTCCGTAAAAATACCGACTTGCCAGAATTCGTAACTCCTGCAACCAACAAGTGAGGGAACTCGGAAAGATCATCGATTAACAGGTTTCCGTCAGGTGTAACTCCAACGATAATCGGCAATTCAGCCGTCGCGGGCTGTGGGAGTTGATCCAACAGACGGTGCAAAGGCACAATCTCCGGTTGCGGACGTGGCAAATCGATCCCGACGAACGGTGTACCAGGTATATTAGCGATCAGCGGTGTCTCATCAAGGGCAAGATCGCGAGCTAGATCCGTAGCTACACTTTGAGTTTTCCGGAGAGTCTCATCGTGACTGAGTCGGACCTTGAAGCGCACGATGCTTGGTCCTATGTCGGCATCGCTAGGATTAATACGCAGTACGCGCACACTACGCTGGCGTAAGGCCCGTTCCAGATTGCGAGCTGTCTGCTCTAACCAGCTTTGCTCATCAGTTGACGGGGCCGCAGATCTCGGTTCTAAGACTGAGCGCAAGGTCACGCTGCCAGCTATGTCTCGCGGGATGTTTTCGGCAACGGTTGAAACAGGCTCAGACTCAGAGTTTATTGTTGCGTGAGGTTCGGATGTTGCTGCGGGCAGCATACCAACCGCGAGATCACTCGATAGCATATTTGCGGTTGATTCTGGGTTGGCATTCTCCAGCGATGAACTCCAAACACCTTCCGAAGCGAAGCTGCCTGCATGCTCAACAATTTCACGCAAGAGATGGCACAATTCGGTGCGCCCGTAGCGATGCGTGTACAGGGGAACGCGAGGTGCATCTGGCGCTGTTCGACTAACTTGTACCTCCTCAGGGCCTTTCTGGATGCCTACCTGTCCATCGTAACAAAACATCCAGGCATGCCCGCTGATTGTCTGTTCAAAATCGCCACGGTGCAGACGTTGACGAAAGAGTTCCCACAAGGATTGTTGCTCCCAATCCAAGATCAAGTTTCCAGTGACCGCCCGGTACAACTGATCGTACCAGAAGGCGGAATCTAAATGATGTGCGCCGGGAGCAAAGGTGTGTGCAAACCGGCTGACGCCGCGACGCACCTGTTCTTCTGCATCGAGAGTCTCACGATCGAAGACGTGCTGGCTCACGCACTTAGCCTCAAGGATCTCCAGATGTAGCTTGAGCGTGTCTTTCAAACCCTGATCAATCACAACGCACAAAAGGTCGGGAAATTTCCCGCTAAACCAGTGTTCAAAATCGTCGAGAAAGATCCAGGTTATTAGAGCATTTGGATAACGTTCTCGAACTCTACGTTCAGTTTCGAACTTTGCTGCGACAATCCCAATCAATTCGTTGAGAAAAGTGCCCGGTCCTGCTGCGCGCAACACAATATCGCCGGAGATCTGCTTGGCCTCCTCGATCAACTGAGCAGCAATTCGATCAAGCAATGCGCGATCAGCAGCGGGCAGCATCTGTTTCAAGCGTGAGGCCAATCGTCGCTGTACGACAACTTGCGGTTTGTGTGATGAAGAGACCGTAAGATTATGCTGACGCTTCTCACCGAGTCCTAGCGAATAGCGGATAATTTGCACTGTCTCTGGAAGTGTCGCTTGGAGGAGGAAGCGATCGATAGTACGATCGTAGCAAATGACCCAATTGAAATGGTGATGAAGTTTTTCGAGATCCTGTTTCCAATTATCCAGATTCAATTCACGGTAGAAAGCTACTGTTGCTTTTGGATCGACCTTGCGTCCCTCTAAGGCAGCATACTGTGTGAGCAGGAAATAGCGTACTAGAGTTGGTTGATCAGTTGGGTGCAGCCGCAGGCGCCGATAGAGCTCGCCTCGCTCAAAGGGTTCCTGCTGCGCACGGTAAATTGGCAGGAACCCTTTGAGGTCAACATCGTCTGGTCCGGATGGAGATATCTCAGTCCTGATGCGTTGTCCTCGTTGCGCGAGAACATCAGCTAGAATAACTAGATCCTTGTCCGTGGGCGCGGAGAGTATTTCGTCCAGAGCGCACTGGCGTATATTCAGGCTAATCGGCGGGAAGTATTCATTGATCGAGCGATCAACACTATCCCGCTCTCTGGTCGTCCACTCACTGATCCGCTGGAAGAGCGGCGCACCTCGATTGTTTGTATGGACCAGGAGAGAGATGCGCCTCAACACCCTGTTAGGTTCGGATCTTGTCAATTGTTCGATCAAGAGTTCAGGAAGGGCGCTGTTTTGGCACTCTAGCAGCACTAGTTCTAACCCGTCTGCCACGAAGGGATAGGTTTCGATATAATCCTGAATGGCAGTTGTAATGCCTTCAATGGTGCGTCGGGCTGCAAGCTCTGCCTCATCGACAGATAGATTGGCCGTAGCCGAGCTGAACGATTCGCGGGGCTTGTCAGCAGGTAAGAACAATTCGTATCCGTCGGCTTCCTCGACAGGAACAAACCACTCTGGAGGCGCCCCTTCCTTTGGCGGTAGAGCCAGAATAGGCGGAAACTGGCTAGACCCATATGTTGCCGCAAGTTCGCGCCGTAGTCGTCGTTCGTCTACGATCTGGACACGTTTTGTCGGGTTGAGCAGTTGTCGGATAATACCAGAAAAATAGCGGGCGCGTTCACGCCACCAATGCAGTTTGAGCGGATGCAGGAGTGGCATCACTGCCCAGGGTTCAAACGTACCAGCGCCGATCATCCAGGCCTGGCTAAATACCCGAAACCCAGCGGTGACTTCTTGACTGGTTTGCAAGTTTGTAATGGCAGTGTGAAGGAAATCAGTATACGCCTCGAGCAGAGAGTCAATGTCTGCTGCTAAGAGACCCCGATCCATTGCCGACCACACAAATTGACCCCAGGCATCTTCCAGTCTATCTAGAGCCTCAAACAAGGTGGTCCGCGCTTGTGGTCTGAATCTTTGCAATGTCGTAGTTGAAAGAATGATGCGCAAATCCTCAGGCTGTTCGAAGCAGTTGCCAAATGATTTCAACGGACGATGAATATCCAGGTCACTTACATCCTCGCTACGTGAGTAGCGTTTGAAGATCGGGATGCGGAGGCGCCTGTTAGTGATATGTTTTAGAGTTTGCCATTCGGTTTCTAGCATCCGATAGGTTGCTGTAGCAGGGCTGTCGAAACGGTATTGCCAGATTAGGTCAGCTCTGGCACTCTCATGACCATCTGCATCCAAAACAACTACCCGAAATGGTAATTCGCTCCAACGTTCTTTTTCCTGGTTGTCATCATCATCACCCGTCTCGGCAGTTTCGTCTTCAGATGGGTGTTCCCAGACTGCTTCAAGATTCCATTCGATGTTTGCGAATACCTGTTCAATGCCGCCGAATAGCGTGCGAAATGTAGCAAGCGTCTCATAATCATGCTTCTGAAGCGCTTGTGGATCTAATTCAACTCGAATGCGTGTTCCTGGTTGAAGTTCATCCTGCCGGCAGTACAATAATTCAATCGCCAGTGATGTCAGTCCAACTAAAAAGTCGCTGTGTTTACGAGTTCGCGTTTTGACCAGACGACGTAGTTTGCTGCGCAACTGTCTGTTGAGGCTATCACCAGTTACTTGTAGAACCCGGTCAATCAGATCAGCCTCTGGTTCGCGCCCATCATTTAGTGTGGCAATCAATTCGGCGAGATCACCGTCAGAGGATGAGCCCTGAGAAAGGGCCGCTTCGATCTCTTTGGAGATTTCTTTGAGTTTCTGTGCCTGTGAGCTGCGAGTCTTTATGGTAATAACGTGCTGAACCTCGCGCCAATCGATCTGAAGAACACGAAGAGTAGCGATCCGGTCGTTACGAAATCGACCTTCAATAAACTGTCGAAGTAAGGTGCGTTTCTCCTCTGCACTGTACCCGTTCAACACGCTGTCATCATCAAATGGCGCGGTTTCCAGACGTTTAAGGTATATTGCCTGCTTACTTTCTTCAAAAACTTCATTGCCAATTCCAGCGGCACTATGCAACTGACGGAGGATGCGGTCGCCCTGGAGCGTATTGATGTGTTGCGCCAACTCCAGACACTGAAACAACCCCAGGTATGGCAAAGCGCGAGCAATAGCGTCAGCGAGTATGACTGACGGTTGCTGTGCAAGCCGCGTGTCAACGTGAAATAGAAACTCTGTCAAATTGCGAAGTTGTGGTTTAAAGAGCTTCTGTCCAAAGCGATGTATAAATGTTTCAAGTTCTTTGCGATCCTCAGGTTTCAATTGATAGTTGACGCACGTCGCTGCAATCAAATGCACGAGACCGTCAGTCGTGAGTGAGCTTTCAGTGACAGGATACAAGTCTTTGAGACTCTGAGCATCTGTAGATCGGCGGTTTTGAATCAATATCAGGGCATGTCCGGCTTTGAGATGGTTGCGATACCAGGTCGCGGAGCGTTGCGGTGCCATCATCCTCTCGTCGTAACCGGGGATGGCCGCAATACTGCGCACTTCGAGTTGCATACCACCAAGGCGCCAGTTCAGTCGCGCCAGGTTGTCCAGCAATGCGGCGTAGATGGTCTGATCAAAGCCATAAAGCCGGAAAAAAGCTCGTGATACTTGGTGTTCACGTAGGGAAGCTTCAAGATAGCCTTTAAGTGCATCAGCGATGATATTATCAATCGAAGTGCTCATATCAAAAGGCTCCTTTATGAACGTCATCGCACGATTACTGTTGTTGCCGAAGCTCGTGTAGCTGCCGTTCATGAAATCGCTCCCTTTTCCTTTATAAACGTCTATAAACGTCGTCGCACGATTGCTGTTGCATCAGAGTATTCAGTTAGCAGACCGGCGCGACGCATACGCTCGCGCAGTACATCGCGGTTACGGGAGTAATATTCCTCGTTGATCCGCAACCGTTCGATTAACTGTGCGGCACGACTTTCACCTGGACCAATTATGATTCCGTAACGTATATATAGCCTTTCCAGGAATTCTCCGAATGATAACGTCTGTTTAGCTTTCAAGTTTGCCATCACCAATGTCTTCAATAAGTTATCGCCAAGAACAAAGCGTGGCTGTGGTCCTTTGATCGGGGCAATTAAGCCAATGGCACGTCCGATCTTGCGATGGATTCCAAGGAAGTTTTTGCGAAATTCTCCTTCCAAAATTTTGAATAATTTTTCACTGTATTTAAGTACAATATCGCAATCGGACTCTAGCTCGTAAGCGAGCCGGAGTTCCTTCAGCGTTCTATCATACATTCCTTTTGTCCTTGTTTGGCCCACATGAAAAATGAGTTTGGTCTCATATTCGAGGTGATCCAGCAACGTCGTGCCTTTCTGTTGACTATTTGCCCAATCTTGCACCCGATCTGCGACGAATTCTTGCGCTCTGCGCAGTTGACGATCTTCTTGCTCACGCAGCAGCGCTGCTGATTGACCCCTCAGTACGCCGCCATCCTGAGCGCCAAGCAGGTCGATCAGGAGTGCTGAACGCTCGTTATGAGGATTGGCATGATGATATATGTAGCATATAATGTGAAATCCGATCAGATGGGCCAGTAATTCGAGGCATTCAAGCGAATCCAGGTCATTGTCAAGAAATGTCGCCAGGTCATCCGCAATCTGTTGGTAGAGGGCGCAGTCAGGTTGAGGGATCCAGCCGAGCGAGAGGGTGATAAATGCGGAGTCCGCGTGATTATTATCTCGCGGCTGCCACGTTGTATCAATGACGCTGGCAATTTGACCGAGGCTCTGATTATTTTCGGTGAGCAATTGGCGAAGCCGTTGGCTAATGAACGTGCGTTGATCCGGCCGCCCCTCAGTGCCAGCCGAGATGATCAGATAGTAGACTTCTCCGCCACGCGCAAAGAAATTCCGTGTTGTGAACTCAATGCCGCGGTCTAGTTCATCTGGATTAGGGTTCAGCGCCAGACGCTCCGGCGGGAGCTCCACTGAACGGCTGCGCTGCCCTTCCCAGAGCAGAAACTCCTCATGGACGGGAAAAAGGGTTTTGGCGTACCACGAGCGATTGGCCTCAATCACCGAAAAAGAACGTAGAAGTGAACGCACCTGTTCGAGCGAGGTCTGGCTGGAAGAACCATCCGTAGCGAGTATGCGTGAACTGAGCTTATGGTAGAGATCCTGTATGGCACGGTCATCGTAGGGGTTTCGATTCTTTTCGCGCTGATCGTAGAAGATGAACCGCCGCAACCCCAGGCGTTTCGGTAGACGATATTTTTCCGTTGCACCAGGAAGACCTTGGCCAAGTCGATAGTCAAAACCCGATAGCACGCTCAAGAATTCAAGCATGTATTCGATCCAGTGCTGACCGGCACGTAGACGATGACCCCAGATATGTGCGGCAAGGGGGTATGTGGTGGCCTCGTAGTTGCCGTAATGCGATGGCATCTTCTACCCTCCGGCGAGAATGACCCCTTTCTCGTCAATGTAGATGTTCTTTAGGACGTACTGCTGGCGCTCGGCCACAAAGAACTTGATTCGAACACTTGTTGTTTCGTGTGAAAATGCGCTAAGTAAGCGATCTTTTAGATCGCGTATACTTAACTCGCACTCCTCAGCGAGTACATCAAACGTGCCACCATCAGCTAGTCGTAAAAGATATTCAAATACTAGTAGATTGAGACGCCAGCGTTGCGGTTTCGGTGCATCTCCCATCCGATACAGGTTCAACTCCGGAGGCGGGCTAATAAGCAAATAGAGGTCGCGCCAACACCTATCAAGCGAAAGATCTTCGCGGGAATCAACCCAGAAATCGATTCCATTAACTGGAATCTCCAGCCGGACTAGCGGTCGAGGTTGTTCAGCGCTGTGCAAGTACTGACTGGTGATGTATAGAACCTCGTCGGAAGTGAGATAGAGCCGGGAAAAGGCTCGATTTAGCCCGAGAACCAGGCGCTTGCGTATAACATCCTTCGGGTAATGAGTGTCAGTGAGCAACTGCCGGTAGGTGTTGAGGTAGCGAAACGTAATTGAAAGGTTGGTGCACCGTTCATCTTGCCACTCAAAAAATAGTTTTCGTCGGCAGTGTGGCAACCATGCCAGGAATGCAAGGGTCTCTTCTCTTGCTCCTTGCTCGGCGCCGCCTTCAATGTATGCGCGGCGATCTTGTTCAAAACGTTTAAAATTGAGATCGACAGCCGGGACAAAGAGTTGTGCATGAATATTTTCCTGATCATCCTGTTCAGTGCTGTTAATGATGAAATTGTCAATCTCAAAGATGGAATGTTCGCCGAGTTGCAGCCGGGCTAGATGTTGCACCACGCTGGACTTGCGACGAAAGGGACTGTTTTCACGTCCACCCAGGATGTTCTCGTAGTAGGCCAGATAGCTAAGATCGGCCTGTCTGGCATCAAGTTGTTGCAGTTCAGGGCAACTTTGACTCCCAGTTAACGTAAACGACAGATGGATCAGCATGTCGCGCAGAGTTACGTGGATGTCGAGGTGATCCAGCAGTTCATAGAGAAGTTTCACCCGTTTGACGACCAGATCGTTCCGCAGGATTCGTGCATTGTGCTGTATAGGACATCTTTCAATGATAGGGCAATTGATGCAACTTTGCCAATGGATATTGCTGGTCATCCAGCGTAATGTCTCTGGCACAAACACCGACGTTGTTACTTTGGTGAGATCGATTATTACTAGTGATAAGGAACCTGAATCTGCACCGTATTGCAGTTGCTGCTCAATGGCTTCTCTGAGTTTGGGCACTTCAATGCGATTAAGTAAATCGCGTAGGCGCCCTTCGTTCGCTGCAATGAAGTAACGGTTAGGTGAGGTTGGATTTAAGGAGTCTTCTAGTCTCTTCAGAATAGCTTTGCCCTCCTCTTCGTTTAGTTCAGAGAGGTCTTTGATAAAATAAAATCGTATCCCGTTACGTTCAAGCGGTGTATGGGTAAGCTCTTCCCAGTCAGGTATCGGTTTCTGCGTGAGTGTCTGGATGATCTGGCGACAAAGAAACGTTTTGCCGTCTCCAGCATTTCCGGTGAGAATGATCGAAGGCGGCTTGTCTGTAGCAAAGCGTACTTGAAGGAACTGCTCAACTTTGGTCTGAATCCGCAATAAACCTCCGGCCGGAGGTGGCGCCTCCGCAATGAATTCGTCAAAGGCCGCTTCGTGGTCAGGCGAAGCTGTGGTGTACTTGTTGAGGTAGTCAACAAAGGTATTGCGAATGATTGACATATGTGCCGCCACCTGTTCACAAATGACAAATATCGCATCCAGTCGCATCGTCTTCAGCATCGAGGGCCGAACCGAGCACCTCAATCAGCGGCCGATCAGGTCGTTGAGCGCGCTCGCGTTCCAGACGCGCCTGATGTTGCGCTTTGATCTGTGCAATGCGCTCGGGGCGCTCCAATTCGGCCAGGCTTTCGCGCTGGCGCCAGTAAAAGTGCTCTCCTCCCCGTTCGCTCTCGTATTGCTTTGCTTCTTCAAACAGTTCTGGATGGCGCTCCTTAAGACCGACCCATTCTCCGCTGCGTTGAAAGAAGCAGAAATAACAGCCGCTGCGCTGCCGCCATTCGTAGTAGGCTGGCAATCCCAGACCGCTTTCCTCCAGAAGGCGCTCGATGTCGCTCAACACGAGGCCGCATTCTTTGAAAGGATAGACGGGATGGATAGTAGGTTTCGTTGAGATATATCCGTTTCGCGCTTCATCGGCACGAATTCCAATGTAGCTCCAGACGTCATCGTCGCCGACGTAGGCTTCAAAGGGTTCGATCTTTAGCTTGCGCGTGCACCAGCGCACCTGCGCCGATGGCAGCATGCCTCCGTAGACATCTAGCCAGTGATCGAAACCACGCTGCGCGTTCAACCGAATAATGGGTCGTTGCAGATAGGCTTCTAGTCGCTCCAGGTACTCGTAGGTTTCCGGGAGTTCTTTGTCGGTGTCGCAAAAGACATATTCCAGTTGGGCAATCTTGTCGCGCAAAAAGATCGCCAGAGCGGTGCTGTCTTTGCCGCCGCTTAAGTTGACAATGTGCCTACCCGGTCGTTCGGCCCAGATGCGGACAATTCTATCGTGGTTGGTCATCGTTCTTTCCAACGAATGTACGAGTGCTAGCATTCGTCTCAGCGCACAGTCCAGGCTCTGAAACGGTGAGAATCTGGTGTAACAGGTCGGTCAGCGCCGCAAGGCGCTGATCGATGGTGAGATCAGTGTAACGTTCCAGGACCGCGCGCAGATCTGCCTCTAGTCCCTCCACCGCCGGGTCTGACACACTAATGTCCACTACCCGGCTGACTTCGCCCCGTCCATTGTTTACCCCAATGCGGACCAGTCGTGTGTCAGGTGGGACAGTGTTGGCAACGAGCGCTAATTCTTCTGCGGCCCGGAAGTGTCGTCCCAGGTCAACGACCGCAGTCTCGAACGCCAGGAGATCAGCATCGCTCCACGTCTCCGGGGGACGTTTTGCAACCAGTGCGGCCAGACTCGCAATCCAGGGTTGATCGCCCGGATCGGCAGTTTCCAGACGCACACCTATGGCGCGGAGCCGCGGATCAGTAACTGTGGCGGCAATTGCTGCGTAGCGTGTTTGCAGTTCTCTGCGACCCGATGCGCCAGTGGCGTGTAACCCGAAGGCTGCACTGATGTGTATTCCAATAGTCTCGATCAGGTGCGGGTAGGCGCTTTGCAACTCTTGCAATGCTTCGCGCAATGCAGCGACGAAAGGCTCGACCCGCAGTGCACTGTGGTCGTCATCGGCCCCGAACGAGGGCATACCGCATGCGTGTGGCAGCCACTCAAAGAGCAGTTCCTCCGGCGCGCGGGCTTCGCGAAGGGCTTGCCGAACGGCCTGCGCCCGTGGGCTTAGCCGTCTGGTCTGCTTGCTATATGGCGGCAGTTGGTTGATAAACCGCAGCAGGGGCAGGATGACAGTCAGCAAGGCGGGTTGCGACGGCTGCGTGAGCGCCTGGGGTGCCAGTGCGCGGGCAAGTCGCTCATACACATGCCAGCGTGCCCCTTCAGTGCGGCACAAATGCACGCTGAACTGTTCGGGCCGTGTCATCAGCCGCTCGAAAACCGCAATGTCTGGTGTCGGCACATACGTGCCACGTTCGTATATACTGATTTCGCCAGCGCGAGCCACATAGAAGGCCACAAAGAGCAATGGTGTCAATCCGGCTTTCACGCCGTAGGGCGGTCCTTCCAGGTGTGCGAACAGGTCTGCGACGGGGCAGGGCTTGCTCCCCTCCGCCCCAATAAGCGCTTCCATCGCTTGCCAGATAGGACGCAGGTGGAGAGGGTCCTGCGCAGGCGGTGGAACAATCTGCCACACACCATTCCCGTCCTGGCGGTGCAAACCGCCCATGCGCAGGACGCTCTCATAGATTGCTCGTTCCGGTGGGTAGCCTGTAAGTCCCAGCAACGGTTCCCCGGCACGGGTCAGCATAGCTTCGACCAGGTTGCGACGCGCCTTGGCGGCCGCTGAGGTAAGTTGGCGGCGTACAATCAACTCATTCCAAACCAATGGAGTGTGAGGGTAGGTGGCGTCGGCTGCCCTGGAAAGGAGATCGTCAATCTGACGCGCGTTTTGAAGCCGGTGGGCCTGTCCACTGTAGAACCAGCACCCACGTTCGTAGGTCTCGGCAATCGTGTTGGCAAGGATCTGCTGAGCTTCAAGCAACCGTCCGGCCACCTCGCGACGCGCTGGCCGGTCATGCTCAAGTTCGGCGTGCTCATCGAGCAGCGTGCGTAGCGCGGCGACCTCCAGCAGCAAGTCGCGCAAATCGTGCAAGCGTGATGGCAAGACAACGATCCTCCATGGTTCGCTGGCACGGACGGGATCCCGCGCCCAGTCCTCCGCCGCACCCAGTTCTTCGTCGTCAGCCGGCACGACATGGAGCAGTTCGCCATCGTAGCGTTTCTCGGCGGTCAGGTTTGCGCTGAGGCGCGTGGCCTCCACATACCGCACTGCGAATATCCGCGTAGACCCGGTCCGGTAACTGTGTCGCCGGGCGATCCGTGGGGTTGCAGCAGCATACTGCTGCAACAGGGCAGTCAGATCTGTCCGTTCGGCAATAGACCGTCGAGTTTCCTGTATCAGAACTTCCAGGTCTATATCACTGCCTTCCCAGATGATAAAACTGTCACGATAGCGTCGGTACAAGATGATCCGTCTTTCGATCAATTTGCGTAGGGTGTCGATAACAGCCCGGTCGTCGCGGGTGTCGGCGAGAGCAAAGGCTATGTGAGCCTGGCTTGCCCGTAGCCCCGAGGCGCGTTCGATAGCGCCCAGGAAGCCCACGACGGTCAGCACATCGAGGTGCAGGACATCGTCGCTAACGAGCGAACTACGGGCCTCGGCCAGTTCTGCCCAGCGCTGCCCGCGTGCTCGCGCGAACAAAGCCGGGCCGAGATTAGCCTCAAGATAGGCATACAGATGGGTAAGCCGGTAGATCGGCAACTTACCATCTGGCGATGGCCCGCGCACAATGTCGCGCAATCCCCAGGGTTCATCAGTGTGCAGAAAGGCGAATAGCGATCGCTCATTTTGGGCTAGCTGCCGGAACAGTGAGGGTAAGGCAACAAGCACCGTGGGATGAATGGGATAGGTATCGCCTATCAGGTTTTGCCATTCCGCTGAGTCTATCTCAACCGGACGCAGGCCAAGGTCTTCGGCAAGCCGAGCAAGCCGTGTTATCCACTCTTGGCGCGCATGCTTGTAGGGGTCGCGACCCACCGGGCGCAGGGCGGAAGCGACCATCCGCACCATCTGAGCTGCTGGTTCCTGGAATGGCAGATCCTTGAAGCGTCCCTGCACTTTTGCCCACTCGACTCGCCGAGTTGGCCCGGCGTTCGTGGTATAGCGCTCGAATGCCTGGTGCAGGATAGTTACCACGAGTACTGGAGCGTTGCCGCTGCGTGCAGACATCTCTCCCAGGCTTTGCAAGACGAAAAGGTCGCGCTGCTCTTCGTGGCGTCCGGCATAGTCTAGGAACTGGCCAAGCTCGTCAATGACCACCAGCAGGCCATCGAAGCTGCCTTCGGCGTGGAGAAGCCGAGCCGCCTCGTTCACATACGCTGCTGTGCGCACCGGATCGAGGGCCGGATCGTGACTGGCAGTCTCGAGGATTTGACATAGGTCGGCAATGGCCGGTGAGCGCGTTTTTCCAGCGAGAGCTTCATTGAGAGCTTGTAGTAATGCCTGACGCAGTGGAGCGTAGTTTCCCGGTACGCGCACTGACAGAAGCGTAGGTGCATCGAGGGGCAAGAGGGGATCGGGGATCGGCACATCCAGCGAGGTGAGCAACTCGCGTCGCGCTGCCGGGCGTCGTTGCAGGAAATGGGCCAGAAACAGCCCAAACGCCGACTTGCCTGCACCAAAGGGGCCAATTACTGAAAAGGCGCGTTCCGTGGCATTAGCAGCCAGACCAGCCATGATCCTTCCGACGGTCTGGCGCACAAGCGGCGTCACCTGATAGCCGTCCAGCCGAAAACGCAGATCACGGAAGTCACGGCCAATATGCACCGACCGGGTAAACCGTGGCGCTACACGGATCGCGTTCTTATCCGGCATAGGTGTGTTCCTGGGCAAAGGCGGCGTCAAGCAAGACACGATCAAGCTCAGGATCAGTCGGGTAACGCCAGGCAAGTTGGCGGATCCCAGCATGTTCGCTGTAGGCCGCGCGGCCTGCCGTTACGTTCTCCAGCCGCAGCAAGCGCGTAAGCAGAGCTTCTTCGTCGAGCCGAAAGACTCGGCCGGGCGAACGTTCTGCATAGGCAAGTTCGGAAAACGATACGGTTGCCCGCTTGAGTATGCGTGCCTGGTGCAGTGCAGCAAAGGCTACCAGATGGTCAGACAAGCTCGCGTGCGCGTTGCTCGTCAGATGATACGCCTGCTGACCAGGCAGAGCCTGAATCAGACCAAGGGTGTGGAGAGGGCAATGCAGCCTATCCTCGACTGCAGTTTCGAGTCGGGTCGCATCAGGTCGTACATAGCAACGCAGCATACAATCAATGTCACGACTGAGTGTGGCTTCTGAGGGCGGTTTTCTTTCATGTCGGGCAACAAACGTGAGGATCTGTTGGGTCAGTTGTGAGATAGTGAACTCGCCACGGCGAAGTACATTAAAAGTGAAGTACCAGGTGAAAGCTATATCGGGGCGTTGTGTGATCTGCCAGTGTAGGAGCCAGTGACTGGTTGGCGTAACCAGGAATGGGTCCCAACCATGATCGTCGTTGAGGAGAGCGTCGCCTAGCCATGTGGCTCGATGACCCTTGCCATCCTCAGTTCGGTCGAATACGCCACAAACGCGCCCCCAGAAGCGGATCGACTGAGCCATGTTTTTGCCCACTCCGAGGCGCACAAAACTGTCCTCACGTGTAAACAGGTCAGGCTGCTCCTGGAGCAGATCGTAGGCTTTCTTCAGCCAGTTGCTCCGCAGGACGAACGTCTCGTGTCCACTGAAGGTAAACGGGGGCGTACTGGGGTTAGACAGCGCCATGGGCCTCAACCAGATATGTGGATGCCTGGCACTATTGTACACAAAGTCCTATAACAATCATTACCACATTTTCGACCTGTCGGCTTGAAAATCCGGTGGCGCCGAACCGGTTTTTGCGGCGCGCGAATCTCTTCTGCATAATGCTAACCCGCGGCCCAATCGCCAATCGCTGGCAGTCGGACCGCGGGCGAGATGTCACGGCGCACCTACTCTGCCGTCGTCGGGTCAATCACCGTTCTCACCTCGGAGATGCGATTGGCCGGAAAGCCTCCCTTTTCCGCGTGTTCCCGAATTGCGGCTTCGCCGGGGGCGATGTACACGCAGTAGATCTTGTCATCGGTGACGTAGCTGTGGAGCCACTGGATCTGCGGCCCCATGCCCTGGAGCACGTTGCATGATTTCTGCGCGATGGCCTGCAACTCCTGGGCCGAGAGCTTGCCTGCCCCGGGAAGTTCGCGCTCGATCACATACTTCGGCATCATTGACCTCCTTGTCATCAACTGCTAGCCTGGCCAACCCGAGGTGAAGAATCGTGGGAAACCGCTGTTGCCCATGCCCCACCCGCGGGAGGGCATCGGGCGACCCGACCGAGGGTGGCGCCCGGGGAAACCGGGTTTCCCCACGCCCCTGCCCGCTGGCAGGGCGAAGCCTCTCGGCACGGTGGCAGGTCGGGGCCGCAACATCTTGCGCCCCGGCTCGTATCGCGGAGCGTGACCGTTCTCGTCTTTATCGCCGCTGTACCTCCCGTTCGGCGCAGGCGTGTTCCTGGGCCAGGCTGCGCACCACCTCGACGATCAGGCGATGTTCTTCCACCTTGATCCGTTCGTGGAGCGTTTCGGGGGTGTCCCCTGGCAACACCGGCACCTCGGCGCGCGCCAGGACGGGGCCGTCGTCCACCCGCGGGGTGACGCGGTGGATGCTGCAGCCGGTAATCGGCAGGCCCCGTTCCAGGGCCTCGGCGACCACGTGGGCGCCCCGCAGCGCGGGTATGACCAGTCCTGTGCTCGTCACGTAGGTGTCGCCGCCGTCGTCGGGCAGCAGGGCGGGATGCTGGTTGATCACCCGATTGGGAAATCGATCCAGAAAGGCCGGCGAGAGAATGCGCATAAACCCCGCCAGTAGCACCAGGTCAGGCGCAAAGGCCGCCACCACGTCAGCGAGGCGTCGTTCCCAGGCGGCCCGCACGGCAGCGCGATCGGCGCCCCGAGGCGTGGCGGGAAGCGGCACGTAGGCTGCGGCAACCTGGCGGGCCAGGGCGCGCTGCAGGCCAGAGGCGTCGGCGCGATCGCTGACCACCAGGACCACCTCGGCGCCGAGCGCCCCGGCGGCCTCGGCGTCCAGCAAGGCCTGGAGATTGGAGCCGGAGCCGCTCAGCAGCACGGCAACCTGATACATCATGCACCTTGCATTCTGGCGGGTTCGGGAACCACGATCGTATCCGAGCCATGAGTCTGTGAACTACGTTTCCTTGCATTTCCGCCCCTATTGGGGAGCGGAGCCGGACTCCCTCCCCCGGCGGGAGGGTTAGGGAGGGGGCGGAGTTACCGAAAAACTCAGTTCACAGAGTACTATGCTCACAAGTTGAGATCAATCTGCTTCGGGAAGGGCGAGCCTTCCCCGAGCCTCTCCTCCTGCGTTGGGGAGGGCCTCCCCGTTCCGGCGGCAGGGGCGTGAGCCGGCGACGGGTCCCTCCTCACCCGTTCTCCTTCCCGATGTCCCTGCGGAAGTACTTGCCCTCAAAGGCCACCCGCTCGGCGATCTCGTAGGCCCGCGCCCGCGCCCGCGCCAGGGTCGAGCCGAGGCCGGTCACGCCGATGACGCGACCGCCAGCAGTGCAGAGGCCGGCAGGGCCGATGGCCGTCCCGGCGTGGAAGATCAGCACCTGCTCGTCGTCTATGGCTTCGACCCCGCGGATCGGGTCGCCCACCCGCGGCTTGCCGGGGTAGCCCTGGGCGCAGAGCACCACACAGACGGCATAGCCCTTGCGTTTGCGCAGCTTTTCGGGGTGGAGCTGGCCCACGGCGCAGTCGTAGAAGACTTCCAGCACATCTCCTTCGAGCAGCGGCAGGATTGCCTGCGCCTCCGGGTCGCCGAAGCGAGCGTTGAACTCCAGGATCTTCGGCCCGTCGCGGGTCAGGATGACCCCGGCGTAGAGCAGGCCCCGAAAGGGTGTGCCACGGGCGGCCAGTTCGTCCACCACGGGCTGCATGCAGGTGTTGACGATTTGCTCCAGCACAGCAGGGCTTACCTCGTCCACCGGAGCAATCACGCCCATGCCGCCGGTGTTGGGGCCGGTGTCGCCCTCGCCGAAACGTTTGTGGTCGCGGGCGGTCGGCAGCACCAGCAGATGTTCGCCATCGCAGAGGGCGTGGACCGAGACTTCCCGCCCCTCGAGGCGTTCTTCGAGCAGCAGACGTCTGCCGGCACGGGTGGCCGACAGGCGCGCAATCGCCGCTACGGTGCTCTCCATGTCATCGGGTACTACCACGCCTTTACCCAGGGCCAGCCCGTCGGCTTTGACCACCCAGGGCCGCCCACTCTGTTGCGCGAAGGCGGTGGCTTCAACCGGCGAGTCGAAGATCATCGCCTCTGCCGTGGGCACGCCCCTGGCCGCCATGATCTCTTTGGCAAACGACTTGCTGCTCTCGATGCGTGCCGCCGCGGCCGTCGGTCCGAACGCCGGAATGCCTGCCGCTTTGAAGACATCAACGATCCCATCGGCCAGTGGATTATCCGGCCCGACAACCAGCAGGTCAATCTGCTCGCGCTGCGCCAGGTCCACAATCGCGTCGAAATCGCTTAGAGGAAAGGGGACGTTCTGGCCGTACTGGCCGGTGCCGGTGTTGCCGGGGACGCTGAAGAGCCGGGTAAAATGGCGTGATTGGGCGATTTTCCACGCGAGGGCGTGCTCGCGGCCGCCAGAGCCGATCAGCAGAACGTTCATATGCTGTCGTAGATGCTTGGAGATATGCCGCCGGAGAAAGTATAACATACCCGGCCTGCCTTCCTCGCTTCTTCCTTGACCAGATCGCGCTCCCAGGCTACTCTGTAGGTGTACAATCCAGCACCGGGCATGTTCTGCTTCGCTGCTCCTCATCCCCCGATGCAACCAGGGATCGCTGTGAAGGGTACATATATTCTGGTGCTTCAACTGGATCGCCTGGCGCCTGGCCTGCGGATTGGCAAATTGGGCGTGTTTGACTTTCCCTCCGGGTTTTACCTGTACGTGGGTAGCGCTTTCGGCGCAGGCGGGCTGGCAGCGCGCCTTGCGCATCACCGCCGCGTCGAGAAGCCTCGACCTCACTGGCACATCGACTACCTGCGCCCCATGGCTCGCCTCCGCGAAGCCTGGACTGTCAGCGGCCCCGAGCGTTTTGAGGGTCGCTGGTGTCGTGCCCTGGCCGCCGCCCCGGCTCTGAGCGCGCCAGTACCGGGCTTCGGCGCAAGCGATAGCCGCTGCCGCACTCACCTCTTCTATTCACCCCGTCCCCTTCATTTCCGACTATTGACCACAATGATCGTGGAGCCGGTCTTGCAGGAGCAGGCCTACCATCTGCGGATCGAGATCCATGCCTTTGAGGGGTGAGGGTCTGCGTGCTCGACGGCCTCGGGCGGCTTCTGCGCCCCTCGGATGGGGGAAAGCCCTTTTCGCCTGTCCCACTGCCGCTCGGCGCGTCCTGGGCGCCTGCATATGCGTGTGATCTCCAGGAGCGCCATGGCTATTGACAAGGAAGATTCGCCCGCGTATAGTGCAAAAGCGTTACAACGCACCCGGCGCAGCCGGTGACCATCGCCAGGTGATAGGCTCGCGCAGGGCTATGCTCTTCCGGGAAAACTTCTTTCACTCCAGGTAGTGGGGTGACGAACCGTTCGTTGGTCAGGGCGAAGCATCCTTCCAGGCCGTCCCTGTCCGCAAGATAAGTTGGCAGTGGAGCGTACCATCCTCCTCTGCCCGTATGAAAAAACCTATGGGTGATAAAGTCGTTATCGTTGAGTCGCCGGCTAAAGCGAAGACCATTCAGAAGTATCTTGGTCGCGGCTTTCGTGTGACCTCCAGCATGGGGCATGTGCGCGATCTGCCCAGGAATGACCTTTCGATTGATGTTGAGCACGACTTTCAGCCGGTCTACGAGATTACCAGGGCGAAGGTGGTCAGCGAACTGCGGCAGGCAATCAAGAACGCTGATGCGGTCTATCTGGCGACCGACCCTGATCGTGAGGGTGAGGCCATTGCCTGGCACATCACCGAGGCGGTAAAGGTGCCCCCGCGCACCCCCGTGCACCGGGTGGTGTTTCAGGAGATTACCCGCAACGCGGTGGAGCAGGCGATTGCCAATCCCCGTAGCATTGATAAGAACCTGGTAGACGCGCAGCAGGCCCGCCGGGTGCTCGACCGGCTGGTGGGCTACCAGCTCAGCCCCCTGTTGTGGGACAAGGTCAAACGCGGTTTGTCGGCTGGCCGCGTGCAGTCGGTGGCCGTGCGTCTGATCGTCGAGCGTGAGCGGGCAATCGAGGCGTTCGTTCCGGTCGAGTACTGGAGCATCGAGGCCGATCTGCTCAAGGGCGAGGCGCCCGAAGTCGAGGGCCGCGACGTCTTCCGTGCCGCCCTGGTGGAGCGCGATGGTAAGCGGCTGGAGAAGTTCGCGATTCAGAACCAGGAGCAGGCCCGGGCGATTGTGGCCGACCTGGAAGGCGCGCGCTACGAAGTACGCAAGGTTACGCGCAAGGACAAGCGTCGTGGTCCTGCTCCGCCGTTTACCACCAGCACGCTCCAGCAGGAGGCCGGGCGCAAGCTGGGCTTCAGCGCCAGGAAGACCATGACCCTGGCCCAGCGGCTCTACGAGGGCGTGGACGTGGGCGGTGACGAGGGGCCGGTCGGGCTGATCACTTACATGCGCACCGATAGCACCAACGTGGCCGCCGAGGCTCAGGCCGAGGCGCGCCAGGTGATCGCCGCGCGCTACGGGAATGCTTACTTGCCTGAGAAGCCGCCGATCTACCGCTCGAAGGCTAAAGGCGCTCAGGAGGCCCACGAGGCCATCCGTCCGACCAGTTGCGCCCGCCTCCCTGAGACGCTGAGCAACCATCTGGAGCGCGACCTGGCGCGTCTGTACGAGTTGATCTGGAAGCGCTTCGTCGCTTCGCAGATGGCTCCAGCGGTGTTCGATAGCACCACGGTGGATATTGATGCCTGGACCGTCGGCAGCCAATTGGCAACCAGCGCGCCCTACGTCTTCCGCGCCACCGGCAGCGTTCTGAAGTTCCCCGGCTTCCTCGCGGTCTATAACGTCAGTCTTGATGAGGGTGAGGAAGACGAGGACCGTGAGCGTCGCCTGCCATCCCTCGCCGAGGGCGAGCGCCTTACCCTGGTGCAACTGCTGCCGGTGCAGCACTTCACCGAGCCGCCGCCCCGCTTTACTGAGGCCAGTCTGGTGAAGGAACTGGAGGCCCTGGGCATTGGTCGTCCCTCGACCTATGCCTCGATCATCTCGACGATCCAGGAGCGCGAGTACGTCGAACTGGTGGAGAAGAAACTCATTCCCACCACTCTGGGTCGCGTGGTCACCGATTTGCTGGTCGAGCACTTCCCGAAGATCGTGGACTACGATTTCACCTCGGCCCTCGAACAGCAACTCGATGACATCGCCGAAGGTTCAAAGCAGTGGGTGCCGGTGTTGCGCGATTTCTACGCCCCATTCCAGCAGACGCTCGATGAGGCCCGCCGCGAGATGCGTAATCTCAAGCGCGAGGAGATCGTTACCGACCTGCTGTGCCCGAAGTGCGGTCAGGGCTACCTGGCGATCAAGTTCGGGCGCAACGGCGAGTTTCTGGCCTGCACTCGTTACAGCAAAGAGGGTGGCCCAGACTCATGTGATTTTACCAGCGATTTCCATCGCGACAGCGAGGGGAAGATCGTTATTGACAAAGCCTCCGCCCCTGAGACCAGCGATGTGATGTGCAACCTCTGCGGGCGGCCGATGGTGATCAAGAAGAGTCGCTTCGGCCCCTTCCTCGGCTGTTCGGGCTACCCGGAGTGCAGCAACACGCGGCGCATCGGCAAAGACGGGAAGCCCGTGCCTCTGCCCGAGCCGACCGGGGTGGTTTGTCCGAAGTGTCACGAGGGCGAGTTGCTGCGGCGCCGCGGTAAGTTCGGGCGACCGTTCTTCGGCTGCTCACGTTACCCGAAGTGCGACTACCTTACCAACAGCCTGGAGGAGTTGGCGCCGGTGGTTGAGACCCCCGCCGCGCCTGCTGTGGTGAGGGGCGGTAAAAAGACGGCCCGCAAGGAACCGTCCGAAGCCGAACCTGCGCCCTCGCAGGCGCCCAAAAAACGCGCTCCCCGGAAGAGCGCGTAAAGCGTCGGTAACTATTCGCCCCGCAGGGAAGGTCCCGGAGGGTTACGTCCTCCCGGACCTTCTTTTTTCGTTCCTGCGTGAGCCCCAGGGGAGGATCCGGACTCCCGCCCCCGGCGGGGGAGGGTTGCGGAGGGGGCCGAGTCACCGCAAACTTAGTTCACAAAGTAGGAACCTTCCCAGAAAAACAAATATCACCTCTTGTCGTGAGGAGCAGCCGCGCGGGCGTCTATCGCCGGCGGAACAGCGCCAGAATGACAGTCGCAACCAGTATGTAGGGCGCCAGCGCGCCGCCGCCGAAGCCTGGCGCCGTCACCGCGGGCGCGTCAGTGCCGGCGGGCGGCGCCGGATACGGCCCTACTGCCTCGGTGGGCCGCGGCAGCTCTGGAACCTCAACCGTTTCGGTAGCTGGCGGCCCCTGCGTCGGCGCCTCCGTGGCGGGGGGGGCGGTGGTTGGTTCGGATGTGCCCGTCTCCGTGGTGGCAGGGGGGGCGGTGGTTGGTTCGGGCGTGCCCGTCTCCG
>CALAMI010000033.1 GCA_937925685.1 Candidatus Binatia bacterium | reverse complement strand
AGTGTTGGTATTTGCCGCGCAGATGGGGAACGCCGCGCGCATCGCGCCAGAGTTCGATCTCCTCCAACTGTGGCACGGCGACTCGCAAGGCTTGCTGGATGCGCCGCAAGCGGGCCTTCTGAGTCTTCTCGGTGATCTTGGCGATCTGTTCGAGAAAGTCGCCGCCAAAGGGATCGTTCGCGCGACCGACCGATCGGTCGGGTTCCCTCACCAGCTGAGGCACCAGATGAAGATAACGAATGGAGGCGAAGAACTCCGAGATTTTGCGGAACTCCTTGTTGACATTGACCTGCTCGAGATACGTTTGTGTCATCTGCTCCGGATCCTTCCGATCTTGATCATTGGGACGATTCA
The DNA here is from genome assembly GCA_937925685.1 of Candidatus Binatia bacterium. Lineage (GTDB taxonomy): Bacteria > Desulfobacterota > Binatia > HRBIN30 > HRBIN30 > HRBIN30. Next base: position 3,270 of record CALAMI010000033.1, on the reverse strand, counting down.
GCAGCGTCTCATTGTTGATCCGGACCGTTTCTGTGCAGACGCGAGGGCGGCGCTGGTTGTCCTGATTAAAGCTTAGTTTATATTCCCAGTTGGTCGTTCGTCCGTCTGTTTCGGCGGACTCCATCGTGACCGCGAGTTCAACAGCCGAATCGCGTCGGGCAGCAAGGCAGCGGATCGCCGATACACCCCCGCGTCGGAGGACAGCTTCTTGAAAGCCACCGCCTGTGGAAACAATGTCGCGAAAGAACCGGAACACGTCGAGCAGATTAGACTTGCCTGATGCATTTGGCCCTACGACAAACATGCGATCGCAAATATCCACAGGTACATCCGTGAAATTTTTCCAGTTTTTAAGGGCGATTTTGCGTATTTTCATTGGTTTTCTCCTAGAGTAGTATGATCCTCGCGCACCGGCAGCAGGCTGCCGAGAGGCGGAGCGGCCGCTGCGCCCACCAGAGGTGGTGCGCGCTCGGGTGTTCGTGCCGGATGGACTTCTCCCGCGCCGAGTGCTTCGACACCACGGCAATCGGAAGGTCCACCTCCGCCAGGCGTTTGCATTCCTTGGGGATCATTCGCTTGTCCTCATTAGGGCTTTTGTCATATTTCAGCATCCTCCGACGAGCCTCAGGGTGCGCTTGACATAACCGTGCAACTCGTCTTCGTTTATCGGTTCGGTGTCAGCGTTTGCATTCTGTTGATGGTGATACTTCTTCGAGTAGCTGTTGATGGCGTCCAGTTCGTCAACGTCAGCCTTGGCGTGTTGCAGGCCGCTGGTAGTGTCCGCATTTCGTATCTTGCCGACCATATCACCCAACCATTCGTTCGCCTGAAAGTGTCCGGGGAAGTGGGCTCTCAACATGCCCTCAAGGAACGGGCGTATGGTTCTGGCCACCGCGCGAGGATCGCCCGTTCGTTCCCGGTAGAACCCGAGCAGCGTCGAGAAGTCCTTCATGTAGGAACTCTGCGCTTCCGCCTGAACGTCCCATTCCCCGATGACGGTGTTGTCTCCCGCTTTGCTCATCTGGAGCGTCTTGACGTTGGCGGCGGCAGACGGGCACTCGTCGGCAATCAGTTTCAAGAATAGCGGATCATGCGACAAGACGATTACCTGTTCCGCAGTGTTCGAGAGACGCTGAATAAGTTGTTGCGTGCATGTCCGGCGAAACCGGTCAAGGCTGGTGAACGGATCATCGAACACCACGATTTTCCGGCCGATGTCCGTATCCTGCTTGAGAACCGCAAGGAAGAACGCAAACGCCAAGGCGCTCCGGTCGCCGGAACTCAAGGCCGTCTTGAAGCATGGCGTTCCGGCCGGAGTCCGAGCGTCGCCAAGGTCCAGAGCGGTGCTGTTGATCTCAATCTGGTAATCGGAACTCGGCGTCCCCCCGGTGTAACGATGCCTCGTGTTCGTGATGCGGAACCCGGCGTTGAACTGATCGAGGTACTCATTGATGGACTGTTCGTATGTCCTGAGAATGTTATGGCAATGCTCGTCGAGACGCCTGCGGACGGTCTCCTTCCTTTGTTCCAACCCCGTCTTGGCGCCCAAGGCATCCTTATAAGTCTGACAAGCCGCATCCACCTCTTTCTCGAACCGTTTCTTCCGTGCCTGCAGTTGGGCCAGTTCATTCATCAGTGCCGGGAGATCACTTGGCGAGCTTGCAGCGGCCTTCTGCTCGTTGACACGGGCGTTTGCGGTGTCCACCGCGGCGTTGTATGAGGCGACACACTGTACCAGAGCCTCGACCTCCGCAAGGGCGACGGAAAATTCTGCATCCGGCGTAATTGCCTCGGTCGGACTGTCTTGTTTTCTCCTGGCTAGGGCCAGGCATTTCTCACGGAGCGTGGCGTACTTCTGCTGGATGTTCGGGAAGGAAATGTCGGGCAGGTCAACAGCGGTAAACTGCCTCCAGAACTCGACAAGGGCCGCGTTCCCAGCGATTGCCTGCCCGGCGGTACCAAGAGCCGCCTCACCAATGGCGTTGTTGACCCGCTGGGTCAGTCGGGCGACTTCCTGTTTAAGGTCCTTATACGCGGCGCTGAAGTGGGAACGGTATGCTGCAATCAACTCGTTCGCCTGCATGCCTTGCCCGCAGAAGGGGCACCGGTCGTCCTTGACGTAACCCAGGCCCTGAGACAACCAGGGCTCGCCTTCCGGCCCCATCTGGTGCTGGGCGATTTGCTGTCGCACCTTCGCTTCGGCATCAGCGACGATGTCCGTCAGTTGTTTCGCGAGAACCGTGGCAAAGTCGGACGGCATGGAGGGGAGCTGAACCTTCACAAACAGAGCCTTGGCCTGAATCTCGTTGGCCTTTGCGGCGGCCCGTTGCCGGGCGTCCAGCTCCTCGGTCTTTCGCCGAATCTGCTCTTCTATATCGGCGACGGGCTGCCATTCCAGGTAAGCCTCGACTGTAAGCCCAGTTGGCACATGCCTGGACAGAGCGTCCCTCTTGGTGCGCAGGTCGGCATTCGCGTCTCGAATCTGCCTGTCCAAGTCTTCGATTCCTCTGGCAAGTCGCACCCCCTCGGTGCCGACTATGACGCGGTACAGGTTCTTCTTGTGCTCATGCTCAACATAGTCGCCGGAGTAGACGTTCTCGTTCACGAACAAAGAATCGAAGATGAGGATGTCAGGATGCGTTACAGTCCGGGCACCGTTGGTGAACTGGTAGTTGGCGTTGTTGAGCCGGAGGTGCACAAACGTCGCGTCGCTGGCACCCAATGTCTTGCGTTCGGAGATGAACTCCGGCTGGCCACTTTGCAGGGAGCGGAGTATCGCGCAGAGGGTGGTCTTGCCACGTCCGTTTTCCGCATAGACAAGCGTCAGTTTGCGGAACGTCACATCACCGCTCGCGGCGTAGTCCCGGAAGCGGCCGATGTTCTTTATCTGCAAGATCTTCTCAAGCATGGTCGTCCTCCTTTGCCTTCGGCGCGGCGAGGGCACGGGGTGTCGTCTCAACGGGCGACAGAGGCGGTATCTCGTTGCCAGTCGCTGCACCCAAGTCCTTGAACCTTCGGGCCGCCGGGAGAACTCGGGCTTCCATTGAACCGACGGCGCTGTTATAGGCGGCATTGGCCTTCTCCAAGCCTTTCCCGATGTCACCAACGTGCTCGGCCATGACCCTCATACGCTCGTAGAGCTGTTTGCCGAGGTCACTGATCTCCTGAGCGTTCTTGGCGATCAGTTCCTGTCGCCACCCATAAGCCACAGCACGGAGCAGTGCGATAAGCGTTGTCGGGGTCGCCAGGACCACGCGCTGTTCCAGCCCG
>CALAMI010000032.1 GCA_937925685.1 Candidatus Binatia bacterium | reverse complement strand
GATTCGAAAAGAGCTCCTTGCGTTCTCAGCCCAACGGTTGCCCTCGGGGCACCTCCGGTACGAAGCTGCCGGTGGAGAGTTCGATGACGTGGTGATTGCCATGGCGCTTGCCTGGGAGGCTGCCCGCTCCCAGACCAGAGTTCGAACGTGGGTCCCCAAACCAATGGTCTTGGGAGAAGAATGAAGGCTGTTGGACGCGTCCAACAAGGGGGTCGATGAAGAGGTCCAGGGGGAGGAAACAGTCCCGGGTATTCATCTCGGTTATCGAGACGTGGGAACGGTGTTCCTCCCGGTGGAGGGTGGTGGGGGTGCGGGCGGATGCGGAGGAACGGTTGACGAAGCGACGCAAGAAGCGTAAGCCGAAGCCTTCGAAGATTCCCATGGGTCCGGTGGTCAACCGAACGGGATCTGGGTTCCACCGGGATCGGCGCAAACGCCGCCCCAAGGATCGTGAGCGGCGCGAGATCCGGGAGTTCTTGGACTCCCAAGACTAAAAAGAGGGGTGAATCATGAAAAACGTACTCTTGATGATCCGAGGCGTAATCGTGGCCGCAGTAACCCTCGTCATAGATGTGGTTCTCTACATTCTGGATCGGCTGATGGTCCTTTTTGACTTTCCCGGCGATTTGATTTGGGCAGTCTACAGTCGGCTCAAGGACTGGTCGGACCGGGTTCGAAACAAGAAACGCGATTGTTAGCCTGCTCTCCCCACCGGTGGATACTGTGGGGCTCAACAACGGCAACGACAGAGACAGCTCGTACATCTCCGCGTTTCTGGCTAAAGTCGCAGAACAGACAGCGGAGAACCAGGCGTTCATCTGGATCCGGGATATTCGGCCCGGACTTCTGGAATACGTGGCCCCCAGGCTAACCGACTGGGCCCGGGACGCCAATGTCGCCGATATCCGCATTTGCGTGGCCTCGAATGGAGGCGACCTGGACGAAGCGCTCGCCCTGTACTCCCTGATCCGCTCTATTCAAAAGCCAACCTTGGCCCATGTGTGGTGGGCTTATTCGGGGGGAGTTCTGGTTGCGCTGGCCTGCGATCGCCGGGTTGGGTTCGAGGCCACCACGGTTCTGATTCACGACCCGTGGATGGCCGTCGAAGGCCGTAGCGACTATATTCAAGACCACGTCCAGGGGGTTGAACTCAAGCGCAAACTCGTCAACAAGATCTTCCTCGAACGGACCAAGCTTACCAAGCGCAAACTGCAAGCCATGCAACGCAAGGAGTGGTGGATGGACTCCCGGGATGCCCTCCGATACGGAATCCTCACCGAAACTGTCGCCGATGAGACGCTACTGCCCTCCCCAACCGACAATGAAGGCATGGACTAGTTGTAGAATCTCCCAGTAACGGGGGAGAATGACCTTCATGGATAACCCGCCGGTCGTCCTTGGCTACAAACACAATTCTGAAGAGGCTCTAGCCGATACCCTCTCCCGGTTGGTGGCCAAACTGGGAGCCACCCAGTACCAAAGCCAATCGGAAGAGGCGTTCAAACGCGAGGCCAAACAGACGCTGGAGTGGATCCCGTATCCGTATGGGATCACCCCTTCCCAGCTGGTGGAGCTATTCTGGCTTGAACCGACCCACCATGCCTGCGTGATCCTCAAGGCCCGATCGCTCATGGTGGACGACTACTACTACTCGAAGCTCAACAACGAACCGGGCAAACCGCCGCAGGACATGGTTGACTACATTCGGGCTGTCTTCCCGTCTGGGCTTGGGGAAGTGATCTACCCGGCCGCGGTGGACTACGAAGCGGTGGGCAATGCGTACATTGAAGTGGTGCGCAAGCCCGATGCCCGGTCTAGGAACATGGAGGGGCCTCCGGTCCGTCTAGTCCATGTCCCCGCGTTCTCGGTGTTTCGCCTCCCTCCCGACCACCCAACCGGCTGTGACTACGTCCAGATCAACGGAAGTGAGCGGGTGTACTTCCGGGAGCTTGGAAAGCCCAGTCCGACCACCCTGCCCCCGGAATACAATCAGAAACGGGTCACCGAGCTGGTCCATATCAAGAACGCGGGTGGGGCTTCCGCCAGCAATTACTGGTACGGACTGCCCGATATTCTGGCTGCGTTGACGGCAGTTCAAGGGATCCGAAGCGCCATGGAGTATCAGACTGGGTTCTACCAGGCGCGGGGGATGCCGAACTACTTCTTGTTCCTCCGAGGGGCGGGGAGCGCTCCGGATGCCTACGATGTGGGCACGGTGAACCGGGCCTTCAACGAGGCCCTCCAACGGGGGCCGGGCCGCGTGGTGATTGTCCCGCTGGAACAGGGGATTGAAGAGAACCTGAAGGAACTCAACATGCGGGTGGACCCGCGGGACGTGAACCTCTACATCAGCGAATGCCGGGACCAGATTGCCCGTGTGCACGGGGTGCCGCTCCGGCTCCTGTCTGTCTCTCAGGCCGCATCGCTGGGAAGCGCAACCGAAGCCCAAGTCCAGCTTGATTACTTCCGAGAGTTTATTGTCCGCCCGCGCCAGGTTCTGTGGGAGACGGTGCTCTACCACGTTTTGTTGTCTTCCCGTTGGCCGGAATGGAAGATTGCATTCCGCCAGCTGACCACCGAGGATGCGTTGCGAGTGGCCCAGGCCGATGCGCTGTCTGTGCGGACAGGAATCCTGTCCCCCAACGAGGCGCGGTCCCGGCGGGCTCTGGAACCGGTCCCCGGTGGAGACGAGGTAGTGTTCCTGAGCGCGGGAGGAGAACCCCTTCCCGTTCGGACATTGGAGAGGGTTCGCGACAGCGGATTACCCAATCGTACACCAGAGAGAGTTGAACAGGGAGGAGGGGGTGAAGCGTAATTGACGATAGATGATCGTTCCGGACCGGCATTTTGGTATGCCGATCCCTCGGAATGTACATCGGTAACAGACCTTGTGCTTTACTGCGAGTCGAATAGCACGGCGCAGGTTTCTACAAAGCTTGTCTACATTCCGATCTAGTGTTTCTGGTGGAGGTATCAAGATGAGCGCACCTGAACTGAGGCCCCCGCTGGGGTTTGGCTTTGCTGGTCTGCACCGCAAACTCCGGGAGAAGATCGCGGCCGTGGAGGCTGCGGCCAACGCAGGGGCTGCTTTGACTGCCCGGGTTGCGTCCCTGGAGACAGGCCTTACGAACCTGTCGAACGCGGCTCTTCGGTACAACACCAATATGAGCGCCTACCTCGAGTCCGGTGCCTATACAGCGACGACGTTGAATGGGATTCTCAACGAGATCGCCAGCCGGCTTGCTGCCCTCGAAGAGTAGTCGAATCCTTTCTAGCCCATGGACAAGCTGGTTCGGGTCGGTTTACCGCTTGAGCTGAAGGAAGATGAAGACCTGGTGATAGGGTATGCCAACAAGGCCATCATCGACGACAGCAAGGAGATCATTCCGGCTGAGGTCTGGCTTTCCGGGCTCCAGCGGTACTTTCGGGAGGGACTGCCGGTCAAACTCCTCCACCGCCCCGGGTTGATCGTAGGGGACACGGTATGGCTTCGGTTGTCGATCGATGGCCTTATTTTGGCATCTAAACCGCGGTACCCAGAGATTGCTGGACTCATTAAACGCGGGATTCTTGGGGGATACTCGGTTGGGTTTTATCCCCGCAGTTGGATTCAGCGGGATGATGGGGTTGTCGAGTACACCGACCTTGAGCTGGTGGAAGTGAGTTATGTTGATGAGCCCATGAACAGGGGGTCCTACTTCCAGGTGGTGCCCAAGATGCTGGAAGGAAAAGAGGTCCATTTTGATCCCATCACGGGAACGGTAACCGTGCTCGGGTTGAAACCCGATGAGATGGCAACGCTAGTGTCCCTTCTGCAAGGTGCGTTGGCCAAGGCGGGGGTTCCGTCTGGGATGGACCTGCAGGCAATTCAATTCAAGGCTGCAGGGATGGCTGATAAGGCCGACGCTTCCCCTGCTGGGATGAGAGTGCAGACCGTCCTGTGCCCGCGGAACGAGTTCGGCAATGTCGAGGAGGCTGCTGCCTGGTGCAAGGAACACGGGTTCAAAGCCGACAAGGTGGACGTGACCGACGAATATTACCGATTCCGGCAGTTTTCTCCCGATCGGTGCGAGGAAGGGACGTTCCGTACCATCGAACTTGGTGACCGGGTCAAGGCCGTTGTCTGTCGCCCCCAAACGGATCGTGCTCACTGTTCCGACGAACTTGGGGTAGCGAAGGGGGAATGTTCGGCCACAGAGGATAGCCCCATGAGTCTACTGAAGAAGATTTGGGATTTCCTCCGCGGCCCCAGGACTCACGAGGAAAAAGAAGAGGTTACGAACATGCCCGAAGACAAGAGCGAGACTCCGCCTGTGGAGAAAGCGGAAGATCCTCCGAAGGTGGAGACCGTGAATCCCGAGATCGAAGCGAAGTTTACCCAGGTTGCAAGCCAGGTTGTGACGCTTGAGGCCCGGGTAAACGAGCTTACCGCCGCGGTGCAGAAACTGGCTGAAATGATGGACCGGTTTGTGCCCGCACCGAACTCCCGGCCCGTCCTCGATACCTCCCAGGAGCGGGAGCCGGAGCAGAAGTACGTGTGGGGCTTCTTTGGCCCAACTGGGTAACTGGGAGGCTACGGAGATGGCACAGCAAACGATTGGAGAGATGCTGCGGAAGTTTACGACGGACGCCCTCAAGACCGATAGTCCGTTTGAGGGACTCGACTGGGGGCTTCTGCCCGAGAAAAAGGCCGACGAGTTCATCGACATTACCATCACGAACTCGGCCCTTCTGAAGGCTGCGCAGACCTATCGCGTCAAGGACCGGGCTGGGGAGTTCTACAGCTTCGATCTTCCATCGCCCGTTCTGCGGGCTGCACAGGCCGAGGGCGCAACGTGGCCACCGACTGGTACGGGGTGGGACACCGGTAGCTTTGTCATTGACCGGCCGTTCAAGTACTCCTGCAACAAGGTCATGACTGCCCTCTCCCTCACGTGGGAGACGATCAACTGGGCGCTGACCGGTCCAGAGTTCGAGCAGTTCTTGGTCAACAAGTGGCAGACCCGCTTGGCGGATGACTTGGAGCTGTTGGCGATTCAAGGCGATACCACCCTCAGCGATCCTCTTCTCAAGATCGACGACGGGTGGGTGAAGCAGATCGAGACCTCCACCGGGGCCGGCAAGATGGACCTTTCGGCCCATATCATCGACTGGCAGAACAAACCGGTGGACCATACCCTGTGGCAGACGATGCGGCTTCAGCTCCTCCGCGACCCGCTGGCCAGGCGATTGAACAAGAACCTGGTCTGGTTGTGTTCCCCGACGGTCATCGCCCAGTACGAGCATTACCTGTCCGATCGTGGTGATGGGCTGGGAGCGGCTGCGCTCATGGGTTCGGCGGCCATCCGGCCGGACGGGATTCCGTTCTTCAACGACCCGTTGGGAGTTCCGTACATGCCGGAGAAGGTCACGAACAATGGTACGGTGACCACGGTTGTCCTTGGGGATCCGAAGAACCTGTGGTTCATCATTCACCGCGAGTTCCGGCTTGAGCGCGAGCGCGTTCCCGCGGCGGATCTTTGGCGGTGGATTGGGTACGCCTACATCGACTATCTCGTTCCGTGGCCGCGGGCGTTTGTCCTTGCCAAGAACGTCCTCGTTCTCCCCGCGGCTGAGTCGTCCTAGTTTCTCCCACAACCACCTGAGGGCTGGCGGGCAGTAATAGGCCGGGCTCAGTGGGCCCGCCAGCCCTCCTCGAGGGGGTATCACCATGCCTAATTGCAAGGCGCTCACCAAAGCTGGGGAACCGTGCAAGCGACTTGCGCTTCCCGGCCAAGACTTCTGTGCGATTCACGCTGCGGCCCATTCCAACAACGAAGAATCCGATGTCGTTACCACAACACTATCCGCAGGAGGGGGTCCAGTGCAATTCATCAACAAGAACCGTACGGTCAAGGTGCGGTACATCGGCAACGGAACCTATTGGGTTTCGGGCTTCGAGTTCTCCCCGCGGGAGAGAATTCACGAAGTGCCGTACGAACTTGCGGACTACTTGATCGAACAGGTTCCGGAGCTGTTTGAGCCTGCCGAATAATGCTCGTTACGCTCGCTGAATTCAAAGCCTCTCCTTACTGGAACGACAAGTACACAGACGATGCGATCCTGTCGGCTCTGCGCTACGCCGAACAGCGCTTCTACGAGTACACGAACCGCGGGAAGTACGGGTATTGGCTCCAGGGGAAGAAGGCGAAGATGGTCCTGGATGGGACCGGTACCCGGCTCGTCCGCACGAACTACCCCGTCCTTCAGCTTATCTCGTGCAAAATGATCACCGGTCCGAACACGACGGTGGATATTACCGATCAGGTTCGGTCTCGGCTTCACTACTTGTGGTACCGCGGAGGATTCCGGGAAGGGTTCGCCAACGTGGTAGTAGAGGCGTACTGTGGCGATCCCGCGTATGCCCGACTGGCAGACGATAGCGGGGAGAGCGGAGCGGTGGATTCTGGGGTGCCGGAGGACGTAAAAGAGGCCATCTTGCGGCTTGCCGACCTCAAACTCCGCCGGAAGAGGATCGCTGGGGAAGAGATAGTCGAGCGCCGGCCAGATGCGCGTCCAGTTCCTCCCCCCACCTACACCGGCGATCGCGAAGTAGATGGGATTATCAAGACCTACACCATTACCTCCCCGATGGATATGCTGGACATTCGCGGCCCCCTGTCCCCTTCAGAGGAAGACGAGGAGTTCTAGGTGGTAATTGCTGATGTACAGAAGACCATGGGCGCCTGCTACCGGCAGGCCATGATCCTTGAGCACAAAGCGCGAGCGTTGACCACCGGGAAAGACACGGGCCGCATTGCTCGTTCCGTAATGGAGGCGTGGGCCCACAAGCTTCTTGGGCAGCTTCAGACGAAGGCGGCTACGGAGGGAATCCCAACGAGGCATCCGCTCTCGCCCATCACGCAGGTAATCAAGGGAGACGCAAAGTACAGTTTTGACTCGGGCAAGTTCTGGGGGTCCTTCACCGTTCGTGGAGCGCATCTTGCGTACTGGGCGAACGTAAAGATCGTTGCCGAGAAGAGTCACGCCTCACACGTCAGTTCGCGGGGGAGAAAGATTGAGATTGGACAGCTGATGTCCTGTCTTGATCACCGGGGCTTTGTATTCAACAAGCCCGAGCACGTGCAGGCCATTCTGCGGTTTCTCTGGGCAAGAACGCGGCAATTGCGTAAGGAAGACCCCAGTATTGAGGAATTCTTGAGGCGGGTGCCTCCGGTCGTGACCGGGAAACGGTCCCGTGCAGTGATTGTGGTCTTCCCGCGTCCGTTGGTGCCCAGCGGGCTGTTGAGAGCGGCGCGGGAGGAGCTTATGGCTCGGCTAGCGGCAGCGCTTCGTCTACCGCCAACCTTCATGGTTAGCAAGGGTACATAGATGAAGCCAGTCTCATTCGACGAACTTCGGGACGCGATCTACAACGAAGTGAAGACCGCGTTCCCGGGGATGCGAGTCTATGATGTAGGTTCGAGGTCCCCAGCTGGGGCAATGCAGCTGGTCGAGATCGAACTTCCTGCCATCACGTATTCCCTTTCTTTAGAGCTGGACTACAGCCGTGTCGTTGACGAGCTCACAGAAGTTGATCAAGACAAGAAGATCTGTCGTGTAACCGAGCTTATTCCCTACCGGGCGAAAGTTACGGTGGCATGCCATTCAGAGTTTCAGAAAGAAGCGGAGGAATTGTCAGAGAGGATTCATCGTCATTGGGGGCATGCTCCGTGTTTTGCTGGGGTTGGGTGCAGGTTGGCAGATGTGCGCCACGTTGACGCGATCGAGACTGGCGGGGTGTACAGCTACGAGTTTGCGTGGGTAGGGTGGATACGGCTTGCAGGCCGCACCCAAGAGGGGCCGCTGCTGTCTGGTGTTCAGTTTGTTATGGAGGACTCCCCGGTTTCCCCGCCCCAACAGTCTGAATCCTCTGCGCAGTCTTAATTCACCAAACAAGAGCCCCGCCATTCCGCGTGGGTGTGTCTGGGGTTGGCGATTAACCGGCTGATCCGGGTAATGCCAACGCAGTTGGATCGGTCCAACAGAGGTGATGCGTGTGACTTACACGCTTCGTAGCAAGCTTGCCGGCGATTTCTGGCTGAATTTGCCGGATGGCCCGGATGGAAAGAAGCGGGCGGTGCGAATCCCTCCTCGTGGAATGATTTTGCTCACTGAAGAGGAATACCAGCACGTTGATGTGCAGGCCGCCCTGCGGGCGGAGGCTTTGACGGTCATCCGCAAGGACTAACGAGGTAAACCATGGCAGGCAATGAGGCGTTTCTGCGCCCGGATGTATATCCGTTTGAAGGAGAGGTGGGCGGCCAACCGCTTGCCCTCACAGGAACTGCGGCCGCCGGGTTCGTGGACGTGGCCACGTGGGGACCCATCGGAGAGGCCGTCTTGGTCACGAGCCCCGAGGACGGGTATCGAAAGTTCGGGGATGACTTCTCGATTGGTAACCTCGCCCGCGCCCTCAAAAACTTCTTCATCATGGGCGGCCAGCGGGCGTACGTCGTTCGCGTAGCTCACTACAACACGAATACCAGAAAGTACACCGCCGAAAAGGCGTCCGTCACAATCGGAGAATCCCCCGATAGGCTGATCAAGGTCGATGCGCTCTACACCGGAACCACGGGTAATGACCTCTCTATTGTCATCACCAATGTAGTCCCGGCCGGAACCAACAAACCGGCGTACTTCGACTTCAACGTCTACTTCCGTGGTATGCCCATGGAACGGTACGCCAACGTCACCCTGGATCCGGAGTCGGCAGACTTCATCGAGACCAGGATCAATGCCGACCCATCCCGACAGTGGGTGGGGTCTAGGTACGTGACGGTCACCAGCCTCCTTATGGATTACGATGACGAGGCCCCGGAGGCCGGAACGTACAAGCTGTCCGCTGGGACGAACGGCACAGAGGGGATCGTCGCTGACGACTACATCGGTGATCCGGCCCGTCGGGATGGGGTCTACGCATACGATCTTGTGGACGAGATCGTCAACATTTGCCACCCGGGGAACACCTCCGTTGAGGTGATCTTGGGTGGGTTGAACTACGTCTACAACTGGCCGTTCACTAAGCCGTTCCGGACGAACATGTACGTCTACGACCTCCCGCTCGGGTACACGCCCCAGGAGGCCCTCAACTTCGTCCGCAATCAGATCGTCAACACGACGAGCTACGAGGCGGTCTACTACCCGTGGGTAAAGGTCGGGAACCGGTATGACCCGGTATCCCCGTACATGCTGGGCGTTTGGGCCAAGAACGACTTCCTGTATGGGGTGTGGGAATCCCCGGCTGGAACGCGGTTTCCATTGGTCCCGGTCACCGGGCTTGCCTACAACTGCTCGCTGGGTGATGAGCAGATCCTCCATCCCCATGGGGTCAACAACATCAGCAAGCGCGACTACTGGGGGTACGTCCCGTGGGGTGCGCGAACGCTCCGTACTCACACGAAGTTCCGCTACCTGTCCACCCGCCGGTTCGTAAACCTCATCAAGAAGACGGTCTACTACGGCGGGCAAAGCTTTGTGTATCGGATGAACGGCCCTGCGCTGTGGAAAGAGATCGAGGACACCGCGGACCAGATCATGCGGATGTTCTGGTCGTTGGGAGCGTTCGGCGGGAAGTCGATCAAGGATTCGTATTACGTCAAGTGTGATAAGACGACCAACCCGCCCGAGCTCGTCAACCAGGGAATTTGTACTTGCGAGATCGGTATCTCTCCGGCGCTTCCGGCGGAGTACATCGTGTTCAACGTCCTGGTCTACCGCGAGGGCGCGCTCCCGTTGGGTGACGCTACCCGACTGTCTGAGTAGTGGGGTGATCTAGATGCCCTGGGAAGAGCAGGAGCAGCGCGGTAGGGCGGGGTTCTTTACGGTGACTTGTGGCGGCGAGGAGCATCAGCTCCTCGCCGTCACCGGGTTGCGCCGGTTTGTCCAAAACGACGAGTTCACCACGTCGGCAAGCCTGGACTTCATCAACTTGGCTGGCCACCTCGATGTTGACAACCTGACGCTCCGCGAGGCCCCGATCGCCGGCTGTCTCGGCGAGCCCGTAGGCCAGTTCCTCTTCGAACTGCGGGTTGGTGGAACCAAGATTGGCCATGTGCGAAGGATTACCGGACTCGGGGTCCGCTGGGACGTCGGCACAAACCGTGAATCGGATTCTTTGGCTACCCAGAAGCTGTTCTACAAACGCCGTTACCCGGCGGTCACCACGGAACTCGTCGTGGAGTGGAAAGAGAAGTGGCAACTCTATAACTACGTCAAGAAGCTCGGCGAGTTCTCTGGTCCGGGGGCTGCGTTCTCGGTGGTGGATGGGTTCGTCTGCGACCACGTGCAAGACGTGACTATTGTCGCCAAGGCCAGCGATGGAGAAGATGTGGCCAAGTGGACACTGTCCCGGGCGTGGCCCATGTCGTACCGGATTGGCGATATGTCCGCAGACTCCACCGATCCCCTTATGGTGTCGGTGGAATGGGTTGTGGCTCCGCAAGGAGACATGCCTGGGGTTAGCGAGAAGATCATCCGCCCGTTGGGGAGAGGACAACTGGTGAGCCCAAAGTTCTATCAATGGGTGGCCAGGGCATTCGATGGTGTTCCCAAACGGGAAACGCTGATTCTGAACTATTACCTGCCCGGGCTTCAACCCGGTGTGGACGCTCCTGTGGCGCGGACCCGTCTTTTTAACTGTTTCCCTTCCGAGGTGACGTACCAAGACTTCGACGCTGCGGCAGATGGGCGCCTAACGCGGGAGATTACCGTGGCTTTTGATGGAATGTTGCCTGTGTAGGACTGGGGCCGGCCCCGACGCCCCCTCCTCCCCAACCTGTAGCTGGGCGGGTGGGGCAACCTGCCCGCCTGGCTACAGGGAGCCCTAGCCCGGGACGGGGGGTCGAGGTCGCCAAAACAAAACAGCGGAAGGAGGGGACTTCATGGAGACAAAGGTTATCACCCTTCCCGTTGGATACCAGTCCGACGGGAAGTTGTACAAAGACGTGGAGATTCGCCCGTTGACGGGACGGGTACTCCTGGATGCCCGGTCCAAGATCGGCGGGGACCGCGTGGACCCGTCTCTGTTCATTGATATCCTCAAGGGGACCGTGGTCCAAGTGGTGGATCTTGCGACTCCGATCCGGCACCAAGACTTCTTCTTCGTCGATGCTGACTACATCTTCTTCCAGCTCGCTGTTTGGGAGAAGGAAATGTCCGGGGAGAAGATGTATGTTCAGCGGCAATGTTCGAAGTGTGGCCGGATGACCAAGTTCGAGATCAAACCTGAGGACGTACAGATTCACCCTGTGGAGGAAACTGAATGGGGCAAGTATTCGGACCTTCAGATTCCGTTCAAGCTGCGTGTCCCCATCACCACACTGGATCCGGACCGGACTCCATATGATACAGGGAAGCTTCGTCTACTGACGATTGGGGACGAGGTAGAGAAGTTCAAGCGGTACGGGGACGTTCCAGGACGGCTGTGGGCAGAAACGGTGCGGATGATGATTGCCCAGATTGGGCCCAGAACGTACGGTTCGATCTTTGCCGATGACCTTGAAGCCCTCCCTGCGTACGAGATCAAGCGGATCGAGGCCATGTACGCCAAGAACCTGCCTGGGGTAGCAGCTCCGGTTGAATTGTTCTGTCCCATCTGCCAAGAGAAAAGCTCGATCAACCCGGCCATCATGTGGGTCCCGGATTTTCTCCTGCTCCCGAGCGGGGAGTAGGGATTTATCTTCTCGCCGGGAGCGTCGGGACAGATATCCTTGAGGAAGTTCACGTCATCGCCTCAAAGTACCACTGGGGGCGGGATGAGATCCTTGACCTTCCCAACTGGGAGAGGGCTGCGTACATCAACAAGCTAATCCGGGATGCTCGCGAGGAACAGCGGCTAATCGAAGAGGCGAGGAAAAGCCGTGGCTGAAGAACGCATCCTAATTGAACAAGACTTCAGGACCCATGGTGCCGCCGAGGCTTCCAAGGCCCTGCAGGACATTGCTTCCGGGTATCGCAACGTGTCCCGGGAGATGTACCGCTACACGTTCTACGCCATGGCGGCGATGCGGATCGGTACCGGCCTCCTCCAGGCCGCGATCCTGAAGAACTTGATCGGTGCGGCTACTGCAGGCCAGGATGCCCTGAGCCGGCTGGGGGCGATATCTCATGAGGCCTCGCTAAGGCTGGGCGATATCTCTAAGACCGCGACTGAGGTTGCCCTTCGTACCCCCCATTCGTTCGCCTCGATCGTCCAAGGAATTGAGGTCTTGTACCGAGCTGGGCTCTCTCTGAAGGAGGCCGAAGCGGCGATCGATGCCATAGCTCGGCTAGCGACCATCTCGGGCCGCTCTTTGGCTACAGAAGCTGAGTTTATCTCTACTATTCTCATCTCGTTCCGCGAGACCTTGGGGGAGGGTGGGGCTGCTAGGGCTATCAACATGCTGACCGAGGCCTCCAAACTCAGCCGGTATTGGTTTGGCGACCTCGAAGAAGCCCTCTCCAACAGCATGGCGACAGCATCGGCCCTGAACCAGACCCTTGAGCAGACGCTGGCAATCCTCACGGCGCTCGGCCAAAAAGGTGTTCCCGCGGCCCAAGCCGGTACTCTTATCTCGCGAACCCTGTCTCAGATGGGGAGCGAGAAGGTGATCAACTTCTTCGAAGAGTCGCTGGCTGTTTACCGAGAGCTGGGGCTAGGGGAGCCTCCTGCCCTGTTTACCCCGGCGGGGTTGGGGGACATGGGGGAGATTATGATCGCCGCGGCCGAGGCATGGGAGAAGGCCATGTCTATGGTTCCAGAAGAGCTTCTCCCCGAGGCCCAGAAGATCCGCCTCATGACCCTGAGCGAGATCTTCGGAATCCGTGGCATACGGATGTTCCTCGCCCTTTCCGACTACGGCCTAGAGAACTACCGCAAGATGCGGGACACGATTGCCGGCATCAACAGCGAGCTTGGGGCGTCCGAAGAGTACATGAACCGACTGTCCAGCTCGTGGTTCTTCTCGCGGGAATTCTTCCGTAACGCTTCTGCGGCGGTACGGCAGATGCTTGGTCTGCCCCTGGTGCAGTTCCTCAACCCCGTGGTGAGGCTCCTTGGGGAGGCATCCGTCGCGGTTGCCAAGTTCGGTTCCAACACCAAGAACGCTGGTAGTGATATCGCCAAGTTCATCACTACGATGATCTCATTGGGCGGCACCCTTACGGTTGTTGCCGGCGGTATCTCGCTCCTGATGGGTATATTCCGACTGTGGGCCGGTCGGTTCTTCGATATCGGATTGATGATCCGGCAGCAGCTTGTCGAGTCCCCAGGGATTGCCACCCAGATCGCTGGTGGGCGCTACTCGGCCGAGGCCCTGCTGGGAATGAAACCCGAACGGGTTGGCATGATGTACATGTTCGGGAACGTCCTTGGTCCACTGGGCTTGGCCGCGAAGATCGTCGCCATAATTGCTGCAGGATTCCTTGTCTGGAAGTATAACCTGGCCGGGGTCCGGGATAGGTTGATGCCCATCATCGAGAACCTTAAAAAGATCACGGGAATCGGCCAGGAGAAGCCGGGAGC
>CALAMI010000031.1 GCA_937925685.1 Candidatus Binatia bacterium | reverse complement strand
ACCAACGACCTCCGCGGGTCGTTGGAAACCCTTCTCGTCGACGCCCTCGTGGCGGGGAACGAGAAGGTGGTCGAGACCCTCAAACGGGGTCTTGCCGAACACAGTGACCTGCAAAAACAGGCCACCGACTGTGAGAGTAGGGCAAGCACCCTGCTCTACGACACCCGACGGAACCTACGGCTTCCGTTGGATTTTGCAGACACAGACGAGTCCCTCCTGCGGAGAAAACTCGTCGAACTTCTGTTGGAGGAACAATGACAGACACGTTGATTGTCCCCGTCATTGTGACGGCCATCTTGGTGGTTTGGTGGACCACCCAAGCCACCACCAAAATCCGATGAAGAACGTTTTCGTGGTCGTCATGGTCGTGGTGGGCATTGCCCTCTTGGGGCGGTGTCGGCCAGTTGTGGAGGTCAATGTCACCCACCGCATTGACCTTTCAAACCTCTTGAAACAAGTCCAAAATGGAACAAACTCTCCTCCAAACCCTATCCCCCCGCCAGCGTCGAAAGTTCCTCCGCCTCCGGTCGGAGGTCGTCGTTGACGGCCCCCGCGTCCGCCCCCTGAAGAGGGACTTTGGGGGTGGACTCCACCAACCCTCCTACGACCGCGACCGACCGGTCGTGGAGCGTTGACACTGACACACGACCCCCACGCCCCCGGTGGGGGTCGTAGTCAGTGCCAACTTTTCAACGGTCGGTCCGTGAGATTAGTTAGGCACTTCCCCCATCCCGGCACCGGGGGTGGGGAGAAAACACTGGTGCGACGCCGCCAGTCGAAGGGCGGTTGGCAAAATGAAAAATCAAACCCCAAACATTGAGGCCCTTCGGGAGACGTACAACGTCACCGTTGAGATGGGCAAGTTGCTGGAAAAGGTAGCAGTCTCCAAAGACTGGGGCTGCTGCTTTGAGGAAGAGGTGAGGTCCCAACTCTCCTCCGACATTCGGAGGAGAAGTGGGTTTGGTCGTGAACTTTGGAAGCTCCGACTCTGGGCCATTCACTCTGCCGGGGAGTCCGTCGCACGGTTCCTCGGCTGCGACAACCCCAACGTGCTCACCAGTGCCCTTTGTTGGATGGCCCAACAAGGGTACGATGCCAAGTTTGCCGTGTGCGACAACTCATGTTCCACCTACACCACAACCGCTCTTCGGGCGGTTCCGGTGGATTTCCTTGAACGAATCTACACGCGGACCCGGGTGGTCACCGAAGCGGCTGGGATACCCAGTCTTTCGACACGGCCACTGAGCCGGAGGTTCGTCAAAGGGGCCGACGTGTGGAATGCGGCCTTTGCCACTTTGACAATCAAAGAGACCGTCGAACCCGGTCTCTATCTGCTGTTCAAAACCACCGACGACCTGTTGGAGAAGGTCTTCCACGAGTGCAACCCCACCTACTACGTCGCGCGTGAGTATCTCTACCACGCCGACTATGCCCGCAAGCTCTGGTACCGCCAGAAGCTGCTGGCGGAGTGGGAAAAGAAGCAAGCAACCGACAACCCCAAGACGGAGCCAAGGTACGAATACCTCGTCCGCTGGTTCCCGGAGGGGTTGGTCAGCACCGAAGAGGGCAGAGCCCACCGAGAGGTTCTACAAGCCAAGTTGCTGGGCAACCCCCTCTTGGCTCCGGTGGACGATGAGTACAAAAGGGTTGCCGACATCCTCGACCAAATTCGTCAACGCGAACACGATGCCGCGTTGGCGGAGCTTGGGTTGCAACAGAAACAGTAACAACCATGGAAATCCCAAGTGTTCCACCCATTGTCAACCAACTCAAAGGCAAAGCCCTTCGAGTTGCGTTGGAAGAGCACCAACGTGCGGTTGACTTCTTCACCCAACTGGAGCCGGACGTTGCGGCTCTGAACAAAGCGAACCACGAAGTTCGCACCAACCCCACGGCGACAAACCTCGCCGATTGGATTTACGCCGCCGTCAAGGTGGCGAAGAAGCTGGAGAAAGTAGAACACCTCGTTCCAGCCTACAAAAAGACAACAGTTCTGAAGCTGTTGGACTCCAACCAAAACAACCGCCTTTGGTTTTCGGCAATCCGGGACGTTTCAAAAGCCCGGATTGAACGTCTTGTGGAGCTTGGGGTTAAAATGGACGCTCCACCAGACCAAAACAAAGACCCCTACCACGAAGCGTGGGAGTGGATTTTGTACTGGATTCGTGCTTCCGCCAATGGGGTTTGATTGACCCTGACACCCGACGCCTGCACGGCGGGCGTCGTAGTCAGGGCCAAAGCGGCCCAACACCCCCGTCGGCACCGGACGGGGAGTGGAAACAAAGGTGCAACGTCGGCACCGAGCCGGCACCAAAACACATGAACAAAAAGAACGAAGAGGTCCTGACCGAGGTGGTTAGGACAATCCACAATAAGTACTTCATGGCGCAATGCCTAGAGGTGGCAGCCAACACAACCTTGCGCAACGCGGCAGTCGAAATTGGCCATGACCCAAACGACTGCGACCTGTTGAAATCCCTCGAACGTCGACTTATCAAGGCGGCAGTCGAAGATGACAAAGACACCGTGGAGAAGCTTCGAGTGGCCCTGCGAAACCACCGGAAGATACTGTCCAGGTGCACAAGCCTCCGCACGGCTGCCACGGAGCTGGCATACAAAACCCGCTGTGACCTCAACCTGCCCACCGAGTACACGGACGACCTCGACCAGCTCGAACGCTGCCTGATTGAGGAAATGACGAGTGACCCAGAGTCCCCCGCCACCGCTGGGGCCAAGGCGGTCCAAACACCCTCGTTGGCACCAGACGAGGTGTGTTGACCAAGGTGCAACACCCCCACCCCAAAAAAAAATGACAGTCATAACACCAAGAGTGGTCATCCCACCAAGCTGCGTGGGTATCACTCAAGACCACATCCAAAACGCCGCAAAAGCGGCAAACGAAGTCGCAGAAACCCTCAAAGCCTTGGTCGAGGGTCTTTGTGACAACCTCACCAAAATCGAGAACGGCACCTACTTTGCCTCCCACCTGTCAATGGCGTGGAGTTGGATGCACCAACTCCTCTCCCAGTTGGAAACGGCAAAGAAAATCCCACTTGGGTTGCGGCCAACAATGGACTGGACGTTCGGCCCACACCCCGACGCCCGTTACTGGCTAAAGGAACAATCCTTCCTCTACTGGCAACGGTTGGCGGACATTGGGTCCAAGCTGGAACCAATGTTGGAGGAAAACGTCACCGTGGCCTTTGCCTACTACCAGTACCTCTACTGGGAAAAGGCAAGCACGTTGGGAGCTTGACAACATGAGAGAAGCATTCGTTCACTTCCGCACCGTCCCAAACAACGGCTTTGGGTGGCTCCGAGGGGCACAACGGCGCGGATATTGGCGGGTCCTTGTTGGACCCATTGGTGCCCCACCAACCCTCAACGCAAAGGGGGTTGTTGAGATTTGGCACTCCCCAATTGGCATCAGGGGAGTTACGGAACGGTCTCGCTACTACATTGGCCACTGGCAACACGTGGCCAACAAAGTAGCCGCAAAGGCCAACCGGCTTTTGCTCAAAGGTCACTCGGTGGAGGAAGTCACCTCCACCCTCTTCCCCACAAAGAAATGAAAAACCTCCAAATAGTCCGCGACTTCATCCTCCAACCTCCGGGCCTTTCACGGTCGCTGTATGGAGAAACCCCCTACTCCGACGCAATGTACAACCGCGACCGGAACTACATAACCCGCTGGCGCCGACTTGCCCTCAAGGCGGTCGACGAGGCGGAGGCGGTCGGGGTCACGGTCAAAGACCTCCTCCAGTCGGGCCGTTTCTGTGTTAGGGATGGCCACCTCTACTTCAGCGCGGGCCAATATTGGCCCACGGAGTATCGAGTGGCAATCACACTCGAACTCCGAGACGCCATTCAAAGGAGAGTGAAATGACAAAAGACCAACTCAACATAATCGCCCGCCTTAGCGTGGCGATTGCACGAAACATCACGGACGAGAAGAAAAAAGTCGGCCTTCTTCTCGCCCGCGCGGCGGTTGATGAACTAACCGAAACAGGAAACCCAACCAACAACCCCATCCTCAAAGCCTTCCGCAAGATGGTCGACGACCCAAGAGGCTTTGAGTTGATGTTAGTGTACATGCTGATGGTGTTGGAACGAGACACCACAAAATGAAAAAAGGATGGAAAGTTACAATTGGCCGCGTCTCCACCTCGGCGCCGTGGCCAGCCCGACGGATTTACAAAGAGGGGACCGCCGTAGTCCCCCACCCCAACTGCGGGCCGCTCTTCGTCTTTGCGGCGTTTGAAGCGGCCAAATACTACGCGGACGCACTTGCAACGGTTGAGAAGTTGACCAAGCACGTCCGCGTCTTCGAGTGCGAATGGCTCCCGTGGGACCGACCCCTTCCACGGTCGCAGGGGAGGCCGTTGGTCTTTTGGTGCGGCGACAGTGTCGGCACAATAGCCTTCCTGTTGTCCACCCAACACGTCCGTCTTGCCCGTCTTGTGAAGGTGGGAAAGACAATCTACACAACCAACCCAACTCAAAAACATGAAACTAACCCTCCGCAAACACCCAGCTAACGAACTCTACACCGTCATCTGGCAAGACCTCATCTTGGGAGTCTCGCCAAAAGAACTCGGACCGGAACTGACCTCCGGTGCCCTCGCCCTCGAAATGCCGGAGGCGAGGGACGTACTGTACCAGTGGTTCAACAAACAGTACGTCACCAACATCACCATCAAGCCCGACACCTACTCCGCAACCCTCCTCCTCTCCGGGTCGACGGTTGCGGCACGGTTGAACTGGGCCTCAATTGTCCTCGAAGTCTTCGTCAACGGGGACCTCTGGGTCCAACAATCTTTTTACACAAAGCGGACGTTGTCTGACCGCTTTTGTGTTGACTCCTTCTGCTTTGCCTGTATCCCCGGGTGGTTGACGGATGCCATTCTCGACTCCTTGTCAATGGCAACCCGCCTCAACTACCCTCCACGAAACCCCCACGGGCATTTGTATCGGGGTGTCCGCTACGACACCACCGTCTTTCCTTCAAATTTTCGGGACCACAACTGCTTCTCTTTGGAGGGGATTTATGACCCCAAGTCCAAAGACGAACCCGTTGTTGGCCTCATTCACCCATAGCCTGTTCTGCAAAAGAACCACACCGCCCCGTTGAAGGGCCACCTTCGGGTGGAGATACTAACACCAAACCTATCAACGGGGCGTGTGTCCAACTTCAAATGAAAAGGGATGACGCTTTGTTAGTCATGAAGCTTGCCGCCACCCTTGCCTCGCTTGACGGGGTCAAGCCAGAAGTGGTCGAATTTGCCGCCCTTATGGCCGCGCCCGATTGTCCGGACCTTGGCATTGTGGTGGACGAAAACAACCCCGTCCGGTTGTCCATCATCAACCAACCCCCCGAACGACAACATGTTGCGGCAGTGCTTGCCGTCTTGTCGTTGGCAGGGTTCACAAACCCAAATCTCGAAAAATGGTCCAGCAACTAACCATAACCCGCCACACCATCACCCTGACGGGTGAGGACAACAACGTGATTGCGGTCTTCCAAATCAACGACCGCAACTCCTATCTAACCCAAACCCTCATAAGCGAATGTTTGAAAAAACTCGGTGGAACACCTACCTCCCAACCTCTGGCCCCACCCTCGACGGCCCGTTTGGAGAAATCTTGACCCCAACGGGGACAATCATTTCTCCGACGGTCGTGGTGGACGGCCCAACCATCATCATCTCCCACAACGGAGACACCATCCTCTCCGCCAACATTCTGTCGGAGACGTTCAAGTCAGCTTTCCTTGACGTTCTCCGACAACACGGATGTCGGCTGTGAGTTTCCACGCGAGGACGGGCACTGCCCGTCTTCTGGTGGGCACTCACTGCCCACCGCGCCCGGCGGCACCGGGCATTGTAGGAACAACAACAGTATGAAGCAAGAAACGTACAAACTCCTCGGTACCGAGGTCACAATCGAAGTTCCCGAATCCGTTCAGGAACTTCTCCAACACCTTCCCGAACAGAAGGTCGTGGAAGGGTTCACTGACCACATCATCTACCACCCGTTTGCAACCGCGGTGCGCACGCAGGTTGCAAAGCGGTTGGAAGAGCAGACGGGTGAAAAACGGCAAACGGACGAAGAAGGCAACGTCTCCGAAGCCGTTTCTGAATACATCAGTCGTCTGCTCCGCGACGGCGTGGTGTCGAACATCCAAGACATCGTTCAGGAAGTGGCGAGCGGGCTGAACTTCTTTGCCGTCGCCAACGCCGAACGCCGTTCGACCACCTCATCCTCCACCCCGCCAAAGTCGGCCTTTGCGTACGTGGAGCACTTTGTCAAGACAAAGGGCACCCGGCAGCAGTTGGCCGACCGGTTGCGGGAGAAGCTGGGGACGGACGTCGACCCCAACGACGACCTCTCGCTCGCCCGTGCGGTTCATGCCTACTTCCGCAAAGTGCGAGCGGAGCAGGCCGAACTCCGCCGCAAGGCAGAGGAAGGTCTTATTTGACCCAAACCCGCGGAGGTGTGGAGGTCAAAACCCTCCACACCTCCTTTTGACGATGCGCTTTGAACTTACAGAGAAAGCCTTCCGTAAGTGGGAGCACGTCATTGCGGAAGCGGTGGCCAAGCACCCATCTCCGGTTCTTGTCCACATCAAAGGGGTTCAACCCATCACGGCAGTTTATCGTCTCCGCGACGCGATATTGTCGCTACGTCGGTACCGGTGGAGGACCACCATACCAATGGACAAGTTCCTCCAACTCCGCCTTCTCGTCACGAAGACGGACCGCGACGACACCATCGTCATCCGCGGCGACCCCCTCAGTGGCCCAAAGCCGCGTGGGGAGACGTTAGTCGTAAACTGCCACCGACCGCTCCCACCGGAGGTCATCAGAGCCATTTGTTTGCTAGTCCGCTACTCAGTCGTGTTGGAGGCTCACCTTGAGAACTCCACACCTGAGCAACAGGCAATGTTTCAGCAAACCGCAACCGAACTCTCCCTCTCCTTCATTGAGGAGGGTGGGAAGTTTGTCATCGTCTAACCAATGCGACACATTAACACCACCATTGACGACCGGGTCGCAGAGGAACTCGAATTCCGCTTCGGCCCGCGTTGTTTTAGCACCCTAACCCGTTTCGTCCTCCATGCAATCGCCAAATCCAGAATCAGCACCTACACCGACCTCAGAAACGCCATTGTCGGAACTCCTGACAATGGACATCTCCCGTCTGACCGACGAGGAGCTGAAAAGAGTGGTGAGGCAACTGTCCCGCCTCACAAACCACGTCGCCCTCGGGGCGGCAGTCAAGGAAAAACAGGAAAAGGAGAGTTTGTATGACGTTGTGGACCGAGAACTTGGACTTTGAGCCTGTTGACGCCAGTGCTCTTGTCGAATTTGCTCGGTGCCCGCGTGCGTGGTTCATCCACTACCGTCTTCGGAAAGTGCCGCCGACCCCATCGGTGGCACTTTCCTTTGGCTCTGCCCTCCATGAGGCGTTGGCCGACATCGGATGCGGTCGTACCCCCGACCTCCAAGCAATTGCGGGGAAGTGGGGATTGGACAAAGTCCAAGACCGCCGCGACTCCCTCATGTTGAAGGAGGCCATCGAGAGTTACAAACAAGAGTACGAAACCTACACCCTCGACACCGGTCTGCCGGCCGTGGAGTGTAGCTTTGCCCTACCGCTCACCGACGACATCGTCTGGTGTGGCCGCATTGACCGCATCGTTCGTCTCCCAAACGGCGCGCTTGCTGTTCAGGACTACAAAACCAGCAGCATTGACTCAAGCCTGTTTTGGAACGAATTCGAGGTTTCCATTGCCCAAACCGGCTACTTGTGGGCCGCATCACAGGCACTTGGCGAAGACATCACAACCTTTGTCATAACTGCCTTCATCACTCGAACAACCAATCCCCAGTCTCGTTGGGTCTCGCGGCTTTTCATCCGTGAGCCAACGATGTTTGAGGAGTGGAAACAGTTCGTGACCCAAACCGTCCGCTCCTTTCCCAAAGCGGAACCGGAAGAGGTGTTGACAAATGGCCGCTTTGCAAACTTGACCTCCTGCTACGCACACAAATTCGGAGCTTGTGCATACGCGGGCATTTGCCGCATCCCACCTTCGGCGCGGATGTACTTAGTCACCCAAACCCTCGCCGATGACACCTTCTCACCCCTGAAAAAATGAAACCCATATCTGAAGTCCAAAAACACACCCGTCCCAAAATCCTCCTCCTTGGTCACCCCTTTTCGGGGAAGACCACACTTGCGTTGCACTTCCCCAAGCCATTTGTCATTGACTTGGACGGAAAGATTGCAAACGCAACGAAGACAATAAAGCCCGAGGTTGGTTGGTTCGACCAACCCCTAACGTCGACTGACCCAGTCGAAAACTGGGCCGCAATTGACAAGGCCGTCACCGCGGCCTGCCTCCACGAGGGGTCGGAAACGGTGGTGCTGGATTCGTTGACCGTCGTCGACTTCTGTCTGCGTCGCTACGTTGCCAACGCCCGGCCAACGAACATCAACCCAGTCACCGTCGCCTCCCTCCAATTCATGTCCCAAGCCCACTGGAACCCATACGAGGTCCTCCTCCGCACCCTTTTGGCCAAGCTCCTCGCCGTGCCAAAGATTGCGGTGGTGACCGCACACCTCGACACGGTTCGAGACGAGCTTGTCGGCGGCATTTGGCAGGTTCCCCTTTTGCCGGGCAAGTCCCAAACTGGGGTCCCTGCCCTCTTCACGGACTGTTGGCTAGTCCGCGGCACGTTGGACAAAGACGGCCAATGGAAGACAATTGTCCGCACAGTTCCGGGTGGCTCGCCACCAATCCAAGCTCTTGGAACCTCAATGCGGCTTCCACCCGAGTTCATCTTCACTCCTGCCATTTTGAAGGAGGCACTTGATGGTGGTAAGCCCTGACATTGTTGTGGCCGCCATTCTCATCGTGGCGGCTTTTGCATACTGCTTCATGTACATAACCCTTTCCACCTTGGGTGAGGTGGAACGTAGAAACAACCCACAAACCGAAACAAAAAACCATGAACCTGACAGAAATCCTAACACAAGACCTGAGTGACCCATCCCTAACCCGTCTCCCCCTGCTTGCGCCGGGGGTGTACGAGTTCTCCATCAAAAACGCTCGACTCTGTCGAGAACAACGCGCTGGTGGTGACACGACAACGTCTCTTCGAGCACTGTTGATGGTCGTGTCGCCAGCGTTGAAGTTCCAAACCGACGAACCGTGGCCTCCCTCCATGCCGGTGCCGTTCAGCATCATGCTGACCCCGACCGGCAAGGCCACGCCGGAGATGATTAAGCAAAACCTCGCTGCCTTTTTGCAGGCGGTGGATGAGAAGACGCTCCTGACTCCAGAGGAGGTCAACGAGTTCGAGAAAGTTCCCTTCGGGGAAACCGAACTCCCACTCCCTCGCTTCGACGGGAAGAGGTTTGTTGGCAAGGTCTCCATCCGCCCCGACGCGGAAGGGAACCCACGGAACAACATCCGCCCCGTGCCTACGAAGCGGAGCTGACGAGACACTAATCACGGCCGTTGGGTCCAACCCCCAACGGCCCCTTTTGCCATGACTGTAACCATAATCGAAACCACCTCCGCCATCCACGTCATCATCCCAAGCAGCGACGTGGAAGGCGACGCCGAGGCAAGGTTTGAGCTTGCGTCGGTTGTCAAAACGGAAAAGGTCAAAACCCTAAAAACCCTTCAACTCCCCCTTGACGAGACGCTCCACCTAACCTATGCAACTTCCAATCAAAAGCATTAAAGTCACCTCCCGATTTCGGGACGAAAACACCAACGTGGCCGACCTCATCTACTCCTTTCGTGAGCTTGGCCAACTCCAACCAATCCTCGTTTCAAAAGAGGTGGATGGAACATACACACTGGTAGCTGGCTTCCGTCGGTTGATGGCAGCGACCGCGCTTGGGTGGGAGACCATCGAAGCCGCCACCAAAGACGAAATCCCCGAAGACCTTGCAAAGGCGATGGAGTATGAGGAAAACGTCCGCCGCCAAGACTTCACTTGGCAGGAACGCTGCCGTGCCATTGCACAGGTCCACGCCATTCGCAAGGCCCGTGACCCCGGATGGGGCTACCG
>CALAMI010000030.1 GCA_937925685.1 Candidatus Binatia bacterium | reverse complement strand
AGGCCTCGATACGGATGCTTGCGTCGAGCGAGGACCCACCGGCGTGAGACCAGCCACGCATGTTTGCGGTCGCCTCGTCGTCGAGAAGCGCCGGTTTCTCGAAGAGGTCGAGCACCCGCCCGCGCACCGCTTCCTGTACCGTTGCCACCGTGCCCTCGGCGAGCCCGGTTGCCGCGAAGAAGCGCATACCGTCCGCGGCGGCGGCAAACACGCCGTCGATCAGGCAGCAGTGGAGGTGTAGGTGGCAATCGAGCGCCGAGCCGAAGCGTTGCACGAAACCGACTCCGCCGAAGCGGGCATCGGCCGGCGCACCGGGGCTGGCGGCACGCAGTTTCGCCTCGACCGCGCGCAGGAAGGCCTGCAGGACCCGCCCCGTCAGCTTCGCATCGCGTTCGAGGAAGTCGCGCAGGCGTTTGGGAAAGGAGAGCACCCACTGGCGCACAGGCAGGCGTGGAAAGACGTTCTCGACCATCTGCGCCGCCACCTCCACCATGCGCCGCGCGTTGCACGATGGGCATACGCCGCGCCCCTTATAGTAGAAGGCCACCAGGAAGTCGTGACCGCATTCCGAGCACCGCGCGCGCGCGAAACCGTGCGCCAGGATTCCGCATTCGAGATAACGGCGCAGCTCCCCTTCCACCCACGCCGGCCCGCCGCCGGACTCGCCCTCGGCCGCCTCCCGCCGTGCCAGCCAGGTCTCCAGGTTCTGCTGCATGACGCGGTAAAGCACGGTGCGCTCCAGCTGGCGGCGGCGGTGGACGGCCGCGCCGGAAGGGACAGCAGGGCATGCCGAAGCGGGCATGGGCGAGACACTCCGCTCCTGGAGATACCAGTCGCACGCGCTGTATATCTAGCTCTACGCTAGCCAAGGTAGAGTTCCACTGTGGGGAACTGTTCCCGCGGGTGGGGTTCGTCGTCACCAACCTGGAGACGGACAGCCGCGCGGTGGCGCGGTTCTACAACAAGCGGGGCACGGCCGAGCAATGGATCGAGGAGGGCAAACAGGCCGTCAAGATGACCCGCTTGAGCTGCCATCGGTTTCGCGCGAACGAGGTGCGACTGTGGCTGAGCGTGATCGCGTACAACCCGGGGAACCTGTGGCGGCGGCTGGTGCTGCCGCTGCGCGTGGGCAACTGGTCGCTGAGCAGCCTGCAACAACGATTGGTGAAGACGGGCGGCCGATTGACCAAGCACGCGCGGTGCTATTGGCTGCTGCTGGCGGAAGGGCATCTGACGCGCCGGCTCTTCGCGGCGGTGGTGCGGCGAATCGAGGCCTTACCGGCGCCAGCAGGATAGCCGGGGTCAGGGCGGAGCAAACCGGATTGCAAGGCGCGCCACCGGGGGCAGGTATCTCCGGAAGTCCCCCTGGAGACCGTAATTCTCGGTGATCGAGCCGCCGGGAGGCGGCAGGAGCACCCCATGCAGGGCCAGGAGGAGGCTGGGGGCGTTCGTGAGGATTTAAACGAGCAGGCACAAAAGGCGACGGGGGTTTTGAGGCCCCTGCGCCTGGTCATTGATAACTACCCTGAAAAAAGTCGAAAAGATTGAATGTCCTGATCACCCGCTGAACCGTGCGGCCCTCGGCCTTTGAGACGATCTTCTGAGCGACTATCAGCACGTCGCGATCGACGATTGTGATTTCGCCCGTGCGCAGGGCTTCGATGATCCGCGAACCAATGTCGTCACCCTGCGCAATCTCGGGCATACGCGCCACGCCGATCGCTTGAATAGCGGGGTTGTTCATACTGCTCGGCGTTTCCTGGACGGCACCTGTTCCTTCAGCGCGAAGTCACACTCCCGCGTTCACGGCCTCGGGTTCACTGACGGCTTCGGGCAAGCCTCTCGAGTATTCCGCGTTTCTCAAGCTCCGCAAAAGTCCGCGTATCGCGACCCTCTTCCACCAGCACTTCAAGATCCGCCGGTTCGTCGATGTCCAATGCGATCCGCGAGTTCTCGACTATCGTGCATTCTACGCCGAGCCGCGTGGCCTCTTGCTTGTGCAACGCGAACGAGTTCGGGCCGAATCGGGGAGGGAAATAGAGTCGCCGGCGAGCGCAGGATCGCATTGGTGCCCGTTCCGTCGCGAGAGGGAACAAGCAACGCACCGGATGGCGACAACTCAACCGACACTAACGCGTCTATGTCTTCGCCCTTCACCAGGGGCACATCAGCCGGCAGTCTCATCACCACATCGAATCCCCACTCGCCGAGCAGGTGCGACGCCCAATCGACTGACGCGCTCTCGGATGTCTGCCGGGTTTCGGCCAGCGCCGACCAGCCCAGGTTGAGAGCGAGCCCAGTGATCGAATCTGAGCTGCTGACTACCGCTACGCGATCCGGCTTCCTGGCGTTCCTGACCGCATGAATGACGTCTTCAAGCATTACCCGGGCGAGCGACTCACGTTCTTCTGCCGACAGCAGCGGTGCGAGCCGGGTCTTTCCGGCGGGCGGCTCTTTAATTGGAATCAACAAAGCCTTCACGATTCAAGAAACTCGGTCACGAAGCCCAAGACCGAATGCGCCGTTCGTTGTTTGTCTTCAAGCGAATTCATAAGCGTGGGAGTGCTTAAAACCCGCAAGTCGAGCGCGGCGACCTCCGGTTCAAGCGCGGCGTCTGTCTGGTCGAGGATGAACCCGTCCAGGAAATCGCGATACATTGACGCCACCGCCCGAGCGGACACGTCGTGCCCCAGGTCGCGAAGCATGTCGGCCGCCGGTCCCTTAAGCGCGCGGCCGCTGACGATCGGGCTGACTGCAATCACTTTGGCTCGAGTTTCGCGCAGGGCATCGCGAATGCCGGGCACGGCCAGGATGGCCCCGATGCTGATGAATGGGTTGCTCGGACAGACGACTACACAGTCTGATTTGAGAATCGCCCGAAGCACACCCTCGGCAGGCTCGGCTGACTCTATGTTTTCGAAGCGAATCTCGCGAACGCGCGGCTCGCATCTTCGACGGACGAAGTACTCCTGAAAGTGCCTCGCGCCTTCGTCGCTGACGACGCGAGTGGGCGTGTACTTATCGGTCATCGGCACAATCGTCGCCTGTACCCCAAGCGCGCGTCGAATCTGGTCCGTGATTTCAGTGAGCGAGCGCCCTGCGCGCAGCTGGGTCGTTCGGAGCATGTGCGTAGCCAGATCGCGATCGCCCCGGTTGAACCACGGCGCTTCACCGTAGCGCGCAAGCGCTGCCAGGCACTCGAACGTGTCGCCCTTGAGCCCCCAACCCGTTTCTTCGTTGATGACTCCCCCGAGCGTGTAGGTGACGGTGTCGATGTCTGGACAGATGCGAAGGCCGTACAACTCGATGTCGTCGCCGCTGTTGGCGATGACGGTGATGTCTTCGGGTGGCATCACACCAGCTAGGCCGAGCAGTAGCTTCCAAGCGCCGACGCCGCCGGCGAGTGCGGTGATTTTCATAATGGACCGTATGCGTCCCCGCCAAGCTCGGCTTTGCGCGAACTCGGTTTATGTTTCGCGCAAAAACGCTGGGGGTTCGCGAAGACGGAAAGGGCTGCAAACCAACGACCCGGTAGCGCGCAGTCTTGACCCTGTAGCGCCGGTTGATTCCGATCGCGAGCACGGTCATTCGCTCGATCGTACGCGCGCTGCAGAGCGTGCCCGCGTCAACTGGACGAAGCCCCTCTATCAGGTTGATTCCGTCCATCGCTCGGGCTTTCGCTTCTTTGGAGTCGCTGGCGACCAACGAATCGCAGTCGAGAGGCTGATCGATTGCGGCGAGCCGGTGTGCGGGCTCCGTTTTGAATGCCGCGACCAGCGGGATGCTCGCCGGCAGCCGCGGTTTGAGGTGCTCGCTTGCCGAGCCTTCCGGCAGCTCGACGTAGCGCACGCGGCCCTGCTCGAAGAAAACAGGCACGGTGATGTCGATCAGCATCGCGCCGTCGCGAAAGTCTCGCTTGTGACTTTCAAGCGTTCAAGCGGCGTATGCGAAGGGGACCGTTAGCAACGAGAACTCGGACGCAGCGCTTGCGTCGCGATTCTCGCCGAAGTCAATCCAGTGTCCGGCTCGCTCGTCTGCGTGGGCCTCAAGGATATGGTTCAATTCATCCGCTGTTGCTTTGGCTTTTTCCAACGCGCGTGAACCGATTGTCACGTGAGCACCAGCCCTGGCCCATCTGAGCGCCAGCCCGCGGCCTTCTTCCCCGGTACCGCCGATCAGCCCGACTTCGAGTTCATCTGTGTCCATGTTTTATTGAAGCCCTTTGTCGTCGGTAAGACTGCTCAAAGGTGACACGTCTGATCTCAGCGTGTCAAACACGGGCTCAGCCACCCCGAACATTGCCCGCGCAGGCGTCTGTGTCTGCCGGCGCGACCACGGGCAGGATGCCCGCACTGCGTTCGCTGCCACAGTGTGAAACTTTTCACTCGGTGAGGTTTGATGATATGACTCCGCCAGATATTGCTGACTGTCGACTTACTGATACCCTGGCTTTTAGCCATCACGCGGCAACTCCAGTGAGTCATTCCCTTCGGCTTCGTTTGCAAAGTCGCATCAAACTGCTGCCTTAACTTGGTCTGCTCCATATACCGGCTTGCGACCGCGACCCGGTGCGACCTCCCACAAACTCTTCAGGCCTCCATCGACATAACGTCTTCGCCACAAGGTCGCGGTGTGGCGGTTGACATTCAGCTCGGAGGCAATGGTCAAATCAGACTTTCCCTCTGCAGACTCCCGTTAGGCCGGCGACTTCGGCGTCAACGGCCATCGACATCAACACCTCACGCGAGAGAATCGACGCTGGCGCGGCTTTGTACGCCCAGTGGTGTTCCGTTGGTCACGGCATCGGCGCGCTAGGCGGAGGTGGCGTCTTGCCGGATTTGCGGCGCTCGCAGCCGGCAACCTTCAATAGGTATCGGCAGATCGTTCCCGAGCCATCATATTCGAGCGTCGGCATGCCTTCCTTGAAGCAGTGGCTTACGGCGGACGATGTTGAAGCCATTCGCACGTACGTGCTCAAGCACCGGGCGGAGATTGCTACGGGCAAGTAGGAATGAGACTCGTCATCATCTCCATGAAAAGACAGGTCCGCACCATATGCCCTGCCCGCCCAGTAGCTCGCCACGCTTCGCAATATTCGCAACATTCCGGGATTGCCTTCGCACCGACATGGTGGTGCAATCGCGGGCGTAACCGAGGTGGCTATGCCGACCGCGGTCTCTGGATCGACACACCCGAGCACGCTGCGCCCGCTGCAAGCCGCTTCACCCAAACCCAAACTCCTCGACCAGGTGCGCCAGGCTCTTCGCGCTCGCCATTACAGCCGGAGGACCGAAGAGGTCTACGTGATGTGGAGCAAGCGATTCATCTTTTTCCACGGTGTGCGTCACCCAGCCGAAATGGGAGAGCCGGAGATTAACTCCTTTCTGACCCACTTGGCCCTGAAGGAACGAGTCAGCGCCTCGACGCAGAACCAAGCTCTCTCGGCCTTGCTGTTCCTCTACCGCCATGTTCTCGGCCGCGAGGTCGGCGACCTGGGTGAGGTGATTTGCGCCAGGAGGCCGACCAGGTTGCCCGTCGTCATGACGCGGGAAGAGGTCAGGGCGGTTCTGAGCCACCTTCAGGGCGACAAGTGGCTGATGGCCTCGCTCATGTATGGCGCCGGGCTGCGGCTCATGGAATGCCTGCGCCTGCGCGTTCAGGACCTCGACTTCGCCCGCAATGAAATCACAGTTCGGGATGGCAAGGGGGCCAAAGCCCGCGTGACGATGCTGCCACACTTGCTCAAAGAGCCGCTCCAGAATCACTTACGAAAGGTCAAGGCTACTCATGAAAAAGACTTAGCTGATGGATATGGCCTGGTTCCCTTACCCAACGCGCTCGATCGGAAGTAGCCAAACGCTTCTCGTGAGTGGCGCTGGCAATGGGTGTTTCCGCAAGAGAACCGCTGGAAGAATGAAAGGACAGGAGAACAAGGACGGCATCACGTCCATGAATCCGTCGTGCAGAAGGCAGTCACTCAAGCGGTCAGGGACGCCGGGCTGACCAAGCGGGCGACTTGCCACACCTTCCGCCACTCTTTTGCGACACATCTCCTGGCCGA
>CALAMI010000029.1 GCA_937925685.1 Candidatus Binatia bacterium | reverse complement strand
CACGTTGCCGGTGACCGTGGAGCTGGCGCGCGCGCAGCGGCACGCGGCCGAGGCGCCCAAGCAGGTCGGAGAAGTCGTGGCGGATAAGGGCTACCACAAGGCCGACACGCTGCAGAGGCTCGAAGAAGTGCAAGGCGTGCGGACCTACATTCCCGAGCCCACGTACCGTGGACGCCGGCGGTGGCAGGACAAGCCGGCGGAGCAGCAAGCGATCGTATACGGCAATCGGCGCCGGGTGCGGGGGAGCCGGGGGCGGCAGTTGGGTCGCTGGCGCAGCGAACGCGTCGAGCGTAGCTTGGCGCACACGTGCGAGACCGGGGGCGCGACGCAGTTGGTTGCGCGGGGTGATCAATGCGTCGAAGAGTTACCTCGGACGCGCCGCCGTGCACAATCTCGCGGTCGTCATGCTCGCGGTGTTCGGATTCGGGACCGCGCGCAGCCTCCAGGCGGGCATGGAGATCTTTTCCGCCCTCATCTCGGTGCTCTACGGGCTCCGGTTGAGCCGTAGCCGAGGACTTGCGCCCCTGGAGCGGTTGCAGCGATTATGGACGTTGCACAAGGGCCGACCGTCCCCACCAGCCTCGCTCCTCTCTGCGGCCACTTCTTCAACGGGCTGTTAGCGGCCCACGACGGCCCCGAGTCATGCGCCGATGGGGGCAACCCCATCGGCGAAGGGTTGACAGGGGTACGTGCGGGCTGGGTATCGAGGCGCGAAATCCATGCCCCGGTACGCGAGTGCTGGGTACTCCGCGGTGCCGACGCCGTGGAGGTACGCCGAAGGCCACACCGACTGCGCCGCCAGCGCCAGGCGCAGCGGGACCCCGCGCGGTCAGAGACCCCATGCACGCACGGAAACACCTCGCACGGGAGCCCCGAGATCCCGCGTTCCTCTGCCGCCGAGGGAGCCGCAGACCGCATCGGGAAGAGGGATAGGCCCGGTGCGACGGACGTCGGTGCCAACCTGCAGGACCACCCGGTGTCCCCGCTGACGTTCCGCGTCCGCGGGACGGACACCTTCAAGAACGCCGAGTCACCGCTCGACCTGATCCGGTACCTCGCCCTGCGACGGGGAATGCTGGCGTCGAACGGTGCAGAGGCCATTGCCGTTGTGCAAACGCAACCTGGGGCGGTATCGGCCCCGGCGTCGAGATCATCTTCCTGCCCCTCGAGTGGCGCAACCAGGCGCTGGAGCCGCCGCAGATCCATGCGTGCACCTTGGCCGCCGCAGTCGTCGCTTCCCGTTCGCGGGGGGCGCGTTTCTCTTTGCAGCGGGGAACCTGCCGCCGCGCCGCTGATCGACTTCAAGCTCCTGAGTGATCCCGACGGCTTCGACGCGTCGGCGCTGCTTTCCGGCGCGCGTCTGGCTCGGAGGATCGCTGCAACTCCGCCGCTGGCCCTCGAAATTGTCGATGAACTTCGGCCAGGAGCTTCGGTGGAGTCCGATGTCGACCTGCTGCGCGCGCCTGGGGGCGGAGCTGCAGACCGTCTACCACCCCGCGGGCACGTGCCGAATGGGTTTCGATCCACGGGCCTTGGTCGATCCCAAGTTGCGGGTTCAGGGCATGGAGCGGCTATGGGTGGCCGGTGCGTCTGTCGTGCCAACGGTGCCACGCGGCCACCCCAACGCTGTGGCGGCGATGATCGCGGAACGCGCTGCTGAGTGGATCGAATCCGCTCTGGTCGCCGGGACGGCGTGACAGGTGCCCCGAAATGGCGGTACAAGAGGCTGGACACAATGGCAGCCGCCGCGCAACGGGCGGATGAAGCTGACGGTCGCCTTCGGCGCCCGCAGCTCGTTAGCTAGGGGTTAGGCGCTCGACAACTAGGAAACAGCAAATGCCCGCGATAACAAATGAACAAAAGCAACGACTGGCGCTCCTCGACCGAATCCAGCCCTTCCTGCTCCTGAGCGCAATCGTGGTTGGGCTCGTTCTAGGCAAAGTGGCGCCGACGCTTGCTGCGAAGCTCACGCCGCTGGTGACCGTGGGTGTGTTCCTACTGATCTACTTCATCATGCTGGGGGTAAGCACACGGGGTGTCATGCACGCCTTTTCCCGCTGGAAGACAACTTCGCTGGCCATTGGCATTAACTTCGGGATCACGCCTTTGGTTGCGTGGACACTTGGTTATCTCTTCTTGCAGAACGATCCCGAAATCTGGGTCGGCCTGATCCTGTACCTAGTGACGCCCTGTATCGGCTGGTATCTCGTATTCACCGAGTTGGCAAAAGGTGATGTCGAACTCGGTGTCAGCCTCCTGTTATGGAACGTCGTCCTGCAAATCTTGTTGTTGCCGGTCTATATGGGGTTGCTGGCCGGAACCGTGGTTCATATCGAGATCGCGGACATGTTGCGCAGCGTGACCACGTTCCTCGTATTGCCGGCGGTTCTTGCTGCCGCAACACGCTGGTTGCTTGGGCGATTGGCCATTTCTGTCGAGACCGCGACAAAAAAGCTGGCGCTTCCTTACTTGAAGGCAATAACACTGATGATCGTGATCGCGGCCATGTTTGCATCACAGAGAGCGGTGTTGGTCGAGAATCCTTCAGTTGTTCTGAAGATGATTCTTCCTGGCGTCGCCTTTTTCGTCATCGCCTTGTTGATGGCCATCGTTGCCGCATGGCTGTTTCGCCTCCGCTACCCCGAGTTCGCGCTCCTTGTATTCACCACCACAGCGCGTAACTCCGAGGTCTCCCTCGCCGTCGCTGTAACCGCGTTCGCCAGTCCATTGGTGGCGCTGACCGTGGTCATCGGTCCCAGCATCGAACTTCCCGTCCTGATTCTGTTTCTGCGCATCGTGCTGTCCATGCAGCAACAGAAGTGGTTTTCCAAAGCTCTTGAACGAAGCGCCGAACAACCGGTTGCAGCGGACAGCCCGTTGCAGGGCCCACCGCTGAACTGAAACGTTGGGCGCCTGAGGTGACCCACGTCTGCGACACGCAGGGAGACAGGCGTGGCGCGGGCTTGCAATTGGGTATTTGGTTGCGTCGGCCCGACGGCTGGTGCACGGGCAATGCGTTCGCCAATACGCTCCACGGTGCTGGAATCGCTGCGGCGGCCGAACTAGCGCGCCAGGCAATCCACAATGCGTGCGATGCCGCGAACGTATCGTGACCAGTGGTGGACACCCACTCTTCTGACAATCTTTGCGGAAAGAAAAGCGGATCTCCATCGTTCTCTCTTTGGGTTGGGCCTACCTCGTGTTGTTCGCTGCCTTCATGGCCGTCGGGGCGAAGCATGGTTAGCTTTCGCCGGCCTATGCCGTGTTCATCGCTGTGCGGCGGTCGCGATCGAGGATGTGATCCTGTGCGCTCGGCTCCCCTGGTTTCGACCGGAGGCGCTGGCGATGATCGCCGCCGGCGGGCTCGTGGCGTTGCCGTATGCGTTCCCCCCGTTCCCGCTCCCTGTCGTGCCAACCTACCTCAGAATTCTCGGTGGCAGGGCACCCCGGCCGGAGCAGCGCGAGGAGGGCAACGTTCCGCAGTTGGTCGTCGGCGTGCTTCGGTGGGAGGAGCGAGT
>CALAMI010000028.1 GCA_937925685.1 Candidatus Binatia bacterium | reverse complement strand
GGGCGATTCTACTCGGACTCGGGGGTGCCATTGCTGCCGTGTTTTGCCTGTTGCTGTTCTACCTCATGGCCGAGTGGCTGGTTGCAGTGGTTGACGTCGCCCGGAACACCGGGATTTTGCGTAAGATTGCTGAACAGCGGGGCGAGGTGCCCGTGAACCCGTGACCCCGTGACCCTTAACGTCTGGGTGCACGAAGGAAGGGAGAGTGATCGCGACAATACGGAGGAGAAAGCAATGGCGCACTGCTCAGCATGTGAGGCCGAGGTTGCCCCTGGTAACCGCTGGTGTTCGATCTGCCACACGAATGTAGTGAACCCAGCTATTGGGCGCTTGGCTCCCCCTCGCAAGAGGCTTGCGGCTTACCTGCTCGATCTTCTCGCGCCGTTTGCCGCACTCTTTGTCATCTTGGGGATTGGAGGACTCGGCGCCCAAGTGGGCTCGAAGGTCGACGCCGAGGCGGCAACCAATTTTGGGCTAATCTTAACATTTGCGGCCTGGATCGCCTACGTTGTCTGGGCTCTGGTGCTTTTCGCCCGCGGAACAACGCCAGGGAAGAGCCTACTGGGAATGCGCGTGGTCAAAGAGGATGGCAGTCAACCGGGATTTTTCACCATGCTGGTGCGCGAGTGGGTGGGCAAGTGGATTTCAGCCGTGATCTTCGGCCTCGGATTTCTGTGGATCCTCTTGGACCGCGACAACCAGGGATGGCACGATAAACTCATGAGCACTTATGTGGCCGAGCGGCCGCGTTGAGCCTGCTCCTCTAACCCGGACAGAGGTAGCGCCTAACCGTTTCTCCTCCCTCGCGGCGGGGCTAGCCGGGAGCTCAGAGGTAGCGCGTACGCCAGGGTGAAGCTGCTGCTTCGGCAGAGGGGGATCGCTGTGACTTGGGGAAGCCGAGGGTTACGTGGCGCGGTGCCACTGTGGTATCGTGGGTCGAGGTGGCGTGGGGTTGCTAGCCTCGCAGCAGCGCAGTGGTTGCGAGCGAGCACTGGTGCCCCATGGCTAAAAAGGCGGTCGAATGACTTCCAGCGGATTCCAGGGCGCTTTGGGTCGCCTCGAGCGGTTGACCCCACGTTGAGGCGGGCCTGGTTCGCGAAGGGGGCGCTTGGCTTCCTTTCGCGAGTTGTGCCCGGTATTGATTCTCGACCTTCGCTGCCCATGGGGTTGGTGGTTCCAACAACGCCACGGGGGCAGTTCATTGTCAGGAGGGGCTACTAAGATGAGCACGAAGGTGAAAGTTGCCACGGCCTTTTTCGTGTTCGCGTTCACTGCATGGTTCTACTGCACACCGTACCTGACCGTTAGAGAAATGAAAGCAGCGATTGACGCCAAAGATGCTGCCAAAGTTGCGAGTTACGTGAATTTTCCGGCAGTGAGGGAAAGCGTCCAAGCGAGCGTTCAGGCGATGGCAGAAAGGGAACGAGGAAAAACTGCGGATGCATTGGTCGATCTTGGTGTTGCGATCGTCGGGATGGTCGTCGATCAACTGGTTACACCAGAGGGCTTGGCGAAGGTGATGCGAGGCGAGGGTTCAGAGGCGATCAACGACCTTGCCCGTGACCTTGGCGTTGCTGCCGCGCTGACGAAGTCGTCCTGGTCGGGCGCCGATGTTTCCATGGGTTACGAAGGCTTGGGGCAGTTCGTGGTCACGATGAAAGTGAAGGGTACGATGGAAGAGCCCATTGGTTTCGTGTTCAGCCGTGACGGCCTGTTTTCGTGGAAATTGTCGGCCTTGCGCTTGCCGATGTAAGAGCGAGGGGTTGCGTGTTGCCCTAGCACAGGAGCGGCTCGGGGAACGGCCCCGAGCTTCGAAGGGAGGGATCATGAAGAAGGTGCGATGTGTGGCGGTAGTGTTCGTGGTACTGCTAACAGCCGGCTGGGTTACGGCCGAGAGCGATCTAAATTGGCTGAACGAAGGTTGGTGCGCTGAGGAGGGGCAAGGTCAACTGTCGCGGCGCAATTTACCACCTTGGGTGTGCGAGGCGGCCTACCGCGCCAAGTTGCATTCGAAGTACTCCGTCTACTTGGACAGGAACCCGTTCTTCATCACGGCCGACCTGAACGGTGACGGTAAGCTCGATGCGGCAGTTTGGGTAACTGAAATCCGGACGAAGAAGAGCGGTTTGGCCATTTTTCACCAGGGCAAACGGGGGGCGATCCTTTTAGCAGCGGGCACGCGTTGGGAGGAAGGTCGCGGAGACGATTTTGGGAGCTTGGAGCGGTGGAGCGTGATCTCGCGGGGCGAGGTGCTCGACGCGCCTCACTGGGAACGGCGGAAAGTAAAGCTCGTAGCCGACGCTCTCGTGCTGATGGGCGAGGCGTCTGCGTTTGCAGTGTATTGGGATGGTAAGAAGTACCGGTCGTATCAGCTCACCGACTGAGCACGCCGACACCGAGCCGTTTGCCTGGTCGTCGAGCTAAAGCGAAGGGGTCGCGGATTCGTCGGAGCTGCGGCGCAGCGGGCCAGTGTTAGGGCTGGCTCCAGAGAGGGGAGTACGGAGCCGACTTGATTTGCGCACAGGCCGTTGGAAGCCGCACTGCCGCACTTAGGTGGCAAGTTTTTTCGGTCCCGAGGCGTAGCCTTGCCGAGTCCGGCGCTAGTTGCCACCCACAGCACCTGCTGGATCAGGGAGAAGCGAGGTGTATCCCGCGAGGGTCTCGAGCTTTGCCGCGGCCCTTCTCGCCCCACGCGCTGGTACGATAATCGGTCGTAAGAGGCCATCGTTCCGTTAGCGCGGCCGCAGCCAGGGCAAGCGGGCTGCCAGCGCACCCAGAAGCGTAGCCGCGAGGATGCCGCCGACATGCACGAGGAGCACGTGCGGAGTGACGCGAGAATAGGGGCAAACGGAGCCTAGGAGGGAAAGGTAGCCGGCAAGAGCGCCTAGGGCTGCAACGGCAGCCAGGGAGCTGGCGGTAACTTGCCCGCGAAAAACGGTCGCAGCGAGGATCAAAGCGGCTACGGGTGCTGCGCCCGCGCCGAGTTCCGTAAGCAGGCAGGTTGCCGATCCCTGGACTAGCGGTCCGGACTCGCCACCGAGTGCGACCGCTAGCAGAGCAGCAGCAAGCAGGACGCCGCCCGGGATGATCCAGCCTCGACCGCTGAGCCAGCCATCCACAACGGCGACGATGCTTTGCCACGCCGGGAAGGCTGCGGTGCTCGCCGGTCGCATGCTCCGAAAGCGCATCAGAAGCTCCTCGCGAACGTCCGCGGGAATAGGTTCGTCCGGCAGCTTCCCCAGCGTCTGGATGGTCATCTTCATTTGCCGGAGGTAAATGCGGCAGCGACGACACATGCCGAGGTGGAGTTGAAAACGCAGGCGCTGTCCTAGGGACATACGTCCTTCGAGATAGTCGGTAATCAGTTCCGTGAGTTCCTTGCAGGTAAGCATGACCTTAAGCTCCCCGAAGATACTGTTCTAGAGCCTGCCGGATCTTGGACCGTGCACGGTGCAAAAGCACCCTTTGGTTCGTCTCGCTGATCTCGAGGATGTTACAGACTTCTTCGG
Source organism: Candidatus Binatia bacterium (assembly GCA_937925685.1). GTDB lineage: Bacteria > Desulfobacterota > Binatia > HRBIN30 > HRBIN30 > HRBIN30. The sequence goes on along the minus strand of CALAMI010000028.1, from coordinate 110,156 downwards.
AAGTGAACCCTTCAATATCCCGAAGGGTGAGCACTGCACGCTGATTGGGCGGCAGTTTCTCGATTTCTCTCTCGAGGCGGCGCAAAGTTTCTTGTCGCATCAGTAGCTTGTCGGGGCTATCCTCGTGCCACGGACGTGGGGGATCGGCCCACATTCCGTTCGGCAGGAAGCGTACAGGATCGACGGCCGGTTCTTCTTCGCCACCCGGATCCTCGAAGCTCGAAAACGGAATCGAACGAGCCTCGCGCATTGCCCGCGTTTTCGCCCTGTTGACGAGAATGCGGAAGATCCAGGTCTTCAGCGTGGAGCGCCGCTCGAAAGAGGGGAGCCCACGGATCACTGCAAGCCAGGTGTCTTGAACGACTTCTTCGGCAACGGATCGGTCTGAAACGAACGTCATCGCGAGGCGCAGGAGACGGTGGTGGTACCGCTCTAGCAGAACGACGAAGGCAGCTTCGTCTCCTGCAAGGAGGCGCTCGACGAGGGCAAGATCCGTAGGGGAGGCACGGGAACGTGACGGCTCGTCGCCCTGCCGAGTTTGACGTGGATGTGCTGCCCGGGCCGTGGCATCACCACGTGCTCCTTTTCGCTCATTCGTTGCGACCTTTTGTCGGCGGCCCAAGTTCTAGCGGCACCGGGAAAGGGAACAAGGGAGCAGATCGTTGTGGGGAGATATCCGGGTCAGGAACGCCTGTCGATACGTTCCCTTCTTGGAGCCGCGCGCCTAACGTTTTGCCGTCTCGGAAGACCAAGCGGGCATGGGAGTCCGAACGCGATGTCTCCGTACAAGGAGTTGTGCCTTCGACGTCGGCGTGCGCTGCACCCGGATGCTCGGACTTCTGGTCCTCGTCCTCGCTGCGCTCGGTGGCCCGTATGCACGGCGAACAGAGGGTGGCCGGGGGCAAGCGAACGGTGGTACACCCCAGAGAGATTCCTGCTTGTTCTTCGACCACAGCCACGTCCTGTGGACCTCCGTCCTTTCCCGATACGTGAAAGATGGTTTTGTGGACTATGCGGGTTTGAAAAAGGCTGGCGAAGCGGATCTGCGCTCTGATCTCGATGCCCTCGAGTCCGTCTGCCGCGATCATTATCAGGCGTGGAGCCGCGAGCAACAGCTTGCCTATTGGATCAACGCTTACAACGCCTACACGGTTTGGCTGATCCTCGACCACTATCCACTGCCGAGCATCCGAAAAATCGGCCTGATCCCTAGAGCCGCCTTCCGGCAACATTTTATCCGGCTGGAACGCCTGCGCGGCCGGGCGTTGTCGCTGAACGACATCGAGCACGAAATCCTGCGCAAAGAGTTTGCCGAGCCGCGAATCCACTTTGCCATCGTTTGCGCTTCGAAGGGTTGCCCGGTCCTTCGCTCGGAGGCGTCCCCCGCAGCAGATCTCGAGGGGCAGCTGGAAGAAGCCGCCCGTAACTTTGTGCGCGATACGGCCAAGAATCGTTTCGAATCGTCGACACGAACGTTGCACCTGTCCCCGATCTTTCAGTGGTTCCGCGCGGACTTCGAGCGCGGGGGCGTGACCTTATCGGAGGTCGTAGCGCGTTACGCAGATGAAGGAATCGCTGCCGCCCTTCGTGCCGGGGAGATAGGGATCGAGTTTTCGGATTACGATTGGTCGTTGAACGGGAGGTAACTGTGTCACACGTTGAAAATACCTTCGATGTGGAATCCGCCGTAAGGGAACGTTACTCCGCCGCTGCTCGAGCGCGGGAGGCAAGCCTTTGTTGTCCGACAAGGTACGACCAACGTCTTCTCGAGCCCATCCCGCAGGAGGTCATCGAACGCGACTATGGATGTGGGGACCCGAGTGCCTACCTGCGCCCGGGCGAAACCGTACTCGATCTCGGATCGGGCTCCGGGAAGATTTGTTTCATCGCCAGCCAGATTGTGGGCCCTTCGGGTCGCGTCATCGGTGTCGACATCAACGAGGACATGTTAGAGCTGTCTCGGCGCAACGCCCCTGAGGTGTCCCGCCGCATCGGTTACAGCAACGTCAGCTTCAAAAAAGGACGCATCGAGGATCTCGCGCTCGACCTCGAGCAGCTCGATCGATACCTGAGTCAGCGACCCGTTCGCTCGGCTGAGGACCTCTGGCGGCTCGAGGCAGAGATCGAGCGAATGCGTTCTTCGAAGCCGCTCATCCCGACGAACTCCATCGACGTCGTGGTGTCGAACTGCGTGCTCAACCTCGTCGACAAACGGCGCAAGCAGCAGCTCTTCAGCGAAATCCACCGTGTTCTGCGCCCCGGGGGGCGAGCAGTGATCTCGGATATCGTGAGCGACAAGGACGTACCGGCACACCTGCAACGCGACCCTGAGCTTTGGAGTGGCTGCATCGCGGGTGCCTTCCGCGAGGACCTCTTCCTCCAGGCTTTCGAAGAGGCGGGTTTTTACGGAATCGAGTTAGTCGAATGGCAAAACGACCCGTGGCGTGTGGTGGAAGGAATCGAGTTTCGCAGCCTCACCGTGGTCGCGTACAAAGGCGAACAAGGCCCATGCATGGAGGAGAACCACGCGGTGGTTTACCGGGGACCGTTTCGCCAAGTGGTCGATGACGACGGACATGTGCTTCGTCGGGGAGTCCGAACCGCCGTGTGCGAGAAAACGTTCCGGACCTTTTCGCAGGCGCCATACCGATCGCACGTCGAGCTGATCCCGCTGCGCGCGTTTCCGCCGCTTGAGAATCCGCCCCCGTTCTCTAGTAGCGGCGGTGCGCGGCGGGATCCCCGAGACACCACACGAGGGGTCGCTGAGCGATCCACGACGGAAGCGGTGCCGGTAAGTTGCGAACCGACAACTGGTAAGAACGGGAGTTGCTGCTGATGGGTGCCGCAGTTGCATCGTCCCACCGCAACGCTCGGGCCGAAGATCGGGGGATTTCCTTTGCGCGCTTCTTGGGACAGCAGGGTTTCTGGCCCCTTGCCCGCACGACGGTGACCACGTTGCAGATCAACGTTGGCAAGCTTTGCAACATGGCTTGCCACCATTGTCACGTGGACGCCGGCCCGAAACGCACCGAGGTCATGCCGAAGTCCGTGGCGGAACGTGCGGTTGGGATCCTAGAGCGGAGCCCGAGCGTCAGGGTGGTCGACCTGACCGGGGGTGCGCCGGAATTGAACCCGAATTTTCGCTGGTTGGTAACCGAAGCGCGAAAGCTCGGTCGGCGAGTTGTCGATCGGTGCAATTTGACTGTCTTGTTCGAAGCGGGAATGGCGGACATGCCGGAGTTCTTGGCGGCCAACACGGTACACGTCGTTGCCAGTCTCCCGTGTTATCAGGCGGAAAATGTCGAGAAGCAGCGTGGCCGCGGGGCCTTCGAGAAAAGCATCGAGGCTCTAAAAAGATTGAACCGCTTCGGCTACGGGCGACCCGACTCGGGGCTCGAACTCGACCTCGTTTACAACCCGGTCGGGGCATCGTTGCCTCCCCCACAAGCGGAGCTCGAAGCAAGGTACCGAACAGAACTCTCCCGTCAGTTCGGGATCCAGTTCAACCGCCTTCTGACGATCACGAACATGCCGATCGCGCGCTTTGCGCATTTCCTCGAGCGCACCGGAAAGCTCGAGGCTTACATGAGTCTTCTCGTGAACCACTTTAACCCACGAACGGTTCCGGAGCTGATGTGCCGATCCCTCGTCAGTGTGAGCTGGGACGGTCGGTTGTTCGACTGCGACTTCAATCAGATGCTGGACATTCCCATGGGGGCGGGCACGCGCACCATTTGGGAGGTGGACTCGCTCGATCCATTTGCAGGCACGCGTGTGGCAGTGGGCGAGCACTGCTTTGGGTGCACGGCCGGCGCTGGGTCGAGCTGCGCAGGCGCACTGACGGAGGAACGGTCGACTCCCGGGCAGCAGATTGCTACCGGGCAGGTGGCAGCGGGCAGCGGGCGTAGGGTTTTTTCTCGGGGTGGGCGATGAGCCGTGCCGTTTCGGCCCGTGGCGTGGTGTTTTGGGGCAGAACGGTGCGGCGCTTTGCTAGCCCGCTTTTGCTGCATGGTTTCTCTCGACAGGGCGGGTCGAGCCTGCGTGCGGCCCCGAGGTGCACCGTTGGCCCACTGCGCTGCCGAGTCCTGTTGCACATTGCGCGGACAGGCGCTTCGGGGATCTTTGAGGTGCTGTCGTGAACGCTGCGACTGCATTGCTTTTCGCGGTTGTCGGAGTCGTGGCTGTGCTTGCTTACGCCAACGGTGCCAATGATGTGTCAAAGGCCGTTGCAACTCTGGTAGGCAGCGGCGTGACCGGCTACCGCAGGGCGATCGTGTGGGGCGCGGCCTGGACCGCGGTGGGTGGCTTGCTCGCTGGCGTTCTCGGCGGTGCGATGCTTTCCACCTTCGCTAGAAGCTTTTTGCTGCGGGAAACTGTGCCCACAGTTTCCTGAAGTTTAGCGACTCTCATCGGTGCCAGCGCGTGGATCTTAGTTGCCACGCGGGCGGGTCTCCCGGTGTCCACCACCCACGCTATCGTCGGCTCGTTTGTGGGTGTGGCGGTCTTCGCTTACGGTCCAGCGGCTGTGAACTGGAGCAGTCTCGGGGCCAAGGTGGTGCTTCCGCTATCAGTGACCCCGCTTGTCTCTTTGGCCCTTACCGCTGTTCTGCTGGAGTTCGTCGGTCGCCCGAATTCTTAGGTCGCAGAGGGCTGATTGCCTTTGCGCTGGGCTGGAAGCGGGAATGGTTGCGGTGGAAGTGGCGGGGCAAGCGGCCTTGCTGCTTGGCGACTCTCGGCATTGGAGAATCGTTACCGGCCGGGCGGAGAGCTGCGCGGCGAACCATCCCGAGGCGCTCAGGCTTACCCTTGCCCGTTTACACTGGCTGACGAGCGGGGCGACCAGCCTCGCCCGGGGGTTGAACGATGCGCCGAAGATGGTCGCTTTGGTGACGCCTTTGTACGCTGTCGTAGGCGAAGGGAGTCTGTCGACCCCGACGCTGTTCGGCATCGTCGCAGTGGCCATGTTCGCTGGCAGCTTGGCGGCGGGAGGGCGCGTCACGCATGTCCTGGCGGAGAGGGTCGCGGTGATGGAGCATCGCGAGGGGTTCGCGGCCAATCTGGTCACCGCGGTGCTTGTCACAACGGGTACGCTCTACGGCCTTCCCGTGTCGACAACCCATGTTTCGTTGGGGGGCATTTTCGGTGCCGGCGCTGCCCGGGGTGCGTTGGATCGGAAGGTGCTTCGAGACATCCTGCTTGCGTGGGTGGCGACTGCCCCGGTGGCGGCTGCGATTGCCATAGCGACGTGCATGCTCATGGCTTCGATGGAAGGGTCATGACAAGGAGCATTCGGTACGGGGTTGTGGCTGGCCTCGTGGTGACGGGACTCGCAGCGCTCAGTTTGCTGCCAGCGGGGCGATGGGCGCAGTTCTTCGTCGACTTGATCGAATGGACGCGCGGAGCTGGCGGACTCGGGGTGGGGGTTTTCGCGGTGGTGTACATCCTCTCCACCTTGCTTTTACTCCCGGGCTCGGCGCTCACTGCGGGGGCGGGGTTTCTCTATGGACCGGTCTGGGGCACCGTGCTGGTATCGCCCGTGAGCGTTGTGGCGGCCACGTTGGCCTTTGCGTTCGGCCGCTCCTTTGCGCGCGACTGGGTAGCGGAGCGAATGAAGAACCACGGACGTTTTGCCGCCGTCGACAAAGCGATTGAGGCGAACGGCTTCAAGATCGTGTTCTTACTGCGGCTCTCACCCGTATTCCCGTTTAATCTTCTGAACTATGCGCTTGGTCTGACGCGTGTACGGCTCGGGGAGTACATGGTCGCCTCGCTCCTCGGCATGCTTCCAGGCACCTTCCTTTACGTGTACCTCGGTTCCCTGGTTGCGAACGCGAGCGAGCTTGTGAGCGGCAAGCGGGGGGCGGCAGGTTCCTGGGGCCAGGTCCTTTATTGGGGAGGGTTGGCCACAACGCTGCTGGCCACGGCGTCGATCACGCGCATTGCCAGAAGGGCGTTGGATGAAGCGCTCGAGCACGAGGATTCGCCCGAAACCGTCATTGCGAAAGAGGCGTGAAAATGCAGAGCGAACAGCGATCTGACTCGTGGGCGGGAAAGACAGAACCCGGCGTAGAGGTAAATACTGCGCCGGCCCTCGTCTTGCCGGACGACCCGCACAACCGACTCCTCGTGGAGAACGTTCATCCGCCTAACTGGATAAACCCTATCCCTGCGAGCCGGTACAACCTCGTAGTACTCGGAGCGGGCACCGCCGGGCTGGTCAGCGCGGTTGGAGCTGCTGCCCTCGGGGCCAAGGTAGCCATTGTCGAGCGGCACTTGATGGGCGGTGATTGTCTCAATTTTGGCTGTGTTCCTTCCAAGGCTCTTTTGCGTAGTGCACGCGCCGTGTACGCAGTTCGCGCTGCAGAAGGGTTCGGCGTGCGCATGGCTGGGGCGTTTTACGTGGACTTTGCAGCGGTCATGGAACGGATGCGGCGACTCCGTGCGGCAATTTCCGGCAACGACTCGGTTCACCGTCTCACCCGACTGGGCATAGATGTGTTCATCGGTCATGCGAGATTCCTGAGCGAGGATGCGATCGAGGTGGGCGAACAAAGGCTGCGCTTTTCCCGAGCACTGATTGCCGCCGGGGCGTGCCCGGCGAGCCTTCCAGTACCCGGGCTTGCAGAGGTCGGATTCTTGACGAACGAGACCGTCTTCTCGCTTACCAAGTTGCCGCGGCGCCTCACCGTCATCGGCGCGGGGCCGATTGGATGCGAGTTGGCGCAGGCGTTTCGCCGCTTCGGTAGCGAAGTGACGATTGTCAGCCTCGATCCCCAGCTGCTGCCGCGTGAAGACGCCGACGCCGCAGCCGTCCTCGCGGCGCAATTCCAGAAAGAGGGCATTCGCCTAGCTCTGGGCGCCAAGATTCTGAAAGTCGAACGACGCGCAGAGGGTAAAGACGTGATTTTCGAGCGAGAGGGCCGGCGAGCGGAAGTCGTTGGCGACGAGCTGTTGGTGGCCGTTGGTCGCGCCCCGAACGTCGAGGGGTTGGGACTGGAGGCAGCCGGTGTGAGCTTCGACAGGAGCGGCGTGAAGGTTGATGCCTACTTGCGCACGACGAATCGCCGGGTTTACGCCGCTGGAGACATCTGCTCCGCTTACAAGTTCACCCACGCCGCGGATGCCATGGCACGGGTGGTCCTTCAGAACGCATTGTTCTTCGGTCGGAAAAAGGCGAGCGCACTGGTCATTCCTTGGTGCACGTACACCGAACCAGAGATCGCTCACGTCGGGCTTTACGAACAGGAAGCACGAGAGCGCGGATACGATGTTCTCTCCCTCACCCTTCCGCTGCGCGAGGTCGACCGAGCCGTGCTCGATGGCGGGAGCGAAGGCTTCGCTCGCGTGCACGCGGAGCGGAAGACGGGCCGCATTCTTGGCGCTACCGTTGTCGCCAACCATGCCGGAGAGATGATCGGCGAGATGTCGCTTGCCATCACTGCCGGACTGTTGCTTGCGAGTGTGGGCAAGGCGATCCACCCTTACCCGACGCAGTCTGAGGTGTGGAAACGCCTTGCCGACGCTTGGAACCGCACGCGACTCACGCCTCGGGCCCGCAGATTCTGCGAATGGTTCCTGCGCTGGCGCAGATGACTATGGGCCCCCCTGGAATTCTCTGTGTCTTTGCCAAGCCCCCTCGCCCGGGCGAGGTCAAGACTCGCTTGGCGGTAGCCATCGGTGAAGCGCAAGCGGCAAAGCTAGCTCGAGCGTTTCTGGTCGACACGTGGGCTCTAGCTTCGAGCCTACCCTGGGCAAGCGCGGTTGTGGCCACGACCGCGCATGGGCGAAACGAACTGAGGTTGCCGGGCGGTCAGCCGCGGATTTGGCTGCAAGGTGGCGGCAACTTGGGCCAACGACTCGAGCGCATCCTGCGGCGGGGCCTTGCCGAGGCTTCTTTCGCCATCGCGATTGGCGGCGACACGCCAGGGCTGCCCCCACGACTCCTCCACGAGGCGGCGCAAGCGTTGGCGGCCGCGGACGCAGTTCTAGGACCGGCCGACGACGGGGGCTTCTACCTCCTCGCCCTCCGGCGCTGCCCACTCGGCCTGCTCCAGCGCCTACCGTGGAGCGAGTCGGCGACCTTTGCCGCCACGCGCGAACGGCTCGAAGAACGGGGGCTGTCCGTGCACGTTCTCGATCCGTGGTTCGATGTCGATCGGCCAGAGGACGTCGTGCGACTGGAGAAAGCGATCGCTGACGGCACGCTTCACGCGCCTGCCACAACCAGGCTTCTGCGCGCCTTTCGGGAGAGGGGGGTGCGATGCGGATCGAGGTGATCATCCCGGCGCTGAACGAGGCAGAGTCGATTGGCGATGTTGTGCGCGGAATCCCGCGGCCACCGGTCGAGAGCGTCGTCGTTGTCGACAATGGCAGTACCGACGAAACCGCCGAGCGGGCTCGTGCCGCTGGGGCTCGGGTGATCCACGAGCCGCGGCGCGGTTATGGTTCAGCCTGTCTCGCTGGTATTCGGTCGCTTCTACCGGAGACGGGTATTGTCGTTTTCCTCGACGCGGATGGCAGCGATGACCCAGCAGCTCTTGCGCTACTCGTCGAGCCGATCGTTGCGGATACGGCCGACCTGGTGGTGGGCTCGCGTGTGGTGGGGAGGTCGGAACCGGGAGCGCTTGCGTGGCAACAACGGCTGGGCAACTGGATCGCTACGCGATGGTTGCGCGGTCGGTTTGGCTTAGCAGCTACGGATCTCGGCCCATTTCGCGCCATCCGGCGATCGAGTCTTGAAAAGCTGTCGATGTCCGATCGCGGCTACGGGTGGACCGTCCAGATGCAGCTCGAGGCGGTCGAGAAAGGATTGCGTTACGCAGAGGTGGCGGTGCCATATCGACGGCGCCGGTACGGCAAATCGAAGGTAACCGGAACGATGCGCGGCAGCATCGGCGCGGCCGTGAAGATTCTTGGTCTTCTTGCCTGGTACGACCTCGGGTGGGCAAGGGGTGTGTGATGGCAGATCGAGCGTTGCTGCTTCGAGGCTTGTGCGTCCTTTTCGTTCTCCTGGCTAGCGTTTTCCACTTCCTCGCTGGAGCGCCACCAGGCACACGGGCAGCTTACGGAATCGGGCTCCAGTTCCTTTTGGCGGCGCTCATGCTCGGTGCTTGGGCGGCTACTCGCACGGGGGGAGCGAGCGCCGAGCGTTGGACCCTTCTCGCGGGCACCTTGGCACGGCTTGTGGTGGCACCGCTGAGCGTAGCGAATGATACCGACGTGCAACGGTACTTGTGGGATGGAGCTGTCTTTTGGGCGGGCCTCGATCCGTATCGTCTTGCTCCAGGGGCTCCCGACCTGGGCACTCTCAGGGCGCTCTGGCCCACACCGCACGCTCACATGGGCTACTCGACCATCTACCCGCCTGGAGCAGTGTTCCTTTTTGGTTTGGCGACGAGCTTCGGCCCGGTCTGGGCGCCGTGGCTGTGGAAGCTTCTCATCGTCGCGGCGTCCTTGGAAACGCTCTGGGTCGGAGCGAGTGCGCTCAAGGGTTTGGGGCTCTCGCGCCACCTCGCGTTGCTTGCTTTCTCGCCGCTCCTCGTGGCGGAGACGGCAGCGAGGGCGCACCTGGACATGCTCTGCGCGCTCGCGGTAGCCGGTGGCCTGAACTTGGCGGCTCGAGGAAGAGCAGCTGGCGCTGGGGTCGTCCTCGGAGCCGGTGCCCTGGTGAAGTTTCTTCCTGCCCTGGCCCTCTTGCCTTTTTTAATGGGGCACTTTCGTGGCTGGGCTGCGTTCTGGCTGGTGGCCGGTGCCTTGGCTGTTGTCGCTCTCGGCTACGTGGGGGCGTTCCTCGCAGGACTTCACCCCCTCGGCAGCTTGCCTGTTTTCTTCGAGAGGTGGAGATTCGGATCGCCGATCTTCTCTGCGCTCGTGTGGGTCTTGGGGGACGCAAGGGCGCTGCGGGTTGCACCGCTGATTGCTGTGTTCGTTCTCCTGTTGGCCGCCAAGCGCTCGCCCTTCGGTTGGTGGAAAGCCACCCCGTTCGCCTTGGCAGCGCCGCTCCTTGCGAGTCCAGTGGTGTTTCCGTGGTATCTCGTGTCCCTCGTTCCTGCGGTTGCCGCGGCACCTTCTGGATTCGCACTGGCATGGCTGACCGTCATTCCGGTCACCGAAGAGGTGGAAGATCGCGCCGAACAAACGGGGCTCTGGGAGCCGGCAACATGGCCGCTGTGGGTGGTGGGGGCTTCCTGGTTGGCCGGCCTGGCGATCGACTTCACTGGCCGCCGGCGCGCGCGGGAATACAGGGGGCCCGTACACAGAAAACCGCGAGTAACCGTGGTCATGCCGGTCCTCGACGAAGAGGCGCGGATCGGCACGCAATTGGCCGAGCTTCGCTCCCTCCCGGGGATCCACGAGATCATCGTCGTAGATGGTGGCAGTACCGATCGAACCCTCGAAATCATAGCCTCGCACAGGGGGGTTATGCTCCTTGCTGCTCCGCGAGGCCGGGGGACGCAGATGAACGCTGGTGCTCGCGTCGCGACGGGCGACGTCTTGCTCTTTCTCCACGCCGATGTGCACCTGCCGAAAAATGCTATCGATCATGTGGCTGCGGCGCTCCGCGACCCGCAAGTGGTTGCTGGGGCATTTCGTACGTGGACGGTGGCCGAGGGAAGAAAGTCATGGGTCGGACCGCTTCTCCGGCTCGCCGATCTCCGCTCTCGATATACGACGCTCCCGTATGGTGACCAGGCTATTTTTGTTCGTGCGGAAGTGTTTTGGCAGGTTGGCGGCTTCCCGAACCAGCCACTCATGGAGGACCTCGAGTTGAGCCGGCGCTTGCGCGCCGTTGGCAAGATTTGCACGGTGCCAGCGATGGTCATCGTCTCTGGCAGACGTTTCCTCGCCCGGCCGATTTCTTCCGCGCTCCTCATGAAAAGTTTCCCATTGCTCTACCGTTTAGGAGTGCCGCCCCGCTTGCTGGCCAGCCTCTATGGCAATCCGCGCTGAGAAGGTTCCGGAAACATGGTAGACGGAATTGTGGTGGGGTCGGGCCCGCTGGCAACTCACCTCGAGAACACAGCAAACGAACAGGAGGGCCGCCGCTTGAGTCGTTACCATGGTACAGGGTGTATCCTGCCAACAAACCCAAAGAAGAGAGGAAGAACGACGATGGAACGCGACACCTTACGAACGGGCCAGGTGGCGGCTCGTGCGGGTGTGAACATTCAGACGTTGCGCTTTTACGAACGACGAGGGTTGCTGAAGGTGCCGAAGCGGCGCCCTTCAGGGTATCGCGAATATCCTGTAGATGCGGTGCGACGTATCCGCTTCATCAAACATGCCCAAGAACTCGGTTTTACCCTGCGCGAGATCGAGGAGCTGCTGCGGCTACGCGACGACCAGAGAGCTAGCTGCTCCGAAGTCCAGGCTAGTGCGCAAGCAAAGATCGCGCAGATGGAACAAAAGATCCGCCACCTCCGCGCGATCAAGCGTGCGCTCGATGTGCTCGTTCGCTCTTGTACGCGCGATGGAGCGACCCGAGAATGCCCGATCCTCGAAGCGCTCGACGAACAGACCTCCAAGCAGAGGTGGTCATGACGCGCTGGCGACCTCGGATGGGCCGTGGGTGCTCGCCGCTGCCGTACTGTTACCGCCCCTGGTGGCGACGGTGTCCAGCCTCCAGTGCTGCCCTTATTCCGTTGCCGCCCGCCATGGGCTCGATCGGCTCGCCTGTCCATGTTCGATCCTCCGGGCCTATTCGTGCAACGCGGCCGGGGAACGAACGGCGGCCGGCGCTGGCTAAAGCGGCAAGTGCATTCAAGGTAGCGTGGCATTCGCGCGCAGCGGCCGAGGGGTCTTTGCCAGCGATGCGAGCAGCGCCATGCTCGTTAGCGGAAGGGCTGGGATGCAGCGCGACGATGTCGGTCGACGAAAGGAGTGCGCCATGAGGCAAACAAAACCAGAGGTTCAGGGGGAGGTTTCCGCCGGAGCGAGCCATTGGCTGGTGGTTACGAGCTCCAGCTCGGTCCTGTCCGCGTTGGTTGCATCGGCGTGCTGTGTCGGACCCCTCGTGCTTGCGCTGCTAGGCATTGGCAGCGCTGGGTTACTTATCAAGCTGGAGCCCTACCGGCCGTACTTCATAGCAGTGACGTTCGTGCTGCTTGGAACCGGCTTTTACCTTACGTATCGAGAACCAAAGGCGACAGCCTCCTCGGATGCAGATGGACCAGAGTGTCCGTGCCCGGCTCCGCCAGCAGGCCACGCTAGCAAGGTTTTGCTTTGGATTGCGACGGTGCTGGTCGGCGTGCTCCTGGCCTTTCCGTATCTGGCGCCGCATCTTGTTCGTTGACGGGGGAGGGAACGCATGAAGTTATTTTTCACGTTTGTCCTGTCGCTGGGCGTTGGTACGTTGCTTGTCGGCTGTCCGTCGTGTTCCCCCGAGCAGGCCGGGGCGGAGGAAATGCCGGGACGGTCCCACCCCGCAGTTTCGAGTGTCACTCTAACGGTGGAGGGGATGAGTTGCCCATCCTGTTCCGTCGCTGTACGAACCGCCTTGAAGAAGCTCGAGGGTGTCAAAGAAGCGCGCGTGAGCGTGGCGGAGAAGAAGGCCGAAGTCGATTACGACCCGGCCAAGGTGACGCCCGAGCAGATAATCGAAGCGGTGAACAAACTGGGCTACAAGGCAAGCCCCCGGCCGGATAGTTTCTGAGCGAGGCTACCCTTTAGGCAGCTCGAGAGGCAGGCAATGTCACCGCCCTCGGTGCTGGTTCGATCACGCTGTTCGGCGCGGACGCAAAGCGAGGAGCGGGCAACAAGCCCAGCCCCGCACAAATGCCTTCAGGATGAAGTCTGGATGAACTCTTGCTGAGTGCTGTTCGAAAATGCCGCCGCGCAGCCACGCCTCTCTGGGGACGCAACCCATCCACTGCACCCGTGCGTGGGAGGCTCGAGCTGCACGCACACTCCCTCGGTGGCAGCGCTCCTAGCACGCGAGGCCTTCTGGAGGAGTGCGGAACGGGGAGAAACGAGTCCGATGGTTGCCAGGCGATGCTCGGCAGCCGCCCGGGAGCCGCGCACGGAGTTGCCATGGTGCTCCGTTGGTCCGTACACACCGATGGCGTCGTTGAGCTGTTGCATACGTGCGCCCGGGGGCGGGGCGCGTAAAAACCCTTGTCTGGCGGCGACGAATCATGCCCGTGAGCGGTTCGGCACCCTTTGCTGTTCGAGGTGGGGGTGTGCATCGGTGCGGGGTGGCCGGTGGTCGTGCAACTCTCTTGGTGGGTAGCACCTGGGGTGCGCGGTTGTGGCGCATGGGCGGTTGGATCGACAAGCGAAGCGGTCGTGCTCGACCGCGCGTGCGTGACGCCTAGCGATTGGTCAGTACTGAAACTGCAACCTGGTAAAGACCTCGAACAGGTCCTGAGCCCCGGGTTCGAAGAAGTCACCCAGGAAAGCGCCGGCCACACCGGTGTCGGGCTGCAGACCTTTGTGGATTGCGTAGGTGAGCATGGCACCGATCGCGGTCCCGACTTTGCGGCTGTCGTTCCGCTTCCGGGCGACGTGGAACCAGCCGCTGGCCAGCTGCAAGTCGAGGTGTGGGTGCAACTGGGCATGGGCACGTGCCTGTGTCGGGAGCAAGCCAGCTCCAGAGTTACCGATGTCGAGTGCGAGGTCGTTGACGTCGGATGGTGGATTCGCCGTGAATAAATGAGTGTAGGCCCAGTAGCCTTCCGCGCGGAATAGCCCTCGGGCGTTACGAACCGATGGCGAACCTTGTGGCTAGCGTCGCCGCTTGCGTACAGCGACGAAAGGCGACGTTCAACCGGCCGATTTGTTGCAGGAGCTCGAATTTGATGGCGAAGCCAGTGTGGGCATCGTTGTGGTCGAAGCCAGAGATCACATTGCCATTCGCGTCGAGCTCTCCCTCGCCTAGCTGAGCGAAGTTAGCGACGGCAAACGCGTTTGCGCGAGTGAAATGGGTGGAGGTGTGCACCGAGGCTCCGATCCACACCTCGTCGGTGTCGCCGAGCGGGAGGCCCTTTCCCACGTTGAGGTAATAACCGTGCAAACCAACACGGGTTTCCCGAAGCTCCGAGGCGAGATTTTCAAGATTGTAGATGAAGTCGGCGAGATAAAAGTCACGGTCCTTGCCAATGACGCACGCGTCCTTCACGCCGACGGCTTCGATCAAGCGCAGATATGCTAGGCGATAATTCGCCGGGCCGGTCGACCCCAGCAGTGCAGCGCCGCCAACGTTGAAGTCCCAGTCGGCGCTGAAAAGAGTGTCTCCGAGTTCGTCGGATAGAGGAAGAATCCCGGCCAGTACGAGGTTTTGCTCGGTAGGCTGCGCATAGAGAAAACCGTATCGGACCCCGCGAGCTTGCAGCCGGTTACATGGATTTCGCGAGGGCTCTTGTCCGCGTGGGTCGCTGACATTCGGGCTGCTGCCCCCGAATCCGCCGCGAAATTCTCGCTGAAGAAAACCTCCGGCCGGAACGGAGCGAGGCGCTAGATTGAAGTTGAGGCGAAGGCGCTGGCGAAAGAAGTCGTACGTTTCGGTGTGCGTAAACGTCGTTCCACCGGGTCCGGGAATGTTGCTGAGATTGTGGACGATGCGGTATTGGATGCCGAGGCTCAAGTCGAAACGCTCGAGCTTCCCGACTTTCGTGTCCCCTCGGGGTTGCCAAATGCCAAGGAAGTCGGAAAGTGCGTTCGCTCGGGATGGTTCGCTGGGAACCTGCTCCGCAGAGGTGTGCTGCTCTCGGTTGAGAGTTTTCCGCCGCTAGACGCTGGGCCGTTGGATTTTCGCACTCACCAGGCCAATTATGGTGGTTCGCAAGGGGGTTCATCTGTGCAGTGGTTGGGCGGGCAACGACTGCGAGCATCAGCACGACCGTGAAGAGTAGGCGACTGAACAGCGACATGTTCCTCCTTGCGGCGTTCGATGCGCTGACTGGCGCAGCTCGGGAATTCGAAAAAGCCATCTTCCGTGCAAGCTCCCTTGGTTTGTGTTTGCCGAAATACGTTGTTCGTTTGCGACTGGTATTCCTAGGGCGTGCTGGGGTGGTGAGGCGGTCCGACTGGACGTACGAGAGCCCGAGAGGCAGGGGAAATTCGTTTGGTTCGGCGAACCGTGGGCGGCTGTCGGACGAAGCGATCCGTGTGGCCGTCGCCCTTAGGCCGTAACGGAACCTCGCTGGACTGGTAGGAAGCAAAACTCGAAAGCGTTCGCTGACGAGGCTTTTCAACAATGGAAGCTTTGCTGTTCTGTAGTGTATTCCCCCCCGGCAGATTGGTAGCCGTGGCCGCGGCAGATCAGGCGGGCCCGTCAATCACTTTGCTTCCGAACTTCCGGTTCAGCGCTCCGGTGTCGCAAAGCGCCTCTGACCTTCCAAGGTCGTATCCGCGATCAACTGGTCGGACGCTGGTTTCCTTGTCGAGATTTTGCCTTGCGCCGCGGACGGTTCTTTGGGGAAAGAAGGCCAGAGCCGGTGACCAGAAGTCGTGTGGAGCTTGAGAAGGACATGCGGAGAACCCACGCACAGGATCAACCATCCAAGCGCCGCAGCACACTGAGTTGCAGCAGATTCCCTCGACGTCGAGCTCGGCTGTGTTCGTTGGGGAGGGCAACTCAGGAGGCTGCCGCGTGCGCGGTAGGGTGGCGACGAGGTTGCGGAAGAAAGAGCCTGCGTTTGACCGGCACATCACGGGGCAAAGGCAGCACCGCGAGTCTTGCCCGGCAGCGCTGGTTAGCTCGGCACGGTGAAAACGGAAGGGGGACCTTTCGCTGCAAATTTGGGGGACAAAGTTTTCCAGAGTGGATCTCCCCTGGAACTTGATACAAGCAATGGTCGTCAGTGCTACAGTGCGGATCATCCTTCCCGCCGGTCAGAAACACGGCGCCTTCCCCAGGGAAAATCCTCGGGCCCAGCGAACTGAGCGAGCCGGGCCTGGTTCAGGGCGGGATTTCCGAGGGAGTTGGAGATGGTGTTCAGCGGGCAACCATGTCCACGGTGACCCTTCGTTCCAAGGGGACTTGGTCGCAGTGTGGCGAGCGGCGCCCGATGCTCCCGGCCGTGCAAGGAAGTCGCACCCATTGCCGGTGGGTTGTGATCTCCCTGGGGTCAATCGAACGAGGCACCTGGGTGACGTTAGCCAATTAGCCTGTCAAGTCCTCGGAAAAGTTGGACGATCACCAGGCACTCGACGAAGAGAGCACAGGAGGGCGCATAGAAGGCGCAGACGGTGGGGTGGCAACAAAGGGGACGTCAACAGCGGCTTCTCAGGGGCGTTCCTCCTAGGTCCGTCAGCCATTCAAGTTGAGGCGAGACGTAACTGCGCGGCGCAGGGTGGCGCTACGGAGAGTGCCCGCTTGGGTGGCTCTCCAACAGCCAGGGGCGGTGGCCTATCTGCGCCCACCCTTCAAGGCTTGGAGCCCTTCCTCGCTGATCTCCCACAGACCCCACGGCGAGTCGCTCTTCATCAGGCCTTCCGGAACCAACTTGTGACGACACCATTGTACATTGGTTTTCCACCGAATGGGGCCCGATGGCAAGGACTCTCGATCAAAGTCGGGGAGAGTGTATTGCAGCTTCTCTTCCATTCGCTCCAGCACCGATTGCATCCGGGCAGAGCCACCCAACTCTGCGAGAGTTTCTAAAAGGGGCTGACGCTAGGCCAGCAACGGTGTCCCCCGCATCTGCCGCCCGCGGCCTTGCTGCGCCGGTCGACTTGCTCGGGCTGCATGCATACCGAACAACTTTTCCCACTCGGTTCGCATTAGCATGGCCCGGCGCGAAAGGCTTGCAATTGTTTTCCCAAATGGGTAGCGCGGGCGGCCTGGTCGAACTCGTTTTGCTGAAGAGCCTCCTCAGCCGCGCGCCGTACATCGCTTATCACCGCGTCGATTTCATAGACGAGCTGATCGAAGATAGCCTTGGCCTGACTTGCCTCCATGGGCTTCCCCTCTCTTGCTGAGGGTAAATGGTGCAAACGTGAGCCGTTTCGTTAAGGAAGCCCACTCCCAGCGAAAAGAAAAAGCAACGCCGGCTGAGCCGATGCTCGTGCGAAGGTGGTCCTAGCTTGCCGCCAGACCATTTCAGCGTGAGCTCTACTACGGGTTGGAGTTGGTGCCGCCGTCGACAGAGTGTCGATCGCTCCCTCTGCGAAGTGAAGGCCGGCGCAGGCCGAGATCCGGGGACACACTCGGGCATGCCTGAGATCGTCTGTAAGCCGAGTGCCGCCTGATCGTGGATGCGCATCGGGCGAACAGCCGGGTCGAGCGGTGCGAGATGAGTCATACCCCGAGGGCTCCAAGCCAAGGAGCGCGCGGTGTTCTCGCTGCTTCGCGCTGCAACGGTGGCGGCGATGGTGGGTGAGGAGCGAGGGTGCAAGTCTGCTGGTGGACAGCCGGAAGACTTCGCCCCAAAACGAACGACCTGAAAGTCTGTCATGGTCAGTGAACACTCCAGTTGTCGGAGAGTTACAGAGGGGTAGGGGTGAGCACTCGATGGCGGTGACACCTACGGGCTGCTGGGCGCGGTTCGATGAAAGCGCCACCTCTTTTTTTTCCAGACTTCCGCAGCACGACCTCCGGCCCATCAGCTTCTCGGGGGAGCGAAGCGGACCTTGCGCCGGGCGGCGTTGGCTACCTCGTTGCGCTGGAAACGAAAGGCGAAGGTCTCGCCGCGAATCCACGCTGGCGCCCACTCGCCAAAATGGATCTCGGGTTGAATTCGATTGAAGCGATTGTCGTCGGCGGTACCGCCGGGATCGCCATTGTTACCGCCCGGTAGAACGTTGCGGGCGCGAATGCCACGAGGGTCGAGTTCGACGACGAATCGCATCGAAGCTCCACCGGAAAACTCGAACTGATCGCTGTTGAGGCTAAAGCCACCGGGGTTGACGGTTTCGCGAAAGCCGGGAGCGGGAAAAGGGCCGAGGTCGAAGATGTTCAACCCAGCCTGACCCAAAAAGTGCTGGAAGCGGACGCGGTGCATGCGTCCCCAGAGCCATTGTTGCTGGTTGTCGGTGGAAAATTTCCGTTGCAGAAATTCGAGTCCTTCGCGGAGTGCACGAAGCAAGATTTCATCTCGGCTCTCGCGCTCGGGGGTGTTACGGTCGTCCCAAAGGGAACTTTCGCCGGTTGCGTCTTTAGTGTGCACGACGAAACCAGGGTCGGTGCGCGCTTCGTCCTCGAGCAAGTGGAGGAGGGCTCGGGTCGCATCGTCTCCACCGGGCACATCGATCCCCGTCCCGGCAAAGTCGTCGGCGAAGGTCAGGCGGTTTAAGCGCGTCAGGAATCCGGCAAAAATCGAGGTGGCAACAGCATCTTCCTTTTCCTCTGCGGTCACGGGTCGAGAGCGCGGAGGCACGTCGGGGCGTTCTTCGCCGGGGTCGATGCCAGCAGAGGCATCGAACGGTGGCGAGCCGTCGCGTTCTTCTCCCCAGCGCCGTAAGCGGTCTAAGGCCTCGGCCATTTCTGGGGTTACGAGTTCACTCCGCCGTTCGGCTGCGGCGAACAGAAACGGAAGGAAGCGCGCGGCTTCTTTCGAGCTGTGGTCGTATTGGAAGCGAGCCATATCTTCCAAGCGCAGCTTGCCGGCCCCGCTACGGGTGATGGCGTTGGTTAAAAGCTCCGTCGCCCGCTGGGCGCGAAAGCCGTTGGCGAACTGGTAGCCAAGGTACACGTCGTCGTTGAGCGGGTCGTTATCCAGCGTGCCACCCACTTGGTCGTTGTTGGCGGTAACGAGGAAACCAGGTTCGGGATTGACCGCTTGCGGGATTTTTTCGCTGGCAAGCCAAAGCGTTCGCCCTTCGGCATCTGTCAACCACTCGGCTTCTCCGGTACCCGGCAAAGGCAGATACGGAACGACGTCCCGGGGCCTTTGAGGGATCAGAACCTGGGTAGAATAGGCAATGTTTCCCTCGATGTCGGCCCAAATCCAGTTCTGGGCACCCACCCCGAAGTTTCGCAAGGCGGCACGGAAGTCGTTCACGTTACGCGCCCGCATGAGGTCGAACAGAAAGCGGGCGTCGTTGGTGATCTCGTGCCCGGTCCATCGCACCGTCATGCCCGTAGCTGCGAGCCCGACCAGGTCGTCGTTGAGGTTCGGGTCGGCGACGTTCGGCCCGTGGTGGGGCACCACCTCGATCACGAGCATGAACGGCTGCGGCCGACCGCGCATCGCAATGGGCTCTTCGATCCTCAGAACGGGCACGCGACGACCACGGAAGCGAACGGTTCGGGGGGAGGCTGGATAGTCTGCAGGGGTTTGCAAGTCCTCGACGTACACGTCGGTGACATCGTACCCCGCAGTGGTGGCCCCCCAAGCGGCGCTGCGGTTATGGCCCAAAATCACACCTGGAAGGCCGGGGAAGATCACTCCGATCACGTCCTCCTGGGTATCGGCAATCGCCAGATGCAGCATATGCCAAACGGGCGGATTGAACAGCGCAAGGTGGGGATCGTTGGCGAGGAGGGCATGCCCATTCTGGCTTAGCCTTGGTGACACGATCCAGTTGTTGCTTCCTGCACCACGGTTTCGCCGACCGAAGGGTAAATTGGCTGCGACCTCGTCGAACATGCTCGCGAGGTCCTCCAGAACGCTGGGCGGCGGGCTTAGAAGCCGATCCGCGGTTGCGGGTGAGGAGCGGCTTGCTAGCCGAGCCACCCGCGGGGGAAGCACCGTGGTTGGTGCCGAGGGCGCAAAACGGTAGACGTCACGAAAAACTGCCTCGGGCAAATGTTGCTGCGCCCGGAACCATTGGATTTCGTCTCCGGAAGTGTCGGAGAGACTGAACGCTTGGAGACGTGCCACGGCAAGGCTATCCGCTGGATCCCACGGCGTCAGTTGCTCGGCGGTGAATCCCAGAACTCCGACCAACGTGTACTCGGGGGGTAAGTGAGTACCGTTTCGTCCGGCCTTGAGGTCCGCGAGCCACGCGTTCACGCCAGCGCTGTAAGCTTCGAGAAGGTGAGCCACCTCCGGATCTACTGCTTGCACGTGTTCCCACATCGCTCGATGAAGCCGCCGGCCGTCACGGGTAGTGAAAAAGGTGCGCATTTGCACGTCGGTCGTAAGCGACAGGCGGCCGAACAGTTCGCTCAGGCGTCCGGTGGCAAAGCGGCGGATCACATCCATTTCCCAAAAGCGTGCTTGGGCGGTGAGGTACCCTTGCACGTACAGCGCCGAGGCGTAATTG
Source organism: Candidatus Binatia bacterium (assembly GCA_937925685.1). GTDB lineage: Bacteria > Desulfobacterota > Binatia > HRBIN30 > HRBIN30 > HRBIN30. The sequence goes on along the minus strand of CALAMI010000028.1, from coordinate 90,008 downwards.
GGCGCGTACACGTGCGGCATCCCAAGGTCGTCGAAAACGACGTCGACCGGACCGGAGAGACCGGAGAGTTCAATCGTTCGGTCGACCGGTAGCGATGCGATCGAGTCTTTCCCGGATTCGCCATCGTCGCCGCAGCCGCTGCCGGCAGCCCACGCGATGACGAAAGCTACGAACAGCACACTTCGCCGTCGGCGAGCGCCCCATGACGCAAGAGAGGGTGCGTTGATCATTCCGCATCCCTTAGTCAGCGATTGGCCGACAAGGCAACCTAGAGTTGCAACTTTTGTCTATGCTGGTCCCCGGGCACGACCGAAAGCGGTGGTTGACCGGAGACGGAGCGGCATGGTAGCCAATCACCTATGGCATCCACGGAGCAAGCTACACCGAAGCCACCGAAAGCGTACCAAGAATTCGTGCAACGCTTTCCCAAGTTGGGGCAAGCGTGGGACGTAATTGCGGAAGCAGGAAACGAAGGACCGTTGGACCCGAAGACGCGCCGCCTGATCAAGCTAGCTGTGGCTGTCGGTGCTATGCGCGAAGGGGCTGTACGTGCCAGTGTGCGCAAAGCCTTAGCCGTGGGTATTCCCATGGTGGAGCTCGAACAGATTGTAGCCTTAGCGGCCGGTACCATTGGCCTCCCTGCAGCCGTGGCGGTGTTCACGTGGATGCACGAAGCCGCCGAGTGACTTGCGCCAGACAGGCTCCAAGCCGCCCGTGAAGGCACCAAAAAGAAGGGCTCTGCAACTGTGAGGATACCTGGACGGGGTCTCAGTGGGGCGAGTCATGGAAGGGTCTTGCGGCGGGGGACTGATCGATACTAGGTGGGGGCGGTGAGGCCGGGGAAGAGCAACATGGCGGGTGCAAGCCACCGAGACCCCAAGGCAATCTACCGAGACAAGGTTCGCACGGCGGCGGAGGCAGCGCTGTTGGTGCAAAGGGAAGATACCTTGGCGGTCCCGATTGCCACGGGCCAACCCACAGTGTTTCTCACTGCCCTGGGTGAGCGAGACGACTGGATCGACTTGGTGATTTTTTCTGCGTTGATGATCCGACCCTATGCTTTGTTGCAGAAGCCAGGCGTGCGTCTGGTTTCGGGCTTTTTTGGCCCCGTCGAGCGCATGCTGAAAGGGGCCGGGGCACGTGTGGATTATTTGCCCGCGGACTTCCTAGGGTGGGAGCGATATGCGCGTTTAGTCCCTCCCCGAGTGCTCGCCTCTGCTTTTGCGCCCATGGACGACCACGGCTACCTCAACTTTGGCCTCCATTCCGGTGCTACCTTTCACGCGTTTTTGGCGGCAGCACGGGATCCCAACCGGCTTGCGATTGCAGAAGTCAACACAACGATGCCGCAAGTGTGCGGCCTCGCCCGGTTCGGCGGCCATCGCATTCACGTATCGGAGGTCGATTGCATTGTCGAAACGGACGAGCCGGTGTTCGAATTGCCCGAAGAAGCAGTGGTGGATCAAGACCGTGCCATTGCGGAGTACGTCGAGCGCCTCATCGACAATGGCGCTACCCTGCAGATCGGGATCGGGGGGGTGCCGAACATTGTGGCAAAACTGCTAGCTGAGGGAAAAAAAGGTGACTTTGGTATTCACACAGAAATGCTGGTCAATGGCATCATGCACTTGCACCAGGCTGGGAAGGTAACGAATCACAAGGGCGTGTTCGACGGCTTCTCGGTGGCCACTTTTTGCGCTGGCAGTCGGCAGCTGTACGACTGGGTCCATCGGAACCCCGAAGTGCGCATGCTGCCGGTACAGTATGTGAACGACCCGGCAATCATTCGCCGGAATCGTCAGATGGTGAGCATCAACGGCGCGTTGGCGATCGACCTTGCGGGTCAGGTTATGGCCGATACCATTGGGCCGCGACAATACTCTGGAGTCGGAGGACACGAGCTTTTCGTCATGGGCGCGCACGACAGCGAAGGGGGAAAAAGCTTTATTTGCTTGCATTCGACAGCCAACGCCGGCGGCCAGCGTGTCTCCACGGTCGTGGCTAACTTTCCACCAGGGACGCCGACCACGACTCCGCGTCACCACGTCCAGTACGTGGTGACGGAGTTCGGAGCCGTCAATCTTTCCTTGTTGACCGATGTGGAAAGGGCCCGCGCGTTGGTCGAATTAGCTCACCCGGATTTTCGCGAGGAGCTTCGGGAAGCAGTGGGGAAACGCTTTCGGTGATTCTTTCGGGCCGGTGGCAAGGACCAAACAGTTCTCTCGCGGGGCTGCCCGGTTGAGGTGTGATCGAGGAGGATGAGACCATGCACTATGTATGTCCGCGATGCGGGCGCTCGTTCCGGGTGAAGCCGCCAGAAGGGACCTGCCCGCAGTGCAACGCTGCCTTGGTCGCTGAAAGCGAAAGCCACGAGGGGGAAGGCGCCCCTCATGGGGATCAGCCGGTGCCGCCAAGGAGGCGGTCGTAGGCGTCGCTCCTGTCCCCGCTGCCGCGGGTGATGCAAAAACTTTCCGCGCACCGCTAAAGTGCCGAGAACGTCGGTGGCGGAGCACTTGGGTGGTTCGCTCCAATCCGGAAGCAGAGTGCGAGCATGGGAGAACTCATCGGGATGTGGCGGAACACGCGCATGGTCGTGTTCACCGCCCTGACGGCTTCGTTGTACGCTGCCATTTTGATCCCGTTTAAGGTCTTGCCGATTATTCCGGGCGTAACGGAGCTGCGGCCGGCGAACGCCATTCCAGTGGTCTGTTCGTTTCTCTTCGGACCCGCTGCGGCTTGGGGTGCGGCCATCGGGAACGTCATCGGTGACTTTTTCGGGGGTTTCGGCCCCGGGGATCTCTTCGGATTCTGGGGTAATTTTCTTTACGGTTTTCTGCCGTATCGAACTTGGGAACTTCTAACCGAGCGCAGCCCCGTCCTCCGCCGGCCTACTGAGTGGCTTTTGTTCGCAGCCGTGGTGGGACTGGCCAGTGGTGCCTGCGCGCTGGTGATTGGTTGGGGCCTGAACTTGCTGGGCTTCGTTCCGTTTCGCGTTCTCGGCAACATTGTGTGGATCAACAATATGCTCGCTAGCCTCTTGCTTGCTCCGTTTCTTTTGGCGGTGGTATATCCTCGAGCCGAGCGCGGGCGCTTGACGTACCGGCACGTGCTGCGGGGGCGCCAGGTGCGTACCGGTGCAGCGGCTTACCTGGGCTTGACCATGGTCGGTTGTGCTGTGGTTGTGGGGATGTGGCTCGGAAATGGACTCTCCAGCGGAAGCATGACCTTGCCGTGGGTGCCAGAGGGGACTGTGGGCGGCACGAACGCGTTGGCTGTGGGGTGGGGGCTGGTTCCGGTGCTCGCCGTGGTGCTGGTAGGTTTATTCCTGTTGTAACGTGAGCGTACCGACACAATTTGCTGCTTACCTCCACCATGTAACCTTCACCTACGAAGGCGCGCTATCGCCGGCGTTGCGCCAAGTCGATTTGGCGATCCGGCGCGGAGAGATGGTGCTCATCATGGGCGCCAGTCATGCAGGTAAGAGCACGTTGGTGAAGCTGTTGAATCGCACCATTCCTTCGTTTCAGGGGGGCACGTTGACGGGGGAGATTTGGTTGTTGGGGCAACGATGCGAGCAGCATACCGTGGCCGACTTCGCTGGCCGCATTGGATTGGTCGCCCAGGATTTCGAGGCCCAGTTGTTTTCCACCTCGGTGGATTGCGAAGTCGCGTTTGCACTGGAGCAGTTCGCGGTCCCCCCCGCAGAGATGCGCGAACGGGTACACGCGGCTCTCCAGGCGGTGGGGCTGGAGGGGTTCGAACGGCGTGATCCTGCAACTCTCTCTGGCGGCGAGAAACAGCGTTTAGCCATCGCCGCGATGCTCGCGTTAGGGCCGGAATTGTTGGTGCTCGATGAGCCTACGACCGACTTAGACCCCCTCGGCAAAGAGGAAGTGCTGGCTGTGCTGGCGCGGTTGCGGAAGGAGGGTCGAACCCTGGTGGTCGTGGAGCACGAAGCCCTTGCTGCGGAAATGGCCGACCGTATTGTGTTCTTGGCTGAAGGGCGGGTCGTTGGCGACATGGCAGCACGGGATGCACTGCGCGACCCCGAATGGTTCCGGCGTTGCGCAGTGCGGCCTCCAGACCTCGCCCTGCTTGCGTACCGCGCAGGTTGGAGTGAAGTGCCCGCGAGCCCCGAACTGGCTGCGGCAAAGGTCGAGGAACGATTGGCGCGGACAGCACTAGGTTCGTTGCATGCGCGACGGGGGCAGCCGCGAACATCGCGTGACCAGATTTTGCTGGCGGCGGATGAGCTCTGGTTTCAGTACGACGAAGGGGGACCCTTTGTCTTGGCAGACGTGTCGCTGGAAATTCGTGCGGGCGAGTTCGTGGCACTCCTGGGCCACAACGGGTCGGGGAAAACGACGTTGGCAAAGTGTTTCAACGGCTTACTGCGGCCTTTGCGAGGCCAAGTTCGTCTGAAAGGGACCCCTATTCTCGGTATTTCCTCGGTCGACCGTGCGGCTTCGGTGGGGTACGTTTTTCAGAATCCGGACCACCAAATTTTCGCCGCCCGAGTTTGGGACGAGGTCGCCTTTGGGCCGCGCAATCTCGGCTTGTCGGAGGAAGTCATGCACGAGCGCGTGCGGGAGGCTCTTGCCGCTGTGAGTTTGCTCGAACGGGCCGACGACGACCCATTTTGGCTTACGAAAGGCGAGCGCCAACGGCTAGCGGTAGCGTCGCTTTTGGCACTGCGGCCAGAAGTATTGATTCTCGACGAACCCACGACCGGTCTCGACTACAACGAGCAAAGGCAAGTCATGGAACTCGTCTGCCGACTACACCGGCAGGGCATGACGGTGATCATGATCACCCACACTGCTTGGTTGGTGGCAGAATACGCCGAGCGAGTCGTGTTGTTGCATCAAGGCCGGGTGTTGTTCGATGGGGCAACCCTCGAGCTTTTCGGGCGAGAGGATCTCATGAGCGCAGCCCGGTTTCGCCTGCCCGAAATTGTCAGGCTAGGCCAACGCTGCGGCGTGCCGGTGCGTTCGGTAGAGGAGTTCATGGCCGTGTTCGCAGCTGCCCCGGAAGACAAAAGATGAAACTCAGTCTTTACATCCACGCCGATACGCCGCTCCACCGGTTGCATCCTTTAGTGAAAGTTGTGGGAGTGTTTTGTTTCTTCGTGGCCGCGTTTACGGCGGAGCGGCCACTGCAGAGTTTGGCTTTGGGCGGCCTGATTGCCGCTCTGTGGTGGCTCAGTAGCGCGATGGCAAATGCCTGGCGCTTTCGCTGGCTCCTGACGATGGTGTTTTTCATGACTTTCTTGGTCTGGAGCCTGTTTTTCCAGAGCCGCGAACCATGGCTTTCGTGGGGGCCGATTCATTTGGGGGAGGACGGGGTGAGTTTTGCCTTCGCCACTGCTTGTCGGCTCACGGCCTTTTTCGCCGCGGGCCTTTTGTTTCTTTCGACCACCCGGGTCGAAGAGTTTGCCGATGCACTGCGGATGATGGGGGTGCCAGCAAAACTGGGGTTTGCCATGACCTTGGCGTTTCGGCTCGTACCGGTGTTCGTCGACGCCGCTCTTTCGGTTGTTCAGGCACAACGTTGCCGTGGCTTCGACTTCGATCGGGGAAACTGGTTTCAACGCGTACGGCATTACCTCCCGGTGATCGTACCCGTGTTTATCGGCGCGTTGCGACGGGCCGACTTGATGGCCATGGCTCTGGAAGCCAGAGGTTTTCAGCGGCAAGGGCAGCGCACGAGCTTTCGCACCTACGGCCTGTCTGGGCTAGACTTCGCTGCACTGCTGGTGTCGCTCACGTTGATGATAGTTTGGCTGTGCTGGGCGCGACTTACCGACTAAAGGCTCAGAGAAGTAGCGGCTTCGGCAACTGAACGCCGGCCTCACAGGCACGATGTCGGGCGGCTCTATGCGAAGGAGCCGGCTGCGAGACCTTCCTAGTCCTGTTGCGAACCCGAGGGTTCGTCTCCCCCTTGGGTTTCCTGTGCTGCGCGCGACCGACGGGCTTGAACCCAGCCAGGCCGTTCCTTTTGGACCTTGGGGTTATACACCAGGGATCCCGCCGTGACGTTCTTGCGCACGGTGGTGCCTGTGGCCACGTAAGCATCGTCGCCAATGGTCACAGGGGCAACGAGTTGAGAGTCGCTTCCGACTTGCACCCGCGCCCCGATCACAGTTTTGTGTTTGCGGAAGCCGTCGTAGTTGCAAGTAATCGTACCGGCACCGATATTGGTTTCTTCGCCCACTTCGACATCGCCCAGGTAGGCTAGGTGGTTGGCCTTGACGCCGGCGCCGAGCACGGCATTCTTTGTCTCCACGAAGTCGCCAATGTGAACTCGGGGGCCAAGGCGCGTTCCTGGTCGGAGTTGGGCGAACGGCCCGACGACGACTTCGTCCGCAAGTTCCGTTTCCTCCATAACAACACCGAACTTGATGTGGCAATGTCTCCCAATGCGTGAATTGAAGATGCGGGCGCTACCGTCGAGTCGTGTCCCCTCGCCGACGGTTGTGCGGCCGTAGAGAATGACGTTCGGACCGATGACGACATCCGGGGACAATTCTACCAGTGGACCGATCTGCGTCGTTGCTGGGTCTACCATTGCGACTCCGTGCAACATCCAACGCCGGGCAGACTGTTCTCGCAAAAGCCGCTCGCACCGTGCGAGGTCGGCGAGGTCACTGACCTGAGCCACCTCGTCGCTTGCCGCAGTGGCTGCAGCCACGTGTAGGCCAGCAGCGCGCGTAAGAGCGACGACATCCGTGAAGTAGAGTTCCCCCTGCGAATTGTCGGGACGCAAGCGAGCGAGAAAGCCGCGCAGCACGGAAGCCTGCGCACAGTACACGCCCACGTTGACCTCGCGGATTTGGCGTTCGGCCTCGCTCGCGTCGCGCTCCTCGCGAATAAGGAGTACGTTGCCGTCACGGTCGCGCACCACGCGGCCAAAACCCGTAGGGGCTTCGACAACCTGTGTGAGGATCGTGAGCGCCGCATGTTGGGCTTCGTGCACGGCAACGAGCCGGTGCAGCGTATTCGCGCAAAGAAGAGGCAAGTCAGCTGGGAGTACGAGCATGAGCCCACCATAGTCCGACAACGTCTCGAGGCCGGCCTTCACCGCGTCGCCCGTTCCCCGCGGGTGTCGTTGGACGGCAAATTCGCAGCGGAACGGAACGCAGACTTCGCGAATGCGTTGTGCCTCAGGACTCACCACCACCACAATCGGTTGCGCCCCCACTTCTTGCAACAGGCGAAGTGGGTAGGTGACCAGCGGCTCTCCCGCGAGCTCGTGGAGCACCTTAGGTCGATGGGTGCGCATCCGCGTTCCGCGGCCCGCAGCGAGTAGTACGGCCGCAACGTGTTCGAGCGTAGCCATGATCTTCACTCCTTAGAATTTAGGTTCGTACATGCATTTATCTGACAGGACAAGTCATGGTTGTTCAAGATAGATCTGTGTACTCTGCTTCTTTTTCATGTGTCTAGCCACGACAGTAACATCGTAGCCTGCGGAGGAGCGCTGTTCTTTCCTGAGGCTGGCAGGCAACGCACCATCGCTCGCAAGGAATATAAGATAACATCGGCCTTGATTGACTTTCCCATCAGGTCAACTAACATACGACGCATGCACATCGAAACGCTCAAGGTATTTTGCGATGTTGTGGAAACCGGGAGTTTTTCCCAGGCGGCGGCGCAAAACTTCATTACCCAGTCTGCTGTGAGTCAGCAATTGCGCAACTTGGAGACGAAGTACCAGTGCCGTTTGCTCGAGCGTAGCCGTGCGGGAGCGAAGCCCACGCCTGAGGGGGCAATTCTTTACCGAGCCAGCCGGGAAATTTTGGAGCGCTACCGCCAGATCGAAACGGAACTGCAGGAAAGTGCGAAAATTGTTTGTGGGCCATTGCGGGTTGCGATTGTCTACAGTGTGGGGCTGCATGAACTGCCGCCGTACTTGAAGGAGTATCTGCGGTTGTACCCGCAGGTCAATGTTCATGTGGAGTATTCGCGCCCGACGAAGATTTACGAAGACACCATTGCAGGCCGGATCGACTTAGGCATTGTGGCGTACCCGTCGAAGCATCCACAAATCCAAATTGTGCCGTTCCGGGAAGACAAGCTCGTGGTGGTGTGCCCTCCGGATCATCCGCTCTCGGATCAGAAGCGGGTGACCTTGTCGCGTCTCGATGGGGAAACGTTCGTGGGCTACGAGCGCGAAGTGGCCACGCGACGGGCGTTGGATCAGTTGTTCCGTGATCGCCAAATTCATGTGCGTTACGTGGGCGAGTATGACAACATCGAGACAATCAAGCGTGCTGTGGAGATCGGGCAAGGCATCAGTATCGTACCTTTGGCTTCGGTAAAATACGAGGTAGAGCACGGAACGATCAGAGTGGTTCAGCTCGCTGACGAAACCATTTTGCGGCCACTGGGGATTGTTCATAAAAAAGGACGCCACCTTTCGCCGGCGGCGGTGAAGTTCATCGAGGTGCTGAAGCGGCCTGATCTTCAGCAGTTGCACGAGTAAAGCCCGAGGATGGTTAGAAACTGCGTGGGACGACGATGTGCTCCACCGGGTCGGGGATTTCGTGCGGTTGCCAGAGAGCAGACTTGAAGTACGTAAAGCGACGCCACTCCGCAGTGCAGGAGGCAAAGTAACGGCTGTGGGGGTGTGCGCTTGGCCCGGAGGAGTGTGCGAAGTACGCCTCGTCGGGCCTAGCCAGGTCGCAAACAAAGCGGCTCGTGGCACCCACGAACGCGCGAAGATTGTGCCCGATGGGGAACGCTATGCTCGGGCTCACGGTATAAAGGTCGCCTGGAAAGCTGTCCTCTAAGGCTCGGAACCAGCGGCCGATGAGAGGTAGCTCGCCGAGCCACAAGCCCAGGCGAATGCGATGGACACGGCCCCACGTCCACTTCCGAACGTCGGTGCCATGCGCCTTTTCGAGTCGCTCGATGGTACGTTCGAAAGCGCGCAGCATCAGCTCCTCGAGGCTTTGTTTGGTCGCGCTCTCGACAGGTTCTCGAAGAGGATCGTTAGCATCCAGCAGGAGGCGGTGAAGCCGCGGGATGGCTCGGCGGGTGCGGAGAAAATGGCGTCCGGCTTGGGGGCCAAGCAGGCTGAGAAAACAAATTTCTGCCAGGTCACGCTGCCACCAGGCAAGGATCGAGGGGGCGACTTCCGAAGTGTCGAAGCGCCCACTCCAGGTCCGTAAAGTTTCGTAAGCGGCTCCCCGGGTGCCATCGTGGAGCGCATAACGTGGGGCAATTACTGCGCAAAGTACTTGGCGCAGCATGGTACCGTAGTCGCTCTCAATGTCCGACTGAAGGGCGAAAAAGGACTCGATGGAGTGGCGGTCGTATCTAGAAAGAAAGGCTTCGATCCGCCGTTGCCGGTAGGGAGGTTCAACATGGGTGCGGCTCGAGATCAATTGATTCTGGGTTTCGTCGGTAAAGGAGTTGGCCGTTGCCACGAACCCTGAAGCAGGATTGATGATTTTCGGATTCGCGCTGAATGGGAGCATACCCTTCCACTCGGCTAGAGGGTCGTCAGCATCGCGCACGAACAGGCCGCTACGAGTACGGGTTACCAGTTGCCCGTAGGGTTCCCAGGCAATCGTGCCGTCAACGTGCGCGTAAATGTGGTTAAAGTCGAACGGCCCAAAATTGATTTCCACGAGCGCCTCACGATGCTCTGCGACCGTACGAGCCTCGGCTAGGCGGAGAAAACCGTGGAAAAAAGCAGCGCAGTCACTGGGAACGTAGCGCAGCGCTAAGTCGGCTCCGTCATGATGTTTCCATCCCGGATAAACAATTCCGTGGGCACAGCTCTCCCATTCGATAGTGGCGTCGGAGCCAAAGCGGACGGTGTGCCGTTCGACATGCTGGTGAAGGGTTTGCCATCCGGTAGCAGTACGGTACTTCGTCGGGTCGTCGGCCGCCCGGTGGATACGGAAGAGGTCCCAGGCATCGCGGTATGCCGTAGTGACGCCCCAGGCAAGAAACCCGTTGTGGCCGTAAGGGAAGACGGGACAGCCGGGCAATACCCCACCCTGGATGCGATACTGCGGGCATTCGAGGTGGGCGTGGTACCAAAAAGTGGGCAAGGGCACAAAAGGGACATGGGGGTCGTTGGCTAGAAGCGGTTTCCTCGAACTTGATCGCCCTCCGGCCACGGCCCAGTTGTTACTGCCGACACCGTCAAAGTGTACCGGAGGCTCCGGCTCCGGGATTTCTCCTGGAACCCGCGCGGGTGCCTCGTCCCACGGTGCCTCGGGAAACAGGCGGCGAGCCAGTTCGTCTCCGACAGTTCCCCGCACGGCGTCGACGACGAGTTCGACATCGAGGGGAGCCAAGGCCACACAAAAGGCGCAGGTGCGCGCTACGAGCAAAGCATCCCAAGGTTGCCAGGGGTAAACCGGGCCGAGAAGCAAGTGATCGATGGGGTAAATCCCGTTCATCGCCGCAAGCGCCGCATTGACTCCGGTGGCAAAGGCCTCGAGCACAGTTTGCGCCCGCACGGCTGCCCGCTCGTAGTCCCGCTTGCTCGCATCCTCGAAGTCGAGCGGGCGAATAAAGGCGTCGACATCGAGCAACGAACGCCCTGGGAGCACTGCGCTTCGAGCTGGGAACCGTATGTTGCCAATGAGTTCCGTTAGCCGCCCCGCACCCAGGTGGCGGATCAGATCCAGCTGCGTGAAGCGATCGGCAGCCATGAGGTAACCCAGCGTGGCGTAAAGATCCGTTTCGTTGCGTGCGTAGATGTGAGGCACGCCGCGTCGGTCGCGGATGATTTCGACCTCGTCACGCATCGGCGGCAAGTGCGCGACGCTCAGCGGCGGGAAGGTTGCTTCGCGGATCCCCCGCAACTGCTGCCAGAGAAAGCGTAGAAGCGTTGTCAAGCGCCGCTTGCGCCGAGGCAAAGAGCTAGCTTCGTTCATTTCAGTTTAGGCCTCGATGTTCGGGGCAGGGACCGTTTGCTTGCGCCCCAATTAGTAGGAGGCAGATGGAAACACGGACAAAGGAGCGGGGCTGACGGGCAGGCTAACGGATCGCAGACGTGCTTCAAACACGGAAGATGAAATGCGGGCTATTGGGCATCACTCGTTCCCGACGGGTGCAAATACGTGTTGGAAGATCAAGCCCCCGGTGAAGTAGGTGGTGAGGTCCGTGGATGGCCCCTTTACGGGCCGCATGTGAGCTTCGTCACGGCGGGCGAATAGGCCAAGGAAGTTGCCTTGTCCTAGCCGGTATTGCAGCGCTCCGGAGAGGTACCAACCTCCCCCGTCATCATCGATGACGCCGAAGGTATGAGTGTAGTACCCTCCGCCGCTCGATAGCGAGACTTCGAAGTAGTCGTCATAGAGTGCAAAGCGTGGCCCGGCAGTGAGCGAGAACACACTTTGGACATTGCGCCCTTTTGTGGAAACGCCACTGTCGAGAGGCATGGCCGCGAACTGCGGCGTGAGTTCAAAACCTAGGGTGAAACTGTCAGCTAGAGTGAACAACCGTACGCCCCCGCGCAGAGCGAGAACTCCGCCCACGTCAGCAGTGCGCCGCAGCTTCTCCGTGGGCGCGGCCATACCAAGGTCGACCCCCGCATAAGGTTCGAGGGCAAGGGTGCGAACGCTAACGCCCATGAGCAACCAGAAGCTCCCAGAAACGTTCAACCACCACGTGTTCATCCTCATAAATTCCCCTCCTTACTTCGTGTTTGCTCGTGCGAGACTCCTCCGAAGCCCCGAGCCTGGGTGTTGTTTCGGCTTCGGCATGAACGATTGTTCTGCCGCCCCTCTACTTGAAGTCGGCGAGATTGGGAAGGGGAGAAGAAAGGCTTGCCGGCTTGACAGGCACTGTTGTTTCTGGCAAGTGAGCTTGCAACGGGTTTCGTCATTGTGGGTAGGCTCCCTCATGGAGTGCTTTTACGGGTGAAAAGGGGGTAGTTATGGAACAAGGAATTCGCTTCCGAAGGAACCGTTTCTGGTTGCAGGCGGAACGAACGTGGCGGGGCGTTGGTCTGACCAGCGTTGGGGTTGCCACTGTGCTCGCAGTTCTGGCGAGTTCCGCCGGTCGTTTAAGGGCGGCAACGATCGTGGTTTCGCCCTCCAATACTGCGGGGTGGGGGTTTCTTGTGGAATCAGGAACGGGCGCGAGCGGAAACTTTCAAAGCATTGGGCCGGGGGTACCGCCGTTGGGTTTTGGCAGTGCTCGCTTGCAGGTCAATAGCTCCGGGGATGCAATGGCGTTTGGCCGGGCTGCTTGGAACTCGTTGCGATTGGGTGATCTCCAACAGCTGAGTTATTCGACGTACCAGACGAGCGGCAGTCCGATGGTGGTTCCGACGTTACAGATCGTTTACGACAAGGACGTGTTCGACTCTGACATGTCATTTCAAGGGAGACTCGTGTTCGACCCTTCGCTGGCCACCAGCCTAGGTCAACCCGTGCAAAACGGGGTCTGGCAAAGTTGGGACACATTGGACCTAAATGCGAATGGTTGGTGGGCAACCAGTGGCAGTGTGCCGAACCATTCGTGCCTCAGCGTGGGTGGCTGTGCGGCCACCCAGGTGAGCCCGTGCACGTTAGCGATCATCATCGGCTGCTTCCCGAATATTGGGGTACACCCGAGCGCGTTGCTGGGCGGAATTTTGTTCAAGGCGGGTAGTGGTTGGACCGGTTTCGACGGGAACGTGGACGCGTTTACTATCCAAACCGTAAGCGAGGAGGAGGAGGTGTACGACTTCGAGGGCGTGCCGCCGACGATGACCCCTACCGACACCCCCACGCCGACCCATACGCCGACCGACACACCAACCCACACTCCTACGGAAACGGCAACGCCGACAAATACGCCCACGGCCACCGACACCCCGACGCCGACCGAGACGCCCACGGAGACACCCACCGCCACCGAGACACCTACCGACACCCCGACGCCGACCGAAACGCCGACGGAGACACCCACTGCCACCGACACCCCGACGCCGACCGAGACGCCGACGGAGACACCCACAGCCACCGACACACCGACGCCCACGGAGACAGCTACTCCCACCGAGACGCCAACGGTTACGCCGACACCGACCGTTACGGCGACACCGACGGTGACCGCCACAGCAACCGAGACGGCCACTCCTACTTCAACCCCAACGCCGACTCCGACGCCCCTACCGTGCGGTAATGGCGTGGTTGAGCCAGGGGAGCAATGCGATGATGGTAACGCAGTGAGTGGCGACTGCTGCAGTGCAACGTGCCAGTTCGAGCCCTTGGGCAGTCCGTGTGACGATGGGCTGGTGTGCACCTCCGATGCTTGTGACGGCGGTGGAACCTGCGTGCATACGCCGTTGCCAGTGTCAGCCTGCCCCAAAGGCTACGCGCTTCTCGAGGCGCCGGGTGGGGCTATGGCCGCTGCGAAGATTGGCGCCGGGGCTCAGGTGCTTGACGGTTCAGCTTGCGTGGAGGCGCTTCGGCTGAGTCGGAGCGCCTTGCTCGATGGTAACGCAGTCGCTCGTCCCGGTCCGATTCAAATAGGGTTCGTTGGCATTGTTAATGGCACCTGCGTCACCAGCGGTGGTATGGTGGTGCTCAGCGCCACGGGCCAGTGCGTCGGTGGCACGGACACCACCGGGCTGAATCCTTTACTTGCCGATTGTCAGGGTGCCTCGGATAAGGCTGAGCAGCGCCGTCAAGCTCTGTTGTCACTTCCAGCCAACGCAACTAACCCGGCGGTTACCATTGCCACCGACACAACGTTGGACGTTACCCCCTACAGCACCAGCCCTGGATCGGTGGTGGTCATCGACTACGGCGCCCTGACGATCAATCCGTTGAAGACATTGATCATTCAAGGGAACACTAACACTGCAGCGGTGATCCTGCGGATTAGCGGAAACTTCCACGCGCGGCCGCGAAGTAAACTGATCACGCAGGGTATCAGCCCTGGTCCTGGTGGCCTCACGGCAGAGCGGGTGCTCCTTCTCGTTGGTGGAACGGCCAACGTCCGGACGAACGCGGTGGTTCATGGCACCGTTTTCTCGCAAGGTACGGCCACAGTGCGTCGCCACGCTGTTCTCCATGGGGCGTTGGTCAGCCCGTCTTCCTTCATACGCGTGATTTCAGGGGGCGTGGTGAACAATGCTCCGTGGGTACTGTGGTAAGTAAGAGAGGGCAGGGGCAAAGGACTTATCGTGCCCCTGCTTTTTCTTCTCCTACACGCTGATCAGCTGGAGCGACGACTGGAGTAGCGCACGTCTTTCGGAGCAGGGACGCTTGGCCGCCCGAGGCAACGGCTTAAACGAGGTCGCCTACCTACCGATCATCGCTACGCTGCAGTGAAGTGGTGCGAGAGGAGTTGCTCCGCACTAAGCGGGAGCGTTTCGGTTTGTTCGGACTCGAAGCCACGGGTTCCCCCAGAGCACGAATGTAGGCCGGAGTTGAACGTGAGGCTGTGTGCTGGCGACGCTGCGAATCCGGCAAAAAGGCGTTGGACGAGTTTGCCTTTGCCTTGTAAGCGTAGGTGCCAGGGTAGACCGAAGGGGTAGGGATGGAGTGGACCGAAGGGGCAGGGATGGACTGGTCCGTTAGCAAGGGTACCGGGCACCGAGGAAAAAGAAGCGCCCTTTGGGAAGACCAATCTCGAGATCGCTAAGCCCTGGATTTCCTTTTTGCTGCAAGGTTGAAAACAGGAGAGGTGTGAGATTCATGCCGGCTGCAATCCAACTCCTGAGGACGGTCGTCTCTTGCTTGGGTCGATGGGGCGAGGACGATTTTTGGAAAACAGGTGGCGCAGGTTTCCGGTTGACAGCGGACTAGCTTATCTGGCAAAAAGTGGAAAACGGTTGCTGAAAACGTATTTGCGCTGATTCACACATGGGTGTGTTTCCCCAAAGGGGGTGTGCATGATGCAGGCAGGTAAGTTGGAAGGATCGCGTTCGGAAAGACAGGGGTGCAAGTCTGGGTGCCGGACTTCGCTGGTGAGCTTGGGTTTTGGCGTTCTAGTGGCAGTGCAAGTGACTTATGCCAGCTTCGTTTCCGCGGCGACGATCGTGGTCAATCCCTCGAGCCCTGGAGGCTGGGGTTTCGTCGTAGAGACGGGCACGACAGCCGCAGGGAACTTTCAAAGTATTGGCCCCGGAACACCACCGCTGGGTTTTGGCAGTGCCCGATTGCAGGTAAACGCCACGGCAGACGGAATTGCTTTTGGCCGACTAGGTTGGAACTCGTTGTTGTTAACCAACCTCGACCAGTTGAGTTACTGGACGTTTCAGACCAGTGGCAACCCGTCAACCGTACTTCCAGCGCTTCAGATTCAGTACGACGCCAACGTGTTCGACTCGGACTTGTCGTTTCAAGGCAGACTGGTGTTCGAGCCGTATTTGGCGGCGACCGGTCTGGGTCAACCCGTGCAAAATGGTGTCTGGCAAAGTTGGGACACATTGCACTTAAATGCCAATGGTTGGTGGGCAACTGGTGGAAGTGTCCCGAACAACAGCTGTCTCAACTCGGGCCCAGGGGCTTGCTTGGCAATTCCGTCAAGTCCGTGCACTCTGGCGAAAATTATTGGCTGCTTTCCCAGTATTGGCGTGCACCCCAGTTTGGCGTTGGGTGCAATCTTGTTCAAGGCTGGTAGCGGTTGGAACAGTTTCGACGGGAACGTCGACGCATTTGCCATCAAGGTCGTTGGCCAGGAAGGCGACGTGTACGATTTTGAAGGCGTGCCTCCCACGATGACACCTACGGACACGCCGACGCAGACGCCGACGAATACTCCAACGCAGACGCCGACGCAGACGCCAACGGATACCCCCACCGAGACGCCGACGGAAACCCCAACGGAGACCCCGACGCAGACCCCCACGGCCACGCCCACCGACACGCCGACGCAGACGCCGACGGAAACTCCAACGGAAACTCCGACGGAGACCCCGACGAGTACCCCGACGGATACGCCGACACAGACCCCGACTCAGACACCCACGGCCACGCCAACGAACACGCCCACCAACACCCCGACGCAAACGCCGACCCGCACCCCGACGAACACGCCAACGGTGACGCCAACCCGTACACCAACGAGCACGCCCACGGATACCCCGACGCCGACGCCCACCTTCACTGCGACAGCGACTGCGACATCGACACCGACCCGCACGCCAACCAACACACGCACCCCGACCAACACGCCCACCGTGACGCCAACGTTCTCGCAATTCGAGAATACGGCCGGCGACTTTACGTGCAGCGACGGCTTCGATAACGACGGCGATGGCTTGGTGGATTGTGCGGATCCGGATTGTGCTACCAGCACACGCTGCTCGGCACCGGTGCCGGTGGGTCAGGGTCCGTGGACGGGGTTGTTGGTTGTCACGCTCACCTTACTTGGCCTTGGCGCGCTACTGCGGTACCGGCGGCGGCTTGCAAGTGGACGGTAGCTATTTCGATTGTGGCGGATCGGCTCTCCCCGGTCCGCCACAACGATGACGTTACCGATTCCGGGGTATGATGAAAATCGGGCAGGGCGCGTGGCGAACGATCTTTTCGGCTACGCTGCCGATGAGCAGGTGAGCGATGCCACCGCGGCCACGTGTCGACAGTACGATCAAGTCGGGCTTGATTTCCTCTACCACCGCGCGGATCTTTTCGTAGGCGTCGCCGTGGCGAATGTGCAACGTCCGTTTCACGGTTGGCGGCAAACACCGCTCAGCGGTGCGCTGTAGCAAGGTTAGCGCCTTCTCCTTCGCAGCATCCACGACTTGCAGAGGTGGCAGGGCGTGGGTTTCGTAGAGTTCGTCGAGCGGGTTGACGATGACATGCACGAGGTGGATTGCTCCCCCCGAAGCGGCAGCGAACCACGCGGCGTGATGCGCTGCCACATCGCACTCCGACGAGAAATCTACAGGTAAAAGAATTCGTTCGAAGCGGCCGACGACTACCACGATGCCCCGGTTACTCTGTTGCTCCTCGAACCGCAAGTGGCCGCAGGATGGATTGAACCGCGGTTAGCCCTCTGCGAGTGTGGCAGCCGTGCATGGCTGGCGGTCTCCTGGGAAGCATGGATAGCGGCTGGTGGCCCCGCGGCTCCTCGAGCTTTGCCGCAGAGGTCGATGGTTTGTTCTTTTTGATCGCCGTCATTGTGGGTGCGTGGTTGTTGCTTTGTCAGGCAGCGCTGTTCTTTTTTCTTTGGCAGGCAAGTGGCCGTGGTGGACCAGGAAGATTACGGGGATTGCAAATCGAGACTTGGAGCATAGTAACTTTGGCCGTCGCGGTGCTTGCGTGTGACCTGGTGGTCGAGGCATACGGCCATCCAATTTGGAAACTGATAGTTTCAGCGCCGCGTGGGAACGCATTGGTGGTGCAAGTTCAGGCGCGGCAGTTCGTGTGGGAGATCCGCCATCCTGGCGCAGACGGTCGCTTGGCCACGGAAGACGACATAGAAGTGCAAAATGAATTGCATGTACCGGTCGGAGTGCCCATCGAATTGCACCTGCGTTCGAAGGACGTGATTCATAGTTTTTTCCTGCCCACGGTGCGGCTCAAGCAGGATGTGTTGCCCGGTGTGGAGATCCGGCGCTGGTTTCTGCCCACGCGTGTGGGACGATTTCCCCTTGCTTGCGCAGAGTTGTGCGGGTTTGCGCACTATCGTATGGGCGGCGCACTGATCGTCCACGATCCCGAAAGCTACCAGCGATGGCTCGCTGCAGGAGCCACAGCAATCGGTGGATTGGAACAAGGCGTTCGCAGGTGAAGGTGTGGAGCAAGAGGTGGGGTCCTCGTCGAACACGGCAACGGCACGGCTTGCGAGCGCACGAGGGCGACGTCCGCGCCTGTGGCCAGCGTGGTTGTTCTCGACAGACCACAAAATCATCGGGCTTCAGTATTTAGGGATTAGCGTAGTCATGGCGTTGGTGGGTGTGTTCGGCGCGTATGTGTTGCGATGGCAGCTTGCCTTCCCGGGCACACCGGCACCGTTATACGGCATCGTGGACCCGGGCCCGTACAACGCATGGCTGACGATGCACGGTACGATCATGATGTTTTTCGTCGCCATGCCTTTACTGCTCGGTGCGTTCGGCAATTACTTCGTGCCCTTGATGGTTGGAGCTGAAGATATGGCGTTTCCCCGCCTGAACATGATTTCGGTCTGGACCCTTGGGCTTGCTTGTTTGGTTCTGATGGCATCGTTCCTGGTAGCGGAAGGGCCCGCTGCGGCAGGATGGACCAACTACGTGCCGCTGTCGGCGGACCCGGTTTACACCGGCGTGACGCTGGGGGCCGACCTTTGGCTCGTTGCGGTATTCCTCGACTTTGCTGCGGTATTGATGAGCGGAATCAATGTGCTGACGACAGCGCTGAACCTGCGAGCACCGGGCCTGACGTTGCCGCGGGTACCCTTGTTTGTGTGGACCCAGGTGATTGCCGCGGTGTTGTTCCTCTTTTCGGCTGGTCCGTTGATGGGGGCGATACTGATGTTGCTCAGCGATCGACATCTCGGATCGGGGTTCTTCGCTGCGGAGCGAGGTGGCAGTCCCTTGCTCTGGCAGCACCTGTTTTGGTTTTTCGGTCACCCCGAAGTGTACGTGATCCTTCTTCCAGCGTTGGGCATATTTTTGGAAATCTTTCCCACCTTTGCCCGGCGGCCCGTGGCAGCCGCGCGGGTCATTGTCGTTGCGTTGTGGACTAGCGCGGCACTGAGCTTCGTCGTGTGGGCACATCATATGTTCGTGAGTGGGATGAGCCCGGCGCTAGCGCTACCGTTCAGCATAACCACGATCATCATTTCCGTGCCCTTTGCGGTGGTGGTGTTCGCTTTGATTGCCACCTTGCGCGGGGGCATGCTCCGACCTTCGACGGCAATGTGCTTTGCAGTTGGGGGTTTGGCCAGTTTCCTGATCGGAGGCGTTACCGGGATCTTTCTTGGGGCTCCGGCGGTGGACATGTATTTGCACGATACGTATTTCGTGGTCGCTCACTTCCACTACACCTTGTTTCCCGCGGTCGTGCTCGGTGGCTTTGCAGGCCTTTACTACTGGTTTCCCAAAGTGACAGGGCGAATGCTCGACGAGCGCTTGGGAAAGTGGCATTGCTGGTGCACGTTGGTGGCTTTTCAGGCTGTGTTTCTTCCGCTTTTTTTCCTGGGGGTACACGGGCACATGAGGCGGGTTTACGACCCTTCCTACTACGATTTTCTCCGGCCAGGAATCTTCCTCCATCAAATGGCGACGGTTGCCGCGGTTGTTCTGGTCCTTTCTCAAGCTCTGGTCGTGTGGAATGTGATTCGCTCGCTGCGGAAGGGAGAGAAGGCCCCTTCCAATCCGTGGGGTGGCACGACGCTAGAGTGGGCTACAACGTCACCGCCTGTGCCAGGAAACTTTTCTGAGCCGGTGGTTGTGGCGCACGAGCCCTACCACTACACCGATTGCGACCGACGACGTGAGCCCGTTCCACAATGGATGCTATGAGGGGTCACGAATGTCGACGGCGCAACAGCCGATGGTGGGCGCTGGGCGGTCAGGGCTGCTTGGAGTCTACTGGTTCTTAGGGTCGGAAGCGACGTTGTTTGGGGCGCTGATTGTTGCGGCGGCTTTCTTCCGTTTGGGGGCAGCCGGATGGTCCGACACTGCGCGTCATTTGTCCCTACACACGGCCACATTGGCCACTGTTTGTTTGCTGGGGGCGACGCTGGGCTTCCCGGGGAAGGTCGAGGTGGGGTTTCGGCGATGGAAGCGAATGTTGCTGGTCAGCATTGGTGGGTCGTTGTTCCTCGTACTAAAAGCTGGGGACTTTGTGCAGCATTGGAATGCTGGGTTCAGGCCTGACGCGGGACTGTTTTGGGCAGCGTTCTATTTGCTTACTGGCCTTCACGGACTGCACGTGCTCGCGGGCGTGATCTTGGCTGGATGGTTTGGCTGGTTGGAGTTTCGCCGTGCTCCGCAACTGCCGCTTTCCTGGCTGCGAGGCCTACGATTGTACTGGTACTTTGTCGACACTGTGTGGTTTTGCCTGCTGGGGCTCTTTTACGCGGGCTGAGCCGTGGCCGAGGAGTGAGCAGCGTGGATCGGGCATCGGTGGCAAAACGAAGCGGGCAGCGATGGTCACCCGCGCTCGCCCGGTGACGGGTTTTCTCGCTGCCCGCTTGCTTTTGGCCGCTGCCCCGTGCAATCGCGATCGGTAGGCCGTGAAGTTACCCGACTGATTCGAGCAAGGTCAAGAATTGGATTTGTGCTATTGCAAGCACAAATTTTCGGAAAAGTTGCCTTAGAAATGACCGGGAACGGCTGACTGGAGGATACCGCTGGCTGAGGCCAACGAGAACCGAACCTTGGTGCAGCTCCCGTAACTTTAACTTCAAGGCCGCAGCCGCCTTGATCAGCGAAGACAGTGGATGTTGACCGTTAGTGACGAATCGAGTAGCGACACCCGCGTGCGAGCGTTTTGGCATTTGTTGCGTGGGGTCGTGGCGATCGTAGCTCTGTGGGTGGCTGGTTGTGGCGGTGACGGAGAGCCCGTGGGTGGAGGTGACAGGAATGGCACTGCTTTACTCGAAGGCTGGCCGATGTACGGTCATACCTACGAGCGCTCGTTCTTCAACGGCGCCGAAACGCGGATCACGCGGCAAAGCGTTGCCACCATGAGATTGAAGTGGCGGTATCGGACCGCAGCGGTGGTCACGGCATCGCCATCGGTGGCTTGGGTCAGTGTGCCGGGCGAAGGCAGGATCAAGGTCGTGTACGTGCCGTCGTGGGACGGCCACTTGTATGCGCTCCGGGCGAGCAATGGCTCGAAATTGTGGTCCTTTAAAATGAAGCCGCACCCGGGTGCTCACTATCCGCAAGCGTCCTCGCCAACGCTCGCACGAGTGGCCGGAGAAGACCGTGTCTACGTTGGTGGGGGGATGACCATGTATTGCCTTAGTGCTGCTACGGGAGAACTCCGCTGGGAGTTCGATGCTGGTACCGGTTGCACGACGTGTGGCCCGCGGGAAGAAAGAAACCAAGTGGAGTCGTCGCCGGCGGTGGTGGAGAACTTGGTTGTCTTTGGTATGGATGTAAACGATCGTCCCCCGGGCAAAGGTGGAGTGTACGCGGTTGACGCGTCGGCAGGGCACCTGGTCTGGTATTTCGATGTGGATACCGGGCAGACGTGCCGCCCCTGGCCGGGCGACCGCATTGTTCGGTTTGACGGTTACCATAGCGCTCAAGAACTCGGCCTACCGGAGGATTTTTTCGCCACCCGCCCCGGCTGCAACTTCGAGCGGCGCTGGACGGGCTGCGGCAATGTTTGGTCATCGTTTGCCGTGGACGTGAAACGCCGGCTTTTGTTTACGGCGTCGAGCAATTGTGACACCGACGAGGATCCGACGACGTTCGAACCTTCTCCGCCGATGCCGCCCTTCGAAGAGGCAGTCTTCGCTTTGACGTTTGATGGTGCGCCCGTATGGCGCTGGCGTCCGCGCGAGATCGATAACGCAGACCTGGCTTTCGGAGCGGTCCCCAATCTCTTCACGATCGAGCGCGGTGGGGCTCGATATGACGTCGTGGGCGTAGGGAACAAGGACGGTGTTTACTACGTCTTGGACCGTGAGGGGGTCAACAAAATCACGGGAAGGGTGGAGCCGTACTGGGCACAGCGTGTGGTTCCCGGAGGAGCGATCGGTGGGATTATCGGTAGCGCAGCCGTGGGTGTTGGTCATATCTTCTTTTCCACCGCGATCGGTGAGTCGTTCAACCGGCCTCAGCGCCCGGCGGCTTGGAGCTTATCGGCAAGCGATGGAACGGTGCGCTGGGGGGACCGCTCAGCGGCACCGAGCTACGCTGCCACGACGGCCACATCCGAAGTCGTTTTCATGGGAAGCTTGTTTTCGGGCGTGTACGCTCGGGATGTCGACACCGGCGAGGTCTTAAGAAACTTTCCGCCGTTAGCGCCGGTGGCTTCCGCGGTCACGGTGTTGGACGGGGAAATTTTCTTCGGTGCCGGCATTGGTGACCGAGGGGGAGACCCACAGGGTGATGCATACCGCAGTTCGTTGATCCCGAGCGACATTAGCGCATACTGCCTGCCCGATGCAGCAGATTGTCCTGTGAGCCTGTGCGACGACGGCGACGCCTGTACATACGATTTTTATCGTCAGGGCACTTGCGTTTCGGAGGTGGCGCCCGATGGTTTGCCTTGTCCCGATCCGGCGCTGGGTCCAGGGCGTTGTGTCGCTGGGGGTTGTGTGGTTCGGTAGCCAGTTGGCAATTGCGGTGAATGCACAGTCTGGGAGGGGATCGGGACTGTATGGTCGGGAGGCTTGGGGCTTCGATCGCTGTTGTTGTCGTGGTTTTGGCTGGCTTCGGGCACCTCTGTTGGGGCAAGCAGTACGGGATCACCGGTTTCTCCGGCTTGCAAGGAGAGACCTGTGGCGACTCCTGCCATGGGGATGAACCGGCACCGCTCTTGGAGGTAGATGGGCCTCGTCTCGCTATGCCCGGCGCAGTCGTGAGCTGGCGTGTGGCGTTGCGACCCCGAGGATCGCGAGCGTTGGGTGGTGGTGTAAACGTTGCGGTGAGTGCGGGTGCGCTTGTTCCAGAAACAGGTCTTTATCTGGAGCTCGGCGAACTCACGCACATGGCTCCCGCGCGTAGCGCCGACGGGAATGGTGATGGTGCGGTAACCGCAGCCGATGTGATCCAGAATCTGCGCTTGCGGATGATAGGCCTGGGGGCGGGCGCTTGCTTGCCCGGCGATGTGAGTGGCGATGCCGTGACGGATGAGGTGGACACGTTCGTGTTGGCGAGGCGCCTTTTTCGTGGTGGGGCGCCGCTGGTGTGGGAGTTCCGCTGGATTGCGCCGGCAACGCCGCAAGAGGTGCAATTTTTTGCGGCGGCCGTGGCGGCAAACTGCAACGGGACGCGGGGTGGGGACGGAACGAGCGCAATTCGTTGGGCCGTGAGCGTTACGCCAAAAGCTGGTGGCTCGTCGGTGAATGGCAGTGGCACGGTGTTGGGGAACGAGAAGAAGCGCCCTTGAAAGGGATCAGGGGTTTGCTCTGACGCCTGCAGCAACTGGTTGCGGTAGGTTGAGGGATTCGCTTTCTGAACAGCATGGACGAAAAAACAAAGATTCTTCTTTCGGAGGAAAACCTTCCTGCCTTTTGGTACAACATCGTCGCGGACTTACCTGCGCCACCGCCTCCGGCTTTGCACCCCGCAACTGGAAAGCCTATTGCTCCAAGCGATCTCGCCGTTCTCTTCCCCCCGGCTCTGATAGACCAAGAAGTGAGCGTGCAACGGGACATCCCGATCCCAGAGGAGGTCCGTGCACTCTATCGGCTTTGGCGCCCCACTCCCTTGTACCGCGCATGGCGCTGGGAAAAGGCTCTGCAGACCCCGGCACGCATTTACTACAAGTACGAGGGCGTAAGCCCAGCGGGATCGCACAAACCGAACACGGCGGTGGCTCAGGCCTTTTACAACCGGCAAGCGGGGGTCAGGCGGCTGACAACAGAGACGGGCGCAGGGCAGTGGGGATCGGCGCTGGCATTGGCTTGCAATTTCTTTGGTCTCGAGTGTCAAGTCTTCATGGTTCGCGTGAGCTACGACCAGAAACCCTATCGGCGCGGCTTGATGGAAACCTATGGTGCCGAGGTGGTGGCAAGTCCGAGCCTACGGACGCAGGCGGGGCAACAAGTTTTGGCTAAGGATCCTAATTGCCAGGGGTCCTTAGGAATTGCCATTTCCGAGGCGGTGGAGGTGGCAGCAGCGGACCCAAACACCAACTATGCTTTAGGGAGTGTGTTGAACCATGTGCTGTTGCACCAAACCGTGATTGGGCTCGAGGCTCTGGAACAAATGAGCATTGTGGGAGACGAGCCGGACATCGTGGTTGCGTGTACGGGAGGGGGGTCGAATTTTGCTGGGATCGCCTTCCCGTACTTAGGTCGGATGCTCCGCGGAGGCCGAACCGTGGAAGTTCGTGCCGTTGAGCCGGCTGCCTGCCCAAGCTTGACCAAAGGCAGGTATACGTACGATTTTGGTGACACGGCGCACCGCACGCCCTTGCTAAAAATGCACACGCTCGGAAGCTCTTTCGTCCCTCCTGGGATTCATGCTGGGGGGCTGCGCTATCACGGGATGGCGCCGCTTGTCAGTCACGTACTTGCCTTGAATCTGATCCAGGCAGAAGCCGTACCGCAGTTAGATGCCTTTGCTGCCGGTGTGGAGTTCGCCCGGGCAGAGGGAATTGTTCCGGCTCCCGAGGCCAATCACGCGATTGCCGGCGCTCGGCGGGCGGCCTTGCAATGCCGAGAAGAAGGTCGCAGCCGAGCGATTTTGTTCAACCTCTGCGGACACGGACATTTCGACATGCAAGCCTACATCGACTACGCGGCGGGACGACTGCAAAACTTCGACTACCCCGAGGAGGAGATTGCGATGGCTCTAGCTGCCCTTCCCGCCGTAGCAGGGGACTGAGGGACCGTCGAAGAGGCGTTGCTTTCGCGGCGAGTGCGTAGGGCTTGACTGCTCCGCTTCCGCAGTGCCACTTTTTCCACCTCTTTGGCGGCCTCGTCCAGAAAGCGGTGAAGGAGTTCTGGGTTAGGTATGGCGGCAGGGTTTGTGTCAATACCGATACCATAGGTGTCGGCGTAAGATAGCAGGGCAATGGCTAGAGGCAGGCCGAGCGTGACCGGTGCATAAGGGTAAATGGCTTCGATGCGTGCTCCTGCGAGATAACGGATTTCTGCTGGGCCGGGTACGTTCGTGACGATGAGGTTGATGCGACCGGTGGTTGCCTGAGCCAAAGCTCGAATGACAAAAGTGGGTGCGAACGTGAGTACACGCATCAGGAACGGGTAAGCAGCGCTACGGCGATCGCGCTTGGCGGTGGCTGTTTGCTCTTGGATGCGAGCGAGCCGGCGCAAAGGATCGTGTTCGCCAATGGGCAAGAGAACGTTGCACATGCCCACACGGTTTCCCAACAGATGTCGCTCCTCGTCGCGACGCAGGCTCATCGGTACCATGCAGTGTAGCTCGTTCACCTCGAGCTTGTTGTGGCAGTAGTATCGTCCAACGGCTCCGGCAACGATCGTTAGCATCAGGTCATTCAAGGTAACGCCAAGGGCGTCTTTCATCTTGCGCAGCCAGGGTAATGGCATGGTAAGCCCGTCCAATCGGCGTCCAATTCCAGTGGCCTTTTGGGCTAGTGGGTCTGGTGCCGGCGGGGCTGTTAAGTCCGACAGCAACCCCCGCAGCCCGCGGGCAGCTCGCAATGCTTGGTCGAGGACATTCTGCGGATGACGAATGGCCTCGGCCAGGAGCGCAGCCCCTGCTTTCACGTTGTCTGCGCCGATTCGCAGGCTTTCCGCGGCGAGATGGGCGATCCTCACGGGCGTTGCCGGTGGTTGGCCTGGGCGAAGTCTAGGGAGTGGAATGGGCTGGTTGCGTTTGCTTTGCGTGAGTGCATCGAACCCGGTCATCGAGCCCACACCATCCATGACGCAATGGTGCACCTTCACGAGCAAGGCCGCTCGTTGTCCTTGGAATCCACGGATGTCGTAGGCCTCCCACAGTGGTCGCGCTGGATCGAGGGGTGAGGCGAAAAGAGCGCTCACAAGCTCGAAAAGTTCCTTGCGCGTGCCCGGCCGCGGCAGCTCGAGGTGGCGAAGATGGTAGTGGAGTTCAAAATGCGGGTCGACCCGCCATTCTGGCAGAGTGATCCGTAAGGGGTCCTCGTGTACCCGTTGGCGGAGTCGCGGGATGCGCTCTACCCACTGTAAGAAGGCATGCTCGAGTTTTTCCGTATGAGGGGCGCGATCGAGGAAAAACAACCCTCCGACCACTGGGCGTAGTGCGGGTGTGGCTTCCTCCGCATACCAGAACAAAGCGTCCGACGGAAGCATGCGACTAGGAAGGATCACATCGTTCGAAAGAGCTCGTCGCGCCATGGCACACCTCCTTCCGGCTTTGAACCCGCACGTAACGTACCGTGGCAAAACGGACGCTCGACAGCGGATTCTCAGCGACGGGCATCCTACGCCTGCAAAGCAGGATGGGCAAGACACGCATCACAGTTGCAAACGTAAGAGGGCAGTGACACATGGCCGTTATGCGCGTTGTCGAGACCGAGCTACCCGGGGTCGTCATCATAGAGCCGGAGGTGCACTGGGACGAACGCGGATTTTTCCTGGAAACCTTCCACGGCGAAAAGTACGCCCGGCATGGGCTCCCGAGCCTCTTTGTCCAAGACAATCACTCCCGTTCAGTGCGTGGCACCGTGCGCGGTTTGCACGCTCAATGGCGGCGTCCTCAGGGCAAACTCGTGCGGGTTATTACCGGAGAGGTTTGGGATGTTGCCGTAGACATCCGTCGTGGCTCCCCGTGGTTTCGGCGGTGGACGGCCGTCATCTTGTCGGCGGAAAACTTTCGCCAGCTCTACGTGCCTCCAGGCTTCGCCCACGGCTTTTGCGTGCTCAGTGAGACGGCAGAAGTGGAGTACAAGTGCACGGATTTCTACGACCCCGCAGGAGAATTGCGTTTGGCTTGGAACGACCCGCAGCTGGCGATCCCCTGGCCAACGAGCGAGCCGTTACTATCCGCGAAAGATCGGCTAGCCCGCACATTGGAGGAGTTGCAAGAGATCTTGCCGAGATATTCCGGTGAGTGAAGTGGCCCCATTTCTTGGCAGTGTTGGGGCCAGGTCGAGTCGGCCTCCTCAAGGTGGTAGTGCGGCCGGTGGTTGTCCGTCCCTCTGCTCGGGGGCTTCTTGCTCTTGTGAACTGAGATTGAGCCTCGTCGGTACGGAACGAGCCCACAGCGAAGACGGAGGCCCGTCGCGCCCTGCGGTTGGCTTTCCGAGCACGGGGATCCCCCGCTTTTGGCGGCTCCCTAGGCCGGCTACCGCTTCGCGTCCATCGATTTCGGAACCACTGACGAGAACGTGTCTCAGCTCGACCTTCCCCCTTAGGCGGTCTCGGCCCATTTGCGCTGTACCCTCGATACTCTGTGCCTCTGGGTCCAACAGCCGAGGTACTGTTGCGGCTGCTGGAATGGGGGTAGGAAGCATCCCGGCAGGTGCCCCCGCGCCACTGCGGGCTCGTTGAGAATCCTCGACACAGACCCACAACGCGTTGTGCAGCGACGCCATCGCCTACCGTGTCCACGCTGGTTCATGCCCGCGTGCGGCGCTTCCAGCAGAGCCGAGAAGTCCTCGCTGCTCAACTGCGTGCCTTAGTCGGTATAAAAGCACACCGTACAGCCGTGTCCCACGACAGTTGTTTGCAACACCGCCCCAGAGACGTTGCTGTCCGGCGTCAACGCAAGCTTCCGTGTGCGCACGCTTAGTCGCTCGATCCCTCCAGCACACCGTGCCTGGCCCCCAAGGTACTTGAACCCTTGGTGCAAGCGGATGTGGGTGGTATGCGCACCTTAGTCCTGATCGAGGCACGATCGATCTCCCCCGCGTGCAGCAAAGAGGGGGAGCGTCGATGCCACGGGGCCGGAGGGCAACGGCCGGTAGCGCGGGTAGATGGCTTCCAACACTTTGTCACTGTGGGGCTCCTTGGCCGAACTGCTTGTGGTTCGGGCCCTTCTCCGGACGTTGCATTCACTCGGTTCTCCGCCCGCGATGGGAAGGTCTGGGTGCAGGTGTCCTGCTCCGCAAGCGGGCGGCGTTGGGTTAGGGCTTGGTCGCACTCTGGCCATCCTGCAGGGGTTCGGGTGTGCAATCCCGAGCACCGTACACCGCTAACTCCCGCTCAGCCGCCACCGATTCTTCCCTCTTCGATCCATCCTCGCCGCAGTCTAGTTCTTCCAGCTTCTGCCCGATCTGCTCCTACGGCCGCACCTTTGCTGTGTGCCCGCCCTCCCTGCACCACGCAGCCGCTTTCCCACCAGTTGCCCTTTTCCCTAGCGATCACTTGCAGCGGGCGCACGGCGCGCAGAGCGGCCATTTCGTCTGCCATCTTCCGCCCGTTTGGTTCTTTGCTGCTGTGGGAAGCGCGGGCTACGCGATTGACAGTAGATCGATCCCCCGACCCGCGCAGGGCAGGTGGAACGCTCCAGGATTTCCATTGGTGGGACGCGGTGCTTATACGCTGCGAGATGACCGGGTATGCTGGAGACCCTAACCCCAAAAGTGCCTCTGGGATTGCTACCTGGGAAACTGCTTTTTTGCCCGCCATGTGGCCGTGATGGGTCTTGCCCTGGTGCGGGTTGCCTGAACGGTTGCAGGGATCGTTCGTAATCGATGCTGACTTCTTGATTCAGCGCTGTGGAAAACGGGAAACCTCGGAGGAGCCCTACGGCCCCCTTTTGCTATTTTGCTCGTAGGCACACGTCTGCTCGCATGTGGGTCCCACGACTTCGGAGTACAAGAAGTAGGTGGTGCAGAAGCGCAAGCCACTCAGTTCACCATTTTGCCAACGACTGCAAGGAACCGACGCACCGTCGATGCAGAGCCCCTGGGTATCCCGTTGCCCGCCTTCGAGCCAACTTCGTGCGCAAGCTTGCCCGGTGGTGTAGAGATTCACTGAAGGCGTACCGCGGGCGTCTGAAGGATCCGCCGCAGTGCAACTTTGTTCGGTGCATTGGCCAATCTAGGTTCCTATTGCCCAACTCAGGGTCAAAAGTCAGGTCCTAGGGCCCATGCCGACATACCGTGCTTGGACCGGGCCGGCGGGCGAGGCTTCACGCACTTCGAGATTTGCCGAAGCCAGACCCCTACACCCAACAACGCCGGGCCCAGCGTTGCCCGGCGTGAACACGCCGGTACAGGGGCGGCTCGGGGGTAGGTCGCCGGGGGCACGGCGAATCCTTCGTTGCACTGTTTGACAAACGATCCATCGGGAGCGAAGGCGACATCCCACAGGTGTTGTGTTCCACCGAGCGGGTGCAAGCGCAGGCGAGGGTGGAAATGCCTACAGGCGGAAATTCTGCTGAAGCCACAGGCACGGCGAACGTTTTCGTGCCATTGCGTTCCCTCCCCGCCATAACATTTGGGGAGCCACTCAAAGGCAGGACTAGGACCCCTGGCGGCTCAAAAATCGCGATGTGGCTAGCCGCAGCAAGTTCGGCGGAGCCAGAACTTTGAAGTTTCATCCGCAGTCGCTGTTCTTCCGTGCAATTTTCTGCGCAGCCGTCGCCGGCAAAAGTCCAACAGGCCAGGCGCCGGCCGTGGAGGCAGTCGCTGTCACGATGACATGCGGTGCAGGGTTTCTCGCCTCCCCCCACACACGCCATTCCATTCGTCATGCTCCGCGAGGCACTTGCTGTCGCTTCGAGAAAAGCTTCCTACCTTGCTTGTACCGAGGCAGATGCCTGCGTCGTCGCACTCTTCGTCTACGACGCCATTGCCGCAACGAGCGGCGCAGCCGTCGAGCAGCGACCTGACGGCTTTCACGATTTCCGTACCGTCAATCATGCTGTCGCTGTTCGCATCGGCAGCCGCGCACAACCCCGAAGGAGATTCTCCGAGTAGCGCTCGAACGAGGGCAACCGCCTCGTCTATCGTGATCACGCCATCTCCGTCGCAGTCGCCCATAAACACAGCATATGCGGTTCCCGGAACCAAAAACAGCACGCTGGCCAGAACAACAGCTCAAGGCGTGGCGTGCTGTCGCTTGTGCTTCGTCAAAAGCGAGCTCATTGCGACCTCCGTTGGCCCGCCAAAGGTACTCATCGGGCGCGTTCGCAGACTGTGGGTACCGATAACGACGCTAATTTTACGATGAAGAGCGAAAACATCGCCGAGCAGGAACGCAAAGGTGGTAAAGTTCTCCTCCGAAGGCTGGCGTGGAGGGATCTTGGGAAATTGCCGGCGAGACGCAACTATTGTTCAATTCCCAGGAGTTCGACTTCGAAAACCAAAGTTGCCCCCGGTTTGATCTTAGGGGGCGAGCCACGGTCACCATAAGCAAGGTCCGAGGGGCAAACGAGTTTGGCCTTCCCACCAACTTTCATTTTTTGCAGGCCTTCACTGAAGCAGCGAATCACACCGTTCAGGGGAAACGTGGCTGGTTCACCCCGCTGAACCGAGCTGTCGAACACCGTACCGTCGATCAACGTACCGGTGTAGTGCACTTTGACCTTGTCTTCAGCGTTTGGTGACGGCCCGTTTCCTGGTTGGAGCTCGATAAATACCAGGCCAGAGTCGGTGCGTGACGCGCCCTTTTCTTTGGCCATCTTCTCCAGAAAAGCCTTGGACTTTTCCTTTTCTTCCGTGGCCGCCGCGGCGGCGCGAGATTGTGCCAGTTGCTGGAGCTGGCCGCGATATGCATCAGGATCGACCGCCAAGGTTTTTCCCGCGCTTGCATCTTTAAAGCCGGCGATGACGGTTTCCACCTCTGCTGGTGTCAGGCGAAAGGCGTTCACGTTCTGGGCAAGCAGTGCGCCAAGAGCGTACAAAGCCTTTTGCTCGTCCGTC
Source organism: Candidatus Binatia bacterium (assembly GCA_937925685.1). Classification (GTDB taxonomy): domain Bacteria; phylum Desulfobacterota; class Binatia; order HRBIN30; family HRBIN30; genus HRBIN30. The sequence continues at coordinate 59,656 of CALAMI010000028.1, read as the reverse complement.
TTTAGCTCGGGGCCCGCTGCCTCAGTCAGAGCTGCAGCACATGTAGCGACGGCTACAGCCCAAAGGGCTAGAGTCTTTCTCATTCTTGCTCCTTTTCTTCGTTCGAGTTCTTCGTTTGAGGCAAAGCCCCGTGTTTGCCAAAAATGAAGGGCAGCCGCATCGGCTGCCCTTGCTCTTGTGCTCAGTCCACGTAAGCGCGCAAGCCTTGGCTCTCGCAAATTGGGGCCAACTGCTTGAGGGCACGGGCTTCGAGCTGGCGGATGCGTTCACGGCTGACCCCATAAAGGCGCCCCACCTCCTCCAGCGTGAGCGGCTGTTGATCGTTCGTTCCAAACCGCAAGCGCAGGATATTAGCTTCACGTGGAGGAAGCTGGTTCAGTGCGGCCTCCAGTTGTGCATGCAAATCGCCTTGCGCCGCCTCGGTTTCAGGGTCCTTCGAATCGCTGGCAAGTAGTTCCTCGAGGGTGCGATCATCATCGGCGCTAACAGGTGCGTCGATGGAAACACACTGGAAGCTTTGGGTCATGGTTTCCAGCCGCTCCGTATCCACACCACTTGCTTGGGCAAGGAGCTCTTTACTCACCTTGCCATTGTATTTTGTTTGCAATCGCTGTGTTTCGCGGCCAACTTTACGTCGGAGCTGGTTCCAGTGGACCGGTGTGCGAATGAGCCCGCTGTGCATGTCGCCAGCGCGACCAATTTGCTGCCAGATCCACCACACAGCGTAGGTGCCAAACTTCACATCTTTGCGCGGGTCGTATTTTTCGACGGCGCGAATGAGTCCTAACGACCCTTCCTGGACCATGTCGAGAAACGACACGCCTGGGCGGCGATACCGCTTGGCGAAGGAAATGACCAGCCGCAGATTTGCCTCGATCATTTGGTCGCGCAACTTCCGATACTCAGCAAGTTCTGCCTCGAGCTGGGCAACCATCTCCTTAATTTTGAGGCGGTCGCCGTAAGGGAAGTCCACGCGCCGGCGCGATTTGAGTTGTTTCTTTGCGAACTCGAGCACCATGACCGTTTCGCGTTCGCGGAAATCCTCGTTCGGGTGAATCACGCTGCGCCCGTGCACCGGCAAAGCAGCGGAGACCAGGCGAGGAAACCTCCTCAACAGACGGCGGATACGGTTGCGGGATTTTACGATCTTACGGGCAACCTCTTGCTCTTCCTCGGGAGACAAAAGCTGGGTGTTACTGACGTCGTGGAAAAAATGCTCTGGCAAATCATGTTCGAGACCGCGCTCGACCGCTTCGACGTCCTCTTCGAGCACTTCCAGCGGTGGCTCAAGTTCGACTTCTTCCTCCGAACTGACCTCCTCTTGCTGCAACTTGAAAGCTAGCGAACCTAAACGGCTTTCCATACCTCGTTTAACGCTCCTTCTCCTTTAAGGGTTCTAGTTACCTGCGTGGCACTCTAGACCAGCGCGGAGACTACCCGAGGTGACACGCAAAAGCAAACTCAACTCAACGAGAAAATGCATGAAAAATTCTTAAGCGAGTTGTCATCAATTGTTGCCGCCCAGGTTCCCGGTTGCCCTGTTCCCGTGGGTAGAGGGAGAGCCCGGTGTTTTCACCGCGCCGGGAAGCTTGCTAAAACGCCCCGACTATGAGCAGCAATCGAGCCGTCGTTTCCGTCATTGGCCGTGACCAAAAGGGCGTGGTTGCCCGGATTTCGACGTACTTGGCGTCCTGCAACATTAACATCGAGGACATCGAGCAACGGGTCATGGAAGGACTCTTTATCATGACCATGCTCGTGGACTTGACCGAGCTTAACGTCAATTTGGACGAGCTCGTGCTGGGGCTAAAGCGGATTGGCGAAGAAATCCACATGGATGTTTCCATTCGGCTGCATGGAAAACGCGAGCCCAAGCGGGTGGCGGTGTTAGTTAGCCGGGAGCCTCACTGCTTACGCCAGTTGGTGGAGGATCGCAATCATGGCCGCCTCAATGGGGAGATCGTCGTGGTTTTGTCCAATCACGAGCTCTTGCGGCCACTCGCCGAGGAAGCAGGGATCCCATTTTTCTGGTACCCGTCAGCAGACAAGGCGGCCCATGAGGACTTTTTGTTGGAGAAACTTGCCGAGTACGGCGCTGACCTCGTGGTGCTTGCCCGCTACATGCAGATTCTTTCGCCGCGTGTGGTCGAGCGTTACCGAAACCGAATTATCAACATCCACCCATCGTTGTTACCCTACCACCCTGGCCCGAATGCTTACCGTCAAGCCTTCGAAGAGGGGGTGCGGGTATCGGGCTGCACCGCACACTTTGTGACGGAGCAGTTGGATCAAGGGCCGGTCATTCTTCAAGACGTCTTCCATATTCGGGTGGGGGAGGACACCCTGGACGACGTGAAGGCACGAGGCCAGCGTCTTGAAGCAAAAGTGCTGTCGCAAGCAGTGCAGTTGTTTCTCAACGATCAACTTGTGGTGAAAGAGAAAAAAGTGATTTTCCGGCCGGGCTTGGCCCTGGGGAAGAATGGGTGAGGTTACTCGTCTTTGCTTTGGGTTTCCTAGTCCACCTGGGGGCCTGCCAACCGCGGGTTTCGTCCGTCGGTGTGTTGACGCTCGCGCCCGCTGGCATGCGAGCGAGCGAAGGGTGTACGGTCGCGGAGGACAAGACGAGCTTGGAGATGCCGGTGGGTGGGCGGGCGATGACGGTGGCGTACGCGCCGAAGGGGACGATTCGTGCTGGGGTCGCGGGCCGCTCGCTGGTAAACGAGGAGATTGAGCTGGTTGTCTATTTCGACGCACAGCGGGTGGCGGCACGGGTCGTGGGAGGGAAGACGGTGCTCGAAGGCGAGGAAGGGCTTTGGCTTGTCGTTGAGGTGCCCAGGGCTGGACCACATTCTTGGGAGTTCGAAGTGCGGGCAAAGGAAACTACCGGTGGAGTGGGCCCGGCGTTTCGGTTCGAGAAATTCGTGATCAGCGGATCTTGAGTAGCTTGCTGGCTGCGGAGGTAGCGGGCAGATCAGCCTCGGTGTCATGGGGGCAGGGCAGCTGGGTCGAGTGGGAGCGTGGCCGCGTCAGTGAGGGAGGCGAACCAGTTGGCGGTGCATTCCAATGGTACCGGTCGATTGCGGTACGAATGCGCTGGCGCGTGGATGCGGCAGCGCCGTGCTGACTGGGGCAGTGCCGACTGGGACGAGGCCTCGTAAAGTAGCTCCCAGGGCAAGCCCCTGTGGCAGGTACCTAGGTCGTGCGAACGGCCCGCCGATGAGCTACAGGTTGATTGTTTGAGGGCGGTCATGGGAAAAAGCCTGTTAGAAAAGGTTTGGGAAGCACACACGGTTCGGGAGCTGCCGTCAGGGCAAACGCAGCTTTTCATCGGACTGCACCTGGTCCATGAAGTGACGAGCCCGCAGGCGTTCGAGATGCTTCGAGAGCAGGGTCTGAAAGTCTTATTTCCTGAAAGGACCTTTGCGACGGTGGACCACATCATCCCCACGGATACGCGTCGGCGCCCTTACGCAGACCCCCAGGCGGAAGGGATGATGCGGGCAATTGAGCGAAACTGTGCTGAATTTGGAATTCGCTTATTTCAGGCTAGTAGCGGTTATCAAGGGATTGTCCATGTACTGGGTCCGGAACTCGGGCTGACACAACCAGGCATGACGGTGGCTTGCGGCGACAGCCATACGAGCACGCACGGTGCCCTAGGAACGGTCGCGTTTGGCATTGGTACGAGCCAGGTGCGGGACGTGCTCGCGAGCCAGTGCTTAGCCATTCAGCGGCCGAAGGTGCGGCGCGTGGTGGTCGACGGCCGCTTAGCTCGGGGTGTTTATGCCAAGGACGTGATTTTGCACATCATTCGTAAACTGGGGGTCAAAGGCGGGGTGGGCTTTGCCTACGAGTACGCAGGTGAGGTCGTAAAACGGATGTCCATGGAAGAGCGGATGACGGTTTGTAACATGAGTATCGAGGGCGGGGCCCGGCTCGGTTACGTTAACCCAGACGAAATCACCTTTGCCTACTTGCAGGGGCGGGAGTTTTCGCCAAAAGGGGAGACGTTTGAGCGCGCGGTCCAGTGGTGGAAGAGCATGGCCTCGGACCCTGATGCTCGTTACGACGATGAGGTCCATTTCCGCGGTGAGGAAATTGGGCCAACGGTAACCTGGGGCATCAACCCTGGGCAGGCGATCGCGGTGGACGAAGCAGTGCCGCCCCCGGAAGTCTTCCCGCCGGACGAGCGGGAAGTCGCGGAGGAAGCGTACGGCTATATGGGTTTACGCCCCGGTGAGCCGCTTCGTGGCATGCGCATAGACGTTGCATTCATTGGTTCGTGTACCAATGGTCGCTTGTCCGATTTGCGCGAGGCGGCGAGGGTCGCCCGCTTAGGGAAGGTTAAGCCTCACGTCAAAGCACTGGTTGTTCCGGGATCCGAGAGCGTTGCCCGTGCTGCTGAGGCGGAGGGCCTTCACGAGATATTCCGAGCGGCCGGTTTCGAATGGAGACTGCCAGGTTGCTCGATGTGCTTAGCCATGAATCCCGACAAGCTGGTCGACCGACAAGTATGTGCCTCTTCCAGCAATCGGAACTTCAAGGGCAGGCAGGGTAGTCCAGCAGGGCGGACCTTGCTCATGAGCCCGGCGATGGTTGCAGCAGCGGCAATTGCCGGCGAAGTGGTCGACGTGCGCGAGATTTTGCCTGACTGACGAATGGAGTGAAGGATGGCCGAGCTGATTCGTATTGAAAAGATCGTCGGGCGCCCGTTGCCGCTTCGTGGGAACGACATCGATACTGACCGAATTATTCCTGCCCGCTTTATGAAAGTGGTCACGTTTGATGGCCTTGGGCAGTACCTGTTTTATGACGAGCGTTACGACCAACAGGGTCGACCCAGAGGACACGTTTTGGATGATCCTCGCTTTGCCGCCAAGGGACCACGGATCGCTGTAGTCAACAAAAATTTTGGTTGTGGGTCTTCGCGGGAACATGCTCCCCAGGCATTGCTTCGGTGGGGAATTTGCGCCTTGGTAGGAGAGTCCTTTGCCGATATCTTTTTCGGCAACTGCGTGGCTTTGGGAATGCCATGCGTGTGTGCTGCTCCGGACGATATTGCATGGCTGCAACAGGCCATTGAGGAAGACCCTGGTCACGATTGTGTGGTCGATCTTCAGGCGATGCAGGTGCACTACCGTGGTCGAAGGATCCCAGTGACCATGCCCGAGGGGGCTAGAAAGCAGCTCTTGGAAGGCACGTGGGACGGAACACGGATCTTGTTGCAGGCGGAGGAGAGAATCCGTGAAACCGCAGCGCGGCTCCCTTACATGCGAGGGTTTCGCTGCGGGTTGACTTCGTAAGGTCGAGCATAACCCGTGATTGGTGAGGCAAGCCAAGACCATCTGCAAAGAGAGCGTTTACGCTTGCTCTATGAACTCAATCGTGGATTGACGACATTTACTGACTTACGATCGTTGCTGAGCTACGCCACCGAACAGGGGCGACGGCTGTTTCGTGCCGAGGGCTGTGCCATTTTGATGCTCGACGTGAAACGGAACGAGTTTTATTTCCCGGTGGCGAGCGATGTCGACGTTAAATCCGAAGCTCGGCTAGCGGAAATCCGCTTCCCTGCCGATCGCGGGGTTGCGGGCTGGGTGCTGCAGCACGACCGTGCCGAGTTAGTGCCTGATACTTCGCAAGATTCGCGCTTTTTTGCCGGTATTGACGCTCAGACGCAAATGACCACGCGTGCCTTGTTGTGTGCTCCGTTGCGCACGCGGACCGGAAATATTGGCGTAATCGAGGTAGTGAATCCGGCTCCCGAGCTTCTGACACAGAGTGACCTCGATTTTCTCGAAACCGTTGCCGCGGACGTCGCGGTGGCCTGCGAAAAGGCCCAGTTGTACGAACGCTTACGAGGCGAGGTCGTTGGTTTGCGACAAGTGTGCCGTGTGGCGGGTGTGCTTGCTACAGCGGCCGGGGCCGTCGTGGCTGCTTCCTCGGCCTTTGCTCATGTAGCCAGGGCCCTGCCCCTGAGAGAGCTGTTCACGCACCCGCCCTTTGTCTTGGGTATTTTGGGTGTCCTGGGCGGGGGAGTGCTTTACGGGATTGCACAGGGTTGGCTGGTTCCGCGTGCGGAAGCCGGCTCTGCGGGCCCTGTAGATGCAAGAAAAACTCCTGATTTCCTTTCGGTCCGAGAAGCGGAGAAGGACACTCGCCGACAACAGTAAACGTGTGGCCTCGCGCAGCCTCTTGAATGGTGTCGACGGCGAGGCGGTGGAGCCCGGGGTCGCGGACGACGCCCCCAGGCCCGACCTTCTCCCGGCCGACTTCAAACTGCGGTTTCACCAACAAGAGAACATCACTGTCGAGCGCCACACAGCATCGTAAAGTCGGCAGTATCAAACGCAAGGAAATGAAGGAAACGTCCACTACGGTGAGTTCGGGCTGCCGTGGCAGTTGGTTAGGAGAAAATTGCCGGAAGTTTGTCCGTTCGAACAAGGTAACGCGAGGATCGTTGCGAAGTTTCCAGGCGAACTGGCCATAGCCGACGTCGATGGCGTAAACATGCAACGCTCCTCTTTGCAGCAGGCAGTCGGTGAAACCGCCGGTTGAGGCGCCGACATCCAGGCAAATCCGGTTGCGAACCTGAACTCCGAAGCGATCCAGGGCTGCCGCAAGTTTGATTCCGCCACGGCTCACATAGGGCATGTCCTCGCCCTTGACTTCAATGGGAGCGTTGGAGTCGACAAGAGCACCTGCTTTAGTGATCAGCTGCCCGCCTGCGTACACAAGCCCTCCAAGCACGAGACGCTGTGCTCGTTCTCGGCTAGGCGCAAGGCCACGGTGGACCAAAAGTTTGTCGATGCGAACTCGCATATCGGAATACACCGCTATGCCAGGCAAGCTCTGGCAACGATAAGCTGGGCAATTTGTCGTAGCGGCTCGGCCGCCTCGTTAAAACCGCTTAATTCTTCGAGCGCTTGATCGAGGAGTTCCTTTGCCCTTTGCTTGGACGCCGGCAAGCCAAGCACTGCGGGAAAAGTGGCCTTGTTGTGTCGGCGGTCGCCTCCAGTGACCTTGCCGGTGGTTTGAATTGAGCCTTCTTCGTCCAAAATGTCGTCAGCAATTTGGAAAGCGAGGCCAAGGAACTCGGCATAGCGTGAAAGTTGTCGCAGTTGGCCTGGCCGAGCTCCGCCCAAGATGGCCCCGGCGCGGACGGAAACGCGGATGAGTTCTCCAGTTTTCCGCACGTGAATGTACTCCACGAGCGGTAAGTCGGCTTGGCAGCGTTCGGCAGCAATGTCTGCTGCCTGACCACCGACCATTCCTCGTGGTCCTACGGCCCCGGCAACTTCGGTAAGCACTTGCAGTGCCCGCCGTTGTCGCACCCCGGACGCGAGGGCAGCTTCACCCATGATCCGGAACGCCTCTGTGAGCAAGGCGTCGCCAGCTAAGATGGCTAGCGCCTCCCCAAAAACCACGTGATTCGTGGGTCTGCCTCGACGTAGCTCGTCATTGTCCATGGCTGGTAGATCGTCGTGGATGAGGGAGTAGGTGTGGATCATTTCGATGGCGCAGGCAAACGGCAGCACCGTGTCGATGTTGCCTCCGACAGCTTCACAAGAGGCTAGGGCGAGGATGGGGCGGAGTCGCTTCCCACCGCCAAGGAGGCTGTAACGCATGGCTTCGATGAGGCGGTCAGGCGTGCTGCTCGCCGGTAGATAGCGATTGAGGGCTCGGTCAATGACCTTTCGTTTCTTGTCGAGATACTGGTCGAGCCGCAACCGCTCACTCCTTGCTGGGGCTGCTTAGGGGGCTGACCTTGAGGTCGCCGCTTTCGCTGCGGGTCAGCACTTCGACTCGTGCTTCCACTTCGGTGAGTCGCTCGTTGAGTGCTTTTACCAACCGAATGCCTTCTTCGAACGCAGCCAGCGCCTCCTCGAGGGACATCTCGCCTCGCTCGAGACGTCGTACAATCTCCTCGAGTTCTCGCATGGACTCTTCGAAAGAATGTAACGTGCCTGAGCTCATAATCCCCCGGGCCTTTCACGACCTTTCCGTTTCCTGAACGAGGGCTCCGGCGCGGCCGCGTGCGAACTGCATCTCGACAAAATCTCCCACCGTGAGACCTCGCGCGTCACGGATAATCTGTCCGGAAGGCTGGAGCTTTACAATGGCATACCCTCGATCGAGAACGGCAAGGGGGCTCAAGGCTGTCAGTCGGTCTGCAAGCGCTCGCAGCCGTTGGCGCCCCTGTTCCACCTTGCGTCCAATGGCTAGCTGTGCTCGTTCACCGAGTTCGTCGAGGCGTAGTCGCAGGTTCTCCACCGCGTGCCGGGGATCGCGGAGTCGATGAGCGAGCTGGTGGAGCCGCTGCCGAGAGAGTTGCACGACCCGGGTGAATGCGGTCACTAAAAGGCGTCGCTGTTGTTCGATGCGGTATCGCACCTCCCCGAAATCGGGCACGACAAGCGTTGCCGCCGCCGTTGGGGTCGGGGCGCGGACATCGGCGGCAAGGTCGGCAATGGTCAAATCAATCTCGTGGCCGACAGCAGAAACCACGGGCACGCGACAACTCGCGATAGCGCGAGCGACGCGTTCGTCATTGAACGCCCAAAGGTCTTCTTTGGACCCGCCACCGCGGCCGACAATGACAACGTCGATCTCTGGAAGCTGTTGCAGATCCTCTAACGCGGCCACGATTTCTGATGGTGCCTCTTTCCCCTGGACCCGGACCGGACGCACAACAACCCGCACATGCGGGAAGCGCTGCTGTAAGACTGTTAACATGTCGCGAATGGCCGCTCCGGTCAATGCCGTCACGATTCCGATGCACCGGGGGAGGCAGGGCAACGGTCGCTTCCGTTCCGGAGCAAAGAGCCCTTCGGCATGCAAACGCTGCTTGAGCTGTTCGAGGGCCAACTGGACGCTGCCCAAACCAATAGGCTCCATAAAGTCCACGTACAGTTGCAAGGTGCCCCTTGGCTCGTAAAGGCTGATACGCCCACGGACCACTGCTTTCAGGCCGTCTTCCGGAATAAAGGTCAACCCACGGTTGACACCTCTGAACATGACCGCAGAAATTTGCGCTCCGTCGTCTTTAAGAGCGAAGTAAAAGTGACCCGAAGAAGGGACGCGGAAGTTCGAAATCTCGCCTATGACCCATACCGTATCGATGTGAGCTTCCAATGTCTGTCGGATAAGCTGGTTGAGCTCGCTCACCGTCAGGAGGGGAACAGTCCCCGGAAGGGAGGAGTTGGTCGAGGCCATCCGAAACCTCCTATCAAAACTGAGCTTGCTGCGACAGACCGACCGCGCCTCGAGGCAGCACGGTGGTTAGTTCGACTCCGGCTTCGGCAAATCGTGGAAGCTCGTCGCGCAGCGCAGTTAGGCACTGAGGGGTTCCCGGCAGGAGCACGATTGCCTCGCCTTTAGACTGCGCTCTTGCCAGGCCTTGGAGCAGTCGCTCCCCCGGTGAGGTACTCTCGACTTCAGCGGCTATGGAATTCTCGGCCACACTTCGGCACTGTGGCCGCTTGGAGGCTCCCACCGAGCAAAGGTTGAAGACTCCCAAGTCGGAGGTGGCAAAGAGCACCATGGGTGGCGTTGGGGAACCGTGCCGGAGCAGAGGAAGCCATTCGGTCTCGGACGCTACCCTGGATGTAGTGAAGAGCAGCAAGCCGGCAGCATGGGGGAGAATGGCACGTGCTGCACGTAAGGTAGGGCTTAGAGAAGTGTCTAGTTCGGTAGGTTGTTGCTGAGAGGGTGGGAAAGAAGGTTGCTTGCTCCGTTCTTCCGTAGGCGTTGCCGTGGTTAGGTCGATTTCGATCAGCGTAGGAGCCTGCGCAAGGCGGAGTTGTTCCCCAATGATATCGGAAAAAACCTCGAAGGGCTTCACTGCGTAAATTAAGGGAAAGCCGAGGCCGAGGAGCTGGCGAACAAGATAGATATCTGCGCCAAGGTGGGCAATGATCAGCGCGGCTCGCGGTGGCCCGTCGAGCCAGCGGAAACGAAGGGTGTGCGTGCGGAGTCCATCGATGCCAAGTTGAACCTCCAATGCTTGCGGTCGATCATCCGTGTGAACTGTAAGGTGGGCAAAATCCGAGCGCAGCTCCATGAAGGCTTGAATGAGAGAAGAGATGTCCGCTTGCCGAGGAAGAGAAAGGTCATAAAGCCGATGGGTCCATCTTAAATCCGCGTCGCCGAGCGGTTCCTCCACCGGCGTTGGCAGAGAAACGGGGAGAGGGAGCTCTTGAAGGCGCACGGTGAGCCGGGCTGCTTCGCCAATGAGTTTTTCTTGGCTGATTTTTTGCGCGGCCGCACTGTGTGGTTCCGGATTCGTGTGAGCTGCCGGAAAGCTCGCGGATCGAGTAAGGATATTTAGGTCCATGTACACCACTAGGCTCAGAGTGACCATGAGTAGCCAGCGAAACGGGGAAGAGGCACTCACAAGCCGAGGTGGCGGACGCACGGCGGTAACCCACACGGTCAACGAACGGCCTCATGCTGGCCCGCTGCTCCAGTGCCGCGTTCGGTTACTTGGCGCGACCAGCGATGACGGTTTTGAAAACATTCCAGCTTTTCAACAGCTCGAGTGCACGGTCGAGTTGCGGATCCCGGCCGAGCTCCCCCTCGCGAACTTGAATCTCCTCCGGTGGGGAGGGCTGCTCGTCGAGGTTTTCCTCGTCTCCAAGGTCTTTCTCGGGCCGCTCGCGAGGGGCCCGCAAATGCCTGGGCAGATTTTCTTCGCGGATGCGGGGAGCAGTGGAGCCGCCAGCGGCAGCCAGGGTTGTTGGGTTTTCCAGAACAATATCCGGGGTGATCCCGGTGGCTTGGATCGAGCGACCGTTTGGGGTGTAGTAGCGCGCAGTGGTAAGCCGAATCGCGGAGTTTTCTTCCAGGGGCAGGATTGTTTGCACTGAGCCTTTACCAAACGTTTGGGTACCTAGTACCAGAGCCCGGCGATGGTCCTGGAGCGCTCCAGCCACGATTTCCGACGCGCTCGCGCTGCCGCCATTGACCAGTACGATCATGGGAAAGTCGGTGTGTGACCCCTGCTTGTGAGCGAAATACTTTTGCTTTTGGGATTCCAACCGACCGTCGGTATACACGACCAGTCCGGAGTCAATGAACTCGTCGGCAACCTTGATGGCTTGAGTGAGCAAGCCTCCCGGGTTGTTTCTGAGATCGAGGATCAGACCAGAGAGGGGCGCCCCGTTGTCTTGTTCCAATTTCGCCAGGGCTTTTTGGAGGTCATCGTCGGTCCGCTCTTGAAATTGGGTAATACGTACGTAGGCATAGCCTTTTTCCAAAAGTCGTGCTTTCACGCTTTGAATTTTGATGATCTCACGGGTAAGCGTGAGCTCGAGAGGTTTCATGACCCCCTCCCGCCGAATCGTGAGCCGCACTTTGGTGCCAGGGGCGCCTCTCATGCGGCGTACAGCCTCGGTGAGCGGCATGTCCTTGGTAAACTCTTCATCAATTTTGATGATCTGATCTCCGGGTTTGATGCCGGCCCGATAGGCTGGAGTGTCTTCAATGGGGGAGACGACGGTAAGCACGTTGTTACGAATCGTGATCTCGATACCCAGCCCTCCAAAGGTTCCGCGGGTGTCTACCTGAAGTTCTCTGTAGGACTCGGGCGGGAGATAAGCACTATGTGGATCGAGCGCAGCCAGCATTCCGGTGATGGCTCCCTCGATTAGTTGTCGCGTGGTAACTGGGTCGACGTAGTTCCGCTGCACTAATGTGAGAACGTTGGTAAACACCTCAACGCTGTCGTAGGCGTCTTTTGCGATTGCAGCTACACGACTTGCGGTGTGTCCACCCAACCAAATCGCGGATCCAATAACAACTCCCCAGATGAGCGCGGTGAACCAACGGGTGTGCCCTTTCATGGAAGCGACCGACCTTTCTGCTGGAACAATTTCTCGCAGCTTATAACTGAAGCTCGTTGGGGGCACAATTTCCCGCAAGTGGCAGAAAGTGTTCTGCTCCGACCGCGGGGGCACGGTCGGTTGGGAGCAAAGCAATCGATCGATCGGCGGAGTCCTGCGCAGCATCGCACCGCGGAGGCGTCTTTGAAGGCGTGTAACGCGCCGTACTGCCAAGAGACGACTAAGGCGCCGCGGAGTTCGTTGATCTCGATGCGCGAAGCAATTCATCTCGCGGTTGGCTGCGTAGAGGACCTGGAAAGGGTCCGGAGGCTAGCTCGGCGTTATGGCCAAAGAACGTGGCCAAGCTATCCCACCCGACATCGCGCACCCGCCAGCCAGCGCCTGACAACGGGGTAATGGAGGGGCGACAGGGCACCTTCGTCTGCCACGCCAGCTCATGCCCGGGCAAAAACCACCGCCCTGCTCCGGGATGGCCGACTACGGGCTGGGTGAGGGTGCGTACGTTGACTTGTGTGTGCCTTTCAAAGTTTGGGTGCCAACGTTCCATGGCCGGAAGGCAAATGCGGTTACGGACGATTTCTCTCGGTGCCAGCCACACTTTGGCTTGACCTGAGGAGATGGAAAAAAAATGAGTTTGGTGCAACGATTTCGCTCGCTAAACTGCGAAGGTGTTATGACGGAGCCAACGCGACTGTTTCAACGAAATCTGACCGAGTTTTTCCGCGAGCTATTGCGCTCGGCCATGCAAGCGCAAGCCGTGCGGTCGAGTGAAGACGTCGAGTTTTATCTAGTGAAGTTGCTTGAGTATTTTGCCCACCCCCCACGGCGGTTGGACGACCGTCCCCTCGCCTTAGATTACCTCGAGTCGTTTCACATGCCTTTGCCCCATCGGTACGGGAAACTGAAGCATGTAGGAGACACCGCGCTGTTCATGGCCGGGCTCTTTCTCGAAGCACTGCACCGGAAAATCGTCAGCTCTGATTATTACACCGAGCTTGGTCGCACCGCGTACTCGCAGTTGGCCCGACTGGGGGGAGGGAGCAGTGCTCCCTCTGCAAAAGACCTCTTTGCGGAGCTTGCCGACCGTTTTCCCGAATTGGTCCGGGTCTTAGCGGAAATCAGTTTCCGAGATTTATTCCCGGGAGAGGAGCATGCCTTACGGGTTTACACCCGGTGGCTTTACACCCGAAGCGAGTACGACGCGCGGTGGCTTATGAAGCAGGGGTGGATTCCCTTTGCTCCCGGTAAGAAGACGGCACACTAGAAAAGGACGCCCTGGTGCGGGCCTCCTTGGCGTTGCGAGCTACGAGAATGGTGAACAGAGAGCGGCGATTGGTTTTGTAGAGCTCGAGCAGTTCGAGCGGCGCTCCATGGAGGACCTCTCTTAAGTCCAGGGTGTGCCACCCGAGGCGCAACGTAATGGGCTCGATCAAATTGTCGAGTGCAGCGAAAAAGCGGTTTGTACTGCGAAAGTGGTTGACAATGGCTAGGGTGCCATGCGGTCGCAGCACCCGCAAGATTTCCTTCATCAACCGCTGCGCATCGGGCACGACGCTAATCACGTGGAATGCTGTCACGAAGTCAAACGAATCGTTATCGAATTTTAGATTGAGGGCATCCATTTGCAGTAGCTTGATATGGCGCCAGCCATGGCGGCGTGCTTTCTCCTCCGCCTTGTCCAGCATCTCCGGTGCTAGATCGATTCCGATCACTTCCGCATGATGCGGATACGCGTCAAGGGAAAGACCGGTTCCCACACCAACCTCGAGAACACGCGCCCCTGGCGGGATTTGCAAAGACCGAATCACTCGGTGAATTCTCGGAGCGAAGATGCGGGTGAAGATGACGTCGTAAAGATACGATAGCTCCGCATAGAGCTTACTCTCGTGGGCTTGAACACTTTCGAACGGAGGCATCGGAACAATCCTATTGTGTTGGCCTCGGCAAAACCAACCTAGGCCGCCGTGTTGCCCCGGACTTCGCTTTTCATAAAAGCAGCCACGTCACGCTTCCGAAAACGCCACTGCCGGCCTTTTTTGAACGCGGGAAGGATACTCTTCCGAGCGAACTCGTTCACAGTGTCTGGGCTCATATCGAGAATCCGGGCAACCTCTTTGCTGGTCAAGATCGCGTCGTCTCTTTCCATGATACCAACCCCCGGAGAAGGAGAAGTGTCGTCACAAACAAGTTGGCGAATGTGGGGCTAACATGGGGGTCTACCGCAGTCAAGCAAAGGTGGGAGGGGACGAGGGTGTGTCGCGAAAACGACGCAGAATCATAGACTTGCACGGACGGTTCCTAATGGGAAGCTAGACGTCGAGGGGTGCTAGCCTTATCTGCTGGCTTGAGTCTAGCGCCCACTGCTGCGCTGCTACCTACTCTGATTCCGGCCGTGCCGGTCGGAGACGAAGCAGTCTCAATTTTACGGGAACACCTCCGTGCTTTGGTGCCGGTTCTAGTTGGAAGAGGATATCGCAAGTCTGGTTCGGCGAAGGCAATGGCTCCTCACCCCATTGAAACCAAGTTGCCGGAAGTGCTCGGCCATTGGACTCGACGAACAAGCGTAAGTGGCCTGAGCCGAACGCCTGTGCTGCACGCAGACGAACGTTTCTCGTAAAGAAGATGGGCTCAGGGTTTCCGGGGCCGAAGGGCTCCAGGGCAGCGAGGGCTTCGGCAATTCGTTCGGTCGGTAAACGACCTAGGTCGAATTCAGCATCGACCCAGAATGTAGGCCCTTGAGCGACGGGCAGTTGCCTCCTGATAGCAAGGTCAAACGCTTCCGCGAAAGACTCGATTTGAGCCGCGGCAATGGTAAACCCGCCAGCCATGGGGTGCCCGCCGAAGCTCAGCAAATGGTCGCTGCACGCAAGCAGAGCCTGGTAGCAGTCCATGCCGGGTATTCCACGGACGGAGCCACGGCCCGTTTCGCTCTCCGGGTCGAGGGCAATCAAGGCCGTGGGGCAATGAAATTTTTGGCTAAGGCGGGCTGCGACAATGCCGACGATGCCGGGGTGCCAATTCGTGCTTGCCAGGACAAGGGAAGAGCGAGCCGGCCGAGAAGAATCGTTGCGGCAGAGGGCGAGCGCCTCTTTGTATGCGGCCGCTTCCAGGGCTTGGCGTTTGCGGTTGGTTTCGTCCAGGTTCTGTGCGAGTTCGAGCGCCCGCTTGGGTTCGTCGGTTGTAAGGAGTTCGAATGCGAGGGAGGCCGAGGAGATTCGCCCTGAGGCATTGAGCCTTGGTGCAAAACGGAATGCCACGGCGCTGCTGGTGACATGCTCTACCTTGGTTACGTTCTTGAGCGCAGCCAGTCCGAGTCTTGTACCTTGCCCGAGAGTGGAGATCCCGTGGCGGACGAGCACACGGTTTTCTTGTTCGAGGGGTACGAGGTCCGCGATGGTGCCCAGGCTCACGAGATCGAGCAATTGTCGCAAGTGAGGTAAAGACTTTGTGCTCTCTGAATCAAGACGCGTGCGGATTCCCCAGGCAAGGTAAAAGGCTATCCCTGCCCCGCACAGCCCAGCGAAAGGAAATCCAGAATCCGCCGCCGGGTTCAGGGTGGCCAGAGCGGGCAAAGGGGCTGGTGGCACCTGGTGGTGATCACAGACGATGGTGTCGATTCCTAAAGACTGCGCCAAACGGATTTCGTGGAGGTTCGCTGCCCCACAGTCGACGGTCATCAACACTTGTACACCTCGTGCCCGTAGCTGGTGAATTGCTCGAGCGTTGAGCCCGTAGCCTTCCCGCATGCGGTCGGGAATGTAGACGACTACCTCGACTCCGAGGTTGCGCAGAAAACAGTAGAGCAAGGCGGT
The DNA here is from genome assembly GCA_937925685.1 of Candidatus Binatia bacterium. Taxonomy (GTDB): domain Bacteria; phylum Desulfobacterota; class Binatia; order HRBIN30; family HRBIN30; genus HRBIN30. The sequence goes on along the minus strand of CALAMI010000028.1, from coordinate 44,001 downwards.
TCCGCTGATACCGTCTACGTCATAATCGCCAAAAAGCCCTATAGGTTCCCTGCGGGCCACAGCCCTGAGAATCCGCTCGACGGCCTTGCCCATGTCGCGGAACAAAAACGGTGAGCGTAATCCATCCCGCAGCCTTGGGTTCAAGAACGCATAAGCCAGGTCCGGGGTGGTGTGGCCGCGTACGACAAGGAGCCGTGCGAGGAATGGTGAGATCGCAAGCTCTTTTTGTAGCAACGCTTCCTGCTCTGCATTCCCCCGGCGCAAGCACCACCGCTCGATCATCGTCAAAAGAGTTTACCGTGGTTAGCGTGCTCGGGCAAAGGCGGTTCCCTGCAAGAACAGGACAACGGGGCTGGCAATGAAAATCGAGGAGTATGTTCCGATGATAAAACCCACAAGCAGCGTGAAAGCAAAACCGTTGATGACCTTCCCGCCAAGGAAGAACAAGGCCAGGAGGACTAACACGGCAGTACCTGTGGTCAGAATCGTACGGCTCAGAGTCTCGTTGATGCTGCGATTGATGATTTTCTCCAGCGGATCGCGGCGGTTTTTGCGCAAGTTTTCGCGAATCCGATCGGAGACGATAACCGTGTCGTTTACGGAGAAGCCAACGACGGTCAGCAAAGCCGCAACAATGGTAAGGTCAAATTCGTAGTTGGCTAGGGATAACGCACCGATGGTGATGGCAACGTCGTGAAATAAGGCGACTGCTGCCCCGATCCCGAAGCGCAGCTCGAACCGGATCCAAAGGTAAACCCCCATCATCAAAGTAGCTGCCATGACGGCTAAGATGGCACGCCAGCGTAATTCGCTGCCAACGCGCGGGCCCACGGTCTCGATGCGCTGAATCTCCCATGAATCCTTTCCGAATCGCGACTCCAGAGCCGAAGTCACTTGGCTACTGAAGTCGCTAAGGTGCTCACCCTTGACGGGGACGCGGATTAAGAATTCGGTCCCTCCGTTCGGGCTACTGCCGAAGTCCTGGATCGAGGCCTCACCGAGGTCGAGGGCGGCTAGAGCTTTGCGCACGTCATCAACGGCCGTCGCTTGCTTGAAACGAACTTGCACGAGTGTTCCGCCAGCGAAATCAATGCCATAGTTCGGCCCACCGTGGAGGACCAACGATGCGGCTCCTGCCAGGATCAGGAACCCAGAAAAAACTAAAGCCCGGCGAAAGTTGCCCACGAAATTGAAGTTGGTTCCACGCTTGACGAGTTCCAACGTCGTGCCCTCCTCGCTCAAATGCTCACTCGGTCTAGGCGGCGGTACAGAAGCAGCCAGTCGTACACAATGCGGGTGCCGACGACGGCGGTGAGCACTGAAGTGACAATGCCGAGGCACAAGGTGACGGCGAAACCTTTGATGGGCCCGGCACCAAACTGAAACAAGATGAGGCCAGAGAGAAAGGTCGTGATGTTGGAATCTAGAATAGCTGGAAGAGCTCGCTCGTAGCCGGCTTCGATGGCGGCACGAGCGCTCCTTCCCAACGAGAGTTCCTCTCGGATCCGCTCATTGATGAGCACGTTGGCGTCGACGGCCATACCAAGTGTCAGCACGATGCCGGCAATACCCGGTAACGTCAGGGTGGCCTGCAAGGCCGAAAGCGCCGCCATGAGAAGGATAACGTTTAGCAACAGAGCGAGGTCGGCGAGGACCCCAGCAAACTTATAGTAAACCACCATGAAGGCCACGACCAGCGAACCACCTACCAGAAACGAGATAAGCCCCTGGCGGATGGAGTCGCGACCAAGAGAGGGACCAACCGTACGTTCTTCCGCGATGTACACCGGCGCCGGGAGCGCACCGGCGCGTAACACAATGGCTAAATCCCTGGCTTCCTTTATGTCGAAGTTGCCCGTGATTGAAGCGCGCCCGCCAGGAATTCGTTCCTGGATGACCGGGGCAGAATACACGGTGTTGTCTAAAATGATCGCCAGTCGTCTTTTCACGTTGGCTGCCGTGATTTCCTCGAATTCCTTTGCCCCGCGAGAGGTTAATTGCAGAGCGACGTAAGGGCCTTCGAGCTGCGAACCTGGTCGAACTTGGGCATCGGCGATAGCGTCACCCGTGAGCAGCACTTTCGACTCGACCAGGTACTTGGTCTTTTCTACTCGCCGGCCGACACGCTCCCCACCGAAGCCAGACAGAATCTCTAGCCCCGGCGGCAGTGGTTTTTCGCCGCTAAGGTAAGCTTCGGTATCGGGCAACTCTGCCAGTAACTTGAATTCTAGGAGTGCGGTGCGCCCAATTAAGGCTTTGGCTCGTTGAGGATCCTGGATTCCAGGAAGCTGCACCACGATGTCTTGTGATCCCTGCCGCTGGATAACGGGCTCGGTGACTCCGAATTGGTCGATGCGATTGCGGATGGTTTCCAAGGCTTGGTCGACCGTCGCCTCACGCAGCCGCCGCTCTTCCATCGCCGTAAGCTTGAGAGAGACGATGGCAACACCGTCGCTGGTCTGGGAGTCGGCGACGCTTAAATCGGGGAAATGGTCCCGCAGCAATTCTTCAAACGCCTTGCGCGCCTCGGAGGATTCGAGCTTGACGGTAATGTTCTTGTCGAGTCGTCGAACGTCGGCAAGAACGACCTGTTTTTCCGCCGCCTCACGCCGTAGTTCCTCGGCAGTGCGCTCTAGAGTATTCTCCAGGGCTTTCTCTACGTCGACAGTAAGTACGAGATGCGTTCCCCCCTGCAGGTCCAGCCCCAGACGGATCTTGTTCGAGGGTAAAAAACGTTTCCACCAATCGGGCAGCTCTGTGGTCAGTGATGGAACTAAGTACACGAAAGCCGCTACCACCAAAACGATCAGACCTACAACGCGATACCATAGACTCGCTTTCACTTCTGGCCGTCCTTCTCTTTGGGTTTGTCTTTTGGTTTCTCTGGAGCGCTAGGCCGTGCGAGTGCAGCGACGTACGATCGCTCCACGCGCACGCGCACGTTCGGAGCAATTTCGATGGTCAGCACCCGCTCGCCAATCTGCACGATGCGACCAATCAAGCCGCCATTTGTTACGACTTCGTCGTTGACCTTCAAGGAGGCGAGCATTTTTTGATGCTCGCGTTGCTTTTGTTGCTGAGGGCGGATGAGTAGAAAATAAAACACGAGGAAAATCAGGATTAAGGGGAAGAGGCTGGCTAAAAGCGACGGGCCCGAGGTTGGCCCGGATTGTGCCCAGGCGACGGCGCTCACGGTTGGTACTCCTGCTCGAGTCGCGCAATCGTCGTCTTAGCCCACAGGGCGAAACAGCGTCGTGAAATGGCTATTTGCATGTCGCGCATGAGGCGCTGGTAGAAGTACAGGTTGTGAGTGGTTGCCAGCACCGCTGCCAACATCTCGTTTGCCAGTGACAGGTGCCGCAAGTAAGCACGGCTGAAGTTGGAGCATGTATAACAGCCGCACAGGTGGTCAGGCGGGTTGTCATCCCGCTGGAATCGAGCGAGGCGCACGTTGAGGCGACCTGTCGAGGTGAACAGAAGTCCGTTGCGGGCGTTGCGTGTGGGCAGTACGCAGTCGAAGAGGTCGTATCCCATGGCGACGAACCGAACCAAGTCCTCGGGGTATCCGACGCCCATTAAGTAGCGTGGTCGTTGGCGTGGTAGTTCTTCCACAGTTACCGCCGCTACCTCCCGCGTCACGCATCGTTCCTCCCCCACGCTTAAACCGCCCACCGCATAGCCCGGGAAGTCCAACTCGACAAGTTCTTGGCTGTGCCACTTGCGCAGTTCCGGAAAGATGCCGCCGTGAACGATCGCGAAGATCATCGGATCGCTGGCATCGCACAGGGCGCGACTGCGCGCAGCCCAGGCCAACGATCGACGCGTCGCTGTTTCTACTTCTTTGCGTGAGACGCCGGCCGCGGGGCATTCGTCGAGCACCATGGCAATGTCGACCCCAAAAGCTTTTTGGACCTGGATGACGGACTCTGGTGTGAAAAACATCTCCCTGCCGTCGATGTGGCTTCGAAAAAGGACACCTTCATCGGTCACCTTGCGCAACGGTGCCAAGCTGTAGACTTGATAACCGCCGCTGTCGGTAAGGATGGGTCCGTCCCAACCCATGAATCGGTGCAGCCCACCAACCGCTCGAATGACGTCCAAGCCAGGACGCAGCACGAGGTGGTAGGTGTTGGCGAGGATCATCGTTGTACCCAGCGCCCGGAGTTCGCGTGGGGTGAGCCCCTTGACGCTACCCTGGGTGGCAATCGGCATAAAGGCCGGGGTAGTGACCTCACCGTGAACGGTGGCCAGCACTCCGCACCGTGCAGCGCCGTCCTCTGCATGGAGACGAAAACGAGCGCCGGACTCTGGAATGTCTATCTTCGACACACGGAGTCGCGTCATAAAATCAGCATGGCATCGCCGTAACTGTAAAAACGATACCGATGTTGCACTGCTTCCGCATAGCAGGCGAGGAGCCATTTGCGCTCAGCAAAGGCCGCAACAAGGAACAACAACGTGGACCCAGGTAAGTGAAAATTGGTCAGGAGGGCATCGATCACTTGAAAGCGATATCCCGGGACGATGAATCGATCTGCCCACCGGCTTCCAGCAAGAACAATTTGCCCCCCGTCCGTAGCCGCGGATTCTAAGGCGCGCGTTGTCGTGGTTCCAATGGCAACGACCCGATTCCCTCTGGACTTTGCCTCACGGATCGCCGCAGCGGTACGCGGGGGAATCTCGCACCACTCCGGTTCCATGCGGTGAAGCCGAACATCTTGAACGTGCACCGGTTGGAAAGTTCCAGGCCCCACGTGCAGGGTCACGGAAGCGATTTGCACGCCTGCCTGCCGCAGTTCCTCCAGAAGTCGCGGCGTGAAGTGGAGGCCGGCCGTGGGAGCAGCTACCGAACCGGATACACGAGCAAAGATTGTTTGGTAACGCTCAGGGTCCGAGGGCAAGGGACCATGCGGCCTCCGGATGTAAGGGGGCAAGGGCACTTGTCCGTGGCGCTCTAGAAAAGTCAGCACGTCGATGGGGCTTTCCCACTGGACCACGTATCGACCCGGTGCTTGCTGGTCGATGACCTGAACCTCAACACCTTCCGCCAGTACGAGACGGCGGCCCGGTCGCAAGTGCCTGGCCGGCTTTCCAAGGCACACCCATGCGGCCCATGAGGATGGGGAGGTGGGGAGTTGCCGTATGAAAAGGAGTTCGACGCGCCCACCCGTTGCCGAGGTCGTTGTGACTCGGGCAGGAAAGACACGGGTGTCATTGACCACGACGAGGTCTCCCGCACTCAGAAGCTTGGGTAAGTCAGCGACTTGAGCGTGAACGTGGGTGCGTGTTCGCCGGTCCAAAACCATCAGCCGTGCACTGTCGCGTTGCGGTGCCGGCTCCTGCGCAATGAGCTCTGGGGGCAGTGAAAACTCGAACTCAGTACGCTGTAGCGTACCGAGTAAGTCTTTCTCGGAGTCGGCTTTGACTTCCATAGCAGTGACCCGATACCGCCGATATTGCACCAAGGATTCAGCTTCCGGGGCGCGAACATCCGGCGGGACAGAATTTGGCGCATTAAACACAGCACAAGGGTAGCGTCAAGGAGTTCTCAGCGACCCCTTGAAAGAGATTTGCGAGCCGGGTAGAAACCGACCGGTCGGTCGAGGAGAAAGCTGGGTCATGGAGATCGCCCACACATTTATCGAGCAGTCGTCGAGAGAAAGAATCTTGGATGCGGCTGAGGTCCTGTTCGCGCGGCGGGGCTTTGCGGGTGTCGGCATGAGGGAAGTTGCCGAGGTGGTCGGGCTTAGCAAGTCTTCGTTGTTTCACCACTTTAAAAGCAAAGTGGAACTCTACGCGGCTGTTGCCGGGCGGATTTTAAAAGCGTTCGAAGAGCGAACCACGGAGGTATTAGCATCGCCAGGAGATGCTCAGCTTCGCTTCGATCGCTGGCTTGACGCAATGATCGATACGTTAGCGGAACGGCCTACTCGCGCTCGCCTCTTGCTGAGGTCGCTTTTTGAGGATGACGAACTTGCGGGCGAGAGCGCTGAAGAAAAAGAGGTCGATCACATCATCCAACGCTTGTTCGAAAGCATCGCCCGGTTATTGCGCGAGGGAATGGAGGAGGGGTTGTTTCGGCCGGCGAGCATTCCGCACCTGCTTCAAAGCCTGGTCGGGCTTCTGGTGTATCACTTCGCCTCGGGGGAATTTGGAGAGACGCTCTTGCGCCAGTCTTTGTTTCTGCCAGCGGCGGTAACGAAGCGGAAGGAAGAGGTGAAAGCTTTGCTTTACGAGGGGATGTTAACGCAGCCTGATCGAAGTCGGGCAACCCACCGGGTCTAAACGTCCAAACGAAAGAGGAGGTCGCATGGAAAAGCTGCTTAGAGACCATCGGCGCCAGTTGGGTGACTTTGAAATCGTGGAGTTTGTCGACGAGCAGGAAATTGCTGCGCTGCGGCAGAAGCTCGACGTACCAGTGCCACTGGAGCTGCATTGGAGCTGGAAATACGGTTCCGAAATAGAAGAACTGCGAGCGCTATACGAGCGAGGGAAGCGCGGGCAGTGGAATGCCGAAACCGACATTGATTGGAGCATTCCTCTCCCCCGGGATGAGTGGTTCGTTCCTCGGGAAAACGCCCTGTTGTTGCCCACTTTGTTGACGATGATGGGTGCAGATGAAGAGACGTGCCGGCAGGCGGCGTTCGATGAGTTTGCACACTTGATTTCACAGTTGCTGCACGGTGAGCAGGCAGCGTTGCAGCTTTGTGGCCAGCTCACAAACGCATGTCCCACGATCGACCAAAAGTTTTACGCTGCCTCACAGGTTGCCGATGAAGCGCGTCACGTGGAGGTTCTGGCAAAGTTCATCGAACGTAAGCTAGGGGTGATCTATCCCATCGACCCTACATTGAAAGTGCTGTTGGATCGCTTGCTTGAGGCACCCACTTGGAAATTGAAGACCCTGGGAATGCAGACACTCTTCGAAGGCATGGCGGTGGCAATTTTCGACCAGATCGTTCGCGCCGCGACGAACCCATTGATCAAGGACATTTTGCGGCGTGTACAAATTGATGAGGCGCGCCACGCAGCGTTTGGTGTGCTCACCATGAGAAGGGTCGTGCAAGAGGCCAGCGACGAGGAAATGGCCGAGATGGAAGATTTTGCCTTTGCGATCCTTGAGACCCTCAACGCCAATCAGCAGCTCGACTTTCTCCGTCAGGCAGCGCCAAAATACGGGTTAGACCCCGAAGCCGTCGTGCTGTCCCTCCATGCCATGCCTCAATGGGCACAACTGAACAGCGAAGTCTACATGCACACGGTGATCCCGAACCTATGGCGTCTGGGGCTAATCACGGAACGTACGGAAGAGAAGTATCGTAAAGCGGGCATCTTGTGGGGTGACCGGTTCGAGGGCAGTCACCAATTACCCTTGGCAAGCTAAACGGCCACCGTCGCCGGAGACGGTAGAACCCGCGCAAGCAGAAGTTTGCTTGGCCCGGCACGGTGGTAGGCGTCAAGCGGGACAGGAGGCAAAGTGGGCTCCGGCAGGATGCCTTTAACTGGCTACCGAGTAGCGGTCATTGGCGCTGGTGTCGGTGGGCTGGCGGCTACCTATATGTTGGCTCGCAGTGGAGCGGAGGTTGCCGTTTTCGAACGAGACCCTTCTCCACCGGATGACGTTGAGGCTGCATTTGCCACGTGGAAACGTCCCGGAGCTAGTCAAATCCGTCACTCGCACGTATTTCTCGGCAGGTTGCGTGTTCTTTTACGAGATCATTACCCGGAGTTACTGGAGGCCTTGCTGCTTGCGGGCATGAAAGAGATCAGGCCCCTGGATCATCCTCCCCCGGCTTTAAGAGGAAGGCTCAAGCCGGAGCCGGGCGATGAAGACTTGATTGCCTTGGCCGGGAGACGGGTGACGTTTGAATGCGTACTGCGCCGCCTGGTTGAGCGGCACCCTAGGGTGCAGATGTATTCCCCGGCAGCTGTGACGGGGCTACTGGCATCGCCCACACGCCCGCCGCAGGTATCCGGCGTGTGGGTGGAGAGGGAGAGGGGCGGTAAGGAAGCCTTCCGCTGTCACTTCGTGGTCGATGCCAGTGGCCGTCATTCTGTCGTGACCCGGTGGCTCAGTTCGATTGGATGTGCCGCGGTAAGCGAGAGTCGGGAGAGCTCCGGCATTTTGTATTTCACTCGGTTCTATCGACAACTTCCGAATCGCCCGGCGCCTGAGCCAGGGCACGACCCGTGGGTGGGTGACTGGGATTGGATTAAATTTGCCGTATTTCCGGCTGAGGACGGGGTGTTCTCGCTGACGTTTGCGGTGCCGGCGTCTAAAACAGAGTTGAAGAGTCTTGCCCGGGGCATGATATTCGATCGAATGGCCCGAGCGATCCCTGGTTTACGGGATTGGGCTGACGCTAAAGTTTCGGAACCTTTGAAGTCTGCACCACGTCCGGTGGAAGCCATGGGCGGCTTGGTGAATAGGCGGCGGAGCTTCGTCGTAGACAAAGAGCCGGTCGTGCTCCGCCTGTTTGCCATCGGCGATGCGGCTTACTGCACCAACCCCTTATACGGCCGGGGCTGCAGCCAAGCCTTCCTCCATGCGCACGAATTGACGCAGGCTTTGGTCGAGGCGAACGGGGACTTTCGCTTGGCGGCGGTGTTGCTCGATGATGTGGCGCGTCGCAACATTGAACCGTTTTATCGCGCATCGGTCTTGGCGGATCGCGACGCAATACGCCGAGCCGCCGGGCAGAAGGCAACGGCACTCAGTGACCGCATGCTCGAGATCTTCTTTCGAAACGGTGTAGCGATCGCGATGCGGACCGATCCGGTGGTATATCGAGCATTTTTACGGATGATCAACATGTTCGAGACGCCCGAAGAGGCGTTTTTGCAGCCTGAAGTGATCGCACGCACCCTATGGGTCATGGGCCAAGGCGAAGGGTTTCGGCGACAGCATGGGTGGGCACCACCACCCAAGGCAGAGCTGTATCTCGCACAGTTACGAGCAGCTGGCCGAAACGCTCAGCCTGTTGTTCACTGACCGAAGACGTGCTGCGACGGCGTTGCCTTGTTCCTGGCTCTGACGTAGCGTAATGGGCGCTTTTGGTTGGTGAGTCTTGGCAGAGGCAGCGATGCAAGAGGCACGGATTGGCAGTGCGGTGATTCAGCTCGTGCAAGGTGACATTACGCAGCAGGACACCGAGGCCATCGTCAACGCGGCTAATCGCTCCCTACGTGGTGGAGGTGGAGTGGATGGCGCAATTCACCGGGCTGGAGGGCCTCAAATTTTAGAGGAGTGCAAAAAACTGGGTGGGTGCGAGACCGGAGACGCGAAAACCACAAGCGGAGGACGATTAAAGGCAAAGTACGTGATCCACGCCGTCGGGCCAATTTATCGTGGAGGACACCATGGCGAAGCAGAGCTGCTCGCGAGTGCCTACCGGCGCGCGCTCGAGGAGGCCGCAGCGCATCATGTAACGTCTATAGCGTTCCCCTCGATCAGCACGGGTGCTTACGGATATCCAATCGAGGAAGCATCGCGAATTGCTTTGAAGACTTTGATGGACAACATCCCCCGCTTCCCCGGCATTAAGCTGGTGCGGTTTGTTCTTTTCACGAGAAGCGACCTCGAGGTCTACCAAGCCCAGCTGGAGAAAATCGTTACGGGTCAACAAGAGAAAAACCAACGGGGAAACAAGTCCTCCGTTTGACCACTGGTCTCGAGCGTACCTCCGGCTATTCGAACAAGGGGGTGGTTGGTCTTCAACCCTGGACGCATGGTAAGCGGCACATGGGGAAGCTTGAGATCACTCATTGCTTGCTCCCACGGGAGAGCATGGTTTTCGGGGATTGTCGCTTGTGCGGATTTCGGTGATACGCAGTTGCTGGCTGGACGGCATTAAGCACGCGAGGTTAGCTGGCTTTCTCAGAGTCACCCGGCGAGCTGTGATTGCCACAGGAGGCTAGGCGCCCCTGGTTCCACCTCGACGGGATGTTTGCTCACGGGTTCGTGGGCAACTGCGTTGGCTAGCCGGAAAAAGCGGGTGCGCTCGGGGCTAATAGGCGAGCGTGACGGCGCAGTAGGGTAGCCACAGTCCTTTCAAGGATTGTCGATAGTGGCCAACCCAAAGTAACAGGGCGCGCATCCGGTGCCGAGAGTTACCAGGGTTGGTTTCGCCCGGCCGACTTTGCGTTCATGTTCTTCTAAGGTCCCTTTGGAAAAAGGTGGCGCGATGCGCAACACGCATTTGGCCTTGAAACCCCGCGTTAAGAATAAACGTGGCTGGGTTGCGGGTTGGAGCTAGTTTCTAGTCGCCTTGAGCAGAATGTTGTTTTCGGCTGGCAAATGCGGCAAAGTCGGCCCATGGTGAACATGCAAGCCCCCAACACGAGTTTGTTCTTACAAGGAAATTTTGCCCCTTGGCGGGAGGAGGGTGACTTCGAGCGCTTGCCGGTTCGTGGCTGCCTGCCTCGGGAATTGCGGGGCACGTACTACCGAAACGGTCCAAACCCCGCCTTTGATCCGATCGGGCGCTATCACTGGTTCGACGGGGACGGAATGGTGCACGCAGTTCGCATCGCTGACGGTGAGGCCTCATACCGTAACCGCTGGGTGCGCAGTAAAGGATTGTTGGAAGAGTTTCGCGCCGGGCGCGCACTGTACTTTGGGCTGATGGAACTGAGCCGAGGCGAGGGTCGCTACAAAAACACGGGGAATACGAACGTGTTATTCCACGGATCGCGCTTTTTCGCGTTGATGGAGGCAGCCCTGCCTACTGAGCTCGATCCGGTAACGTTAGACACTCTGGGAGAGTACGATTTCGCTGGAAAACTTTGCGGCCCAATGACGGCCCACCCGAAGATCGACCCGCGAACCGGCGAGCTTCTCTTTTTTGGGTACTCTGCGGTGCCTCCTTTCCTAACGTTTTACCGGGCTGATGCAGACGGGCGCCTAGTGTCTGCCGAGCCGATTCCAGGGGGCATGCCTGCCATGGTGCACGATTTTGCCATTACAGAACACTTCGCGGTGTTTTTTGTGTGTCCTCTGTTACTCCGCTTGGAAAACATCGGTTCGGACCGTCCGGTGTTTTCATGGGAAGCTGAGCAGGGTATGCTTTGGGGAGTCCTGCCTCGGAACGCGACGGGTGATCAAATCCGCTGGTTCGCCAGCGACCCGTGCTTCATTTTTCACGCCATGAACGCATACGAAAACGGCCGTGCCGTGGTCGTCGATGCGGTGCGCTACCCTTTTATGGAGCTAGAGCAGTTAGAGGAAAAGGCGGCTGAGTTTGCGAAGAATCGCTCGGCGCTCTGGCGCTTTACCTTGGAACTCGAATCGGGTTCTGTGCACGGCGAGGAGCGCGCAGCGGTGTTTTGCGAGTTTCCGCGTGTGGATGAACGATGGATCGGCCAACCTTATCGTTACGGCTTTATGGTGAGTCGCGGCAGCGAAAGCCGTGGTGCGGAGATCATGCCCAAATTTTCCGCGTTGGCAAAATACGATGGGAAAGAGGGGACGATCGAGGTGCGCGACTTTGGCTCGCACATTGGGGTGGGGGAAGCCGTGTTTGTCCCCAGTGGTGATTCGCTGTCAGAGGGGCAAGGCTATTTGCTAACCTTGGTCTACGACCAGCGGCGAAACACCAGCGAGCTCCATGTGTTGTCTGCTGAGAACTTCCTCGAGGACCCCATAGCCGTGGTAGAGTTACCCCACCGCATACCTTATGGTTTCCACGGCGCGTGGGTCCCTGGTGTTTAGCGGTAAAGGCCGGGGCGTGGTCTTGTAAGGGGTCCGTTCAAAGAAAGGACAGATGTGATCCGCTCTGGGGCCCGGGGGAAGGATGGGCCGCCTGCCGGGTGCTACCTCAGTGGGCGGATTCGATCATGTGTGCGATCGTGAAAAATTCCTCCGTAAGGCCGGTTTTCTCGCCTTGGTTGAAATACCAACCCTGCTCTCCTGGGTACCTGTGGCTGGGCAGCGCAGCACGAGTTGCATGGTTCAGTTGTAAGTCGACCATGGTGATGCTCGGGGCAAAGGGCATCTCGTCACCGTACTCGATGCCGTTGGGTGTTACCTGGCGACGGAAAGCGTACTGATTGATCCACACTTTCCAAAGCTGCCCAGAGCGGTCGAAGATGTCGCTATAGGCAATGAGGAAGGTTTCTTGGTCGATAAACAGTAACCGCTTACCGTAGGCATACTGGGGTAGCCGCGGCTTGCCCTCGACAACCCAGGCCTTCCGCTTTTCCCAGGCATCACAAAAAACGAAATCCCCCGGGCCGTCACAGTAGCGGACAGGAAAGTTCTCCGAGTGAAACGACGCCAGAATTTCTCTCTCTCCAAGAAACTTCCACTCGAACCAAGGAATTTGCCCGGCGTACCCACCGTAACTGTCAATATCGGTGTCCTGACCGAATAGTGCATCCGACCGCTGGGCGCTGGACAAGCGACGAACGCGCCGTAGCGAAGGCATGTAGAGCCAAGTGTCGTCTTGCCGGTCGGGGTCGAGGTAACGAATAGTAGTGACGCCCACTCCTTTGAGGTCAAACGGCTCGAGAATCGGATGCATCGAAGCCTTGTAACGCACTCGGTCGGGATTGGGCAGCTCAGGTTTGGGATCCACAATGAGTCGTCCATTGTAGAAGAGAGTGCGAAAGTGGTCCAATAGATAATGGCGTTCGACTGTCATCCCACTTTCCTTGTTCAAGGGGCCGGTATCGGCGTCGAAATTCCGTAAGTCACTATCATCGGTGACGAACGGTTTGTAATCGTAATTCCACATGATTTTGAGGGCGACTTGCGGGTCGCTTGGATCGAGGTGGGGAAAGGGCAACCCGGCGACGTAATTTTCTAAGCGCCGGCCATCGGCCGACAGACGTACCTGATTCGCGTACCTTTCAGTCGCCTCGCGATATTCGCGATTCCATTCGATCTTTCGGTAAGGGATCACTTTAATCTTGAGGCCACGCTCGACACACCAGCGGATCCCTGGCGATACCAGTTCACCGAGCTTGTCAAGGTTGTTCCGGGTGATGACCTCGCCCGAAGCAACATCGGCTGACGCTGCTGCCCAACGAACCCCGAGGGTAAGCGCCGCCAAAATGAACAACACCGGTACTCGTACATTTCGCACCAGCATCTTTTGCGATCCGTCCATCCGTGGGCTCCAAGACAACGCGAAAACTGTGCCGAGCCAGCCGGCACAAATAAAGAAAGCTCTTGCGCGACGCCTTTTGTTCTCGCCTCTAAAGCGAGATCGAGGTTCTTCCTAGTCGTGCAAGCGACCGAACCGCGGGGGAAAAGTGCGGCTTTCGCTTGTTGAATTTGTTTGCAGTCGCTAGTGAGCTCAGTTTCGTGGTAACCCTTTCCGGTTTATCGAAGCAGTTCGGGGCCCAACGGGTTCTCGATTCCGTAGACTGGTGTATCCCGGACGGAGCTCGGATCGCGTTAGTTGGGGTCAACGGGTCTGGGAAGTCAACTTTATTGAAGATTCTGGCAGGAAGGTTGGAGCCCGACCGAGGTCGCATTTCTTTGACGAAGGGCACGCGGGTCGGTTACCTCGACCAAGAGGTGCAGGGGGTTGGGGACCGTACTGTGTTCGACGAAGTCATGTCAGCTTTTTCGGATCTCGCTCGGTTGGAACAGCGCTGCCGGCAGCTCGAGGCAAGGCTCGCTTCCTTAGACCCCGCGGCCCCGGGCTACGGCGCAGTGCTCGAGGAATACAGTCGAGCCCGGGAAGAGTGGGACGCTCGTGGGAGCTATGATATGGAAGCGCGCGCGCGGGCTGTTCTTAACGGGCTCGGCTTTGTTCCAGCCGACCTCTCTCGCTCGTGTACGTCATTTTCCGGTGGATGGCAGATGCGAGTGGCGCTGGCGAAGCTGTTGCTCCAGGAGCCTCACTTATTGCTCTTAGACGAGCCCACGAACCACTTGGACTTGGAAGCGCGCAACTGGTTGGAGGGCTTTTTGTCGGCGTATCGACATAGCTTTGTCCTCGTGGCGCACGATCGATTTTTTCTGGACGCCTGTTGCGCACAGGTGACCGAAATTAGTCGTGGCAAGCTCTCGGATTACCCCTGCACCTACAGTGCTTATCTCGGCCAGCGAGAGGAGAGATTACGACGCCAGGAGGAAGCTTACCGGCTACAACAAGAAGAGATCGCGCGAATTCAGGGCTTTGTGCAGCGCTTTCGGTACCAGGCTTCGAAAGCTGCCTTAGTGCAAAGCCGCTTAAAACAGCTCAGCAAAATGGAGCGAATCGAGCCACCCGAGGGTGTCCGCACCATGCGTTTCCGTTTTCCCCAGCCTCCCCGAAGCGGTCGGATCGTTGTCCAGCTAAAAGGGGTCATGAAATCTTACGGTCCGAAAGTCGTGTTGGCGAACCTGGACCTTACGCTAGAACGCGGGCGCAAAGTCGCGATTGTGGGACCGAACGGGGCGGGCAAGTCGACGCTTCTCAAAATTTTGGCTGGCGTGGATCGCCCTGACCGAGGGGAGCGGCGAATTGGTCAAAACGTTGCGATCAGTTACTTTGACCAAGATCGCTGCGCATCCTTGCAGTCAGAACAGAGAGTTATTGACCTGGTTACCGCCCGGGCACCGATAAGTTTGGTGCCCCAGATACGCACGCTGCTCGGGGCATTCTTGTTTGGAGGCGATGCAGCGTACAAACCGGTTTGGGCGTTAAGTGGTGGCGAGCGCACCCGCTTAGCCTTGGCCCTGCTTTTGTTGCAGCCAGCGAACTGCTTGTTGCTCGACGAGCCAACAAACCACTTAGATCTCAGCGCCAAAGAAGTGTTGTTGGAAGCGCTGCGCGCCTATGAGGGCACGCTCGTCTTCGTGGCGCACGACCGGTATTTCTTAGATGAGCTGCCACAGGAAATCTGGGAGGTGGGGAGCGGTGCCATGGTACGGTATATCGGGAATTACGAAGAATACCTAGCCAAGAAAGCTTTGGAAAAAACTAGCTTCGCTCTTGCTTCGGCAGCAGGGACAAAAGGAGCGGGTGTTGCCTTGCCTCCGCAAAGCTCGCCCACCGGACGCGGAAGCCAACGCGCCAACCGCGGGCAGGCAGACCCCCGTCGGTGGGCAAAACAGATCGAGCAAGTGGAATCGGCCATTGCCACGAAAGAGGCCGAATTGGCGGCTCTGCAACGACAGGTTAGTGAAGCAGATTTTCAGGCCAAAACGCCGAACCCAGAAACGTACTACAGCCGTTGGGCGCAACTCTACCGGGAAGTTGAACAGCTTTACCATGAACTTGAGCGGCTTGAGGCTGGGCAGGGCCAGGCCACGGCGGATTCAGAGAACGGATGAGGTGAGGACCGAGCTAGCTTCATGAGTTTCACAGCCCATGCGTGGGGGAGGCGTGCTTCCACGTGCGATGGGTTTTGCCCTCGCCCATGGAGCAAGGTTCGCGAGCTTAACTGTCGGAACCAAGCCGGTGTTGTCGCCTTTGGATCAGCCCAGCGGCCTCCTCGAGCTCGCGTTGTGCCACGCGAATGCCACGGGTAATCCCCCGTGCAGTGAGTCGCGATTGTGGGTCGGCTGTGACTCCAATCGTAACTTGCTCCGCATAAGCTTGGACAACGAATGCAACCCGAAGGTCGAACACGAGCGGGGCGATGGGTACGATCTGCTTGACTTCGTTGCCCGCAAGGTAACGGCGTTCGCGTATACTGGGCAAGTCAAGACACATGGTGTGCACGGGGGCCGTGTGTGGCATGAGTTTGAGGAGTGCGTGGAATGCAGGGGGTGGGATCTCACGAACGACCTGTAGCGTTCGACGGTATTGTTCAGGAATGTGGATCGCACGCAGCAAATCAAGCTCTGCACTGACCTTCCGAAGCCTTTCGACTGGGTTGCGAGTCGTCAATGGTAGCCGCGCTACTGCCAGAGTCGTGCGCGTTCCAGTACGCTGTGCGTCTTGTTCGGATCCGGTGGTTAACGGTACGCAAGCGAGGATTTCTGGCGTTCCTGTCTCGGGGAAGTGATCGCCGAGAGCGGACGACAATCCACCAATGATACTGGACAAAAGAATTTCGAAGACGCTTCCTCCCAGGCGATTGCGGATTTGCCGCACATCGTTGAGCGGGAACTGAACCGCGTTGAATTCAGGATTGTGGCTTCGCGGCCCGTTGAGCGCGGCGACAGGGGGCGGAAGAGTTAAAGCCGTACGAAGGGAGCTGACCACGGATTCGAAGTACGTTCGTAAACCACTGGCGGCATCGTAGGGGTGGCGTAAAGCGCGCCACAGAATAGTTGTGCCTTGGTTAATGAAGCGCCTCCCTCCAAGTGGGTGCGACAGCGGATCCTTGACGCGGGGGGCCCCTGGCAAGCATTTCCTTGCCAGGGGCTGGGGATCGAGAAGTGCGTTAAGAAATTCCCCTTCGTTTTCAAACGGTAGAATGCTGCGATGGGCACGGACCAAAATGCTGCTGGGAGCCCTGACGGGTTGGAGCAGGGTAATCTCCCATAGGGGATGTTGCAGATTCCACGGGGTCCACAGCAAGCGGCGGCACACCTCTAAAAGCTCTTCGAGGGTGCTCGCTGTGGTTGCCACCGACTTCACGTGTCGAGCGAGGGAGAAGGCCGGATCCTCGGTCCAGAACGGAGCTTGTAGGAAAACAGTATGATTCCCGATGCAGTCTCGGCTGTGTGGGATACGCTTTAGGCGTTCTCTTGCATGCGCCCGCAGAGTGGACAAGGGTAGACGGCTGTTGAGGCGGCAGAGCCATGCCAGCTGAGTGGGCGATCCCCGAGCCTCGAGCGCAAAGAACAACGCTTCTAGATTGCTTAGCGTATGGTTGCTCGCCTTCATTCGTCGATGTGGAGTAGGAGACGGACCTCGTCTCATTGTTTCGACAGAGGAAAGAATTTTCGCCTCCCATGGGCGTTGCTGCTCCGGTTCGCTTCGTTCCGTCGAACCGACGAAGTTGAAGGCCCTCGGCTCGGGTTACGAGCAGCGTCAAGCGCGCGGGTTAGTTTTCGAGAACAAACGTCACCAGAACGGTCGAACGGTATTCCACGATCTTACCATTCTCGATGTGAGCGTTTTCTTTGAGAACCTCCAGCCCGGTGATGCCGCGTAAGGTTTTGTTCGCCCTTTCAAGAGCGTTGCGAACTGCATCCTCCCAGCTGTGGGGAGAAGCACCGATGATTTGGGTTTGCCTTGCGACTGCCATCAGCGACCCTCCTTTCCGTCCATCTTTTTAGGCGTGGTACACCGCCCGATCACGACTCGAGGACGAAGATCACTTTCATGTCGACGCGGTACTCGATGATTCGGCCCTGGTCAACCTTGACTCGTTTACCGAGCACTTCGATCCCCGTGATGCCGCGCAATGTCTTGGCGGCGCGCCGCACTCCTTCAAGCACAGCCTCTTGGAAACCATCGGGTGAAGAAGCACGAATTTCCGTTACGCGAGCTACTGCCATGAGCCCTCCTTTCGCCAGCCGGAGGACGTGCCGCCAGCCGTGGGATCCTTGTACCCTCATTCGCCTACTGCGGCAACCAGCAAAAAGGCCGTAGCGCGGAGCGGCTGGGGGTGCTCCAAGGGTATTGCGGGCTGTCTGGAACAGCAGGAACTTGGGCCTCCGGGGGCGGTGCGCTAATCGCTGCGCGAGAGGATATCTTATGGATAAGTTCACCAGCCTCAACGCAGATCTATACCGTTATATTTTAGAGCACTGTTCGCCACGGCCACAGGTTTTGAACGAGCTCGCTGCGGAGACGGCGGAGCGGTTCGGCCCACTGTCACTAATGCAGATCTCTCCGGAACAAGGTGCGTTCATGGGTTTGTTGGTGCGACTGATGGAGGCCAAGAATGCCATCGAGGTAGGAACTTTTACTGGGTACAGTGCTCTGTGCGTTGCGATGGCGCTACCCGAAGACGGCAGGTTGATTTGCTGCGATTTGAACGAGGAGTGGACCAACGTCGCCCAGCGGTTCTGGGAAAAGGCTGGTGTGGCTCAGAAAATTGAGCTTCGGCTTGGTCCCGCCATCGACACGTTGCGCAGTCTGCCGGACGATGTCCTTTTTGACTTTGCCTTCATCGACGCGGACAAGGAAAGCTACCTGGCGTATTTTGAAGAAATTTTGAAGCGTTTGCGCCCGAACGGGGTTGTTCTTTTTGACAATGTGTTGTGGATGGGCGCGGTGGCAGACGCTGCGATCACGGACCCGAACACGATGGCTTTGCGGGAGCTCAACGATCGGCTGGCACGTGACCCGCGGGTGGAAGTGGTCATGCTGCCCATCGCTGATGGCCTGACGTTGGCGCGCAAACGGTAACCTGGCGTTGGTAGCCTGCTTGATCAAGGAATGGTTTTGAGCATGTTGGGGTAAAAGGGAGGTGACGCGTGAAGGTTGACACTGGCTTGATGGCAGCTTCGCTGAATGAAGTCCCACGGATTGCGAAGCAAGTAGCGGAAGTAGGATTTGCTGGCTTGTGGACGGCAGAGGCACAACATGATCCGTTTTTGCCTCTTGTGCTTGCAGCTGAACACACGGAAGACGTGGAGCTGGGGACTGCAATTGCCGTGGCATTCCCTCGTAGTCCGATGGTGTTTGCGCAAATTGGCTGGGACTTACAAGCTTTTTCTCAGGGCCGGTTTATCTTGGGCCTAGGAACCCAGGTCAAAGCGCACAACGAGCGTCGGTTTGGCGTGAAGTGGGAGCACCCAGGGCCGAAGTTGCGCGAAATGATTCAGATGATTCATGCAATCTGGGATTGTTGGCAAAACGGCACGCGACCGAGTTTTGAAGGCCGCTTTTACAACTTCACGTTGATGACCCCGTTCTTCAATCCGGGCCCCATTCCTTACCCAAAACCGAAGATCTTCATCGCTGGGGTCAACGAGTACATGTGCCGTTTGGCCGGGGAGTTGTGCGATGGCTTCCATATCCACCCGTTTCACTCCATTCGGTACTTGGACGCCGTTGTCGTTCCAAATATTGGGGCGGGGTTGGCGAAGGCGAAACGGCAGCGTTCGCAAGTCGAACTCAGCACAACGGCCTTCGTAGTGACCGGACGTGATGGTGATGAACTTGAGGCTGCAAAGGCTCCTGTGAGACAGCAGATTGCTTTTTACGCTTCTACTCCGGCTTATGTCGGTGTCTTGGAAGTGCACGGGTGGGGAGACGTGGGGCGAAAGTTGACAGACCTTTCGAAACAAGGGAAGTGGGCCGAGATGGCAAACGAGATCACCGACGAAATGCTGCACGAGTACGCTGTAATCGCGTTACGTGACGATCTCGTGGATCGCCTCAAGGCGAAGTACACGGGTTACCTAGATCGGTTGAGCTTTTACTTACCTTTTACCGCCAGCGATGTTGGTTTTTGGCGCGAAGTGATCCAAGCGTTACGCACGGCCTGACGAAGCTCAGGGTCAACTTGAATGAATGGGATGGAGACGTCAACAGGTGCCACAACAGTCATGGTGGGGAGCGTTAGCAGAACTGAAGCGTCAACGGGTTTTGCGTCTCACGACCGTTGGGCGGAAGTCTGGTTTGCCTCGAACGGTGAAGGTCTGGTTTGTTTTTCTATCTCCGGATCTTGTTGCAGTTCAGCACGTGCGGCCGCCAGTACCTCAGTGGTACCGCAATATCCTGCGAAACCCGCGTGTGGTCGTGAGCTTTGGGGGTGTTACTTGTGAGGGCATGGCCGAGCCAGTGACCGACCGCAACGAGATCGATGAGATTTTACGGAAGATCCGCAAGAAGTACCGTTTGTTTGCCTGGTTAATTCAGCTCTGGGGCACTGAGAGGGCAGTCGCAGCTACGATTCGGCTCAGTGGTAACGGCGGGCGTGGTGAGTTTGAGAAGATGACCAGCGTAGACGAATAGGGATGCAGGGATGCGCACTGGGTGGATTGGTTTGGGTATCATGGGTTATCCCATGGCAACGAACCTTCTGCGTGCTGGTTTTGAGGTTGCGGTCTACAGTCGCACGCCGGCAAAAATGGCCGCGCTAGAAAAGATGGGTGCGGTAGCCGCAGCTTCGCCCTCGGAGGTTGCCCGCTTTGGTGAAGTCACGATCACGATGTTGCCAGACGCTCCCGATGAGGAGCTTGTTCTTTTTGGAGCGAGTGGAGTTGTGGAAGGAGCCTCCGCAGGGCACGTGGTCATTGACATGGCGACCATTTCTCCTGAGGCGACGCGGGCGTTCGCGGCCCGCCTAGCGGAGCGCGGGATCGAGATGCTTGATGCACCGGTTTCAGGTGGGGAGGCGGGTGCCAAGGCGGCAACTTTGGTCATTATGGTCGGTGGGAAAAGGGAGATTTTTGATCGCTGCCTCCCTGTTTTTAAGGCTTTGGGAAAGACAGTGGTGTTTATGGGCCCGCACGGCTGTGGGCAAATGACGAAACTTTGTAATCAAGTGGCTGGCGTTCTTACGCTGCAATCCGTTGCCGAGGCTCTCCTTTTAGCTCGTGCCGGAGGGCTCGAACCCCACAAGGTCCTCCAAGTCCTATCGGCTGGTTCCGCCGATTCCTGGAACCTTCGCAACCAAGGGCCGAAGATGCTGGCGCGGGATTTTGCCCCCGGATTCTTCGTGCGCTTGCAACAGAAGGACTTGCGTATCGTGGCGGAAACTGCCGCGCAACTCGGCGTACCCTTGCCGGCAACGGCTCTCGTGCGAGAGCTCTTCCGTGTTGTGGAGGCCCACGGCGGAGGAGACTTGGGAGTGCAGGCATTGGTGACCGCCCTCGAAAAGATGGCAGGGCGCACGGTTGCGTGAGATGCTGAGAATAGGCGATCTCATGACTCGTTCGTTGATGGATCGCAAGGCGGCGGTGTTGGCACGGGTGAATCGAAGGCGTGATTTCAGACCAGTACGACCGCAGCGGCTGGATAGCACGGTAGCGTCATCAATGACGCGTGCTTGCTGACCACCTTTTGCGACAACGGGAATGAGGCGGGCAAAAGTCTGCGCCTTTGCACGCGGGCGAAAACCAGCACTTAAATTGCGCTTTCTACAAAGTCAGGCTTATCGAGGACTTCACGCGCGACTAGTTCCCGGTTCCACGTTGCGTCCCCGAAGGTCACTTCGCTCCCTTTGGCCCGCTTGAAGTACAGATGCATGTCGTGTTCCCACGTGAATCCAATCCCACCGTGAATCTGAATGCCTTCCCCGGCAACAATTCGGTATGCATCGGAACAGTACGCTTTGGCCATGCTAGCCGCGAGGTGAGCATCTTTGGTATCATTCGCAACGGCCCAGGCAGCGTAATAGGTGGCAGACTTTGAGCTTTCCACAAGCACAAGCATGTTCGCGCATTTATGCTGGATGGCTTGGAAACTGCCGATGGGGCGGCCGAACTGCTCTCGAACCTTGGCGTAGGCCACGCTCATCTCCAGCACCCTTTCCATGCCGCCGCACATTTCCGCGCAAAGGCCGACCTTGGCTCGGTCAGCGACCCGCTCGAGTAAAGCCCAACCGGCATGTTCCTTCCCTAACAAGCAGTCGGCAGGCACGCGCACGCCGTCAAATGTGACCTCGCAAAGCTTCCTGGTTTGATCCATGGTTTTCATCACCCGTATGCGAATGCCAGGTAGGCTACTGTCGACAACCAACAAACTAACCCCATGGTCTTCCTGACCGGTTGTGGTGCGGGTGACGACGACCATCCAATCTGCGTTGTGCGCATCGTGGACAAAGAGCTTCGTTCCTTCGAGAACGTACGCGTTATGGTCGCGACGGGCGGGAAGCCGAATCCCTGACGGTTCCCAAGTCCCGCTTTCTTCGAGCCATGCCAGCGTGGCTTTGTGGTTCCCGTTACAGATTTCGGGGATGAAACGTCGTTTTTGAACGGCATCGCCCCCGAGGGTTACAGCCATACCTCCCAGCAAAACGGTTGCGAAAAACGGGCCTGGTAAAACCACGCGACCCATTTCCTCGAGGACGACCGTTAGATCCACCATGTCTAACCCAGCGCCGCCATACTCCTCGGGAAAAACCAGGCCAAGCCAGCCGAGTTCAGCCATTTTTTGCCATGTCTCGGGGGAATAACCGCGTTCGTCGTCCATCATTTGCCGCGCATACGTCACCGGACATTCCCCTTCAAGGAACTCGCGGGCCGTACGTCGCAACAGTTCTTGTTCCTCGCTGAAGCCGAAGTCCATGGTTCCTCCTCAACCCTCGTACTCACGCCTGCTACGAACAACCGTTCACCAAGACTTTATGGCAAGAACCGGTCCGGCGCAACCGAGGCGGCACAGTCAGCTCGCGTCCGTGATACAAACGTCAAACGACGCCCTGTCGGCGAAGCTCCGCCACGAATTCTGCACTGAACCCGAGAGATCTCAGCACCTCGTCCGTGTGGGCACCAAGGTTCGGAGGCGGTTGCGGGCGCCGCGGTGGGGTTTCCGACAACTTAATGGGGCATCCTAATAAGAGTTTTCCGTCTTCGTGTTCGACGATTCCCCGGTGTTGCACCTGAGGATCACGTAACGCTTCGGGAATGTCGTTGACAGGTCCAAAACAAATATCGACGTCGCCGAGTTCACGCAACCATTCATCGCGGGTTTTCTCCCGGAACTTGCGTTGGAACTCGCGAAGCATCTCCTCGCGTCGGGTGCCTTCCGCGAATTGATCGGCAATGAACTGGCTCAAGCCAAGCTTTTCACAAAGGTTTGCCCAAAAGTGAGGTTCCAGAGCGCCGACAGTGACGTACCTCCCGTCCTTTGTTTCGTAAATCGCATAGCACGGGTAGTGGCCGGTCAGCTGGGTTTTCCCGCGCTCTGGTTGAACTCCGCGAATGAGGTACATGAGGATATGAAATACGTTCCACACGACACTCCCGTCTAACATGGAAATGTCAATATACTGGCCCTTGCCAGTGTGCTGGCGAGCGAACAGCGCAGCAAGGATCCCGACCGTTGCCATCAGTGCGCCGCCGCCAATGTCGGCCACTTGAACTGGCATTACCATGGGTGGCTGACCGGCGCCACCGGACACACTCAGGACCCCAGCATATCCAAGGTAATTCAAGTCGTGCCCGACCTTGTTTCGGTACGGCCCGTCCTGGCCATAGCCAGAAATTGAGCAATAGATGAGGCGGGGGTTCAATGCCGACAACGTGGGGTAATCGATGCCTAAACGCTCCGTGACCCCAGGGCGGAAGCCCTCTAGAATGATGTCGGCTTCCCGCGCAAGACGAAAAAAAATCTCGCGGCCTTGCGTGGCTTTTAAGTTCAAGGTCATGCTGCGTTTATTCCTCTGGATCAAAGGGATGCCGATTCCGAGCGGGTCGTTAGGAGCAGAAATGACCAAGACGTCCACACCCAAGTCTGCCAAGATCATTGAACAAAATGGCCCTGGTAACTGGCGGGAGAGATCAAGACATTTCAGTCCCCGTAACGGTGGTGCACTCATCATGCCTCCTTGAATATATTCTGGTAACTAGGAATGCAGATTGTGACAAGCGCGGGGGCGGCATCTTCTAGTGGGGATTTTCAAATCCGTCCGTGGCAAACTGCGGCACGTCATTCGACTGTGCATGGCCGTGGTGGAGCGCAAAAGTTGTCGTACGTTCGAACTGCGAAACGTGAGCCTTTGCGGGGGTGCCGAAGCTCGGCGCGGACCTGCGGCAGGAGCTAAGGAAAGGTATGGAGTTGGCCGCTTCTCCTGAGCTGATTCGAACGCTTGCCAGGGATGCTGGTTTTGCTTTTTGCCGTTTCGCTAAGGCGGCGGTTGCCCCCCATGCGCAGGCCTTTGAGTCTTGGTTGGCGCGAGGTGCGCACGCCACGATGACTTACCTGGAGCGAACGAGCGTGACCCGCGTAGATCCGTTGAAGTTGGTTCCGGATGGCAAAACGGTCATCGTGCTTGGTATACCGTACTCCGGGCGCAGCAAGCCATTGCCCACCTGGCGAGAAGACTTGCGAGGACGGATCGCAGCGTACGCATGGGGCCCAGACTATCACGACGTCATTCGCGCACGCCTGAGAAAGTTCCGCGACGATATTGTTGCATTCTACCCTGGTGCCAGCTGTTACTGCGAGGTCGATACCGGGCCCGTGCTGGAGCGTGATTGGGCATGGGCTTCGGGTGCTGGTTGGTTTGGGAAGAATACGAATATCCTGAATTCCGCATTGGGGTCTTGGTTTTTCTTAGCGATCGTGATTACGAACCTTGAGATTCCCCAGGATGGACACGTGCCTGATCGGTGTGGCCGGTGTACGCGTTGTCTCGATGGCTGTCCCACTGGGGCGCTGGACGGGGAGTGCCGCTTGGACGCTCGCCTTTGTATTTCCTACTGGACAATTGAGCACCGTGGAGTCATCCCGAAGGCTGTACGCAAAAGCCTAAACGAGTGGGTGTTTGGGTGCGACATCTGTCAGGACGTGTGCCCCTGGAATGAAAAAAGGGGACGAGCCCTGGGACTTGAGCCGGCTGATGACATGTATCCGTTTCTCCCGGATCTTCTCCGCATCAATGACGGGGAGTTCCGACGCCGTTACTACCACACAGCGCTGTGGCGAGCGAAGCGGGAGGGCATTGCTCGCAATGCAGCCGTGGCATTAGGAAACTCGGGTAATCCCGATGCCGTCCCATTTCTGGTGGATGCTGTGTCGAGCGATGCGAGCGCCGTAGTACGTGCGCACGCGGCCTGGGCGCTGGGAGAGATTGGCACAACCGAGGCGCTGACCGCTTTGAGGTCCCACTTGCGACAGGAAACAGAGCCGATAGTCATCAGAGAAATTGTCGACGCACTGCAAGCCCGATGCGGCTGAACGGAGCAAAATTCAAGCTCTCCGAAGGCAAGCGGTTAGTGGGCGAATTGCAGTGGCGTGGAATGGCGACAGGACCATCTCCTGGAAAGCCTAAGCTTGGTGAAGGCTAACTGCCCACCGTGCCACGCCAGCAAGCTGCCTCTCCGACGTTTATCAGCGAGAAAGCCTAGACCTGAGTAAGCCCATGGCCGGATACTTGCGAACTCCAAAATAGTAGCAGCAAAGCTCGTGATCGAGGTCATTATGGAAGGTTCTGCGCTGGCCGTCTTCGAAGTCGATGCGCACCAAACACGTGCCGCCTTCGAGCGTCGAAGTCATTTCTTCAACGACGACCCCTCGACCCCAGTGTTCGTGCCTGAGGTGGAGAACCTCATCGCCGAGCCGCAAAAACAATCGCTTCTGGACAGACATCTTTGCAACCTTGTCTCCTGATTGCCCTCTTAGCGTTTGTAGCAATCAGAGGAAATCCTCGGTAAATAACACTTGCTGTACGTACACGAACCGTGGCGTGAGAGGTGGTAGGTTTGCCGCGTTGTTGAAAAAGGCGTCGTAATTCCAGTCACGAAGCGGCGGATTGTAAATATTGCATCCGCTGGTTAGCGACCCCCCTGTCCCGCACCACCGCCCATTGACATGTTGAGGCGTTCCTAAGCTGACAAACGATCCGCGGTAGTAAAAGGTGATCCCCGACCAGTTTTCATGGAACCGTGGGTAATTTTCCAGACCGCCGTTGTAGTTCCCCACTTGGGTTTCATCGACGCCGGCAAGAAAAGCAGCGTGAATCCAAGTTGTGGTGGCGCTGCGGCTAGCGTCTCCTAGAGCTTTGTTGCTTTGGCAGTCATTCTGACAGCCAGTCGAATTGAAGTAGGCATTCGACAAGATGTTGATCGTATCCGCAAGGAACGCAGCAGGCTGCTTTGGAAGGTTAGAAGCGGGTGCGGCCGCAGCGCCATAAGGAGGAGGCGCATTGTTCCCTTGATTGAAATCACCTTGGACGTAAATCGCCTGGTCGGAAACAATAGTAATTCCCGTTGGGTCTTGCCCTGGTCCAGGATTGGTTGGAAACCACAGGTTACGCGAGCCAAAGATTCGGACGCCATAGTTATTTGCATTCGAGCCAGAAGCGGGTCCAACCACGGTTAGGTAGAGTATGAGTCCGCCATCGGAAGTGTCGGCGTTTTCGAAAAGCTTGCTCCCAGCCGGTTGGTAACTGTTCCAACGGAGCAAGTCTGCGACATTGACGTTGAGCAAGTACATCCATTTTCGCTCGCGCCAGTTGTAAAAACCTCCTCGGCGGTAGTCGAGATCACCCAGCATTCCGGGCCGACCCGAGGTCCCAACGAAATTGTTGCTGCCGTAGGTGCGGTTGAAAGGGTTTGCATTGAGTGATTGGCCGCCATTGTTGCATGCTCCAGTCCCAGCTGGGCAGCCGATGTAGCGAGTGGTGGAGTAGCCAGTGCCACTGGTATCAAGCTGGGGATAACAGGATGGGTTGGTGTTATTGCAAGTCGGACTTGTGTTGCTGCACGTGCACGTGCTTCCTCCCGTTATTTGATGACCAGTGACAGGGACTTCCGTGTAAAAAATCGGCCTCGTTCCGTTGAGGGGGCCGGTTAGAGATGACGGTGCACCGTTGGCATAAACACCGCCAACAAGGGGATCTGACATGAAGGTCCAGAGTAAACTGGTTTTCGTCGCGTCTTGAGTGCCGTTAGCATCCTGGACTTCAATCCGTGCGGGTAACAGTGGGCCGCCGGGTAGCTGGCCAGGGGAATTTAAGACGAGAGCGATTCGCAGGTCTGCCCTCGACCAGTACAACCCTGTGCCTTGGGGCGGGCGGCTGATAATCCCGGGCTGTGGAACCGAGATGCTCTCCATGCCGGCGACTAGGCTCCCCTTCCACTGAGCTAAAGTGTTGCTGGGAACCTCGCTGGTGCTGCTACCATTACACGGTAAGGTGAGTGGGTCCAAGTCACCATAGGGTGGGACCGCATCTTCTAGCTTGTCGACGATCACGGTTCCCTGACAGATTGGCTGGTCTTTCCGACCACGGAAAATTTTGCCTTTTGCCGACACTTGAACGCTGGTAATTCCGTTTGCCGGGTCGTCGGCGATGGTCAAGGTGTTGCCGGATCCGAGGTAAAGGTTCCCGTTAGTGTGAACTCGCCCGGTCAAGGTCATCACGGGCCCGGGAAGGATTTCGAGGTCCCGCTCATAAAAGGCAACGAATTGGAACAGCGGAATATTTCCGACTAAAAATTCGGCCCCAACGGAAGCCTCCTCATCTTGGCTGGTCTGATTGGTGGCTTTCGCGCGCACCGTGTACCCGTATTCGAGGGAATTCAGGCCTGCAAATAATTGCCCCGCAGGAATTGTGATACTTTTGGGGTTTCCCGGCTTCTCTACCAATTGGTAGACGACGTCACGGCCAGCCCAGGCCATCGAGCGCGGTGAGAAGTCCGACCCGGTCGGAACCTGGTAGTCGAGAAACTTTTGTTTGAACTCGCCCATGCCGCGATTTAAGGCAGACTCTGCAGCATGGAATCCGGTAATACTTTGGGCAAAGGTTCCTTGGAGTTGCGTGTCCAAAAGAACTTTGGCTGCCAAAGCGGCGACAAGTCCTGATAGGAAAAACAACGCGATAAGGACCCCGATGAGGGCAATGCCTCGCTCGCAACGCTGCATTTTTCACCTCCGCGTCATGGTGGCAACAGGTTGCGCGGCTTGATGTTGACTGTCGCCGTTCTCCTCAAGAACTCACCACGTGGGTCTTGACGGTCCGACCGCACCTGAGTCTCTAAAAGCACCTGCTCGACAAGTCTCCACTCCTCTTCGCTTGCGGGCCGCTCGGTCACATCACACGGAGGGCAATTGCGGCGCAGCTGATAACGAAAATTGAGCTTTTCGACACCCACCGCAAACGATTGCGGTGCTTGATCTCCCACCTGCAGCATCAGTTCGGGAGTGATGCCCCATGGAGCGGCCCAAGAGTTCAAGTAATAGTGCCGTTCGTCGATCGCGTAGATGCCGCTTCCTGCCGGATAGTCGGCAGCGAAGGTGGTTGCTTTCATGAGGCGGCTATTTGTGAGATCGACTGCGGTGACCGTAAAGTACTCGCCACTCCCTCCGGGCCCACGGATGTAGGCTCGGCTGCCAGCAGAGAAGCCGTCCGCCGAATCCACCGGTATCGAGGTTGCTCCTCGTGTCACCGCCGAAGTAGTTGTGGTGCGAATGCAAGACATGTCTGGCCGCACCAACCCCGTGCGGATCCAGATCTCGTCTTGGTCCGCTGAGTTCGTCCCGTCGAGTGCGATGAAATCTCCGGTCACCGGTAAGCAGGCGCCAGCGAGGCGAACGTCGCGGATGAGCGCGTCCACGACGGCGCGAAGGTTCAGTGAAGCTTCGGTAAGGAGTTCTTGCTGCGTTACGGTGCGTCGAGTGGCAGAGAGCAGTCCAGAACTCACGGAAACTGCGAGAATGGTGACGGCGACGGCAACCAGGAGTTCCAACAAAGAATTGCCCCTTGCGTTCATTAACGGCGCACCTTCGTGTAAGCTGCGGAAACGTTGATCGCCTGCGGGCCCCTTTGGTCGGCCCACGATACGTTTACGGAAACGGTTTTCACTTGCGGTGCGGGCGAGTTGTTGAGAACCGTCGTGGTGACAGTGAAGGTCGTGTTTCCGAGCATGGCTGTCCGCGAGCCACCTGCCATCTGATCGTAGTCCAAGGCCCGCATGGCCTCGAGTTCCTGCTCCGCCAGTGCATAGGCGTATGTACGCTGGTAGGACCAAGCCGCCCGACGGATGTGGGTGACGAGGAAAGAGCCAACCGCTGCAAGGGCAATCGCGAATAACCCTACAGCCACCATTGCCTCGGCAAGTGACGCTCCACGTTGGTGCTGGCTCACATTAGTACTCCTTGTAAGCCTGGCCAGAAGGCCAAACCGAAACGGCATGGGATGAGCCGCGGGTGTCACCGAAGTAAGTGAACAAAACGTACGGGTTGGCCGGATTAGCGAATGCCACCTGGTGTCCTCGGGTGTTGAACTTGAGGTGATTGCCGGTAGCCGTGTTCATCCACCATGTGACCCCGGGCGGAAGGGTGACGTCGCGAAGAACCTTATCGAGCACCCAAGAGTTGCCACTCAGCTTGAGACGTCGAACTTGGTAGCGGTTGCTTGCGACGCGATGGACGCAGACGTGGCTCCCGGTGACTATGGCTTTTGCGCGAGCAAAGCGCACATCGCTAAGAAATTGTTCTACCGCACGATTTGTGTGGGAGGGTAGGAGCTCGAGGTGCGGCAAGGCGGTGGCAAGTAGCACCCCAAGCAAGGCAAGGTAAACGACGAGTTCGACTAACGAAAACCCGTGTACTCGGTTCGCCACGCTGGGTGGACACACGCAAAGTCTGTTCCTGGCAAGCCCCTTCCGGAACCCTGCACGCGTTTTGTGGACGGCGCCTTTCTCGGCGTCAATGAGCGGACGGCTTGCCGATACAGTGTCCCGTTAGGGTACCGGGTGTCTGAAATCCAATGTGGCGCTTGGGTAGCGACCTATTGAGCAGCGATACACGAGAAGACCGCAGTTCGGGTTTTACGTTTCGCGGGTCCTAAAGCCACGCTTGACTGTAGGCGACGAAGTCCGTATCGTGCGCGAAGTTATTGCCGTTCACTCGAGGCTGCTTGGGAGCGATGCGATCTAGCGCTGTTATTTTGGCCGGGGGTCGTAGCAGCCGGATGGGCGGTTTTGACAAAGCCTTCATGCGGGTTGGTGGCCAGCCAGCAATAGAGCGTACCATCTCTACGTTGCGGGCTTTATTTGATGACGTCATCGTAGTCACCAATTCACCGTACAAGTACCGAGATTTGCGGCATATCACCGTCACGACCGACGTTTTTGTAGGTTTGGGGCCCTTGGCTGGCTTTCATGCCGGGGTGACGCAGGCGCGGCAACCGTATTGTTTTGTGGTTGCCTGTGATATGCCCTTCATTCGGCCGGAGCCGATCCTTTACTTAGAGTCTCTGGTTTGCGGCTACGATGCGGTGGTGCCTCTATGGGAAGGTGATGTCGAGCCCCTGCATGCATTTTACGCGCGAAGTCTGGCTCCGATCGCGGAGGAGTTACTTCGGTCCGGGAAAAGCGGGTTGCGGGATCTGCTGGCATTTGCTCGTGTACGATATGTTGGCGAAGAAGAGTTGCGCTCCATCCCTGGTGTCGAAGAAACGTTTCGCAACGTGAATACCCCCGAAGATGCACTTCGTTATGCTGTGGAGCTGTAGTCGGCGGTTGAGCGTTCCCCGTCCGGAAAACATCCATGCTCCAGAGCATGGTTCAGGGAACGGGGGTGCCGGGGCAGGGGCAACCTGGTGAGGTGCTTCGTAAATGAACGGACGCGAAATTGTGCGTAGAACGCTTGATGAGTGGACCCTGGGGTTAGGCCCCGTTGAAGCTCGGGTCCGAGTGTTCGAGCGCGTGCGGGAGATACCTTATGTTTATCCCTCCTCGAAAGACCCTTCCACCGTGCTGCAGGAGGGCCGTGGCTCAGGGTCGGGAAAGCACTACTTACTCGGAGAGCTCTTTCGGTTGCTCGGGCTCAGTGTGCGTAATATGCTGTGTATTCACCGCTTCAACGAATCTCCGATTGGGTTTCCCAACCACTTGCAGGCGATGTTGGAGAAAAATGAGGTCATGGATATTCACGACTACCTCCAAATTTACGTAGAAGGGAAGTGGATCGACGTTGATGCAACATGGCCGAGTCTTTTGCGTGAATTTGGCTTTCCGGTGAACGACGAATGGGACGGAACGTCTCCCATGCTACTTAGCGTGTCGCCGGAAGAAGTGATCATAGTGCGAGGGGACCCCGAGAAAGCCAAAGGTGACTTGCTGTCGAAGTGGACTCCCCGGCAGCGACAACTGCGAAAGCAGTTTCTCGAAGGGTTAAGTAATTGGGTCGCCGAGTTGTGCGCGGAAAGCCAGCGCTAGTCTGCATGCCTTTCGGACAGATACGTTGGTTCAGTAGCGGCGAAGCGACGACCCCGTTCGCCGACTAATCGGCGTCAATGTATTCTTGAGGCGCTTTCCGCCTTTCGGCCTTTCGGCGCGGAGCGTGGTAATTACGCCAAAAGCGGTGGATTCGTTTGTAGTCGTAGCCAACAGCCGCCGGCCGCGAGAGCCGACCCCTGCCTTTTTCAGCCCGAGCTGGAAGTCCTTCGTCTAACTCGCGTCCCGTTTCAGTCTCTGGCACAAATGCCTTTGCTCCGCGAGGCATCGCCCCTCCCGACAGCGCTGCTATCACAAGACAAAGGGACGCAAAGGTCGACCACCGCCGTATCCTCACGGCTAGTGTTCATAAACGTCGCTGCGGCGTAACGCCAGAGGCAGCGCAGGCTCGGCAAACTCACGGAAGGCTGACTGTGAGGCAAAAAACTGGAAGCCAGAGGCAAAGCTTGCTCAGCACGATTGCTTTGTTACGATCGCTGGGTCAAATTGAGCTGTTAGTTGTCGCGAGCGTTGGCGTAAGCCGATGAAGCTTGAGGAGAGGAGAACCGCTCTGAACGCGTTTTGCGTAGCTCAGTGCCCCCAATGTGGCGTGGAAGGCTTGACGTTCCTCGACGCACTGGAGGACCGGATCGTTCGCCGGTGTATTCAATGCGGTTCCCTTGTGCCCGGTTTCCTGCTTCGGGAAGTGCCTGTGCCAGAGGTAGAGCATTGGCTGCCGCCACATCCTGCAAGAAAAGGTGTGTGTTCTCGATCGTGTCGGCGGCTACGCGAATAATGGGGCAGGCTTTTGGTAAGAAAGCTCGGGCAAAGGCGCTGATCGGCTGAGCACGAAGCCTTTCTGCTGAGTGATAACGTCTTGCGACAATGCAAGACGCACCGCGCTCCTGCAAGGGTTGGCCTCGGTTCGGGCTGGGGTGGTGGCATTCCAGGGAAAGCAAGCCGCACTGGCATAGTCCTTTCTAATGCATGCGATCCGCCCCTGGTGGGGGTTTGAGGGAGGGTCGTAAAGTGTTGACCATAGTGTCATGCGGAGGTGAAAGTGTAAGTGTTTGCGATGCATCGGTTTTGGGGGGCGGTGAACCGCCGGAACCGGCATCCCGGTCAACGAACATCGCCGGCGTCCGGGCACTCATGCTTGCTGTTTTCGAGGACGGACTGAGGTCCTTTTTTAGTCGCTCGAAGCTTTTGGCCGCGGAGGCAGAGCACTGGGTTTTTTCGCCTAGTCGCCAGTCGCCGTTTTCTTTTCTGGTGCTCTGCGATGTCCTCGGGCTGGATCCGGATGCACTTCGCCGCAAGCTAGCGATGTTGCGGAGTCACGGAGTTTCCGCGCGAGACCTTATTCCTAGGGTAAGAAAGAATGTTCGGAGCGTGACACGAGTGCGGCTTAGGCGAAGACGTCGACGTAGATCCTCGGGGCAGAGTCCCAGGTCTAGGTTTAGTTAGCGGAGAGGGGGGGATTCGAACCCCCGGACCCTTACGGGTCACACGATTTCGAGTCGTGCCGTTTCAACCGGGCTCACGCACCTCTCCGGGCGGATCCTTATGGGCTGCGGCATCGATAGCTTGAGTACGTCGGCTTCGCAAATCAACTGAACTGTCGCACAAACAGGCAAGCCCTGGTTGCTGTTGAACTATACGTTCAGCCCTCTGCTGAGCTGAAATGAGAGTTCTCTCGCTTTACCACTTCGCATCAGCGCAGGTTTCGCAATTGCCCTTCTGGCCCGATGCTGTTTAGCGTTGGTCGACAGGCTTCGCACAGCCTTCCCAGCTGCTCTTCACGCCTGCTGGGTTTGCTTGCGGATGTGTTTGCGCGTTTGCTACGGAGCCCGTGCTGAACTCTCTTTCGGGTTAGGACTTGGATCGTCGGTCATGGATGACTTTGGAAACCTGGGCCCGAGAGAGATTCGGTGCGGTGCGAGAGTGGCGGAATTGGCAGACGCGCTAGACTTAGGATCTAGTGGGCCAGACCCCGTGGGGGTTCGAGTCCCCCCTCTCGCACGGTTTTCATTTGGCATCTGGGAGTGTTACTGGGCGCTTCTTTTCCTGCCGGTTGACGTGAGCGGGAGCGTCGGTTCCCGCTGGCACTGACCGGTACTTCATATCATCTTGAAGAACGAAGTGCGCCCGGAGTTCTTCGTTGGCGGCATTGAAACCATGGGGCCTGGCTGCTTTGGGGGCCAAGTAATCTTAAGGTAGTCGTCCTGCTATGACGAAAGTTGAAACTGCGGAGCAACAGGAGTGCTCACTGGAACGTGTCGATCCGGCTCACGTGCGGCTCAGGGTTGTGGTGCCCGTCTCGGAGGTCGATTCCGCAATCCAAAAGGCCTTTGCGCGAATCGCCCGTACCGCGCGGGTACCGGGTTTCCGTCCTGGAAGGATTCCAAAACTTATCTTAGAGAAGCAGTTTTGGCCGGTGGTTCGTGCTGAAGTAGAGAAGGAGTTGTTGGCGAACTCTTTTGAGAAGGCAATCCAGGCAAGGAGTTTACCAATAACCGGCAGCTTTCACCTCGAGCAGGTCTCCCTTAAGCGGGGGGAGCCTTTGTCCTATTCCGCGATCGTCGAGGTTTGGCCGGAGATCGAACGAGTGAATTATCAGGGGCTGCAAGTTGAAGTTCCTCGTGTCGGGGTGACGGAAGAGCAAGTCCAGGCGGTGTTGGCCGATTTGCAAGAGCGCCACACCAAGTTGGTGCCGATTGCGGATCGCAACATGGTGCAGCTTGGTGATGTGGTTGAACTCACTCTGCAGAGGGTGCAGGGCCGGGGGCCAAATGAGGGAGATCGTCGGGAGCTGGTTTGGTTGAAGGATCTTGAGTCAGGTTCTCCGTTCTCTCTGTTGATCGGGAAGAAAGTGGGCGAAGTCGTAGAGATCCCCTGGACGGAAGAAGACGAAGGCCCCCCGTTGATCTCGGAGTCGCCTCGCACCGTCTGGAGGGTGCGAATCGATAAAGTGTTTGCCCGCGATGTCCCATTGCTAGACAATGATTTCGCCCGAACGGTGAGTTCGACGGCAGAGACTGTGGACGACCTCAAAGCTCAAATCCGTCAAGAGCTGGAGGCCCGAGCAGAGCGCCGGAAAGCAGGGCTCCTGCGAAGCCGATTACGAAAAGCTCTAGTTGACGCCAATCCGGGAGTGGTGGTTCCGCCGAGTGTGCTGCGTCGGGAGCGAGCTGAGTTGGCGCGAAGCTACGTCAACAGTCTGGGGTTGCCGGTAGATCGTGCTGAGGAAATCTTAGAGCGCACCCCCTCCATCGCGCAACAGCTCGACAATGAGGCGTATGTTTGGGTTGCCTCTGAGGCCTTGCTCGCGAAGGTGGCAGAAGAGCAGGGAATCAGGGTCAGCGATAACGAGATCGACGATATGCTCTCGCGCGCGATGCAGGAGCGTGGCGAGGAAGCAGCCCAGATCCGAAGTCGCTATGCTGGAACCGAAGGACGCGCGCGGCTCAAGCAGGAGATGGTGTTGCAACGCGCACTCGAGCTTGTGCGACAGAGCGCGCAGGTTCGGGACGTGCTCGAAGACTCCCAGATTGCTGAGGCAGTGCGAAACAGCTAGCATCGAGCGTACTTCCAGTGTACGCAGAAATCATGAACTTAGTTCCCATCGTCGTGGAACAGACAGGCCGAGGAGAGCGCGCGTACGATATCTATTCGCGCCTCCTCAAAGAGCGCATTGTGTTTCTCGGCTGCCCGATTACGGACGAAGTCGCGAATCTCATTACTGCCCAGCTACTTTTCCTCGAGTCGGAGGACCCAGAGCGAGACATTCAGTTTTACATCAACTCCCCAGGTGGCTCGGTGACCGCGGGTTTGGCAATTTACGATACGATGCAATATATCCGCCCAGATGTCTCGACGTTGTGCCTTGGCCAGGCGGCAAGCATGGCTGCGTGGCTGCTTGCAGCTGGAACGAAAGGGAAGCGTTTTGCCTTACCGCACGCCCGAATCATGATTCATCAGCCTCTGGGTGGAATTCGTGGAGCGGCAGCGGACATCGACATTCAGGCGCGAGAAATCTTGCGCATAAGGGAGCAGTTGAATCATATCTTGGTGAAGCACACGGGGCAGAGCCTCAAGCGTATCGAGAGGGATACGGACCGCGATTTGTTTCTAACGAGTCAGCAGGCCGTTGAATATGGTATAGTAGACGAGGTGATGGTAAGCAGGCCCAACAAGCGGTTGTGAGGTTTTCTATGGCGAAGCACGACGACCGGAGTGGAAATTTGGTTTGCTCCTTTTGCGGCAAGAGTCAGGACGAGGTCCGCAAACTGATTGCCGGCCCAACGGTCTATATCTGCGACGAGTGCATTGACTTGTGCAATGACATTATCGCGGAGGAGTGCGACCACGAAGAAGGTTTGGCCTCCTCATCGTCCGTTCCCAAACCCGCGGATATCAAACGCGTGCTGGACCAGTATGTGATCGGCCAAGAGCGAGCAAAGAAAGTCTTGGCCGTTGCCGTGCATAATCACTACAAGCGCATCGACAGTCAGTTCGTTACCGGGGATGTGGAACTGCAAAAGTCCAACATCCTGTTGATCGGGCCGACGGGCTCGGGAAAGACGCTGCTCGCACAAACCTTGGCGCGATTTCTCCAAGTGCCGTTTACGATCGCCGATGCCACAAGCCTGACCGAAGCCGGTTACGTGGGTGAAGACGTGGAGAACATCATTCTCAGCCTGCTCCAGAACGCGGATTACGACGTCGAAAAGGCCCAGCGTGGTATCGTCTACATTGACGAAATCGATAAAATCTCACGCAAAGGAGATAATCCTTCGATTACGAGGGACGTCTCGGGCGAGGGTGTTCAACAGGCATTGTTGAAGATCATCGAGGGAACGACAGCCAGCGTGCCGCCCAAGGGAGGGCGTAAGCACCCGCAGCAAGAGTTCCTGCAAGTCGACACGACTAATATTTTGTTCATCTGTGGTGGAGCCTTTGTGGGGCTGGAAGAGATCATTCGTCGTCGGATTGGAATGAAGGGGCTGGGGTTTGGTGCGGATGTGCGGCGACGTGATGAGAAAAGTGTCAGTGAGCTTCTCCACGAGGTGCAAACAGAGGACTTGTTGAAGTTTGGTCTGATCCCCGAGTTTGTGGGCAGACTACCGGTGATCGCGACCCTGGACGAATTGGCGGAGCAGGACCTGGTGCGTATCTTAAAAGAGCCAAAGAATGCGCTCGTTCGTCAGTATCAGAAGTTGTTCGAAATGGAGGGGGTGCACTTGAAGTTCACGGACGGCGCCTTGGTTGCTATCGCGCGCGAAGCGCTCAAACGTAAATCGGGTGCGCGGGGATTGCGTGCCATCTTAGAGAACACCATGTTGGACATCATGTATGAAATTCCGTCACAACCCGCGATTAAAGAAGTACTGATTTCGGAAGAAGTGATTACGAAAGGGGAGCCCCCGATCGTCTTGTACCAAAAGGCGGCTGAAACCGCGTAAGCAAGGGGCAGGCTACGCATGCTGTTCCGCAATGACAAAAAGGACGGCCCGTCGATGACCAGGGTCCCGTTATTACCGTTACGAGATATTATTGTGTTCCCCCATATGGTGGTGCCTCTGTTCGTGGGGCGGCAGAAGTCCATTCGTGCCCTTGAGGAGGCAATGAATGGGCCCAAGCTTATCCTTCTTGCAGCTCAGCGTGACGCAAAGACCAATGACCCATCGGAAAGCGATATTTATCAGGTGGGGACCATCGGAGCCATCGTTCAAATGTTGCGCTTGCCAGATGGTACGGTCAAAGTGCTCATCGAGGGAAAGCGACGAGCGCGCATCCAGCGGTTCCTCCCTGAAGGAGAGTACCTGCTCGTTGAGATTGAGGAGATGGAGGAACGGTGGGAGAAGACCACCGAAATCGAGGCGTTGCTCCGTTCGGTCGTCTCGACGTTCGAGGTCTACCTCAAATACAACAAAAAGATTCCGCCGGAAATGTTTACTTCTGTTTCCTCGATCGACGACCCCTCGCGTCTCGCTGATACAATCGTTGCGCATCTTGGAGTCAAGCTGGAAGATAAGCAGGGTTTGTTGGAAACGGTAGATCCTGCAGAGCGACTGGAAAAGGTCCTCGGCTTACTGCGCTCGGAGATCGAGATCCTGGAAGTGGAAAAACGGATTCGCACGCGCGTCAAGAAGCAAATGGAAAAGAGCCAAAAAGAGTATTACCTGAACGAGCAAATGCGTGCGATCCAGAAAGAGCTCGGGGAAAAGGATGAGTTCCGAACCGAGATCCAGGAACTGGAGGAAAAAATCAAGCAGAAGAAACTTTCGCCTGAAGCTCGTGACAAGGTGGAGCGGGAGCTGAAAAAACTGAAAATGATGTCGCCGATGTCCGCAGAGGCGACAGTGGTGCGAAACTACATCGATTGGATTTTGTCCTTGCCCTGGAACGAATACACCGAGGACAAGCTGGATATTGCTGAGGCCGAGCGGGTGCTCGAGGAAGACCACTATGGGTTGGAGAAGGTCAAAGAACGCATCCTTGAGTACCTCGCCGTTCAAGCTCTGGTCGGGCAGACGAACAAAGGGCCCATTTTGTGTTTGGTTGGGCCGCCGGGAGTGGGGAAAACCTCTTTGGGTAAGTCCATCGCTCGAGCTACAGGGCGAAAGTTCGTGCGTGTGTCTCTCGGAGGAGTTCGTGACGAAGCCGAGATCCGTGGGCATCGGCGGACGTACATCGGCGCTCTCCCGGGCAAGATCATTCAAAGCATGAAGAAGGCCGGGTCATGCAATCCGGTCTTCCTGCTCGACGAGGTCGACAAGATGTCTACAGATTTCCGGGGAGACCCTTCGTCAGCACTGCTTGAGGTCCTCGATCCGGAGCAGAACGCCGCTTTTAACGATCACTACTTGGATGTAGATTATGACTTGTCGCGAGTGATGTTCATCACCACGGCCAACACCCTGGAACGGATTCCCCGGCCCTTGCAGGACCGCATGGAGGTAATTCGAATCCCAGGATATACGGACATCGAGAAGCTTAACATTGCTCGCAAATACCTCGTACCGAAGCAGAGGGAAGCAAACGGTTTGCGCCCAGAAAACCTGGACCTGTCCGATAACGCTCTATTGGCCATCATCCACCATTACACAAAGGAAGCTGGCGTACGCGGTCTGGAGCGGGAAATTGCGACGATTTGTCGCAAAGCTGCCGTCGAGATCCTGCGCTCGGGGCGAGATGCCAAAGTGGTGGTGACGGCGAAAAATCTTCATCGATTCTTAGGGCCGGCTAAGTTCCGAGTGGGTAAGGCGGAGGACGAACATCGGGTGGGCGTAGCCACGGGCCTTGCGTGGACGGAGTTCGGCGGGGAGCTTTTGGCGATCGAAGTGACAGTTATGCCGGGGAAGGGCAAGCTCATCATCACGGGACGGCTCGGTGACGTGATGCAAGAATCTGCCCAGGCTGCCATGAGTTACGTTCGTTCCCGGGCGGCGGAGCTGGGATTGGCTGGTGACTTTTACCAGAATGTGGACGTCCACATCCACGTTCCCGAAGGTGCAACTCCAAAGGATGGGCCCTCTGCGGGCATTACGATGGCAACGGCGATGGTGTCTGCGCTGACGAAAATCCCTGTCAGGAATAGCGTGGCCATGACCGGCGAGGTGACGCTGCGAGGGAGGGTGCTGCCGATTGGCGGGTTGAAGGAAAAGGTACTTGCGGCACACCGGGCCGGCATCAAGGTGGTGTTGATTCCGGAGGAGAACGAAAAGGACGTACGGGAAATTCCTCCGGTTGTGCTTCGTTCCGTGGAGTTGCGAATGGTTCAGCACATGGACGATGTGTTGCGACAGGCTTTAGTGCTGGAAGAGCCAGAAGCATTCTTAAAGGGCGATTGGCGCCGCGAGGTGAACCGACCGTCCTTGCCATCGGCGACCGCAGATGCCGTTTTGACAGCGGGTGTCGTTTCTTGACAGTGCCGAGACGGCTTACTAAGCAGAGACACCTTGCTTATGTAGGGGATTGTTCATGACTAAGGCGGAGCTGATCGAATCGGTGGCAAGCAAGGTGGACTTACCGCGCGCGACGGCAGAAAAAGTCGTCAATGTAGTCTTTGACGATATTGTTGCGGCTCTTCGGCAGGGGGAAAAAGTCAACATATCGGGCTTTGGAACGTTTGCGGTGGCCACGCGTAAAGCACGGACAGGGCGGAATCCGAAGACAGGAGAGACTATTGAAATCGCCGCTTCCCGTTCAGCCAAGTTCAAAGCTGGGAAACAACTTCGTGACTCACTAAATGTGAGCTGACTGATAACCCGGTCAGTCGCAGCATGGGTGTGTACGACTAGACGTGGAGCGGCAATTGTCTTGTGACGATGCGGGCGGTTAGCTCAGTGGGAGAGCATCGGCCTTACAAGCCGGGGGTCATCCGTTCAAATCGGATACCGCCCAGGTGATACGATTGAAGGAAAAAATGACGATGAGTTCAGGGGGTGGTAGTTCAGCACGGTTAGAACGCCGGCCTGTCACGTCGGAGGTCGCGGGTTCAAGTCCCGTCCACCCCGTTCTCCACCTTCTTGTTGGTTCGGCAACATAGCGAAAAAGTGTGAGTTAGGTGTAATGTATGAGGAAAACCGTGGTCATAGGACGAGAGGGCGCCTTAAAGCAGCGAGGATGGGTCCTCATTGATGCAAAGGGGCAGGTCCTCGGGCGGGTGGCAGCTCGAGTGGCGCAAATTGTGCGCGGAAAACACAAGCCGACGTTTCAGCCGTGGGAAGACGTGGGCGACTTTGTTGTCGTGATTAACGCTGCTGAGGTGCAACTTACGGGTGGGAAGTGGCGGAAAAAGCAGTACATACGGCACACCGGCTATCCGGGAGGGGTCCGGCTCAGAACTGCTCTGGAGCAGAAACAGGTCAAAGCGGAGGAGCTGTTGCGCCACGCCATTGAGGGCATGTTGCCGAAAAACCGCCTGGGTCATCAGTTGGCTACGAAAGTGAAGATTTATCCCGGGCCGGCACATCCTCACGAGGCTCAAAAGCCGGTTCCGCATTTAGTGCCTGGTCGGAGGAGCACTATCACATGACGGACATGGTACGGCTGGCTTCCACAGGTCGACGCAAGACTGCTGTTGCCCGTGTGTCTTTGCGAGCGGGCAGCGGAAACGTCGTGATCAACGGGCGTCCGTGGGAGCAGTATTTCCCTCGTCAAACTTCACGGATGATTATTCTACAACCGTTTGAGCTAACCCAAACCTTGGGGCAGTTTGACGTAGTGGCTAACGTTCGTGGCGGTGGGCTAGCCGCACAAGCAGAAGCTGTCAGACACGGAATTACACGAGCACTGCTTGCCTGGGATGTGGCGCTTAGGCCAACGTTGAAAAAAGCTGGATTCATCACGCGGGACCCGCGTGAGGTAGAACGGAAAAAATACGGTCGTCATAAGGCGCGCAAGCGTCCTCAGTACTCGAAGCGTTAGAACGACTTTGGAAGGGAGGCTGCACGGGCCAAGGATGCTGCTCCTGCTGCCGCAAACGTGCAGTTTGGAAGCCAGGCCGCGAGGACCGGCGGCAGGGAGCCAGCATAGCCCAATGAGGTCGAAGTCCCGAGCAGCAACCAGTACCCGAAACCGATTGCCGCACTTCCCACAATGGTCCAAGCGAATTGTCCGGAGCGCCTAAGGTTGAGGTTGAACGACAAAAGACCGAGGGCGAGCGCAAGAGGGCTGAAGGGAAGGGCTGTTTTTACGTAAATTTCAACCGATAGCCGCGTTGCTGGAAGCCCTAGGCTCTTTAACAGGTGTTCCTGACGGCGTAGATCCGCCACCGACAATTCTTCCGGTTCCCTTTGCACTTCCGCTAGATCCTCAAAGCGGTTCGGGAGCTGTAGACTGGTTTCGCTCGGATGACTGGATCGTGCCGGCTCTGATGCGGCGAGGAAGATTTGCTCTTGCTTCCCGAGGGAGGACCAGCCTTTTCCTGTCCAACGAACTTTCGGAAAGTACTTGATGCTTATCAGGGAGAAGTCGTTATCGAGTTCGTAACTCGTGACTCCCAGCAACGACTGCGTATCCCGATCTATATAGGAGACGTGGTAGATCGCTTGCAGGCCGCGAAACCATATCTCGCGGTCAGCTAAAATGTTACGCCGATCGCGTTTTTTAATCTCTCGCAGACTGAGGTCTTGTGCTGCCCGTACGGTTGGCGGCACGATCAGCTCCGACCACGCCAAGGACACGACAGAGAGCAGGGTTGCTACAAGAAGCAACGGGAGCGCGATTTGTAGTGGTGTAACGCCAGCAGCACTGAGCGCCAGAATCTCACGATGGCGGTGGCGTTGAATGAGGGTGGTTACGAGCGCAACCGCCGTGGCGGCCGGAATGGTTTGGTAGACGATAAGAGGTAGCTTATAAAAAAAATAGGCAACGACGATGCTCATGCTGACTTCATTGTGCACGATCACATCGAGGCGCTCGAAAAAATCGACGACCACATAGAGCGCCACGACGCCGATCTGGGTGATGAGCACTGCAGTGACGAAGTCGCCCAGCAGCAGCTTGGTAACGGTGCGACTCATGAGCGTCCGCGTGGGGAGGACTTCGCCACGTTGTTTCGGCACGGGTGGTTTTGACTTTAAAAGCTTAGGAAGTTGCTTGATCCGATCGAGCAGAGTCGGTTGCCCCATTTCCTTTGTCCCGTTGCCCTCCGTGTCAGAGCTTTCAGTCATTGTTCGTGCTTTGAGCAACAGCGCTGGCTCGAGCAAATTTCATCCTGCGCTCGTCCGCCCTCGATCGCGGCCACATGGCAAAAGTTGTCAGCGCCAAGGTTACGTTCGGTAGCCACGCGCCGGCGGCAGCCACCGACCAGTGGGCCAACTGTTGCGCGAGCGAATCCGTCAAGCCGTTCAATAGATAGTAGCCTAAGAAGCAAAGAGTAGACAAACCGAGGCCCGCCGTAGAAGACAGCTGCCATCGCATCGATAACGCCCAGGCCAGCATAACGAAGACGACGCAACTAAAGGGCAGGGCAACCCGGTTGCTCAGTTCGACTGCGAGTAAGTTGACGCTAGCGGGGAATCTATCGTTGAGAAGCAGCTTCAGCAGTTGTCCCGAAGGCGTTGCCTTAGGGTCCAGCTCGAGTACTGAGCTTCGAGAGCTTCGGCCCATGGATTCCGACAAATTCCAATCGAAAGTTTCGAATCTGCTGACCTCGTAGGTGTCCGCCCGCCCCTTCCACGCGAAGAGCATTCCGTCTTCAAGTCGTAAAAGGGTGCCTTCGTGGGAGCCGTTGGGTGAAATCAGGTAGCCGCGCTTTGCCACGATCGAAGTTCGCTTCCCTGGTGTGCGTTGATCAGCCAGGAAAACCCCGTTCAAAACTCTTCCCCGGTCGAGGATGCGTTCTGCGTAGACGACAAGTCCAGGGATCTGGTCGAAGAACACTTGTTCTTGTAACGCAGCGGTCGCTCGCTTAAAAGCGAGCGCTTCGAGGTAGTAAACGGAGGCCTGCCGGCTTATGGGGCGCAAGCTCAAAGAAATTAGCCCCGTGCACAGCATCGCCACCCCGCTGATGATCAGCAAGGGGGCAATGAGTTCAGTGGGACGGATGCCGCACGCCTGTGCCCCAGTAAGCTCTCCATCTGCGGCTAATCGCCCGAAGGTGAGAAATGTCCCCACAAGAACACCCATCGGTAGGGAAAATTCTAGAAAGGTGGGGGTGAGGAGCAAAAGTACATGAAACACTTCCCCGAGAGAGAGTCCGCGATTGATGAGTAAGCTAATAACTTTAACGAGGCGGGTGACCAGCAACAAAGCCGCCAAGATGAAAATGCTGGCGATGGTCGGGAAGAGCAATTGACGCAGGGCATATCGTTGAAAAAGCGTCACGAAGCAAAAACTTTAGCTGGCCCCTCGGGGGAAGAAAACCACTGTGAAGAAACATCGCAGTGGCTTTACCCCGGTCATGCCCTAAACGCATGGTTGAGGGTAGATCCTTCCCGAATTCTCCAGCTTCAGGTCTTGCCGGAGAAAGGAAAGAAAGTTGCCGAACTTGTGGGCCAGGCTCAGGAGAAAGGCGTCCCAGTGAGGTTTGTCGACGCACATGGGCGGCTGGTAGACAGGAAATTTCTTCAAACCGGTTGCCGTGCACGATTAGCGCCGTTTCCATATCGGGCGCTGTCCAGCGTCTTGGAGCCTAGCGATGCGGGCTTATTGGTTGTGCTGGACCATGTACTAGATCCGCGCAATCTGGGAGCAATAGTGCGCGTTGTGTTAGCTGCTGGCGGGCGCGGGATCGTCATACCAAAAGATCGCGCAGTATCTATCACCCCGGTGGTCGAAGTTGCTGCTGCTGGGGCTTGCGCCTACTTGAGTATTTGTCGAGTGGTGAACATCGTTCGGGCTCTGGAGGAAATAAAACACGCCGGCTACTGGACAATTGCCTTGGATCCTCGGGGCGCTAAGCCCCTGTTTGGAGACACATTGCCACCGCGAGTTGCCATTGTGGCTGGTGGCGAACAAGGGCTGTCGCGTTTGGTCGGGAAACGATCGGACGAATCCCGAGTTATTCCAACGGACCCGCGTGTGGAGTCCCTCAACGTGGCTGTGGCGGTGGGAATTGCGTGCTTTTGGTGGAGCAAGGACTACGCTCCGGCCTTGACAGGCTAAGCGCGCTCCTATAGACGGGTTCGTTCGCGTTTCCTTCAAGTGGATAGGAGTTTGGGCCAGTTCATCTGCGGCGAGGCGCGGAAAGGAGGCCGATGTAGCTCAATCGGAAGAGCAACTGACTTGTAATCAGTAGGTTGCCAGTTCGAGTCTGGCCATCGGCTTTAGTTAGGGAGAGGTACCCGAGTGGCCAAAGGGAGCAGACTGTAAATCTGCCGGCGTCAGCCTTCGGAGGTTCGAATCCTCCCCTCTCCATGCTAACTTTGAAAATTGCGTTCGCGAGGTTGGAGGAATGCAAACGTTAGGCGGGAGTAGCTCAGTTGGCAGAGCATCAGCCTTCCAAGCTGAGGGTCGCGGGTTCGAATCCCGTTTCCCGCTTTTCACCCGATTCCGGCGTGGGAGATGTGCTGACGTGTAAAACGTCGATAGGTTGCTGCCCAGGTAGCTCAGTCGGTTAGAGCACCTCCTTGGTAAGGAGGAGGTCGGCGGTTCGATTCCGCTCCTGGGCTTCTGTGAGGAAGGAACATCGACCCGGCAATGGAAGCATAGAAGATGGTGGATATGGTCAAAAGCTGATTGGAGAGCGAGATGGCGAAGCAGAAGTTTGAGCGGAAGAAGCCGCATGTGAATGTGGGGACGATTGGGCATATTGACCACGGGAAGACGACGTTGACGGCAGCGATCACGCGGGTGTTGGCGGCGCAGGGGTTGGCGCAATT
>CALAMI010000027.1 GCA_937925685.1 Candidatus Binatia bacterium | reverse complement strand
GTATGGGTCAGTTGTAGACCCGTCTGAGAACTTTTCAAGGTTCCGTTCAAGAAAGATGCGGTCGGGGTGTCGAGGCTTGAAGTGGCGCTCGATATACCTTGTCAAGATATGTTTAACTGCAGTAATACGGTTCGTAGCAGTCCGTTCGTCGAGCTGTCGGTATGTTTTCTTGTCGCTAAGGTGGTTTTCATATGCCTTAACAATATACCGGTGTCGTTCGATGATGGCGGGTCCGAGGTTCTTATCAGTTTTCATAACACAGATAAGAGGGTGGTTTCGGAGACGGCGGAGTGCGGCTGATTGTATTGGGAGGAGGTTCGTCTTACATTTGGTAGGTTTGAAGAGACAGGAGATGCTTTTGGTGAATGCATGCGCACGTTTGGCAAT
Source organism: Candidatus Binatia bacterium (assembly GCA_937925685.1). Taxonomy (GTDB): domain Bacteria; phylum Desulfobacterota; class Binatia; order HRBIN30; family HRBIN30; genus HRBIN30. The sequence goes on along the minus strand of CALAMI010000027.1, from coordinate 5,424 downwards.
TTCCCGGGGCACGTCTGTGTCGTCGGGGTGCCAGTTCGGGCTGCGTTCGTAGAGGCGGGGCATCTCACGTTCTGCAGTACAAATGACAGTCGTGTAAAGGTCTTTGAGAAACCGCGGTACGTTTACGTCGTCTGGGTCGGAGCACCGTGGGGGTCGGGGGATGAATTTCAGTCCCAGGCCGAGCAGTGAACGAGTACCCGTGGGTAACGGGATAGACGTGTCTTCGCAGAGGTTGCGAAAAGCGGTATTGCGGATTCGTGTGGTGAGGAGAATGAGAGGGAGGGAGGAGTAGATGTGCTGGAGGTTTTTACGGGTGGATAGCTGTGGGTTTGCGACAAACCCAAAGCTGAAGCGGACAGAGACAGCAATAAGCGTTAGCTTAGCTCGGTATCTTTGGGCTTCTTCCCTTTCTTCTTTGCGGATTTCGCCTTTCGGCCCTTTCTGGCATTTCCTTTGCCACCGTTGTTGCTGTCGGCGGCTTGGCCTTTTCCTTTTTGTTTCCGTTTGCCGTGTGATTGTTTTGTTGACGGGGCGCTGGGGCTGGGAGCCCCCCGTGTCTCTTTTAGCTGTTTCTCCATGTCGGCGAGTCGGGTCTTGTGTTCGGCGAGGAGTTGGGTGATAGCCTTAAGGCTATCTTCCGTTACTCCGTCAGCATCCATCGCATCTGCGGCCGCGGTAGTCGCATCTATAGTACTGCTCTCGGCGAGCTTAAGTGTGATGTTGCGGGTGACGGCGCGGGATTCAGTGGCGGCACTGTAATTGCACACCGGGGTTACGAGGAGGGGGCGGACGATAGACTCCTGGAAGTACAGGATATGTGTCGACAGTCGGCTATAGAGATTCTCTAAATTTGGCGGCGCATTTTGGCAGCCGTGTTTCGCCAGGAGGCGTGGGACAGCGTCGTCGTCGAGTATCTTCGACGGGGAACTGTCGTCTCCATGGGTCAGGGACAGTGTGAGGACAAGCGGGAGGTTTTTACACGTGTCGGCGGATGATCGGGCGGATTCACCGGCATGGTAAGCGTCAGCGAGGGAGACGAGGATATTGGCAAGGTCCTCTTTGAATGTCTCCTCAGCTTTTTTGAACAGGAGTTGCTTGTGGCGGCGTATCGTTGCCTTCGCGCTCGACGCTAGCGAAATGGCCAGCTCGTTCGTGGTGTCAATATGTTTTTGCAGCGATACGTCCTCTGCGACTTCCTTCTTTGGCGTGAAGGCGAACACGAAGCGGCATTGCTTCGGTTGGTAGTCGTCGTCGGCGTCAAAACGGGCGAGTTCTGCTTTCAAAGTTGCCATTCGGTGGTAATTTTGCAGGTGGTTGCGCCCGTAAGTGGCGCAGTGGGTCTTCCAAGACGGCGGGAGCGACGAGACGGCATTCTGCAGCGCGGCGTTAGCCGATTTCATCGGGCTGAGTGTCGGCGGTACGGCGATATTCGTCGTATCGTCAAAACGTACCCGTTTTGTTGCTGCGTGGCTTCGATCTTGCGTCGTCGACATGTCTGTAGTTGCGAGGGAGGTTAGGGTATTGAAAAGGGGGAAGGAACGACAGAGTTATCCCAAAGGAGGTGGTTGCTTTTGCTTGCGTGCTTGCGAGAAACCGAGAAGACTGGTTACACGGGATTAGGCTACAAGCTAGAGCAATCGCGTTGGGAGCGTCCTTTAAGTCTTTTCGTCCGTCGTAGGGACTCGTCAGTCGGTCGTGGGGGTGTCTTGGGAGTTTTTTGGGAGTGGCGTACTTCCACGTGGCGATCGGTTTACTGGGAGTGACGTGTTGTCGTGCGGCGGTCGTGCGTCGGCGGCAGGGAGTGGCGTGCTTACACGTGGCGGTAGTACGTCAGCTTCCGTTTGGAGATCGCGGATCGTTTCAGCGACACTTTTGACCATGCCTTTGAATTTACGCGGAGCGAGCAATTCAGCAAGGTTGCGGTGGCGGCTGTAGCAGACAATCATTCTGTTGATTCTCGTTTCTTCACCGTCTTGGTTTCGGATGTCGGCGAGCGGTTGGCGGCCCGGCGGTTCTGAAAGGTGGCGGCGAAAGTGTTCTTGGAGTCGCGAGGAATGGGGATCGAGTGGGTGGTACGGCAGGTGCAGTTTGACGTGCGTGCCATTGGGTTTGATACGAGCGGGAGTCGGGGACAGGGCTTCGGCAATTAATTTGCGAACGGTGGTGGCGTCGTGACCGCGGGCGATCAGTCGCGTTTTCAGGTTTGCAATGTCTTGTCGGGCGGTCGACGGGTCGGTCGTGAGCGCGTGGATACGCTTCACCATACCGTATACGAGGCCTTTCGTTGCGCTCGGGGAGTGCGTTGAAGACGGAGGTAAGTATAGGTACAGGTTCAGCGCTTTCTCGTAGAGCCGTGTCGTGATGATTCCGTTGTCGATCGTGATCTGAATATCGAGGAACGGTAGGGTGTTTGTCAGTTCTGAGAATTCCCAGGTGAGCGTTCCGAAGTTGCCGACGGTGGTTTTGAAGCGGGCCCAGTCGGTCGCGTTGTTGCGGTTTGGGACGGGGATCCATATTCCGTTACCGTCGTCGATATATCGGCCGTAGAGGCGGCGTAATTGTGGAAATAGTTTGATTATCTTGATTTCGTGTATGGCGAAGTATAGCGTAGCGTACATGCATGCGGGCGGTGAGCCCATAGCAGTACCATCCATTTGTACGTAGAATGTATCTTCCAGTCGGAAGACGTTATGGTGCATTAGTATACGTAGGCCATCCAGTATGGCTTCTTTGTTGACGGGTAGATTCTTCATAAGCGGGCTTGTGTCAAAAAACTCTTGTATGACTTCCAGCGCATGTGCAGTGTTTATGTTTGTATACATGGCACTTGCGTCCATAGTAAACAGTTTACTGCCTTCGGGAAGTTTGCCAATTTTTTTCAGTACTTGTACATAGTCAGCTGAGCTGCGGACAACAAAAGGTAATCGCTTGATTACAATTTGGAGTTCAGCATCCAGGTATCGTCCCAGTGCATGTAGAAGGCTGCCGCTAACGGAGATGATAGGGCGTGTCTTCCAGGGAGTTTTGTGGATTTTGGCAGTGAGGTAGAATCGGGAGTATGGGTCAGTTGTAGACCCGTCTGAGAACTTTTCAAGGTTCCGTTCAAGAAAGATGCGGTCGGGGTGTCGAGGCTTGAAGTGGCGCTCGATATACCTTGTCAAGATATGTTTAACTGCGGTAATACGGTTCGTAGCAGTCCGTTCGTCGAGCTGTCGGTAGGTTTTCTTGTCGCTAAGGTGATTTTCATATGCCTTAACGATGTACCGGTGTCGTTCGATGATGGCGGGTCCGAGGTTCTTATCAGTTTTCATAACACAGATAAGAGGGTGGTTTCGGAGACGGCAGAGTGCGGCTGATTGTATTGGGAGAAGGTTCGTCTTACATTTGGTAGGTTTGAACAGACAGGAGATGCTTTTGGTGAATGCATGCGCACGTTTGGCAATTTCCCGGGGCACGTCTGTGTCATCGGGGTGCCAGTTCGGGCTGCGTTCGTAAAGGCGGGGCATCTCACGGTCTGAAGTGCAAATGACAGTCGTGTAAAGGTCTTTTAGGAACCGCGGTACGTTAACGTCGTCTGGGTCGGAGCACCGCGGGGGTCTGGGAATGAATTTCAGCCCGAGACCGAGCAGTGAGCGTGTTCCCGTGGGTAACGGGATGGACGTATCTTCGCAGAGATTGCGGAAGGCGGTATTGCGGATCCGTGTAGTGAGGAGAATGAGGGGGAGGGAGGAGTATATGTGTTGAAGGTTTTTACGGGTGGAGAGCTGTGGGTTTGCGACAAACCCGAAGCTGAAGCGGACAGAAGCAGCAATAAGCGTTAGCTTAGCTCGGTATCTTTGGGCTTCTTCCTTTTCTTCTTTACAGATTTCGCCTTCCGGCCCTTTTTGGCATTTCCTTTGCCACCGTTGTTGCCGTCGGCGGCTTGGCCTTTTCCTTTTGGGTTCCGTTTGCCGTATGGTTGTTTTGTTGACGGGGCGCTGGGGCTGGGAGCCCCCCGTGTCTCTTTTAGTTGTTTCTCCAAGTCGGCGAGGCGGGTCTTGTGTTCGGCGAGGAGTTGCGTGATAGCCTTCAGGCTATCAGCGGGGGCTCCGTCTGCGTCCATCGCGTCTGCGGCCGCGGTCGTCGCGTCAATGGTACTGCTCTCGGCGAGCTTCAAGGTAATATTGCGGGTGACGGCGCGGGATTCAGTGGCAGCCATATAATTGTTTATCGGGGATACGAGGAGGGGGCGGACAATAGACTCCTGGAAGTACAGGATATGCGTCGACAATCGGCTATAGAGATTCTCTATGTTTGGCGGCGCGCTTTGGCAGCCATGTTTCGCTAGGAGTCGCGGGACAGCGTCGTCGTCAAGGATTCGGGACGGGGAGCCTTCGTCTCCGCGGGCGAGAGACAGTGTGAGGACAAGCGGGAATTCTTTACATAAGTCGGTGGATGAACGGGCGGATTCACCGGCGTAGTAGGCGTCAGCGAGGGAGACGAGGATATTGTCAAGGTCCTCTTTGAAAGCCTCCTCGGCTTTGCGGTATAGTAATTGCTTGTGGCGGCGTATCGTTGCCTTCGCGCTCGATGCTAGCGACTCGGCTAGCTCGTTCGTGGTGTCAATGAGATTTTGCAGCGATACGTCCTCGGCGACTTCCTTTTTTGGCGTAAAGGCGAACACGAAGCGGCATTGCTTCGGTCGGTAGTCGTCGTCGGCGTCAAAACGGGCGAGATCCGATTTCAAAATTGCCATTCGGTGGTAATTTTGCAGATTGTTGCGGCCGTAAGTGGCGCAGTGGGTCTTCCAAGACGGCGGGAGCGACGAGACGGCATTCTGCAGCGCGGCGTTGGCCGCTTTCATCGGGCTGAGCGTCGACGGTATGGCGGTATTCGCCGTATCATCAAAACGGACCCGTTTTGTTGCTGCGTGGCTTCGATCTTGCGTCGTCGACATGTCTGTAGTTGCGGTGGAGGTTAGGGTTGTTGAAAAAGGGAAGGAACGACAGAGTTATCCCAGGGGGGAGGTTGCTTTTGCTTGCGTGCTTGCGAGAAACCGAGAAGACTGGTTACACGGGATTAGGCTACAAGCTAGAGCAATCGCGTTGGGAGCGTCCTTTAAGTCTTTTCGTCCGTCGTAGGGACACGTCAGTCGGTCGTGGGGGTGTCTTGGGAGTTTTTTGGGAGTGGCGTACTTCCACGTGGCGATCGGTTTGCTGGGAGTGGCGTGTTGTCGTGCGGCGGTCGTGCGTCGGCGGCAGGGGGTGGCGTGCTTACACGTGGCAGTAGTACGTCAGCTTCCGTTTGGAGGTCGCGGATCGTTTCAGCGACACTTTTGACCATGCCTTTGAATTTACGCGGAGCGAGCAATTCAGCAAGGTTGCGGTGGCGGCTGTAGCAGACAATCATTCTGTTGATTCTCGTTTCTTCACCATCTTGGTTTCG
>CALAMI010000026.1 GCA_937925685.1 Candidatus Binatia bacterium | reverse complement strand
AACCGACCTCCGAGGGTCGGCCGCGCTTGAGCAGCTCTCGGACACGGTTATTGCCCTCGAGCGCAACCAGCAGGCCGAGGAGGACGCCGATGTCAGCCGCGTGCGCATCCTCAAGTCTAGGCGTACCGGCAACGTCGGCCTGGCGGATACGTTAATCTACAACCGAGAGACGGGCAGGCTTCTGCCCCTCGACTACAGCTTCGCTTTTGGAGGTAATGCCAATGAAACCTGATTGCCAAGAACTGAGGCTCACGCCCGTTGGTAAGGGCTGCTACGCCAAGCGTAAACTCCTGAAGGCCGGGGATTGCGACGACTGCCCCGACTACGAACCATGGCCCTCCGACGACCTCAACGACATCGAACCCAAGGACCTCGACACCGACGACAACGACAACGCCGACTCCATGGAAGACCTTGGGCATCTATACGAGTTCCGCGACAAGGTCGAGGAGGCCCGCGTCCTGGTCGAGCCGCTGCGGGAAATGATCAACTACTTTATCGGCGCGATGATCGAGAAGGTAAAGCACGCATCCGACTTCGCGGCCGAGTGCGCCGAAAAGCCCCCGGCCGATGTCAAGCAATGCATGCGAAACGTTGCGTTCATCATAAGACTCGCCCAGCAGCTTGCGCAACACAGCGTTTCGTTGGCTCAAGACGCGGCCGACTGGCTCGGGGTAATTCTCGAGGACTTGGAGGAGCAGAGCGATGACATTTCTTCTGTGGGTGATTAGCCTCAACGACAACCTGTCGCCAGCCGGGTATCCGGTCGAGGCCTGGATGAAACTAATCGAGCGGACGCACATCAACAAGATAACAAGAGTGGCCAGCGTGTTGGGCCTGGTGTAAAACCTCAGGAGGTCGGCCATGCTTTTCTTCGATATCGAGACCAACGGACTGCTAGACGACCTGACCAAAATTCATTGTATCAGAGCCTTTGACAGCGAGCATAAGCTTTGGATGCGATTCGACGCCGACCACCTGCCAATCGAAGCGGGAGTCAAGGCGCTAGCCGACGCCGATTGCCTGGTTGGTCACAACATCATTGCCTTTGATGTCCCGGCCCTGCAAAAGGTGTACCCGTGGTTTAGGCCGAAGGGCAGGCTCTTGGACACCCTTGTCTATTGTAGGCTCGCCAACGGCGATGTCTCGGTTACCGACTATGGCCTCTGGAGACAGGGCAGGCTTCCGGGGCAGCTCATAGGCCGCCACTCGCTCGAGGCCTGGGGCTATCGGATAGGCGCTCTCAAGGGCGACTACTTCAAGTCTGCCGATTGGCGCGAGTATTCGCCAGAGATGGGCGACTACTGCGAGCGCGATGTCGTGGTCACCATGGCGCTATGGGACTGGCTTTCGAACAAGACCATGTCAAGACAGGCCATCGAGCTTGAGCTGGCCGTGCAAGCAATCATAGCCCGCCAAGAGCGCCACGGGTTCCCGTTCGATATTTCGTCGGCGGAGAGGCTCTACGCGGACCTGCTCGAAGAGAACGAGCGTGTCCTTGGCGAGGCTAAGACCTTGTTCGGGCCGTTCTACCGCTGGAACGGCAAGGTCTTTACCCCGGCTCGCGACAACGATAGGCTTGGCTACACCAAGGGGGCGTCGTGCTGCCCGATCAGCTTGGTGGAGTTCAACCCGCTCTCGAACCAACACGTGTACTACTTTTTGCTAAAGCAATACGGCTGGATTCCGGAGGAGTTCACCGAGAAGTCTGAGTTGCCGCTACAGTTCAGGCCAGCCTTTGAGCCGTATTATCGGGCCAACAACATCGAGGGCTGGCCCGAACCCAAGATCGACTACGACATTTTGTCGAGGCTGACTTACCCGGCCGCCCCGATCTTGTCGAGGCTGGCCCTGCTCCAGAAGAGGCTTGGCCAGATCGGAGTCGGCGAAAAGTCTTGGCTGAAACTCTACAACCACAAAACCGGCTGCATCCACGGCTCCGTGAATACCATCGGGGCCGTGACGCGGCGCATGACCCACTACGACCCGAACATCGCCCAGGTTCCGGCCGTTTACTCGCCGTATGGCCGCGAGTGCCGCGCCCTGTTTGGGTGCTTTGGTCGGTTCAAGGACTGGACCCTAATCGATGCCGATGCGGCTAGCCTCGAGATGCGGATGCTGGCGCACTACCTGGCGGCCTTTGACGGCGGGGCCTTCACCGAGGCTGTGGTTAAGGGCCGCAAGGATGACGGCACGGATCCGCATTCGATTAATGCCAGGCTGCTCGGTCTAGACCGCGATACCGCAAAGACGTGGTTCTATGCCTGGCTTTATGGCGCTGGCGATGCCAAGCTTGGGCGGATTGCGAGCCGCAGCGTGCAGTACAGCCGGAAGATGCGCGAGAAGTTCCTGAAGTCTGTGCCTGGCCTTGAGCGCCTTGTCGGCGCAATCAAGCACGCCGTGAAAACTCGCGGGTGCTTGGTGTCTATCGACGGGCATCCGCTGCCGATTCGGTCCCAGCATTCGGCGCTAAACACGCTTCTCCAGTCGGCCGGGGCCATTGTCATGAAGCGAGCCTTGGTATTGTTCGACGAGGCTTTGCGCTCGAAGTACAAGCCCGTGTCCGACTACGAGTTCGTCCTGAACGTCCACGACGAGTACGGGCTGGTTGTCAGGCCTGGGCTAGACCCTGAGGAAGTCGGCAAGCTATCTGTCGAGGCCATAACCGAGGCCGGTAAGTTCTACAAGACGCGCTGCGAGTTAACCGGCGAATGGAGGGCCGGGAAGACTTGGGCGGAAACGCACTAAGGAGGCTGACCATGAGCTTTGACTTTGCGTTCAAGCGCACCCTGAAGCATGAGGGCGTCTACGTCGACAACCCCAACGACAGGGGCGGGGTAACCTACTGCGGCATCTCCAGGGTCAATTATCCGAACTGGATCGGCTGGCCGCTGGTCGACGATTGGATCAAAAACAAGACCAACCACCACCTGCTCTTGGACAAACTTGTGCGTGAATTTTACCAGAAAGAGTTCTGGGACAAGCTGGGCCTCGACCGGTTCGACACGAAGGTTGCGGCCGAGCTGTTCGATGCCGCCGTCAATTGCGGCCATAGGCGGGCCGTGAGATTCTTTCAGCAGGCCTTGAATATGATGTCAAGGAACTTCAGGCTCTTTCCGAGGTTGAGCCTCGACGGGGTGCTTGGCGAGCAGACGGCGGCCGCCTACGCCAAAATCGCGATAAGAGACTACGCGGCCCTCGTGGGCTGGATGCTTGTTATTCGAGGCTGCCACTACCTGGAGGTCATGACTTTCGACTCGGCCCAGCAGGAGTTTGCTCGGGGCTGGATAAATCGCATCCGTGAAAACATGGCATAGGAGGAATCAATGAAGCCGCGTCAACATTACCAGTTCAGGGGCGGGATCGAACCCATCGAATTCATCGTGTCGAACGGGTTAAGCTTCCTTGAGGGCAACATCGTGAAGTATGTCTACCGCTACCCGCTGGCCGGAATCGAAAGCCTATACAAGGCTCGGGCCTACCTCGACAAACTCATTGAGTCCGAGGAGGCCAAGCTCGAAGAAAGGGCCGACTAATGACGAGGCTTGTTGTCGTGGACGCCGACATATTGGTCTATTACGGGGCGTGGGCCGTGCAGTTTTCCATAGCCTGGCCTAACGGCTCTCGCTCTACTGCCGTCGGCCCGTTCGGCGAGGCCTGCAGGGTAGCCGAGGCGAAGCTCAGGGATATCCTGAGGCGCACCAGGGCCAAAGACTACGTGCTGGCCTTTAGCGACAACCGAGACTTCCGCTACAAGGTCAGCCGCGAGTATCAGCTCAGCCGTGCCGACAGGCCCCAGCCCGAGCACAAGGCCGAGCTGCTGGATTACCTTAAGTTGAGACACCCGCACCAAAGTTGGCCGTGGTTGGAGGCCGACGACGTGCTCGGAATAATGGCCACCGAGGGCGGGCGGGGTGTCGTAATGGCAACCGTCGATAAGGACTTGTTGCAGATTCCGGGCACAATCTATTTCTGGAACCGAGACAAGACCGTCCATGTCTCGGAAGAGGACGGCGACATTGCGTTCTTTTGCCAGGCCCTCGCCGGGGACCCCGTCGATGATATCCGGGGCGCACCAGGGATCGGACCTGTGCGCGCCAAGGCTCTGCTAGAGCCGCTACGCGGGAAAGACCACGATACGCTCTGGGCCAAGGTCTTGGAAGCCTACGCCGAGCGTGGTCTGTCCGAGTCGTACGCCTTAGAGCAGGCGCGGCTTGTGCGCATCTTGCGCTCCGGTGAGTACGACATGAAGACGCATACGCCGAAGCTTTACCGATCCTAACGCTGGAGGGTGAGTACACCATGGCCGCTAGCACCATTCATCCGGCCCTGTTGCGGGCTGCCGAAGAGAAACTGCTGGAACTACATCAGAGCCTGTTTGCGGCCGAGCAGGCCCTTAGATGTATTCGGAGGTTTGTCGGCGGGGGCTTTTGTGACTTCGACAGCCTAACCGCCGATACCGATTTGGCCGCGTACTCTGGGAACAACACGTGTTCGCTGAGTGCCGAACAGTCGTGTCAATCCTGAGACTAACTAGGCGGTGCCGTGAGCACCGGAAAAAAGGAGGAATCATAATGGAAATGTTCGGAGTCGCATGCGATTGTGGGCATCACTTTTATCTCGTCGATACCAAGGAGGGCCCCTGCCCGAAGTGCGAGAAGACCGTGAAATACATCAACCGCCATACCGAGACAAAGCCTACCAAAAAGCAGAAGCGCCTGGACGTGGACGCCGAGGGAGCGCCGCTGGCCGTTAAATTCAAGTAGCTCAATAGGAAAAATCTATGAATTCAGGAGGTTCTATGAATACATTGACCGAGCGGCTCAATGACATGACCGCCGAAGAGTTGGTCCGCGAGCTGGATACGCTGTACCCTGAGCGCATCCCACACATTAGCTGGAGTGACCGCGAAATCTGGTGTTATGTCGGGGCGCGGGAGCTTGTCAAGAGTCTTCTTGTGCGCTTCGGCCTAGACAACCAAACAGGAGGTGAGTAGGCTTTGTTGGGATTCAAGAAGAAAAAGAAAAAGCCGGACGCCGACTTCTTTTTTCGGGCCGCCTATGAGAGCAGTTGGACTCCGGCCAATCTAAAACCTGAAGAGGACTACCTAGGCACTTACAAGGGCGAATCCGGAAAGCGAGAGACCGACGTGCCCAAAATCATGGAGGGCATTCTGAGCGGCGACATCAAAGTATCGGCTCAGCGGATCGAAAAAGACTTACTGGGGTTCGCCAGGCCTAAGGGCGGCCAGCTATACAAGGTCGGGTATGCGGCCGTCGACGACACGGCCAAGGCGGCGCTTGTCAGGTATTTAGCCCCGGAGTCGTACCGTTGGGGTGACCCTGAAATCCCTGACATCGAAACGAGAATCGTATCTCGGGATGGCGAAGCAATCGAACCCGATCCTGGAATCGTTCAAAAGCAAAAGCTCAAGGGGCTGGCGCAGTATATCGCGGCAGTAAATGCCGGTTTAACTGAAGAAGAACTCAGCAAACAAATAACATCTATGGATGAACAATTATCGGCCATTAGAAAACGAAGGGCGCAGATTGAAAAAAACGCCTTGCTAGAAAAACAGCTTCTCGAAACGTCTGATATTATAGGATTTCGGCGGTACAGAAGAGCTCTTATGGGCCTTACCCCAGAACCTATGCGACCGACGCCACAAATAAGGCGGCGGGCGTAGCGTGCCGCAGAAGGAGTTGATAAGATGACACAGAACAACGAAGGCCCTGCTGCGGCAAGATGGTTTAAGCTCGACTCGAGTCGCAAAACGGTGCTCGACAGGGCTAGAAAGTGCGCCGAGGTCACAATACCCTCGTTGCTTCCGCCCGAGGGAAAAACCGAGAACGATCAGCTGCTGACGCCGTTCCAGAGTGTCGGAGCAAGAACAATCAATAACTTGGCTTCGAAGCTGATCCTGGCCCTTTATCCGCCGAACAGCCCCTATTTTAGGCTTGACGTGTCGGATATGGTATTGGCCAGAATCGCCGAAGAGTCCGGGGACAGCGGCCTTCCGTCGAAGATAAGGCAACAGCTCGCCCAAATCGAGGGCCAGATTATCAAGTATCACGAGGCCAAATCGGACCGAGTCGTCTTATTCGAGGCGTGTCGGCTACTAATTACGACCGGGAATGTCCTGATCTTCCAAGACCCGAGCAATTACAAGCTGCGGTACTTCAGGCTCGATCAGTATTGTGTCCGGAGAGCTCCGGATGGCGAGCCGATAGAGATTATCGTGCGCGAGTTTCTGTACCCCGAGGAGCTGCCGAGGGGGTTCGCTGCCGCCGACGACAAGCCTGTCCC
>CALAMI010000025.1 GCA_937925685.1 Candidatus Binatia bacterium | reverse complement strand
GAGCAAAAAAAGATTTTTTGGCCGCATTTTCGGCATTTTTTTCTTGCATTCCCCGCCGGTTGGGCTATATTGGGGCCGATGAAAAGAGTGGTTGAAGCCGATATTTTGGAAAGATTTTTGAGACTGGTGAAGAAGTGGCCTGCCGCCCTTTTGCAGGACCTTCGGCCCCGAAAATGACTGCACGAGAGGTATTGGAACAGCTTCGCCAACCCCCACCCGCTCCGGCGTCGGGGGCCGCAGACCTTATTCCCAAAATTGCCTTTTTGAAGGCAAAGGGGTTGACAACGCCCGAAATTTCCTCCGCTTTGGGGCTGACGGTACAGGAGGTTACCTTCTACACCCGCCAGCCCGCTTTCCACAAACAGCTTCTGGCTTTGCTTGCCGCCAAGCCAAATTTGGGGGACTCCTACATAACCGGCGAGGGGTGGTCTTCGGTTGTTGTCATGTCCGCAATGCGGGACGACCCCAACGTCCCCGCGGCCGTTCGCCTCTCCTGCGCCCGGGAGCTTGCAAACCGGGCATTTGGTCAGCCGCGTCAGGTCCAAGAGGTCTTCAACCGCTCCTCCGAATCGGAGCCAACAACTCCATCCGAAATAACCGAGAGGATTGCCAAACTTGAACAAGAGTTGCGAAGATACGAATGCAACTAAGGCTGTCCTTCTTCTCGAACTTTTGAGAGAAAAGGCCGCCTTGGTGGAGATGTACCGCAAGGAGCCGGTGCTTGCGTACCGGCCCCACCGCGGCGAGGGACGGCCGCGGGAGGATGGTACGCTCCCCGGGGGCCAAGACGCTTTTCATCGGGCAGGCAACTACCGTGTTCGCGGCATTGTTTGCGGCAACCGTTGGGGCAAATCGCTTTGTGGAGCGGCGGAAGACTACGCGTGGCTTATCGGGGAGCGGGTCTGGTATCCCTCAACAGACCCAGCTCGGAGCCTCGGCATAAAACCACCCCCCAATCGTGTCCTTGTCCTCACGACTGACTGGGACGTCGTCCACGACGTCTGGACACGCGATACAGGTACAAACCCCGGTAAGCTGTGGAAGTTCGTTGCTAACCGCGTCGAGTCTGTCCGCCGCTCCAACAACGGTGTCATCAACCAAATCACCCTCACAAACGGCTCCGAGATTGTTTTTGAAACGGAGCGAAGCTACGTCAACGACCCCCAAAGTGCAGAGTCCCGCGACTGGGACGCAATCCACGTTGACGAGCCGGTTTGTGAACCCATGTTCAAAGCCCACGCCCGCGGCCTCATGGACCGCAACGGAAAGGTCTGGTTCACCCTAACAGCGACAAGGGAGCCGTGGATTGTGGACTACTGCAAACAAGACGGCAACTGGTTCTACGAGGGTTCGACATACGAAAACCCCCACCTGTCCAAGGAGGCAATTGCACAGTTTGAGGCACTCCTGACCGAAGACGAACGTGCCTGCCGCTTGTACGGAAAGCCGCTTCATTTGGCCGGCCTTGTGTACAAGATGTTCAGAGGCCCCCTTACGGAACCCCCGCCGGGTTGGAGGTCTCTGTCAGAGCCGCCACCAGATTCGCTCCTCTACATCACAATTGACCCCCACCCACAGGTCCCAACCGCCGTTCTCTTCTGTGCTGTCTGTCCGGGGTCGCCAGTTCGTCACTACTACTACGACATCTTCTCCCGAGCGGTCATTGCGGACATTGCGGAGGAAGTGCGGAAAGCGGCCGCCGGGTACCGTGTTGCAAAAGTGCGCATAGACCCGGCGGCCTTTGTCCGCGACCCCATTAGTGGGAGGTCTGCCGCAAACGAATTCCGCCGCAACGGCCTCCTTGTCCAAAAGGCCAAACGCAACAAAGCGGCTGGGATAATGAAGGTCCAACAGGAGTTGGTTCTTGGCAACATTGTGATTCATTCGACCGCCCGCAGGACACTTTGGGAGATTCAGCGTTACTCTTGGTCCGAAGACGGTAGCAACCGGCCAATGGACGCTGACGACCACATGATGGAAAACCTCTACCGGTGTGAGTTGGAAAACCCCATATGGTATCCCCCCTCCATCTCACCCCCAATTGAGGATATTGTGATTGACTCCCTCGACTTGTCCGAACCCGAAACACCCCCTTGGCTGCAACCACTAACACTCGACTAAGATGCCAGCAAACAACGAAATTGTCATTTACCGGTACGATGGTTCCAAGTACAAGTCCAACATCGAGGAGAATGTCCAACTCGGCTTTGTCGAAAACAGCGGCCTTCGGATTGTGAAGGTTGGCTTTTACGACAAACAACCAATCGCTCAACCTGCCAATGCGGACCAAGCCGCCGTTTCAGGAACTGCTGGTGCATCATACACGGCAACGGAGCAGGCAATGCTCAATAACGTGGTGAAGCTCGCCAACGCCCTCCGGTCGGCGCTCGTTTCCCTTGGCCTTATTAAGGGGTCAGCATGAGATTACAAGACACCACCTACGCATTCGCCGGCCGACCGGCTCTTGCTGTCGTTCGCGTCATGGGCCGCGGCTTCCGGGCCGGGGAGGGGATTGAAATTATCCACGATGACCTTCCCGACTCAGTCGTTCTCGTGTACAACAACACCTTCTACAGCCCCCCAAACCCCCAGGCGCAAGTAGCCGCAATGGTTGACCTCATCAACGGCAACCCCGCTACTTTCCGCTTTAGCCACGACAGTGCGTATCCAAACCCACACTTTTGGGCGCGGCAAGCAGGGTCCACCTTGGTCCTTTTCGCCAAGCGACAGGGGACGTTTGCACACGGGTTTCAAATCCACAAAATAACCCCCCAAACCCCGGCCATTATCTCCAACTTCCAAGGCGGTGACTCGATAAGCCTTATTGGCCAACCAATCTTTTCAACCGACCCGGCCTCCGGTGCTGGGGAATTTGTGGGGCAGTTTTGGTATCAGGTTTCTGGCACAAACATTATCAACACATGGGTATGGAACGGTACATCTTGGCTGCAATTTGGTGCCTAAACGCCGCCGCACAGCCTTTTGTCATTCCTCGTGTTCACGAGAACATGTTGCCGTTTCTTCGGTCCTCGACAATGGCCGAAGCACGTGCAATTCTTGGGGTTGGTAGCTCAGCGGAGTCAATTGCCGTTGTCCCAACAATCAGCTCGTTGCCTTCAGTGTCCAGAAGCGGTGGTGTTCCGTCGGTTGTTGTGACACTGGGGTTTGCAACTGCTGGAGACCGCGGCGGGGCAATCTACAAGTGGGTCAATTCAACCGCCGCAACCAACATCTACCGCATTGCTGCCAGCGACGGAGGGCGCTGGATTGAGTTTGAATACCTCGACCGCAATGTCTGCAACATCCTGAAGGCCGGGGCGACGCCATTTGATACGACAGATGATAGTGCGGCCATTCAGAGGGCCTTCAACGCGGCGTTGCAACAATCTGCTGGGAGTGGTTTAACTCCACTGGGCGACGAGCCGATTGTCTATGCGCCAAGTGGAAAGTATTATCTAAACGATACCGTCAAATACATTGCAACCGCCGGCCGTTCGACGGCCAACATCCGGTTGCAAGGTGACGGGATGTGGAATACTCACTTTATTGGCGATTTGGCCTCCTACCCTACAGGCGGCAACAAGGCGATGTTCTACATTGAAAACGTGCGCCTGAACATTGCGGATTTTCGCATCCGGTCAACTGGTGGCATTCAGCCCGACTTTCGCATCACCGGAATTCACCTCAAGGACTGCGACTATGGCTCGATTCGCAACGTGGCCATTGGTCAATGTTCCCGCGGCATTGTGGTGGACTCTGGCTCCATGAACTGGAACGCATTCCGTGACCTCCAGTTCGAGGCCAACTACATTGACGTTTTTGGCGCCGCTGCACAGGGCCTTTCGGGGTCGTGGCATTCCAC
>CALAMI010000024.1 GCA_937925685.1 Candidatus Binatia bacterium | reverse complement strand
CAATGCGGCCGAAGTCACGGAATCTCCCTGGTTTAACAACCCGCCAAACGATATCTCGATAGGGCCAGGTAGGTTACCGCTGCATGTGCATGGAGTGGAACCCCCGGGCAGGGTAAGTTGGCCAGTGGCACAGCCAAGTCCGGAGTTTGGATCGACATCTTGGCAAATGGTCAAATCTTTGGGTCCGCTGATCACGGAATTTGCGATAAACGTGGTAACTGGGCTCCCGTTCGGTCCGCCATAACCTATCGTGCAGCTGGCCGCCCCTTTCACCCAGCCCTCGGCCCTCACATTGGTCGTACAGGCCTGATTGGTGAGGAAAGTAACCGGATCGATACTGCGGGCAGGATTGCCAATGATAGCGATATCGCATCCGGTCCAGGGCGGGAACTGGCAATACTCCTGGATGATCTCACCACTCAACGCCGCCGAAACGGCTCCCAAACCGCAAAGGTTAATGGTCAAAGAGGTTCCAGTGGTATCGATCCGGCAGGCCATCTTGGTGCACGGCGGGCTAGCCAACACGGCACAGTAGTTATTACCGTCCCCTGCAGGCGGGGCGATGGCGCAGCTGCCGGTGTTCGCAGTGTCGGGGTCGATGAGCTGGTTCATGATGTTCGGCAAATCGGCTACGGTTGCGACCTGCTGGTCGTAAGCCCACTTGAGTTGAGATACCAGGAAAGAACGAATCCATGCATCGCCGTACTGGGTTGGCGGCAAGTGCCCCAGCACAGCAAGATCCGTGTTGGTACATTTTCCCGTGGTCACTAGATCGCTGAGCTTTTTGTAGTACTTCTCCGCTTGGGTCTTTGGAGTTGGGGTTCCCAAACCTCCTCCCTTGACGCCGAGCACCCCATCGAGCTTCTTTCCGCAAACGACAGCTTTCTTGTCAAGGTTCAGTGCCAACTGCGCCGGGGACAAGTTCAAAGTTTGCGCTTTTACCACTTCCGCCCGGTACAAGTCCTTACAGACCTGCAATGCCTTCCAAACCTGGTCCTTGAAACCACGGGCGTTGTTCTCGATTTGCTTTTGGCACTTGGCCAAATCCTGCGCCGAAGCTGGCCCCGCTGAGCCGCCGAGCAGCAAAGCGGCTGTCATCAAGGACAACCCGAACCAGTTCCTTCCTTTCATGACCTTCCCTCCTCCGAGAAGTATTTTGCACCGAAGTGCAACTATATTTAGACACCCACGCTTTACCTTTGTCAATAGCGCTTGTACTCACCCTCCTTTCGATCGTGAGGGAACACGAGTTACCGTCTGGTACGGGGGCGCCGTCCGGCCACAGTGGGCGAAGAGCCTCGTTCCCTGGCCGGGACCGGGTAAAGGCAACTCGACGCCGAGGCCATACTGGTTCCACGCTCTGGCAATGCAACGGCCACGCTGCGCTGCAGCAAATGGGCATTGACACGCCGGCGCAACCACCTCTACGCACCACTCGCGACTCCCTCACGATCGAAGCCTCCTGGAGTTGCCCCTGTGGGCTCGTCTCTCGGCACGAACGCACGTCCCGACGGACTAGCTATCGGTCGCTCGCCGAGAGAGCTGCACTCTCGTAGGGCGCGCCAGAACATCCTCGGCGGATTCTTTCTGCGAGCGAGCTCGCGAACGGGCTGTCGAGATCTTCGCATCGCCACGCAGCGGCGGCTGCCTCTTTCGCGTGTCAAAGGAAGTAGGGGTCCGCCGACTGGTGTTTCTGGAGCAAAGCTTCGGCCTCGGCGCCGCACCTTGGCGCCGACAGTGTACCTAGAACGCTCGAGGTGGTTGGTCTGCTTCTTCGCGGCCTTCGCGCATCCTGCGCCGCCAGCCTTCTGGCTTTGCAGCAGCGACAACCCGGCGCACGACCGAGACCATCGGCGACGCCTGCTACAACCCTCCGTTGCCTTGCCCTGCTCGACGGTTGCCGGGGCAAAACGCGTTGACCAGTGTCGAGTTCCCTGACCAGAGGAGTGCGATCGCGGCAGGGCGAGCTGCCCGCTTGGCCCGCCCTGCGTGCGACGATCTCTGCGAGCCATTCAGCGTTTTCGCTACCGTGGCGTCCGCGTCGGGGTGCGCGTGGGCGTCGGCGTTCGCGTCGGTCCGGTTGGGGTGGGCGTGCGGGTGGGAGTGACAGTCTGGGTGCCATACACGAAAGCGTTGACGACGACTAAATCGCCCAGCGTGGGCTGGTTCAGCGAGGTGAAGCCACCGACAATGCTGGCGCCGACGACCGACGGGTCGGAGCCGAACAATTGCGCACAGCTAAAGGGCCGTCCTTCAACCACCGCTGGAGGGGTCGCGGGAATGAATTCTGGTCGCTTGCGCACAGTGTGATAATGGTTGAAGATAAACACCTCGGCCCGGCCGGTAAGCAACGGCAACGTGTTCGGGTTGCCACGGAATTCCTCGGGATCGTCGTCGGTGCAAAACAGCCCGTCCGAGCCATAAGGGAACGGTGCTGGGGTACCACCTGGTGTGGGTGTCGGCACTGGGCTAACCGGGCAAGCACCCGAGGCTGTGCCAATCCGAGTGGTCGTCAAGAAGATGCCGGTGCCTGGGGGACCTGTCTCGCTCAAGTCCAACACGGGGGGTCCCGAGCCGGGAGGTGGTGTAGGTGGCGGAGGGGCTGGACTGCCACCGCCATCTTGCGTCCACACCAATTTCGCCGGAGAGAGTCCCTCGCATCCGATAATTCCCGAGGCGGAGTTTCCCGGTCCATGCAGAAACGCGCAAGGGGGTTTACCCAAGTCTGCACAATTGTCGGTCAGTGAACAGTTGACTGCCAACGTTTGGCCATCGGCCTCGAACAAGGTGCCCCCACAGGTCTTGGCAGCCACCGTGCGCACGCAAGCGCAAGCCAACACACCCACGGAGATTCTTTCGAGGTTGCTATCTTGTTCGCGAATCACCACCGGCACCTGACCGTTCCGTTCTTTGCCGTACGTCAGTCTCTGCCAGCCGAGAATGTTGAGCGCGAGCGGATTGACCGCAAAGACTTCGTTGAACAAGCGAGCTCCAGTTCCCGGTCCCAATAGGCCGACGACACTCGATTCCGTAGTGCAGTTGGCCGCACACCCGTCCCCACCGAAGGTCCGACAACGCACGCACTGACTTCCGGGACAATCCTCGTCGGTGGCGCAAGCGACACCAAGCTTGTTGCCGCCGACACACACGCCGTTGCCCTGGCACTGGCTTTCCGCCGTGCACGCCGTGCCGGCATTGTCGCCACCGATGCAAATCCCTCCGTCGTCGCACTCCTCGCCGGCATCGACCACGCCATTGCCACAAACTGCCGGCGCCGGCGTGTTGGTGATCGTTGGCGTTTGCGTCACTGTGGGAGTTGCCGTGTCCGTTGCCGTCGGAATCGCGGTGTGTGTTGCGGTTGGAACCGGAGTGGACGTCTCCGTCGGAGGTGGGGTGTTCGTGGGCGTTTCGGTCAGCGGCAGCGGCGTGTTGGTCACGCTCGGGGTGGGAGACAGGGTCACCGTACTCGTGTGGCTCGGGGTGCTCGTGTGCGTGGGAGTAAATGTTGCTGGCGGCGGTGGGCAACCCGTGTCGTAACGCAAGATATTGTCGATTACCCGCATGAGGTCGGCGACGGTAATTTGGCCATCGTCATCGGTATCGCCTGCGCGACAACCGCCCGGTACAGCTGGACACCCATCGGGGTTGCCGTCGCAGCGCAAAATAATGGCCACCATGCGGGTGAGCTCTGCCGCACTCACCCGGTTATCCCCATTGCAACTGCCCGGGCAAACCTGTGCGTTTGCAGGAAGCACGGCCAGACCGTAAAGCGCTCCGGCAGCCAACCCAGCGAACACCCCTTTTCGAACCGCGATCGACATGGACCCTCCGTGTCTCGTCTCCCTCCCGCAATAACGGGCTCGATTGTTTCTCATCCTTGTGTCTTCCATTTGTCAACCACCCAACCGCACTTCGCGCTCGAGGTCGAAGGGCCGATCGACATACGTGGTGTCGGCTACCTCTCCTCGCGCGCGTACCATGGTGCGGCCCGTGGCTGTGGCAGGGGCAGCGAACACGCAAGCAAGCACCTTGCTGTTCGCGGGCATCGGGTCGAGGGAACCGGCAACGACGGCACGCACTTTTCCCGGTTCCACCTCGCGCACGTGCAACTGCTTGCCGGCTTTTGCCGCATCGCTTTCGCAGCGTTCCAAGCGCAACAACTGAGCATCGTAGGCGATCTCGCCGACGACGGTGACCACTGGCCCGCCTCCGGCGACGGCCTGCAGGTCGACGATCACCTCCCGCTCGCCGTTGCGCGGCCGCACCTCGGCGCGCAGCCCGACATCGTTGTTGCGCACCTCGTCTCGGCGTTCTCTTCGAAGCCACAGCCCGATGCCGGCGAGGAGGGCGACCAGCAGCAACGCCGCCATCACGAGCAACCTCTTCTGCGGCATGACGACTTTCCTACCCTAGCTCACTCGAGATTGACACGCCCACTGGCGCCGGCGCCCAGGAATTCGCGAAACTCGGCATCGGCAAACTCCGCCCGCGAAACGGAAAGCACGGCGTCGATGGAGGCCGCTGCATCGATGGCGAACGAACAGATGGCGATGCGCCCATCGGGCATGGGTTCGAGATCGCCTGCAAGCACCACACGCAAAAGCCCTGGCGCCACCACCCCGAAGGAAATCGCCTTTCCCGCGCTGAGAGCCTCGTCCTTCACGCACTCGACGACGCTCAGGGTCGTGTCGTAGCGAAGTTCCAGGGGAGCCAGCGTCACCACTGGCGTACCGGCACTTTGCAACTCGAGAGCAACGGCCACCTGCCCGCCCGCACTGGCCACGGCGTCGCTCACCACCAGCGAGGGCAATCCCGGCACGATGGTGACCGTGCCGTCGCTGCCAGTGGCGTCGAAATCGTTAAACGACTCATCGGCCACATTGGCTCTGCCGAAGGATATGCTCGCCGTTCCAGCCGCCGTACTTTGCGCCTCGAAGGTGCACTCCACCACGGGCCCGTCTTCCAGCACGCTCAAATCCCCTGCCAACACCAAGCGCACCTGACCTGAGCCCGGCACCGCGGTCATCACTCGCTTCTGGCTGCTCACGCCCACCGCTCGCTGGCATCGGCGGAAGATCAGGCGCGCGTCGTCATAGGTGAACTCGAGCGGAGCGATGGTGACCAAGTTCCGCCCTTGCGAGTTCACCGCGATCGCGACGGAGACCGAATTTCCTGGCGCTACGCTGACGCTGCCAATGAGGATTTGCGGAGGGGGCGGTCCAGTGATGGAGATCGTGCCCGAGGTGCCCACGGCGGGGAACTCCTGTTCGCTGGCGTCGGCCAGAGTGGCTGCGACGAAGCTAATTTCCGTCGTGCCAGAAGCGCTCGCGGCAATGCGGAAGCGGCACTCTAAGATCGTACCGCTGGGGAACGGCACCAAGTCGCCCGCAGCGACGACGCGCAGCAAGCCAACTTCTGGCGTAGCCGCCGAAACGATTTTACCGACGCTGACACCGCTGGCACGGTCGCATCGTTCGAAAGCGAGCACGGCCGGGTCGAAGCGTAGTTCGAGCGGAGCCAGGGTGACGGTGGCATTGCCTCGTTGATCGAGCAAGATCGGCACCGTCACCACCGTGCCGGCCGCAGCCTCGACGCTCTCCACGGTAATGCGCGGCGGGGTCACTACGGGCGTTGCCGTCGGGGTCGGGGTTGGGCTTGCAGAGGGAGAGAAGCTCGGGGTGGGCGTGGGTGACAGGGTATGGGTAGGCGACACGGTCGCGGTCGCTGTGGGCAGGGGTGTTCCGGTTTCTGTCGGCGTGAGCGTCGGCTCGGGTGTCGCGGTTTCCGTGGGGGTTGCTGTTGGCGGCGGCGTTTCGGTAGCGGTTGCCGTCGGGGCTTCAGGTGTGCGTGTGAGGGTACGGGTGGCCGTGGCTGTCGGTGCTAACGGCGTCGGGCTACGCGTCGGTGTGCGGCTCAGCGTTGGCGTATTGGTGGGCACTCGCGTGAAGGTCAGCGTCGCGGTTGCGCTCGGGCCGACAGTGGCAGTGAACGTGGGCGGAGCGGTCGGCGTTGCCGTGGGCGGGGAAGCGACGATGGTCGGAGTGGCAATGGGTGCGATCAGGGCCGCTTGTACTCGGGGATCGTTGCTAGCCTTACCGGTGGCATCGTTGGCGGCATCGGAGGCAGCGTTTCCCAGGACAGTGCCGGGCGCCAGCCTAATGGCGCGGTCGATGTTCACTAGGTCGGCAGTGCTGTAGGCGCATAGGTTCGGTCCGGCCGTCAGCAGCACCAGGCGCACCAAGGCCTCGGAAAGCGGGTCGACATCGACGGCGTTCACCGTGCTGGTAACAAAGGCCCGCAACGGTCCGGCAACGACCAGGAAGCGGCAGGTATCCTCGGTGGTGTTCGGCGGCAACACGAACTCGTACTGCCCGAGGGCATTGGTTCGGGTGCGGCCGAACTCGAGCTCGCTGCCGTCGAAGCGCCGCAACACCAGGCGAACCGTGTGGCCTGCCCCAACCGGGACGAAGCTTCCCGAAAGGGCGTAAGCGCTACCCACGATGGCGTCGTGCAAGCGTTCCCACGAGCCGCCGCGGGCCAGAATGCCATTCGGAGCCCGCACCGTACCCCGCACGAACACGCCCTGCGGTGGCGGTGGCGGCAAGGTGTAGCCGACACTGGAGTCGCCACCGCAACCGGTTAAGCTCGCCGTTACCGCGAGCAGCGCTGCAACGAGCAGCAGGCTGGTTCCTCTATTTTGTCTTCTTCGCACCATGCTCTCCCCTCGAACGGCACCTCGACGATCCGCGGTTTGCTCCGACCCAAAACATCCTCCGTTCTCGGCAGTGGCACCGTCGCGGCTGCCACGCCGTCGCGCCACTGGCTACCACCGCGGCATGCCTTTGGTCAATTGGAAACCGCCACCATGGGCATGTTTTAAACACCATGGGCACACGTCTGACAACGGTAAAATCGACGGCACCCGGCAGTGCAGCGGTTGCCCGCAACCGGGCGACATGGCAACGCGTCGGTGGCGGTGGCAGCGGAGGGCGCACTGCCGTGCGCCCCTACTTCGCAAATGCGCACATGGAACGCTTGCAGCTCGTGACCGCCGCGATTTCATTCACGTGGTACCGGGCTTGCAGGGCGCGCTCAGCTATGTGCAGGAACGCAATGGGTGCTGGTATGTGGAGTCGGGTCGCGGTGACGATGACCATCGTGAGTGGCTGGCTGGCAGTTGGTTGCCACCGCGCCGAAGAACCGCTGCCCCCTTTGGGTCAACAACTCATTTCGATCAGCGACAAATTTTTCGACGTCGCTGCCCTCGATGCCGACACGGCCATCGTCGTGGGCTACGGTGGAAAGATCCTGCGCACAGAAGACGGTGGTTTCAGCTGGGAGCGCATCCCCAGCGGCACGCAAGAAGCGCTGTATCGCGTGCGTTTTGTCGACCATCGCCGCGGTTGGATTTGCGGGCAGGACGGAGTCATCCTGCACAGCGCAGACGGTGGGCGTTCGTGGACGCGGCAAAGCAGTGGCACCAATGCCTACCTCTTCTCCCTCCATTTCGTCGACGCGGAGTTCGGCTGGGCGGTGGGCGACAAGTCGCTCGCGGTGCATACGCGTGACGGTGGCCGCACTTGGACGCTGCAGAAAATCGCCAGTGCCGTTGCCGAGGAGCGCGATGCCGACCAGATGCTCGCCGAGCAGGATCCCATCCTCTACGACGTTTTCTTTCACGACCGCAACCACGGCTGGGTCAGCGGCGAATTCGGGCGGCTGTTTCGAACCACCGATGGCGGTCGCAGCTGGACAGCCCATGAAAAGTCGCTGCTCGGTGGAGAAATCGTCGATGTGCTCGCCATCCCCACCTTCTTCGGTTTGTCTTTCGTCACCGCGGCCGAAGGCGTTGCCGTCGGGCTCGAGGGCAAAGTTGCCCGGACTACGGATGGCGGTCGCACCTGGCAACTCGAGGCGGTCGAGGCACCAACGGCACTCACCGAACCCTTGTTCGCTCCTTTCCTGTTTCCCGACGGCAGTGGCTGGATCGTCGGTGCCTCCGGGCAAGTGTTGCGGCGCAGCCGTTTCGGAGAACCTTGGAAAGCTGCCTCGCTCGGCATGGAGGTGGCCACCTGGCTGCGGAGCGTGACCTGGTGGAACGACCAAATCGGCTGGATCGTCGGTGGCTACGGTCTCATCCTCAGCACCCGCGACGGCGGCCGTACGTGGACTCCGGCGCTCGCTTGAGGGGAGAGGAGAAGCGATGGTAACCAGACCTAGCAGCAGCGAGCAAAAACGGCTGCTTTACTGGCTGGGCGAACGACTCATCGACTACCGCTTACCGGTAGCCATTGGCGCGTGCCTGGTTACGGCCTTTTTCGCTTATTGTGCGCTTCAGCTCCAGCTCGTCACCAGCTTTGGCGAGCTCCTCCCCCAAACCCATCCCTACATTAAGATCCACAACCGCTTCGCTCACACCTTCGGCGGAGCCAACAACATCATGATCATGGTGGAGGTGAAGGAAGGCTCGATCTTCACGCCGGAGGTGTTGAACAAAATTTGGCGCATGACCGAGGCGGTCGACACGATTTACGGCGTCAACCACAACCAGATCGACTCCATTGCTCATCGCACGGTGCGTTACCTCAAAGTCGCCGCCGGCGGAACCATGCGGGCCACTCCGGTCATGCTCGGCGAAGTCAAAACCCAGGAACAAGCGGAGGAAATTCGCCGGATCGTGCACAGTGCGGAGAACATTTACGGGCTTCTGGTCTCGCTCGACGACAAGGCCGCACTCATTCGCGCCAACTTCATCGAAGGGCGGCTGGATTATCGGCGGATTTTCGACGAGGTGAACGAACGGGTGGTCCAACCCTTTCGCGACGACAACACCGAAATTTCCGTGGCGGGCGAGCCTCGTTTGTACGGCTGGGTTTACCACTACGCCGGAGATGTGTTGCTCATTTTCGTGCTCGCGTACTGCATCGAGTGGTTGCTGCGCTACTTGTACTTTCACGATTGGCGCGGAGCCCTCCGCCCGACCATCACCGGGGTGATCGCCGCATTTTGGGGGCTCGGGTTCATTTACCTCATTGGTTTTGCGCTCGACCCGCTGCTGCTGGTCATGCCCTTTTTGATCACCGCGCGCGCGGTCAGCCACTCGGTGCAAATGCACGACCGCTATTACGAGGAGTACGAGCGCCACAACTGGGACAAACGCAAAGCCATCGTCGCTGCCTTTGCCGAGCTGTTCGTGCCCACGTTTTCCGGGATTACCACGGACGCCCTCGGGGTCCTGGTGATTTTGCTGGTACCTGTCGTCATGCTGCAAAAACTGGCCATCACCGCGTCGTTTTGGATCTTCGCCATCACCATCTCGGAACTGCTCCTCAACCCCGTCATTTACTACTACCTCAAGGCCCCCGAGCCGGAGATCGTACTCGTTCGCGACCGTGGTGTGTTTCGCCGCGCGGTGGCTACTGCCGTTGACGCCCTTCTCGGGCCGCGCGGTCGTTTCGTCGTTCTCGGAGCCTGGGTGGTAGCCGCTCTTGTCGGTGCCTACTTCGTTCGCGGCCTGATCATTGGCGATCCCACTTCGGCTTCGCCTTTGCTCTGGCCCGAGTCGCCCTACAACGTGTCGCACCAACGCATCCAGGACAAGTTCGGCGGGGTCGAGCCCCTGATCGTCGTGGCCGAAGGGCTCGATCGAGATGCGATGAAAGACCCGGCCACGCTGCGCCGTATGGAACGCTTTCAGCGCACCTTGGAGCGCGATGCGAGTGTGGGCTACAGTTTTTCCCTGGCCGACATCATCCGCGCAGTCAACGCGGTGTTCCACGAACTCGAGCCCAAGTGGGGAGTCATCCCGAACAACTGGGTGGACATTGGCGGCTTGTTTTTCATTTACTTCTCGGGATCGCCACCGAGCGAAACCGCCAAATACGTCGACCCCAGTTACACCACGGCCCACGTGACGTTTTTCTGCAAAGATCACAAAGGCGACAACATTCGGCGCATCGTACGCCGCTGCAAGGAGTTCATCCATCGAGGCCAGTTGGAAGACTTGGGTCTCCACGTGGAAGAGCGCGACGGGCACACCACTGTGGGCCGGGTGAACCCGGAGGTACGTTGGGAGCGTGCCGGGCCCTCGTGGATGGTTTCCACCGCCGAGCACGCCGGGGAGGGTCCTTTCCGCCCTGGGGACCGGATCGTGCAGGTGGGGAAAACCCCGGTCAGAGGTCTCCAGAGCTTCGAGGCGGCCATGTCGGTGGAAACCGCCAATGCCACTCTGATCGATTTCGGCCTCGAACGCGGGGGAACGGTCACCGAAGTCACTGTGGTGGCACCATGGAAAGCCGTTTTCAAGCTCGCGGGCGGGCTCATTGGCGTGCTGGCTGCGGCAAACGAAGAACTCTTTCGCAACGATGTGCTCATGAACCTTCTCGGCTTCGGTACCATGTACGTCATCGTGCTGTTTACCTACCGTTCTTTCGCGGCTCCGTTTTTCCTGCTCGCCCCACTTCTCCTGGCCAACTTGCTCGTCAATGCTTACATGGCGGCGCGCAACATTGGCATCAACATTCACACCTTACCTCTCGTCACCGTTGGCGTTGGGTTCGGGATCGACTACGGCTTGTACATTCTCAGCCGCACCATCGAAGAGATCCGCCAGCGAGGCGATGTCGAGGCCGCCGTGCGGGCGGCGCTGCTGACCTCGGGCAAGGCGGTGTCGTTTACCGCGCTTTCGATGACACTGGTCACGGCTCTGTGGTCGCTATCCAGTATCCGCTTCAACGCGGAAATGGGATTTTTGTTGGCGCTGTGGATGGCCATCAGCTACATTGGCGCCGTGACGTTGTTGCCCCTGTTGCTCGTGGGGTTGCGGCCCCGCTTTCTCAGCCGGGTAGCACCACAGTACGAAACGATGCGCTGAGGAGGGATCATGCGCTGGTCGCTTACCACCGCCATTGTGCTCGTGCTTGTTTACAGTGTGGTGTTGATCCTATTCGACGAATTCGTGGCCAAGCCCTGGCGGCGCCGCCGCTGGCAACAACGAGCGGCCGCTGGTGATACGGCAGCGCGGGCCCGAACGGAGCACGCCCGCAGGGGCCAGGCCGATTCGGGGGGTTGAATGCATCGCTGGCGCATCTTTCGTATCGTGACCATCGGAGCCTCGGTCCCCATCCTCTTCGCTCTCTCCCAACAAGTTGCCCGTGCCCGGGGGCAAGAACCAGCGCCGGGGTTAGCCGCAGCCTTGGCCGTGCTCGCGGCGCTGCTCCTCGTGCGCGCGTACTTCAGCGAAAAAACCCGCGGGACGGGGTTCTTGTTCTACAACGACCTCGAATGGGGGTTGGGGATCGGCGCTGCAAGCGCCGTGGCTTTGCGCTTCCTCGGTTGGGTATGAGGTACGGGTAGGGGGCGAACGCCCCCCGGCCCCGCGGATGTAACGGTGGCACCATGACGACCTTGCTCGTTTTACTCGGGAAAGAACTGTACCTTTATGGCGTTGCCCCTCTGACCTACGTCGTGGCGGCGGTGTTCGTGGGACTGTGCGGCTTTTTCTTTTACAGCCGGCTCGTTCTCTACACCCAGTTCGGCCTCGGCTGGAACATCTTGGCCAACTTCTGGTTCGGCTTCCTGGCTGGAGCGCCCTATTCGGTGTCGACCGTCTTGTTGTTGCTTTGCCCCCTGATCACAATGCGCTCCTTTGCAGAGGAGCGGCGCAGTGGCACGCTCGAACTGTTGCTCACGCTACCGGTACGCGACTGGCAAGTGGTCGTCGCCAAGTGGCTTGCCAGCGTCGTCGTGGTCACCCTACTCCTCGTCCTGCTCTTCCCCTTCGTCGCCTCGCTCCATGGACTCGCTTCGTTCCCCTGGAAACCGGCGGTCCTCGGGTTCGTAGGACTCTGGCTTATGGGCGGTGCCTTCGCTGCATGCGGGGTTTGCTTTTCGGCCTGTACGAAAAGCCAAGTGGTGGCGGCGGCTGCCACCTTGGGTTTGCTCGTGCTCGCGTGGCTGGTGACGTGGAACGAAGCGGCTGCCAGCGAGCCGTGGATGCGCTGGCTGCGGCAATGGTCGCTGTTCGACCGGTTCGAGTTTTTCGCCCGTGGGGTGCTGCGCGCGGCCGATGCGGCGTTTTTTCTCGCCTGGATCTTTTTCTTCCAACATTTGACTTGGCTCGTCCTCGGCATGCGTCGCTGGCGGGGCAGGTGAAACCATGCGGCGCTGGGAGTGGGGCCTCGCCGCCCTCCTGGAAATTGTCGCTGTTCTCGGCGTGCTCGTGCTCGCCTGGCGCTGGTGCGCAAACCAGGGCTGGCAGTGGGACCTCACACCGGATACCCGCTACACCCTGCCAGCCGAAGCTCGCACGTTGTTGCGCTCGCTCGATGAACCGTTACGGCTCATTGCCTTCCTGCGCTCGGGAGTTCGCGACCCTGCCGGGCTCTCGTTGTGGCTACCCCTGCTCGCCCAAGAGTCCCACTGGATTCAGCTCGAGTTCGTCGACGTCGATCGCGAGCCAACCCGGGCACGCCGCTACGGCATCCAAAGTGCGCCCACGGTAGTGGTGGAAAGCAGCCGCCGGCAACGTATCGTCTATCAACCGCAACCTGCCGTTCTGCTGTCGCACATCGCTGCAGCCGTGCGCACCACCGTGTCGCAGCTCCGCATGATTTCGAGCCGCGCCACAGCGAAGCAAGACTACAGCCGCGCCTTTGCCGCGCTCCAAAACGAAGGCTTCGCCGTGGTGTGGGCCGATGGGGTGGATGACTCACGGTTGGAGGAAGGGCAGCCCGAACCCGACCAGTTCGTCGGGAACGAAGGAGCCGTTCCTGAGGATCGCGAGCTTGCCTTTCCCCCGGCTTCGCTTGGGAACACCGTTGGAGAGCGGGTGAAATTGTCGCGCTCCATCGGCTTGTTCTTCGATCCCTCCGACGCCAACCTCTCGACCTTGCAAGCGTTCCTCGGCGACGGAGGTGGAGCACTTCTCGCAGTGGAACCGACGACGTGCGCTCGGGCAGCGCGGCTTTGTGCTTGGCTTCGAGAGCACCTCGGTATCGAACTCGGCTCGCTGGCGATTGTCGACGCGCGGACGCGACTAGCCGCTGGCGATCCTTATACCATCCTAGCTACCGGCCTTGCCGCGGATCACCCCATCACGGCAGCGTTGCATCAGCCCGTGCTGGTGTCGGAAGCGACCACCGTGGAGCTGACGGACCCGGTGGCGGACAGCGCTTGGCTGCTGCTTTCCGCTGCACCCTCGGCTCGGCTCGAGAAAGATACGCGGTCCCGCGAGCACTCCCACGAGAGACGCCAGCCGCCGTTTCCGCTCGCGGTCGCGCGGTACACTGCGACCCGCGGGCGCCTCGTTGTCGTCGCCGACGCCGACTTCGCCACCGATCGGTTTCTCGACTACGTCGGCAACCGTGATTTTCTCCTCAACGTCGCCAACTGGCTTGCCGACGAACATACATGGCTCGGGCCCCGGGTGGCCCCGCGCATGCCGGGAGTGCAAGTGTTCTACTTGAGCGCCGCACAAGCCGAACGGCTGTTGTGGGGATTCGCGGTAGCCGAGCCAGCGGCGCTGCTCGTGCTTGGTTTACTGGTTTGGTGGCGCCGCCGTTCTTGAGAGATCGAGGACCATGTCCTTTTTTCTTTCGCAACTGGGGAGCGAACGGGCAAGACGATGGCGACGGGTAGGAATTTGGTGGGGGATTTGGGCAGCGCTGGTTGCCATCGATCGGCTGTTCACTCACCAGGTAGCGCCGCTGGCAGGGCCGCAACCTGACGCAAACTCCGTGGCACGCTCGTGGTGCGCTCCGCAGCGCGAGCCGCTCGGGCGCATCGTGATTGCCGCTGGAGCTCGGCGCGTGGTGGTACAGCGCCAAGGTGCACATTGGCAGAGGGGCGAGCACGTCATCCCCGACGACCTCGTGGGGGCGTTTTTCGAGTCGCTGGAGTCGTGCGAGTTCTGGCCTATAGTGGCTACTGAGGCAGGCGCGTGGGCAGAATTCGGCGTCGCCCATCCGGTAGCGGTCGTGGAATTGGAAAGCGTCTCCGGCTCCTTGGTGCAAAAGATCGCCTTCGGCCATACGAATCCCGTCGGTACTGGCCGCTACGCTCGCTTGCTGGACGACCCGCGCGTCTTTCTCGTTGGCTCGCAGCAGTGGTACTACGCGGAATTGCTTGCCGGTACACCCCTGGACAAGGCGCCTTGAATTTGGTTGCATACGGCAGTGTCGGTGACGGGGATCTGGGTTGTGGTCGTTGCCCTGGTGGCGGCAGTCGTGGTGGCGGAGCCGGCAGCGCGCAGCCGGCCGGAATCGCAAAATCGGCCGGCTGCCGCTCCGGCAGTACCTTCAGGCTGGGGGCGCGAGCAACTGGGCATGAGTTTGGCTGAGCTTCGCAGGCTCTACCCCGATGCTCGTTTGGGTACGCCGCTGACCGCGCCATTCGACGACCCGCGGGTGCAGCGGTGGTTACGGTTTGCGGTCGAGGAAAGCGACTTACCGCAACCGGTAGACATCGAATATCGGCTTTGGGACGAGAAACTCTGGATGGTGCTCGTGTACACCGGGGTGAACCCAAGCGCGGCGGTGCGTCGAGCGCTCGAACGGCGCTTCGGCCCGCCGACAGATCGGGGTGCCACACCTACCTGGCTTTGGCCCGACCGTAAACTGGTCACTCACCTCGACCAGCGCTGGTTCGCTCTCGTCCACCGCGCGACGGATCGTGAAGCCCGTGCCGCTCTGCAGGGGCCAAACACCCGCCGGCCTGCCTCTGCCACAGATTCGCGCCAAGCCCCGTAGGAAGCTGGGCAGCGCGCCACTCCGGCCTTTTTCCCACGTCTTTCCTGGCCTCGATGCCGCCCAGGTGGGCGCGCTGCGAGGATGTCGGCGAGGGGAGAGCAACACGACCCCGGACGGGCTCGATACTGGCAACCACCGGTCGCCGCCCTCGGGCATCACACGCTGCCCACTCGAGGATTGCAACAGGGGGAGTTGTTGTGAAATACTCGCGCTTGCATGCTCGTGCCTCCATTTCCCCGGCGCGTTCAAGTCGAGCTGACGAACTACTGCAACCAACGGTGCCGTTACTGTCCGCGGCAGGGCTTGTCGCGCCCGCTAGGTTTCATGTCGCGCCCGCTGTTCGAGCGCATCGCCCAAGAGTGTGCCGCACACGGCGCACGGATGTGGCTTCATTTTCTCGGGGAGCCACTGCTGCATCGGGGCGTGGTCGAGTTTTGCCGTTACGCCAAGGAAGCCGGTGTTCCCGAGGTTGGCCTCTCCACCAATGCCGTGTCACTCCGCGGCCAAGTGGCAGAGCAACTCCTCCAAATCGGACTCGACCGGCTCGAGTGCTCCCTCGACGCTGCCGATGCAGCGACGTACCAGGTCATGCGCGGTCGGGACCATTTCGCGCGCGTCCGTGACAACCTCACCGCATTTTTCCTGCGCAAACGCGAACTGGGGCAACAGCGGCCGGTGGTCTCCTTGCAAGTGCTGCTCACGCCGGAAACCCGGGGTATGCTCGCTCTAGTCGTGGAGCATTGGCGACCCTTGCTCACGGGAGCCGACTTCGTCATGACCATCGAGCCATCCACGTTCGGGGGCAGCGTGAGCGTATCCCGACAGCTGCCGGATAGGGAGCGTCCGCCCTGTCGCTGGCTGTTCGAAGGGCTCATCGTTCTCCAAGATGGCACCGTCACCATGTGCGGGACGGATTGGGATGGCCGAGCACCGGTCGGCCATGCACAAGCGGAATCGCTGCTGGAAATTTGGCACGGAAAGGAAATGCAACGGCGGCGGGCTGCCCACATGGCGAAGCGCTTCACCGATGTCGCGCTGTGCGCATCTTGTGTCGACTGGCCGTTGGCTGATGGCCGGGGATACCGCAACGTCTTGCGGGACGGGCTCTCTCCGCTCGCGAACGGGCAAGCCGGGGCACTCGCACCGCGAGTCGAGTCCTCGCTGGAATCACCGTATCCGATGTGAAGGAGGCGACCATGGAAGGGTTCGAATTCACCTATCGGCTCAAGGAGGTGAGCGACCGATTCGTCGACCAGCTCGGGGAGCACTTTTACTTGCTGGCCGACCGATTCGATCCGGCCACGCTGCAGCAGCACACGCTGTTTCCGCAGGAGATGACCTGGTATTACGGCGAACCGCTCTGGCAGCGATTGAGCAACGAGCAGAAGCTCATGTTGAATCGGCTGTGCTTTTGTCAAAGCTACCTGAGCACCGGTGTGGCCGAGATTGCCGTCAACGTCCTCAACATGCAGTCGGCTTTAAATACCATCCTGCGTGGATCGCCCGAAGTGGCGCTGTACATGGCACGGGAAGTCGTGGAGGAAATGGCCCACGTTCAAGCATTTCTCAAAGTCATCGAACGCGTCCTGAACTTCTACGGTCTCACCTTCGACGACCTCCGCAACGCGAATCCGTCGCTTCGATTGGCGAAAACGTATGTCAACGGCCACACGATTCTCGGTTGGCTGAGGGGCGATCTTTATTACTACTACTTCACCCGCTTTGCCCTGAACGTGAACCAGAAAACCGTCGAACGTTCGATCATCGACGAGCAGGAGGTTCACCCTGTGGTGCAAGCTTTGCTGAAGAACCACGCGACTGACGAGGCCCGCCACATGCAAATGTCGCGCGCCACTGGAATCGAGGCGTTGCGGCAAATGAAGAATCCCGTCGTACGCGTTCTCGCTTGCCTGGGATACGCACGGTTTGCCGCCAGCATCTTCATCGGTCGTCACCGTCGGGATTCGCGGCTAACCCGGGAGACGCGCATTCGCACTCTGGAGCTCGTCGGCATCGACCGCAAGACAGCCGTGCAAGCCTATGAACAGTGGAAAAACCGGTGGAATCAGCCAGAGGATCCGGCCCTGGTCCGCGCCGGGCGGCAGTACTTCCTTCGCTGCAACTTCGACTACATCGACGATCTCCCCGTTGCCCCCTGGGTCAAAAAGCGGATGAAGAAGACCATTTTTTCGGCATACGCGGACTTACCCTTGCCGGAAGCCCCTGCCGATACAGCCATGAAGCCCGCTCTGCGCGGGCACTGACCGCTCGGCCCCGCTTTGTTCCCGAGCAGCTACGCTGATCATGCGCGTTGCCGGTATCCAACCTGGATATCTCCCCTGGCTTGGTTACTTCGACCAAATGCGCCGGGTCGATGCATTCATTGTCGCCGACGAGATGCAGTTTACTTCCAGCGGCTGGGCACACCGGAACCGCGTTCGCGGCCCTCAAGGGCCGCACTGGCTGACGGTGCCGGTGCACTATGCGTTGGGCGACCCCATTTGCCGCGTGCGCGTGAGCCCTCATGTGGCCTGGGGCCAGCGGCATCTCGAATTACTCGATCACTTTTATCGGCGCAGCCCCTTTCGGGAGGGCATTTTAGGCCAACTCGAACCTTTCTTGCTCCATCCCGGCAAGCGGCTCGTCGAAGTCACGATTCCCTTGCTGCACCAGCTGCGCAACTTGTTGGGCATTTCGACCCCACTACTAGTGTCGTCCGAACTCGGACTCGAGCGGGTTTATGCCGAGACCTTCCCCGACAAACCGAGCCCCACGCACCGGATTGTCGCTTTCATGCGTCATCTCGGGGCCGACCGTCTCCTCCAAGGCGAAACGGCCCGGAGTTATCTCGACGTCGAACTTTGCCGTCGTTATGGCATCGAGGTGGAGTTCCACCACTACCAGCATCCCGAGTACCCACAGTTGTTTCATCCCTTCGTGTCGCACTTATCGGTGGTGGACTTGCTGCTGTGTCATGGCATCGCAGGAGCACGCCGCGTCCTTTCTTCCGTGCGATGACCGTTCGAAGCGGCGCCCCGCCACGGCTGTCCGTGGTTATTCCCGTTTACAACGAAGCGCCAACGCTGAACGAACTGTTGTCCCGCACCATCGCGGTACTCGCCGATCTCACGCCGGATTACGAGGTCGTGGTGGTGGACGATGGCAGCGAGGATGCTACCCCGGATCTTCTCGCCAAGGCCAGCACCCACAATCCACGGATCCGCAACGTGCGCTTGACGCGGAACTTTGGCCAAAATGCCGCGCTGAATTGCGGTCTCTTTGAAGCCACGGGAGACTTCGTGGTCACCATGGATGGCGACCTGCAAAATCCACCGGAAGAAATTCCGAAACTGCTGGCAGCTTTCGCTGCCGACGTCGACCTGGTCAGTGGTTTGCGCACACAGCGCTACGAGCAGGTGTGGCGTTATTGGGGGTCCCGCGCGGTCCATTGGCTGGCGCGGCTTTTGGTTGGACGCCAACTGCAGGACTACGGGGGGCAATTCAAGGCTTACCGGCGCGAGGTGATCGAGGC
Source organism: Candidatus Binatia bacterium (assembly GCA_937925685.1). Lineage (GTDB taxonomy): Bacteria > Desulfobacterota > Binatia > HRBIN30 > HRBIN30 > HRBIN30. Next base: position 8,036 of record CALAMI010000024.1, on the reverse strand, counting down.
GACACGGCAGGCGTGGTCGCCGGGAAAGCCCTTCTTCGCGTTGGCCGTGTGGCTGGGGTTTCGCGTGCGCGAGGTTCCGGTGCGACACGAGAAACGACGATCGGGAAAAACGCGCTACAGTCTTTGGGCGCTGACCCGTTTGAACCTGGAGATCATGACCAGTTTTTCCCCGGCGCCGTTGTTGGCCGCATGGATCGCTCCCGTGCTTTGCCTCGCTGCTGGCTGCGCCGCGTCGGTGACGGCGTGGTGGCGGGGCTCGGCGCTTCTCTGGCTCGGTGCTGCGATGGCCTATGGTCTCGGTTTGGTGAGCCTCGCCGTGGCGTGGCTCGCTTCATACATAGCGCGTCTCTACCGCATCGCCGCTGGCGGCGCACCCGGCTGGGTGGAAATGCCCGCTCGTGTCACCCCTCCGCGGTTCGTTTCTACAGGGCGGTTGGCCAGGGAACCGGCGACGGACGATGAACACGTGGCCCCCACGCACTCGTGATCTCTCGCGGCATCAGGCAGCAGTCGTCTTGCTTCTGTTAGCCACGGCGGTGAGCCTGTTGCGCTGGCGATTTCTCGACGTGCCGCTCGAGCGCGACGAGGGAGAATATGCATATTTCGGGCAAATCATTTTGCGCGGTGGCCTGCCGTATCGCGATGCCTATAACATGAAGCCACCTGGCATTTACTACGGGCACGCCCTGGCCTTGTGGCTATACGGCGAAACCATTCGTGGTGTACGCCTGGCCGTGAGCACCGTGGCAGTAATCAACCTGTGGCTCTTTTACCGCTGCGCCCGGCACTGGTTTCCCCGCGCCCCGGCACTGGCAGGTGCAGCCGCCCTTGCCGTACTTTGCGCCAACCATCGTATGCTCGGCTTTGCCGCCAAAGCGGAGCATTACGTTTTGCTTTTTGGGCTAGCCGGTCTAGGGCTCGGGCTTTCCGCAGTGCAGCGCGGCTACAGCCACCGCTGGCTTTTGGCTGGGCTGGCATGCGGGATTGCGACCACGATGAAACCCACTGGAGCGATGTTCGCCGCCTACTTGGCCTGGTGCTCGATTTCGTCCGCCGCAACGCGAGCTCCGGGAGAAGCGCTCCGGGCTCTTTTCCTCCTCGGGGGTGGTTTTGCGTTGCCGTGGGCGATTGTGTTTGGCGGGTTCTGGGCAGCGTCGGCTCTCGAGGCGTTATGGTTTTGGACCATCACCTACGCACGCCAGTACGCCACTGCGGTGCCCTTTGGCGAGGGCATACGGCTAGCGACAACAACGGTGGCCCACGTCTTCGGGGGTGCTCCCCTCGCTTGGTCGTTCGCGGCGGGCGCTTGGTGTGCGCTCGGGCATCCTCGCTTGCGCCAGACGGCAAAAGGGCTGTGGCCGTTCTTGCTAACGAATGTTGCTGCTGTGACCCTCGGGTGGCGTTTCAGCGAACACTACTTCCTCTTGCTCGTGCCGGGCGCGGCCATCGGCATGGCGTTGGCCGCGCACTGGCTTTACAGCTGGCGCAAAAAAGCGATCATCGTCGTCGTGGGGGTGTTGGTGCTCACGGTGCTGCAGGAATGGAGCAGGTTTCGCGGCTTGTCCCCGGAGGCGGTATCGCGGGCCATTTACGGACGCAACCCCTTCCCCGAAGCCGTGGAGATAGCCGCGCAAGTTCGTAACCACTCTGGGCCAGAAGAGCGCATTGCCGTCATCGGCTCGGAACCGGAAATCTACTTTTACGCCGGTCGCAAAGCCGCCACAGGCTTCGTTTATACCTACCCCTTGATGGAGGCGCACCCGTTCGCCTTGCAAATGCAGGAACAAATGATTCGTGAAATCGAGGCGGCACATCCGCGGTTTTTGATTCTCGTCCACGTGCCTATGTCGTGGTCGCGCCGACCCGACTCGCCCTCGAGAATCTTGGAATGGTCGGCTGCTTACGCAAACACCCACTATCGGCCTTATGGCTTGGTGGAAATCATGGCCAATGGAGACAGCCGCTCGGTATGGGGCGAGGAAGCGCAATTTCGCCACCCCGCGGGTGGGCTTTTTGTCTCGGTCTTCGAGCGCAAGCCATGACACGAGCAGACGTCTTCGGAACCAAAGAGCGCTTCCTCGTGCCCGCAACCGCCGCCCTTTTGGTGCTCGTGACGGCGTGGACCTACCGCGATTTGCGCATCCACGACTTCCTCTTGTACGACGACAACGAGTACGTCGTCGAGCACCCGGTGATTCGCAAAGGCGTGACCTGGGAGGGCTTGGTGTACGTGTTCACTCAGCCTCATCATGCCACCTGGCATCCCTTGACCGGGCTTTCGCACCTTGTGGACGTGAGTTTGTTCGGTCTTTCCGCGCCCGCTCATCTTGCCGTGAATCTGGCCTGGCATTGTGCCAACGCGGTGCTGCTGTTTTTGCTCGGTCGGCAGCTTCTCGGATCGATTGGCGCTAGCTTTTGGATTGCGGGCGCGTTCGCGTTGCATCCTCTTCACGTGGAATCGGTAGCCTGGGTCGCAGAGCGAAAGGATGTGCTCAGCACGTTTTTTGCCCTGGTGGCGTTGCTGGCCTACGTCGACTTCGTACGCTCGGGCCGCCGTCGGAGCTGGAGGATGATGTATGCCGCCTATGCGGCTGCGTTACTGGCGAAACCGATGGTGGTCACCCTTCCCCTTCTCTTGTTGCTGCTCGACGTTTGGCCCCTGGAGCGAGTACCTCTAGGGCAGTCTTCGGCGACGGAGTGGCGCCGACTTGTCCAAGAAAAGCTCCCCTGGTTCGCCCTGGCGTTTGTCGTCGGGCTGGCCACTATTGCCACGCAAGCGGCTCGCGGTGCGGTCGAGCCCCTCGAGGCGAGCCCGCTGAGCTTTCGCATCGGAAACGCTTGCATAGCGTACGTACTGTACTTGCGTGACACCCTGTGGCCGGCGAGATTGGCAGTGTTTTACCCCCGGCAATCCTTGACCTTGGACGAGTTCGCGCCCGCGGCGGCTTTGCTGGCGGGGATGACGGCGGTGGCTTGGATTTGCCGCCTGCGGTACCCCTGGATGTGGGTGGGCTGGCTTTGGTACCTGCTGACGATTGCGCCGGTCTCGGGGATTCTTCAGGTGGGCGACCAAGCTCGAGCCGACCGTTTCACGTATCTGTCGCTGACCGGAATCTTTCTCATGGTAGCCTGCCTGGTTCGGGCGTGGGCCAAAGGCAAGCCGGTGCGACAGCTTCTCGCCTTTGTCGTTGGCGCCGCCGTACTCGCCCTTTGGGCGCTACTGACCGCGAGTCAAACTCGCCACTGGCGCAATACCGAGACGCTGTTCCGCCGTGCACTCCAGGTGACCGAGGGGAACCACGTAGCGCATGCCAATCTCGGTGCCTATCTGCTCAGGCAAGGAAGAACCGAGGAAGCCCTAGAACATCTGCACCATGCCATCGCGTTACGTCCCCACGATCCGCTGGCGCGCCTGAATTTGGGGGTTGCGGCGGCCAATCGCGGGCGTTGGCAGGAAGCGGCAACCCACTACCGCGCCCTGCTTGCCGCCAACCCCAAGCACGTGAGTGCCAACTTCAACCTCGCCCTGGTCCTTCTCGAATTAGGCCAACCGGAAGCAGCGCGGCACCACTTGAACGTCGCCCTCGAGGAAGATCCTCGCCACAGCAAAGCGCGGGTGCTCTTGGGCAACCTCCTGCTCGAGGCAGGAGACACACAGGCTGCCATTGCTGCGTATCGTGCTGCGATCGCCATCGATCCGAGCTCGCTTGCCGCCCACGCGCAGTTGGCCATGGCGCTGGAACGAACGGGAGATGTCGACCGCGCGCTGGATCACTACCGCGAGGTCACCCGCCTGGCCCCGAACGACCCGCGCGCTTGGTTCAACCTAGCCGCCGCGTTGCGCGACGCCAAGAAAGCGACACAAGCGCGGCAAGCGTTCGCCCAAGCGCTCGCGTTGGCGGAGCAGGCGGGCGACCTCGAAGTGTCCAACCGCGCTCGCGAGGCTCTGCAAGCTGAGTGAAGGGACGCCGAGCCGCGATTTCGTTCTCTAGGGACGCACGGCCGTGCGCCCTCCGTTTCCAAGCCGCGTCGCGGTCCCCCCCCAATAACCTGGTCGCCTCACGGCGACGGGTGCTACTCTGTGGTTGCTTGTCGGGATAGCCACTGGCCACGGGGCATGGCCGCTGCGCACGAAACTTGCAAACGCCCTGGAACGACATGAGTGAACGCAGGCTACCTGCCCGACGGCATCGCAGCATACGGTTGGCTCACCACGATTACACCCAGGCAGGCGCTTACTTCGTCACCATTTGCACGCACCACGACCAGTGGCTGTTTGGCGAAGTTTTGAAGGGAGAAATGCGCCGGAATGGGCTGGGTGAAATTGTACGGAAGGAGTGGTTTCGGTCGGCGCAACTCCGTCGCGAGATCGAACTGAATGCCGAGGAATTCGTGGGGATGCCCAACCACGTTCATGGTATTGTGTGGATCGTGGGAGTGAGCGGCGGGTGGAAAAACACACCTGTGGCGGTGCCGGGCACACGGACGGGATGTGCGGAAGCGTGGGCGCACTGCCGTGCGCCCCTACCCCGGTTACGACGGCCGTCGCGGTCGTTGGCGACGTTCGTTGCGGCGTTCAAAGCGGCCAGCGCGCGACGTGTAAAGCAAAGGCACCAGGGGCTAGCTGCCTCGGTGCGGCAGCGTAACTACTACGTAGCACGTAATTCGGAACGACCGCGATTTGCACGCGATTCGCCAGTACATTGTGGAAAACCCCTGCCGCTGGCAAGCACACCCATGGGCGCCCGACAACTCCTACGCACCGTTCCGCCGCACACCGTAGCGGCGCCTGGCAATGCGCCCTTGGTTTCCATCGGCACCAACGTATCCGCACCCCGTCGGGGCGCACGGCCGTGTGCCCTTCGTGGGTTTCGCGCGCATCGCCTTAGCGATCCGCAAGCAACGCTCGTCGGGCGGTCCCCGCGGGCGTTCCGCCCGCATGCAGCTGCATGGCTGCCGCACTCCAAAAATGCAAATATGGGGCGGAGGAATTCGTATGAACCCACTGCTTTTGGCCGTGACCGTTGCCGTCGTATTCGCCTCGATGACGCCGCGGGAAAGCTCCGCTCTTCCCGCACGGCTTCGTTGCCCGCCAGACCAAGCACCCGTTGGCACTGTGTGCGTGGACAAATACGAGGCGAGCGTGTGGCGGCTCCCCGACGACCGGATCGTTATCCGCAAAGCGGTGCTGGGCTTCCTCTCTGCCGAGCAACTGCGTGCCTTGGGAGCCGAGCAAGTGGGTACGATTCCAAGAGAAACGTGTTCCGGGGAAGAGTACGGCCCCGGGTTTCCCCGCAACGGCCACTGGAGCGACCGGCTGTACGCTCTTTCGCTTCCCGGCGTCCTGCCCAGCACCTGCATCACCTGGTTTCAAGCCGAGCAAGCCTGTCGCCTCTCTGGCAAACGCCTTCTCACCAATGCGGAATGGCAGGCAGCGGTTGCCGGCACGCCCGACCCGAACGACGACGATGACCAGCGCAGCACATGCGCTACGAATTCGGAATTCGCTCAACCCACCGGCTCGCGCGTCCAATGCGTGTCCAACTGGGGGGTCTACGACCTCGTCGGCAACGTGTGGGAGTGGGTAGCCGACTGGACGGATGTCGCGCAGGCATGCCGCTCGTGGCCGCCCGAATACGGCGGCGATTTGAGCTGCGTTGGAGCCAATGTCCCCACCGAGGTAACTGCGCCATCCTTGCTCAAGCGCTGGTTCGCCCGCGAGCTCCTGGAGCCAAAGCCGGAGTGGCCAGGCTCGATCATCCGCGGGGGGAATTTCGCCACCGGCAGTCGTAACGGCGCGTTTGCCATTTATGCCGGCGTGACACCGAACAACGTGAGCCGCAGCACCGGTTTTCGCTGCGCTCGATAGGACGGAAAACCTGCTCCCATCCCGGAGGTTTGCCCCGACCCGAAGGCTGAAACGCCCTCAAAGACGTTTCCGTGTGCGCAACCGCTCCAACACCGCTCGAGCGCTGTCATGCTTGCCCTGGGCTTGCAGGAAACGCGCGTAATTTTCGTACGCCGTGGTGTAGTCCGGATCCAAAGCCAACGCCCGTTCGTACGCTTCGCTGGCTTCGTCCGGCCTATTCAGCAGTGCGAGCACGTTGGCCAAATTGTTCCAGGCATCGGCAAACCGCGGCTTGCGACGCACCGCCTCGCGATAGGCCTCTTCGGCGTCCGTCCACCGGCCTAACTGCGCCAAAACGTTGCCCCAGTTGTTCGCCGCTTCGGCTTGCCAGGGGTCCTCGCGAACCGCGCGCTCGAACCAGCTCGACGCGGCAGCAAGGTTGCCGCGATTTGCCTCGATCAGGCCAAGATTGTTCATCGCGTAACTATCGTTCGGTTTCACGTCGAGCGCTCGAAGGAAATGCTGCTCGGCCTCTTTCACGTTGCCTCTCTCGAGGAGCAAAAGACCAAGGTTGTTGTGCGCCATCCAAGCACTCGGGTTCTTCCGTAGAGTGTCGCGCCAGAGCGTTTCGAGATCGCGGTAGGCGTGCGCCTGTTCCCAAGTGAGGAATGCGAGCGCCGCACACACCATCGCTGCCAGTGTCCGAGCCGTCACCGTGCACCAGCGAGCCCCGAGCCAAGGTGCCAACTTCTCGAACCCCATGGCAGCCGCCCCCCCTGCCAGCGCCAGCGGGCCGATGCTCGCGAGATACTGGTAATGGTCGGCGACAAAGGAATACCGCATCGGGAATACATTGACGAAACCCAAGGCTGGCCCCACGGTGATGGCGAAGTACAACGCCGCCACAAGCGGCCAGCGCCCCCACCATCGTCGTCCGAACCAAAGCACGGCCAGCACGCCGACACATCCTGCGAGCGGCAGATAGTCGAGGACTTCGGCTGTGTTCACCTGCCACCGTGGGTACACGAACGTCAGGTTCACGGGCCACACCAGGCAAGCAAGGTAAAACCAAAGGGCCCGGCTGGCGATCAGAGTCCGCTGGAGAAAGCTCAGGTTCCAGTCGGAACCCATCGCCCCGACATGTTCGCGTTCCAGGACGACCGTAACTCCCGCCAACGTCGCCCCCAACATAGCCAGCGGCAGGAGACGCCAAACCGTTCCCCGTCGCCACCATCCCTTTGCCCACGCTACCAAGCCAAGGGTGATGGGTAAACTTGCGGTCACGGTCTTGCTCAGCAGGCTGCCCAAGTAGCTCACCGTCGCCCAGCGATAGAGCCACGGGCGCGTTTCCTTCCAGCGAAGAAACTGCAGCATCAAGTAAGCGCTGGTGAGGAACAACAACCCGCTCAGGGTATTTTTCCTCTCCGTTACCCATGCCACCGACTCCACCTGGACCGGGTGCAAGCCGAACAGGAGTGCCGCAAGGAAAGCCCCGGGAAGCTCCAGTAACACGAGGATGCGCCAGACCCACAACGCGTTGGCGGCGTGCAACAGAACGTTGACCGCGTGATAGCCGGGAGCCCACAGGCCCCACAGCCGATATTCGAGCCAAAATGTCGTGTGCACCAACGGATAGTACTGGGGGATCGAGCGCGGGTGGAGCCAGATCTCCGCCAATCCAGAGAGCGTTCGCAAAGTGCGGTTCTGGGTCACGTAATCGTCGTCGTCCCAAACGAACCCGGCTTCGAGGGCGGGGCGGTAGGCGAGCACCACCAGCAACACCAGCACGACGGCCGCAGCGAGCTGGCGCACACTTTCCCTGCGGCCCTGAATTGCGACTGGGCTGCTTTCCACGCATTTCGCGACCCGCGGCGCTCCTTTGTGTCGCTCAGCCTTTTTTCTTCCCATCCACTGTCGTGCCCGTTTGGCGCCCTCGAAGTCCTCCTGCAAGTACCTAGGGAACCAAAAACCGACGCGGGGCAGCTCGATGAGCTACCCCGCGTCTACCGCTAGGAAGGGAAGGTAAAAGGGAAGCCTAACCGCTTACGGCAACGGCCGAGCTTTGCAGGTGAGGCGCAGCAGACTGCGTTTTTGCCGCCCGATGGGCAGCCGCCCGTCTTTGGACTTCACTCGCAAGCTAAAGCGCGCCCGCGCACTCTCGTTCGGCCGAGGCGAAGCCGAGAACACC
>CALAMI010000023.1 GCA_937925685.1 Candidatus Binatia bacterium | reverse complement strand
GCGCCGCAAATTCGGAACCCGCGATCGCGAACCGGCGATCCGACGATTGCGACAACCTGTGCGTGGCTGGTAACTCACTGCGCCAAGCCTTCGAGCGGATCGATCCGGCCGGAGGCAAACTGCGGACCCGGGAGCCAAGGCGCGGGTTGGCAGAAGCGACGAGGGATGCGCGCCGTTTCCCCGCTGAAAAGCATCGCACGGGCCGATGCAGGCCAAGAACGGGCCCTCGTGCCCATGCAGGAAAAGCGCAACCGCAAGGGGCAGACGCCTGCCGTGCGGGGCGCGCGTTCGCCTTCGGCGCACGGAGAAGCACGTACACAACCGCGGCTGGTCTAGAACCGAGATACTGCAATCCTACCCGTGGTCCGGCGCCAGTGACTGGACTAGGGGAAGCAACCACTTGCCACCCACCCCTCCGTTCGCCCAGCCGCTTGTTCCCGAGCCGCCAACATGCCAAGCGTAAGCGGAGAGCCGGCACGGCCATGCGGATCCTTTACTTCGACGCTTTTGCGGGCGTGAGCGGGGATATGACCGTGGGAGCGTTGCTTTCGTTGGGTCTGCCACTGGATGCGGTGCGCGACACGCTTGCCGAACTCGATCTCGAACACTTCGAGCTTCGCGCTTTTCCCCGTGTGGTCAGCGGCATTGGCGCTTACAAATTCCAAGTCGTCGTTCCGCCCCATGCTCCGCATGCACATCGCTCCTTTCGCGACATCCGTTCCATGATCGAGCAGGCCCCGCTCCATCACACGGTGCAAAAGCTCGCTCTGGAGACGTTTCACCGCTTGGCAGTTGCGGAAGGGCGCGTGCACGGGGTTCCCCCCGAAGACGTTACCTTTCACGAACTCGGCGCCGTCGATTCCATCGTCGACATCGTGGCCACTGCTGTTGGTTTGTACCACTTCCAAATCGAAGCTGGCTACGTGAGCGAGCTGCCCCTCGGCAGAGGAGTCGTTCCGACCCAACACGGAACGCTGCCGGTTCCCGGCCCGGCAACGCTCGAGCTGCTCCGCGGCTTCCCGGTCTGTTTCGGAACTGGAGAAGGGGAACTCGTCACCCCCACCGGGGCGGCCATCGTCGCGACCTTGTGCAAACCAGGCCCTCCGCCACCCCTCGCTGTGACCGCCGTGGGGTACGGAGCGGGTGAGCGAGAGTGGACCGACCGCCCGAATGTGTTGCGTCTCGTGCTCGCAGAAACAGCTCCGCTGCTCCTCGAGGAGGAGCTGCTGGTGGTGGAAACCAATCTCGACGACATGCCCCCGCAGTGGTTCGAGTGGGCCTTCGAGCGCTTGTTCGCGGCAGGGGCCCGCGACGTGTGGCTGAGCCCCGTGTACATGAAGAAAAACCGTCCCGGGGTCGTCTTGCATGCCCTTGTCGACGCTGCTCGGCACGCCACCGTCGTGCGCGCCATGCTGGACGAGACCACCTCTCTCGGCGTGCGCAGCTACCCCGTGCGCCGCCACCTCCTCGTCCGCGAACAACGCACGGTGCTAACCCCGTACGGAACGGTACGCATCAAAGCAGCGCGCATGCCCGATGGCCATTGGAACTTGGCGCCCGAGTACGAAGACTGCAAACGCGCGGCCGAGAAAGCCAACGTGCCCTTGAAACTCGTCTATCAAGCCGCGCTGGCAGCAGCCCGATCGCAGAGCGAGTGACAGCAGCGCAGCGGGCAACGCTTCGAGCCTCGGCACCAGGTGTTGTTCGCTGCCCCCGAGGCGCGCTAGCGTCGGTGGCCAGAGAAGTCGGGTGCAATTCGGAGGAATCTGCGGTGCAGAGCGATCCCTGGGTGTTGGCCATCGATATGGGGACCAGTGCGGTAAAGACCGCACTCGTCTCTGCCCGGGGCGAGGTTGCCAGTGTCCAAACCTTGCCCATCGCGACGCGCTTGCTCGATCACGGCGGGGCGGAGCAAGACCCCCACGAGTGGTGGGAGAAAGTGAGCCGGGCGGCTCGCTCTTCCATCGCCGCGCAACCGCAGCTCCGGGATCGCATCGTCGCCCTCGCGTGTACGACGCAGTGGGCAGTGACGGTGCCGGTAGACGAGCGGGGCATGCCCCTTGGCCCGGCCATTTCGTGGATGGATTCCCGGGGCGCTCCTTACGTGCGCCATGCCGTCGCTGGCTGGCTTAAGTTTTCCGGGTACGACCCCTACAAACTCTACACTTGGATCCGCCTCACCGGAGGTGCGCCGGCGCTGTCCGGTGTCGATGGCTTGGGCCATCTCCTCTTTTTCAAGCACGCCCGACCCGAGCTTTACCGCGCTGCCTACAAGTTCCTCGAGCCCATGGACTATCTCAACGCCCGCCTCACGGGCCGCATCGTCGCCTCCTACGGCACGATGTTCCCGTACTGGCTTACGGACAACCGCGACCCCAACAAGATCTACTACCACCCACGGTTGCTGGCTTGGGCGGGAATCGATGAGCGGAAATTGCCCCCCCTCAAACCGGTGAACTCCGTGATCGGCCCCGTCCTTCCTCAGGTTGCGGACGACCTCGGCTTGCGTCGCGACACGGTGGTGGTGATGGGTTCCTGCGACGGCCAATCGGCTGCCATTGGCGCAGGGTCGATCCGCGACTTCATCGGCTACTTCTACGTCGGAACCACTGCCTGGATGAGCTGCCACGTTCCCTGGAAACGCACCGACATCCGGCACATGCTTGCCACGATGCCCGCGGCACTCGCCGGGCGATACGTGGTCACGGCAGAACAAGGGATGGCAGGTCGCTGCCTCGAAGTGTTCAAAGACAACGTGCTGCTGCCCGCCGAGGATCCCAGCGTTGCCCCATTGCACGACCCCTATGGCTATTTGAACGACCTCGCGGCTTCGGTGGCCCCAGGGAGCCAGAAGCTTTTGTTCACCCCGTGGATCAACGGTGTGCTCGTACCGGCCAACGACCCGTGGACCCGCAGCGCCTTCGTGAATCAGGACCACCGAACCACCCGTGCCCACTACGTGCGCGCCGTCATGGAGGGAGTGGCGTTCAACATCCGCTGGTTACGGATGCACGTCGAGCGCTTCGTCGGCCGGCCGTTCGTCGACTTGCGCTTTATCGGAGGCGGGGCAGTCTCGGACCTTTGGTGCCAGATCTTCGCCGACGTGCTCGGCTGCAACATTTTGCGGCCGGAGCACCCGCGGGTAGCCAACGCCGTCGGCGCTGCTTTCGCTGCCTTGGCCACGCTCGGTCACTTGCGCCCCGACGAGATGGACCAGCGCATTCCCATCGGCCGAGTGTTCACCCCCGACACCTCCCGGCACGCCATTTACGAAGAACTTTTCCGAGAATTCCTCCACATTTACCGGCAACTGCAGCCCTCGTACCGGCGCTTGAACCGCCGGCCGAGCCACTAGCTCAAGGAAAAACACGGACTCAATGGGTCACCCGCGGGATGTCCGTCGCTGCCTGGATCGGCCCATAGGACGCCTCGTAACGCGCCAAATTTTCTTCGATGGCCTTGAGAATACGCTTCATGTGCTCGGGCGAGGTGATCACACGAGCGCGTAAATTGGCCAACATTTGCCCTTGCGGGGTTCGCTGTGGCTGCACGAATAAAAAGTCCAGGATGAACTCTTCCTTGCGGTGACTGATCATCATGAGGTTGGAGTACACTCCGCTCGCGTGTTCCGGATCGATTTGGATCTGGATTTGCTCGGGCGTCTGCGTCTGCTTTTTTTCCTCTGTCATCGAAGCCTCCTTACGTCTGGCGCAAGCCAGGGCTGAGTTCGTGTAACCAGCGAGCGACGTGCTGCGCAATTTCTTCGTACACTTCCTCCTGCGTGCGGCCAAGCGAGCGCGGAACGATGAACGAGTGGTCGCCCCCGTCGATGACGACCAGCTCGAACTTCGCTTGGTTGCGCTCGCCGAAGTCGCGCAGCACGCGTTCGAGAGTCCTCAGGTCGCACAACGGGTCGCGGGTTCCTTGAACGAACAGCATGGGCACGGCAATCCCGCTCCAGTGTTCCACCCGGAGTTGTCGGGGATTCCCTGCCGGATGCAACGGGTAGCCGAGGAACACCAGCCCGAGCGCCTCCTCGCCCTCGGCAACCAAGTGCGACGCCACACGGCCGCCCAACGACTTGCCCCCGATCACCCAGTTTGGGACGCGCTCGGCGTAACGCTGCCGGAACCACCGAAGCACGTCTCGGTAAGTGTCTTCGAGGACCGGCAAGGGGTCGGGAAGCCGCCGACCGCGCTCCTTGTACAGAAAGTTGAACGTGGCGCACGTCACTCCCCGTTGCGCCAAGCCCTGTTGCACCCCGACGAGAACCGGGGCGAAACGATCGTTACCGGCGCCATGAGCGAGAAGAACGCCGACAGGAATCGCACTGCGACTCGGGAAGGCAATGGTCGCTCCGACCGTGTCGGCTTCGCCCACGGGGACCCGCGCCTCTTGCGTCTTCATGCGAGCCTTTCCAACGCCCCCCGATCGCTGGCCCCTTTGTCCCGCCCGCTGGGGCGACTAACCGGGCGAGCCGATTTTACAGTCCCCTTCGAGAACGGCACCGGCCTGAACCACGAGGTCCTTGCTGCGAATCGAGCCGAATAGGCGTCCGCTCGCGCCGATTTCGGCACGACCGTCGACGAACACCTCCCCGCGCACCTCGCCGAGCACGAGCAATTGCCGTGCGCGCACGGCACCATCGACTTTCCCCTCTTCCCCGACCACGAGCAAATCGCTGGCGCGTACTTCACCGTTCAGCACGCCATCGATACGGGTCGGGGCGTTGAAACTCAGTTTCCCCGTCACCGTAGTTTCTCGACCGAGCAGTTGCCGTACGGCCGGTTGATGCGCCACAGGGTCGGGTGGGGGCTCAGGGCTCCGTAGGGGGCCTGACTCGGAGCCAAGCGAGCCACTCGGTTGCGATTTTCCTTCCGCGCTCTCGCGATTCCAAAATGCCACGCTCGTCCCCTTTCTGCCGCACCTCTTACCCACTCCCTGCCTCGCGTGCAAACGGCCCCTCCCGCGAACCGTCGCGTAAGCCCTTAACGCTTGTCAACCAAGGCATCGGCTACGATAGCCGTAGCCACAGCGGACTCGCTGCACGTTGCCGGTCGACCCGCGGAGGTACACCCGTGCCCGCTCGGTCATGTGACCGGAAACACGTGGCAGGCCACGAAATGCCCGCTTCCGTTGCCGGACAAACGGGGCGGCTCCACCCGGCACCGTTCCTCGGCAAAGGGGCAACGCGGGTGAAACCGGCAACCCGGCGGCGGCGCGATGGGGCTCGGCACATCCCCCGGTAAAATCATGCGTTCGCGGCGCAGCTTGGGGTCCGGCTGGGGAATGGCTGAAAGCAAGGCACGGGTGTACGGGTGATGGGGATCGCGGTACAACTCTTCCGCTGGTGCCAGTTCCACGATTTGTCCCAAGTACATGACCGCGACCCGGTGACTGATGTGCTCCACCAAACGCAAATCATGGGTGATAAACAGATAAGCAAGCCCCCGCTCCTCCTGCAGATCTTGCAGCAAATTGACAATTTGTGCCTGGATCGACACATCGAGGGCGGACACCGGCTCGTCGGCAACGATAAACCGAGGCTCCACCGCTAGCGCGCGGGCAATGCCGATGCGTTGCCGCTGGCCACCGCTGAACTCGTGCGGGTAGCGATCGTAGGCATCCCGGGGCAGCCCGACGCGTTCGAGCAGCGCCAGCACCCGCTCCTTGCGCTCTCTTCCCTTGGCAAGGCCGTGAATGTCCAACCCTTCACCGACGATGTCGCCGACACGCATACGGGGATTGAGGGAGCCATACGGGTCTTGAAACACAATTTGCATCCAGCGACGGCGCTGCCGCAACTTTCGGCCCCGCAACGCCAGCAAGTCCTCGCCTTGGAAACGGATCTCGCCGGCAGTGGGCTCGAGCAAGCGCAGGAGAAGCCGACCCAAGGTCGATTTGCCGCAGCCCGACTCTCCGGCCACGCCTAAAGTTTCCCCGGGCCGCACGTACAGATCGACGCCATCGACCGCGCGTACGAATTCTCGTGCACGGCCCCAGACCCGGCGCACCGGGAAATGCTTCACCAAGCCGCGTGCTTCCACCAGCCACGTCGCTTCTGGATCTTGCCCGCCGTTTTTCACCGCAGAAACTCCTCGGCACGGATACAGGCCACACGGTGCCACTCGTTCACCGCTGCCAGCATTGGGTCGATCCGTGCGCAGCGCTCTACTGCGTAGCTGCAGCGATCGCGAAAGCGACAGCCAGAGGGCAGCGCCAACGGATCCGGCACCGTACCCGGGATCGCTTCCAGCCGGCGTCGCCGCGCACCAGGCTGGGGGATCGAACGCAGCAGCCCACGAGTGTAAGGATGCAGTGGTTGACGAAAAAGTTCTTCTGTCGGCGCTTGCTCGACGATTCGACCGGCATACATCACCGCGACACGGCGGGCGCGCTCTGCCACCACCCCGAGGTCGTGGGTGACGAACAACACCGCCATTCCGAAACGCTCTTGCAAGTGCCCCAACAAGTCGAGAATCTGCGCCTGGATGGTGACGTCGAGCGCCGTGGTCGGCTCATCGGCAATGAGCAGGCGAGGCCGGCAAATCAGCGCCATGGCAATCATCACCCGCTGACGCATTCCTCCGCTCAACTGGTGCGGGTATGCATCCACACGCCGTTCAGGCTCGGGGATTTCCACCAGTCGCAACATCTCGATCGCTTGCGCCCGTGCCTCTTTGCGACTGGCACCACGATGAACTTCCAACACCTCGCCAATCTGATAGCCCACTGTGAGCACGGGATTCAGGGCCGTCATCGGTTCCTGAAAGATCATGGCAATCTGATCGCCACGAAGGGCGCGCATTTCTTCTTCGGAAAGTGCCAGGAGGCGGCGTCCCGCGAAAGTCATGTCACCACCGACTATGCGCCCGTTGCTGTCGAGCAAGCGCAACACGCTCAGTGCCGTTACGGTTTTTCCGCAACCCGACTCGCCGACGAGGCCAAAGGTCTCCCCTTCGTCGATGGTCAGGCTGACGCGGTCGACCGCTCGCACCTCGCCGCGGGGCGTGAAGAAGCTCACCCGCAAATCCCGCACTTCCAACAAAGGCACGCGCGCTCTCTAGCAACCCCCGTGAAGACGGGGAAGCGAACCTCGGGTTTCCGGGACAGACGCTCCTAGCCCCACAAACTATCCCGAAGCCCCGAGGACCGTTCGATGCGCTGACGCACGGCCTGGCGGAACGTGGCCTCGTCGGCGTGCACGCGAACCCAGCGCTTGGCCCGCGTAACGGCGGTGTAGAGCAACTCCCGCGTGAGTAGCGGCGATCCTTGCCATGGCAGAACAATTTCGACAAAGTCGAACTCGCTTCCCTGGCTCTTGTGAATTGTCATGGCAAATGCCGTCTCGTGTTCCGGCAAGCGTCCGGGCACGATCTCGCGAACCCGGCCCGGGCTTTCGCCGGGAAACACCACCCGCGGTGGACGCCGCTCACCAGCCATGACAATGCCAAGGTCGCCATTGAACAGCCGCACCCAATAGTTGTTTTCGGTGACCAACACCGGCCGAGCATCGTACCAGCGCTCCGCCGTGTTATGCAGCAAGCCAGCCCGCTCTAGCTCCCTCTGGATCGCTCGGTTCAAGAAAGAGACACCGGTGGGCCCGCTTCGGTTGGCAGAAAGCACGCGAAACGCGGAAAATTCGCGCAGCCGATCCAGTGCCTCGGTGGCGTTGATGTACGGTGCAAAATTCCGCCGGCACGATTCGGCCAGATGCGAACCGAGTTGCCAGGCGGGCAACGGCGAGGCCACGCTGACGGAACCATCGCTGCTTTGCAAGGCTTGCCATGCCGCAGAGGGGTCGCCGCGGCAAATGGCCTCAGCGAGGCGCCCGATGCCGCTGTCGGCGCTGTACCGAAAGGTACGGCGCAAGCGGACAATACAATCCCACAACCCGTCGCTTTCCGGGGCACCGGGGGGAACCGAGACCGAGCCCGGGGTTTCCCGTGCAAGCCATTCCCACTGGGCACGAGAAAACGTGCTTTCTGCGCCCAAATTGCAAATGTCGCCCAACACGGAGCCGGCTTCCACCGAGGCCAACTGATGCTCGTCGCCCAACAACACCAAGCGCGCGTGCGCGGGTAGGGCAGCGAGCAAATGCGCCATCAAGCTGAGGTCGATCATCGAAGATTCGTCGACGATCACCACATCGGCGGCAAGCGGATTGTCTCTATGGTGATAAAAGCGCACGGCAGAGTCGGCCGCCGCTCCCAGGCAACGATGGATAGTCTTGGCCTCGACGGGAATGGTGTCGACCACTTCCGCAAGCCAAGTTAGCCCTCGGCTCTGGGCAATGTGACGAATTTTTCCCTTGTTCGCCTGCAACGCTTCGCTCAAGCGTTGCGCTGCCTTGCCGGTCGGAGCCAGCAGCTCCACGCGCGGGCGTCGCTGCCCGCGTTCCCCGGCCTGAGCGAACAACAAGGCTAGCACGTTCGCCACCGAATATGTCTTCCCGGTCCCTGGCCCTCCGGTAATGACACAAAGCCGGCGCCGCAGCGCAACCAAAGCCGCCACTCGCTGCCAATCGAGCTGGCTCGGGCCAGTGCCGGGTTCGGCAAAGAGTTCGTGGACCATTTGGCGCACCAAGGGGGAAAGCGGGGAGTCGTCGACTGGCCGAGCACGCTCTTTCAAGCAGGCAGCCACTTGGCGCTCGTACTCCCAATAGCGCCTGAGGTACAAGCGGCCGGCAGCGTCGAGGACGAGAGGTGTATCTCCATCGCCGGCGCTGACCAGGCGACTTTTTCGCAACACGGCGAGCCAGTCACCCGGGTTCCACTGGGAAACCCCCTCGCCTGCGACTTGGCTTTGCCATGCTTCCGCGGGCGGGTGCAACAAGTCGAGGCACACGTGACCACTGCGCACCGCTGCGGACAACAGCGCTATGGCGTCCAGCACCTGGGGATCGGTGTCGCCGCTCAACTCAGCCAAGGTGCGAGCTAAATGGCGGTCGAGAGTCCCAGCGAAATCCGCAAAACTAGCGCCCATGGGCATACCTTTGTCCGGCAAAGAGGTCAGCTAGGGCCTCGACCAGCTTGACCGGTGGACAGTCGAAATAGATCCCCGTGCCCGCTGGGTTCTTCGGCGCCATGCCCCGCAGGAACAGGTAAAACACACCGCCAAAGTGGGTTTCGTAGTCGTATCCCGAAAGCGTCGCTTGCAGAAACCGGTGAATGGCCATCGTGTACAAGTGGTACTGGAGCACATAATGGTGGGCGACCATGGGGGCATCGAGCCGGCCAGGCGCATAGTCTTCCAGCCGAGGGCCAAGGTCGTTGGACTTGTAGTCAACCACGTACCAACGGCCTCGATGCTCGAAGACGAGATCGATGTACCCTTTCAAAAAGCCACGCCAGCGCGCAAATGGCAGGCGGGCAATTTCGCCTGCGTACTGGCGCACCAGTGGTGACTCGCTATGGGTGGCGAACACCTCGGCGAGGTCTTGGGGGGCCATCCCGCTGTTGTCCGAGCGGTGAGCCCCAGCGAGCAATAAAAAACCGACTTCGCTGAGTCGGCGTTGTCGCGGGATGTCGCGGAGACGAAGCTCTGCAGTCAGCGGTGTATCGACGATCGCTTGCAGTCCTTGCGCCAGCGCTGCGGGCGACAACGGCACTTCTGCGGCTTTCAGGGCGTCTTCCACCAGTTTCATTTGATCGGCTACCGGGCAGGCGAAATCGAGCTCTTGCAGCAACCGATGCAACCACTCGCCGGTACGGGCTCCGGCCTCGAGGCTACGCGACCACCCTCGGTCTTCGTCGGCCGCGAAGTCCTCTTCCGTCAGCGGTCGATCCACGGGATCATAGTCCAATCCTTCGTAAGGGAGCGAAAGCCTCTCGGACTCATCGTGCACCAAGGTAGAGAAACTGGCCACCCGCCAACGAACTTCGTCAAAGCGACGCTGCGGCTGACGGCAAGCCAGCTCGACGGCACTCGCTGTTTCTGTCGGTCGCGCCTTGCTGGGTTGAGTCGAGCCGACCGATCGTAGCCAGATGCTGCCTTGCGAGTTTCGAGCGAGGGCTTCGAGGTCTTGCTTCACCCAGGCATCGGCAAGTTTGGCGCGTCCGCCGCGACTCGGTGGGCTCGTCGCCCAAGACTGCTCCAGCGCCGGGTGCAAGAGGCCGGCCAATGGCGACTCGTGTGCGCTCGTGAACGCGCCCCAGTAAATCACACAGCGATAACGCGCCCGCGTCAGTGCCACGTAAAGCAGCCGGCGCGCTTCGGCCCGGGCTTCCACAGCGGCGAGCTCCCGCGCCTCCGCCGGAGGCGGCTGGCGCAAATCCAGAATCAAGTTCCCGCTGCTCGGCTCGTGCATCAAGACAAAGCGGTTGGTGTTGCTGTTCGGGGTCGGGTTGTCCCACAGGAACGGACAAAACACCACTGGGTACTGCAAGCCCTTGCTTTTGTGGATGGTGACGATTTTCACCGCCTGTTCGTCGCTTTCCAGGCGCAGTTGTTGTGCCTCGCCGAGGCCACGGTCGGAGGTACGCAACGCCGGCTCGCGCCGCATCGTAGCCAACCACTGGAAAAGCTCTTGCGGTGCCAGTCGTTTTTCCGTTCCTGCTTGGTGCAGCAACTCTCCAAGATGCCGCAAATTGGTCACGCAGCGCTCGCCGTCGACGCGCTGCAGCAAGCGTTCGACGACGTGGAGTTCGTCGAACATTCGTTGCAGTGCTTGCAGCACGCCTCCCCGCCGCCACGACTCCGCCCACTCGAAAAATCGCTGTGCCCACTGGTCAGAATCGCCATCGTTCTCGTCCAAGCTCGCAATTTCCGCCGCGGTCCGACCCAACGTCGCCGTCGCCAGCGCCGCCCGCACCTTGCCCGTGCTCGTAGGCTGTAAAAGGGCCGCCAAGATGAGTTCCAGTTCTGCCGCTTCGGGAGTATCGAACACGCTCGACTCGCTCTCCAGTGCCGAAGGAATCCCTGCCTTGCGCAACGCTTGCTGCACCCCGGCTGCCTGCCGGTTGGTGCGACACAGGACAGCGATACTCGAGTAGTTGACCTCGTGCCCGTCGAATTGGACTTGGCTGGCGACGAGCTCTCGAATATCCGCCGCGAGTGCCGCAGGGATGTGTTTTTCCGCCCACTGCTTGGTCATCGACTGCTTCGGGGGAGTGGGCACAAAAACCATTTCCAACCCCGCGCCAACCACCCCCCCGAGGGCGGGCACTGTCGGATAGAATTCGATGCCAGCGATCAAAAACGGTTGGCCCTGCTGGGAAAACAGCGTGTTCACGGCCCTGACCAGCTCGGCAGCGGAGCGGTGGTTTTGCGCCAACGTGTAGTTGTGGTTGGCGTCGTGCTTTGCGCGCAAGTAGGCGAAGACGTCTGCGCCCCGGAACGCGTAAATAGCCTGTTTCGGATCCCCGATCAGGAACAGGGTAGAGTCCTTTTCTCCCGCGTAAATCCGCCGAAAAATTTCGTACTGCACTGGGTCCGTGTCCTGGAACTCGTCGATAAGTGCGGCCGGGAACTGGCGGCGGATAAAGGCGGCCAGCTCGCCTCCGCGAGCGCCGCGCAGGGCCTCGCGGAGTTCTTGCAAGAGGTCGTCGAAGCCGCGGACACCACGGCGCCGTCGTTCGCGGGCGACAAAGTCTTGCACGTGCTCGAGTCCGCGTTGCAAAAACTCTCGCCACGCCGCCTGTTTGGCCGTTGCCGCTACAGGCCACACCACCTGCAGGTCGGGACAACGCAATTGCCAACGGGCCAGCTCGAGCAGGACGTTGCGTGCCTCCGGGTCCAGCAAGCTGGGGATTCGGTCGGCATCGTTTTTCCCCCACGCGGCGCCGAGCGACGGGTCTTCGGCGGCTCGTTCCATGGCTTGAAGCCAGTAGCCGGTCACCGCCGCTTCGGTCCAGCGCTCCGCATCCGGAGACAAGTCGGCAGTAAAGAGACGCCCGCCCTCGAATGCGTACTGCTGCAGCACACGCTGGCAAAAGCTGTGGATCGTGTGCACCGGGGCAAGATCGAAGTTATACAGCGCGGCGCGCAGCCGCATGAGGTCGCGGTCGCGCACGCCACTTTGGCTGCGGCCCCGAGCGAGAGCGGAAATTTCGGCGTCACCCACAGACTTGCCCTCGATCGCCTCGAGCAGCAGCGCCAAGCGGCTCCGTAAACGCTCACGCAGTTCGGCAGTGGCGGCATTGGTGAAGGTCACTACCAGCACTTGCTCGACCTTGAGTTCCCGTTCGAGCAACAAGCGCAAGTACAACGTCGTGATCGTGTGGGTTTTGCCCGTGCCAGCGCTGGCTTCGATCAAAGAGCACCCATCGAGGGGAACGGTCAGGGGGTCGAGCAAGGGAGGACGCGCGCTCATGGGTAGGATGGTTCCTCTTTCCAGTGACCCGGTTGTTCTTGGGCTTGTCGCAGGTAAGGCTCCATGGCCCCGATCACTCGGCTCGCGAGAGCGGAAAACGGCGGAACGTCTCCCGGTCGCTCCGCTTCCAAATCGTTCAAGCTTGGGCTCGTCACGCGGTAAAGCAGCAAGGAAGCCAGCTTGTAACGCTCCGGGATGTTTTGTTGCCAAACGCCTTGAAGCAGCGCGTCGGCCCGACTTCGCGCCTCCCCTTCTGGTTTGCCCTGGTTGACTCGCTCCACGTACTCTGCAGCCGACAAAGCAACGAGCGGTACGGGATAGCGCAACCCGAGTTCGTATAGTTCCAGCAGTTCTTCGAGGAGGCGCAAAGCCTCGCCGCAAGGAAGAAACTCGAGGAGTCGCGCCTCGTCCTTGTCGTTGCGGCCAATGAGGAATGTCGCTCCGGGCAGTGGCAGGTCTTGACGCAACCGTACAGCCCACAGGGCCAAATGACTCACCCAAGCACGGACCATGACGTTGGCGCGCAGGCGAGAAAACGTCCACAGCACCTGGCCGACTGGCCAAGTCCGCCGCAAGGTACCGGCGAGGGTCCAGTCTCCGATAGCGACGTCTACTTCTACAGGGGGAAGGCGCTGCTCTTGGGTCAAAGAGGCGACGAGCCTCCACAATGGCTCGGCCATGGTGCACACTCTCTCCCAAAGCAGCCTGCCAAGCCGACCAGGTGGCAAGCTGCCCATGGCCCGTAGCACTTCGTAGGTCTCTTCTGGCGGAACGCCTTTCGCCCGCAACTCCAGGAGTTGCGTCCCCACATTCCACGAGGCGAGACCATCGAGTTCGAGCGGCAGTTCGTCCTCCAGGCCCTCGCTTTCCGGGCCGAAGTACACCCCCAGCCGTTGTTGCAAAAACGCCAGCGGTGCATGCTCCATCCACGATGCCAGTTCTTCCAGGGTCACGACCCGCTCACGGGGGCGGGGCAAAAGGCCGTCCACCGGCCTGGGTGGTGGGCTGCGGTGGCCGAACAACTGGCGTGCCCCGGCGCACAGTGTCGGCGAAAAACTCACCAGCTCCGGGTGGCCCTGGAAATACCGGGGGCTGAACGGTTGCAATGGATGCCTAAGGAACACAATGTCGCGAGCGCGGCTGTTGGGGTGCGGGGGCACGAAGCTGCCATCGATGGCGTCGAACAACTCCTCCACCACCACAGCCGCAGGGCGTTCGCTGTTGTTACGGATGTCGCGCCCCGCATACGTGATGATGAAGGAGTCGCGGGCTGCGAGGAACGCTTGCAAAAACAGAAAGCGATCCTCTTCGCGGCGGTCGTGGTCACCAAGGCGGCGTCGTTGTGCCGCCTTGTTCATCGGCGAGGCCGGCGCCGAGCGCGGAAAGCTGGCGTCGTTCAAGCCGATCAGGCAAACCACCCGTGCAGGGATACATTGACTGAGTCGCAAGGAACAAAAGTTCACCCCGCCCCGCAGAAACCCAAACGCACCTGACCGCCGGTCTTCGACCGCTCTCGCTAACCAAGGCACCACAGCGTCAAGGGACACCAACCCCTCGAAGCGGCCGAGCTGCGCCCCTGCGGCGAGCTCGGAGAAGGCCTCCCTTAGGTGAGCGTGCGCAGCGGCATAGGTATCGGCTTCGGCAATAAATTCTCGGCGCACTCGATCCAGGATGGTGGCCCATTCCACCAGCTCGTGAAGCTGCTGCAACACCGGTCGCAACGCAAACAGTCGCCCGCAGAGCTCCGCTAACTTGCCGGCAAATTGGGCTCCTTCTCCCTCGGCTTCCGGGTAAGGGGAAACCCCAGAAAACAAACGGCTCGGATCCGGAGGCATCGCCACGCCCAGCAACATGCGTCGCAGCGCAAAAGCCCAACTGTGCTCTTCGAACTCCGGGTATCCAAAGTCTCGGCGGTGTCGACCATCGATCCCCCACCGCACGCCGACGCCCGCGAGCCAGGTGCGCGCCCACTCCAGTTCCAACGCGGTAAAGCCGAACCGCTCTCGCACCGGGTCGCACGCCAACCAACCGAATAGCTCGCTGGCAGAGACGCGCCCTTGCAGCAGCTCGAGGGTGGTAAAGTATGCATCGATGGCCGGCTCGCTCGCTCGTACCGCTCGGTCAGCAACCGTGCAAGGGATGTGACCAGGCGCTTCCCGATCGCTGCCGAAAACCGCATCGATGAGCGGACCGTAAGTTTGTAGATCGGGACAGAGAACTAAGATGTCTTCCGGCTGCAACGTCGGGTCGTCTTCCAGTAAGGCGCGCAACTGATCGCGTAACACTTCGAGCTCTCGCAAGGGGCTGTGGCAGGAATGCACCCGGATGGAACGATCCGTCGGCGACAGCGGGAGAGCGGGGGCCTGCGTGCTAGGTCGGCTCCGCAAATGGTAAATATCCGCTTGCAGAACCCCGAGCGCGGCGCTTTCTGCCGGCGGCGCGTAACAAGCGTACTCCTCGTAATCCAGGCAGCTTTCCAGCAAAGCCTGGAACTCTCCCCCCATCCGCCCAAGCGAGGCGAGCAACGGATTGCCTTCGTACGCTTGCAGCTCCGCCTCGCCACCTTCCAGCGTGCCCCAATGCTCGAGCTGCTCGCGCCAATAGCGGCGGCGAGAACGAATCTCTGCCCAGTACTCGGGCGACGGGCTCGGCACGAACAAGTGAACGTCAATGTACCGAGCAAGCTCCCCTAAGAGATGCACATACAGCGGCGGCAAGTGGACGATGCCAAAGAGCATGCTGACGCGGGGGAGGTTTGCATCCCCCCCGTCACGAAGCCGCCTGACCCACTGTTGGGCACACGCGGTAAAGTGGATTTCGCCCAGTCGGCGAACCACCTGACGCCAGAGAATGGCTTGCCAGTCGTCGGCGTCGCTGTGACCGGCGTCCCATCGGTACACCCAGTCTGGCCGGTAGACTACGTACTCATCGAGCAATTCGGCCAATCGTTGGCAAAGGGCGATGTACGCACTCGAGCACCTGCCCTGTTCGGTGCGAAACTCTCCGTGCTCGACTTGCTCGAGATAGCTTCGTACTGGTGCGAACGCCGGGAGAGTCAGCAACCCTTCGAGTTCCGCTGCGACTGCCCAAACGAGATTCCTCGGGCGATACAAAACCCCACCCTCGTCGGCAGGCAGGCCCGCAGCGGTGAAGAGGGACTCGAAATAATTTCTCGGGTACGGAAACTTGCCATTCGCCCACACCCCGAAGTGCGCTGCGAGTTGCATGGAAAGCCACTGATCCATCCCGCTCCCAGGAACCACGATCACCTGGGTCTCGAACGGGTGCCGCGGCAAGCGCTCGAGGACTTCACAAAGCTTCTTGGCGAGGTCTTCCAGTCGATTGCCGCGATACAATTTCAGGCTCATATCACCCTGCCCAATTAGCAGTTCCCAACGTGCAATACGCCCTCGCCCCTTCGCTAGTCCACCACCTTCGCTGCGGCGAGAATCGGGGCACCCTCCCGCGGGTGCCACGCCCCGCGCCGCTCATGCTACGGCCAGACGCACTTCCATAAAGGCGAATTCTGGAGCTTCGCTTTCTCATCTTCAGGAAGACCGGCCGCCACGCGGTGCTGGTACAGTCCACCAATGGGCGGGGCACGTTGGCTGCTACTGCGAAGAAAAGCTTTGGAGGTAGCTCGCGATGACGTCGATGGACGCCGGTGTTTTGGTCGCCCTGGTGACCACAGCGGTGATGGCCTTGGTGGTACTGGCCTTCTACCTCCTGCGCGACACCGAAACGGCGCCGGACCGAAGATTTGTCATGGGTCTCCTCTGCCCGGTGCGAAACGAGCACGCGCGCGTAGACGTTCTCGAGGAGCATCGCAGCGGGATCGTGATTCGTTCCGTGCGGTGGTGCTCCCTCCGTGCCGCAGGCGAACGCTGCTGCGAGCAGTGCGTTTGGCGCTTGCCGGTGGCCCGCACATCGAGCTGAACACCGGATCCGTACGCACTCTGGCCCGGTGCGAGAAGAAAGAGGGGGCGTGGTGCGTATGTGCGCTGCCGCTACCCTTTCGCGGCGAGTGGCGCCCGCCTGGAAGCTCGGCGACGCGAACAGCTAAGAGACGTTCATGACCACGTTGACTTCCGTATGCCCCAGCACTGGGGAGGTGCTGCGCACCTTCGAAGCGCACTCCGATGCCACCGTGGAGCGAATTTTGGCCCGGGCGTGGAAATGCGCCGGGTATTGGCGCGAACAAGCCATCGGACTTCGTGCCGCTCTAGTGCGGCGCGTGGCTACCGAGTTGCGTCGGCAGCGCGATCCGTTGGCTCGCCTCGTCGTACGCGAGATGGGCAAGCCCATAGCCCAGGCCCGCGCCGAAATCGAGAAGTGCGCCTGGGTGTGCGACTATTACGCCGAACAGGGCCCCAAGTTCCTCGCACCCGAGAGCATCAGCACCGAAGCGAATCGCAGCTACATTCGCTTCGACCCGCTTGGGGTGATCCTGGCGATCATGCCCTGGAACTTCCCCTTCTGGCAGGTGTTTCGCTTCGCTGCAGGCGCGGTGGTAGCTGGCAACACTGTGGTTCTCAAACATGCGGCGAACGTGTCGATGTGCGCTCTCGAGATCCAGGCGCTATGGCGGCGGGCCGGGGCTCAGGCCGGTCTATTTCAGGTGTTGCTGCTGGAAAATGAGCGCGTGGGGCGACTGATCGGCGATCCGCGGGTGGCAGCGGTAACCCTCACGGGAAGCGAGCGTGCCGGGCAGGCAGTTGCTGCGCTCGCGGGACAATACGTAAAAAAATGCGTGCTCGAGCTTGGCGGCGCTGACGCCTTTATTGTGTTGGCTGACGCCGACCTCGAACGCGCTGCCACGAAAGCCGCGGAGGCGCGGACGATCAACTCCGGCCAAAGTTGCATTGCCGCCAAACGGATTCTTGTGGAAAAGGCCGTGGCGCGCGAGTTTCTCTCCGCGTTCGTGCGGGCCATGGCGGCACTCGAAGTGGGCGACCCCTTCGACGAGCATACCCGCGTGGGACCGCTGGCACGTGCCGACTTGGTTTCCACCCTGCAGCGCCAAGTGGAGGAATCGCTTCGTCTTGGCGCCAAACTGGAGCTCGGGGGAAAGCCGTTGGATCGCCCTGGTTTCTTTTACCCGCCGACGATTCTTACCCGCGTTCGGCCAGGGATGCCGGCCTTCGACGAAGAAGTGTTCGGACCGGTCGCCCCGGTGACGGTTGTCCGCGACGCCGAGCATGCCGTGCAATTGGCCAACGCCAGTCGTTACGGGCTAGGAGCGGCGATCTGGACCCGTAACCGCAAGGGCGCAGAGGCACTGGCCGCACGGCTCGACGTTGGGGTGGTGCACATTAACGACGTGGTTCACTCGGACCCCCGGCTACCCTTCGGCGGGGTGAAGCGCTCGGGTTACGGAAGAGAACTCGGCACTTACGGCATTAAAGAATTTACGAACATTAAAAGCGTGGTCCTTCGCTAACGGCAGCGAACGGTGGCGGCGACCGCACTGCTTCGCCGCCACCGCGCCGAGCTCCCCGGTAGCCATCGGCCCCAGCCAGTCGCGTAGCGGCGTTCCCGCAGAGTGCTGCGGCTCGCCTCCGGGCTTCGTGCTTGGCATCAAAAGGTTGGAGGGGGTTCCAAGAGGCTAGCTTTCGGCACGGCGGCACCGCTCGGCGCGACGAAACTTCCTATCCCCGGGCTGCCTTCGGATCCCGAGCACTCGCTTGCAGTCGCAAGCGATCGCGCCGCCCCGCTCGCGCAACTATAGCCCGAGCTCGGGAACCGGCCACATTTGCGCCCCATACGTTTCCCGGGCGCGAGGCCCGCCGCCGAACCCTGGAGGGCAGCGCCGCTGTGACCCGCGGTGTTGCCTTCCCCGGCTCACGGCGACGAGGGGGAAAACGGAACCTCATCGGGATGTCTGCATCTCCCTGCTCCCCCTCTACCCAAGCCTCGCAGGGCCGCTATTTCGCTCCGGCTAGCCTTTTAATGACCGGGACCACGGCCTCGAGTTCCTCGTCGCTCATTTTCTTCACCGGCTCCTTGTGTTTCTTGTTCGTCCGAATGGCTTTGACGAGCTCTTCGGCCGAGGCATCTAGCACTTTAGGGTCACCCACGATCGACTGCACCTTCATCGACTTTCCGGTCGGGGTGTCACCCTTGCCGGTTTCGCCATGGCATTTGACGCACTTCTCCTTGTACAAGGCATCGCCGTCGAGTGCCCAGGCCAAGGACGCAAACAGTGCCACCGCCCCTCCCATCATCATCCATCGTGTCCGCAAACCCATCGGCAGCCCTCCGTGCGAGCCATCAATGCAGACTTCTACCGAGCAGTCAATTGGCGTTCGGGTTCCGCGACGATGGCTGCGGGCCGGCATTGCATTGTTTACCCTTTGCTGCCACTAGCATTGCGCTGTGGGACGGGGAGACGAGGTGAGGGAGCGGACCGTGACCCTAGCGGAACACGCCCCGTTGTTCGCGGCGGTTCCTACGAAGCCGGGGGTGTATGTTTTCCGGGATCCAAGTCATGCGCCCCTTTACGTGGGCAAGAGCAAGAACTTACGGCGCCGTTTGCAAAGTTATTTCGCCTCCAGGACACCGGAACGACGCAAGGCAAAAATGGTGCAGCTTTTCGCCGCTTCGGTCACCTTCGAGCTTACGGGCTCCGACTTTGCCGCCATGTTGCGCGAACTCGAACTGGTGCAAATGCTGCGACCTCGGTTCAACCGGCGAATGCGCCATCCAGAGCGCTACGCCTACGTTCGCATCGATTTTCACGCACCCTTTCCCCGCCTGACACTCACCACGGAACTCGACGAAAAAGGTGCGTTTTTGGGCCCATTTGCCGCCCGTCGGCGAATGCGCTTGGCGTTGGAGGAAATTTGCGATGCGTTCGGCTTGCGGACTTGTGCCGATCCGTTGCCTGGCGCCGATCGCGGGCGCGCTTGCTGGCGCTACCACATCCGTACCTGCTCTGCCCCTTGTCTGGGCAAGGTTACCCCGGGGACCTACGGGCGGGCCGTCTTGCAAGCCATGCGTACGCTGACCGGGTCGAACCAGGCTTTGCGACAGTGGCAACAGCAGCGCGCGCAGCGAGCTGAGGCGCTGGCCTTCGAGCGGGCACGCCGTTTACTGGAGCGCGAGCTGCGTGTGCGGGCGGCGCAGCGGACCCTCGCCCTTTCCGTGCGCCCGGGAGACGATGCTTTGATTCTTCAGCCGGCCGTCGAACCCGAGCACGCCGTGCTTTGGGCTATTCATCGGGGCGATGTGGCTCGCAGCGTGGAAATTCCTCGGCCGGATCTCCCAAGGGCGTTCCGCGACCTGTGGGCCGTTTTTGCAGTGACAGGGCGACGAGTTCCTTTTGTCAACCAGGCGGCCTTAGACCGACGGTGGATTATCTACCGCTGGCTCCGCAGTGACGAAGGTCGCCTATGGAGTGTTCGGGTACGCGGTCGCCCTATGGGCGCGGTGTGGGAGGAAGTCCAAGCCCGTGCAGCTGCGCTTCCAAGCGGCCTACCTCTCTCGAGGAGCTAACTTCCTGCCGTCCTCGCACGGGCCACTTGCCTCCTGGAGCGGGCAGCCGAGGTCGTGCTTCGGCGCAGGCGCGCTTGCAGGACACCGTATTCTTGCTGGACCGCAGCCACGAAGTCGTGCAAATCGGGCACCGCGTCCCAGTCGGAATTGAACCCCCAAAAAAGGCCGCCGTCGTAGCTCATCAAGGCCACCCCCAGCGCTTGATTCTCGAACAGCGGCACCACGGGGTAAATCTCCAACATCCGGGAACCGAGGAGGTAAAGCGGGCGCCTCGGCCCCGGCACGTTGGTTACCGTCACGTTGTACGAGTGCGTCGTCGCCGCCAGACGAGCGAAGCTCACGAACAAAGAGGCGATCGTCCGGTCACTCAGCGCCTCCAGTGCAGCCGCACCCCGGGCTTGCATAGAACTCTTGAGGCGAGCCGTCTCTTCGTGGACTCGGCGAAAGCGACGCAGGGGATCGGCTTCGGAAATCGGCAATTCCGCCACCAGCAAAGACACTCGATTCCCGAGCGCCCCCTTTTCTCCTTCGCCGCGAATACTCACCGGCACGAGGGCGCGGAAGCGGAGCTGACCCACGTCGACACCTCGGCGAGACAACAGCGTCCTCAGCCCGCCTGCCGTCAGCGTCAGTGCCACGTCGTTCACGGTGCCACCGAGGCGCTGCCCAATCGACCGAACGGTTTCGAGGTCCAACCGTAACCAATCGAAGCGGCGGTGCGGGCCGATGGGACGGTTCAGCGGCGTGACCGAGGCCGGGGAAAAACCGCGAACGAGCGCTTCGAAAATACCCGCCCCCAGACTCAAGCCCCGCTCCAGCGCAGCGGTTGGATGACGGACAGCGGTCCGCGCCACATCCCAGAGTCCCTCGAGCAAACCAGCCCGATGCGCGCATTCTCGAAGAAACAACTCCCAGTCAGAAGGAAGTGGTCGCGGACGCCAATGCTTGGCCACCCCAGGCAACGCCCGACGAGGCTCGGGGCTGAGAAGCCGCTCCATCAGACCGACTCCCGCCAAACCGTCGATCATGCAGTGATGGACCTTGCTGATTACGGCAAAGCGTTTCCCTTCCAATCCTTCGACAAGCCACAGCTCCCACAAGGGCTTGCCGCGGTCGAGCTGCTGCGAGAGAATGCGGCCGACCAAGCGCTTGAGCTGTCGCTCGTCCCCTGGGTGAGGCAAAGCCGTGTGGCGGACATGAAAATGAATGTTGAAGCGATCATCGTCTTGCCACACCGGATGCCCGAAGCCGGGCACGATGTGAATTTTTTGGCGAAGCCGAGGAACTTCCCCGACCACTTGCTCCGCCAAGCTCAAGACCCGCGGAAAATCCAAACCACCGTCAGCCCCAAGAAGTTCCCCCCCAGCGAAAATGGCCGCGGCCCCCACGTGCATGTGAACGTTGCTATCTTCGATGTCGAGGAAAAAGCGATCCATCGCGCTCAGCCGCTCATAAAATTCCCTCGCCATTGCTCTGAACCTCCCCGGTATGTACCGACCCCGCTGCCGCAGCACGACCCCGGCAATCAGCGACGCAATCTTCCTGCCAACTCGCTTTGCCTAGTCGGCGCCCGCATGTGGCCCCAGCTCTTCGCGCTGCTGAGAACCGCAGGCGAGGTCTCACTTGGTGGCAAGTGGAGGGAAGTTCGCTAGCGCGCCCGCAGCAAAGCACCATCTGATCTTCCGCAGGCTGGGCGCTGCATCCTTCCTCGCTGCAGTGGAGCCACCGCCCCTACCCTGTCTCGCAAACGACCCCGCCGCAGCAGAATCTGCACCGTTCGATGCAAAGGGGTCACTGGTACTTCGAATGGAGTGGCGGGGGGAGGATTTGAACCTCCGACCTTCGGGTTATGAGCCCGACGAGCTACCAGACTGCTCCACCCCGCGCCAGCGTTGTGAGCCAGTACTGGTAGCGACAGGAATATATGAAGTCAACGCTACACACGTTACGGAAACGCAAAGCGGTCCGCAGGAATTGGGCAAACTCTTCGAATTGCCTCGGCGAAGCATCGTCAAATGGCGCTTCGGTTAGAGGAGGTGCCCAAAATGGTGGTTGCCCAAATTTTCGCTGGTGGTGGTGGATATGTGCTGCCCATTCGCAGCGCCTACGACTGTGAACTCCTCACCCACGCCCTGCAGCACTTCCTACGGAATCGAGACGTCGTTGCGGTACGGCTCGACCGTGCTTTGCACGAAGTTCGCCGCACAAGCCCGGGCACCCGCTGCTCCGCGTGCCAGCAGGGGACGCACGGGGTAATTTGGGGCAACGGCCATCCTTTTCTCTGCACCCGCTGTGCGTGCGAGAAACTCCCCGCTGCAAGGCGCGTTCTGGCAAAAGCCGCTTGAACCGAGCGCGCTGCGGCTGCCCTAGGCTTTCCCAAGGCCACGAAAGGGAGCGGCCGCCGGAGTCGCGCACTGGAACGTTGCTCGCCTGAGGTTACGCGGACAAGCTAGCTGCTTGCTGCCGCACAGGGGAATGTCGTTTCGTCAAATTTGATAATGCTGCACGAAGAGGCGCACTTCTTTGGGGAACACGAAAACACGATCCCCGCAGTTGATTTGCAACTGCGCAAGCCGCTCCCGAGCGATCTCCACGCGAATGGGAAAACCGAAGTCCACAGCAAAGAGTTCGAGCCGCACTGCGGCGCCGATCCGCACAATTCGAATTACTTCGGCCTTGAGGCTCGAGGTGCCCCGCGGGATCCGATCGATTTCGAACTCGTGCGGGCGGATGTAGGCAGTTACGGGTTGCGACTCCTCGTGCGACCCGTGCGGGTAAACAACTTCCAAGTTGCCCAGTAGGGCCCGGCCGCCCTCGAGCCGGCCGTGAAAAACGTTCGCGTTTCCTAAAAAGTCCATCACGAACGCATTGGCCGGCCGCTCGAACACCTCCTCTGGCGTACCCTCTTGTTCCACGCGGCCGCGATTCATCACCACGATGCGATCAGCTACCTCGAAGGCTTCCTCTTGATCGTGGGTGACCAAAACCGTGGTCACCGAGAGTTCGTCGTGAAGCCGGCGCAGCCACTGCCGCAGTTCCTTGCGCACCTGGGCGTCGAGGGCGCCAAATGGCTCGTCCAGTAGGAGGACCTTCGGGGCTGGGGCCAACGCCCTGGCAAGCGCGACCCGTTGCCGCTGGCCTCCAGACAACTGCGATGGCAGTAACCCGCTCATTCCTTCGAGCTTCACCAGCGAAAGCAGTTCGCGGACACGCCGTTCGATCTCGGCTCTCTTGCACCCGCGCACCCGCAGCCCGAAGGCAACGTTGTCGAAAACCGTCATGTGACGGAACAAGGCGTAGTGTTGAAAGACAAAGCCAATGTTGCGCTCGCGTGCCGGACATTCGGTGACGTCAACGCCGCGGTAAAGGATTGCTCCTGCGTCGGGGAACTCGAGTCCGGCGATGATGCGCAAAAGCGTGGTCTTGCCCGACCCAGAGGGGCCGAGCAAGGCCACGAACGAACCATCGGGCACCTCGAGGGACAGGCAGTCCACGGCCGTGAATGCGCCGAACCGTTTGGTAACCTCACGGACGACGATGCCACCGGCTGCTTCCGCCTGGGGAAGCTGAGCCTTCTTCGCGGGGGCGCTATCTCGAGCGACATCCACCCCGGCTTCGCCGGTGGCTCGATGTGCTTCGCCGGTACGCTCGTGATAGCGGCTTTCGAGGTCGCGCGTGGTTTTCCACTCCACCAACCGTTTCAGCACCAGCGTAACGATCGCCAGCAGCGACAGCACCGAAGCCAAGGCAAATGCGCCTGGCATGTTGTATTCCTGGAAAAGTTTTTCCACGCGCAGGGCCATCGTGTCGGTTTGGCCAGCAATGCGGCCGGAAACCACGGCGACCGCACCGAACTCCCCGAGGGCACGGGCATTACAGAGAATCAACCCATACAAGAGACCCCATTTTATGTTCGGGAGCGTGACCCACCAGAAAATCTGCCAGCCTCGTGCCCCTAAGCTCGCGCCCGCAACCTCGTCATCCGAGCCGATCGCCTCCATGAGCGGGATGAGCTCCCGAGCAACGAACGG
Source organism: Candidatus Binatia bacterium (assembly GCA_937925685.1). Classification (GTDB taxonomy): domain Bacteria; phylum Desulfobacterota; class Binatia; order HRBIN30; family HRBIN30; genus HRBIN30. The sequence continues at coordinate 34,211 of CALAMI010000023.1, read as the reverse complement.
CAACGTGACAAAGGCCGTAGCCAGAATGAGCCCAGGGGTGTGGAAGACGATCTCGATGCCGTACTGCCGGAGCCAAGGACCCAAGTAGCCATGTAAGCCGAAGAGGAAGACCAAGCTCATGCCGGCAACTACGGGCGACACGGCAAATGGCAGATCGACCAAAGCCACCAGCAAGCTGCGTCCCGGAAACTGAAAGCGCGCTATGGCCCACGCCGCGGCGACACCAAAGACTGCGTTGGAGGCTACCGCAACGGCTGCAACTCGCAAGGTAAGCCAAATGGCCGGACGGGTCTCGGGGTCGTTAACGATGTGATCCCAATAGGCCCGCGGGCCTTGCGCCAGAGCTTCGGAAAACACTTGCGTCAAAGGCACCACGACGAACACGGCCATCACGACGATCGCGCTGGCAATCGACACAAGCCGTATCGGCGGGGGATCTTGTGATCCCTTGGTCGGGCTCGAAAGCAGCTTTTTCCTAACCACGGCGGCTACTCCAACGTTCCAATCGGTTGATCAAAAGCAGCATCCCCAAAGAGGCTGCCAGCAGCACTGTGCCCATCGCGGCGGCCTCGGCGTAGTGGAACGACTCCAGGGAGGCGACGATGAGAACAGGCGCGATCTCGGTCTTGAACGGAAGGTTCCCCGATACGAACACGACCGACCCGTACTCGCCCAGTCCGCGCGCGAAGGCCAAAGCAAATCCGGTAATCAGCGCGGGAAGGATCGAAGGCACGATGACCCATGCGATCCTCTGCCCCCAAGATGCCCCCAGAGAGGCCGCGGCTTCCTCCCATTCCGCGTCGAGATCGGCCAGCACCGACTGTACGGTGCGCACCACAAATGGGATGCCGAGAAAGACGAGAACCAAGACAATCGCCAGCCGGGAGTAAGCTCCTTGAATCCCGAGAGGTGCCAGATAGCGTCCAAGCCAACCGTTTTTCGCGTACAGGCTCGAATACACCAGGCCAGCAACTGCCGTGGGCAGCGCCAGGGGCAGATCGACCAGAGCGTCGAGAAGCCTCTTGCCGAAAAACTCGTATCGCACCAGCACCCATGCGATGAGCGTGCCCAGGGCAACGCTCACCCCTGCCGCAACCAGCGAGGTGCCTAGGCTAAGCGCGTAAGCAGCGCGCGCCCGTGGGGTCCACACCGCGGCCGCGAACTCCTCCCAGCTCAGCGAAAAAGCCTTGAGCACACAGGCGGAGAGCGGAACGAGCACGATGGCCGTGAGATACACGATCGTGTAGCCGAGGGCGGTCTGAAAACCTGGCAACACGCGCGCATTGCCCACCTGGGTCATCGTGCCCCTCCCTGGTAAATCTGATCGAAAAGTGCGCCGTCAGCGAAAAATTTCTCGTGCACCTCGCCCCAGTCGCGGGCGATATCCCTGACGGTAAACAACCGGATGGCGGGAAAAGCCGCTGCAAACCGTTGCTGCACCTCGGCGTTGCGTGGCCGGTAGAAATGCTGGGCAATGATTTCCTGGGCTTCCGTCGAATAAAGGAACTCCAAGTAAGCCTGGGCAGCCTTTCTCGTTCCGCGCCGCTCTACGTTGGCGTCGACCACCGCAACCGTTGGCTCTGCCAGGATACTAATCGGTGGGTGGAGCAACTCCAGTTCACCCCTGGCTTCTGCCACTTCCCAATGGGCTTCGTTTTCCCAGGTGAGGTGGACGTCGCCGATTTCCCGTTGCGCGAACGTGACCGTCGAAGCACGTGCACCGGAGTCGAGTACCGGAACCTGGCGGTAAAGCTTCGACACGAATTCTCTCGCTTCTTGCTCCGTGCCGCGGCGCTCCGTCACGGAACCCCATGCCGCCAAAAACGCAAGCTTGCCGTTGCCCGATGTTTTGGGGCTCGGCACTACGACCTCGATGCCGGGTCGTACCAGATCCGGCCAGTCGCGGATGGACTTAGGATTCCCCTTCCGCACCACGAACACGATCGTGGAAGTCCAAGGCACCGAGCGATGCGGCAGACGTGTCTCCCAGCCTGGGGCAATGAGTCCGGCTTTGCGAATTGCATCCACGTCGGGCCAAAGGGCCAGCGTCACCAGATCCGCGCCAAGGCCGTCGATTACTGCTCGCGCCTGCGACGCGGAGCCACCGTGGGATTGCTTGATGGAGAGAGTGATCCCCGTATCTTCCTGGTATTTGGCAACGAAGATTTGGTTGATCGCCCGAAACAACTCGCGCGTGGTGTCGTAGGAAACGTGAAGGAGCTCCAGCGAGCGAGAATCGCTGTAGCCCGTGATCGGCGACAGCACCGAAAGGGTGACGACGCCAAGGAAGACCATAATATGTGCGAACTTCATAAACCCTCCTCCGCTGAAACTGGTGCGAATGCGGGAACTGCTGCAAACGCGTGACTGCACGAACAAAAAGGCCCGAGAGGCAATTCCCTCTCGGGCCCAATTCACGCGATCGCGAAGGCGGGTTTACGCAACGCGGAGCAACACGTCTCCCCGGCGTGGAGCCCGAGAGGCCTCACGGGCCTGCGTACAGCACCAACAGTGCTTGTAGCTTCCTAGGAGCATGAGTGCGAGCGGGTTTAAACGGGCAGAGCACCTGCGTCAAGCCCTCCCGAGTAACTTCGCCTGCAAGCCCAGGCGTCTGGCCTGCACTCGAAGTAATGCGCCGTGTGCAATGCGACCGCGGGGAACCAGCGGACCTCGGTACGCGTGCCTGGAACGCCTAGTTTGGACATTGGGCTCAACCGCGCGTACGTTGGAGCTACCCTGGCCGCCCCTGGCGCTGACTCAATCTTTCAGAGCCAGCCGCTGGGGTAGCATGCTTTCAAGACTTGCGCAGAACCGTCTACCCTCGAGCATGGCAAACCGGATCCCCGTGGTCCGACCCAATCTGCCAGCGGTAAAAAACTCCTCTGGCGATACGCTGAGGCTGGTAAAAGACTGCGTCCTTGTCGCAACTGCTACGTCCGCTGTCTCGGATACTGAATCAGGAGGATCGGGCCATGACTCGCTATCGAAGTCGCTGATCGTTCCGTGCACGGGCTCAAACCTTCGTTGCCGCGCTTGTCGCCTGCGCCATCAGTTCCCTCGGGCAAGAAGTGCAAGCCAATCCCGTCCTTCAGGTAGGCTCGATTCAAGGCCAGCCAGGTTGGCAAATGAACCTCCCTGTGGACTTCCGGGCAAACGGGGGGCCGCGTTGCCGCCATTGACCATACTTTCTTTTTCGACCCACGAAATACTCCCATTGCTTCCAAAGCCCCGGGCGAGCCGGATTGCAGGGTGGAGCCCACGACGGGCATGCAAGGGTTCTTCGCGTTTTGGCCCGACGGCTGCTGGCAGTGGCCCGAAAGCTGCGACATGGTCACTGCCCTGATCATCTAAGCGATACCGCTCGGATGATTCCCGTTGGACGCTTGTTTACGTGCCGGCTGCAAATCTCGCCAGAAGCACCGCCGGGGGAATATCGCATGGAAAGCGATCATGCTGTGGCAGCAAGTGCAGACAACACCGAGCTCGAAGTTGACCACTTCGGCGGCATTGTCCGTGTCGTTGCACCCTCGGGGGGCGGTGGTGGGCCCAGTTGTGCACTGGAGCCTAACGGACGCAGCAGCCTCGCGCTTTTGGTGACATCGGCTGCCCTGTTGTGGGCGCGCCAGCGATCCTCGAAGAGGCGGGCAAGTAAGCTGCGTGGGGCCATCCTGGGCGCGAGTTTCGTCGCCTTGGGCTCGCTGCCGGCTCCGGCCTGGTCGCAACTTGGAGCTGCGGAGGGGCCCAACCGCGTGCTCGAGGTGGGCGGCTCGATCCGCGCAGTGGGAAGTGAAGGTGTTGGTTCGTTCCAAGGAGAAGTTACGGTCTTCCCTAACGAGGGAATCAGCGGATCCGTCCCGCTTCGAGTGGGCGACCGCACGCAGTCCCTCAACATCTCCGCTAGACTCGAACGTGGATCTCTTCGATTCGGTCGCCTTCGCGGGCTCAGCGCCGAACTACAAGGCGCCTTTGCGGAGAAAATCGCGTCGACTTCTTCTGCACGACCTGGGCCAGTGCAATCGGGTGGATCCCTGCGCTTGCGCGACGGAACCGGGTACCATGGGACGCTCGAGCACCTGCGTTTGCGGTCGAAGCCGGTCTCCGAAGAGATGATCGAGGTTTTAGCCCGGGGCGAGGCGACAAAAGTCGTCGTGCACTTGGACACGTACCCGGCCGAGCGGGAAATTCGGGTCCGGTACCGCGACAAAACCGGCCCCTCGTGGGTGCGGTGGTCTGACAAAGAAGCGGCTTCAAAACTCGAGCGCCAACTATTGGAGGAGAAATATCAAGCGCTATCGAGTGAGCTTGTCGGAAAAGGGCTTTAGGTGCCTCCGAGAGCTCCTGAACCACTCTCTTATTTGCCACTAGCGATCAAGGTTAGCGCCCAGTACTTGGCAGGTTTGCAAAAAATTCTCGCTTCCCCCCTCGTACGCTCAGTTGTGCTCGACCGCGACTACGACATCGAGCCATTACGGAACGAAAGCCTGCCTCTCATTCGCCAACCAGAGGTCGCGGCCTCGCTGGGTGGGGGGGACGAGCGTTGCCGTTCTGGATACGGGATTGGCCTGTGACTTCGAGTGGAATGGCCAACGGTGGTTGCTTTCTGGCGAGGGCTACCAATATGGTCCCGGCTCGCCCAACTATCGACTTCTTTTTACCAAGGCCTTCACTCCAAGAGGCGGGGAAATGCGGTGCGTTGACAACGACAACCTAACCAGGCTGTTCCATGGAACTTGGGTTTCAGGTGTCGCTGGAAGTGTCGCCCCTGAAAGCAGGCTGATCGGCATTACGTACGGGCGTATGCTGCGACCAGCAAGGCTGCCCGTCCTGCCTTGGCGACATGGCGGAGCCAGATCCCGGCGGTTTCGACCAGGTCAAGGCTGCTTTGGATTTGGGTGTCGGCCTATGCGGAAAGCTACCGCATCGCCGCAGTCAGTATGAGTTTCGAGCTCTATCCCACTGGCTCGAGCAAGCTTCGCTCGCAACCCTGCGCGGAGTTCGACGAACTCGCGAGTCGTGTGCGCACGCTCTGGCGAAAACGCGTACTGCCCGTGGCTGCAAGTGGCAATGACGGAGCGACCAACGCCCCCACTATCCCCGCCTGCATTCCAGGGGTCGTCAGCGTGGGCGCCGTGTGGGATGCGCTCATCGCACCACCTCCCGAACGTAGTCGGACCGATCCCACGGCTGCGGACGAGGTGTGGTGCAAGTCCAACGCCGCCCCCTTTCTCGCCTTACTGGCCCCAGGTGCAAAGATTGTCCGGGACGCGTTGCCCGCCGCCTGCGGCCAGGCTGAAGGTACGGGTACTTCCGCCGCTGTCCCTCATGTAGCCGGCGCCATCGCAACGCTACGGGGAGAAGGGGCTTCGCAGACGAAGAGGTGGGGGGCTGCCCCCTGGCGCGGATCGTGCGAACGGGTCGACCCGTAGTAGACCATCGCAGTGGTCAAACGTTCCCGCGATTAGACCTCGCCGCTGTTGCCGCGACTCGGCCAAACTCGGTTGGGGACTGCCACGCCGACGGCATGGTAACCTGTCCGGAGCTTCGCCGCGGGGTAGCTATCCTTCTCGGAGAACAGCCACTAGCCTCATGCGCTCCTTTAGACGCCAAAGGAGACGGGCGCCCGACCGTTGACGAGCTCGTTTATGCCGTAAACATCCGGCTGTATCGTTACAGTCTCCGGCCGGTTGTGGCAGCATGAAGATTCGCTAGTTGCGCACCGCAAGGTTGCTCAGGCCGGAGGTGATCCGAGGAACGCTGGCATCCGCGTGCATTTCTTCGGGCTCGGCCTGGGCTTCGCCGATGGAATGCATCCATCCTTAGGGACCCTGTAAAGAGGCTCGTACGCAACATTGTCGCCCCGGCCATCTTGATGTTCGACGGAGTGGCAAGTGCCACAGGAATTCTCTTCCACTCGCACTCACCACCTCAATTGGCGGGTTTCATTGGCGAACAGCCCGTCGCGAATCTACTGCTGCCGGACGGCATCGGCGGCGGGAAGCAAGCCAGTGCAGTCTCAGGCCACGCCGCGGCAACACCCGAGGAACGAGAAGACTCTTGCATCTTGGTAGCCGGGCTTTACAACGGCACGCTGGTTGCGGTGGATCCCAACGACCCCGACCGGATTCGCTTCCGCCTCGGGTTGTTTCCTCAGATTTATGCGGACATGCCCATCGACGGGCAGCAGGCCACTCACATAGTGAACAACCTGCAGTTCGAGCCTGAGGTAGACCGGCTTTACGCCTCTGCTGCGGCCAACAATAACGCTTTTATTTCGTAGGGACCTGAAGGGCGCCCACGACCAGCGATCGGTTTTCTCGGCGCGTACGACTGGCGTTCGCTCCGACCGCTGTGGCAGCTTCGATCCGACACTGGGGCGAGAGGGTTTCTCTTACGATCCGAAGGCGCACGAACATTGTACACCGTGGGCCCAAGAGAGCTGCTGGCGGTCGACGCCGCCACCGGACAGGTTCGAGCAAGCTTCGAGCTCGAAACCGGCTATTTTCCCGAAGCACTTTTACCGGGCCCATCCCCGGGCACGATTTCGCTCATCCTGAAGTCGGACAACCATTCTAAGCTGCGCTTGGTTACGATCGACGGCGCTGCACTCGTGCCAACGGAGGAGGCGGAGATCGTTCTGCCACGCACCGGACAACTTGCGATCGCAGAACCCGTGCCTGGTCGAAGGCAAATTCATTTGCCGTTACTGAGTACCACACCTTGGCCAGCAACGTGGCTCGTCTTGAACAAACACCACCAAATCCTCCAGGAGTTTTCGCTGTCCCAGCCGCCACTACGTTGGCTCTTTCTGCCGAACATGGATCTGGCTCTGACCCTGACTTTACCTAGCGTTTCCTCACGCGGTGGCTCGAAACTCCATGCCCTGGACGCCAGCGGAACGTTGCGCACGATTTGGGAAGGCAAAGATATTTCGGAGCTCGGCTTCGGTCTCGTTGCTGGTGAAGGAGACAGCGTGGTACTGGCGAAGGCAAAGCTTTTTCTCCGTGGCGGCAGCGGCACCGAAATCTTGGAGGTGAACCCGATGACGGGGGAATCGACACAGTTGATCACCTTCGGTTCCTGGCGTGACGCCGGGTTCGTTCTTACGGTGCCTCGAGCCTGCCCGGAGGCGCGTCTACCTGTCGGAGATTGCAATGCCGACGGGGTGGCTACGATAAACGAGGTCGTTTTCCATGTGCTGATTGCGCTCTCCCACTTCGACCTCGCTCACTGTCCCGCCATCGATCAAGACGGACGCGACACGGTCCCCGTGGACGAGCTTGTGGCCGCGGTACGTTTCATCCTGAAGCTGTGAGCATGCACGCAGAGAACCCCAAGGCAAAGTGCTTCTCGCTGGTCCATTGCCACCTTCACCGGGCAAGACCGGGGGAACGGTAAGGACAATGCGTCGAAAAAGGCCCTCATCCAGGGCCAGCGCCTACACGAACTCTGCTGTCGATAGATGCGAGAGGCAAGAAAATTCCCCGCCGCCAAACGACCCCGCAGCAAGGGACCCTATTGCGCACCTTCGCCAGGTCCTAGAACTACTCGAGCAGGCAACGCGAAGCCTGAAGGCGCTGCTCACTCGGAGCGAACTAGGCGAGTCGATTCACCTCGAGTCGACGCATGGGCCGAGAAAATCTCCAGATAAGCCTGCAGTGGCAAACGTTCTCACTCGTCAGGGCGAAGCTTGGCTCGTGCGCTTTGGTGCGCAAAGCGTGTTCGCTCGCGACTCTCTTGGTTTCGGTTACTTGGTGCAGTTGCTGCAACGGCCGTGGCAGCCATTGCATGCCTTGGAATTGTTCGCCTCGGTCCATCGCCGGACGACTCACACACAGGCTGGCGTGCCCGACGATAAAGGTGGTCGAAGAAAAGCTCTCGTCGATTCGATCCTCGAGCAAGGAGCCGTGAGCGAGTTTCGCAAGCGCCTTGTCGATCTGGAAAATGAAATCGAGGCCGCTGAACGCAACCACGACCTCGCTCGCCTCGAGGCGGCTACCCGCGAGCGCGAGTGGCTTTTGCAAGAGATTCGGCGCTCGAGGAAGGCATCAGGTGTTCGCCGGTAGCGGAGCGAGCGCGGCGAGCAGTCAGCAAATGCATCGAGCGGGCGATCGAAAAACTTCTTTCTATCTCGCCAGCCTTGGGTTACCACCTCCAAGCATCCATCCACTGCGGGCTTTACTGTTGTTACCGGCCACCCCCGCAAGCCGCAGTCGCGTGGGAGGTCATTCAACCGCGGCACGGTGGCTCTTCACCTCCCTCGCAGCTCGCTCCAAAGCTCCGGCAGATTCGACCCCGATGACAAGCATGCCCCCTGGCTCTGGGCGAGTTCCCATGAACGCCGCAGTGCACTGCTCCGTGCCGGATGTAACCGCGCCCGGGGCCTGCATCCGTGTTTCACCAGTGTGCTAGCCAAAACGCCGCTGCAGGCAAGGAGGGTTGTGCGGGTGCTTGCCCCCAGCGGAGACGGTCGACAAGGGGGCTGCTACGTCGTGCGACAACTAGGCCCAACCTGTACCGCTAGCTGCCCCACTTTAGTTGTCCGCCGACTAGCAGCGGCACAAGTGGCTTAGCTAAAGGCTTCCGCCAATCAAAACAAAGCGGAGGAAGAAAGGCACGCGCCAGTGCTTGCGGTAGCGGTAGCGATCGGGTTTGTTGTCGCCCTGCTTGCGCCGTGGTGTGTGCGCCGTGCGGGAGCGGTTTGGGGTCCACGCCTGCTCGTGGCGTACCCACTGAGCGTATTCGTTCTTGCCCTTAGCAGGGGCTACGACGCGGCCCATGTGGAGGCAGCGTTCGCGTGGGTGCCGCGCTTCGGTCTAAGGTGGTCGGTGCTGGTGGATGGTTGGAGCATTCTTTTTGCTGCCCTCATTTCCGGGATCGGGGGATTGGTCGTCCTTTACGGCGCAGCGTACCTCCGCCACCACGAGCACCTTGGCCGCTTCTACCTCTATTTGATCGGGTTCATGGCAGCGATGCTGGGAGTGGTTCTCGCCAGCAATCTTTTGCTGCTGTTTGTCTGTTGGGAGCTGACCAGCATTTTTTCTTACCTTCTCATCGGCTTCGAGCACGAGGATACGAAATCGAGGAAATCTGCCTTGCAAGCGCTCCTCACCACCGGCGTGGGCGGGCTTGCTCTCGTGGTTGCCTGTGTGCTGCTGCGGGCCGAATTCGGCACCTGGGAACTGGCTGAAATGCTCCGGCACGCACCGGAGTGGTCGAGCCCCGCCATGGAGTTGGCGACGATCATCTTGCTGCTAACGGCCGCGTTCACGAAATCGGCACAGTTCCCTTTCCATTTTTGGCTGCCGTCGGCGATGGCGGCGCCAACGCCCGTCAGCGCATATCTTCACTCCGCCACCATGGTAAAAGCCGGGGTGTTTTTGCTCGCCCGTTTTTATCCCATGTTCCAGGAACATTGGCTCTGGCAACCGGTGTTACTCGTCGGTGGGGGAGCGACGATGTTCGTCGGTGCCGCGCTCGCACTTTCGCAGCGCGACCTGAAGCTGCTGCTCGCATATTCCACGGTCAGCGCCTTGGGCACGCTGGTGTTTCTCCTCGGCGTGGCCACCCACGAAGCAGTGGCGGCCTGCGTGGTGTTCCTCGTTGCCCACGCGTTGTACAAAGGAGGGCTGTTTTTTTTCGCCGGGATCGTCGATCACGAGACTGGTACGCGCGACATCGAGGAGTTGGGTGGCTTAGCGAGAGAGTGGCCTTCCTTGGCCGTGGCCGCGTCGATTCTCGCGTTGTCGATGGCAGGCATCCTGCCCTTGTTCGGTTTCATCGCCAAGGAGCTCGCCTACGAGGCCGTGCTGCACGCAGGGCTCCCTCTTGCTTTGGCTTTGCTGGTGGGGTGCAGCGCACTTCAGGTGGCAGTTGCTGGACTTGCGGTGGCACGGCCGTTGTTTTCTCCACCAGGCTCGCTCGCTGCGCCCCACCACTCGCCGGAACACGAACTTACGCTCGGGCCCTGGCTCTTAGCCGCCGCCAGTTTGCTGTTTGCCTTGTGGCCGCGGGCCGGCTTCACCCACCTGCTTGCGGCCGCGGCAACGGGCATTGCCGGGGAGAGCGGTGAACTCAAGCTTGCCCTTTGGCACGGTTGGACACCGGCATTGACACTCAGCCTGGTTACCATTGCCCTCGGCGTCGGCGCGTTCCTTCTCCGCCCTTTGTGGACGACCGTTGCCGCGCAAGGCACACGTTGGAAGCAAGTGGGGCCAGCCTTTCTCTACGAACTCGCTGTTAGCGGACTCACCCAGCTGGCCGCTTGGCAAACCCGCAAGCTACAAACAGGGAGGCTTCGCCAATACCAAGCGCTGGTGTTGACCACGGCGGTTGGGAGTGTGCTGCTCGCGTTGCCACTGGCCGAAGGGGCGCTCCCGGGTTTGCCGAGGAACGGCTTGTACCCCACGGAGGCTGCGGTGTTCGTGGCGATGTTGGCCGGCATGGTCATCACCATGGTCACGTCTTCGCGGCTGACTGCCATCGTTGGCCTGGGGGTCACCGGTTACGCCGTTGGGGTGTTGTTCCTCATGTTCGGTGCGCCCGACTTGGCAATGACGCAGTTCGCCATCGAAACCTTGACGGTGATTTTGTTCGTCCTTGTGCTCTACCGATTACCGCGCTTCGAGTCCCGTTCCACACCCGGCGCGCGCGTACGGGATGCGGCGTTGGCAAGTGCTGTCGGTGCAAGCATTGCCGTGCTCGTGCTGGTTTTACTTGCGGACCCGACCCCGTCCGCATTGGCTCCCTATTTTCTGGCCCATAGCGAGCCCGCTGGGCACGGCCGCAACGTGGTGAATGTGATTTTGGTCGACTTTCGTAGCCTGGACACATTAGGGGAAATCACCGTTCTCGGCTTGGCCGCCATTGGCGTGGGCACTCTGATGGCGATGAGAGGAAAGTATCGATGAGGTCGCTGATCTTGCTCACTGCCTCTCGGCTTCTCTTCCCGCTGCTGCTGTTGTTTTCTGTGTTTCTCTTGCTGCGGGGGCACAACGCGCCGGGCGGAGGGTTCGTTGGCGGGTTAGTTGCGGCCGCAGCTCTTGCCCTCCATGCCCTAGCCCATGGAATTTCAGCCACGCGCAGCGTCGTGGCCGTAGCGCCGCTCAACTTCGTGGCACTCGGACTCGGATGTGCGCTGGGCAGCGGGCTTGTTGGCTGGTTCTGGCAACAGCCGTATCTCACTGGCCTTTGGACTTCCTTGCCTTTGTTGGGCAAGGTGGGAACGCCCTTACTGTTCGACCTCGGGGTATATCTGCTGGTGATTGGCATGGTTGCACACGTGCTTTTTCTCCTCTGGGAGGAATGAGGTGCAAGCTTTCCTCGCGATCACGATTGGCTGCCTGTACGCGGGCGCATTTTATTTGATGTTGCGGCGAAGCATCGTAAAACTTTTGCTCGGGCTGGGCCTTTTGGGCCACGCCGCCAACCTGTTGATTTTCGCCACGAGCGGTCTGGTACGCTTCGCCCCCATCATGACAGAGCCGGGCGCGGCCACGCCCCCACGGGTTGCCGATCCAGTGCCGCAGGCACTCATTTTGACAGCCATCGTAATTAGCTTTGGGGTGCTGGCATTTTCCGTGGTTCTCATCAAACTCACGGCGGCAGCCGCGCGCACGGATGACGTGGACTCGCTGCGCACTTCGGAGATGTGAACGAGGGGGGTGGAGCTTTCGTGATCCGAGAGATGCTGCTCGTTTTACCTGTTCTCGTTCCCTTGGCGGCGGCCATCTTGTCAGTGCCAGGGAGTCTGGTCCTGCAACGCCGGGCGGCCATGGTGGGGCTCACCGGGCACCTAGTGGCAAGCATGCTGCTCCTCGCGGTGGCTGCCCGGGGGGAAGTTTTTGCGGTTCAACTGGCCGCTTGGCCAGCCCCGTTCGGGATCACTTTCGTGGCCGACACCTTCAGCGGGCTTTTACTGGCGAGTATGTCGCTGATTACGTGGCTCGTCCTGCTGCACTCGACGGCTTCTATTCCCGAACGGCTTCAGCGGTTAACCTTCTTTCCGCTTGCCATGGTGTTGCTTGCCGGTGTGAGCGGCGCCTTACTGACGGGTGACTTGTTCAACCTTTACGTCTGGTTCGAAGTTCTTCTGATGGCGTCGTTCATCCTGCTCACGCTCGGCGCCGAGCGGCCGCAACTGGAAGGTGGCCTCAAGTACGTCGCGCTCAACCTGATCGCGTCGGCATTCTTTCTGACAGGCGTTGGTCTTTTGTATGGGAGCACAGGTACCCTGAACCTGGCGGACCTCTCCCGCCGAACGAGCGAGCTGCCGCTGAGTTTTCCTCGCATAGCCGCGGTGCTCTTCTTGTTGCTCAGCTTTGGGATCAAGGCGGCCGTCTTCCCCTTGTTCGGCTGGCTTCCCGCTTCCTACCACACCCCTCCTGCAGCCATCGCCGCTCTGTTTTCGGCGCTGCTGACGAAAGTGGGGGTTTACTCCATGATCCGCGTCGGCACACTGTTGTTGCCCCAACCACCGGAGGCGCTCACGAACGCGCTGCTCGGAGTCGCCGGTCTGACGATGGTCACAGGAGTGCTCGGGGCGGTGGCGCAAACGGAAATGAAGCGGTTACTTTCCTTCCACATCGTGAGCCAAATTGGCTATCTGGTGCTCGGCTTCGCCTTGTACAGTGTTGCAGGGTTGACCGGAGCCATTTACTTTTTCGTGCACGTATCGGTCGCCAAGGCGGTGCTGTTTTTAGTGGCCGGTGAATTGGAGCGTCAGTACCGCACCACCGATCTCACGGAACTTGGCGGCAGTTATCGTACCTCCCCCACGCTCGCGGCGGCGTGCTTTGTAGGAGCGATGGGGCTAGCTGGGTTGCCTCCGCTCTCGGGGTTCTTTGCCAAACTCCAACTGGTCGTGGCGACTTTGGAGCGGGAGGCGTTTTTCAGCCTCGTAGCTGCGCTCCTGGTGAGCATGCTCACGCTCTTCTCGATGTGCAAAATTTGGGCGGAAGCATTTTGGAAGGCGCCAACGAGTGCACGGGTGGCCGCGGAGGACTGGCCACCGGCGATGCGCTTTGCCACCGTTGGTTTGGCGCTCCTCACGCTGCTGCTCGGCACGTTCGCCGAACCGCTGATGACGCTCGCGCAACAAGCCGCGGAGCAGTTGCTCGACCGCCAGGCGTACCTACAGGCAGTTTTAGGAGGGCCGTGATGGCTTTCTTACATTGGATCTTAGCCGTGCTATGGGTGGCGTTGACTGGACAGTGGTCGTTGGGCGGCCTCGCCATCGGTTGGTTGTTCGCTTACGGGGTCCTGTGGCTCACTCACCCGCACGGCCCCGGAACCTACTTTGCGCGCGTGCCTCGAGTATTCCGGGCTCTCGTTGTGTTCCTCTGGGAAATCCTCCTGGCCAATCTGCGGGTAACGTACCACGTGTTCGCGCCACTCGACCGGATGCGGCCCGGGATCGTCGCTGTGCCACTGGATGTCCAAAGCGATGCCGCCATTACCATGCTTGCCAATGCCATTACTCTCACTCCCGGAACTCTGAGCTTGGATGTGGCCAGCGATCGCCAGACTCTCTACGTACACGGCATGCGGATCGGTGACCCGCGAAGTTTTCGACGAGACATCAAGCGGACTTTGGAAAAGCATGTGAAGGAGGTGTGCGAGTGATTTCTTCGGTCGCCTTGTGGATTGTCCTGCCGGCTCTTTCAATTGCCGTGCTCCTTGCGGTGGTGCGTCTCTTCCTCGGTCCTAGCTTCCCGGACCAAGTGGTTGCACTCGACCTCATCACCACCATCGGCGTCGGCATCGTGACTGCCGCAGCCCTCGCGTGGGAGCAGACTGCGTTGTTCGATGTCGCCACGGTACTGGCGCTGGTATCTTTCCTCGCCACCGTTGCGTTTGCCCGTTACGTCGAACGGGGGATCCGTCTATGGTCGTCGAATGGTTAGTGGTGGTTTTGCTGCTCGCAGGGACCTTTTTCATGGTCGTTGCCGGGATTGGCATCGTGCGTATGCCCGACGTGTACTTGCGCATGTCCTGTACGTCGAAGGCGGCCACGCTGGGGAGCGGCTGCCTGCTCGCGGCCTATGCCTTGCAGGTAGGCGACGCGGGCATTGCTGTTCGTGCCCTGGCCACAGCGGCATTTCTCTTACTCACCGCACCCGTGGCCGCGCACATGATTGGGAGAGCCGCCTATCGCCTCGGTGTACCGCTGTGGGCGGGGTCGTGCTGCGATGAATTGAAAGGAGCTTACTCCCCCAGCGGCGACTTCCTCCAAAGCCGTCGCGTTGACGAAACCCCTGGACCTCGGTCCTCGTTGGATCGCCGATGACAGCTTTGCTGCTCGTTGCGGGCCTGGGGCTGCTCGTCTGCGGGGCGGAAGCACTCGTGCGAGGCGCTGCTCGCCTCGCGACGGCCCTCGGTGTCAGCCCTTTGCTCGTCGGGCTCACGGTTGTCGCCTGGGGGACCAGTGCTCCGGAGTTGGTGGTGAGTACCTTGGCTGCGCTCCAAGGCCAGCCGGATATCGCCTTGGGCAATGTCGTTGGGAGCAACGTATTCAACGTTCTTTTCATTCTGGGCGCCGCGGCCATCGTGAGTCCGCTCGTCGTCGCCCGTCAGTTGGTATGGATCGAAGTGCCCATTTTGGTCGGGGTGTCGCTAGTCACCTGGGCTCTGGCGGCCGATGCCCGCATCGGTCGCGGTGAAGGGATCCTGCTCCTCGTGCTCGGTTTGGCCTACACGGTTTTCGCGATGCGTTATGGGGCAGTTCCCCCCAGCACCGATTTAGGGGAAGAGGTCGACACCGCCAAGCACAAACTCGCTTCCCACGTAGCGTTTGTGGTGGTGGGTCTTGGCTGCCTGGTGGTGGGGGCGCGCTGGTTCGTCCACGGCGCGGTGGAAATTGCCCGCTGGCTAGGCGTATCCGAACTGGTGATCGGGCTCACCATCGTGGCTGGAGGCACGTCGTTGCCCGAGCTTGCCACCTCCGTGGTTGCTGCGGTCAAAGGAGAACGAGACATTTCCGTGGGTAACGTGGTGGGGAGCAATCTCTTCAACCTGCTTTTCGTTCTCGGTGCGGCCGCGACCATTTCGAGTCGTGGAATCGAGGTAGCGGCAGCGGCGTTGACCTTCGATTTTCCCGTGATGGTTGCCGTGGCGGTGGCGTGCTTCCCCATCTTTTTCACCGGCCACCGGATTGCACGCTGGGAAGGGTGGCTATTCCTGGGCTACGGAGCGGCCTACTGGACTTACCTGTTGCTCGCTTCGGGGGACCATGATACAGCGCCTCTGTTCAGTCGGGTCATGCTGGCGTTCGTTATGCCGCTAACCATAGTCACGCTAGCAGTCAGCGTTGCCCGCCAGCTCCGGGGAAAGCACAATTAACCGGTCACGGGCAGCCACCCCTTTTCCGGCCCGCTGGCGACTGGGACCGGGGTTGACGGAACGCGCGGTCCGGCGCATGCCACACGTAGTTACCCGCGAGGGAAGAGGAACGCACGATGGACTTCACCGTACCGCAAGAGACGGTCGCTCTTTGCCGCCAACTCGAACAGTTCATGGAAGAGTACGTGTATCCGCTCGAACGCTCGCGAGAGCGTTGGGTTTTACAAGAGGGTGGGCCGCCGTACCCGCCGGCGATTCGCAGTGTGCAGCGAAAGGCCAAAGAGCTCGGGTATTGGGCCTTCCACCTGCCCAAAGAAGCGGGCGGAGCTGGGCTGCCGTTCATGCAGTACGTGTTCGTCAACGAAATTCTCGGTCGCAGCCCCATCGCTCCGGTTGTTTGCGGATCCCAAGCCCCCGACTCCGGCAACGCCGAGATTTTGTGGCGCTTCGGCACCGAGGAACAAAAGGAACGGTGGTTGCGTCCCTTGGTGGAGGGAGAGATTCGCAGTTGCTTTTCGATGACCGAACCAGAGGTGGCCGGTTCGGACCCCCGGTTACTGCGGACCACCGCCGTTCGCGACGGCGACCATTACGTGATCAACGGTCACAAGTGGTTCACCAGCGGCGCTCATGGTGCGGCCTTTGCCATCGTCATGGCACTGACCAACCCGGAGCGCGAAAACCCGTACCTCCGCTACAGCATGATCATCGTGCCGACCGATAGCCCAGGATTTCGCATTGCGCGCGGCGTACCGGTGCTGGGCGACGACGACAACCACCACGCAGAGATTTGGTACGAGAACTGTCGCGTGCCGGTGACCAACCGCCTGGGCGAGGAAGGCATGGGGTTCGTCATCGCCCAGGAACGACTGGGCCCTGGGCGAATCCACCACTGTATGCGTTGGCTTGGCATGGCCCAGCGTGCTTTCGAGATGATGTGCCGTTACGCCAACCAACGTTTCGCCTTCGGTAGCACCTTAGCCCGCAAGGCCAATATCCAAGACTGGATCGCCGAAGCCCGTGCGGAGATGCAAGCGGCACGGTTGATGACCTTGCACGCGGCCTGGAAAATCGACACCGAAGGGGCGCATGCTGCGCGAGAAGAAATCTCCTTGATCAAATTTTTCGGGGCTCGGATGCTCCACAGCGTCGTCGACAAAGCGGTTCAGGTATTCGGTGCCGCAGGCGTGTGCGACGACTTGCCGCTTTCTCACTTTTACCGGCAGGCACGGCTCGCCCGCATATACGACGGGCCCGACGAAGTGCACAAAATGGTTGTGGCTCGCCGCATCTTGCAGGGATATTCCTCCGAGGCGCCAGGGGGCGAAGGGTCTTCGTAGCGCTGCTTCCCTGCGAAGGGGCCGACGGAATTTTGCGCACCAGCTTCTTTACCGGCTTTCCGCGACCACGTGGTAGCGAACCGTACCCGGTGGACGTTTCCAACGCACGGAAAACGTTGTCGAAGCGTTAGGCTCCAATGCTGTCGAAGCCACCTCCGCTGGCAGGGTCCGTAATTCCCGCCCGGAATCGTCCAAAGCACTCACTGTTACCGTCAGATTCCGGGCTCGCCCGGGACCGCGGTTCAAGACAGTTCCGGTCACCACCACGGCGTCGTTCGCGTCTTCGCGCTGCTCATCGACATCGAGAATCGCCAAGTTAGGGCGTTCGGGCACGATGATGTTTTCTTCGACCAAAATTTTTGGCGTCGGCACGGGAACCGATTCTGGCTCGGGAGGTTGTCGTGGGACGCAGCCGGCAAGAAGGAAGCCGAGCAGGAGCGCTGCCATCGTGATGGACGAAAACGGTGCCATGAGCTGCCCCTTATGGCGCGGAGAGGGTTGCTTTCCAAGGGGAGTTGCCGCCAGCGAGGGTCGTTGGTAGGTACAGCCCGCCCATGTCCATTGCAGAGGTACGCGCCTCGGATTCGTGGTTTGCAAAACTCGCCACCAAGGTACTCTCTGGTGGCGCTTTAAGTCGAGCGGAGGCGCAGCGCGTCCTGATGACGCCAGTGGAGAGTCTACCGGATCTCCTCTGGGCGGCGTTCCGCGTGCGAGAGCGGTTCTTCGGACGGAAGGTGAAACTTTGCCAGCTTCGCAATGCGCGCAGCGGGCTTTGCCCCGAAGATTGCCACTACTGCTCGCAGTCGGCGGTCTCCACCGCGCGCATTCCTCGTTACCGGCTGGAATCCGTGGAGGAGCTCATGAACGGCGCCCGCCGAGCCGTGGCTGCTGGCGCCACCCGCTACTGTATGGTCACCAGTGGCCGCGGTCCGAGCACGGCGGATATGGAGCGTTTCGTCGCCGCGGCCGGCGCTATCAAACGTGAATTCCCCCAGCTGGAGCTTTGTGTTTCGCTGGGGCTGCTTGATCGCCAGCAAGCCTTTGCGCTCAAACGGGCGGGCATCGACTATGTGAACCACAACCTCAATACCAGCCGTCGTTTCTATCCGAAGATTTGCACCACCCATTCCTATGACGATCGCCTCGCGACCGTGCGTGCGGTGCAAGAAGCTGGCTTGCGAACTTGCTGTGGCGGCATCATCGGCCTCGGGGAAACGGAAGAGGACGTGATCGACCTGGCCTTCGATCTGCGCGAGTTGCGGGTGGACTCGCTTCCACTGAACTTTCTCCACCCCATCCAAGGGACCCCGCTGGAGCAGCAAAACGATCTCGACCTGGCACGGTGCCTGCGTTCCCTTTGTCTCATGCGCTTTGTGCGCCCGGATGCGGAAATCCGCGTCGCTGGAGGGCGCGAGCTCCACCTCGGATCCTGGCAAGCTTTGGCCTTGTATCCGGCCAACTCGCTGTTTGTCGACGGTTACCTTACGACCCCAGGGGATGCAGCCGACAAGGTTCGCCAAATGGTGACGTCGCTGGGTTTCGAAATCGAAGCTTAAACCTCTCCGTCGAGCTTTTTCCAGGCAACGTCGAAGCGTTTGCCGTCGTCGAGAACCGCTTCCGGATCGAAGGCTTGCGCGGGCGCCAAAACGCCCCGACGATCGTAGCCCTCGGCCGCCATGCGCAAAGCCCCTTGGGCAGCCACAGCGGCCGTGATGCCATACGGGTCACGCCCGGTAATCACCAGTGTCTCGCGAAGCGCCTGCCCGCGGCGTACTCCCCGAATTTCCAGCAAGATCAGGAAGCGGTCCTGTGCCCGCACCTGCGGCGCTGGCCCCGACGTTGCTGTTCCCAGAATGCGTTCGGCGAGGTGAATCAAAGGTGTCTTTGCCAGCATCCGCACCGCCGGAACTAGGCAGATCGCTCCCCAAGCGGCGAAACTCGGCAACGCCAAGTATGTCCGCACGGACCGGGTGCGGATGTGACATGGAATGGTGACGATCTCCGCGCTGGGAAAACTCACCGCTTCAAGTGCGCCCCAGCCCTGGGGAAGGTTGACAGAGCGGCGGTATCGTGCCGGGGGCTGCGGGACGAGCTTGCCCTCCTCGTAGCCGTATCCCTCGGCGCCCAGCATCCGCAGTACCGACCGCTTCGTTCCCTGACTGGCATGAAAACGCGTGGCGTAAATCACTTCGATCGAGGCAATGTCGCGATATCCCCGAGCCAAAATGGCCGCCGCGCAATCGGCTAAAGCAATTTCGAAGGCGTGGGCGGGCACCACTGCCACACCAGCTTCGCGCGCCTTGCGGTCCAACTTCTGGACGGAGCGGACAAACGGTTGTTCTCCAGTGGTGTCGAGATAGTGCGCTGGTGCCTCGATCGCCGCTTGCACCACCGGCTCTCCCCAGTCGATGAAGGGGCCGACACAATTGACGATCACTTTGCTTTTTGCCGCCATGGCCGCCAGGGACTGGGGCTGCGACACATCGGCCACGAAGGTCGCCAGCCCACCGTGCTCACGCGCCAAGGCAGCAAGTTTTTGCTCGTCTCGGCCTGCCAACAGCGGCCGCGCGCCGCCCCTTACAAGTTCCCCGACCACGAGCCGACCGGTATAGCCAGTGGCTCCGAGAACGGTGATGCCGCGCTCTGTCATGGAGAGTTCGTTTCGGCCCTTACGGTGCGTGAGTCAAGCAGGCCACGGTTCCGGAGCGCGAGCCCCTTTGTTAGGAGTACTGCATGCCAGCGCAGTCCATCGCTTCGCGACTTTTGTGTGTGCGTCACGGAGAAAGCGAAGGCAATCGCGACCGGCGGTTTTGCCCTACGCCAGAAGTACCGCTGACCGAGCTGGGGCGCGAGCAGGCCCGCCAGGCAGCGAGCCTCTTGCAGCGCCGATTCCGCCCGCAGCGGATTGTCGCTAGCCCCTACCGCCGCGCCCGGGAGACTGCCGAGGTGATTGCCGAGGTACTGCAGTTGCCTGTGGAGGTCGATGAAGGCTTGCGCGAGCAAGACATTGGGGTGTACGCCGGCCAGCCGTACGAGGCTGTTCTCCAAGACCCGCACTTTCGCACGCAAGAGCCTTGGAGTTGGCGTCCCCCCAGGGGAGAATCTTTGCTCGACGTCGCTGCCCGGGTGCTACCGGCGGTCGAGCGCATCGCGATGCAAAACTCTGCGCAGGAGGTCGTGCTGGTAACCCACGCCGGTGTGATCGCTGCCTTGTGCGCGGCGGCGCTCGGGCGGTGGGATCAGGTCCGGAACGCGAAAAACGGCGAGGTGGTCGTCCTCGAGTATCGAGGGGGCCGGTTTTCGCTCGTGGTTTGATTCTCGGGACCTGGGTTTACCCACTCGCACTTTTGTGAAACAAGCTCGTCCGGGAGGACACTCGGTATGGCGCTCTGGTTGGAGCAACCGGCGATGCGTTTATTTGCACTTACCTACTTACTGTTGGTGCTCAAGATGATGGCGATTGGTTGGGTGACCAGTTACTACCGGCTTCGCAAGCGTGTGTTCGCCACTCCCGAAGACTACGCCTTGCAGGGACTCTCCCCCCGTCAAGTCCGCGACGAAGATGTCGAGCGGGCGCGGCGAGCCCACCGCAACGACCTCGAGAACATCCTGCCCTTCTTTGCGGTGGGGTTCTTTTACGCACTGACGCAACCAAGCATCGGCGTGGCTCGGATTCTGTTTGTCGGATATCTGCTTGTCCGGGTGCTGCACTCGGTATTTTACCTGGCTGCTTGGCAACCATGGCGCTCGCTAGTGTTTGCCCTCGGACAAGCCATCATGGTAATCATGTTGCTCGTCGCGTTTGCTCGCATTTGGTAACCCTTACGGCATTTTCGCTCGCCGCTACACGACAAGCCTGCCGGGACGCACGTTACCCGTTTTGGCCTCCAAGCTCTTGAGCCGGCCTCGTTGCGACAACGGCTACCGTTTTCCACGGTGAGGGCACGAGCGTACCCGTGTTCGCCTTGCGTTCTACGGTTCGATACGAACCCAAGTGTTTTCCGGAAGCCAGCGTGCACACAAACCTGGTTGCACCAGCCCAGAGAGAATTTTTGCGCTTTCCACGAGGCGTGGGCCAGGGCGGTTGAAATAGGCGTTGCCATCGACCGCATACACGCGACCGCACTGGACCGCCAGCAGCGCGGGCCATTGCGGGCGACGGCGAATTTCGCCGAGTTCGGCCAGGGTGCGCTCCAAGGAAAATCCGCAGGGCATGAAGACAAGGACTTCAGGCGCCGCTCCCACCACCTCCTGCCACGACACCGTCACACTCGGCGAACCCGCTTGCGCCAGCAAGGGGCGGCCGCCAGCGTACTCCACCAAAGTTGGGACCCAATTGCCGGCCACCATCGGGGGATCGAGCCACTCCAGGCATAGCACGCGTGGCCGATAGCGTACCCGCGCCGTGATGCGGCGGATTCGATCCATCTCTTCTCCCAAACGTGCGACTACAGCACGTCCTGCGTCGGTCACTCCCAGCGCGGCGGCCACGCGCTCGATATCGGCAAGAACGCTCGGTAGGTCGTGCGCGTGCAGCGCAACGATGTCGGGGGCGACTGCGCACTGGCTCACCGCGTGCCGGACGTCTTGCGCCGGTACGGCGCATACGGCGCAGGTGTCTTGAACCAGTAGCAAGTCGGGGTGCAACGAGCGCAGAAGTTCGGTGTCGACCTCGTACAATGGCTTACCCGCACGAAGCGAGGCACGCACCGCCTGGTCGATTTCTCCCGAGCTGCCGGTCGATGCGAAGCGAGCGCGGGTAACCATCGGCCGCTCTCGAGCTTCTGCCGGAAAGTCGCACTCGTGCGAGATACCCACGAGGCGCTCACCGCAACCGAGGGCAAAGACGATTTCGGTCGCCGCTGGGAGCAACGAAACGATCCGCGTCGGTGGACCGGAACTCACATATACCGCCTTCGCTCAGGGGGCTGATCGGGTTCGAGCGTGTCGCCACAAGTGGCGCCGCATCGAGTGCACAAGTATTCGAACTTGTTGCCTTGCGGCAAAATCAACAACAGCCGTTTGCGCACCGGCATCGCCACGCGGCACCGCGGGCACAAGAGCAGCGACGCTTCCAGTCGATCGAAACTATCTTGAGCCATGGCCGTTCTCGCGTTGTGACCAATTCTCTCTACGGTTATATGCCAGTGGCACGAGCGTCAACCGATTCGAGGCGACACGGTGAGAGAAAGCTGCCAAATCCCCGAACAGCAAGAGGCCAGCCGTCGCGTCTACGTCGAGACGTACGGCTGCCAGATGAATCTGGCGGACACCCAGCTATTGCTGGGGCAATTTCGCCGTCACGGCTATCAGCCCGTGGACGACCCGGCACTGGCGGACGTCATCTTGCTGAACACCTGTGCGATCCGTGAGCACGCCGAAGAGCGCGTCATCGGACGGCTGGGAGATCTCTACCGCTTCAAGGTGCAAAGGCCGGAGCTGCAACTGGGTATTGTGGGCTGCATGGCGCAACACGTGCGCGACCGGCTGCTCGAGCGGCTGCCATTCGTGGACTTTGTCGTAGGTCCAGACGCGTATCGGCGTTTGCCGCAGGTGCTCCAAGAAAGCGGGGCCCATCCGTACATCGACGTCCGCCTCGATCGCTCCGAGACCTATGCCGACTTAGAGCCCCATCGTGAGGCCGGCGTACGCGCGTGGGTAACGATCATGCGTGGGTGCAACAAGTTTTGCACCTTTTGCGTTGTGCCGTTTGTGCGTGGCCGAGAGCGCTCGGTGCCAGCAAGAGTCATCTTGGACCAGGTCCGACAGTTGGTGGAGCAAGGCTTTCGCGAAGTGGTTTATTTGGGCCAAACAGTCAATGCCTACCACGATGGCGCCGTAGACTTCGCCACGCTCTTGCGGGAGACGAACGACATCCCGGGCTTGCTTCGCATTCGCTTTACCTCGCCGCACCCGGCCGACATGACCGAGGCCACCATCGAGGCGATCGCCACCTGTGCCAAGGTCTGCCCCCAAGTGCACCTGCCGGTGCAGTCTGGTTCCGATCGGGTGTTGCAACGCATGGCCAGAGGATACACGGTGGAGGATTTTTTACGCTTGGTGGAAAAGCTTCGCCGGGCACGGCCCGAGATGGCCTTGAGTACCGATGTCATCGTGGGATTTCCCGGGGAGACGGAAAGAGACTTCGAGGCAACCTTGGGGCTCTTGCGGGAGGTCAAGTTCGACCAGGCCTTTATGTTCCACTATTCGGCCCGCAGCGGAACCAAGGCGGCTCGTTGGCCGGAGACGGTGAGCCCCGAGGAAAAGCAGCGTCGGCTGCGGGAGGTGATCGACCTACAAGAGGCCATTGCTTTCGAACGAAACCAGGATTGGGTCGGAAGAGAGGTAGAGGTGTTGGTGGAAGGAGCCGCTCGTAAGAAAGCCGGGTGGCTGGCAGGCAAAACGCCGCAATTCAAGACTTGTATCTTTCCTGCCGCTCGGCCGCCGGCGGTGGGCTCGCTAGTGACGGTATCGGTGCGGCAAGCAAACTCCCACACCCTGTTTGGGGAGTTAAGCACCTGAGGAAGGCTTTGTCGGGGGCACCGAAATGGACAACGGGATGCGGACTTCGAAGGTCGTCCCCTTGCCCACTGTACTTTCGACCCGGATGGTCCCCCCGAGGGCTTCCACCAACCGGCTGGTGATGTAGAGCCCGAGGCCGATGCCTTGGGAAAACTCTTCGGGAGCGGCGCGGCGAAATGGCTCGAATATAAAAGGCTGCTTTTCCGCCGGGATGCCGATACCGGTGTCGGACACTTCTAGGAGGAGTTCCTCCAAACTCGCGCGCACACGCACCCGGACTTCCCCAGCGGGGGTAAATTTCAAAGCATTGTCGACCAGGTTGCGGACGATGAGCTTCACTTTCGTGGCATCCATGGGTGCTGTTGGCAAATCCGGAGAGACGTCCCACCGCAGCGCAACGCCCTCGGGAGAGGCACGCAGCGCATATTCCTGTTGCAACTCCCGCCAGAGTTCGTCCAGGGCTTGCTTGGTGCCTCGGGCCAGCGCTTGCTCGCGACTTAGGTCCAGTGCCACTTGGATGGTTTCCAGAGCTTGGCGCGCCAACACAGTTTGCCGTTCGATGGCTTCGCGCGTTTTCGCGTCCTGGGATGGCACATCGATGCTGTCCCGGAGCATCTCGCTGTAACCTAAAACGCCGGCAAGAAGATTGCGTAGCTCGTGCGAGAGGATTGCCGCGAATCGTGCATTGGTTTCGGCCCGCTCCTCCGCCACCTGGGTTTCGGCAAACAAGTCGCGACGCAACCGCTCGTTGCGTAGGGCGGCCACGACACTAATCATGGCGGCGAACAGCGGGCCCGTAACCTGGTGCAAGAAATCGTTATCTTGCCAAATGAACCGCTGGGCATGCCACCCGGCGAGCCAATACAAGCTCAGGGTCGTTATGGCGGAAGCCAGCTGTGCACCCGGGCGCCACGGCAGCAGCATGGCACTGGCTAACATCTTCACCGAGACGAACAACGCTATCCCCGAGGTCGGTGTACCCGGAAACAAAAGTCCCGTGACGATGCCCACCGTGTACACAGCATCGGTTGCAAACGCGAGCAAGTAAGGCCGCTTCGTGAAAGCTTGCCAGTGAACCGCTGCCAGGCACCCGAGGGGCGCAGCGATCAAAAGGGCAAGCCACGGCCAGTCCGTTGCAACCCTTGCTGTCGAAAAGAGCACGACAGACGCGACAAAAAGGAGGGTGATGGCCAATAACGCTCGGGCGACGCGCGCGATTTCGTCGGCGAGGAGTTTCCGCTGGTAGAGACGATACTTCTCGTGATTCCTCGGTGTCCTGAGCCGGTTCGATCCTTCAGCCGCCCCGCCGTCACGTCCCGCCATTAGCGCGCCTTGCAGTTCCCATTAATCGAACCCCCCCACGGGCTCAAGAGAGCATATGCTCGAGGAACAGCGTTTCGTCGTCGCACCCCGCCGTCACGCCGGGAGCGCGGCAGGGAATGGATTGCCGCAGCACCACCAGAAACGTCGGTCGTCCGGCAGACGCAGGGGAGGCGGCAGCAGCCGCCGAATTGGCCACGCACTACCTCCTCGCCCTCCGGAAAACGGCGGGGATGCGGGCTTGTCTCCGCGGATCCCCTCACGCTCGACCTTTCCGAGAGTCTGCGGCAAAACGAGAAGCTCGCTCCCTAGCGCTTCGCGTCACCTCGGTCGACGACCGAAGCCCGACGATGGCGCTTCACGAAGCGCGCGGAGCCTCGCGGCCGAGCATTCGCAACAGCCATCGTTCCTTGCGCCGCATCCTGCGTGCCTCCGCCGGGGAGCGTTCATGATCGTAACCGAGCAAGTGGAGCAAGCCGTGAGTGACCAACCGGATCAGCTCGTGCACGAGGCCGTGCCCGCCTTGCCGTGCTTGCCGGCGGGCGGTGTCGAGGGAGATGACGATGTCGCCTAGCCAGTGCTCGTCTCCAGGGACGCGTTCTCCCTCACGCGCCGCAAATGCCAGCACATCGGTGGCGGCATCCTTGCCCCGGTATTGGCGGTTGAGGGCGCGGATTTGGTCGTCGTCCACCAGGCTCACGCAAACTTCTGCCTTAGTCTCCCCAAGGAGTTCGAGCGCGCGGCGCACCGCGGCTCGCAGCGCAGGCACCTCGCCACCGCGAGGGCGGCGAGCGGCAACAATGGTGACCACCATCGCCTCTCAAATGCGGGCCCGAACTGCCCGGTGTTCACCCTTGCCTGCCATCGTCCACGCCACCGGAGCCGTTCGCTGGTTGGCCTCCAGAGCGTTCTGCCTGCCGCCGACTCTCGTATCGGTCGTAGGCGGCAATAATGTCTTGGACCAAGCGATGCCGTACCACGTCACGCTCGCTGAACAAGATGAACTTGATCCCTTCGACTTCGCGCAGCACCTGCTGTGCCTCCTTCAGTCCGGAGGCACGACCAGCTGGCAAGTCGATTTGCGTCACGTCGCCTGTAATCACGGCTTTCGAGCCGTAGCCCAGACGGGTCAGAAACATTTTCATCTGCTCGCTCGTGGTGTTCTGCGCCTCGTCCAGAATGACAAAAGAATCGTTCAGCGTGCGGCCGCGCATGAAGGCCAAAGGGGCCACTTCAATCACCCCACGTTCGATCATCTTCTGAGCGCGGTCGAAGTCCACCATATCGTGCAGGGCATCGTAAAGCGGGCGCAAATAAGGGTTGACTTTTTCCACCAGGTCGCCCGGCAAAAAGCCGAGCTTTTCCCCCGCCTCCACAGCGGGCCGGGTCAGAATCATGCGGGCGAAGTTGTTCTTCATGATCTCGGCAACGGCCATGGCCATGGCAAGGTACGTCTTGCCGGTACCAGCAGGACCGATGCCAAAGACGATATCGTACTCGCGAATGGCATCGATGTATTCTTTCTGGGCGATGCTTTTCGGGGTGATGATGCGCTTGTGGGAAGAGATGTAAATGGTATCGAGGAAAATATCCCGCAAGTTGGCGTTGCGATCCCGACTGAGGATGCGCACTGCGTAATCCACGTCGCTGGCGTAAATCGGGTAGCCCTTTTCCACCAGGCTATAAAGCTGGCTCAGCACGCGGGCGGCTAGTTCGCAAGAGACAGCATCTCCCGTAAGGTGGAGCGAGGTGCCGCTGACGCCAATGCGCACGCCGACCAAGCGTTCGACAGTCTTCACGTGCTCGTCGTGTTGCCCGAGCAAATCCTGAAACACGCGCGGGTTGGGGAAGCTCAGCTCGAGCTCCCGGGCTTCTTCACTGGGGGTGACCAAGTCTAGTTCAAGCGACAATGTCGACAACCGCCTCCAAGGCTTCTCTTAATCGTTCAGGGTGTTTTCCCCCCGCTTGTGCCAACTCTGCTTTGCCACCTCCACCACCACCAATCAACGGGGCGACACGCTGAATAATTTTGCCGGCGGGGAAGCGGCTCGCAAGGTCCTTGGTGACCGCCACCAAGAGCAGTGCCCGCTCGCCACGGCGGACACCTAGAGCGACGACGCCGGAGCCGAGCTGCTGGCGCAATCGATCGGCAAGGTCGCGCAAAGCTGCATCATCTAGTCCCTCGACCTCTTCCGCCAACACACGGACACCGTTGACATCGCGGGCTCTAGTCAACAACGCTTCGGTTTGGCGCGCAGCAAGTTGACTTTGCAACTGCCGCAGTTGTCGTTCCCATTCACGCTGTTGCGCCAGCAGTTTCTCTAGCCGCTCGGCTAGTTCTTCCTCGGGTGCGCGCAGCAAGGCACCTGCCTTCTCCAGCAGCCGCTGGCGCTGCTGGAGCCACTCCCAAGCTCCCTCCGCTGTCAGGGCCTCGATCCGGCGCACGCCAGCGGCTACTCCTTCCTCTGCGCGAATCTTGAACACCCCGATGTCGCCACTGCGCCGCACGTGTGTGCCGCCGCACAACTCGGTGGAGTATTCCCCGATGCGGATGACGCGAACGACGTCGCCGTACTTCTCGCCGAAAAAGGCCAAGGCACCGGCTTTGATCGCTTCATCGTACGGCATATCCTCTGCCCAGACCGGATCGTTCCAGCGGATTCGTGCATTCACTTCCCGCTCGATCGTGGCCAGGCGTTCCTCGCCCACCGGGCCCTGATAGGTGAAATCGAACCGGAGCCGTTCCGGAGCTACGAGCGAGCCGGCTTGGCGCACCTCACGGCCAAGCTGCTCGCGCAGCACCGCATGCAAAATGTGCGTTGCCGAATGATTCAGTCGCGCGGCGTCGCGGCGCTGCCGGTCGACTCGGAGGGTGACCCGCTGCCCCACATGAAACGCCCCACGGCAGACCTCGCCAATGTGCACGATCAAGTTCCCGCGCGCTTTTTGGGTGTCGTGCACTTCGATGAGATCTCCGCAGTCGCTCACGATCTGGCCGCTGTCCCCCACTTGTCCGCCGCCCTCGGGGTAAAAAGGTGTCTCCGCGACCACCACGTGTACGACCTCTCCCTCCCGCACCTCGCGCCGCAGATCGCCTTGACTTTGCAAGGCGAGAATCTCGGATGTAGCCTCGTACAGGAAATCTCCCAGGAACCGGCTTTCCACCGCCGCCTCCAGGGCGAAGGCTTCGGCAACGAGTTCACTTTGGCTCCGTGCCCCTCGGCGGGCTTCCCGTGCCCGCTGGCGCTGCTCCTGCATGCAGCGCTGGAAACCTTCCGTATCCACCCGCAACCCTTCGCCACGCAGAATATCCTGGGTCATGTCCAAGGGGAAGCCGTACGTGTCGTAGAGGCGAAAGGCCACGTCGCCCGGCAGCAACGTGGAGCCTTGAGCTCGCAAGCGGCGCGTTTCCTGTTCGAGAAGTTCCAAACCCTTGTCCAAGGTTTCCGAGAAGCGCTCCTCCTCCTCGCGCAGCACACGCTCGATTGCAGCTTGGCGGCCTTGTGTTTCGGGGTAAGCATCGCCCAGCACCGCGAGGACTGGTTTCACCATCTTGCAGAGAAATGGCTCGCGAAAGCCGAGGTGGCGTGCATGACGCGCTGCCCGCCGCAGAACCCGCCGAAGAACATAGCCACGCCCCTCGTTCGAGGGCCACACGCCGTCGACCACTAAAAACGTCAAAGCGCGGCTGTGGTCGGCGATGACACGGAACGCGACGTCGTCGGCGGTTGACGTTCCGTAGTGCCGGCCCGAAGCGGCCTCGACAAACTCGATCAGAGGCCGAAACAAATCGGTATCGTAATTCGAGGGCACTCCTTGAAGAACCGCTGTCAACCGCTCCAATCCCATCCCGGTATCCACGTGGCGAGCGCTTAGCGGCTGCAGCTCGCCCTGTTCGTCGCGGTTATATTGGATAAACACCAGATTCCACAGCTCGATGAAGCGGGCGCAGCCCGCGTTGACCGCACAAACGTGCCCGGGGATGTGTTGCCGGTCGCACAGAGATGGCCCACGATCGATGTGGATTTCCGAACAAGGGCCGCACGGACCCACCTCGCCCATCTCCCAAAAATTGTCTTTCTCGTCGAAGCGCAAAATATGGTCCGCAGCGATATCCGTCGTGCCCCGCCAAAGCTCCGCAGCCTCGTCGTCCGTACGAAAAACCGTGGCGTACAGCAGCTTTTTCGGCAGACCCCAATGGCGGGTCAGGAGTTCCCAAGCCCAAGCGATGGCCTCACGTTTGTAGTAGTCGCCAAAGGACCAATTGCCGAGCATTTCAAAAAAGGTGTGATGGTAGCCATCACGGCCGACCTCCTCGAGGTCGTTGTGCTTTCCCGAAAGCCGCAGGCAACGCTGGTAGTTCACCGCTCTGGGGATGGCTCTCCGCTCGCTACCCAGGAAGACGTTCTTGAACTGCACCATGCCCGCATTGGTGAACAGCAAGGTGGGGTCGCTTTGCGGCACCAACGAGGCGCTGGGCACGAACTCATGGCCACGCGCCCGGAAAAACTCGATGAACTGCGAACGGATTTCAGCTCCGGTCATGTTCCTGCGGGCCATTAGCAGGGTTCGCCGAGAAGCACCACGACGACCTCCTGCGGAAATCCCCGCGCGAGCAAAAAGCGGCTGGCGCGAGCGCGTACTTTTTCGTCAAGATGCGCCCGCGGGAATCGCCGCCCGATCAGCTCACGGGCGACCTCTTTCTCCCCTTCGAATACCGCAGCCAAGGCTGCCGCAATGTATTCCTCGGCTACCCCACGGGCCTCTAACTCGGCTCGCGCCCGTAGCTGGCCAAACCCCCGTCGCAGCCAATGCTCCGCCCGCTGCGACGCCAGGCGCCTGTCGTCGACAAACCCTTGCAGTCGCAACCGATCGACGACACGGCAAACCACCCCCGCAGCGTAGCCGTGGCGGCAGAGGTACTCCTTCGTTTCCGCCGCCGAGCGATCGCGGTGCCCCAGCCAACGCAAGGCTAGAGACCATGCACTGCTCTCAGAAGCGTTCGATTTCGACGCGCGGCGTCCCCCCGACTCCTTCTCGTCTTTCAAAATCATCCCACCGGCTATCACTGGTGGAAGAGATGCCACGCAGTTTCAAGTCGAAGTCCCCTGGGTTGGTTGCGTTCTTGAGGGCTTCTTCCCGGGTAATGAGTCCTTGTTGATACAGGGCCATGAGGGACTGGTCGAACGTCTGCATGCCGTAACTGACATGGCCCTGAGCGATCACCTCGCGCAAGTCACGCAACTTCTCCTTATCGGCAATGTACTCGCGCACGCGGGCATTGGAGACCAACACTTCCACCGCGGGGACCATACCCTTGCCGTCTGCCCGCGGAATCAGCCGCTGACTAATTATCCCCTTCAACACGCTGGCTAAAATCAAGCGTACCTGATCCCGCTGGTGTTCGGGAAACACACTGATTGCGCGGGTTATGGTTTCCGGTGCATCCAAGGTGTGGAGCGTACTCATCACCAAGTGGCCCGTCTCCGCCGCGAGAATGGCGGTTTCGATGGTTTCCAAATCACGCATCTCCCCCACCAAGATCACATCGGGGTTTTGCCGCAGCGCGGCCTTCAGCGCAGCGGCAAAGCTCACCGCATCAAAGCCGACTTCCCTTTGGTTGATGAAACTGAGCTGGTCGCGATGCGTGTATTCGATCGGATCCTCGATGGTGATGATGTGAGCATGGCGAGTACGGTTGATGTGGTCGATCATCGCCGCCAGGGTAGTGCTTTTCCCACTGCCAGTGGTGCCGGTGACGAGAATCAATCCCCGTCGCTCGTCGGCAATCCGCTCCACCACCGGGGGCAGATTCAGCTCGGCCACGGAGCGCACGTTGTGGGGAATGATCCGCACCACCATACTCAACGCGCCGCGCTGGCGAAACACGTTGACCCGGAAACGACCGAGTTCTGCACTCTCGTACGCGAGATCGGCCTGGAGTTCGGCAGCGAAGCGACGGCGGTGGTAGTCGTCAAGTACCGTATCCACCGCGGCTTCGACCACCTCGTAGGGCATCGGCGGAGCCTCTGGCATGGGGACCAAATCAGCCTGCAGCCGGATCGCCGGGGGCGCCCCAACCTTCAGCAGCACGTCGGACGCTCCCAAGGCTACTGCGCGGCGCAGGATCTCATCCAAGTGCATACCAAGTGCCCGGCAAGAGCAAATGGCATACCGCAACTGCGCGACCCAAAAGTCAAGAAGTGGCGCGCTCGAGGAGCGTCAGATGTATATCCTTAAGCGCCTCGCGTGCTCTTTTTTGTGTCGCTCCGCGCGGGTTCCGGGGTGGCAGCGTCCTTCGCCAGCGGGGGAAGACCCATTTTCCCTCGGATTCTATCCTCCAAGCGAAGGGCAATCTCGGGGTGCTGGCGCAGGAACTCCTTCGTATTTTCCCGACCTTGTCCCAATCGTTCTCCGTCAAGGGAGTACCAGGCACCGCTTTTTTCCACGATCCCGAGGTCGCTGCCTAGATCCACGAGTTCTCCTTCTTTCGAGATTCCGCTGCCGTAGAGAATGTCGAACTCCGCTTCTTTGAACGGAGGAGCCACCTTATTCTTCACCACCCTTACCTTGGTGCGGTTGCCGATAACCTCTTCTCCTTGCTTGATCGAACCGACGCGGCGGATATCGATGCGCACGGAGGCGTAAAACTTCAGCGCATTGCCGCCAGTCGTCGTCTCCGGGTTACCGAACATCACGCCAATCTTCATGCGGATCTGGTTGATGAAGATGACGATGGTCTTGGAGCGAGAAATCGTAGCCGTCAGTTTGCGTAGCGCCTGCGACATCAAGCGTGCTTGCAGGCCCATTTGCGGCTCGCCCATTTCTCCTTCGATTTCCGCTCGAGGCACGAGGGCGGCCACCGAGTCGATCACCAGCACGTCAATTGCGCCACTGCGCACGAGCGTCTCTGCGATCTCGAGGGCCTGCTCTCCATGGTCCGGCTGCGAGATGAGCAGGTCTTCCACACGGACACCCAACTTCCGTGCATAACTCACATCGAGCGCATGTTCGGCATCGATAAAGGCACCGATGCCCCCGAGCTTTTGGGCCTGGGCAATGATTTGCAGCGCAAGCGTGGTTTTGCCCGAGGACTCTGGGCCGTAAATTTCAATCACCCGCCCTCGGGGCACGCCCCCAACACCTAAGGCAATATCCAAGCCGAGCGACCCCGTGGGGACGACCTCGATGTCGCCCACCAGCGATTGGTCGCCCAATTTCATGATGGCGCCTTTGCCGAATTGCTTCTCGATTTGGCCTAGTGCCAAGTCCAACGCACGTTCACGATTTGGATCGAGAGTCATGTTTCTTCGCCCTTTGTCTCCCCCAAGTGAGTTTTCCACAGCGGCGTATATATCGCACCCGTCGGGCGCAAGTCACTGCGGTAGAGAATAAATTCGTCCACCACCGATTCGCCGAACGACTCCTCCAAATGCGCCTTCAGTTCCTTTTCCAAGACCTCCCAGCGCCGCAGACTACGGACTCGGCACAAAGTGAGGTGGGGTTGAAACGGCCGTTGTTCCGCCGCGAATCCCAGAGGAAGCAGTCCCTCATCGAGTTCATGCGCGACTTCGCAAAGCTTTCCGCCGTCGTGCACGCCTAACCACAGGACCCGCGGGCGTCGGAAAGAGGGGAATGCACCAAGCCCCTGGAGTTCGATCTTCCACGGCGCATGGCGGCGGGCGATGTTCCCCATGACTTCGGTGATCGAGGGAATGTCCGCTTCCGGGATCGGACCCAAAAACTTCAAGGTCACGTGTAAATTGTCGTTGCCCACCCAGCGGACATCCGCTCGCATTTTTGCTAGCTCGGCCTGAAGTGCTCCGATGCGTTCTGTCACCGCGGGGTCGAGATCCACTGCGATGAACGCTCGAATGTGCTTCCTCTCATCGACCATTTCTTGATGCGCTGCTGTGGCCTGGCATAACGTGCCCTGCGGCCAGCACGCAGCCGTTTCGCCGCAGTTTAACGAAAGCGAACGGTCTCTGGCAGGCCCGCACCGATTGCGTGACGTCTAACCCAATCGAGGGCAATTTGCGAGGCGAGGAGCTTAATCCACTCTCGCGTGCCCCAAAGTTGGTAACGCCGGGCGAAGGTTTCGGTCGCCGTCGCCAAGCCAAAGCAAACTGTCCCCACTGGTTTCTCGGTAGAGCCACCCTCTGGCCCTGCAATGCCAGTGACACTCAGACCAAGGTCTGCTGCGAAACGCTCACGAACCCCCACGGCCATCTCCTGTGCCGTCTCCACACTCACCGCACCGTGGCGTTCGAGCGTCTCCTTCTGCACGCCGAGAAAGCCCTTCTTCGCCTCGTTGCTGTACGCCACCACACCACCGAGAAAATAGTGAGAGCTCCCCGGGACGTTCGTGATCCGGTGGCCAACGAGCCCCCCGGTGCACGATTCCGCCACCGCCAACCGCCAGCCTGTCTTCCGCAGCTCTTGCCCTACGACCTCTTCCATGCTGACATCGCCCTCGGCATAGCAGTACGCACCAAGGCGCTGTCGCAACCGCTCTCCCCACTCGGCAACCTCGCGTTCTGCTCGCTCCGGCGGGCCATGCACCGTCAGCCGCACGGAAATCTGCGGAAAGGCGGCGCGGAACGATAACCGCCCACGTTCTGCCGGAACAACGCCAGCCACCAACTCGTCCAGCGCCGACTCGCTGATGCCAAAGGTCTGAAAGACCCGGCTCAAGTAGGCGATATCGCTGCCCCGATGCTCCAGAAGCCACGGTAAAACTTGGTCGACGAACATCGGCTTCATTTCCCGCGGGACACCGGGCAGCGCAAACAGGTGCCGACGCCCCGCTTGGTAGTCGACATCGAGCCGGAAGCCTGGGGCTGTGCCAAGCTGGTTCGGCAAGATGACTGCGCTCCGCGGAAAGCGCGCCTGCTTGAGGTTGTTCAAGGGCATATCCCTCCCCATGGCGGCAAATCGTTGCCGGATGCCCTCTGCGACGGCTTCATCCAAAAAGAGCGGGCACCCGAAAACCTCCGCAACGGTCTCTGTCGTGAGGTCGTCGGCCGTGGGCCCCAGGCCTCCCGTACTGATCACCACCTCGGCTTGGTCAACGGCCTGTCGCCACGCCCACGCAATGCGCTCTCGATCATCACCCACGACTAAGATGGCGACGACTTCAAAGCCGGCGCTGAACAGTCGGTCCGCTAAGAAGTTAGCGTTCGTGTCCACAGTTCTGCCGGTGGTGAGCTCATCCCCAGTGCTAATCAGCGCTACCTTCTCGATCATGCTGCCAGCGTTACCCAATCAACTGACGGGCCGCTAGCCACCCTGTCCATTCAAAGGGAAGGCCGCGAGTTGCCAACCCACAAAAGCTAGGTGCCGCGGCCCCCCGCGGCTTCGGAGGCGATCAGAGCGAGAGTCGAGCGCTATCGGTGTGGTCGAAGCGAGAACCCACCAGCCCTGTCCGGTTTGCGCAAAGTCAATTCTACCTGTTCCGCTAAAATCCGGCACGGCGTGGCACCAGAAATGCGCCCGCACGCTTTTGCTGCGGGTCCTGGCGCAAGGCCTGTCGACTTCGGGTGAGCCACCCACTCCCGCCGGGGCTTCCTACTGATGGCGCAAGGTGTGTTGGTGCGCCGCCTGCACGGAGTGGCTGGTGCGTCGCTGGAAACACGACGTCCGAGGTGGGCAAGCGCTCGAGCGGCGCGCCCCCGGTCCTCTGGCAACTGACAG
>CALAMI010000022.1 GCA_937925685.1 Candidatus Binatia bacterium | reverse complement strand
GTTTCGGGTCGCGCGTTATCGCAGCGGATGGTGTGCCTGTCGGCCTCGGGTACGGTGCGCAGCAGATCAGGTAGTTTGACCAGGGGCGTTTGACGGCCCCAGGCTTCGTATTCAATCCAGAGTCGGCGATCTGCAATCCAGCATTTTACGAGCGCGTTGGCCGACTTCTTGAAACCCAGATCCAGACCGAAGTACGGGCCATGCCATGTGCGCTGCGGGTCGAACGGCTCCACAACGTATTGACCTCCGTACACCTGCGCATCACTTCGGCTGCGAACCTGACCGCCCCAGATGTGGGCGTAGCCGTCCGGGTCGTTGATACGGCAGAACTCGGCCTCGGCTTCCATTTCAGCCGATAGCCAGATGTTCTCTTTGTAGTTGGTTTCGATCACCACCATATCGGGGCGATCACCCTCGGCCATCACGTGTATGGGGTCGTTGGCCGCGTCCGGGTTGTAGCTGGCCCACACTTCAGAGCCGGATTTCCGCATGGTGGGCATGAGGACATCCCACGACTTCTGGGGCACGTAAGCGGCCTCTTCAACCCAGACAATGTCGAAACCCTCGAGAGATTTCACGTTGCCGATATTGTGGCGAAGGCCTTTGAACACGAACTCGGTGTCATTGGTTCGCGATGCGATGGTGTTGGCTTTAATTTCGTAGTTGGCGTGCAGATCGTGCAGATCGATTTTATCGACGAGCAACCGGTACACGGAGTCGCTCATTGAGACCTGATGCTCGCGTGTACACAGAATACGCAACGACCGCTCTATACCCTGAAACAACAGCGCCTCGGCGATGGCGTGAGACTTCATGCCGGCACGACCGCCACGGCAGATTTTTATCCGCTGGGGTCGGTACAGCGGGGCGAACTTATAGAACACCTCCGCTTGTATCTCATTGGCCCGCAGCGCCATACCCATCAATCAGAATCCCCGGGTCCGCCGACAAGTTGCAACGTGACACCGCTGACGGGTGGGAGGCCTTTGTGATCGACAACCTGCCGCGGTTTGAAGTCATCGTGCCGCTTTTCCAGATACCACTTCGCGGTGTGCGGGTTGCCAAGATCGCCTACTACCGTCTGCAGAGCCTTTAGAACTGGCTTCTCCCGGTGGGCCTTCATTCGCTCCGAAAATTCTGGATCGGCCTTTGCCCAGTCGTGGTAGGTCGATTCGCCGATGCCAGCGTAATAGCAGGCTGAGACGATGGTCGCACCGAACGAAAACGCTTGCTCTAGTTTGGCCTCAATTGCCGGAGTTCTGGTCGACTTCCTGCCGGCCCTGCTTTTGCCAGATTTCGCCGCTGGTTTTTTTGCGGGCTTCGGCTTGGCCGCCGTTTTTTTCTTGCTCATCCGTAGTACCTGAAACCTTGTATTGCTCGAAAATGACCGCCGAAACCGGAACCGATGCTCTTGGTGCTGGCTTTAACGGTCTTTCTATTTTTCAGCGTGCTTTTTGAATTGCCCTTGTGGGCGCCGACCGATGCTTGGCTGACTTGCGCCCACTTTTTTGATCGTCGGAGCGCACCGGCAAGGGCGGGGTGGGAGGTGTGAAAGATCGTGTTCATGGGTCGCCCCGGGATACGCGCACCCGGGGTTCCTTGGCGTTGAATCTCGGCCACTTCGTCGAGGAACCGTGTACCCACGCCGGCGCCTTGCCACTCGGGCAACACCACCAACCGGGACGCGCGGCACTCGACGTGCTTGGCCCTGATAGCGGTTGCAACGCCTATGTGACAACAGAGCTCTCCATCGACACGTCCGACGTAATAGTGTGCGCCGACCATGCTGGGGAGATTCAGATAGTAATGCGGCTCAAAGTGTCGCCAGTAACTTTTGTCTGTCTTGAGAATTTCGAGATCGAATCGGGGCCGCCGAAGCCCCCCCCTTGCGAACGTCATGCTCGCTGTGTCGAATATCCAGCATGGCTCCAGCCACTCCAGAACATCGTAATGCGGGGTAATTAGCACCACTTGCCGGCCGGTACGTTTCCACGCTTTAGCAAAGGCCAGTGAGCCAATCCGTGCGATCTGTCGATCAACAACGGAGGTAAATTCATCGACCACCACGCGGTCGGCGTTTTCACAGACGAGCCGCGCCATATCAGCGCGAAACTTTTCACCCATGGACAGCACCGAGTACGGTCGCAACCACGAGGGCACGGAACCGAGACCCACTGCAGATAGTGCACCGGTGACTTCGTCGAGTGTGCCTTTGGGTGCGATCACATCAATGATCGGTTTATTCTTTGGCCACTTCGGCTCGTAGAACGCGGCCTGACCGCCAAAGATTTCGGTGCCGATGGAGGTTTTGCCGGTGCCACTGGGACCAACAACAACACCGAGTGACCAGTCGCCCAGTTCCTCAATCGGCAGATCGATGTCGAGGTTGAAGGTGGCGCCACTATCCGCGTTGAAAAGGCTTTTAACCTTGGCCGCGCGGAATGATTGAAAGTCCTCGCACGAGCGCCGCACTTCGAGCTTCAATTCGACACCACTTTCAGGTTGTACCCTTCGCGGAGTAGCTTGTCGTACACGACCTGCTGTTGTTCCTGTGAATCACAGACAACGATCACCGCGTGGTTTTCCTCGTAGGTGTCGCCCGGGTTGTCCCTAGCGAGATCGGCACCGGGGACTTGTGAACCGAAAAAATCTTCATCAAAGCCGGTCAATTCCACATCGAAACCGTCGGCCTCCAGTGCTTGGTATTCCTGAAACAGCAACTCGTAATCCCAGCCCGTGCCCACTTCCGACAATCGGTTATCGGCGAGCAAGTAGGCACGTTTCTGTTGGTCCGATAGGTGCGTCAGTGTAATGGTTGGTACCTTTTCCAACTCGGCCTCGATGGCGGCCTGTACGCGACCATGGCCGGCGATTATTTCGCTTTGCTCGTCAACCAACACCGGGGCATTGAAACCGAACTCGGCGAAACTCGCGGCCAGCTTTTTGATTTGTGCGGGCCGGTGTTCCTTGGGGTTGTTGCTGTTGGGAATGAGATCGCGGGGGTTGCGATACTTCACGCGCAGGGTCATGGGGGGAATTCTCCTATAAGGTTGGATGGGTTAAGCGATGGTTCCGCGAACGGCTTCAAAATCGGCCGCGATTTCTTTCTTGAGCGGTTTCGGCAGTAGGCCGTTGATCAGTTGCACAACCAGCCGGTATCGGTGACGGTGTTTGAGTTGTGCGGTCTCGGCTTCGGTCAGGTAGATTTCAAAGGCTTTGCCGTCGTCACTTTTCTGGGTGATGGTGCGCTCGATGATTGGCACCTTGTGCGCGGTGGTTACGGCCATCGTGCAGGAGTAGTTAGAATCGAGGGGGATTTCCCCGCCGTCAATGTCGTGGTGAACCACGCGCCAGGCATCGCTGATATCGCCTATCGTGACTGTTTTTATTTCAGACATATTTCCT
>CALAMI010000021.1 GCA_937925685.1 Candidatus Binatia bacterium | reverse complement strand
TAAGGGTTAATAACCAAAGCAGGGTCACCAATGATCTGCCAACCGAGCAGGATATCGCTGGCCTCGGGGTTCATCTCAGCCAAGGCCTGTTTGGCTTCAATCACCGCCTCACCAATCGTCTTGCCTTCCAAATACATCCGTTTACTGAGCTCAATCCCTAAGGTGCGTTCGCCTTCACTGCTGGTCAAGGTACTCGCCCCTAACACCGTCACCGCACCGGCCTCACTGCCCACCAGGAACTGATCCGCCATGCTGTTACCGCTCGGGTCCACGAAGTAGGTGTTCCAACACCCCCATTGCGTCACCAAGGCCGGCTTGTCAATGTTGGTCAGATCATCTATCTCACTCGCATCAAACAACGCCGGCGTCGTGCGTGACCACTTCTGCTGCGAGGAATGACCAATGTACGCCGCCACCGACACACCCGCATTCAACGCCGCGATGATCTTGTCGTGCGCTAGCTGACCCCCGTCCACGTCCGGGATCGCTTTGAAGTCGGGTCGAATCGATCCTTGCCAATCCGCTTCCGGAATCGCATCAATCATCGCATCCACATCGTCATCAAAGCTGATGCCATTGCCCACATCGGCTTCATCCGCCGCAATCAGGATGCGCCCCGCATAGCCTTCACGCGCTTGATAGTCTTGGATCTTCTCCACCACGGTGGTCAACTCCGCCGGCGTACGCACACTCAACCGCCCCACCGCCACATTCGGCACACCATCACCATTCGTATCACCATAGCTGGCGTCGGACGGCGTCTGACGAACAAACAAGAAGCCGCCCGGCGTTTGCGCATAGCGCGTCGGGATAAAACTCACCGAGTTGGAGTTACCAAAGTTCTTATAATCGTACGTGTCGCTGCCCACCAAGGTCACGAACCGGGTGCCCAGATTGGCCACCGCGTACTTAATGTACGCTGAGATCGCGTCCGCGCTGGGCAAGGTATTGCCAAACTGCGCGTACACTTGATTCACATCCACCACCTTCACGCGGTAATCCGCCGAGCGCATTTGCACTAAGGTGTCTAAGGCGCCGCCTAAGAAGTTGGCGTGCGTCAGAATCAGATACTCAGCGTCACCACTGGTGATGTCAGCATTCTCAGGCAAGGCATGCACGCTGGGCGTGTGAAAGCCATTCGGCCCCACCACCAGGTACTCACCGGCCACCTGGGTGGCAAAGCGCGCAACGCCGTTCTTGGTGTTGGTGCGCGTCAACCGGGTTACCCCACCATCGGCGTCCATACGGTACACCTTGGCCGACCCACTCACGTTCGCCACATCCGCTTGACCGGCCTCGAACACACCGCGTAGGCG
Source organism: Candidatus Binatia bacterium (assembly GCA_937925685.1). Lineage (GTDB taxonomy): Bacteria > Desulfobacterota > Binatia > HRBIN30 > HRBIN30 > HRBIN30. Next base: position 2,472 of record CALAMI010000021.1, on the reverse strand, counting down.
GTCCGCTTGGGCCAGAGCCGCACGTTGATAGCGTAAGCGAATCTTGTTCAGACCCACCGCATCAAACGGGTTCTCGGCGCTCGGCACCAAGCCTAAACGGAAGGTGTTGGCCCCCGCATTCACTGGCACATCGTCGATCGTAAACTGGTGCGGTACATTGCCATCGAACTGCTCGGTACCCACTTGGGCACCGTTCATGCTGGCCGAGACGAAGTGATCGTTCACCTGCGACTTCACATCCACAATGCCGTACACCTCAACACTCAGCTCCGCACTGTCGCCCACCAAGTCATCTAAGGCGAAGTTCACGTCCGTACCCGGGTTGGGAAAGAACGAGATCACTTGACCGTAGTGCCACGGGTCGGTCTGACTCGGCGACAAGTAGTCGTAGTAGCGGTTCTCTTCCACCTCTTGGGTGTGCTGATACTCGCTCTGACTGGGCACGCCGTCATTGCCTCTGGCTGCTTCGGCGCGCATCGTGGTGCGTTGCTGACGGTCATAGACCAACACAAACGCCCGTTCACTGTTGTACAGATCCTCGGCTGCCTCGGCGTAGAACGCCAGATACCCACCAGGGCCAAAGCGGTTGGTACGACCAACGCTGCGGTTTTGGCCTTTGGTGCGGATCGGCACCGATTGACCATTACTCACCAACGCAAACTTGTTGTGCTTCAGACCCGCTAAGTCCATGCCCTCGCTAACCAGATCTTCGTAGCGAATGCGGTGCATGCCCGCTTCCGTGGTACGCAACACCAGAATCGCGTTGTCGTCGATTTGCGCTTGCGCCGGTCCGGCCAACAACACCAAGGTGATCATCAGCGTGCTTAACATCTTCATCGCGTGTGCCTTCATTATTAAGTTCTTCATCACTGGGGCCCTCCGGTTGACGTGGCGGACTCTGGGGCATCGCCCTCTTCGTCCGCCTCATCCTCGTCAAACTCATCTGAGTCGTCGGTCTCCAGACTGCGCAGTCGATCTACTCGGCTGTTCACTGAACGGGCGCGCTCTAACTCGCTTGGCGCGCTCAGCTCAACCTGACTCCAGTCGAACTCGCTGAGTTCTTCAATCGCCGCACCGTAGCGCTCACCCAGTTGATACGGACCGTGAATCGTCAGCTCTTCGGCCGCCGACACATCCACCAGCGCAAACCAGCGGGCATCCACGTTGTAGGCCGTGTAGCTATAACCGCGCGTCTGCAAGGCATCGCCGCCGTCATTACTGCCAATCAACTCGTCGTTCAACAAGGTCCAGCCTTCGCCATCACGGGCATACAGCTGGTAGCCTAAGTGGCCCACTTCGTTGGCACTTTCCCAAGTAAAGGTCACCGTGCCGTTGCCGCCTTCGGCGTAGAAGGTGTTGATCGTCGCCGGTGTGGTGGCAAAGTTACGTTGGTAACCAAAGTCCACATCCGTGACGGGGGCACCGTCCAGTGTGACCGTCGCACTGTCATCGCACAACGCCGCCGTGGCACTGTCGCATACCCGGTCTTCTGGGTTCGCGCTGCCGGCCACATCCGGATCACCGGTTTGGCCAAAGCCATCGATCACCGACCCGGTTGGCAACACATCGACTCGATACGTCGCATCCGGCAGGTTATCAAAGCTGTAGTCACCGTTGGCGTCGGTGCTCGTACGAGACACTTCGCTGAAGCTGCCGTCCGGTTGTTGGATCGACAACACCACCACCACGCTCTCAGCTGGGGTATCCGGACTCGGACCACCTTGGGTGCCGTCCAGCTCGCCAGCGTCAATCGCACCGTTGCCATCCGGCTCAACCAGGTCTTCATCCTCAATAAACACATTACCGCTTAAGGAGTTCGAACCCGTGACACCAAAGTCGGCGGTGAAGTTCGGTGCGCCCGCCACTTTAGTCAGAGCATAGGTCCAAGGTTTGGCTAAGTTGTCACCCGCACCACCTGGTATGGTGGTCGAATCATCTGCTTCCACAAAGCCAGCCGCATCGAAGACGCGCACGATATATTGACCCTCTGGCAGACTGGTGAAGTAGTACTCACCATTTTCATCCGTGGTCGTCGTGCGTACCAAGTTGTCGATACCCGGCTCAGGTTGTTGTGTTGCAACTGTGGAAGCCACACTCGGGGAATCCGCAATCGCATTCTCGTTGTTATCCAACCAGAGTTGTACAACCACACCGGCCACACCGGGCTCAGTGTCTTGAATAACCCCATCGCCGTTGGTGTCAAACCAGAAGCGGTTACCAATCGAGCCCAACTCTGGGTCGGAGACATAGCCCGCATCAAAGTCCGTCACATCCGCCGCGCCCAACACTTCAACACGCCCTGGCGTCGCCAATGGCGGCGTGACTGGGTCGTTGTCACCGGTGTGCAAGATGTCCCCATTCGGGTTCAGGTCTTGCAGGATGTTATCCCGATCGGTGATCACCACTTCATACACACCGTCCACCAAACCATCAAACAAGTACGCCCCGTTAGCATCGGTCTGCGTAGTCGCG
>CALAMI010000020.1 GCA_937925685.1 Candidatus Binatia bacterium | reverse complement strand
CGGACAGGATCCGGGGGTCAAACGGGAAGTCACTGAACTTCACTGAAAGCCTCCTTGGCTTTCATGAGCCAAGTCGCACTCTCAGCTCAAGGGTTTGGGGCGGCCCCGCGATTGGGGCGTGCGATGCGCTTCGGTTGTTGTGGCGGGAGTATACGTTCGGAGAGCGAGATCCGCCAGCAAAGGACCGAGGCCCTGTGTGTCCGGCACGGTCGAAAGCAGCAAAGAAGCCTGGGATTGGGACGGCTGGCCGCTAGGTGGAGCCGTCGCGCAGAAGCGTGAGGACCGCCATTCTCTTGTGGTGATCGAACCTCATTCGGAAGTTGGCCAGGAAGTCGGTGCTTAGAAGGTCGACCGGCTGAAGCCGCGCTGCCATCCGCCAAAGTGACGAATTGGCTCGAATCGCAGCTCAATCCGCCTCATTCGGTTCGTCCTCTCCGCGGTGGGTTTCTGAGGAGGCGGCGTGTGCCTCGCTCTCTTCGACGAGTTCGATCTCCTCCTCGGTCAGGCCGTAGAGGCGGTAGACGATTTGGTCGATGAGGTCATCGGTGAGGCGCAGGCGCTCCTTGATGGGTTGGAGCTTGGCGAGGCTCCGCTCGTAGGCGTCGCGGAGCTCGGCCAGGAACTCGTGGGTGAGCTTGCGGCCGATTCTGCTCTTGTTCTTCTGGAGGATCTACCAGAGCTCTTCGAACGCGAGCTCGGGCTCCTCTCTCTGGTAGTCGCCGAGGTAATTCTTGAGCTGAGTCTTTCCAGTTAGTGCCTCGATCCCCGGGGTGCCATGTTTATCGGGCTTGACTTGGAGCTCGGCCTCAAGCCAGGAGAGGAAGTTTCTCATCTCGGCTTGCTTCTCCTTGTTCAGCCGGATCATCTCTTCAGCGAGGACGGCGAGGATGTCGTGGACCACGTCGGCCTGCTCCCAGAAGACGCCTTCTGGGATCTGCCAGTCCCTGTTCAAGGGGTCGGCGTTGTGCTTGCGCACAAGCTCTGGATCAGGTCGATGCTTCCTTGCTAGGCACTCTTCGACGAGTGCGAGCAAGTCGGCGAACAGCTCCTCGCTCTGGGTCATGTTGAATGGACTGTCAGCAAGAGTCGGCCGAAATCCCATGGAAGCAGGCCAGCGTAGGCAAACAGGAGACGTGCACAGCCGAGCGACGGGACTCCCCGGGGCACAGTTAGTCGGGCATGAGGCGGCTGGGTGCCCCGAAGTACGACGTGTTTCTCCGTGCAGGCATCAATCTCAAAAGGTAACGTTCCTCCAGCGGGGACAGACGTTATGGGATCCGATGGGTCGAGCGGGCAGATCTCAAAGTGGACGAGACGCCATCGGCAGCTCTCGCCTTTCTCAGCAACAACATGACACTTGAGGTTCTTGGCTTTGTCCAGAATGAGGAACTCCCTTGCGGGCCGGCCGGACTGCCCTGCCAGCTTCTCCCCGAGCTTCTGTTTCACCTTGAAATCTCTGAACGCACTCGTCTTCTGTTTGGTCTTTGTCATTTCCAACATGTGAACGTGCTCCACAGCGGTCACGTGACGGTTCCTGCTGCCACAGGTTGGACAGGTCGGGTCCTCTGGGCGAAGCTCCCTACCGCAGTCCAGGCATCTGATCTGCGGTGGTTCTTCCTGCTCATCATCGCTGCATGGTGGGGCGGGCTGTGTAGGTATGGCCTCATGGTGCTTCTCAAGACTTGTGAGGTACCCGATGGCTCCGTCCTTGGCGTTTTCCAGAGCTTCGTCGGCCGTTCCGCCTTGAGAGACGCAACCTGGGAGATTGAGGCAATCGGACACGACCCCCCCTTGCTCGTCTTCGAAGACAACGACGTCAGCTACAAAGGTCCCGCCGCTTGGTTTCTCAATACCAAACCTGACTATCACACATCACCTCCTGGCTCGTCTTGGAGGGCACTCTGCGACGCCAAAGCATGACGTCGCTAGCTCACAATAGAGCTTCTTTGCCTTCTGTACCAGTCGCGCTCTATCCGGCATGGAAGTAACGAAAGCAATGCGACGAACTGGGAATTGCACCACCGACTGTGCCCGATACTCAAGAAAGCCACCACGAAGCCAGGAAAGCAAACTCCGTGCCCACATCAACCCCAAGGAGGAGTTGAGGAGAGCCAGGCAGTACGTGCTGTCGGTCGGGATGATGAAGGTCTTGTCATTCGAGAACGCTCCAGTCGTCTCGTAGGCGAAAGTATTGACTCGGGCGATGACCGGGTAGATGATCTTGGGCTTGGCGAAGTCGGCGTAGTAGTCACAGGGCCGCAGCTCCCACCAGTGATCGCCCTTGTCCCGCCTCCTCTCGAGCGGTTCACGATACTTGTGCAAGTGGTTCAGCACTGCGGGATACCTTTCAATGGAGACTCCGACGTACGTCCATATCAGGTACCGGTTCTTGTACTCGATCTCGTAGCGCTTGATGTCCTCGCCTACCACAAGGGGTTTGATGATCTCCGCGCTTTTGGGGTCCTCGGCAATCAGCCGCCGGCGGGTGGCCTCGTCGATGAAGAACGCCTGGTTAAGGCCGGTCAGCACTCCTCGGCGGATTTCCGCGTCGCGAAGCCACTCCTTCATAGGCACGCTGAGATCCTCCATCTTGGCCAGGATGGCGAGCTCCTCCGCCTGGGCTAGCTGCCAGCCTTCTTCGGCGAGAGCCTCGGGTGGGACCGAGGCTCCCCTCTCCTGTACGAGGAGGTGGAGGGATTCGAACTCCAACGAGGGGACGCGGAGGTAGCGCGGCTGCCCGGTACCCGGGTCGCCCACGGTGAGGACAATGCAGGGATAGGCGGTGGCGTCGGGAAACACGGGGAGATCCCCAAAGTCAATGATCTCCGCGACGTGCGCCTCATCGGTGAGAAAGCGGCGCAAGTTCTTTCCATACGCCGCGTGCATGAACTTGTTCGAGGTGATCATCCCGAACCCTCCGCCCTTCCGCAGAACGCGGTGGCCGATCTCGTAGAAGTAGACGTACAGGTCTGCCACCCCATCGTAGACCCGGAACGCAGGCTTGAGGAAGACCTTGTTCTCTTTGAGCTGTTCCTGACGAACGTACGGCGGATTCCCGATCACAGCATCGAACCCGGCGTCTTGTCTTCTCCGACCGTAGCCATCGAAGAACACCTCGGGAAACTCAAGCTCCCAGTGGAAGAACCGACGGTGTGCTGCCTCATCGAGCGCCCTCTGGAACCAGACCTGCGACCGGACTTCGCTCTCCCAGACGGAAGGGTCATCGGCTAGCTTGTGGGTAATGTCCCAGTAGTCTTTGTCTCCTACCTCAACCCCGAGCCACGTGGCAGTCCAGACGTCGGCTACTTCCTTGAATGGGCGCAGGAGCTCCAGGATCCGGCGGTAGAGGGCCTCCTTCTCCCGGATGTCCTCCACCCGGTCGGAAGGCTTGCGGAGGATCTCCATCACCTCCCCGAGGACCACGGGCAACCTTTCCTTGAGCTTCCCCTCGAACAGGCCCACCGGGTGCGGGTCGATCGCTCTTGCCTTGTCCTTCGTTCTCTTCGCAGGTAGGCTTCCCAGGTCCTTGATCCACGCCCCGATGAGGGAGTTCCCCACCCGCAGGTGGTGGTCGAGGAACGAGAGGGGCCGTTCCTTGGCTGCGGTGTAGATCCACAGCGACAGCTTGGCGAGCTCCACCGCCAGCGGGTTCAAATCCACGCCGTAGAGGCAGCGCTCTACCACCCCCCGCCGAGCCCAACGGATGTCGTCCTCGTCAGTCTCTTCAGGGGCCCCGCCCAAGGCCTCGATCAGCGCCCGGGCAAGGAAGTCCATCGCTCCTACAAGGAAGTGGCCAGACCCCATCGCGTGGTCAAGCACTTTGAGGGACAAGATCTCCTCGATCAGTCGCCCATCGAGGTCGCGGAGTTTTCGCTCGTAGTACTCCCGGTTCTGACCCCGGGCCTTCTTGGCCTCTTCCTCCAGCTTTGTACGTTCCTCCGCGATCTCGCCCTTCTTCTCCTCCACCAGGGGGCCCACGGTGTTATCCACGATGTACTTCACGATGCAGTCCGGCGTGTAGTAGCTTCCGGTGGCCTTTCGCTTGCCCTTGTCGGTCTCGAGGTACACCTCGCCGGCCCGAAGCACCCGCATCGGGCGACGGCCCCCCCACTTTCTCCACAGGAACGAAGACTTCCCGGTCCTTCTCTTTGACCACGGCGGTGTCCACGGGGGCGACGCACAGCCGGTGTTCGAGGAGCCCCTCGTAGATTGAACCCAGGTCCCGGATGTCCAGGTCGCGGTAGCTCACGGGCCCCCGCCCGGTGCGACCAGCAGCCTCCGCCCGCGCCAGCTGATCGAGGGCCCGGGCAAGGTAGTGGTCGCCCACCTTCCATTGGGCAAGGAGCGGGTGCTTGGCAGGGTCGAACAGTCCGCCGTTGTACGGCGGAACACCGAGCACCGGGTCGCCCTCGTTCACGATCCGAAAGAGCTCGCTGAGGTTCCCCCACAGGCCGTAGGCCGTGGGGCTGAACGCGTACCCTTCGTCGAGCCGTCGGGCGGTGTCCTTTGCCAAGCTGCGCAGGCTATAGGACTCGCGGTACTCGCGGTTGTCCAGGGGCAGGAGCCCTCCGTCCTCGGCGTAGAAGAGGAACAGGATCCGGTAGATGAGGACGAACGTGTTCTCCCGAATCGCCTCGAGATCCTTGTCTGTCAACGCGTTCTCATAGCTCTTGAGGAGCCCCTCGGCGAGGAGCCGCAGGGCCTCGTAGACGTTGTCCTTGAGCTCCCGGCCCACCTTGGCCACGTACTCACGGCTTGCGAACAGGACCCGGTCGAGGAAGCCTGTGGAGAGCGCTTCCTTCCGGAAGAAGGCGAAGAAGCACAGGAAATCCGGGCCGTACGTCTCGAGGAGCGTGACGAGGTCCACCTCGTAGTACACGTTGAGGCGGTAGCTAGAATCCCGGTGGTAGAGCCGCCACCAGCGCCCGTTGGTTAGAATCCCCCATTTCCGGTCGGTTGCCCGAAGGTAGTGGTCGATTTGGTAGCTTGGGGCAGTCTTTTCGAGCGACTCGCGGCCCCCCTTGTCCCGGCGGTCAAGGGAACGACCCCACGCCTTGGCGTCGCCCACCGCGAGGGCCTTGGCGAAATACTCGGCTCGACCCTTTGACTCAGCCCCGCGCCGAGGTCCTCGGCGTTTGGGAAGAACGCGTAGTCGGGCCGCCGATGCCCCTCGGGCGAGGGAACCTCGGGCTGAACGGCGTAGGCACCCTTGTACCCTAAAGCATCGAGCACGGGTCGAATGAAGAGCTCCTCCGTCTGGGCTTTGTTGGCGGTGTCAAGCTGAACCTTCACCTTCTCGTAGGCGAACTTCAAAGTCGGCCAGACGTTCTCCGCTTCCGTGGTGGAGCCGATGAAGAAGGTGTCCTCGCGAACGAGCTCGGTCAGGTAGTAGTCGGAGAACAGGCCCTGGTTGTTGACTCCTCGGGGCAAGCCTTCGGTTGGGTGCCCAGTCTCGTCGCGGGCCATCATCGCTCCTCCGGGGATAGGAACTCCACCAGGGCCAAGCTTACCAACCGTGGCTCTTCGTCGACCACGATCTCCAGGTTTCCAAGTTCGTCGCTCCTCCGCCGCACCTTGTCCGCCAGGCGATCGAGCTCGCGCTCGGCGCTGGACCTCGTACTCTCTAAGACGAAGCGTAGCCTCAAGCCTTCGCCGCTCCTCATCATCCACAAGAAGCGCTAGCTGCTCCCTCCCCTCCCGGAGACGGCGTTGCGCCTCGCTCAGATCCTCCTTCAGCCGGGCCTCCTTTACCCGAGCATAGGTCTCGAGGTCGCTCCGCATCAAGGATACGAGACGGGAACGGGCGGCCTGGATCTCCTCCTCGAACGCACCGGCGTCCTCCGCGAGCCGCGGCACCTCCCCCAATGCTCTCTGCACAGCGGGAGAGAGTGCCGGCAGTTCGAGGCTACTGCTTGTCAGGGTGGGTATCTCGGGGAGCACCTCGGGGCGGGACCGCCCTTCGAGGTCCACGAACACTTGGTGGAACCGTCGGGTAACGGTTTGGTTCATCCCGTCGGTGAACTCCAGGACGAAGCTAGCCAGGAGCCCGACTAGGCCCACCTGGGTCTTTGCGGGGACCCGTTTCACCGTGGCCACACCCTCGAGTTCCAGGTCGCGGCAGGCGTCCACGATCGCATCGAAGAGAGGATGGCTTAACGCGATGAAGTCCACCTCGTCGGGCCGCGTGGAGCGGGCCACTGCGCGGTCGAACATTGCCTTCTCGTACTCCCCTTGGACCCCGGGCCTCTGAAGCGAGGCTGGAACCCCGGTGATCTTGACCAGGCCTGGGGCTCGCGCTGGCCGGATCCGGGCCCCACGGCTAGTGAGAAAGGCCTCGGCCAGGCGCCGGAGGTCGTCGGTGGTTGCCGAAGCCCGGCGGGCGTCCTTCAAGATCCGAAGGGCCTCCTCGTGGTTGTACCGGCGGACGTCGAGCAAGAGGTCTCGCTCAACCACCGCAAGCATCCGAGCGCGTTCCTCCGCCGCCCGCGCCGCCTGTTCCGCCGTGACTTCGGGAGGGCGGTTCTCGGCCAGGGCGTTCATGATGAGTTCCTGCAGGTTCACTCCAGCGAGGAGCGAACCCAGGACGTCGTAAACCTCGCCCGGCATGTCGGCCCGGATCTGCTCCAGACGCTCCAGCAGCCGCTGCAGAATCCGGTCCTCCCGGGTGTTGGTCACGAACAGGTTGTGCACCTGTACATCCCGCTTCTGGCCGTAGCGGTGGAGGCGGCCGATCCGCTGCTCGATTCGGTTGGGGTTCCACGGGAGCTCGTAGTTCACCATGAGGTGGCACTTCCAGTGGAGGTTGAGCCCCTACCCGGCCGCATCGGTGGGAAGCAGGATGGGCGTTCCGGTTTTCTCAAACTCCCGCTGGCTGGCCCGGCGGGCGGTGATGGGCATCTCCCCGTGGATGACGGCGCAGTTCCAGCCGCGTTCCCGCACTAGTCGCTCCACATAGTGGAGCGTGTCCCGGTACTCGGTGAAGACAAGGACCTTCTCCTCACACTGCCGGAGCAGGTCCTCCAGAAACCTGAGGAGCGTCTCGGCCTTGGTGTCCACCTGGATCTTGTGGGCTGTGGCACAAAGCTCCTGAAGCTTGGCGATCTCCAGGTCGATCCGGGCGTGCACAGGAAGGGTTTCCAACCATTGCTCAAGCCTCTCCCTCTCAGCATCGGAGAGACTGTCGGGGTCCGCGAGGTACTCGTCCAGCTTTCGGGCCTCCTCTGCTGAGATCTCGGGGGAAGGCCCACCCTCCTCTCGAAGCCTCACGAGGGCTTGGAGCCTTCGCTCCAGGGACTTCCGAATGGCCTCGACCGAGGACACCATCCGCTTCTGGAAGAGGACCATCAGGAACCCGGCGGCTTTGTTCTTCTGGGCCTGGGCGAGGTTGTACCCCTCGGCCACGTACGCAGTGACGGCCCGGTAAAGCTCTTCTTCGGCTGGACTGAACACCACGGGAAGGGTCTGTACCCGACGTTTGACGAAAACAGGGTTGCCAGTTTCGTCGAGGATCTCGCCCTTCGTGCGGCGAATAGCCACCCGCGCTACCCGAGCCCGGGTGACGGACTCGAGATCGGGGAAGCTGTATTCGTCGAGAAGGGTCAGGAGGGCATGGAAGGCGTACCGATCTCCGTTATGGGGGTTGCGGAGAGGAGGAGGAGCGAGTCGGTTCGCTCGGCCAGGCACTGGGCGAGTTCGTACCGCTGGGTGGGTTCGACCTTGCTCTCGTAGCGGCGCGCGCTCAGCTTGTGGGCCTCATCGAATACGACCACGTCCCAATGGGTTCGCTCAAGCTGGGCGCGGATCTCAGCCCTTTTCGCGAGATCGAGCGTGGTGATGATCCGGCTTTCGCGGTCCCACGGGTTCTGCTCTGGGGGGAGCTTCTCCATGAGCTGGCGAAGATACGGGCCGTCGTAAAACACGTAGTCGCGGTTGAACGCCTGGCGGAGCTCCTCCTTCCACTGCTGGGCCAGCGCTGCCGGTGCCACGATCAGGACGCGATCAGCGCGTCCGCGGGCGGCGAGCTCCTCCCGGATCATCCCTGTCTCGATCGTCTTTCCCAAGCCCGTGTCATCGGCGATCAGAAAGCGGTGCGGGAAGCGGGAGATCACCTGGTGGACGGCAAAAACCTGATAGGGTTCCAGGTTGATCCGGGAGCTCGACAGGCTTACGAGCCGCTCGAACTCGTAGATCGTCGATAGCCGCAGGGCCTCGTTGAGGACGTCGTGGTCAAGCTCAGGGACGAGCTCACCTGCGGACAACCGTTCCCGGGACCCCCGCAGGGGGACAATGGCGGTAGGGGGACTTGTGAACGTCCGCACCTCCTTTGAGTGGGCGAACTCAATGGTGTACCGGCAGCGTTCGGGGCCTAGAGGCTCGGCCTTTCGGATGACCCCAGGCTCACTGTACACTGCAACCCGGCTGCCCACGGGCAACGCTGGAACCCCGCCGCCTGTTCCTCCTCCCCGGTGGTGAGCCATGGTGCTGCTCAAAGGTTCGGGCTTATGCTAACGTGAATCGGTCTGAGCGGGCAAGACCGCTCACCAGGTCTGCCCCCGCGGAGTGCTCGTGAGGGTGTGGGCGGGCTTCCTTTCCGAAGCGCCTGTCTCACGCTTCCGCCCAGTCCAATACGTTTCGAGTGAGGAATCGCTCGAAAGGAACCCCGTCCTCTCCCACCACGAGGGGCCGCGCCCGCGGGTATTCTTTTAAGAAACGGTCCAGCCCAGGCAGGGACTCCCGCCGCCGGCCGCTTTTCACCTCGATCGCCAAGAGGTGCTTTCCGGCTTGGACCACAAAGTCCACCTCGTGCTCCCCGTGACGCCAGTAGTACACCGCGCACGAGCCTACCGCCTCAGCGTTCACCAGGTGCGCCCCTACCGCAGACTCCACAAGACGGCCCCAGAACTCCCGCTCGCCCCGCACCTCCTGAGGGGAAAGGCCGCTTGGGGCGGTGATGAGGGCGGTGTTGAACACTTGGAGCTTAGGGATCGACCCCCGCTGGCGGACCGCGCTCCCCGAGTACCGGGGTAGGCCCGTGACCATTCCCGCCCCCTGAAGGAGCCGGAGGTAGTGGGCGAGCGTGGTGGCGTTGCCGGCATCCTGGAGCTGTCCCAGCATCTTCGTGTACGACAGGATCTGCCCAGAGTAGCTGCACGCCAGCTGAAAGAGCTGACGCAGAAGCGCAGGCTTGTCGACCCGACTGAGCAAGAGCACGTCCCGGGAGATCGTCGTCTCGACCAGGGAGTCGAGGATGTACCGCCGCCATCGGTCAGGCTCGCCGGTCAGGGCGGCCCCACCGGGGTACCCCCCGAAGTAGAGGTAGTCCTCCAGGCTGAACCCAAACGCGTCCCTCATCTCCGCAAACGACCAGTGGGGAACGGGTAGGATCTCGAACCGGCCGGCCAGGCTTTCCGAAAGGCCCCGCTGAACAAGGAGAGGAGCCGATCCCAATACCACCACCCGGAGTGGAATTCCCCGCGCTGCGTCCTCGTCCCACAAACCCTTGACGGTCTCGGCCCACGCGGGGATCTTCTGGATTTCATCGAGGGCGAGCACGGCACCGCTGGGGCCGGCGTCGCGGGCAGTTGCCCGGGCGACTTCCCATTGGGCCACAAGCCAGGTCCGGTCCCGGAGGGTCGGCTCGTCGGCGGAGGCGTAGTGGGCGGCCTCGCCCCACTCCCGGAGGATTTGGCGGACGAGGGTCGTCTTTCCCGTCTGGCGAGGCCCCGCCAGGACCTGGAGGAATCGGCGCGGTTCCGCAAGCCTTCTCCGGAGCTCTTCCCCCAGCGGGCGCATGTAGTCGGGGTTCGTAAGTTTACTCATGGCGCTGAGTAATTTTACTCAAGACCTTGAGTAAAACAACCACCTGGGAGGGGAGAGGCCCTAAACCGCCCCGGGGGCCCCGAGGGGCTACAATCCCCCTCGGCATCCGATGCGAGGGGCCCACAAGGGCTGCCGAACCGTTGGACGAAAGGAGCGCGATGAACCCGATCGAGATTCGCCCTGGGATCTTCTGGGTGGGCGTGAACGACCGGACGACGGACCTCTTTGAGGGCCTGTGGCCTCTTCCCCACGGGGTAAGCTACAACAGCTACCTCGTGGTGGGGAA
>CALAMI010000019.1 GCA_937925685.1 Candidatus Binatia bacterium | reverse complement strand
TGTTTTCCGACGACACCCTTGTGCCCCCGCAAACTCGAGGCACGTGACGCCGTCTAGGGTTACCCAGGCGGGGTCGGAAGTTTCGACAGTTCCGTCGAAGCCAAGCCACATGTCGCGGTTGTTGCCCGACGAATCGTAGAGCGTCTGGCCCGCCCCCTCGTCCATGAGGTAGAGAGCCCAGGCGTCACCAGGAGGTGTTGGAGCGGTCGCTGCCAACCTGGTAACGGTCGGGGAGTTTAAGACTCCCACACCGGGAACCACGTCACCACTCCGCTACGATGCCGCCGGCTGTCGTACCTGTTGCATGTACTCGCACGACACGCATAGGATGCGACACACCGACAGCGAGTGCCCCGCTCGGGTATGTCACAGTCGTCCCACCGAGTAGCGTGACTCGCACAGACCCGGCACTCGCAATCCTCAAACTCGTCGTCACATATTCGAGGTCGGACGAATCACTCGGTGTAACAACTACCGCGTTCGAGATAGGATCGATTACAGACGCACGTCCAGTGTGTGAGGCATCGATTGGCATGATTAAGCCTCCCAGGTAGAGAAGCGCCCCGAGGAGTGCCACAAGGAGAACCGCCCGACCAGAGACAATATCACTCAGATGATAGCCATCTAACGTGTCAGCATCTAATCCAGAACCACTTCCCTGCGGTATGATCTCCTCGGGACGCATACTTACTTCCCATTCTTGCTAGCGATAGCAACAGCAATCTTCGTAGCGCTGCGCTTGTTTTTAGGCCGCGTGTTTCCGATCTTACCCGTCTTCTTATAATTGTCGAGTACTTCTTTGACAATTGCACTTTTCGACATATTCGGACGGATCGGCATACGAATTCCTTACGGCCTCGGAACCCCATAGATCCCACGCCAATCCCAGAACGCACGAGAGATCCAGAACGTAATCTTCCACATGTACGTTTCACGGATATCATCCTTGATCGGACCCGAGATCTGCGGAGACTCAAGCGTGTACCGGGTCAGCGAGTGCTTCGACTTATCAACCGCGTACCAGTGAGTAGTCGGCATCCACAACAACACCTTGACCGAGTCCCTCGTCAAGCTATTCGCAAGACGCTGCGCAAGGATGTTGTCTGCACGATTCGCGGTGTCCGGCCTACCCATCGACAACAGGGTTTCGTACGCAGCAGCTTCCTCCTCAGGCGGAACCCACAACTCGTTCACGCGGAGAGTCGGCATCGGAGTGTTTTCCTCAGAGACCGTCCGCGCAACATTCGTCATAACATTGTTCAGGACCGTGTAGGTGATGTTCGCCGCCGTCGGGTGGAGGTTGCTGGCTGTCGCCGTGCTGCCGAGAAGTCCGTGCGCGGCGCTCAACAGCGGGAGTCCGTCAAAGCCCAGCAACTCAGGCGGCGCTGCCGTGTCAGTTGCCCTCGTAAAGAACTCCCCGTAGTAAATTTCGTAGGTAAGCCGCTGCGCGTCAGCCAAGAACTGTCCCGGCTTCTTCGCCGACGAGTAAACGTCGATCCCAGACCGAGTCTTCTCATGCGAGAATGCCACCGCAGTTGCGAACCTCTTGCTGTAGACGTCCTTCGTCCGCCCGTCACGAAGCTGCTGAGTCACGATCGGAACGTTCTCAGGCTTCTCAACCGCCGGTCCGATCGTCGGGAACTGCGCCTCACGCAAAAACGGAGCATGCAGCCCGCCGTTCTTCGGCCACGGCTCCTCCTTCGTGTAGAGGGGGAACTCCGGCGGGACATCAGTGATATGCTGGATGTACGCCTTTCGGATGTACTTATCCAACTCCCTCAACAGATCATTTAACAGTGTAGTTGACATCACATCCCCCCGTCAGAACAACCTGTTAGCTGCGACCGGCTTGATCAGAATTCTCCCGTAGATCGTGCCGACCGGGTCAACCAGGTCGACGACAGTAAACTGCGCCAGCCCGGCGTAACTCGACAGGAACCGCCCGTAGTACACGCCGCCAATCTTGGAAGCTGCGATATTAGTTCCAACGAGAGCGCGTGTAAGCGAGTGATTCGGAGTATTCACATCATCGTAGAAATTAACTTCGATAAGGGTGTCTGGAAGCAGGATGGCTGCTCCGACATCGAGCTGCCGGATCGGAACCGAGTTGGCCGGATACTGAGCCGACCTGAACGGCTCGTTCGTCACAGCAGCGATCGCATTAGCACTTGTAACGTTGTTCGAAGACAGCGCTACCGGAGCCAGGAGCCCCGACGACAGAACGCAAAACTCTCCGTCGACAAGACTCACGGTACTCGGATTTGCTGTCGGCCAGCGTACCGTCCGCCGGTTCTGCGTGTTGAACACGTCCGGTACGCACGCGGCACGGATTGCAGCGGTTGCCATTGATTACCCCCTTCGTTTTCCCGGGTCGCCCACGTCCTGCACGGCGAACAGCCCAGTCACACCATCTCCCAGATCGGCCGCTGAAATCGGCCCCTGTCCACCGGCCACGCGTGCGGCCAACTCAACATACCCAGCACGCCTATTCTCCTGTAACTTCTTGTAAGCCTCTTCAGAGATCTCCATGACAATAGCGTCGCCACGCATCACCTTTCCATCCGCCGTAGTCACCTCCTTCCCGTCAGGCTTGGCGAAGACGTATCCTTGCGCTAAGGCCGCCTCGACACCCTTCCTAGAAACCAGCGCAACAACCTTCATGTCATTCCTCCTTCAGCGATTCAACGAGCTGTTTCAGCCCATCCGTGTCACTCCCGTAGTACGCCCGCAAGTTCGCCGCCTGAACATCATTCAGCGTGACAAGCGGACGCTTGGCCGGCTTAGGGACTCCCTCACCGTCCGACACAACAGCGGTACTCGGCGCAAGCTTCGCTGCAATGTCATCAAAGTGATGCCCCTTAACATACGTAATCACACTGTCAATCGTTTGATCCTGGATCCTTGACTGAGTCGGAAGCGACTTCAGCATGGCCAACATCTCTTCCCGGAACTGCTCGAGTACCGGGTTGCCTGCCAGCTTCCGCGCAAGCTTCTGTGCTGCAAGCTCGTCGATGATGTCGACGTAGTTAATCGAGTCCTGCTGGGCGGGTCGCTCAGACACTGCCTCAGACGACTGCTTGAGAGTTTCGAGTGCCTTAGCCAACTCATCCCGCTCACGCTGCGCCTTGTCAACTGTCTCAAGTACTGCGCTAAGTGTTTTTCCACGAACGGATTCGGGAATTCTCGGGTCATCCGGAATGACGATGTTGTCCGGACTTGGTGGCTCCTTCGCCTTGTCTTCCTCCAACAAGTCGGCGAGCAGCGGATCCTGCACATTCTCATCACTCATAGTTTAGTATCTCCTTTCAGGTTATACAACTGTGTCACTTTTTGTCCTCCCAGCTCGAAAACGCTCTATCTCATCAAGCACCTCCAAGAAAGCCGCCTGGCGTACCTGCAAGTCCCATAGCTCCCTCCCCTTGGTCGATACCCATGCCCGGTTGTTCTGTTCCACCCGTTCCCTCAACCACTCCTCCAACTTGTCCAAGCCCTGTAGCGGGAGCGGGTCCAACAGCATTGATTGCATTCATCACCTCCATGAAGTCGACCACCATCTCGGAGGACTCCTCGACAGCAAACGCGACCAGCACCTTCCGCATAGCGTAGTTCGCTACCTTCCAGACTTCTGGGATCGTCTTCGCAACCAGCTCCTGACTTCCGGTAAGCTGCGCAAGCTCGATGACATGACGGAGGTACTGTGCGACGAGCTGCGCCAACACGATCGCCGACTGCCGTTCGACCTGCGAGTTGGCCTCTCGCCGTGCAGGGCGGATTGAGAAGCGCTCCCTGCGCAGAACCGTACTCGGAATTCTGAACATCTGCTCTTCGATTGCGGCGGCTTCGTCTTCACTAAGCGGAGCCCTCAACAACGACTTGAGATCCGGTGTGACGGATGGAGCCTCTTCGAGGAGCTCCTTCATGATTGTCGCTACCGACTTGCGTCTAACCGGAACTCGAACCGTGTCACCAGCGTTGTACTTGACAAGGGCTTCGAGAGTTGTCCACACAAGCTCGATCAGACCATCCTCGAACTCGGCGGAGTTGTAGTCGATCCGCATCGAACCTTGCTGTACGTTCAAGGCAGCGCCGGCGAACGTGAAGCGCGTCTTCTGAGTTGTGTCGGACATTCCCATGAAGGTGTCGTTGAATGCCGAGTTACGCTCCATGACCTGCCGCACCGCTGCTGGGATCGCCAGTGCTGACGGATAGATGTCGCCGAGTCGGAGATCCTTGATCTTATCGCTGTTGACTCCGATGAGGACCTTTCCGGGGTAGATGGGCTCGTTGGGCTCGAGACCCGACCCGACCGGTGCTGCAAACATTCTGACATTCGCGATTGTCGCGTTGTCGATCGCCTGGTTAAACGCAGTGTTCATGGCCATCTGGACAGTCCACATCGTGTCACCCATCCCGATGCCAAACACGCTGTCTTCGTCGCGGCGCCAATACACGAGTTGGTATGGGAGCGGGCGGTCAGCCCAATCTTCAGTCCAGAGGACAGTGTGAGTCGGAAAGTGGAAGAGCGCTCGGATCAACACAGGCTTCGATAACATGCCGCCACGCTGCCACCTAATATACACATCGTGGATTGGAACGTATCCTCCCGCGATGCTTGACGGCTCGACGCGATTCTCACTCATCAGATCAGTCCTTGGAACCGTATCGTTGTCATACTGGACAAGTTTGGCAGCTTTCTCTTCAGACAGCACTCCGCTAGCTACCCACTGTGCGATAGTTCCAGGCGAGATCCACGATAGATCGGCGAGAATCGGAGCCTCACGCCACCGTGGAATCGACGGATAGGCATAGAAGCGGTGCAGGTTGACAGGGTCGATTCGTACGAGCGGATAACCCTGTGGTGACGTGTCGACTGCCTGAACTTTGGCGACGTGGGTCCCCAGCAGGATTAGGTAGGGGAGATGGATTCGCCAGTAGGTGTCCTGGTGCTGGACCATCCGAACGTAGTATCGGATGAAGTGCTCGAGGTCCTCCGCCATCTTAACGTCGTCAGGAGTTCCGTACTCACTACGGACGTTGAATGGAGGATCGTTTCGGATCGTGGTTCCGTAGATGTGGGCCGCGGCGGTCGATACACGATCGAAGAGCTCCGGAACAAAGATGTTGGAGCAGCCTGGCCACGGGAACGACTTCTCGGGATCCGTGCGTTGAGCCTTGTAGAGCCCGATGTAGCGTGTCCAGAGCTCTCTCCGCGGCCGCAGAATCGTGTCGATCTGGTTGATGTGTAGCGCGATTGTCTGAGCCAGCTTGTCTTCTTCGCTCTTTACGAGTTTCATGGTGTCTCCTTAGTAACCGGTTACTTGGTCGCGTCGCCGTGCCTCGAGCTTGGCAGCGTACTCGCGTGGAATCTCGAACGGCCCGACGTCTACGGTGGTTCGCGTCGGGAGGTAAAGGACGTCAGCACTGTAGGCAAAGGCGTCGAGGAGGTCTCGACGCTTGCCGAACGGGTAAGCAAGTAGTTGGCTGATGAAGTTGTCGTGGGAGCGATGCACCATGACGCGGCCGGTATCGAACCAGTGCGCAAGCGCGAGGATACGGGTGTCCTTGGAGCGGCCTGACGGCTGGACCGGGACGACCCGGTACGCCGCGACGTGGGCGAGCTCGAGCTTGGTGCGGAGGGTTGGGAGGATGAGGCTCTGGAAGAGTACGGCCTCGCAGGCGGTGACGTCGGGATCCCACTGCGCAGCCTTGGCCGCGTAGACGTTGATGGTGGACTCGACGGTCCCGCGGACGAGCTCCCACTCGTCGAGTAGGTAGATCATGCCGTCGGAGTCCATGGCACAGACAACGATGGCGTGGGCAGCGCGACTCTTGTCGCTGCCAAGGGCCGGGTCGTAGATCATGGCGATGGTCAGGTCTGCGAGGCGGACGGTGACGCCGTCGTGTCGGACGATGGTGCGGCCGTGTTCGCCCCACTCCCAGAAGCGGAGGTGCTCTTGGCGGAAGGGGGCGTCCTCCCGCTGGATCGGGTTTTGTTGCATGAGAGCGGCGAATTTCTCGCTGCCCATGATAGAATCGCGCATCTGGAGGAGCTGCTCGACGGTGAAGCGAGATGGCCAGTAGGACGCGAGGGTGGCTTTCCCGGACTCGTCGTAGGTTGTCAGGAGGGCAGGGTGGATGAAGGGAGTGAACTCGGGATGGCGTTCGAGGATGTAGGCGTATGGATCTTGAAGGTGGTAGTGAGTACCGATGATGTGGAAGGGAGTTTCGGTCTGGTGGGCAAGGACGTTAGTGGAGGTTTCGACCCAGTCACGGGCGCGGGCGCACTCGGCTGGAGAGCGGACTGCGACCTCATCGATGAGATCGTCGACATCGAGAACGTCGGCATGGAGGCCGGTAATCCCGGAGTCGATCGAGGACCACTTGAATTGGGCATCGCGTCTGGACGTCGTCTTGAGGTCGGGGAAATGCCACTCGTCCTGTCGGAGGGTTCGTCGTTCTTCGGCCTGACGAAGCGCGTTGTAGTGGGTAGGCCAGAGGATGCGGAACCAGTGCGTGGAGCCGCGGCTGGAACCGCGGTTGAGGATGAAGTCCTTGACCTGGTTGGCGATGTTGAGGGATGTGCCGAGGTCGTAGGAGACGTGGAGCTGACGGCAGTCGGGGTTGTTGATGAAGCGCTGGATCTTGCGGATGGCAGCGAGGGTGGACTTGCCGCCACCGCGTGGAGCGAGGACGATTGTGCGGGGGTAGAGGTGTTCGGCCGCCATGAAGGCGGCGAGGTTGGCGTGGAACGGGGCGTCGAAGAGCGAGAGACCGAAGATGAAGCGGGCCATGTAGTAGAGGTCGGTGGAGGCCCGTTCGCGGATCTTATCGTAGACCTCGGCGAGGGAGTTACCAGCCGTTGAGATTACGGTTTCGTTCATGTGGACTCCGGGAGTACTTTGGGGGGATTCGGCGACGGCGTTGGGAGGGATCGCGCTGCCTGGACGAGGCGTGCCAGAGCATCGATGTGTTCGGGGGTTGGAGCTGGAGGGGCCTCGTGGTGCTCGGATCCGGTGATCGCTTCGGCGAAGCGCTGAGTGAGGCCGCCGCGGTCGAGGACGAGGCGGACGGCGGTTTCGATGAAGGACGGGGGGTAGTCGGGGTTGGGGATTTGGACGATGCGGGTGTTGCCGTCTTCGTCGGTGATTTCGCGGGTGACGAAGAAGGGGGCGAGGGCGGCCTCGGCGATGCGGTTGGCGACGAGGGGGAGGGCCTCGATGAGGCGGTCGCGGGCAACGGCGATGGAGGCGGTGGCTTGCTTGGAGAGGGTGGCGAGGGAGCGGTCGGCGAGGGCGAGGACGCGCTCGCGAGTTGTGCGCTTGGAGAAGTGGTTGCGGAGGGATTTGACGGGGAGGTTGACGGAGGCCGCGATGTCGGGGATGGACCAGCCGCAGGCGAGGAGGGTCTCGGCGCGGCGGAGGCGAGCCTGGCGGTCGGCGCGAGGAACATAGTCCATGTGGATAGTATAATGCTTTTTGTTTGCTGTTTGTGGGTTTGTGCTGGAAGTTTT
>CALAMI010000018.1 GCA_937925685.1 Candidatus Binatia bacterium | reverse complement strand
GGTTGCGGCTCGAAGACCAGGGGCAGTTTGTAGATGGTTTGATCGGCCATAGAGAGCGTCTCCTGTTTCAAATCGGCGCCTGTATTTTTCTTCTGTAATCCAATTATACCGGAAGGCCCGGAGAAACGGCAAGGAGCAATACCTCCAAAGACCTGTCTCCGTCCGCTAGGCAAACATGACTCGCGGTGGGTGAAGGGAAGAAACGACAAATTCCCTGCTCCCAGATGGGGGAACCGGTGTGTTCACCTGGACTTGGTATAATAAGGGCGAAAAACTCAAGGGAGGTCGCCCATGCAAGATGCCGATGAGTTGGGCGAAAGCCGTGACGATCAGATCCGGCGCACTGCGCGCGTGTTGGACATGGTCCAGCAGATCGCCGTGCGTTCTCGTTATTGGACACGCAAAAAGTTGGCCGAGCACTACGAGCTGGGCGAGCGGATGATTCAGAAAGACCTGGGGTTGATCCGGGTGCGGCTGGGCCTGCCTCTGCGCAACGACGGTGACGGCTACTACTTCGAGCATCTGCCGCATCTGCCCACCACGGCCTACTCCTTCTCCGAGGCGCTGGCGTTGCTGACCGCGGCGCGGGCGGCCCAGGCGATCCCGGGCGTCAACTCGGCCGAGCTGGCGGCGGCCATCGCCCGGCTGGAGGCCCTCTTCCCGGACACGTTGCGGCCGATGTTGCGCGAGGCGACCGAGAAGTTGCACTCGCAGGCCGCGGCCGGTCAGCGCAAGACGATGTTGGCCATATTGCATCAGGCCTGGATCGGGCGGCGCCAGGTGTGCATCGATTATGCTACCGGCTCGCGCGGGGGCGAGATCGGCCAGCGCGTGGTGGAGCCGTATCACATCCTTCCTCATGGCCGCTCCTGGTACCTGATCGCGTTCGATCACAAGCGCGAAGAGGTGTTGCAATTCAAAGTGGATCGAGTGCGCGCGGCCGTGCTGCTGGACACGACGTATGTCATCCCGGCTGATTTCGATGTGGACGCCTATTTGGGGCACAGTTGGGGCATCATGCGCGGCGCAGCCGGCGAGCCGGAGACGGTCGAGCTGCTCTTCGAGCCGGAGGCCGGTCGCTGGGTGGCCGAGGAGCACTGGCACAAGAGCCAACAGAGCGAGGTTCTGCCCGACGGCCGGGTGCGGGTGACCTTCTTCGTGGGCATCACGCCGGAGATGGTGAGTTGGTTGCTCTACTACGGCGCGCGGGTACAGGTGGTGGCGCCGGCCTGGCTGCGGGAACGGGTGGCTGAGGAGCATCGAAGGGCGGCGGGAGGTCTATGAGTGAGAATGAACGAGGTAAAGAGTGAAGATAACAGAATTCAATCATGAGGAGCGGTCGCAAATGCAAACGGATGAGTCAATACTTCAAAATGCTAGCGAGTGGATGCTCGCTCGGGGATGGAAGCGCAAGATTGCCAAACGCAGGCAATACGACCAAAGCCTCTTTGAACATTCGTTGGTAGAACTGGATGCAATTTTACAGCTTCTGCCGATTCTGAGCCAACCCAACCATTTCGGCCTTTCGTGTGAGGAAAAGCAAGTGCTCATTGTTTCCCCTGTTGCCCACGATGTCGGCAAGGAACGTCCAGAATGGCAGGACTATATTCTTGGTCGCCGGGGATTCGTATCGGACGTTGATCCTGCCCTGACCAATAATGTTGTGCCCGAACTGTGTGCAGCCTTGGGTTTCCCGGATCTTGATCAAAAGGTCATAGCCGTTATTGAGAATTGCGTGAATCTGCACATGAGCCACGAGCGCAGAGACGCTAATATCGTCATGGCAGTATTTCAGGGTTCCGACCGCTGGTATACATTGGCAAACCTGGTCTATCACATTGATAACGTCTGTTCTGCCAAAGGAATCTTTGGCGCGAAAAATGCCCTGGAACAGAGCCTATTAGGGAAACACCTGAAGACGGCCTATCACCAGGTCATAATCCGTGGGGTTTCGACCACTGCTTTACATAGAGCGACACTAGAAAGCTTCAAGGAAGCAGGTTGGACACCACTGTTGCATTTCAGTGATGCCACTCTCTATGTATGTTCAGCAGCGCAACCGGTGCCTGAGCCGTCACGGGACCAAATCAACGAACGGTTAGCCCAAGAGTTGAAAGCGGCTACGGGCAAAGATGTAACGCGATTTGTGGTCGGTAGTCCTACTGCCAACATTTTGCCCAAGCCTGAACTGTTTGAGTTCAGTGAACTCAAATCGTATCTTGAAGCCGCCGCACGCAAGATCGGGCGCAAATCATTCTTGGTGGCTTACGAACGGGAGAAAAAGCGAGTTGCCGGCGGAAAACCGGCGGCTACCGGAAGAGGTAAAAGTAAAGCTGAGGTTATTGAGGATTATAAGGGTAAGGGGGGCGTCCGTTATTCTACCGAGATGGATAAGGATGCCGATCGAATCTCCAATGCTCATCCCGATATGCTTGTGTTTAAGTTTTTCAAGGCGGCTATGAAGTTGATGCAAGATGAAGGCATTCGCCGAGTGCAACAAGAGTATGACAATAT
>CALAMI010000017.1 GCA_937925685.1 Candidatus Binatia bacterium | reverse complement strand
CTTACGACCGTGAAGAATCCACTGGTCGCCTTGCCGTTGCGCCCGCGTCCTTAGCGCCCCTGCATCGGAGCCTGCTTCCGGCTCGGTCAGCGCGAACGAGCCGAGCCACTCCCCAGTAGCCATCTTGGGCAAGTAGCGCTGCTTTTGCTGCGGGGAGCCAAAGCGTACGATCCCCACGCAGCCAATGCCGGTGTGGACGCTGATAAAACTGGCCAGCCCCCACGGTCCGCGCCCAAGTTGCTCGTGCACGAGGGCTTTCTGCAGAACCGACAACCCTAGTCCACCGTATTCAGCCGGAACACTCATGCCAAACAGCCCGAGACGTTTCACGCCGGCAAGCACGTCGTTCGGTAGGCGATCTTCCCGGTCGATTCGTTGCCAGTGAGGATTGACTTCCTCTTCCACGAAACTGCGAACCGCATCGGCCAGCAGCCGATCGTCGTGTGCGATGCTGAAGTCCACAGACTCCTCCGACGAAAAAGTTTGCTGATGAGGTTCATTGGAGCATTGTTGCTGCGCCACATGCAATCCCGCCGAGTACGTATCGGGCGGCAGAGGCTGCTCTTGTGCCTGCACGCGGCCCTTGGGTACAGAAGGGCACATGGCAGTGCTGCCGCTCGAGGGTGTGCGGATTCTGGCATTCACACAGTTGGGCGCTGGCCCGTACGCCATGATGCTGCTTGGCGATTTAGGGGCCGAGGTGGTGAAGGTGGAAGACCCCATCGTTGGAGGGGACGAGGCGCGGCGGGTTCCTCCAGGAACGATCGCTGGCGACAGTTTGTACTTCCAGGCACTCAACCGTAACTCCCGTTCGCTCAGCCTCAATTTGCGGGTGGCGGAAGGACGCGAGCTTCTGCGGCAGTTGGTGCGGGTTTGCGATGCTGTGTACTGCAACTTGCGCGGGGATCTCCCGGCGAAGCTCGGCCTCGATTACGGCTCCCTCGGGAGGGAAAACCAGCGCCTTGTTTGTTGCGCCCTTTCGGGCTTCGGGAAAAACGGCCCCCGGGCAAGCGAGCCAGGCTACGATTTCCTCATTCAAGCGCTCGCCGGTTTCATGAGTCTAACCGGCGAGCCAGAAAGCCCACCCCAGCGCTGTGGCGTCTCCGTGGCCGACTTCGCTGGCGGATTGATGTCGGCGGTGGGGTTGCTGGCCGGGCTGCTTCGAGCTCGGGCCACTGGCGTGGGCGGGGATGTCGACGTGAGCTTGTTCGACACCGCCTTTTCGATGTTGAACTATATGGTCACGTGGTGGTCGACCCTCGGGCACAAACCCGAACGCTTCGCCCATGGTGCTCATCAAAGCTTGGTGCCTTCGCAAACGTTCCGGACCTCCGACGGTTACCTCGTCGTCATGTGTATGAAGGAGAAATTTTGGCGGGAATTGTGTTGCTGCCTCGGCCGACCCGAGTGGGCAAGCGATCCACGATTTGCCACGATCGCCGATCGCTTCGCGCACCGGCAGGAATTGCTGCCATTGCTCGAGCGCGAGTTTCTCCTTCGCCCGACCGCCGAATGGGTAGCGCTACTGCGCGGGCGGGTGCCTTGCGCTCCAGTAAACGACCTCGAAGGAGCCTTGGCCGACGAGCAAGTTGCCGCCCGGCGAATGTTGGTCGACGTGCCTCATCCCCATTGGGGAGGGCTGCGCGAAGTCGGTTGCCCCATCAAGTTTGCCGATGCGGCGCCCCGCTACCGAGCGGCTGCGCCCTGCGGTGCGGACACCGAGCCCATCTTGCACGACTGGCTCGGTCTCGACCCCGACACCATTGCCGCACTTCGCCGGGCGGGCGCCATTTGAAACAGGAGCACGAGGATGGACTTACGCTTTAGCGCGGATCAAGAAGAGTTTCGCAACCAACTCCGCCAGTGGCTCGAGCGGCACCCGCCCCCGGAATTGCCGCCGGAACTTTCGTTGGCCGAGGAAGTGAGGCAATTGCGGCAGTGGCAACGCACCTTGTGGCGAGGAGGGTGGGTAGGCGTACATTGGCCACGGGAGTACGGTGGCCGCGGTGG
This sequence comes from Candidatus Binatia bacterium, assembly GCA_937925685.1. Taxonomy (GTDB): domain Bacteria; phylum Desulfobacterota; class Binatia; order HRBIN30; family HRBIN30; genus HRBIN30. The sequence continues at coordinate 68,032 of CALAMI010000017.1, read as the reverse complement.
CTCGCTGGGCGAGCATTACATTCTGCAGGAGGAACTGGCCCGTGCGCGCTCGCCCGAGTTGATCGGCCGCATTGGCGTGAACTTGGTCGGGCCGACGCTGATTGCCCACGGCACGGAGGAACAAAAGCGGAGGTTTCTGTTGCCCATCTTGACCGCGGAAGAAATTTGGTGCCAACTGTTCAGCGAGCCGGGAGCGGGGTCGGATCTAGCCTCGCTCCGCTGCCGGGCCGAGCCGGCGGAGGGGGGCTTCTGGGTGACGGGAGAAAAGGTGTGGACGAGTTACGCGCAGTTCGCCCGCTGGGGCGTTTTGCTTGCCCGTACCGCAGCCGGCAAGAAGAAAACGGAAGGGATCACCTTTCTGATCGTGGACATGCAAAGTTCCGGAATCGAAGTACGCCCGTTGCGGCAAATGACCGGAAGCGAGGAGTTCAATCAAGTTCGCTTCGATCGGGTGTGGGTGCCGCGCGAGCAAGTGGTTGGCGAGGAAGGCCGCGGTTGGCACATCGCCCAAACTACGCTGTCGCACGAGCGTGGCACGTCCCCGCGGCAACTGGTCATCCACCGCATTTTGCTTCATGAAATGCTTAGTGTGGCACGTCGTGAGCGGCGCGCTGACGAAACACTGTCGGCCAATCCACTCCTGCGGCAAGAACTGGCCCAGGCCTGCATCGAAGTGGAACTCTTCAAGTTGTTCAATTGGCGGGTGCTGTCGCGCCTCCAGCGCGGAGAAACGTTAGGGGCGGAAGCCTCCGTGGTGAAACTCTTCTGGAGCGAGATGAGCCAAAGGATGCATGAGACCGCAATGCATTTGCTCGGACCACGAGCCTTACTGCTCGCCGATCCCCAGACCTTCGCCCACGGACGCTGGGCCCGTTCCTACCTTTACTACCGCGCGGCGACAATTTTTGCTGGGACTTCGGAAATCCAGCGTAACATCCTCGCCCAACGGGTGCTTGGCCTGCCCCGGGAACCAGGTTGAGGGAAGCCCGTAAGTCGTGCGGTCTTCCCTTGCACTGGGGCTGATTTCTCGGCAAAGTGAGGGATCACTACCGGGCATGGAATAAGCCCGGCATGGGTGCGGGAGGGTGGCATGAGTCGTAAGCAGAAAAATTCGGCAACGGTGCCCCGCAACACCGCTACCTTCGCATATCGGCCGTTTTCCGTGCTGAAGGATCTGGCTGCTTCCATTGCGGTGGCGGAAAGCCCCAAGCGTGGATGTCGGCAACCACCTCCTGCGGTGCAGCAGCAGGCGTTGTCTTGCTTTACCGGGGCAGCGGCGAACGACCTTGATTTGTTTTGGCAGGAAATGGAGGGTGTCCAACGCCTTTGGCCCGAGGGCCCAAACCTGGTGGTTCGGCGCGGGCCGACATTCCTGCCGCGGCCACTGACCTCGGAGGACGCCGAGGTGCTCGCCCAGCTGGCGGATTTGGTTGCTGGTACGGCGGCCTTCGACATCACTCTTTCCGACGAGTATGTGGAGGGGGTGGTCAGTGGCCTGGATTTGCGCTTGCTCCAGCGGTTACGCCGCGGCGAGTTCGCTTACCAAGATTACGTGGATTTGCACGGCCTCAACGTCGAGCAAGCACGGGCGAAGATAGACGAGTTCCTCGCCACAGCCGTTCGCTTGGGCAAGCGCTGCGTACTGCTCGTGCACGGGCGCGGCAAAAATTCAAAAGACCAGGTTCCGGTGCTGAAAAGGCGGGTAACAGAGTGGCTGGCCCGTGGACGCTGGTCGCGCATGGTGCTGGCGTTTTGCAGCGCCCGCCCCTGTGACGGCGGAACCGGGGCACTTTACGTTCTGCTTCGCCGTCGGCCACACGAGCGTGGTAAGGTACGGGTCGGCTGTGGGGTGAAATGGTAAGCCCTGAGCTGCGATCGCCCGGATGCCTCCGCAGGCGGCCGGTACATCGTTGCTCGCGGGTAGCCTGCACCGACGTGGACGGCAGCGGGCACGGCACGAGGACGACCGTCGCCCGCGGAAGGAGGTATCTATGGATGAGCGACGACGCATCCTTTGGGCAGTTTTCGCGGGCGTCTTGCTAGTCGGCCATGGGGGTGCACAGTTGCTGCCGCAAGGGGTGCCCCTGGAAATCGCAGAGAAACTGTTAGAAGCGAAACACATATACGTGGCCACGCAACGCCAGGATGGTTCGCGCAGCCAAGCCGCCCCGGTTTGGTTCGGGATCATGGAGGGGGCGATTTGGTTTACCACCAGCCCCGATAGTCACAAGGGCAAACGCATTCGCCGAGGAAGCCCGGTGTTCTTATCGGTGGAGGGCAAACAAGGCCCGTTCGTCCGCCTCAACGCCGAGATTGTCAACGATGCAGACAAAGCCGAGGCTCTGGGCAAGATCTACGAGCGCAAGTACTGGCTTGCATGGCTTGGCTTTTTTCGCCCGAGCAAGGAACGAGTGGAGACGGGCAAGGTCTTGCTCATCCGACTGACCGGGGAGGACTTGGGCAGCAAAAAGGCCCCGTGAAGGCCAGGAGTTCATCCCTCCCGACCGCTGCGTTTCTGAGCCTCTCCATAGTCGCCAAACGGTGCGTCGCGCCGCCGGATGGCTTCGCGGAACCCGACCTCGCGGAAGCTTTCCATCCAGCGCAGGGCTTCCTCCGTGTGGCGTGCCATGCCGTCGAACAACGTTCCCAGGAGCTGACTTGTCCTGAGGCCCATGAGTTCGATCGCTTGGTTGATGAGCAACTTGTTTAGCGCAAGTTGGTTCGCCGGAATGTGCTGAAAGCGGCGCGCGTACTTTTCGGTTTCGTCCGAGAGGCGTTCTCCCGGAAACACTTTCGCGCAGAGTCCGATGCGCTCTGCTGTGGTAGCATCAATTTGATCGCCAGAGAGCAGAAACTGCTTGGCCCGTTCGAGCCCGATGCGATATACCCACAGCATAGTCGTCGGCGTACCGAAGATGCGCGATGGGGGGTAACCGATAATCGCGTCTTCGGACATGAAGATCAGGTCGGCGCAAAGGGCTAAGTCGGTTGCCCCGCCGACGCAGTAGCCGTGAATTTGAGCGATGACCGGCTTCGGGCATTCCCAAAGCGCCATGAAGCGGCGCACGTTATGCCCCATCAAGGCAAGGTCGTACACCGGATCCCAGGTCCCAGCTCGTGGCTGTGGACGCGGCGCGGCGAAGCGAGGCCGAAAACCGGCGCCTTCTGCACTCGCCGCAGTCAGATCGTAACCGGCAGAGAACACTCGACCGGCCCCGCGTAAAATCACGCAGCGGACGGCCGCCGAGAGCGTGGCGCGGTCGATCGCTTGGACAATCCCTTGAATGACCGCCTCGTTCAAGGTGTTTAGCTTCTCCGGGCGGTTGAGGGTGACGATCCCTAGAGTGTCCCGTTCTTCGTACAGCACGGCATCTTGGCTCATTATGACCCTCCTTTGCGGGGCAAACCTTTGGGTAAAGTGCGAGGCTTGCTGTTGTGGCGTCGCCGCTGTCGGTGCCGGGAAGGCACAAGCAGTTCTGGGGTCCGCATCGTTGTGGATCCATGGCTGACCAGTGGCGCCACATAGGCATGTGGGCATGTCCACATCTCTCGTTCTGGTGCAACCCCGACCTCTTTGTGTCCAAGGTTTCCAGCCCTTGGAATGTGACCGCCAGGCAGTATTTGACTGGGTGGTGGAAACCAGGTAGGCAACAAACGTTTGTTCGTTCAGGAGTGGCAGATGCCGCAAAACGTGCCGGAGTTTCGCTTCAGCGAAGGGGCCCTCAAAGTGCGCCAATTCCTCTACGAATACTGGTGTGCAAACGGGCGCGGGCCGAATCTCCGGGCCGTCCACGAAGGCACCGGGCTCACGCGGGAAGAGATCATCGAGGCTTATAAAGAGCTGGAACTGGGTATGATGTGCGTCGTGGACCTGAGCACCCAAAACGTCCATGTGCTGAAAGCCCCGCCGTTTTCGAGCTATCCCACCGTAGCCGAGGTCCACGTGGATGGTCGCTTTCTTGCGTACGCTGGTTGCGCCATGGAGTCGCTTGCGGTGTCCATGATGCCGCCACTGAGCGACAAGCAGGTGCGTATCGAGGGATACTGCGCTTGTTGCCTCGACGCTGTGTGGATCGTGAGTCTGAATGGGACCATTGTCGCGTACGAGCCGAAGTCTCTTGCCATTCACGTAAGCTTGAGCCCGCGTGAGTGGAACAACACGAACATCGTGCACATGTGCGACGCCATGAACTTCGTGTTCGACCCCGAGCATGCCGAGCGCTACGAGCGCAAGATCTGCCGTCGTGGGGTGGTGTTTTCTCTCGACCAGGCGCTGCGATTCGTGACGCCGACGGGAAGGTCACGAATGTGGCAGTACGACCGTGGTCCCGACTACATGCGGCCCCAACGGGTTCTCGACTTTATTCGCTCGTTAGGTGTGGACGTGAGCGGCTGGGGCGAGTCAGCGCCCAAGCTACCGGGGGATCGGGAGAAGCCATGGGCCAGGCGTGGTACGAGCCGTTGAGCGCTGCGGATCGCTCGTTCCTGCTGTTCGAGCGGCGTACGACACACATGCACTTGGGAGGGGTGACGGTATTCGAGGCTGGCCCGTTGGCTCGCCGCGACGGCGGCGTCGACGTTGAACGCATCCGGGCTTATATCGCATCGCGACTGCCTCTGATCCCCCGCTATCGGCAACGGCTAGCTTTCGTGCCCTGGGAGAGGAGCCCGGTCTGGGTCGACGACGAGCGATTTAGCCTGGACTACCACGTTCGTCACACGGCTGTGCCCCGCCCGGGGGACGAGCAGCAACTGAAACAGTTGGCTGGAAGACTGATGTCGATTCCGTTGGATCGGCGGCGCCCGCTGTGGGAAGCATGGGTCGTGGAAGGCCTAGAACACGATCGCTTTGCGATCGTGTTGAAGACCCACCACGCCGTGGTCGACGGAGTGTCCGGAATCGATTTGATGGCAACGCTGCTTCAGCCGATCCCAGTGGAGACTTTCGAACCTGGGCCGCCATGGCGACCGCGACCAGCTCCCTCCGGGGCCCGACTGCTGCGCGACAAGGTCTTCGAGCGCCTATCCTTGCCGACCGAGCTTTGGCGAGCCTTGAGGGGCGTCGTGGTCGACCCTGGGTCGACGCTGCGGAAAGCGAAGGACGCGTTGGATTGGAGCTGGTCGTTCTTGCGCTCTGGCTTGCATTTGCCCAGTGCGACGCCGCTGAATCAGCCCATTGGTCCGTTTCGACGCTTCGACTGGCAAGAGATCCCCCTTGCGGGTGCCAAAGAGATCAAAAATCGCTGGGGTGGCTCGGTCAACGACGTCGTTTTGGCCACCGTTACCGGGGCGGTTCGCCGATACTTGCGACGAAAAATGGCCAGTCTCGACGGCGTGGAATTTCGTGCGGTTGTGCCGGTGAGTTTGCGCCGGCCCGAAGACGACGTTGGGGGCGCCGGGAATCGTGTGTCGGCGTGGCTGCTTCCGCTTCCGGTACACGAGCCCGATCCTCTGCAACGATACCGCAACCTGGTGGCTGAAACCGAGCGCCGCAAGCGCACCCGCGAGGAACGGGCGGTGGAGGTGTTTACTCGCGTTGCCGAAGCGATGAATCCGTTACTGACTTTGGGAGTGCGGGTTGCCATGCGCCTGGCGCCGTTCAATTTAATCGTAACCAATGTGCCTGGCCCCCAATTTCCGCTGTACTTGCTCGGGGCAAGGCTATTGCGGGGCTATCCCACGGTCCCTCTGTTCGATCATCAAGGGCTGGGCGTGGCCATCTTGAGTTATGAGGGCCTATTGTCCTTCGGCCTCAACGCCGACTTCGACGTCGTGCCCGATGTCCATGAGTTCGCTGCCGATCTGCGAGCTGCCTTTACCGAGTTGCAGCAAATGCGCGAGCAGCCTCCTGCGAGCAAACGCTGTCGGTCGAGGGGCAAATGGGCAAAGCGCTGAATTCAAGACAGGAGGAGGTGAAAGGAGGTCAGGGATGGAATTTGGCTTGTTCGTTCAAGCTCACGTTCCGCGTCATGAGATGGAAGCCAACCCTGGAGGTGCGGAGCACGAACGACTCATGCGAGAACTTGACTTGGCCATTCACTGCGACCGCCACGGATTCAAGTATGTTTGGTCCGTGGAACATCATTTCTTGGAGGAGTATTCCCATATCAGCGCTTCCGAGGTGTTTCTTCCTTACATTGCCGCGCGTACCGAGCGCATTCACGTGGGCTCGGCCATTTTCAACATTACCCCGCCGGTGAATCACCCCGCGCGCATCGCCGAGCGCGTGGCGATCCTCGATCACCTGAGCGAAGGGCGGTTCGAGTTCGGTACCGGCCGAGGATCTTCGAGTACGGAATTCAAAGGCTTCGGTATCCCGGATAGCGAGACGACCCGCGAGATGTTCGACGAAGCGTTTCCGCAGATTTTGCGGATGTGGAAGGAGACGCGTTACAGTTTTTCTGGAAAGTACTTCTCGATGCCCGAGCGCAACGTGCTGCCAAAACCTTACAGCAAACCTCACCCGCCGTTGTGGATGGCGTGCGGCAATCCCGCGACCTTCGAGAAGGCAGCCCGCCTGGGTGTAGGGGCGCTGTGTTTCAGCCTGGGCTCACCACGAGACTTCGAACCTCTGATTCGCGTCTACAAAAAAACTATCTGCCACGCTGAGCCGATCGGTGATTATGTCAACGATAACGTGGCGTGCGTGACGCAGCTGGTTTGCTCCGAGGATGGCCAGGAGGCGCGGCGCATCGCTTGCAACATGGGGAACATGTACCATGTGAGCTTGGTATTCCGCTACCTCGACACCTTTCCGCGTCCGGCCAACATGCCCCGCTGGCCAGAAGTGATCCCTGAGCCCACCATGGAGCAACTCGAAGAGCGCATTCGCTCGGGGCAGCGCATCGTGGGCGATCCGGAAGAGTGTGCACGAGCGGTGCAAAAATACGTGGACGTTGGTTGCGACCAAATCATTTTCGGCCTCTTGGCCTCCACCCAACCGCAATGGGTGGCGAAGCGTTCCGTGGAGCTGTTTGGGAAATACGTCATCCCCCGGTTCGACACCGACCCGTTGCACAGCACGACCCGCTATCGCTTGGCCTCCCTGGGACAACAGCCCTCGACCGATTCGAGAACCGTGGTTCGCAGCTGAGGGTGGCCGGTGAGCACCAGTTCGAGGCCAGCAGTGCAGGTTTGTCCCGCAAGGCAACTGGCTTGCGGCATGCAACTGCCGGTGGTGGCACAAAGCGGCGTGTTCGCCCAGCCCTGGGAGGCCAAGGCGGGAACACCCGAGATTCGCCGTATTGCCGAGGCGTGCGATCGTGCGGGATTTTTTTACCTCGGGGTGTGCGATCACATTGCTATCCCGCGGGCGCAAGCGGCTTCCATGTCGACAGTCTGGTACGACCTGGTGGCAACCTTGGGCTTTTTAGCTGCCTGCACTGAGCGAGTTCGTTTGCTGACCTACGTATTGATTCCTGCATACCGCCATCCACTCGCGGCGGCCAAGGCGATTTGTACCCTCGATGCGTTGTCGAATGGCCGATTGATCGTGGGCGTCGGTGCGGGGCACTTACGGGGCGAGTTCGCTGCCCTCGGGGTGGACTTCCGAAAGCGAGGGGCATTGCTCGAGGAGGCCATTGGCGCCTTGCAAGCAGCCCTGGCAGAGGAATTTCCGTACCACGAAGGTTCCTTTTGGCGCTTTGCCGATCTCGGCATTCGTCCGCGGCCGCTGCAGCAGCCGCGCCCGCCTATTTGGATCGGGGGATCGAGTGAAGTGGCGCTGCGGCGCGCCGCACGGCTTGGCGATGGCTGGCTGCCACAGGGCGTGCCGCCGATGGGCATGAAAGCGGCGTTGGATTACTTACGTCGCGAGCGGGAACGCTATCGCCCTGGCGAGCCCCTCGAGGTGGGCATGAACTCGCCTTGGCTGTACGTTGGTCGCCCACCCGAAGATTTCGCCGGGAACTGCACGAGCGGGTCGCCGGAGCGCATCGCTCAAGTGTTGCGGGACATTGGCTCCTTAGGCGTTCAACACGTCGGCGTGCGCTTTCGCAGCCGGTCATGCACCGAGTTGCTGGAGCAAATCGATCGTTTCGGGCGTGAGGTGATCCCTTTACTCGAGAAAGATGGGGCCCTTGGGCCTTAGAACGTTCCCGCGGTTGCAGCGGTTGGCCGCCATCTTTGGCGCTGCTCATGGGCGATGGGGGGCCTGACCGCTATGGCACCGAGATGGGGCTCCCAACGGCGATCACGGGTGCCGTGGCTCGTTTGCGGTCGCTGCCGCCCGCTGTTGAAGAACGCGCCGCCGTGCTTCCACTTGCTGGCGTTCCGTTACGCCCGTAGGCGTGCAACGTTCCAAGGTCACCAGTGCTTCTGCCCAGCGCTGCAACCCTTCAAGGGCCTGAGCGCGAATGCACCCGCGGCGAGAGATCTCTTCCGAGCTGGCCATCACCTGCAGCCCTTCGCTGAGATCCAAAATCTCTAGAGTCTCGGAAAAAGCCTGCGCGGCCAAGTGGAGTTCGGCGAACTGCAGTTCCAATTCGATGTCGCGGGGCGAGCTATGAGCATCGAGCACCAGGGGGCGGAGCATAGCGAGGAAGCGGTCGTTCACCGGTTGGGGTCCGAGGCGCAACATGGCGAAAAGCCCGCGCAGTCTCGATGCGCGGCTTTGCTCATCCTGAGCGACTACAGCGGTGAACTGTTGCATCAGGGAAAGGTCGCGCGGATGCGCCCGTAGAAATTCCGCTGCCAGCTGGTGCAGCAGCGGGTCGGAGGGGTCCTGTGCGAGCCAAGAAACGAGCAAGTGCGAATTGCTGCGCTGGGACAGCATGTGGTAGCGCTGCTGGTACTGCCCCCACTGGCGCAGCGCGGTAACCGGAATGCGCTGCGCAGGTAGGAGCCTGTCGTCTTCGCGGAAGCGAGCCTGCTGAATGAGCGAGGCTTGCGAGCCAGCGTAAAAGGCCTCGGCTGCGAGGAAGTCGAGCAGCGGTCGGCGATCGGTATGGATCGGCCCAGGTCCAGCGAGGAAGTGAAGATCGTCGCGGCCCGCTACCTCGAGCGCGAACAGCGCCTGCCATTCCGTAAGGCCGAGGCCGGCAAAGTCGATGGCGTAGGTAAATGCTTCGCGCGCAGCCTCGGTATCGAGCACGCGCGGCTGCATCGAAGCAACGAGGAAGAAATCGGCATGGTTGCTTTGAAACAAGCGGACATCGGGAAACTGCTCGACCGCCGTGCGGAGGATGAGGCGTACGACCTCGTCGCTGGTTTCGTAAGTGTGAAACCACTGAACCAGCATGCCCCGCGGCGTCAGGCGCTGCCGTGCTTGGGTGAAGAATTCCCGGGTGAACAGGTTGCTCACCCCAGCTACCCACGGGTTGGATGGTTCGCTGAGGATCAGGTCGTAGCGGTGCGGCGTACGAAACAAAAACGTGCGCGCGTCTTCGACATACAGTCGCACACGCTCGTCGCCCTTGGTATCGTTCACCCAAGGAAGAAAAAACTCTGCCGCCTCGATCACTTCGGGGGCAATTTCCACCACGTCAATGGCCCCGACGGGATGGCGCGCCACAGCTCCGAGAGTCATGCCACTGCCGTAGCCAATAATGAGTACCCTCTGCGTCCGGCCGAGAATCATGGGGCCCAAATGTCCCATGAGCAGTTGCGTTTCCCGATCGCCCAGCGCCGAAGCGTCCGACTTGCCGTTAACCCGTAGGATTACATCCTCATCGGTACGCTCGACGCTGACGGTGGCCGTAGCTCCGTCGCGGTAGTAAAGCAGCTCTTGGCCGAAGTCCGCCTTGTAATCGGCGAAGGATACTTCCGGTGCAATGCCCTCGTGGCGGCGGAATTCTCCGGCGACGAGGAGGCGCAAGTCCCATCGCGGTGCGAGCAGGATGTAGACGAAGAACAGCGCAAGCGGGGGCAACAGCAGGGAAAGCCGCTGTCGTGCGCTGCGGCGGCGATCGGCGAGCACCAGCGCGCTGGCCACGGCTACGGTGGTTGCCGCTGCCAGCAGAAAGGTGCCGCGCAGGGCAAGCCAGGGCAGCAAGAACAGACCGGCAGCTACTGTGCCCATGATCGTCCCGAGGGTGTTGGCAGCTAGCACCGCGCCTACGGGACGTCCCCGTCCAGGCATGATCTGGGCGGCAGCGTGAGCCAGCGCCGGGAAAGTGAGGCCGCTGGTGAAGGTCAGGGGAAACATTACGGCAATCCAAAATGCGAGATTGGCTAGCTGGTACTCGAGAAACGTCCAGCCACTCTGCCGAGCCACCCACAACAGCCGGCTGGCCAGGTAGGGCAGCCGCTCGTAAAAGGGCATGCAGGCCAGTAACACGGCCACGCTTCCAACGGTAGCAAGCAGATAAAATTGCAGCGGCCGCCGGCATGCTGGTGCCCAAAGCGTGTAAACCAGCCCACCGGCGGCAATGCCGAGGATGAAGGCTGTTAGCATGATGGAAAACGCATACGTAGAGGAGCCCAGCACTAAGCTGCACAAGCGAATCCATACGACCTCGTAGGCCATGGCCACCGCGCCGGACACTGCGGCGGCCAATGGAACGAGCCAGCGGTAGCCCCAAATCCAAGTAGCCTCTGCGTCTTGTGCCGGCGCAGTGGAAGGTGCAGGGGCCAGGGCATGGTGGCTTTCGATTGCCATGGGTTGGTCGAGCAGAAGGGCGACCAGCCCAACGAGCAGGTTCACCCCGGCCGCAGCGAGAAACGGGGTATCGAGCCCCCAGCGCGGCAAGAGCAAAAAGCCAGCGGCCGCAGCCCCTGCCGCCGCTCCGAGACTATTGATGGCATAGAGCCAAGCTACGCCGCGACCAAAACCTTCACGGGTGAGCCCGAGGGCGCGGGCAAGTACCGGCAAAGTACCCCCCATGCAAACGGTGGGAAGCGCCATGGATACAATGCACACTCCGGCCTGAACCAGCTTTGCTCCGGGGTGGGGTGGCGGTACTAAGGCCAGGAGCGACCAGTAGGCTTCGCTCCACAGGGTAAACCCCAGGGCAAAAGTAGCGGTACCCACGCCAATGGCGATTTCCAACAAGCCGTACAGGCGTAAAGGGCGTTGCGTGCGATCGGCGGCAGCGCCCCACCAGGCGCTACCCAAGGCAAGCCCGGCCATGAACACAGCGAGGACACCTACTTGGGCGTGAGCCGTGCTGCCCAACAGCAAGGCGAGGTAACGGGACCAAATGACCTCGTAGACCAGACCAGTGAAGCCGGAAGCCAAGAACAAAAACGTGACAATGGCGACCCTCATGACCCTCGACTGCACTTCACCATACAGGACCGCTGGCGCCTTATGCCAGAGCGTTACGCCTTGGCAGCACGGCCCCCTACACCACCCGGGCCATCCCCAAAGTGCGGAACTCGCCTCCCTGCAAACCCCTGCTCCTGTGCACGCTGCACCCGCCTCCTCTGGAGCACGGAAGCCTTGCTTCCGCCTAAACCACAGTTCCACGGGCCCGTACCCAGCGTGTTCCAGGTAGAACTCTCTGCGAGGGCTGCGTTGCGGTGATAGGGATGCCGCGTTCCACGGCCGACCGAGGACCTCCACCGCCGCAGGGGTTTGCGCGTGAGAATGGCGGGAAACAAGGAAGCGCCTGATGCTAACTGCGGCCTTGACCTCTCGTTCCAAGGGGGGATAAGCGGCGCTTGAGGGATCAGGTCCATGCCTGGCAACGTGCAGTCGACTTCGCCGCTAGTGCCTCTGCCGGCGCAGAACGCTCCCGAGACGAAGAGCGGGCAAGGCGTGGCGGCGGCACCGCCTCTCGGTGGGCGTGCAGACGCAAAAACGTTGGTTGCGCGCTTGTATCGAAGTCTCACGTCGATGGTGCGCTTGTTTTCCCGGCAAGGCTTGCGGGTTTGGAATTTTTCTGCCCCCCCGGGCCATGAACCGGTCACCGTATCGGTGGTGGGCATCCAGTACGAGCCGCGCACCGAATTGGTACGGTCTGTCGCCTTGCGCGAACGGGTATGGCTATGGCGCGAGCCGTGGAATTCGTATGACGTCAACGCCATTGCGGTGAAGAATGAGCATGGTGTCAAGCTCGGGCATGTCAGTCGCTACTTGGCTGCGGCGCTGGCCCCGTACATGGACGGCGGGCATAATCCTATGCCAGCGGTGATCACGGAGCTTGCGAGCGACGTGCAGGGGACGCTCTTAGGTTTGAAAGTCGGATTGTACTTGCCGAGATCCGTGGTGGCCGGCATGCAGGGAGGCACGCCACGCTTGTCGTATTGTTTCGAGATCGCGCAGGCAGGTACGCGTTACCTTTCCCTCGACTGCGACGAAGTCACGCTGCACGAGGTGATGGCCCAGCTCGAGATGCGCGGATATCCGTGCTTGCGATACGCGTTGAGTTCGCGCCCCGCCATCGATGGCCGCCAGTACCGGTGGTACGTGGTCCTCGATGGCGAGGTCGGCGAGCGCGAGATTCACGATTTCTTTTGCCGACACTTTGGCCTCGTGCCTGAGCAACAGCAGGCTGAAGAAAAAGTGAAAGAATGGGTGGAAACTTTCGAGGCAGAAAATTTGAGCCTCAAGGAGGAAAATCAGCGACTTCGTCAGGCAATCGACAACCTGGGGGTAGAACTCCGCCGTGCCCGAGAAGAGACCCAGACGTTGAAGACGGAAAGCCGACGCAAAGAGTGCGAGCTTCGTCGTGCCCAGCGTGCGGAGTTGCCCAGGTTTTTGGAACTCTTTGCGCCGAGCCTCACCCTGGTGCGCGATTCGGTCGATGTCCTTACGGTGGAGCTACAGAGTTACGACGACGCCCTGAAAAAGCTGAGTTTGCTGGCTCGGGCGCCCGAGCAACTTCGTGCCAAACGGGTGCAAAGCGCTCCGGAATGGAGCGAGATTCGATTCTCCACGGGTCGGAGCGATGACGGCAGGTTTTACTTTAAGCGTACCAAGGATCGATGCTTTGTGCTGGTGTCGTTGAAGACCGAACAGGCGCGGGACTTGGAGTATTTGAAGAAACACAAGAGCTAACCCGGGTGCCTCGCCGACAGCCGCCGTCGTCTTTGGAGCGCAGAAGTCATGCTTCCGCGAAAGTTGCACCCACGTGGCCTCGGTGTTCGACGGGCCTCAGCCCTTTCCAGCGGGGGAGGATGTGGTGGTCTGGCGAGCGCACTCCACAGCTCTGCGCGCATGCAGGCATTTCGCGACCGCGGCGGCGCCCTTCCTCTGCTTCGGTAGGCAGCGGGGAAAAACCGGGTATGGCACTCTCACCACTCGGATCCCGTTTGAACATGAACTGGGCTGCGAGGTCGTTGGCAGCTTGTGGAACTTTCGCGGTGTAGAACAACAGGGGGCAGGGTTGCGTCGGCACGAAGGAAGCTCAGCCGCGCAGGTGCGTCGGGTAAGGTTGTCTGCCGCGGCCGCTGGGGATGTCAGGCAGCCCTGCTGGAGAAGAGGCAGAGCAAAGCATCGATGGCACGGTTGGAAGAGCTGCAAGTAGGCCAGTGGGTGAAGGGGATTGTCCCGGGCGACACTGTCGAGGTCGTTGCTCTCGAGCGACCCCTTGCGGACGTGGTGCTGACGAACTACCGCGCGGCCTCGGGACGTACCGCCGAAGTGGCGGCTCTATCGTGCCGATGAAGCCCGGTTGCAAATCATCGCCTGGGACCCCGGCTAAGAATTCTCTGCCCCCGGAAAGAAGTATCGCCTAGTGGCCAAGGCGTTGCGTATCCACGGGACACATCTGTTCGATACGACTCTGGGGTTACACAGCTCGCGTGTCGAACCATTGCCCCATCAGATGATCGCGGTCTACGAGCACATGCTCCCCCGGCAGCCTCTGCGTTTTCTCCTGGCCGATGACCCTGGTGCAGGTAAAACCGTGACCGCAGGCCTTTTGATCAAAGAGATGCTTCTGCGGAGCGAACTCGAGCGATGTTTCATCGTGTGCCCCGGTATCTTGGTAGAACAGTGGCAAGCGGAATTGCACGACCGTTTTGAGCTTGCGTTCGAAATCGCCACCAAGGAGAAGCTCGCCTCGGCCCCGAGCGGCAATTGGTTTCGCGAGCATTCCTTGGTGATTGCCCGGATGGATAAATGCGCTCGCGACCCCCAGGCTGCGGAGCCTGTTGGAAGACCCAGAGTACCGTTGGGACTTGGTGGTCGTCGACGAGGCGCACAAAATGGTGGCAACCTATGCCGGCAACGAAATTAAGTACACCCGGCGCTACGAACTGGGCCGCGTTTTATCAGCCCGTACACAAAAACCTGCTGCGGCTCACGGCGACGCCTCACAAAGGAAAGCCAGTCCGAGTTTCAACTTTTCCTCCAACCTCTCGATGAGGAGCGTTTTGGTCAAAACCCCTCAGGGCGTGATCGCCGCGTGGACCTGTCGGACGTCATGCGGCGGGTTGTCCAAGAGGAGCTCATAAGATTCGACGGGACACCTCTTTCCCGGCAGCGGCGCGCATACACGCGCACCCATGTTCTCTCCCCCGCCGCAGAAGAGCTTGACGCAGAAGTGACGGAGCATGTGCGGGGCGAGTTTCAGCGAGTCGACGCGCTGGAAGATGAGCCACGGGCGGGCACGGTGAGCTTTGCGTTGATGACCTTACAGCGTCGCTTAGCCTCTTCGCCCGAAGCAATTTACCGCTCGCTGCGACGGCGCCGCCAGCGTCTGGAGGCACAAGCCTTCGAGCTCGAACAGCTCGCTGGGAAGGGTCGGGTCGACCAGGGGAGGTTCGTCCAGAGCCTCGATGGGGAGGAGCTTGACGACTTGGAAGAAGGCGCAGAGGACGAAGTTCAAAACATGGTGCTGGATCAGGCCACGGCCGCAAGCAGCCTGGCTAAAGCTGGAAGCAGAGATCGCCACTTTGCGTCGCCTGGAAGGCCTGGCGGAAGAACTGCGGCGAAAGGGCGAGGATCGGAAGTGGGTGGAACTGAGGCAAGTGTTGGGGGTGCTCCTCGATCCTAGCGCGAAGATAGAGCGGAACCGTGAGGATGTAGGCTTTTTCGATGACCTTGCACGGGAGTTTGCCAGTCCGCTGCCGCCGAAACTCATTGTCTTTACGGAATTTCGCGATACGTTGCAGTACTTCGTTCGGCGCATCGGGGAACATTGGCCAGAGCGAGTGGCTTTTATTCACGGGGGACTCGCGCGGGAAAAACGCCTCGCCACGCAAGAGCGTTTTGCCAGTCGTCCGGAGGTGCAAATTTTTGGGGGGGGACCGATGCCGCAGGTGAGGGGATCAACCTGCAATGTGCGCATTTGGTGGTCAATCATGACTTACCGTCCAATCCTAATCGCATCGAGCAGCGTTTTGACCGTGTGCACCGGATTGGCCAAACGAAGCCATGCTCCTTGCGGAACCTGGTGGCGGAGCAAGCCCGTGAGGGTAGGGTTTATCTCGTTTGCTGACGAAATTGGACGAGATCCGACGCAGCCTGGGAGGCAAGGTGTTCGACGTTTTGGGGAAGTTGCAGTTCCACGGTCAGCCCCTGGCTCGAGTGCTCCTGCAGGCGTTGCGGGAGGCTGACGAAGCTATTGCCGGTGCCCGATGCGATCAGCTGGTGTCCGATGCGCTGCAGCTCTCGGAAATCCGTAAACTGGTGGATGACAAAGCGTTGGCGAAATCATCAGCATGGAGACAGTTCGTCGGCCGAGTGCCGACGCCCAACGAGCCAACGCAATCCGGTTGTATCCACACGCAACGCAGAGTTTTTTCCTCGAGGCATTCGAATGCCTTGGTGGAACGTCTGCCCATCTCGAAGAAGGTATTTACGCTCTGACTTCCGTTCCTCCGCCCGTCTGTAATCGTGGCGGCTCGGCCGTCCGAGGTGGGCCGGTCCGTCGAACGTACCCCCGAGTGACGTTTCGTCAGAGCGTAGCACCAAGCTCGCAGGCGAAAGAAGTGGAACTGATCCATCCGGGTCATCCGCTGTTGCGCGGGGTGGTTGAGCTGACCTTGGAGCGCGATGGGGAGCTGTTGAAGCAAGGATGCATCGTCGTCGACGAGCGGGACCAAGGCGTAGAACCACGGATGGCGTTTGGTTTCCGCCACTGCGTGGTGGATGGAACCCGGACATCATGCGGCGCAGCGCGGGTCGTGTCGCAGCGATTTATCTTTGTGGAAGTCGACTCTTCGGGGGTTGCGCGTAATGGCGGGCGCGCTCCACACCTAAATTACTGACCGCTGCGGCCGGATGAAGCCTCCGCTGCACAAGTGCTTGCTGCGCCGGAATGTGCTCGGCTGCTCTCGCGAACCCCTGCAGAAGCGTATTCGAGGGGAGCCTCGAGCGAGAGCCATTGGTTACCGGGTGAGCTGGAGCGGTTGGCCTTGCGTTACGCTGCCACCCACATCGCAAGCCGCCACCGCGAAGAGGTTGTCGCTGTACGACGGAAGCACACCGACAAAGTGCGCAGGGAGGTGGAAAGCCGCATGCGCCACAACATTGCTTATTGGGAGCAACGAACACGACAACTCCGCGCCGTTGAATCCGCGGGAAAATCTGGCGCTTCGTTGAACGCGCTCCAGGCGGAGCGAAAGGCCGAGGAACTCAAGAAGCGGCTCGAGGTAAGGCTGGAGGAGCTGGACAAATAAGCGCATATTTCCGCAGCTCGGCCGCTGGTCGAAATCGGTTTTCTTGTTGTTCCACAAGGGCTTCTAGCACGGATCACCGCGCGTTTGTGCGCCTCTTCCAAAGCACCCTTCACGGAAGGCGAGCAAGGCGATCCGAGCGGCACTGGAGTTCGAGGGCTTAGCGAAAACCACTCTCTGCACCGGCGCGCGGTGGAGTGGGTGCTCGGAACCGAACCACAACGAGGGCGTCAGGCCGTGGAGCGAAGCGCAGAGCAACTCGGCTACGAGATCGAAAGCCTAGATCCCAGTTCTGGATGGGTGGATTTCATCAACGGGGTTGTCGTGACTGACCGGGCCGCCAAAATCGTTCTGAACAGAGATGAAGTTCTGGTCGGTCTCAACGATCCAGAGCAGTTCGTACTCGCACTGGTCGGTTTCGTCGGCAGCAAGCCCCAGCTCGACTCCGTTCGGCCTCGACCGGGGGATTGCCCTGCTTTCGAGCAAATTAACGTAGCTCTCGACGTCGTCGAGTTGCTCGAGAACGGGGAGGAGGTGGGGCGATGAGGCGGAAACCGCCGGCATTTTTTGCCGCCATTGTCGCGGAGGCCAAAGGTCTTTGGGACGATCTCGAGGCAAAGCCACAGATTTCTCGACCATGGTGGCAGCTCTTCCGGCAAATTCAGAGCCCGCGTCACGTGTTGTCGGAACTTCTCAAGAATGCTGACGATGGTGGGGGCGGAGAATGTTCGGGTCTAACTGCACGAGGATCAATTTGTGTTCGAACATGACGGCCGGGAATTCAGCGAGGAAGAATTTCGTTCGCTCTGCCACTTCGGGCTTTCCAACAAGAGCGAGCTGTTTACCATCGGCTTCCGAGGAGTGGGTTTTAAATCCACCTTTAGCCTGGGGGAGGAAGTTGTGTTGCTCACGCCCACCCTGGCCGTTCGCTTTTCGGAGAGGCGCTTTACTCAACCTGAGTGGCTCGACGCTGCCTCCGAGAGCGATGGCAGGCGCATCTGCGTGCACCTGACTGAAGGACAGGCAAAGGCGGAACTGGAAAAGAATTTAAGAGGGTGGGTGGAGAACCCGATTTCCCTCATTTTCTTTCAGCATATCAAAGGTTTTTCGATCAATAGGCGCGAGCTGAGCCTGCAGCGCCTTGGGGCTGGGCCCATTGCCAATTCGCAGCGGCTTCGGCTTCGGGCTGGCACGACACAGGAGGTGCTTTGAATCCACTCCGAGACGAACGTCGCCTTTCCCCTAGATGCTCAGGAAGAAATTCGTGCGGAGCGGTTTGCTGAACAGTTCGATGTTCCAGCCTGCACCGTGCAAGTCGTTCTAGGGTTACCGGACCCGCAGCAAGCGTTCGTGGTGCTGCCGGGCGGCGTGAAGTTAGACCTGCCATTTCCCTGCAACGCGCCCTTCATCCAGGACCCGGCCAGGTCCGAGATCAAGTCGCTGTCGTTGTCGCCAACCAATCGATGGCTTTCGGAGCGGGTGGGCCCAGTGGCCGGGCAAGCGGTTTTACAGTGGCTGGGGAATCGCTCCCTGTCGCTGAACGAGCGAGCGCGGGCTTACGAGTTGTTGCCGCAGAAAGTCGAAGCGCGAGACTCGTTAGAGTCAGACGTCGTACAAGCTATTTGCACGGCCATGGGCGCGGTGATCGGCAACGCGCCACTGTTGCTCACCAGCACGGGCGAGCTGGTGAAACGGCAAGATTGCCGAGCCCCTCCCAATGTCGTTGACGAGGTGTGGTCGCCAGCAGAAATCCTCACTGTTTTCCAAAGCCGGAATCCGCCTCGGCACGTCCTTGCTGCCGAGGTATCGGCTACGCAGCGAAGAGCCCTGCTGTCTTGGAATGCGATGGAGGCGGGCAATGACGACGAGCCGATCGAACAACTGGAGATGGCAGAGCAGATCCCGCGGTCGCAGCACCAGGAGCGCTTGCTTCGCTGGTGGCATTGGGTGCACGTGCATTTGCCGAAACGGCTATCTCGGGAACACCAGGGCAAGGTCTTCAGCTTGTCCCTGTTGCAGACAGCTCCGTTTTACGACGCGCGGCGGATGTCGTTCGCCTACTCGAGCGCGCGGCGCACATTGGCAAGGGAGCTTGGGTATTTCTTTCTAGGTTGATCGACCTCGTGGATGCTCAATGGATCGAGTACCTGGAGGCACGCTGTCAGGGCGAGCGGGAACGAGAGGAAGTCAACGCGGCTAGTCGCTTGCTGAGGGATTTGGGGTTGAGCACGACGACCAACACAGCAACCATCGCACACCGGGCATGCGAGCGACTCTTTTCCCGCGGTCATGTGCCTTTCGCGCAGCATGTGCTGATCGCCCATCTCATGGCCGCTCTGGATGTGGAAGCTCCTAAGTCTCTGCGAGCCGCCACTCGCGATGGTGAGTCGCGGCCGTGGACGGAAGAGTGGATCGGCGGCAACGTGGGTGGAAGAGTTGCTACCGGAAGACTGGCAAGCAACCCGCGTGCTGCACGACGGGTATTTTCGCGACTCGGAGGCGTGTGCTTTGGACAAATGGCAGAGTTGGCTGCGATCGCCCAATAGGAGATTGGCCCTCTGTCCACCGTTCAGCGAATTGCAGCAGGGCATTCACTGCAAACGCCAGCTCTCTTTTACGCTGGAGAGACGTAGCGTGGCGGATGGGTTCTTTGCGCCCCAGCAGAGCGAGCGCTCCCTTTGGGTGGATTACGATTTCGCGCCGCCATTACCACAGCGATGGTCCGAGCTTGCCCCTGCAGTTCCTGAGGTCATGGCCTCTGTGGTTCGGGCGATGATCGCTGCGCCGCCACCGTGCTGGAGAGAACGCTTGCATGCGAAGGTTTACCAGCTTGGTCGAGTACGTGCGCACGACGTGTCAGCCGGTCCGATTGTAGCTGCCTGGGTTTTTCGTTTGCGGTTGCTGCCCTGCTTTCCCGGCACCAACGGAATCATTCGGGTGCCGAGCGATCTGTATCTTCGCAACCGTGACATCGAACTCCTTCTTGGCATGGAGCCATTCGTTCACGTGGATTGGGATCAGGACATCACGAAACCGTTGCTCGAGGCTCTTGGAGTGTGCACCCGCCCGGCTGGGGTAGAAAAACTGCTCGAGCGGCTACGGGCTCTGGCAACGGTTTCCGAGCCGAAAAAAGTGGTGAGCGAGATCGAAAAGCATTACCGCGCCCTTGACCAGGCTCTGACCCCGGAAGATCCACAACAATTGGAGGTGGTACGGCAAGCGTTCGATGAGACCCCGTTGATTTTAACCGAAGCCTATGGGTGGGCCCGCCGGGGCGAAGTGTACCTGCGTCCGTCGGAGGCTTATCCAGATCCGCCACTCATCCATCCGGTGGTGGCGGAACTGAAGTTTTGGCGGGCCATAGGAGTTGCAGAGGAGCCTAGTCCGCATGCGGTTCTAGAGTGGTTGTCAGGCCTCCCTAGCGGGGTACGCTTGGAGTCGCGCGAACTTGAAGGAGTGCGAAAAGCGCTCGGTCGGTTTCCTCGCGAGGTTTGGGAAAGTGTGGGACACTGGCTTTCCGTGGAAAACACTTGGGTTCCAGTGGAGCGCTTGCGATACCGGGTGACGATGCAGACCTTGGTGCGCCATCAAGAACTGTTCACCAGCGTGAAGGAAAGCACCGCGAATTTGACCGTGGTTGGGGCGACGGTTTACTCGGCCGAGCCTTTTGCCGTGCTCCGTGATTTAAACTCCGTGTTAGAGGAACGACCTGCGGCGCTGCCCAAGTCTCGTTCGTGCTCCAGATCGAACTTTGACAGCGAATCACCGAGTTGGTTGCAGGAGTCAGGTAGGATGCTTCGGAGGATCGTCGTCTCGGAGGATGGTTTGCAGCAACGTTGCCGGGTAGGCGGT
This sequence comes from Candidatus Binatia bacterium, assembly GCA_937925685.1. Taxonomy (GTDB): domain Bacteria; phylum Desulfobacterota; class Binatia; order HRBIN30; family HRBIN30; genus HRBIN30. Next base: position 47,674 of record CALAMI010000017.1, on the reverse strand, counting down.
GCACGGATGGCAGAAACGGTCGTGCATTGCTTGCATGGGGAGGACGAATTGTCCGTGGTGCCGTGCATCGATGGCCAGCCAGCGGGACCGCCAGCGAAGCGCGATGGGCTTTGGCACGGGCGCAGCCTGTTTGTCCGCCCGGGGGAAGCTTACTAGGGTCGCCAAGGCAATCGTGGCAGAGCTAGCCAAGCCTTTTCAAGACGAGGGCGTGAAGGAAGCGATCGCCACGTGTTTCGAACGTTCACGGGAATTCATTGCGGACGATTGCCGTAGCCACTTCAAGTTGGAGGACTTGCGTGCCCTCTCTTCGTCCGAGAACGAACTCGAAAGGAACGATCCAGTGCTTGCGGAATCGCCGCTTTTCCCGCAGGGGGCGCCATGAGGCAGGAGATGAGAACGATGTCGAGTGGATGGAAAGCGAAGTGGCCGTGTACGCTCGACGTACTGCGGCAGTGAGCCGCGGTCGGGGCAGAGTCGCTAGGGCTGCGCGCTTGTTTTGGGCTTTCGCGGCGGCGTTGGGTTGTCGGTGGGATTCGGGTCGAGATGCCTTTGTCCACCCCGACGGAAGCACCATTGTGCGTGCGGACAGGCCCTTCCATTGGTGCCGTTCCAGCGCCGCGGGACAGCCCGAATACTATTGCTGGGTCGCAGCGAAGCGCTGGGGGCAAGAGGACATCTGGTGCCAGCAGAGCTATGGGAGTGCTGCACTCGAGATCCTCAGCGTTGCGGGATCGTTCTCCTGGGTGATGCTGGGCGCCCCAGTGAGTTCCGAGTCGTTGCATTGCAAAGTGCGATCAGCCGCCAGGCGATTTCCTTGGATCCGTTGGCGTACAAGCTGAGGCTCGCGCGCGAGCAGGAATAGGGAAGGTAGCCGGATGCTTTGCTGGCGTGGACGGGTAGCGATGTTTTGGGGCGAGAATCAAACCCCTGGGTCCACCGAGCCGGTCGATCACCGCAAGGTTAGCGAGCTGCGAAACATCGGGGCCCGATGCAGGCGTTGGAGCCGGAAAGCGGTGCGTCCCCGTAGCGCCGGCTTGTCCGCGCACATCTGGCTATTTGCCGGAGTCCACCGAGCGCGCGGAGCACAGTTGCGGCTTGGGGGGATTGGGCTAAGTGGAGTGGGTCATGCAGCCAGAGGAACGGCTAGGCGCGTTGCGCGCTAGTTTAGAGAAGCGAATTCTCGTGCTCGACGGGGCCATGGGCACCGCGATCCAGGGGTTCGCTTTGACTGCGGAGGACTTCGGTGGCCCAGCGTTCGAAGGCTGCAACGAGAACCTCGTGCGCACCCGCCCCGATGTGATCCAATCGATCCATCGGGCTTATCTCGAGGCCGGTGCGGACATTATTGAAACCAACACCTTCGGGGGCACCCGCCTGGTCCTGGGCGAGTACGGCCTGGAAGATTTCGTGTACGACGTGAACTTCCAAGCAGCGCAGCTCGCCCGCCAGCTTGCCGATGCGTTCAGTACCGCCGAATGGCCGCGGTTCGTGGCCGGGGCGATGGGCCCGGGCACGAAGACGATCTCGTTGACCGGCGGCGTTACCTTCGACCAGGTCCGTGTACTCTACGCCGAGCAAGCTCGTGCCCTGATCGAGGGTGGCGTCGACCTCCTGTATCTCGAAACCCAGCAAGATACGCTCAATGTGAAAGCGGCCTTGTTAGGCATCGACGACGCTTGCGCGCAGCTTGGCCGCCGTGTGCCGGTGGTGCTGTCGGTTTCCATTGAAACCATGGGCACGATGCTGGCTGGGCAGTCGATCGAAGCACTCTACGCGTCTGTAGCTCATCGCGATCTCTTCGCGATCGGTATGAACTGCGCGACCGGCCCGGATTTCATGACGGATCACTTGCGGGCCTTGGCGGAGATCTCCCGCTTCCCGATTTCGGTCTATCCCAACGCCGGCCTGCCCGACGAACATGGCCATTACCACGAGTCCCCCGCTGACCTGGCTCGCAAAGTGGAACGGTTTTGCGCCGCCGGCTGGGTAAACGTGATCGGTGGCTGCTGTGGCACCACGGCGGAACACATTCGCTTGCTCGCCCAGGTCGCTCGCCGATATCCACCGCGCCGTGCCGAGGTGCCCCGCCGGTGCGTGGTCTCGGGCATCGAAGCGCTGGTGATCGACGAAGATACCCGTCCGATCCTCGTGGGCGAGCGCACGAATGTACTGGGCAGCCGCCAATTCAAAAGGCTTGTCGCTGAGGGCGCATGGGAAATGGCTGCTGAAGTGGCACGCAATCAGGTACGCAAGGGCGCCCACGTGGTGGACGTGTGTTTGCAAGACCCAGATCGCGACGAGGTCGAAGACGTACGCCGTTTTCTCGAAATCCTGGTGAAGGCGATCAAAGTCCCGATCATGATCGACTCCACCGACCCCGTGGTGGTGGAAGAAGCCCTGAAGCGCACACCCGGAAAGTCCATCATCAATTCCGTGAACCTCGAAGATGGAGAAGCGCGAATCGCACGCGTGGTGCCTTTGGCCCGCGCTTACGGGGCTGCACTAGTCGTTGGCTGTATCGACGACGACAAAGTGCAAGCACAAGCCATTACCAAGGAACGCAAGTTGGCAATCGCCTTGCGGGCTTACGATATTCTCACCCGCAAATATGGCGTTTTGCCAGAAGACATTTTCTTCGATGCCCTGGTATTCCCCGTTGGCACGGGCGACCCGAACTACATCGGTTCTGGAGCCGAAACCATCGAAGGCATCGGTGCGATCAAGCAAGCTTTGCCTCAGTGCAAAACCATCTTGGGCATTTCCAACGTGTCGTTCGGTCTTCCGCCTGCCGGGCGCGAAGTGCTGAACTCGGTGTTCTTGTACCATGCGGTGCAGGCGGGGCTGGACCTGGCCATCGTCAACACCGAGAAACTCGAGCGGTACCCTGCCATTCCTGAAGAAGAGCGTCGCCTTGCCGAAGATTTGATTTGGTGGCGGGGAGCGGATCCAGTGGGTGCGTTTACCGCGTACTTCCGTGCCAAGGCTCCTCAGGAGAAAAGGGCAGCATCACCGGATCTGCCACTGGACGAGCGGCTTGCACGCTACATCGTCGAAGGCTCGCGCGACGGACTGTTCGCTGACCTCGATGCAGCACTGCGCACGCGCACGCCGCTGGAAATCATCAATGGTCCTTTGATGGCAGGGATGGACGAAGTCGGCCGGCTGTTTGCCGAAAACAAACTCATCGTGGCCGAGGTGCTGCAGTCTGCGGAAGTGATGAAGGCGGCTGTGGCCTACCTCGAACCGCACATGGAGAAAAGTGCAAATTCGTTGCGTGGCACGATTGTGCTGGCCACCGTGAAAGGCGACGTCCACGATATCGGCAAGAACCTGGTGGATATCATTCTCAGCAACAACGGCTTTCGCATCGTTAACTTGGGTATCAATGTGCCCCCGCAGGAACTCGTGCGCGCCTATCGTGAGCATCGCCCCGATGCCATCGGCCTTTCGGGCCTCCTCGTCCGTTCGGCACAAATGATGGTCACCACCGGACAGGAACTCAAAGAGGCGGGTATTTCCTGCCCGCTTCTCGTCGGTGGCGCTGCGCTGTCGAATCAGTTCACGCGCACGCGAATCGCGCCTGCGTACGGTGGCCTCGTTGCCTACGCCCGCGACGCGATGACCGGGCTCGAACTTGCAAAACGAGTTGTCGATCCAAGCCAGCGGGCCTTGCTGGAACAACGCTTGCGCGAGGAAACGGCACGCTTGCTTGGCCAGATCAGCACCCGGCTCGACGAGCCGCTCCCTGCAGCGACACCTACCCGCTCGAACGTCCGCCCACTCGAAGAGGTGCCGCTCCCTCCAGATCTGAAGCTGCACGTGGTGGATGATTACGACCTCGATACGATTTTCGCATACGTCAATCCGAAGATGCTCTATAACCGCCACCTGGGATACCAAGGTGACTTCGAAAGCGCTTTAGCCAGCGGCGAACGTACGGCGCGCGAGCTCGCCGAGCGTGTCGCAGAAGTACAATCCTTCATGGTGCGCCACCCCAAGCTCCGTGCTCGTGCCGTTTACCGCTTCTTTCGTGCCGCGAGCGAAGGCAACCGCCTGCATATCCTTACCAGCGACGGCAAGGAGGTGCTCGCCACTTTCCGGTTCGGCAGACAGTCCGACCCGCCCTATTTGTGCCTGGCAGACTACATTTGGTCCCTGGAGTCCAACCGTGCCGACTACCTGTGCATGTTCGCTACCACGATTGGACCGGATGTGCGGCCTATTGCCGAAGAATGGAAAGCTGGCGGCGATTACCTGCGTTGCCATATCTTGCAAGTGCTCGCCCTGGAAGGGGCCGAGGCATTTGCCGAGCTGTTGCACAAAAAAATCCGCGAAATGTGGGGATTCCCCGATCCGCCGGGAACCACGAAGAAAGACCTCTTCCAAGCGAAGTATCGGGGGCGGCGCTACTCTTTTGGCTACCCCGCTTGCCCGCGGTTGGAGGACCAAGAGATTTTGTTTCGGTTGCTTCAAGTGACGGAACGCATCGGGGTGCGCCTTACCCAAGGATACATGATGGATCCCGAGGGCTCGGTAACCGCACTGGTGTTTCACCACCCCGAGGCGCAGTACTTCCGCTTGTCACAAAGCGACATAGAACGCTTGGAACGCGAAGTTGCGGCAGAAGCTAGCAACAACGAGGGCAAAGACTATACCGATGCCGCATCGAGCGTGGGCGGATAGCGGTTGAGCGCCGAGCCCGCAGCGCGCGCGCCTCGGGGCAGGGTTCGATTGGCCTAGAGTTGCCGAGTTGCCTCCCCGCCGGATACTCGCTTACGCACTTTTAGCGAGACACTGAACCTGGCTCGCAAACCTGGGATGCGCCCACGGATTGGCGTAGCCAAGTGGGCAGCTGGGACAGGTGGGGGCGGCACGGAAGGTCGTCTCAACTGCCACCGACAACCGGGGCCCGCGGGCGATCGCTCGCCGGGGCTCTGTTGTCGCACGGGCGAAAGGTGGCGGGTTTGCCTGGCGCGGCGTGGTCGACGTCGCCAGCTGTGTCGTGTTGTCGCACGGGAACAAAAAGGGCTTGCGTGACGCGCTGCGCCATGCCATGGGTGAGGCCCGTCCAGTTGCGATTCTATGCGGCGTTGCAGGCTCCTGTGGTCCATTGTGGGTATTTTCGTGGTGGCGGGCTGTGGGACCGACGCCGATCCCCCTGACAGCATCGATGCTCAACTCCAAGCACTAATCCGCGGCCATGGAATCCGCGCCTTGAGTGCGATCCCGCGGCCGCCCTTAGAGCAGGTGATTTTAGGGCAAGCGCTGTTCTTCGATAAAGAGTTGAGCGGGAAGCGAGACATCTCTTGCGCCACCTGCCATCACCCGCGTTTTGCCCTGGGAGATGGGTTGTCGGTTTCCATTGGCACCGGCGGACACGGGCTCGGTCCGGACCGTGACCTCGGTGACGTTGGCTCTTTCATACCACGCAACGCCCCGGAGCTTTTCAACCGCGGAGACCCGTTATGGATCACTATGTTTTGGGACGGCCGCGTCAGTGGTTCTCCAGAGCACGGATTCCGCACGCCTGCTGGCCAGCGTTTGCCTGAAGGAGTGCCGAGCGTTTTGGCAGCGCAAGCCATGTTCCCGGTGACCTCTCGCGATGAGATGCGTGGCCACCCCGGGGATCGCGATGTCTTCGGTCGCCCGAACGAACTGGCCGAGGTGGCCGACGGTGATTTTGTTCAGATTTGGACGTTATTGATGCGCAGACTACGGGCGATTCCGGAGTACGAAGAACTCTTTGCCGCTGCATTCCCCCAGGTTCCAGCATCCCACTGGGGTTTTCAGCACGCGGCTACAGCGATTGCGGCCTTCGAGATGGAGTTGGGGAATTTGGTGAACAGCCCATGGGACCGTTACTTGCGCGGTGACTTCATGGCGCTATCTCCAGCGGCAAAACGCGGCGCGCTCTTGTTCTTGGGAGAGGGCGGATGTGTGCGCTGCCACAGCGGCCCGCTGTTGACCGATCAACAATTTCACGTCCTCGCAGTTCCCCAAATTGGCCCGGGTAAAGGCGCGGAAGCTCCGGCTGACTTTGGGCGAGGACGTGAAACGTTGCGCCCCGAGGATCGGTTCGCTTTCCGCACACCGCCATTGCGGAATGTCGTCGTGACCGGTCCGTGGATGCACGATGGAGCATATACGTCGCTCGAGTTGGCCGTCCGCCATCACCTCGACGTGCTTAGAGCCTGGCAGCATTACGATATCTCGCAAGTGGATTCACGCTTGCGAGCGACTTGGCGGAACGATGCGCGGGAACAAGGAGAGATGTTGGCAAACCTCGACCCGCTTTTGCGCACACCGGCGCCCTTGAGCGACGGCGAGATCGACGACCTGCTCACGTTTCTCGAGGAGCTGACCGATCCGGCGGTGTTCAGCTTGGCGCGCTTTGTGCCCGTGCGGGTGCCCAGCGGCTTACCGGTTGAAGACTAAATCCGCGGCGGTGATGGTTTGTGGCCCTTTGTGGTCCAGTGAGGAGGAACGGACAGCCTTGGGGCGGGGGTGCGACCGCACAAGGCCCCGGCTAGTCTCGGGCGTGCTGTGGAGCCCCATCACCAGGGAGTACGAGGAGTCAGTGCATAGTCGCGCGAGCCCACCAAGTAGAGAATGCAGCGCGAAGGGACTGAAAAAACAGGCGAGCCAGTAACCCACGGCTGAGCCCACGAGCCTCGTCGCCAAACCCGCTCATTCCTACGGCGCCGATGCGGCTCGGTTGCGTCGTGCTCCAGGTCCCGGCGACATTTCCAGGGCCAATGGCCCGTACGCGAAACTCGTATTCGGCCCCGTTTTCTAGAGCGGGCACGGTCGAGCGGGTACGCTCCGAGGTTTGCTGCTTCCACTCCGACGAGCCTACGCGTCGCCACGCAACCTCGTAGAACGCGACTGCTCCTGAGGCCGGAGGATCCCACACCAAATGAGCAGCGCCGTCGGTGGGGTTGACCAGAAAGGCACGTGGTGCAGTGGGTGGCTGGTCGCCCGTTTCCGCTGCCAAGCCGACCTCGCGGTCGATCCAGGCGTACATCTGGTCGGCGAGGACGACCCCCTCGGCCACTGGCGAGCGAAGGTACACGACCGCCGGCGGATAGAAGAAAGCGTTGGCGGCATCTTGCAGCGAAGGCGGCGGCGCGTCGCCCAGGTAAGCTCCGAGGAGTAAGCGGAAGCGCTGCCGTTGCCCATTGAAGCTCGGCCCATTGGGGCGGAATTGTGCGCCTTTTTGCTCGGCAATTTCTTGGGCAATCCCGGAACCGCCGAGATGGGCGTAGCTCATTTGCCGGCCATGATAAGATCCGAATGGATTGATCCGTAGCCGCTGTATGCCGCTGACTTCGTTAAGGCGCATGGGGGCAAACGCCAGCGACGACCACACGTCGGCGTTTTGCGCGATCAGGAGACCAGTGCTGCGGTCTGACACTGCGACCCAACCCGCAGTGACCTGGTGGTTGAAAGAATCGAGCGAAGCATTGGCAGGATTGATGGCAGCGTAATCCAACTCGTAAGAGGAGGTGATTCCGAGCCAGTTGTGTTTCCACACGCGCAAGCGCATATTGGGGCTTCCCGCTACAACCGGCCGGAGCTCGAAGGGTGCGACCTCGACCCAGCGTAGGTCGATCAGGCGGCGGAGTTTTTGCTGCAACGTGTGCAGTGCTTCCCGTTTGGGCGTGTAGGGATAACGCACGTCCACATCGGCAACGATCCTGCCGACATCGGGAAATACCGTCCAGGTGGTGGTGATCTCCACCACTGCTTGCCCTTCTTCGATGGGGAACGAGATGGTGGCGCGGGAGCGGCGTCGCTCGGCGGCCAGGTCGCCGACCCCGACGCCTGGCGGGAGCGCTTGCCAGGAGGCTGGGAACACGCGGGCTTGGCCTCTCGCACGATAGGTGACGAAGGGGGAAACAAAGTCCTCGTGGGCGAACTCCTTGCCTTGGAATTTCCAAGATACGAGCTTGCCCGTCTCATTCCAGGTGACTGGAAAAGACGTTGCCGCTTGCCCCGTTTGTGTCGTTCGTGTTCGGCCGGCAGTGTCGTAGTCAGGTTCCCTACTGCCGCGAACGCACACTCTCTCCCGTTGTTGGGTTGCGAGAGGAATGCGAAGCCACAGTTCACCGAAAACGCCGCGGTCGCCAGCGGCACCGAGCCTCTGCAGATCGAAAATGGCAGCCGGCAGGTGTTTCCCTGTGGCCGTCGTTACGTGCAGCGACTGAGGTGGGTCTGGCCACCACACCGGAATCGTCACCATGGTATCGGCAACGCCGCCGTGGGCTCGCACATCGACGACGAGGAGGTCGTAGTCGCAGCTGGCTCGCACTTCGTTGCGTTCTCGCCAGAAGTGCGCCGCCAACTGCTCGGCTTCGCGGGCATGGGCTAGGCTACGGGCGACGATGGATTCCGCAACCGCTTGTCGCTCTTCGTTTACCATAGGGGTGCTCATGCCGAAGTGAGTTGTCGAAAGTGCGCGCAGGCGTTCGAAAAACGCACTGTCGCGCCCATCGAACAAGATCCCCTTTACGTGCGCCCGTCTGGCTTCGTCAACGTCCGTCGCCAGTGCGAGGGCGCGACGTTCCGCTAAGCGCGACTGCTCGAGCTTGGTCCACAGCCATTGGCTAGGAAATTTTTCTGCCCAGGAATACTGCCCGTCCCATGCACCGTCGGCCATGTCTTGCCGCACCACGATGCTTCCTAAAGGAACGTGTGCGCGCAGGTAGTCGCCTAACGTGGTGAACTTCGCCCAATCGTAGCGGTTGACCGCTTCGATGTACTCTTGCAACCCACCGCTGTTGGGGAGCCAGCGCAACCACTGTGGTAGTGGCAGAGGTAGCCACGTCTCAGCGTCAGCATCGAAATTGACGTGTAGTAGAACATCGCGTGGTTCGGGCTGTTGGAGTTGCCAGCGGCGCAAGTCGAGCAGCCATTTCTCGAAGCTACCGAAGTTAACGATATCTCCAAGGCTCACGGCTGGTAGAAGGACGATGCGTCGTCCGCCCGGCTCGGTTTGCAGCCAAAGCGGGTTGAATCGCTCCTCCGTTGGGAGGGCGGGAACGAAGTTGGAGAAGGCCGTGAACGGGTAGTTCGAGTAAGCAAGCACCACAGCCTCGATCCCTTCGCTTTGCAGGAGCGGGATCGTTCCCGTCGTGAACATGTACTCCTGCGGCCGCAAAATAGCGGAGAAATGCGGAAACAAATCGGCAACTCCAGAGCCCCAAGGATTGCGCACCGCCCACCTGAGGTTGACACGCATTTCCTCTTCGGTCATGGCGCTGAACATGCCGTTGTCATAGGGGGCCAGGATGATCTCATCCAAGCCAGCGGCTACACGGCGGCGGACCCGCTCGAGGATATCTGGGGCGTGATGCGGCAGGATCGATTCGAGGGTGAACAAGTTGTCGAACTCCCAGTAGCCGCGTGCATCGAGCCCTCGAGCATTGGCGCGGTCAAGGATCTCGAGAATGCCGCGCACAACGCGGATGTCGGTACCGAAGCCGGCTTCGTCTGGTGTATCCCCCCGCCAGGAGTGATAAAAATTGGCATGAAACCCAAGGGCTACGTAAACCTTGGCCTCGGTGTTCTTTGCTTGAGCCGTTCCAGGAAGTAACAGTACGGAGCTGATGAGAAGGCAAACTGGGGCGAACCGCTGCGGGCATGTCCACTGGAGCACAAGCTCGAAGCTCGGTTGGAATCCGCAGCAAGTCAAGTCGGGCGCATCAACCTCGCCAGGGGCGCAAGTGTCCCGTTGACCAAACAGGCTGGGGACGATAGCAAGCGAGTTACGGCTTCGTTGTGCGCTTGCGCAAGCGCAGGATCTTTGCCGCTTGTCTCTTTAAAGGTTCCTTCCTAGGCTGCCCTTCTTCCAGGTTCGAAGTGACGGATTTCTCTGGTAATGGGATCACGACACTCCAACGTTTTTGATCCTGAAGCCACCTTCCCCGCGCAAATAGCCGCATCCACATCCTCCTGGAAACAAAATGCGGGCTGGGACACGGCAACTCGTGTGCCAGGTGTGCTGGAGCGAAATTGATCGCTGGCAGTGGGATACAGCGTACGTTTTCGTGCAGCGGGCGAGCCGAGCTTTGTACAGCAGCATGGGGAACTGGGTTGGGGCCTAGGCGCTAAGAGGCGAACCCCTGCTTGGTCGCCCTCGCGGTGTTGGGTTCCCCCGTCCTTCTGGGGGGCTAGGGGTGAGGGCAGTCGTCTTGCCACGACACCCGTGTTTCTTTTTGTTCATGCCTCTCGTCCGCTCCCTCGGGGCATTCTCTGCTGTGGGAGCGAGTGAAGTGACCAGCGCGGCGCGTCCCTAGAAGCTGCGCAGACAACGCTGGTGGCAACCGCACCGGCGGACTGCCATCCACCCTTACACCGTGTGCGCCCGGGGATCCTCCTGCAACGTGGTGGTGGGTAGAGCTATGCATGCCCACCCGCCCCGATGATGTGGCCGCGTGTACCTCGGACGCCTCCTGTCCCTTTCTGAACCCTTCCCGTGGGTCTAAGGGCTAGGCGGTGGTCTGCCCACCGCAGATGCATAACCGCAGGAATGCAACTTAGGCACCTACCGAGGCAGCCAGCTCCTGGACCTTCGCCGGGTCTTTTGGCATGGGGGGAGGCACGGTGTTCGGGAGCGTAACCTGGAGGTTTTTCAGCAAGGGGTGGTAAGTGGAATTTTGTCGCGAAACCAAGGTGCACCATTCGGCGACACTGTTGCTCAAAACCATGATTGAACGCATGGAAGACATCGTACCGTTTCTGCCCAACATTGCGTCGATCGAAACGGTGAAGAAGACGAAGCGGCCTGATGGCACTTGGGAGATTGTTCGGCGTTGGGAGGCTAAGGCGGAGCATGTGCCGAGTCTGGTGCGCCCTTTCCTCACTCGGGAGTTGCTGCAGTGGCTGGACTATGCGTTGTGGGTACCGTCGCAGTACAAAGTGGAGTGGCGGCAAGAGCCTCAGGTTCGCGCGGCAAAGGGTCTGTACGAGTGCCATGGGACGAACTTTTTCCTGCCTGATCCCGAGGGGCCGGAAACGGTAAGCTGTGTGCGTGTTACCGGTTCTCTCGAAGTGCATCCGGAAAAGTTCCCTGGAGTACCCACGTTTCTCGCTCGTCGTGTCGCTCCGCAGGTGGAGAGGTTCATCGTTCGTTTGATCGAGCCGAATCTCGTGGAACTAGCTAAAGGCCTTGAAGCTTACCTTGACGCGCGCGCGGCGACGCGACCGAAGTTTCGTCGTCGGCCCCAGTAAGCTAGTGCTCGCAGCGCTTCAGCTCCCCTGTGCGCTGGCGCGCCGCCAACGTTCGAACGTGGCGAGGAACAGGATGACGCAGCCTTGGATGACGTACACCACCACGGCGGAAACTCCAGCCGCACGTTGCATGGCGTTGGATCCTGCATCCAGGGCACCGAAAAATAGCGCGGCGGCGACGACCCCAAGAGGCGAGAGCCGGCCGAGAAGCCCGACCGCGATCGCGGTGTAACCCCAACCGGGAGAGAAGCGTTCGTAGAGGCGCCGGGTAATGGCACTTAGCTCGATGCCTCCTGCTAAACCTGCAAAGGCACCGCTCAGGACAAAGGCCCAAAACAGCCGCCGTTCCACCGGGATACCCGCAAGCCGCGCTGCTGCTGGGTTGAGGCCGGCGGCCCGAAGCTCAAAGCCGTGGCGCGTGCGAAAGAGGCCAAATTGTAGGGCGACAGCAGCGAGCAGAGCCACGGGGAACCCCAGGTGCAGCCGATAAGGGGCGAGTCGGGGAAGAACGAACTCAGGAGGAAGGGCTTCGGTTTGCGGATATCGTCCGCCTGGCTCCATCAGTGGTCCTTGCACCAGGTAGCTTAACACGGCAGCGGCAACGAAGTTGAGCATGATGGTGGCAATCACTTCGTTGACACCGCGGCGGAGTCTCAACACGGCAGGAAGGGCTGCCCACAGCGCCCCTCCGGCTGCCGCTGCCCCGAGGCCGACGAGCAAGGCAAGCGGCTTTGGCAAACTCGATCCCACGACTTGCGCCGCCGCCGCCATCGCCAAAGCCCCCACGAGCAGTTGACCTTCGACACCAATGTTCCACAGGTTGGCGCGAAACGCCAAGGCGACCGCAAGGCCCGTCAGAGTCAGGGGACAAGCTTTGACGGTCACCTCGGCCAAGCTGTCACGGCTGCCGAAAGCTCCCTCGAGCAAAGCGGCAAAAGCTGCCGCTGGGCTGCTGCCCGTCAGCCAAACCACGACCGCGCTTACCCCGAGAGCCAAAACGATAGCGAAGAGAGAGGGGGTCAGTTCTGCGATCGCAGGGCGCATATTAACGTGCCGAATCCGCCTCGAGACCGGCCATCAAAGCCCCCAAGCGTACAGGGTCGATTGGTGGAGCCAGGCTTTTGCTGAGTTTGCCTCGATAGAGGACCGCGACTCGGTCGCTCAGGGCGAGAATCTCTTCGAGATCGGTGGAAATCAGTACGACTGCTGTACCCGCAGCAGCCGAGGCAGCCAAGGTGCGATAAACGAACTGGGTTGCAGCAAAGTCAAGCCCACGGGTCGGATAGGCTGCAACCAGAATTTGCGGTCGTGCGGCCAATTCGCGTGCGAGAATGAGCCGCTGCTGGTTTCCCCCGGAAAGGGTCGCTGCCTCCGACTCAAGGTCCGGAACACGAATGCTGTACTCCTCTACGAGACGCTGCGCATAGCGGCGCGCCGCAAGCCAGTCGAGAATCGCGTAGCGCCGCGTGAAGCGAGCCAAGGTGCGGCGATGGAGGAGTAAATTTTCCACCACGCTCATTTCCGACACGAGCCCTTCACGGCGGCGGTCGGGCGGAACCAAGCCAACGCCCGCGTCCAGCAGATCTTTAGGGTCGCGCGCTGCCACCGTTGTGCCGTGGATCCTGAGCGATCCACTTTTGAGCGGGCGCATCCCAGCGAGGACTTCGAAGAGCTCGCGTTGCCCGTTTCCGTCGACCCCGGCAATGCCGAATATTTCTCCGGCGCGCACGCTCAAGCTCACAGACCGCAGTGGCGTGCCAAAAGGATCGGCATCCGTGCAGACGCGATCTAGGCTTAAACGTTCTTGCCCTATTTGCGCTGGGGGTCTTGCCCACTCCATCTGCGGTTCCCCCACCATTGCCTCGACCAAAGTCTGCATATTGCCGAAGGGTGCCCGGGCTTGCGCGACGACTCGCCCTTGCCGGAGCACGGTGACCCGGTCAGCCAGATCGCGCACTTCCGCAAGCTTGTGCGAAATGAAGAGGATAGTACGCTCCTGGGAGCGGAGCCGGCGAACCAGAGCGAAGAGTTGTTCGGTTTCTTGCGGGGTCAACACCGCAGTGGGCTCGTCGAGAATCAACACCCGGGGGCCGCGAACCAGAGCCTTGAGAATCTCTAAGCGTTGGCGCGCGCCGACCGAAAGGTCGCCCACGGGCGATGCCAAGGGTGGCACTTCAAGTCCGACGACCTTCGCCCAGTACTGCGCCCGCTCTGCGAGCGCTCTGCGGCGGAGGCGCCATTCTCGGGGCTCTGCGAGTGTGAGCGCGAGGTTTTCCGCTACCGTGAGTGAATCGGCCAGAGCGAAGTGTTGATGGACCATGGAGATGCCATGGCGCCGGGCACTGTAAGGCGACCGAAAGTGGACGGGTTGGCCGTCGAGGTAGATTTGTCCCCCGTCGGCAGTCTCTTCACCCGCGAGAATCCGCATCAAGGTAGTTTTACCCGCGCCATTTTCTCCGAGAATGGCGTGCACCTCGCCGCGCGGGAACGCTGCATGGACTCCGTCAAGAGCGACGACCGGACCGTAGCGCTTGCAGATTCCACGAACTTCGAGAAGGGGCTCTTCAGGAGTCGAGCCGCAGGGGGAGGAAACCGCCTCGTCCGTTGTCAGCGGCATCAGCCCACTAAAATTCCACGGAAGGCACCTGAATGGTGCCAGCCACGATAGCCGCCCGGATTTCGTCGAGGCGCTGTTTCGCGTCAGTGGTGATGAGATGCTCGAGACGGGGGTTGAGCACGAGGTCGACCACTCCGTCTTTCATTCCCTTGCGCTCGATGCGACCGACAAATCTTCCCTCTTTCACTTCGCGAGCCACTTGCACAAACGCTTGGGGGATGTCGATCGTGGCGCTGGCAAGAACCACTTCTGGGGCAACGTCGTTCTGGTTTTTGTTGGCTCCAAACGCGCGCACTTGCTTTTCTTGTGCTGCTTGGAAGACCCCAAGACCCGCAGCGTCAGCATTGTGAAACAAAAAGTCAGCTCCTTGTTGGATCAAGGCCAGGCTCGCGGCCTTGGCACTGCCGACGTCTTCCCAGTTGCCGATGTAGACAGTGATTACCTGGAAATCGGGCCGCACGGATTTCGCCCCCGCCTCGAAGGCGACAATGGTGCTTTTCACAGAAGGAATTTCCATACCACCGACTGCTCCAGCTTTTCCGGTCTTCGACAGAAGCGCGGCTAGGACCCCTTCGAGGTACGTGGCCTCTTCAAGCAAAAAGCGGATGGGTGCCACATTTTTGCGCACCGTGTTCCCCGAGGTGGTGATGAACACTGTATGAGGGAAATCCGGAGCCACGGCGGCCGCCGCTTCTTGAAACTCGAACCCGTGTCCAAAAATGAGATCGTAGCCGCGGCGGGCAAAGTCACGGAATCCTTCCTCGAACTCCGCAGGGGTTTTCGTTTGGATTTGCGCCACTTCGGCTCCCAGTCGATCGCGAATGGCCAACAAACCCTCGTACGCTAGAGCATTCCAGCCCGCATCGCTCACCGGCCCGGGACTCAACAACGCAACCTTGAACGGCTTCTTTTCGCTTGCTTGTGCCGCCAGGGAAACCAAAGCAACGGCAAGTGCCCCAAGGGCGATTTTCCTCATGGCTAGCGCGTATAGCCAAGGCGTTTTTGCCGTCGCAACCATTTGACGCGCGCCTCGATGTTCGCGAGCATGCCCGGGATGCGCTGTGGATGGTTGCTTTGCTTCTTGCTCCTGGTCGTGCGCCCGGTTCACGCCGGGGGCGAAAGGCAGGTGTTTGCTGCCACCCTGTACCCGCTAGCTGCGTGGCTGGCTCAGGTTGTGGATGATGACGTAGAAGTGGTGGTCGTGCTTCCCGCGGGGGCAAATCCGCACACGTTCGAACCGCTGCCGGCTCAGGTGCGCCTGCTGCAGCGTGCGAGCTTGTTGGTGCGCGTTGGAAGTGGGCTGGACGACTGGGTGGAAAAGCTCACGGGCCTGGGCCCCACCCCACCGGCGCTGATGACTTTCAGCGATCACGTTCCATTGTTGCCTCTTCGTGAAAAAGGGGGCCGCGACCCTCATTTCTGGCTGGACCCGCTGCTGGTGCGCGACCACGCTGTGCCCGCTTTGGTCGGAGCCTTGGAGCGCATCGCGCCTGTTGATGCCGCGTCGTATCGTTTGCGCGCCGAGCGGTGGCGGGAGGAGTTGTCGCACCTCGATGCGCGGCTACGAACGAAGCTGGCCCCCGTGCAGGGGCGAGCGTACGTTGCGGTGCACTCTGCGTGGCGGTATTTTGCCAACCGCTATGGGCTCGTCGAAGCAGCTACCATTGAGCCCGTGCCTGGGCGAGAACTTTCCGCGAAAGAGATGACGAAGCTTGTGCGGGAGATCCGTCGCAGCCAGGCACGGGCGGTGGTTGTGGAGCCTTACGTGTTCTCCAAAACCGCCCGGCAAATTGCCCACGAGACGGGAATCCCCTTGGTTACCATCGATCCCTTTGGCTCTGGTGAGCTCCGGGGCGGGTACGTGCGCCTCTTGGAGGAGATCGCCCGTGCTTTTTTGGAGGCATTGCGATGACCGCGGGCGGTGCTCCGGTGGTGGAGACCCGCGGCTTGGAAGTGCGTCTGAACGGGCGCCGTGTCTTGTGGGATATCGATTTAAGCATTCCGGCGGGGTGCTTCGTCGGCATTATCGGTCCCAATGGAGCTGGCAAGACCACGCTTCTTCGGGTGCTCCTCGGCCTGGTGCCGGCGACGGCAGGGGAGGTGCGGGTGTTCGGGTTGGCACCCGTGGAGGCACGCAAGCGGGGCTGGCGGATTGGTTACGTTCCCCAGCGGCCTGTGTTCGATCCCTACTTCCCCGTGTGTGTCTGGGACGTGGTGATGATGGGGCGAACTCCGCAGATTGGTTGGTTGCGTTGGCCGGGAAAGCACGACCGGGAGCGCGTTGCGCAAGCGATCGAGTTGGTTGGAATGAAAAATCGCCAAGGCCGCCGCTTGGCGGAACTGTCGGGGGGGGAACAACAACGGGTGTTTTTGGCCCGCGCCCTCGCCAGTGAAGCGAAGTTGCTGTTGCTCGACGAAGCCACGACGGGTTTGGATCTACCAGCGCAACACGAACTCTACGCGCTACTGCAGAAGCTGCGTCAAGAACTTGCGCTTACGGTCATCGCGGTGTCGCACGATCTTCTGGAGCTGGCGGCTCATGCCGAAGAGCTGGTGTGCATCAACGGCACCACTCACATTCATGGCAATCCCCAGGTGGTGCTGCACAGCCATGAATTACGCGAAGCGTACCGTTGCGAGTTCGATTTCTTGTACGCCGACCGAGCGGCGCTCGACACTGCTCCTGGCGGAGACTGATCGATGGCAGAGTGGCTCTTCTTCGGCTTTTTGCAGCGTGCTCTCGCAGCCGGCATCTTGGCGGCATGCTTGTGTGGGGTGCTGGGTTTTTTCGTAGTCTTGCGTCGTCTGGCCTTCATCGGTGTGGGAATTTCCCACGCGGCTTTGGGAGGGGTGGCTCTCGGCGTGCTCCTAGGAGTGGAGCCGCTCGCCGCTGCTGCAGCATTCGCTGCCTTTGCAGCGTGGTCCATTGGTCGAATCGGCCGAATTGGCCGGCTTCACGAGGATACGGCCATTGGTGTGGTGTTTTCTGCCGCCATGGCGTTGGGCGTTTTGCTCTTGAGCGTGTCGTTGGAATTTCAAAGCGACCTCCTAAGCTACCTCTTTGGAAATATTCTGGCGGTGACCCAAACAGATTTGTGGCTCTTGGGAGCGATGGGATTGCTCGTGTTGGTGGCGGTCGCCTTGCTCTTCAAAGAGCTTTTGTTTGTTGCCTTTGACGAAGAGGTGGCCGAAGCGAGCGGGTTACCGGTCCGCCTTCTTCACCATTTCCTGCTTACGGCTTTGGCGTTGACGGTCGTAGTGGCGATGCGCGTAATCGGCCTGATTTTGGTCGAGGCGTTGCTGGTGATCCCTGCGGCCGCTGCGTTCCAGTTGGCACGGCGTTACCCAGCGATGTTGGTGCTCTCGGTCGTCCTGGCTATCGTCGGAACGGTAGGGGGACTGGTGGGCTCCTACCAATGGAATGTACCGGCAGGTGCCTCCATCGTTCTCGTCCTTGCTGCTTTATTCGCGCTTGCACTCGTAGCCGGTCGGCTGCGTACGCAATTGGGCCGTATCGATGCATCACCCCTGCCACCGGCCAATTAGCCGCGCAGCTTTGCCACTCTGACAAACGCTTCTTTCAGTTCCTCGTACGTGTAGGCAACGCGGAACTGCGGAAACTCTCGGACGATCTTCTCCGGTGGCCGGAACAAGATCCCGTGGTCGGCCTCGGTCAGCATGGTGATGTCGTTGTAGGAGTCGCCGGCTGCGACGACGTCAAAATTCAGGAGCTTGAGAGCCATAACCGCCTTGCGTTTGCCGTCGCGAATACGGATGTGATAGTCGCGCACTTTTCCTCGGTCGTCTACGACCAGGGAGTTGCAAAATAAGGTGGGATAACCGAGCTGCGCGAGCAAAGGACGAGCGAATTCGTCGAACGTATCGGACAAAATGATCACGGGAAACTGTGTACGCAGCCAGTGCAGGAACTCGGTGGCTCCCTCCAGTGGCCCCATCGTTCCGATCACGTCCTGAATGTCCGCGAGCGTGAGGCCGTGCCGCTCGAGGATTTCCAAGCGGCGGCGCATCAGCTTGTCGTAATCGGGCTCGTCGCGTGTTGTCCGCCTGAGTTCGACAATTCCCGTGCGCTCGGCAACATTGATCCAAATTTCTGGGACCAGCACCCCTTCCAGGTCGAGGCACGCTATCATACGAGCGGCGGTTAAGAAAATCTGGCGTGCGGATGCAAGGCTCGTCATTCCGGCACTTGTTCAGCCAGTTCTGGGTGCTCTGCTGGCAGGGGCCGGCCACCAGTGCGTTCGAGCAATGCTAACAGCGCGCAAACGGTGGCTGGTACGTCGTTTTCTACCCAGCGATCGGGATTGGAGGGATTGGCCCAGGAAAAGAAGTGCAGCCACCGGAGAGGCCGTCTGGCCAGGGCAAGGCTCGGCCGACTCACTTCCACGGTGGCACTCGGAGTGCCGAATGCGTGCAGCAAAAACAAGTCGAGTTGCCCTGCCAGGGCCGACGCAGGCTCCGGCACTGGGCGGTAGCGGCAGTGACGTTGCGCAGCGGGAAACACGCTGCGGAAAACGTCAAAAACGGGCGCGCTTTGCGGATGCGAGCGAGCGGGAAAAAACACAACACCTCCAAAGCTGTGAAAGTGCACGGCAGCGCAAAAACGCTCGCGCTTGCAGAGCTGCGCGAGGGCAAGACACTCCGGCTCGCTCAAAGGCTGAGGGCCACGATAGTACGGCGACCACCGCCAGCCGCTACCGGAGTTCCAGGCCCGGCGCCCGGGTATGGGCACGAAGGGAAAATTCCGATTGGGGTCGACGCCGTTGGCCGTTACACGGCTACCTTTGAACCCCACCCAGCCACGGTGTTGCCACACCAAGTGTGCGCCATCGGGGTTCAGCAAGGGGACAATGGTGACACGCGCCTGCCGCAGCAGAGCGGACACCGTGGGGTCGCTACCGTACTCGCGCAACAGGGTACGTAAAAGGGCGCGGGCTACATAGCCAGCAACGTACTCCGCTGCGTGAATTTGGGCTGTAACAAGGAGACGCGGGTGAGATCCATGGGCCGGATCGCTCGAAAGATGAAAAGCGACGAGCTCGCGGCCGCAGGTGGAGGTGCCGATGATCTCTGTGTGACAGAGATCGCCGAAGCGACTTCCGTAGAGCACGAGCTCCTCGAGCGCTGTAAGTGGATGGGGGTAAGGGACAAGCCAATTTCGACGGAAGAACACGGCAACGGCGGCCTTAGGGCGTGGCGAGCGGCCTACTGTAGTAACCCAGGAACCGCAAGAGTGAAGGGGGCGATGCGGATGTCGAAGGCTTCGCCATTTTCCGCAATCATGCGATAGGAGCCATGCATGCTGCCGACCGGAGTAGGCAAAGGACAACCCGAGGTGTAAGAAAATTCCTCCCCTGGGCGCAGGAGAGGTTGTTCGCCCACTACGCCGAGCCCGCGGACTTCTTGCACTTCCCCCTGCGCATCGGTGACAATCCAATGCCGGCTGAGGAGTTGGGCAGCTATGTCGCTCTCGTTGATGATGGTGACGTGGTAAGCAAAGAACCACCGGCCCTGCTCTGGACAAGAATGCTCGGGTAAAAACCGCGACCGCACGCGTACGCGAAAGCCGCGGGTGCACGCTTCCGAACCGTAGCTCTCTTCCATACCGGAGCGGATGCCATAGTTCGGGTACGGTTGCGCTTCAACCGGCTAGGCCGCGCGGAAGACGATTGTGACCAGGGACACCCGAGAATGGTAAAACGATTGGCTAGGCCCGGGGGTGCTGAGGAAACGAGGCGTTGGGCCGGATGCAGTTGAAACGCTGGGCTATGCGAAGATTTTTGGTTTCATGGCAACCACAATCCTTCGTGTTGCCTGCTTTCAGGCGGCAACGGCTCACGCTGCCCACGGGGATCGCGCCGCTTGACTTCTCCAGGCGATCTGCGATTGCGTCTGCCGTCGATGAGCGCAAGTTCTTGGTAGGAGGTGCCGATGCAGCAGCGGCCATTTCGTGTCCTGGGGATCCAGCAAATTGCGGTTGGCAATATCGACAAAAACCGTCTTCGGCGCCTATGGGTCGATGCCTTGGGTTTGTCGGTTACTGGAACCTTTCGCAGCGAAACGGAAAACGTGGATGAAGACATTTGTGCTCTCGGCCAAGGCCCCCTGCGGGTGGAAGTGGACTTGATGCAGCCGCTCGATCCGGAAAAGAAACCAAAGGTTCACGAGCCGCCTTTGAATCACATTGGCTTGTGGGTAGACGATCTTCACGCTGCCGTTGCCTGGCTCACCCAGCAAGGAGTGCGGTTTGCCCCGGGAGGCATTCGCAAAGGTGCCGCTGGTTACGACGTGTGCTTCATTCACCCCAAAGGGAACGAAGAATTTCCTTTAAGCGGGGAGGGAGTTCTGATCGAGCTTGTGCAAGCCCCTCCAGAAGTCATTGCAGCGCTGGGTTAGCGGCGCCTAGCCCCAGTCACCGCGGAGGCTGCTAGAGCGGCGACAAGCCGTCGTCGATCGCAATAGCGCTGTGAACCGTCCGTGACCGTCGCAGAGTGCAGTCGCCAGGGGTCCACACGCGCACTCGTAGAGCCATCCGGTGCCAGCGGAGAGACGGTTTCGCGGCGCTTCAGCCGGCGGAGCTTCGGCTGAGTTTTGCCCCCACGAAGTGCTTGGCGCGACTCACCGCCCGATGAACTACCTGCAACCCGCGACGCTGGAAGCCGCGAATCCATGATTCTACCTGGTCGAGGTTAATCCCCAGGGTTGCCGCAATGTCTTCCTCTTCCTTGCCCTGGGATGCCGCCAGCAAGACCTGGGCGAGAAGCCGCCGACCAGGGTTCGGACCGTTTGCCCACGTCGCGAGCAAGCGTTCCATTGCCGGGGTCAGGCGAATGCGCAGTTCGCGGCCCCGGCGCCAGTAGCGCTGAGGCAGGTCGTGGCCACGCAAGATTTGCCGAAGCCCCTCGACACTGACATCCTCCACAATGCCGGCGTCGTATAAGTACGCGCGCAATCGACGTAAAGACCAGCGTGGATGCCGAAGCCCGAGGGAAGTGGGCGCTGTTTGTGCGATGCGAACGATTTGACTGCGCACCTCTTCGCTGAAGACGATGGGTCGGGTGCTGCCTGTGGCTGCATGGGTTAGCCCCGCGACTCCATGCTCACAAAATCGAAGCAAGCGGTTGCGCACGGTGTTAGGGTGCACACCGAGCTGCAGCGCAACTGCCTTCAACGGCATTCCCCTTGCCCGAGCCAAAACAATCTGGGCGTTACGCGCCACCGCCTCAGGCCCGTTTTGTGCCAGCCACTCCAGCTCTCGCCGAACCGACGCAGGAAGCTCGAGCGGCCGCCGGAGCGAACGTTTACCCATCGTTTGACCTCCTCCGGTTGGCAACGATGAAGATGAACTAGCCCCTCTTGGCTACTCCAGATTCATGCGCACGTCAACAACGAAGCGAAATTTCTCCGAGTCGAACGGCTCATCCCCAGCGGCTTTTCCCCAAGGGCTTTTCGTACTGACTGGCACTCAGCGCTGGCCGTGGTTACTAAAGGACGCTGGCTTCGCGGGGATGAAGCCGGGTTGTCATCCGTTGGTTTCTTCGGGCCAAACGGCCTTTTTCCAGAACGGTTCCAAAAAGGGAAAGGAGGAATCATGCGGATTGCCCAAGTTGCTCCACTGATCGAAAGCGTTCCACCGAAACTGTATGGTGGGACGGAGCGGGTGGTTTCCTACCTGACCGAAGCCTTAGTAGACATGGGTCATGAGGTAACGTTGTTTGCAAGCGGCGACTCCCGTACCCGTGCCCGCTTGGTCTCGACTTGTGCCCGGGCGCTGCGACTCGACGCCTCGGTACGGGATCCGCTACCGCACACCCTGTTGTTAGTCGAGCGAGTACGGCAAATGGCGGACGAATTCGACGTGCTGCACTTTCACGTCGATCTCTTGCATTTTCCCGTATTTCGACCCTGGAAGGAGCGGACGCTGACTACGTTGCACGGCCGCTTGGATTTGCCCGATTTGCTTCCCTTTGCGCGAGAATTCTCTGATATGCCGGTGGTCTCCATTTCCGACGCCCAGAGGGTGCCCTTACCCTGGATGCGCTGGGTGGCGACCGTGCAGCACGGACTGCCGAGGGACCTCCTGCGTTTCCACCCGAAGAGCGGCGGGTATCTTGCATTTCTCGGCCGCATTTCACCGGAAAAAGGGCCAGAGCGAGCCATCCGGATTGCCCGCAGAGTTGGCTTACCGCTCAAGATTGCGGCAAAGGTCGATCGGGCAGATCAGGCGTATTACGACACGGTGGTTCGCCCCATGCTGCGCCAGCCCGGTGTGGAGTTTCTCGGTGAGATCACCGAAGCGGAGAAGTCGGAATTCCTGGGCGGCGCCACGGCACTGCTGTTCCCTGTCGATTGGCCCGAGCCCTTTGGTCTCGTGATGATCGAAGCGATGGCCTGCGGCACCCCCGTGATTGCATTTCGTCGGGGGTCGGTTCCTGAGGTTTTGGAGCACGGAGTGACCGGCTTCATCGTCGATCATGAGGGCGACGCCGTACGAGCCGTGGAGCGGCTGGGCGAGCTCGACCGCGGAGAGATCCGCCGCGTATTCGAGAGGCGTTTCACGGCGGAGCGCATGGCCCAGGATTACGTGGCGCTTTATCAATGCCTGCTGCATCAGGAGCAAAACGGCAAACTGGATCAGGCAGCATGAGTTCAGGGACAGAAAGCACGGGGCCGACGTTCTACATCCCCGCGCTTGGTTCGGGTGTTGAGCGAAGCCGCATCCTGAAACATGGGGACACGTTTGCCGTCTTCGATCTCTTGGGCGACTTGCCCGGTGAGCCTCGAGCTGTCGAAGGAGTGTATCATCGCGACACCCGGCACTTGAGTTTTTTGCGCTTGCGCTTGGACGGGCGCAGCCCGCTCTTGCTGAGTTCGCACGTTCAACGCAACAACGCTCGCCTCAACGTCGACCTGACCAATCCCGATTACTGGGAGGACGGGGCCCTTGTGCTCCCTCGCGACTCCGTGCACCTGAGCCGGATGAAGTTCCTTTGGGAGAATGCCGTTTACGAAATCCTCACGCTCCGCAATTTTAGCGATCGGCCGTTGCAGCTCGTCATGGACTTCGAGTTTAAAGCGGATTTCCACGACATTTTCGAAGTTCGCGGCTTGCGCCGCGGAAGACGGGGGGAGATGGAGCAAAGCGTGGAGGGCCCGTGCCGGGTGTGGCTCCGGTACAAGGGGTTGGATCGCATCCGCAGGTTTACACGGATCGACTTTGCCCCGGCGCCAGCCGAGCTTGGCCATGACCACGCACGCTTCGTCTTTGTCTTGGAACCTGGTCGACGTGCCCGGGTGAAAATGACGGTTCGCTGCGGCTATCAGGAGAGTGATGACAAGCCGGACCTCGACGTGGCGGTTGGTTTGCGACGCGCTCAGCGCGCGCGCATCGTCTCGAGCCAGCGTTTTCCCGCAGTGACAACCGGTGACGAGCTGTTCAACGAGTGGCTGTGCCGGTCCACCGCGGACCTGGTGATGTTGGCGACGGATACCCCCCACGGACCCTATCCTTATGCCGGCATCCCTTGGTTTTCCACCGTGTTCGGGCGCGACGGTCTCATCACCGCCTTGCAGGTCTTGTGGGCCAACCCCGAGTACGCGCGGGGAGTGCTGCGCTTTCTCGCAGCACACCAGGCTGAAGGGGCCGACCCGTCGCGTGCCGCCGAGCCGGGCAAAGTGCTGCACGAGATGCGCCAGGGTGAGATGGCGCACACGGGAGAAATTCCCTTTGGGGCATATTACGGGAGTGCGGATGCGACTCCCTTGTTCGTGTGGTTGACAGCCGAATATTTCCGTCGCACGGGTGACTTGGCAACCATTCGTCAGTTGTACCCGCATGTCCAGCGCGCCCTTCAATGGTTCGACACGGCAGTGGATCCCCTCGGTTTTTTGCGGTACGAGGGTGAGACCCAGCGTGGCTTGCGGAATCAAGGGTGGAAAGACTCCGAGGACGCCGTCTTTCATGCCTCCGGAGAGCTGGCGCGAGGTCCCATCGCGTTGTGCGAAGTCCAAGGCTACCTTTACGCGGCCCGGCTTGGTGCTGCTACGGTTGCGCGCGCCCTCGGCGACTCTGAGCTGGCGCGGTTGCAAGAAGCAAAAGCAGCGGCTCTGCAGCAGCACTTCGAGACCCGGTTTTGGCTTGCCGAACGAAACACTTATGCCTTGGCTCTGGACGGTGAAGGGCGGCCCTGTGCGGTGGCAACGTCAAACGCCGGCCATCTGCTACTGACGGGAATTTGCCATCCACAGCGAGCCGATGCGGTGCGCAGTCTGCTTCTCTCCCCCCGCTTCTTCTCTGGTTGGGGCATTCGTACCGTGGCTGCTGGTGAGGCGCGCTACAACCCAATGTCGTACCACAACGGCTCGGTGTGGCCACACGACAATGCTTTGATTGCCATGGGCTTGGCGCGGCGCGGAGATGCGAAGGAGTTTTTGGAAATTTTTCAGGCCTTGTTCGACGCTGCTGTGCACATGGAGCTCAGGCGGTTGCCAGAGCTTTATTGCGGATTTACCCGCCGGCGTGACGCTGGCCCGACCCTCTATCCCGTGGCCTGCTCGCCTCAGGCGTGGTCGGCCGCTGTGCCATGGGCACTTCTCGGTTCGGCTTTAGGGGTGGAGGTGGATGCGAGCCGCTCTACAGTGGTGCTGCGGCGCCCGATCCTGCCTCGATTTCTCGAATGGGTGCGGATCCGCGATCTTGGGGTGCTCGGAGGGCAGCTCACGTTGCACTTGCGTCGCGCCAATCGCACGGTTGCTGTGGAAGTCGAGGATGCCAGCCCGGGCCTGCGTGTGGAAGTGCAACCACGCTAGCGGCTGTTACCCTGGCGCTAGTCGCATCCGCGCATCGACCACGACAACACCTTCTCCTGGCTGAAGGACCTTCACGGGATTCAAGTCGAGTTCCCGCAACTCGGGAATCACTTCCACCAAGGCGGAAACCTGTTGCACGAGCTGCACGAGTGCCGCTTTGTCTCCCCGGGGCATGCCTCGGTAGCCGTCTAAAAGTGCGGCTGTGCGTAAGCTTTCGACCATCTCCCGGGCATCGACATCGGTTACCGGGGTGAGTCGAAAACGCACATCTCTCAGCAGTTCCACCAGCACGCCCCCCAGGCCGCACACTAGCAAGGGGCCAAAGGTCGGGTCGGTGACCACGCCGACCAAAGCTTCGTGCCCGCCCATGATTTGCCGTTGCAATAGCACCCGGTCGAGCTCGTAGCCGTGGTGCGACAGTTGCTCGCGCATCTCTTGCAGAGCTGCTTCCACCTGTTGCGGGGCGAACAAATTCAAAACAACCCCACCGACGTCGGTTTTGTGAACCAGGCCCGGAATTTGCGCCTTCATGACGAGTGGGTACCCGAGACGTTCCGCGGTCTCCACGGCGTCCTTGCACGCTACGGTTTCCCCCGCGGCAACTTGGATGCCCGCAGCTTTTAGGATGAATGCCGTGTCGTGCTCGTCGACCCAGATCGGTTCCGTTGCGCCGCGCAGCACTCGGTCCACGACGGCGCGGATGGCGCTTTCTGCAAACCGGTCCAAATGTAGTTCTTGTCCTTGGGGTCGCTCGCGCCAGCGCCGGTAACGCCATGCTTTGGCGAGGGCGCGCGCAGCGTCTTCTGGAAACCGGAAAGATGGTAATGGCCCGCGAGGTCCTTGGGCTAAGCGACCCGGGATGCCTCGGGAAGAAAGGAAGACGTTGAGCACGGGCTTGTGCCCTGGAATGCGTCCGGCAGCGCGGGCAATTGCCGCTGCCGTCTCCTCGACCTGAGTCAGAAACAAGGGGATATAAATGGCAACGACGGCATCGATTCCGGGATCGTTGCCCACGAGTTCCAAGCTGCGCTCGAATTGCTCCGGTGTGGCTGAGGCGATGATGTCCACGGGATTGGCGACGCTGGCTTGTGGAGGCAGAAACTCCCGCAGTTGCGCGCGAGTGGTTTCCGTGAGTTCCGGCAGTTGGAGTCCCTCGGCTTCGCAAGCATCGGCAAGCAAGATGCCTGGACCACCAGCGTTGGTGACCACGGCGACACGCGGCCCAGGAGGCGCAGGCTGCGTAGACAAGAGAGCCGCCACGTCGAACATTTCTTCGAGGGTGTTCGTTCGCATGACCCCGGCTTGTTCGAAGAGAGCGTCGACAGCGACATCCAAGCTCGCCAGTGCTGCGGAGTGAGAGGCAGCGGCGCGCGTGCCCGCAGCGGAGCGGCCGGATTTCATCGCAATGATCGGCTTTTCCCGCGCAACGATTGGCGCGATCCGGGCAAATTTGCGAGGGTTCCCGAAGCTCTCCAAGTAAAGCAAAATCACGCGGGTCGCGGGATCCTCCGACCAGTAACACAGGAGGTCGTTGCCGGAAACATCGGCTTTGTTGCCGACGGACACGAAGGTGGCAATGCCGACACCGAGCGTGCTCACCGTGTCGAGAATGGCCAAACCCAAGGCTCCACTTTGAGACAACATGCTGATGTTCCCACGGGGCGGGAACGTCGGGGCGAAGGTGGCGTTGAGAGAAACCTGCGGATCGGTATTCAGTAAGCCTAGGCAGTTCGGGCCGACCATACGCATCCCGGAGTTGCGGACCAATTGCCTCAGGCGGCTCTCGAGTTCGCGGCCCTTGGGCCCGCTTTCGCCAAATCCCGCAGAAAGTACGACGATCGCTTTCACTCCGGCATGAGCGCAGTCACCCACAGTGTCCTCCACTGCGGGTGCCGGCACCGCGATGAGGGCGAGATCTACAGGTGCGCCAATTTCGCTGACTTTGGCATAGGCGCGTAGCCCCTCGACTTCGAGGTGCCGGGGGTTGACCGGGTAGATTGGCCCCCGAAAGTTCGCCTCTTTTAAATTTTTCACGAGCGCGTTGCCAACCGTCTGGGGTCGGTTCGAAGCACCAACTACGGCTACAGAGCGGGGGTAAAAAAATGGCCGTATGCTTTGTGCCACTGCAGAGCGCTCGCGAGTCTCGGCGGCGGTGCGGTACTCGACCGTTTCTGCTGTGGGGAAGGAGACGTGAACAATTCCTCCTTCCACCGTTCGGGCAACACGAAACCCACTACGGGCGAAGACTTCGAGCATCTGGTTGTTTTCTCCCAGCACATTAGCCTCGAATTCAGTAACGCCGAGTTCGCGCGCAATGTTGGCTAGGTGTTCGAGCAGTACCGTGCCAATGCCACGCCCTTGGTAAGCATCGGCCACCGCAAAGGCGACTTCAGCGCGGTGGGGATCGCCACCCGGAGGAATGATGTAACGTCCGACACCGATGATCCGCTCCGTTCCCTGGTGAAGCAACGTGGCCACGAGAGCGACGTGCGTGACGAAATCCGGCTCGGTGAAACGGACCAGTTCTTCGTCGGTTAGCCGCTTCTTGGCGCTGAAGAAGCGAAAGTACACCGAGCGTTCGCTCAAGCTGTTGAAGTGATCGAGCAAGCGTTGCTTGTCGTCGGGGCGGATTGCCCGGATGCGGATTGAGGTGCCGTCGCGCAAAACGGCAACCGTGTCGTAGCGCCGCGCATCGATTGTCATGAGCCCTCCTTCGACCCTGAGAGCAAAGCACGGAGGGCGTTCCAGGGGAACTCCGCGGAACGCAAGACGCCGAGCGACTGCAGGGACTTCCCCCGGGTGACAAACCCATGCAATTGAGTAAAGTGTCGTAACTTTTAGGAGTGCAAGCGCCAAAGCAGGAGGGTCGTTTCATCGATGCTGGTGATTGGTATACCGCGGGAGAGCTTTCCGGGCGAACGGCGGGTCGCCTTGATTCCTGCTTCCGTTCCGTCGTTGGTCAAAATTGGCTGCGTAGTGGTCGTTGAGCGTGGTGCTGGGGAGCAGGCAGGTTTCCCCGATGCTGCCTACGAGGAAAAAGGAGCCCAAATTGTTGAGGATCGAGCGACTGTCTTTGCAAAGGCTCAGGTCATTGTGCAGGTGTTGGGCATTGGTGCCAATCCGCCGCGTGGGCAGGAGGACTTGGCGCTTTTCCGGCCGGGACAAGTAGTGGTTGGCTTCCTCCGTCCCTTGGGTAACCCCGAGGCGATGGAGCAACTTTCCCGCACCGGGGTGAGTGCCTTCGCCATTGAAATGATGCCGCGGATCACCCGTGCTCAATCCATGGATGCATTGACGTCAATGGCCACCATAGCGGGCTACAAGGCGGTGATCGTGGCGGCAAACGCATTGCCCAAGCTGTTTCCGCTCATGATGACGGCAGCCGGCACGTTGCGCCCGGCAAAGGTGTTTGTTTTGGGAGCAGGGGTGGCAGGCTTGCAGGCAGTTGCTACCGCTCGGAAGCTTGGCGGTGTCGTCTCCGCATACGACATCCGGCCCGCAGCGAAAGAACAAGTGTTGAGCTTAGGAGCGCGATTCGTGGAACTCCCCTTGGAAACGGAGGATGTCGAGGACAAAGCGGGTTACGCGAAGCCCCAAGACGAGCGCTTTTACGAACGACAGCGGGAATTGCTCTCCCGAGTGGTGGGCGACAGCGACGTCGTGATCACGACGGCAAACGTGCCCGGCCGCAAAGCGCCAGTGCTGCTTACGGCTGAGATGGTTGCGGGCATGGCCCCGGGCTCGGTGGTGGTGGACCTGGCTGCTGAACGTGGTGGAAACTGTGCTGTGACCCGTGCCGGTGAGGAGGTGTTGTTCCGCGGTGTACGGGTGTTTGGTCCGGTGAACCTCGCTGGCACAGTGCCTTATCACGCCAGCCAGATGTACTCGAACAACGTCGTTGCCTTCTTGCTCCATGTATTCCCGAAGGGTGAGCTGCAGTTCGACCGGGGAGACGAGATCACAGCGGAAACATTGGTGATCCATGAGGGCCGCATCGTCCACCCTGCCGTGAAGCAAGCGCTTTCATCATAAAGGGTATCGAGGAGGCGTCGAGCGATGGGTGACTTTGTCAACATTTTCACGATCTTCGTGCTCGCGGTCCTAGTGGGCTTCGAGGTGATCAGCAAAGTACCGCCAACGTTGCATACCCCGCTGATGTCGGGGTCGAATGCCATCTCCGGGATCACCATTGTGGGGGCGATCTTGTCTTTAGGCATGCAGCACACAACCCTAACGGCGGTTTTAGGATTCCTGGCCGTGGTATTTGCCATGATCAACGTGGTGGGGGGATTTCTTGTGACGGATCGCATGCTCCGAATGTTTAAGAGAAAGGAATGATCCCGTGTCGTTGGCCATCATCAACGTTGCATATCTCATAGCGGCACTGTTGTTTATCTGGGGATTGAAGGAGCTGGCCCACCCGCGCACGGCCCGCCGAGGCAACGGCGTTGCCGCTGTGGGTATGTTGATCGCCATCGTTTTTACTTTGCTCGATCGGCAGGTGTTGTCTTTCGCTGCGATTTTTGTGGCCCTCGTCATCGGTTCTGCCATTGGTACGGTGTTGGCGTTGCGTATCCGCATGACGGCGATGCCCCAAATGGTGGCGTTGCTAAACGGCTTCGGAGGTGGTGCTTCGGTGCTTGTCGCTGGAGCCGCGCTGATCGAGGCCGTGGGAATTGTCGAGCGACCGGTGACCTTGCAGCTAACCATTGCCACGGCAGCATCCGGCTTGATCGGTGCCGTGACGTTTTGGGGTTCTTTGGTTGCATTTGCCAAACTGCAAGAAATCGTGCCCGGCCAGCCCATCCTGCTACCTGGCCGCCATGCCATGAATGCCCTGCTTGCCGCCGTCACTGTGGCGTTGGGAATCGGGATCGTGTTGCGACCGGAGGAGCTGTCGCTTTACTGGTTGGTGGTGGCCTTGGCTTCTGCCCTCGGCGTGCTCACGGTGATTCCCATTGGCGGAGCCGATATGCCGGTTGTGATCTCCCTGTTGAACTCATATTCGGGCCTGGCCGGCTGCGCCACCGGTTTTGTGCTGAACAACAACATGCTCATCATTGCCGGTTCGCTGGTAGGAGCGAGCGGGATCATTCTGACGCAGATCATGTGCAAGGCGATGAACCGTTCGCTCCCCAACGTGTTGTTCGGGGGCGTAGGTGTGGTGGCCCCGGGGAGCAGTGGCGAAAGCGACATCTATGCGGGCCGCATTAAAGCAGCCACGGCAGAAGAGGTAGCCATGCTGTTGGATGGCGCTCGCCGGGTGATGATCGTTCCCGGTTACGGCATGGCGGTTTCGCAAGCGCAGCACGCCGTGCGCGATCTCGTGCGTTTGCTGGAGTCGCGAGGCACGGAGGTCGCGTTCGCGATTCATCCCGTGGCTGGGCGTATGCCGGGGCACATGAATGTCCTCCTGGCCGAAGCCGATATTCCTTACGAGAAAATGCTGACCATGGAGGAGGCAAACCCGCTCTTCGAGCAAACGGACGTGGCCATCGTCATTGGTGCCAACGATGTGGTCAACCCCCTGGCCCGTGATCAAGCAAGCGGCCCGATTGCGGGAATGCCGATCTTAGACGTGGACAAGGCGCGCACCGTAGTCGTGGTCAAACGCTCGCTGTCTCCAGGCTTCGCCGGAATTCCCAATCCGCTGTTCGCAGCGGACAACACTCTCATGTACTTCGCCGACGGGAAAAAGGCGATTTTGGATTTGATGAATGCGTTGAAGGACTTGTAGCGTGGGTTCCAAAACCGTCCGAGGCGGCTTGGGTCGACGGTCCGGCTTCCCTTTTGAGGGCGATGAACAGAAGTTGGTTTTGCCTTTCGCCTGGCCGAAAGCTGATGGGGGTCTAAGGTGGGCGTCAAAGATATGATCCGGCCGCTCTTGCGGGTACCAACGGCATGGCGGCGCTCGCTGGATGGGGCCCGTGACGCGCGGCCACAGACACTAGCCTAGGCTGTTCCGGAGGGCGATCCCTTCCCCCTCCCGCGCCGCCAACGTCTTCCGGGCGCACTCGCGGGGTTGTTCGCCGACCGTCAAGCACCGCGGTAAAGGTGCACTCGTTTTGTGTCTTTGGTGGTCGCCAGCAACTCCGAGATACTTTTTTGCAGTTCCGGGTGACGGAAGCTCGGAGCTAACTCGCTTAGGGGAAGAAGGACAAATTTGCGGTTGGGTAACTCCGGGTGCGGTATCTTTAAGTTTCGTTTGTTCAGCACCAGGCTCTCGTAGAGAAGGATGTCGAGGTCGATCACTCTGTTGCCCCACTTCTTGCCTTTGACCCGTTTGCGGCCCATTTCCTCTTCGATCGCGAGCAGTTTGCGCAGAAGTTCCTCGGGAGAGAGATCCGTTTGAATCTCGATGACAGAATTGACGAACCATTCGGTGGCGTCGCCATGCGGCTCGCTTTCGTAAAAGGAAGATTGCTTGACCACGCGCGTGTGCGGCAGTGCCTGGATCCGGCGAATTGCCTCTAAATGGTTGGCCTTGCGGTCGCCGAGGTTTGAGCCAATTGCGATGAACACCTGATGCGGCATCGTCGCTCTCCCTTCCCTCTGGCTGTCCCAGCCCCTCCGTCACCTCGTCATCCCCGGCGGCTCGGCTTTTTCTTCCCGGTGCGCCGGATCTTGCCGATTCTGGAATCAACGCGCTGCGCCATTCCATATCGTGCTTTGTCTTACTTGACAACGTTCGCCGCATTTTCGCTTCGCGTTCGCGGTGCTCCTTGGGGGTTGAGCCTCTGGCATAAGAAGTCCTGCGGTGCATTGGGGCGGCTGCCCGAGTTCGGCGCTGCCATAACCAAAGGGGCCAGCGAGTTGGGGCATGGCGTGCGGGCTGACGCACATGGCAGCCGCCGCGTAGCGGCAGCTTGGGCCACTCGTACGAGGCCAGGGTGCGGTGTCTCGGGAGAGTCCCTGGTTGCCGTTGTCGCTTGAACCTCGTGGTGCTACGCGGCTTCGGCTTGACGACGAGGAGGACACGGTATGCGGGCAGCGGAGCGACTGAAAAAGATTCCGCCGTACCTTTTTATGGAGTTGCGGCAGAAGATCGCGAAAGCTCGGGCCGACGGCGCCGATGTCATTAGCTTAGCCATCGGCGATCCCGTCGAACCAACGCCGGACCCCGTTGTCGAGGAGTTGGCACGTGCTGCTCGCGATCCATTGAACCACCGCTATCCGACAGATGAAGAAAAGGGCATGCTCGCCTTTCGCCAGGCCGTTTCTCGCTGGTACGCACGGCGCTACGGGGTGGAGGTGGATCCAGAAACCGAGGTCATTGCCCTCATCGGATCGAAGGAAGGGTGTCACCACTTCGTGCTGGCCCGGGTCAATCCGGGCGAAACGGTGTTGATGACGGATCCGGGGTACCCGGCCTATCGGGCGAGCATCCTCATCGCTGGCGGCGAACCATACAGCGTGCCGATTCGCGCCGACGACGGTTATCTGCCCCAAT
Organism: Candidatus Binatia bacterium; assembly: GCA_937925685.1. Lineage (GTDB taxonomy): Bacteria > Desulfobacterota > Binatia > HRBIN30 > HRBIN30 > HRBIN30. The sequence goes on along the minus strand of CALAMI010000017.1, from coordinate 15,548 downwards.
TTGGCGACATCCCGACGGAGGTTGCCAAACGCGCCAGTGCCATGTTCTTGAACTACCCGAACAACCCCACCGGAGCCACAGCCACGCGCAAGTTTCTGGCCGAGTTAGTGGACTTTGCTCGTTCTTACGACATCGCCGTTTGTTATGACAACCCTTACAGCGAAATCGTTTTCGACGGCGAGCGGCCCCTGAGCTTCCTCTCCATCCCCGGAGCAAAAGACGTTGGCATCGAGCTCAATTCTCTTTCGAAGCCATTTAACATGACGGGCTGGCGCCTCGGTATGGCCCTCGGGAACCGCGATCTCATTGCCGCCATGTCCAAGGTCAAAGAGAACACTGACTCGGGAGTGTTCAACGCCATCCAGTACGCAGGCATCGTCGCTCTCGAGCAGTGCGGAGATAACATCCGGCGCATGCTCGAAATTTACCAGCGACGGCGCAAGCTTGTGCTCGAAACTTTGACGGACCTCGGCGTTCGCTTCACGCCCGGACGGGGCACCTTTTACCTCTGGATACCTGTGCCAGAGGGGATGACCAGCATCGAGTTTGCCACTTTCCTCTTCGACAAGGCTCACGTCGTGGTTGCCGCCGGTGCCGCGTACGGACAGTACGGGGAAGGTTACGTGAGGTTTTCCCTAACCGTAACGGACGATCGGCTAACCGAAGCAATGGAGCGCATTCGTAAAGCGCTGAGATGACCGCGATCGCTTAGCGTACACGTCGCAAGAGTTCGGCGCTCCACGGGCAATACCGCCGGACGGTGTCGAGCCAGTACTCCAACTCTGTCTCGACGAAGGAGGGGCAGCCGTCGCAAAGTTCTATGGTAACGTCAGCGAAGCCTACGGTTGCCGGTTCGAGGTGCCAGTTCCAGGGGCCGTTGAAGTTGCCCGAACCACAGCGAAGATCGCCTATCACAATTTTTTGCGGTTCTTCGCCAGCCAATATGCGCTCCGCCAGCTGCGTTGCTTGTGGATCAACAAGCAGGATGCGAAAGCGCTCGTCGTCGCAAGCCCGAACCTCGTAAATGGCTCCTCGATCGAGGGGGCAGCCTTCCAAGGCTGCACGCACGGCGGCAATGATTTCATCGATGGTGACGTCGCCTTGCCCATCGCGATCCATGTGCGTGCACGTTGGCAGCGGCGATAAACCGAGCGCGATGGCAACGCCCGTAACGATTTCGTCGATGCTGACTTCCGCATCTTGGTTGCAATCGCCCACGCACGCGGAGATGGACGCAGTGCAGTTCCGCTCCACGGGCGTTTCCTCAAGAGCTTTGTTCTCCGAACGCGGCATCGCCCCGTGGTGAGTCATGCCGCGAGCCGCAAACACGAGGATCAGGACAAACAGCCAAACCGAGAAATTCCCGTACCCAGACAGATTCCCACGTTGCTGACACATGGCGGGCTCGAGCAGACTGCGTCGCAAAAGCCCTTTAGCACGGTTTCTTGTGGAGGAAACCACGTCGAGCCGTCGACCTTCACAGCGTTAGCGAGCGCATAGTGCCGTTTTCCTATAGACGGAAGCAGTTCCTTGCATCGCTGCTCCAATTGGTTATGCGAGCGGCGGTCGAGGGAAGACGATGGCTCAAAAGCAATGCTTTCCGCCACCGCAGCGATTGCTGCTGGGCCCAGGGCCCAGCATGGTGCACCCGCGAGTGCTGCAGGCCATGAGCACGCCCCTGGTGGGTCACTTAGACCCAGCGTTCGTCACCATCATGGAGGAAAACAAGCGGCTGCTGCGTTGGCTTTTCGGCACGGAAAACGAGCTGACCATTCCCATTTCAGGCACCGGCAGTGCCGGCATGGAAACGTGTTTTGTCAACCTCCTGGAGCCTGGCGACGAGGCAGTTGTTTGCGTCAATGGCGTGTTTGGCCAACGCATGGCGGAGGTGGCGCGACGTTGCGGGGCGCAGGTAAAAGAAGTTCACGCTCCGTGGGGTCGAATCGTCGATGCTTCCGACGTCCGCGCGGCTCTGCGGAATTGCCGAAGGCCCAAAGTTCTCGCCGTGGTGCATGCGGAAACCTCCACCGGGGTGTTGCAGCCTCTGGAGGACCTGGCGGCCTTGGCGCGAGAACACGAAGCCTTGTTCCTGGTGGATACGGTGACCTCGCTGGGCGGACACCCGGTGCGCGTCGACCACTGGGGAATCGATGTTTGTTACAGTGCGACGCAGAAGTGTTTAAGTGCACCGCCGGGTCTCGCTCCGGTCACTTTTTCTCCTGCGGCGTTGGCGGCAACACGTCAGCGGCGGCACGCGGTGCAGAGCTGGTACTTGGACGTTTCCTTGCTGTCCCAGTATTGGGGAGCGGATCGCGTCTATCATCACACGGCGCCTATCACGATGAACTACGCGTTGCTCGAAGCCCTACGGATTATTGAAGCGGAGGGTTTGGAGACGCGCTGGCAGCGCCACGAGCGCAACCATAAAGCCCTTGCAGCCGGGTTGGCCGCTTTGGGGCTTCGCTTCGCTGCCGAAGAGGGCCATCGGTTGTGGACGCTGAACTCTATCTCCGTTCCCGAAAGCGTGGACGACGCCGGGGTGCGGGGAGCACTGCTTCGAGAGTTTTCTATCGAGATTGGGGCTGGATTGGGCCCGTTCAAGGGACGCACTTGGCGCATCGGCTTGATGGGTGAGTCAAGTACTGCGGCAAATGTGCTCACGGTGCTTTCTGCGCTGGAATCCCTTCTGCCTCGCTTTGGCTTTCCCGTCGAAGCGGGTGCCGGTGTTGCCGCCGCACAGCGGGTGCTGGCGAGCGCTGAAGATTGAGTGCTGGAGGTTGCTGCTGGAAACTATGCGAGGGCGCGTAAGTTGGCTGTTGGTTGCCTGCTTGTTGTGTGGGTGTATGAGCTGCGTAGAACCTGTGGGAAGGCCCTTGCCTTCGGAAAGCACTAGAAGCCAAGCGAGCGTGGCCCGCCAGGGTGCTGTTTTAACGGCACTCGACGAGGCCACCTGTCGCGCGCGACTGCGCGACGACGCCACGCCCGATTCCCTGCTCCAGGCCGCTGAGCGCAACCTTGCCTACCTAGCCCAGCTTCCGTTGCAGCATCGCTTGACTCTCTTGAACCGAGAGATCTCAGTATCGCAACTTTTGGCGGCGACCCAAGCGCTCTTAGAGTCTAAGGGAACCCAACTGGAACAGTTGTGCGATCGACTGCGACTTTACGAGGTGACCTCCGGGGACACTCTTTGGGTCGCCGGATATTACCAGCCGGAGGTGCGAGCGAGCCGCAGGCGAACGGAGCGTTTTCGTTACCCCATTTATCGGACCCCAGACGACCTCGTGGATGTACACTTGAAGGACTTTTGTCCTGAGTGCCCGGCGCGCGTCGTCCAAGGTCGGGTCAAAGACGGGAAGCTGATCCCGTACTTTACGCGCACCGAGATCGAGTTGGGAGCACTGAGTGGTCGCGGCTACGAGCTGGCTTGGCTCGATGACCCAGTGGAAGCTTATTTCTTGCATGTGCAAGGTTCGGCGTTGCTCGAACTCGAAGACGGTGTGCGGTTGCAAGTAAGTTACGCCGCGTCCAATGGCCACCCGTACCGCAGCATCGCCAAGGTGCTAAGCGAGCGCGGTAAAATTAGTGGGAACACGCTCACCCTTGGTCGCCTGAAGGAGTACTTGCGCACGCACCCGGAAGAGCAAGCAGAACTCTTTGCCCAAAACCCGAGATGGGTATTCTTTCGAGGTGTGGCTGCGGGGCCTGTGGGCAGCTGCGGCGTGCCGCTAACGGCTGGAAGATCGGTGGCAGCGGATCCCGCTTTTTATGCTCATGGGGCATTGGCCTTTATCGAAATTTTGCCGCGCAACAACGATGTTCCGCGGGGGGGCAGCACGGTCCGCCGTTTCGTGTTTTTCCAAGACGCCGGAAGCACCACTGGCGGAGCGAATCGCCTCGATGTGTTTTGGGGCAGTGGGGCTGTTGCGGAAGCAATTGCGGCTGACCTGGAGAACCCGGGTCGCGTGTACTTTCTGTTGCCGAAGGAGTAGTGGTTCAACTAGGGAGCGAAAACGAGCGCAGTCGGGAGTTCATGGACATGACCGCGGGAATTGCCCAAACAGTGACCTTGGGGAGCAAAGGCGAGGTGGTGTTGCCCACTAAAGTGCGTGGCGAGCTTGGGCTTAAGCCCGGAGACGAACTCGAACTCCGGCTGGAAGGAGATTGCGTCGTTTTGCGAAAAAAGGCAGGTCGCTTTGCTGCTTACCTGGAGCGATTAGGTCGCCGCTGAGTGACAGGCCGGAGGGTGACGGCTTGTTTGGCTCCTCGGCCCAGGGCATGGTTAGACAGCGAGCGTTCCTGAAGGAAAGCCGATCCAGTGTCGCAGCGGCTCTATACAAGCGAGGTTGTAGCCATTGAGGATGCCGCTCCGGGTGTGCGCCGCGTGACTGTGGCGCGCCCCGCCGACTTGGTATGGCTGCCTGGCCAGGCTGTCGCTGTGGAGGTCCCCGAACCTAGGTTGCAATTATGTCGCTTTTCGATTGCCCTCGCCCCGGAAATACCGGGGCCGATCGAGTTGTTCGTCGATGTTCGCGGTGCCGGGCCGTGCTCGCGTTATGTGGCCCAATTGCAGCGGGGACAGCCGCTGCGGTTTTGGGCTCCGGTGGGAACTTTTGTGTTCGAAGGGGCGCCGGCGGCCCCGCTTGCGTTCGTAGCGCACGGGCTGGGAATCGCTGCGCTGCGGCCAATGCTCCAGCGGTTGTTCCGACATCGTTTGTTGCACCCCGTACGCTTGCATCACTTTATCGATGATGTGGAGCAGCAGTTGTTTCGCAAAGAGCTTGTCCGCGAGGTGTTCTCGCGGGAGAACTTCGATTACGAGGTGCTGTTCGACATCCCCATCGTCCACTATTTGTACGCTCGGTACGTGGGGAGCACGACCCAACGCGAGTGGAATTTTTACCTCTGTGGCCCTGGTTCGCTCATTGGCGAGGCCGCAGACGTACTCCTCGCTGCCGGCTACCCTTCCCCGGGAATTCACGTGGAGCAGTGGTGAGGCACCTCGAGTGGTCGCACCGCGAACGTGGTAGAGTGCGCCGCTGCCAGGAAATGGGCACTCGGGTAGAGATATACGTTTTGGCGGTGTAAGCGCACACGCTGCGCGCCCAGGCCCCGACGGCGCGATGCCTTCGGGCGCAGGTAGTCCACCCCTACAGCGCACCGGAAGCTTGCGGCCGTTCTAGGCTAACTGAGCATGGTGCGTGCGTGGAGTTGCCGGAGCGCTGGAGCACCGTCGAACCGGGGTCGCCTTACCATAAGCCGCACCATCTTGCCGACGGTAAGACTTGACCCCACGAAACAGGAGCATCTCCCAGAGTGTCGCTATGGCGGGCTGGCTAGCAGCCTGCGAGCGCTTTGCTCGCCGCGAGAATGACCTCTTCCACCGTCACCGAGCCGTCGCCATTGCGGTCTGCCACTGGGCAGGGGTCCCGCGACCGCAGGTCTAGTGCGATGGTGACCATCAGCACGATTTCTTCAATGGTTACATGACCGTCGCTGTTGCAGCCGCCGGGGCAAGCTGGCGGCATAGTCGGCATCAGGGTGGGGCTGTGCGTTGGTGTACGGGTGGGTGTGCGTGTTGACGACCGGGTGGGGGTTGGGGTGAGTGTCGAGGTGGCAGTGGAGGTCGGAGTCCGAGTAGGAGTGTACGAACACCGCAACTGTGAGCTTCCCCAGCACTAACCTGGAGAAACCGTCCTGCAGGAGCGGCGCTCTGCCCTTCGGAATCGCTGCCCCAACACCTGATTGCCCCATCGGTCTGAAGCCCACAGGTGTGGTTGCCACCAGCACGAACGTCGATGAAGGTTCCGGTTGGCGGCGAGCTTTGGCCAGCCCAATTGGCGCCCCAACACCTTATCGAGCCATCCACTTCTACTCCGCATCCGTGAGAGCGGCCGATGCTTATCGTGAGGAAACGCACGCCTGACGGCGGGTACTGGGAGGATGAACCGGCGCCCCAACACGTCACGCTGCCGTCGAACCTCGGCCCGCAAGTCAGGCCTCCGGCAGCAGCGAGTGGAACAAATTGCTCCGAACCCGAGTAAAACTGATTGCCCCAGCACCGTACCGTGCCATCGAAGCCGAGGCCGCAACTGTGGTTCGTACCGACGACGACCTCGACCTACCCCTCACCCGAAGGGTTGCTCTTTCCGTAACTGGTGTCGCCCCAACATTCTGCTCGACCACCGGCGCGCACGGCACAGGTGTGCCCCCATGCGGCATTCGACCGCGTAAACCCGAACCACTCCGTTGAACAGGTATCGGAGGCAGCAAGTGCCGCCTTGCTGACGGTGGATGCCAGTAAAACCACAGCAGCGAGAGGTTGCCCGATCCTTTGTCTTAGGCCTTTCGCGGCACCTACAAAACTACCAAGAGCTGGCTATTTGCGGGAACGGCGAAGCGCGCCGCGCCCATAGCCAGTGGCGGCCGATCTTGTCTGCCGCTGCCAGCTCGGGCCCACGGCACGGAACACGATTGCCACGCCCATGTTTTCTGGGAAATAACAACCATAAGCGTGACTACCTACCGTTTTCTCCGCGTGCGCCTTCGAGCACAGTACGCGGCCGCGGTCCCATCTGTCGTTGACGCGACGAGCTCCTGCGTAACCCCCTGGTTTGCATCACCTGCCTCCCACTACGACATGGGCTCCTACCACGGATTCTTGGCCGGGGTCAAGCGAACTGCCATCGCTGAAGCATTATGGAATCTGCAGGTCCGTAACGGCGGCACCGCTAGGTGCGGGTTCCATTTGGCGCACCATCGAGCCGGCGACGGACCGTGGCAGAGCGCAACAGACAAAGTCGCTCCTCGCGTGCGCTTGCTGCGCGCCTCGAGATGATGGACCAGGTCGGCCGACTGCAAGCCCTCCGCGGGGAGGCTGTTCCGAAGACTTCGAACCGGAAATGGCCCTAGTGTCGAGGGGGAAGGATCCACTCCGCCAGCCCCAGCGAGAACGAGCATGACGATCCATGACCCACGTCTCGAGCGGTGTTGTGTTCTGAGCGTGTTCTATGCCGGTTGGCATTCTCGTACGCCAGTGCCGCGCTATGCGAGCGGGGCTGCACCCGGCGCGGCTGGGGAGCCGTCGGCGTTTGGCCGGCTTCGCCAGCGCCTGCACTCGAGGCGACGGAGTTCTGCGGTCGCGGCAAAATCGACTAGCTGCTCGGTGTTTGCAAGCGCGCGCGAAAAAAAGAAAGCACACGCTTGAGCGCCTCTTTCGTCGGATGGCCCTCACGGTCGACCAGATCCACAGTCAACACGGAATGCGCCCTCGGGGAAATTCCATGCGGATTTCCTGGCGAGGAATCGATTTCGATCGCCTCGAAACCGTCGCCCAATTCTTCCCGTAATCGTTGGAAGCGCTCGCTGGGGCAAGCAAAGTCGTTCGTGAAGCGCAGGCCCAACACCCGACAACCCGCCCGCACGCGTTGCTTCACCACTTCAAGTTGTTGCGGAGCTAAGTGCAAGGCGCGACGGTGATCCTTCGTGATCCCAAGCGGCAGTGATGGCTGGCTCAGCACGGGAGCTTGAACTGCAGGGTCGATCATCATCGCCAGGGCAAAGTTTCCCGTTAGGCACATCCCTAACGCTCCCACACCCGGGCCACCGCACTCCCGGTGGGCCTCCCGCGCTAGCGCGCGGAGCCAGTTGGTGACAGGGCTAGCTTCGTTGCGTGCAAGCACTTTGAATTCCCGGCTGATGCACGCACGGAGGAACGAAGTCGCCACGTAGGTGCCAGACACAGGTTTTTCCGGAACGCCAAACAAGTGGGGCAAGTACACGCGAAAGCCAGCCTCGCGCACATAAGCGGCGAAGCGCAGGACTTCAGGGGTGATCCCGGGGATCTCGTGGATCACGATCACCGCGGGGCCCTGCCCCGCCCGGTACACGTCGTGCTCCATGCTAGCGAATCGAAATCGAATGCGGTCGTACTCACGCAGCATGGTGGACAAGCGCAGTTCTGTTACGGCCATTCAGGAGGAAGATCGAGTGTGGCCTCGCGCGAGCCCTCAAAATATGGCTCGTTGCTCGAAGTCGATAAGGCTCCCGAGCCTGTCACTTGGAAGCGGTCGATGACAAAACCAACAACCGGAACTTCCACCCCGCGGACAATCAAGTGTGCCGTGTTCGTGCCGATGCTGGAAAAACGGAGGGCGGGGACGGTGTTGAAGGTCCGTCGCTCCATGCAGCGGAACGAGCTGGCACCGGAGAAGGTTTGCTCCAATTCGTTGATGACTGCGTATTGCAGGGTGACTGAGGAGAAGATCTGAGCTTCGAGATTTTGCGTGCAAGGAACCAGAATCAACTCGCTGTTCGATGTGGCGGTTTGAGCGAGCACGTTGAAATGCAGCCGATCCGGGCAAGCTTCGTAGTTGACGCCGTCGAGGGAGACGAAGTTCGTCGGTGCATCATTGCGGAGCTTGCGAAACGCCACGGCCGAATAAGCGATGCGCTGCCCGGCATTGTCGGCAATCAAGGCACGTCCAGTCAAGCTGTTCCCTGAAGCAAAGCACTTGAGTTCGCCATCCCCTTGGAACGGTGGGGCGATGCGACGGCCATTTCCATCGAACCCGGTGCTGACCATCCACGAAAGCGGCCGTGCGGCTGCACCACCGCCGCCAGTTGGAGCTGTGGCTTGGAAACCGATTTCCACGCAGTTGCTTGCGCTCACGTAAAAGCAACGTGCCGCCGGGCCGGCAACCGTGGACGAAGAGGCGATTTCGATGCGTGTGTCCGTGCTGGCCGTCGCCCGAACGAGGGGGAAGATCAAGACTGCTGCTGCGAGTTTTTGTGCCGGCGGGTCGCCTTGGGCGACAATTCCAAGGGGGTCCACCTCACCGCTCACCCGAGTGGGCCGTGGTGAGGGAGAAGGCGTAGCGGTCGAGCTGGGTCGCGGGGTCCATGTGGGCACCCGTGTGAACGTTGCTGTGGGCGTGCGCGTGGGCTGTGGGGTGCGGGTGTGAGTCGGTGTGGCAGTCGGGGATAACGTGGGCGTGTGCGTACGCGTGCCAGTGCGAGTACGTGATTCCGTCGCGCTGGCAGACGGAGAAAAAGTGAAGGTGGGGGAAGGAGTTGCGGTAAAGGAGCGCGTAGCCGTGAACGAGCGCGTTGGTGTGAACGACCATGTGGCGCTGCGGCTGGCGGTTGCTGTTGCGCTGGGCCGAGGGCTGTGCGTGAACGTGCTGGTCGGCAAGGGGGAGAACGTTCTCGTTGGCGTCAAGGACCGAGTGTTCGTTGCCGTCGCCGGTGGCTGTGGCGACCAAGTCGGGGTGCGCGTGGGCCGGAGGGTCGAGCTTGGCGATGGCGCCGACACCGTGGGTGCGGAGAACGTCCGGGTGGCACTAGGAGTTGTGGTCGCCAGCGGGGTGCTGGTCACGCTTGGCGTCGGCGAGAGCGTTGGGCGTGGCGTAGCGGGGAAGATACCGTGCTGCGCTAGAAGCTGGTACCAGGCAAAGAGGAAGGCGGCGAGCCCGCTGAGAATCTGGTTCATGGTTCTTACCGTGAGCGCGGCACCGAAATGGTTGCCGTACGCCCCCCAAGGAACATGGGTTCGTTGCCGGCCAACCCAAAGGTCGAAGCAAACGGGATTCCGTCAATGACGAGGCCGATCAGTGGCCCGCCCACGCCGCGCACGGAAATTTGCACGACATCCGAGCCACCGATGCTGCGCTGAAGGACGTCCGCCACGTCACTGAGATACCGTCGTAAGTAACAGCGCACTTGGAAAGAGGTAGATACGGTCTGCCCAAGCTCTGTAGTCAGAAGAAGCTGTGCAGTGACAGTGGCCGGCGATTGTAACACCAGGTCTTGCGAACACGGAAGAAGAATCAACTCACTGTTACCAGCGGGTGTATCGGCGAGAACGGTAAACAACAGCCGATCGGGACACTGCGCATATTCGTTGCCGTCGAGGCGGAGCAACCCAGTGTACTCTCCGCCCACGAATCGTTGGAAGCCATATGCAGTGTAAGAGACCGTTGTGCCGTCCGATCCGAACACTGTCGCTCGCCCCTGAACGGTATTGTATAGTTCCAGTGCTGGCTCCGGCGGCACCACCGCGCATTTGAGCTCCCCGAACCCCCAAAACGGCGGTGCAGCGGTGCCATTGATCACGTTGCTCATGCCTTCGCTGGCCAGCCAGGCAAAGGGCTGATACGGCGTAAGTGCCAGTACGAATCCGACCTCGTTACAGGAGGGGTCTTCACCGTTGACGAAAAAGCACTCGAGCTCGATAGGCACGCCGCTCAAGTTCAGCAGCTCGATCCTAGTGTCACGCTCGGCCCCGGCCTCGACGTAGGGGAACATGAGTAAAGCGGCGGGGACGCGTTGTGCCGGCGGCCCGGTGGCAGCTGCACCGATCATTGGAGCAACGGTTGAGACGGCTAGGATTGCCGTTCCCACCACAAACCTGCCCAACCGTGCCGCCATAGACCTCCCGGATAATCGCGTATCCTACGCTGGCCGAAAACGCAATTCAATTGGGAAAATGGGAAAAGCCGCGCGAGCAACGCCACTTCCGTCGAGTCGCGCCAGTGCAAGCAGGCGATTCGTGCAAGCGTCTACGTTTTGCCATCCTGCCGTGGATGCGGCTGAACCGTGGCCGAGCCATAACAGCGCCGTTCCTTTCGGTCGCAATGCACCCCTTAGGCACTGAAGGAAGTCGCGGACAAGATCGCCTCGCTGGACCTCGGCCAGGAAGAAAGGGGCTCTTGGGAAGGCACTGCCCAAGCTGCACTCCAAGGTGCCGATGGCCGCCGCGACTGCTCGATCCCTCGGTCATGCTCTCCCCTCCCCTCTGCCAGATGAACAAAGGGAGAGAGTGGTTTCCACCCCGCCGCATCGCCTTCCGAGGCTACCATCACCCGGTCATTCACCTGGTCATTCGGGCTGTCTCTCCCACGGGGAAAGGGCAAGGGAGTGCGACGATGTAGCTCCGCGCTCCATTATCGTGCGTGACCACCCGGCACCCTGTGTGCAACTCGTTTTTCCACAAACGTAACTGAGCGGCACTCCACCGGGGTCGCTGTGGCCGGCACGGTGGAGCGTTTTCCTGGTGCGAATGCGGAGAGCGGCAACGCAATGGTCCTGGGTTGATGCGGGCGCCGAGGTCAGTTGGGCGAACAGCAGGGAGTTGAAACGCTCGTGCTCAACGACGGTGGAAACTTGGCGTTCGGCGTTTCGACGAGCGCCCGCTGGGCAAGGGCGGAAGAAACGACAACAGCGGAGCGTTTGCTTCGCGGCCAAGCCGGGGCCGAGTCAACCGGCGGTGCGCTTCGACTGTTGTGCCACCTCGTGGATGGCGGCCACCATTTCGGGCCATAACGGCCGCGGCATGTCGTGAGCCATGTCCTCGAACGCGAGCAAGGTTGCCCGGGGCAAAGCCCGAGCGGTAGCTTCCCCGGCCGCGAAGGGGACCAAGGGATCGATGCGGCCATGGATCACCAGTGCCGGTTTTTGCACTTGCCGAAGTGCCTCCGTGCGATTTCCCGAAGCCAAAATCGCGGCCAGTTGCCGCATGACTCCGGCGGGGTTAATGCCCCGGTCGAAGGAACGGGCGGCCAAATCGCGGATCTCGGCTTCGTCGAAGTATTTGGGACTGCCGATGGTTCGAAAAATGAACACCCCTCGCTCGATGGCTTCTTCCCGCGAGCTGGGTTGTGGGGCAAGGAGTACGCTTAACGCTTCGGGTCGCGGCGGGGGAAGCGTGGGGTCGCCAGTTGTGGACATAATCGAGGTGAGGCTGAGTGTCCGCTCGGGATACTGAATGGCGAAGGTTTGCGCGATCATCCCGCCCATTGACGCGCCAACGATGTGTGCTCGTTCGACGCCTAGTGCGTCGAGCAGTCCAGCAGTGTCTGCAGCCATATCGGAGAGACGGTACGGGGCGTCGACGGGTTGCCCCGATGCGGCAGCCGTCATCAAGGCCATGACATTCGGCAGGCCAAGATGATCGAGCCAGGTAGAGCGCCCGACATCGCGGTTATCGAAGCGAATCACCCGATACCCGCGTTCGACGAGCATGTTACAGAATTCGTTGCGCCACAGGATCATCTGGGCGCCCAGTCCCATAATGAGAACCAAGGGCTCCCCGCGTTCAGAACCAAAGACTTCGTATTCGAGCTCGATGCCGTTTGTGCGTACCCGTGCCATGCATCCTCTCAAACCTAATGCGCGTCTTGCGTCAACCTTGGGCTAGGATCTTTCACGACTTGGTGCGAATTTGCCGGGCTAGACGCAACACCTCTGGGGGCAGTTTGATGTTGCCCACCAGAGAGCGCATGTGAGCTTCTTCCTCTGTTGTGAGCTCAGGTTCATCTTTCGTAGCGCCATCGATCAAGGGCCCGTGGACTTCGCGGACAAATTCGGGGAAGCCCACGGCGAAGATCACGCCCGGGCCTTCAGGGTCGCGGATTTCCAGGTAGCCGGCATGGTCCTCGGCAATCTGAAGGCACAGGGCGAGGCCAAGGCCGGTGCCGTCCGCTTTGGTAGTGAAGAACGGTTGAAACACTTTTTCCCGTAATTCTGGGGGCAGACCCGGACCAGTGTCGCGCACCCTGACTTCGCCATACCTGCGGCCATTCTTTGAAGCGCACGTCACCGTTATGGTAACGGTGCTCCCTTCGGGCGCGGCTTCGATGGCATTCAACCCTAGGTTGAACAGCACTTGGCGCACCCGGTCCGCATCGGCGAAGACCGCAAGCGGCTCGGCCGGCAAGTTCGGTTGGAGAACCACACGAGCTTGCTTGGCTGCGGGCTTGAGCACTTCAGCTATGTCGGAAACGCATTTGCCAAGATCGACTTCGGCAAAACTCGGCGGGTTGCTTCGAGTGGCGCGAAGAAGTTCGTCGAGCAAGCGCTGTACACGGTTGAGCTCGCGAACGACGACCGGGGCACTGGTTTCGATGAGTTCCGGCGACGTTTTATGCTCCTCTGCCAACTGCATGAACGTACTGAAAGCCACCAGCGGGTTGCGCACTTCATGCACAATGCCGGCCACCATGGTGCCTAGGGCGCTCAGGCGCTCGACCCGCTCCAGTGCTTGCCGAGCGAGCGCTGCCTGTTCGTGCAACTGGATGTTTTCCAGCGCCAGTGCCAGCTCTTCTCCGAGCGCTTCCAAGGCCTCAAGTTCGGTCAGCATGTACCAATCCTTGCCCTCTTTGAGCCCTAGGGCAAGGAAGCCAGCTACAGAGCGGCGTTCTTTTTTGATGGGGACACACACGGTCCAGCCTAGGCGCTCCATGAGCTGGCCGACCTCGCGACCACGGGCGCGCTTCGACTCCGAGAGTTCGCTTTGCAGCAGGGAAAGCGTGGCATCCTCGAGCTCGGCAACCAGAGCGCTCGCGAGCGAAAACTCATCTACCTGCGGCCGTTCCCCCAGGTGGTAGCCCAAGCGCAGGCGGCCACCTTCGGCGTGGCGGGTAAAGATCGCGATGGTGGGAGGGCGAAACACCGCCCTCAGGCCTTTAGCGACCGTCTCCAGGAGCCGGTCGCGGTTTTGTTCTCGCAACACCGCCCGCCGCAACATCTCCAGGGATGCTTGCTGTTCGAACTTGCTCGGAAAGGCTCGTTTGGCAAAGGCCTTTTCCAGACGCCGCTGCAAAGTGGGAAACACGGCAGCGACCAAGAGGAGGGTGAGAAAGATCGCGGAAGACAAGTCGACCTGCACGTCTCCCAGGGTGCGAACTTGTAAAGCCAGGAGCAGCGCATACGCCGGCACCACGGTAAGCAACCCAGCAGCAACCGCGGTGCCGATCCGCGAGACCCAAATCTCGACGTCCAGCAACCGGTGCCGAATCATGGCATAGGCAATGATGCTGGCCCAGGCGGCACTGCCGAGGCTGCCGAGAGGATAGATCGGTATCCCATAAGACGGCAGCAGATTTGTGACGCCCAGAGGCAAACCCACTGCCGCGCTAATCAACCAGAATCGCGCCACCAGCCGATTACGCGGATTCGTTGCATTACGGACATCCCTGACACACAGCGTGAAAGCAGCCACCGAGCAGATAGCGACGCTCGCTGTATAAACGTGGTACAGGGGTCCCGGTACCGACGCGCACCCGAACGCCCCTTCTTTCAAATCGCGGACAACTAGCCCGAATGGGCTCGCGCCGACTAGCACTGCGGCGAGTGTCAAATTAAACCACACGAGACCGTGCCAAAAGCGCCCGCGGTCCTCTTGATTAACGACCGTAAAGTAGAGGATTGCGACGGGGATTAAGTTCACTGGCACGGCCAGAGGCCGCAGGCGGATCCAGGACAGAGCGTCGCATGGTAAGAGCCGGAGCAATACAAAGTAGACGTTCCACAGCGCGATCATGGAAGCCAGGAAGACAAAGGCCCTACCCTTTGTGTCCCGGCGCTGGAACGCGACCATGGCGGCAAGCAGTGCACACACAACGGCCGCTGCAATGCCGGTCGCCGTCGACAAGTCGTGATTTAACATAATTTAGCTTTGGTGCCGTTCCGGAGCCGCAGGCGACCGCCTCGGCGGCTGCCTGCATGCTCCTGGTTTAGTGGCATCAGCATGGTGAAAACCTTCCCCCATAGTGGGTCTTCGTAGGACCATTCAGGAACCAACTCGAAGCCGACCGCTGCGTACCACTTCGTCATGCGGTGCTCCGAGGTGCGCAACACAAATGCGGACGCTCCTAACCTGGTTCCAATCTCGCACGCCTTCTGAAAGAGCTTTCGGCAAATCGCCGCGGTTACAGTTGAAAGGCGATGATAACGGGGGTGGAGCCACAACCCTCCGAGCTGGCCGATCGCGATGCTGCCGTCTTCAGCTTGGGGCAGAAGCTCGTGTGCCGGAAGCCCGATCTCCAGAGGCAAGGGGGTCGGACCGATCATCCGGGCGCCAGCCACGACCTCGTTTCCCGAAGAAACTACGAGCTGGATCGCGGTCCGGTCGTGAAGGTCCACTCCTTTCTCGTGGAAAACCTCGCCGTAAGCGGCTTCTCGCATCGCGAGGGAGTCAGCGAGCTCGCGCGCATTGGCGACCTTTGCCACCAAACTAGCTAACTGAAGCTGCTCCATCGAGGATTTGAGCCTGGGCTTGCGAAAGATAGGTTTCAGCGAATAAAGGGCTGAAAATAGTTAGTGCATGACGATGTCGCGGAGTCAAGGCAGGAAACAGTGACAGCGCTTGTGGTGATTTCGTTGGAGGCGGCCGATGTGGAATCGTAGTGCGCAATGCGAAAGCGTAGAAGTGGTAGCTCGGCGAGCTCAGCAGCTTCTTCATGAGATCACGGGGATTCCTCTCGACCAAATTACCGACGATGCCACGTTCGACACCACGCTGGTGATGGAATCGGTGCAGCTCGTCGAGTTACAGGTGGCGTTGGAGGAAGAGTTTCAAACGGAGCTCGACCCCCTGTACATGATCGAGTTGAATCGGTTCGGGGACATCGTCGAGTACATTTATCGGCGTGCTCGGGGCGAGGAGGTGCCCTGATGGCGCTGTTCAACCAAGAGCACGAGAAGTTCCGCCGCGAGGTCCGTAGCATTATCGAGGCCGAGTTGGCACCGAGAGCTGCGGAGTTCGAAGATCC
>CALAMI010000016.1:5000-196441 GCA_937925685.1 Candidatus Binatia bacterium | reverse complement strand
CACGACACTCCGTGCCCGAAGAAGCCACCTGATCCACCGGGCAGTTCACGCTCGTGCCCGTGCAGTTCTCCGCCACATCGCACACACCCGCCGCCGCCCGGCACGTGTACGTGCTCGGACGCAACACATCCGCCGGACAGTCGTTACTGATGCCATCGCAGCTCTCGGCCACGTCACAATCGCCCGCGGCTGGTCGGCAGACAGCATTGCTCTTCTGGTCGCTCGGGCAAGTTGCGCTGGTTCCGGTACAGTACTCCGTTAGGTCACATTCCCCTCCAGCCGCACGGCAAACGGTCGAGGGACCAAGGAATTGATTCGGGGGACAACTGTCATTCACTCCATCGCAAAACTCGGCAACGTCGCAAATTCCGTTTGACGCTCGACACTGGCTCGTGCTTTTTGCATCGAACGGGCAGGTGGGGTTGAAACCATCGCAAAACTCCGTGATGTCACACTCTCCCGCCGAAGGCCTGCATACCGTTGTCGGTGGAGCCACGGAATCAGGGGGACAGCTCGGGTTGAAGCCGTCACAGTAGTCCGTGACGTCGCAAATTCCCACCGACGCACGGCAAACCGTCGTCGCCGGAGCTATCGGGTGTTGGCAAACATCGCTCGTGCCATTGCAAAAATCCAGCGTGCAGGGGAATCCATCGTCAGTGCATGCGGTACCGTTTGCTTTTTTAGCGTCGGCCGGACAGCTCGAGGCGGTTCCGGTGCAGGTTTCTACCAAGTCGCATTCGCCGGCAGCACTGCGGCAAACCTCGCCCAAAGTTCGAAATCCGCACTGGGCGGTACAACAGGTGCTCGACTGCCCATTTTGGCTCGCTAAGTCACACTGTTCCTTGGTTTCGACAATACCGTTTCCGCACACCGGTAGTGGCGCAATCGAGAAGCCCATGTTGGGGCGGTTGTCATCCAGAATCTTTCCGTTGGCAGTGAGCGGGAGTACCTCGGCGCTGCTACCCCCTGCACCCTGGAAACCAATAGTCGCACCTTGCCCGTTGGCGGAAGGGTTTAGCGAGCGGTACTTGACGTTGATCACGTTCGAGCCTTCGTGAATTTGAATTTGGTAGGACGCGCCGAAGCTGCCGGCAGCGGTCTGGAGCTGAGCATCGACGACGAAGGTGCGTCCGCCTGGGCTTCCGACGGTTCCGTAACGGATGTGTGTGCCGGTGGTGACCATGTCGTCCCAGTACGCCGCTAAAAATGGGTTGCTGTGACCTGCGGTAGGCAAGGGCAGATTCGAGGGGTCTGCACTCCCCGACGTATTCCCGCCAAACTCTAGCCAGCCATTCGTGGAAATGGCCACAGTGGTGTAACTGACCCCGTTCAATACAACAGGGAAAGGCAGCGAGGCGTTAGCGACTGCTTCGTTCCCGCTGAGGGTGGCAAACCCGGAAATGTCGTCCGGGCTGTGCGCCATGCCGGAGTGCAACGACATGGCACCGAGTGCTTTCGGGTGCAATGACCACCCTTCTTCGTTAATGGCGTTGTCATCGAGAATTTTTCCGTTGCAAGTGAGACTGTAAGCGGTCGCAGATGAGCCCCCTGCACCTTGGAAGCCGATCGTGGCTCCCTGGCCGTTCGCGGTATACTCGGCAGTATAGTAGCGCACGGAGATGAGGTTGGAGGTTTCGTGCACCTGGACTTGCAGATACACATCGTTGTTGCTTCCCCCAGGAACCGTTTCCATTTGGAAATCGACGATGAAGGTCCTGTTGGGCGCCGCACCCACCGTGCCGTAGCGAATTGCGCTACCCACGGTTTGCATGTCGTCCCAATAAGCCGCAAGGAAGGGGTTCGTGTGCTTGTTCGTGGGTAGGCACTCGTTGGCCGGGTCGGCCGACCCAGAGGTGTTACCGCCAAACTCGATCCAGCCGTTGGTCGAAATTGCTAGGGTGTTGTAGCTAGCGCCTTCGATCGTGATGAAGAACGGCATAGACACGCTGGCGGTCACATCGTTGCCGCTGAGGGTGGTAAAGCCAGAAATGTCATCGGGGCTGTGAGCGTTGAGTGCGGCCAGGGTTACTAGGCCGGCTCGTCCCACGTCCGCGGACCAGCTCTCGTTGTCTCGATTATCGTCCAGGATCTTTCCGTTGCACGTCAATGGGTGGGCGCTTGCACCCGCGCCGCCAGCCCCCTGAAAACCGATGGTCGCCCCTTGGCCATTGGCTAGATGGCCAGAATCACGGTACTGGACAGTGATGAGATTCGAGGTCTCGTGCAGTTGAACCTGGAAGCGGATGTCGTCGGCTTCGTTTGCTTCGTTGGCGGGATCGACATCGACCTCGTAGTCGATCAGAAATGTTCGGTTGGGGCTTTGCCCCACGGTGCCGTACCGGATATGCGATCCAAACGTTTGCAGATCGTCCCAATATGCGGCTAAGAAGGGGTTCGTGTGCTTCGAGGTTGGAAGACAAGCGTTTCCGGGGTCCGAGCCGGCCGTTCCACATCCGCTGGTGCAAGTGTTCCCGCCAAATTCGATCCAACCGTTGGTGGAGATGGTGACAGTACTGTAGGGCGTGCCTTCGATGACGAAGCTAAATGGAAGGGTAACATTGGCCACGGCATCGTTGCCGCTGAGGGTTAAGAGGCCAGGTATGTTGGTGGTGTTAATATCGTCTGGGCTGTGGGCCACGCGCGCTGCGATGGAATAGTCAGCCCAAGCAGCTCCTCCTACTGCGAGCGCACCAAAGACGAGCAAAGGTGCTACCCAGAGTCTCGGCAGCAACCGCAGTGCTGCAAGAGATCGTTCAAGACCCACTTGGGGACATACATGAAGGTTCATAGGGCTGACCTCCCGAATAAAATCCTCTCCCGCGACACGTGCTAACTTGCAAGCGTTTACCACAACTTCGTTTAGGTTTGTCAACACCTGACCTGGAGCAGGGAGTCCCAGCTAGGGATGTGGTACCCCTGAAGGGTGATCGGGGACTTGCTTTTGGCCTCGACCCGAAGTCTTAAAACAGAAGGCGAAGGTATGCTGGCAGCGAACGACGCGGCTCTAGTGGACAAAACATTGGCGGCTTTGGGAGCAGAGTTTGGGACCGTGGATGGTGTGCATACCCCATTGCATTACGGCAACTGGCGGGAGGAATGGTCGGCAGTCAGAGAGGGAGTCGGCTTGCTCGATGCCAGGCTGCGTAGGCTGTGGGTGCTCGTTGGCAGCGATCGGATATCGTTCTTACAGGGAATGGTCACTGCCGACGTCAGTCGGCTGCCGGTTGGGCGTGGAACCTATGCTGCGGCGGTAACGGTCCAGGGGCGGGTGGTGAGCGATTTACGTGTGTATGCCTTAAATGACGGGTTTTGGCTCGACGTGCCAGCATCACACGCAGAACGATTGCGCGAACACCTCGAGCGCTACATCGTTGCCGATGACGTAGAGTTTCGCGAGGCAGAGTCGGCTCCCCTGATGATTCTCGAGGGCCGTTTGGCTCCAACACTGGTTGCCGATTGGCTGGGGAATAGCGTGAGCCGCATGCCCTGGGGTGCCCACGAAGAGCTTTGGATCGACGGCCATCGTCTTCGGGTTTGCGCTGTTACCCACACAGGAGAACAGGGCTGGATATTTTGGGGTCGGCCGCAAACTTTGCAGCTTCTTTGGCAGCAAGCCACGCAACGTGGGGCGAAGCCTGTGGGTTGGCTTGCCCTCGACGTGTTGAGGATAGAAGCTGGACTTCCGCTAGTGGGGCGCGATATGGACGAGTCCACCTTGATTGCCGAAGCAGAGATCGAACAGGCAATCTCTTACGGCAAGGGCTGCTACTTGGGACAAGAGGTGGTGGAGCGAATAGCGGCCCGTGGCCAGGTGCAGCGTCGGCGTAGGGGATTTGTTTGTCGCGAGGGAGCCCCGCCACAGCCGGGCGCAAAGCTCTTTTCGGACAAGCGCGAAGTGGGCCTGGTCACGAGCGCGGTCTGGTCTCCGGCGTTGCAACGTGCCATCGGGTTTGCGTACGTGCGGCGTGAGGCTTGGGAATTTGGCACGGTGCTCGAAGCCCGGTGGCAGCAAACAAAAGCAGTGATCGAGGTAGCGCGGTTCCCGTTCTTGCAAGTGCCTGTTGGCCTTGGTTGAGTTTTTCGCTTCGAGTGAAAGGAGAAACGATGATGGCGACATTGTTGGGGAAACGGTACGTCTGTGCACAATGCGGCACAGAGATTCTCTGTACCAAGCCTGGGCCCGGAACGATCGAGTGCTGTGGATCCGAGTTGCAGGTGAAGGAAGCGAAGCCAGTTCCGTCCAGCGACTGAGGATACGATGCTGCGCAGAGAGGCGGAGAAGTTGTCTCCACCTCTTATGTACGAGAAGCGCGGCCACGTTGCGGTGGTGCGCTTTAATCGGCCTGAGGTGCACAACGCGTACAACATGGCAATGCGGGACTCTTTGTACGAAGCCTTGGCCGCCGTACGTGACGACCCGGAGGTCAGGGTGGCTGTGCTGCTTGGCAACGGTCCCTCGTTTTGCTCCGGTGGCGATCTAACGGAATTTGGTACGGCGGCCGGTCCGGTTGCGGCTCGTGCTGCGAGGTGGCGCCGAGACGTGGCCGGAATCATAGCTAGCCTGCCGAAACCGTTGATTGCGGGAGTGCATGGATTCGCCCTTGGGGGAGGGCTGGAATTTGCGTTGCTCTGCGATCTTTGTGTCGTGAGCGACGATGCCAAGTTACGGTTCCCGGAGACGGGTCTAGGCACCATACCAGGGGTAGGAGGCACTCAAACAATGGCGCGTTTGGCCGGTGCTGCCCGCGCCCTGGAAGTTCTGTGGAGCGGTCGCTGGATTACACCAAGAGAGGCTGTCGACTGGGGCTTGGCGGTGAAAGTCGTTCCGCGTGCGCAACTGGAAAAAACGACCTTGAGGATGGCTACTCATCTTGCAACGTTGGATCCAAATCTGCTCGTGTTGAGCAAACGAGCCGTGTGGGAAGGGCTAGAACGTGCCCTTTGTTCGGCGCTTTGGCTGGAACACAAACTCGCGCAACGTGCGGGTGTAGCGGCTGCAAAGGAGGACCGACGCCAACTGGAGGAGAGGGCGGGGGTATGAATGCGACAAATTTTCTATCGATTCCGGCCTCGCTGTTTGCGGAAAACGAGATCCTGCGGTTTCAGAACCGCACGTGGTCGTATGGCGAGCTATGGAATGAAGTGCGACGGTTAGCCGGCGGTTTACGATGGCTCGGTGTGGGGTCAGGGGACTGCGTGGCGGTACTGGATACGAACTCCGATCGCTACGTGGCCATGTACTATGCCACGGTATTCGTGGGCGGGGTCTTCTTACCCCTAAACTACCGTGCCAAGCTTCCGGAACTGCGGTTTATGATTGCCAGTGCCGGGGTTCGCGTACTCGCCGTGGGCGAGCGTTACCTGACAACCGTGAAGAGCTTGCTGCCAGAATTGGAGAAGGAGCTTAAGGTCGTGGCTTTGGGGCTGAGGGGCTCTTCCGAGTTCCATTACGAGGATCTTCTGAGCAACGGCGTGCTTGACGAACCGGTGGCCGTGGACGACGAGGACACGGCAATTTTCATGTACACCAGCGGTACCACGGCGGAACCGAAAGCGGTGCTACTCACGCACGGTGACTTTACCCACTACGTGACCAGCAACGTGGAACTGGCCGATGGGTCACCGCGGGGGACGGCCCTGGTTTGCGTTCCGCTGTACCATATCGCTGGTGCCACGAGCATCATGAGCAATGTATGGACTGGCCGGCGGATGATTTTGCTTCCCCAGTTCGAAGCAGCAACCTGGCTTGAAGCGGTGGAGCGCGAGCGAGTTACCCATGCGTTCGTTGTCCCGACGATGCTCAAGCAGATCCTCGACCACCCCGATTTCGCCCACCGTGACTTGTCCAGCTTACGAACCCTTTCTTATGGAGGAGCGCCGATGCCGTTTCCCGTGATCCGCCGAGCCATCGAGGCCTTTCCCGCAGCGGTCGAGTTCGTCAACGCCTTTGGTCAAACGGAAACTACATCTACTCTGACCATCCTTGGTCCTGAAGACCACCGGCTCCGCGGCGTTCCCGCGCTCGACGAGATTAAGCTGCGCCGCTTGCGATCCATCGGGAGGCCCCTGCCCGACGTGGAGGTCATCGTTGTCGACGAGGACGGACGAGAGCTGCCGCGCGGCGAGGTTGGCGAGCTTTGGGTGCGCACCCCGCGGGTGATGAAAGGGTACCGAACGAGGGCGGGTATTGAGTCGCCTCTGCGGCCTGGTGGTTGGTTGCCAACGCGGGACATGGGTTGGATCGACGAAGAGGGCTACATTTTTTTGGCTGGGCGCAAGGACGACATGATTATCCGCGGCGGGGAAAACATCGCTCCGGCTGAGGTGGAAAGCACGTTGTTCTCGCATCCCGGGGTGGAGGATGTTGCGGTTATCGGCGTCCCCGACATCGAATGGGGACAACGAGTGGCCGCATTTGTCGTGCGCCGACATGGCAGCGAGGTAACCGGTGAGGAACTCATCGAGTTTTGCCGACAGCGGTTGGCCAGCTTCAAGAAGCCGGACTTTGTCTACTTCGTCCCCGAGTTGCCCAAAAATCCGCTCGGTAAGGTGCTGCGGCGAGAACTCCGCGAGCGGTGGGAACGGGGCGAGGTCAGCTCGGCCAGCTCTGCAGGTTGAGGGACGATACGCATGCGCGGAGCGGTGCGGCAAATGGCACAGAACGGCAAGCGAGCGGAATGAAGCACAAAGCCACTAAGCTTTGGCCAGTGGAAATCGAGCGCAAGGGACCGATTGCCATTCTGACCGTTCATCACGAGACCACCAAAGGCTACATTGACGCCACGGGCGATTCCCAACTTTGCCGCGCGATCGAGGAGATCGCCTTCGACGATTCCGTCCGTGTGGCTCTGCTTCGCTCAGGGAGACCTCCGTTTTGCCTTGGGATTGCTGTGGGAGAGAGTGAGCCGTGGCGGCTTCGGTCAATCGAGGCACTGGCGCAAGTGAGCTGCCCCGTCATTGCGGTTGTTGACGGTGCTGCTGTCGCCGAGGGGCTCGAGTTGGCTTTGGCGTGCGATTTGAGGTTTGCCTCCGAACGGACCCACTTTGCCTTGCCCCAAATTGCGCTGGGGCGTTTTCCGCGAAACGGTGCGACACAGCGGTTGCCGCGTCTGGTGGGGCGGATGCGGGCTTTGGATATGCTTTGGACGGGCCGCCGGGTGTCGGCGCGCGAAGCGCTGCGTTGGGGATTGATCAATGGAATATATCCCCGGCGAACTCTGAGTCGGCAGGCGAAGCACTACGCCCACCTTTTGACGCAACGGGCCCCCATTGCATTGGGTTACGCGAAAGAAGCAGTTCTCCAAGGGCTAGATACCACCTTGAACCAAGGAATGCGTTTAGAAGAGGACCTTTATGTCTTGTTGCAAACGACCACAGATTGGCGCTCGGGAGTCGAAGCGTTTCGCCAGAAAACGGTGGCACGTTTTCGCGGGCGTTGAGGAACTGTGATTCCAAATGGGAGTTGAAGTTTTCGGAGGAGGCGATGACCAATCAAATCGGGAAAATGTACCAGTGCTCCAAGTGCGGTGCGCAAGTCATCGTGACCAAAGGTGGCTCCGGCACCCTAAAGTGCTGTGGTGTGGAGATGGAGATGAAGAAATAAGCTTCTGAGCATTGAGCTCACCTGTTAGGACCTCGAAGGAGGATGCTATGCTGACCGAGGAGCAGCTTCGGGTACATGTGCGACAGATCAAGCAGGACGGGTACACGATTCTCGAGCGCGTGATCGAGCCAGAACTGATCGACGCGCTCGTTGCTGATCTTTACCGCCTCGAAAGGGAGCACAACATCAAACCAGCGAAAAACCTGTTCGAGGGCACGAAAACCGTGCGCATTTATAACTTGCTCGCGCACGGCGCGTTGTATGAGTGCATACCGGTGCACGAAAATGTACTGCCTTTAGTAGAACGGGTGCTCGACACGGGCTGTCTTGTGTCTTCGTTGTCGTCCGTTGCTATTTGCCCGGGCGAGCGTGCGCAACCAGTTCACGCGGATGATCAATTGATCCCCATCCCACGACCCCACCTGCCGGTTGTCTGTAACACCATGTGGGCTTTGACTGACTTCACAGGGGAAAATGGAGCTACTCGCCTCGTTCCTGGGTCTCACCGCTTCGATAGCCACCCCGTGATCGGAGAACAGTACGACATGATCGCCGCCGAAATGCCCAAGGGCAGTGTGTTGGTATGGCACGGTAGTTTGTGGCATGGCGGCGGGGCAAACCGTAGCTGCGAGCGCCGGATTGGCATTGCGATGAACTACTGTGCAGGATTTATCCGGCAGCAAGAAAACCAGCAGTTGGGTATCCCCCGCGAGACGGCTTGCAGGTTTAGCCGGAGACTCCGTGAACTCGTGGGATACAGTGTGTACAATGGCTTGATCGGTCACATCGAAAAACGTTGCCCCATGTTCTTGCTCGACGAGGAGCCAAGCAGCGGGCGACTGGTTTGGGACACTCATTGAGGTTTCTCGCTAAGGCGCGTGCATGGCGGAGGAACGTGTAGACCTTTGCGTCATCGGCAGTGGACCTGGCGGCGAAGGCGCGGCAATGCGTGCAGCCAAAGCAGGTAGGCGCGTCGCCGTGGTTGAGAGGTATCGCGCGGTCGGGGGCAGTTGCACGCACTGGAGCACGATTCCAAGCAAGGCCTTGCGGTACGCGGTGCGGCAGTGGATGGAATGCAGCTCGAGCCCGCTTTGGCGCAATCTCGGTTTCAAGCCGCCACGCGTCACCTTTCCCCAACTGTTGCGGTCGGCACAGGAAGCGATTCAAAAACAGGTGGCATTGCGGGAGTCATTTTACGAGCGCAATCACGTGCGGGTCGTGCAAGGAAGCGCACGATTCGTTGACGCTCACACCGTAGAAATCGAAGGCGAACGCGGGGCGCGGGAGCGACTTGTCGCTAAGGCATTCGTGATTGCGGTGGGCTCCCGGCCTTACCGTCCCCCGGATGTGGATTTTTCTCACCCGAGAATCTTCGATGCGCAGACCATACTCGGCCTGCAGGAAATGCCCCAGTCGGTAACGATCTATGGAGCCGGGGTGGTGGGCTGCGAGTACGCATCCATCTTTCGCAACCTCGGCGTAAAACTGAATTTAGTGAATACGCGAAGCAAGCTTCTCGAGTTCTTGGACGATGAGATCATTGATGCGCTGGCTTACCATTTGCGGGAACAGGGCGCTTTGATCCGCCACAATGAGGAATACGAGCGGGTGGAGGGACAGAACGACGGGGTGGTTTTGCACCTCAAGTCGGGAAAGAAGCTCAAGACCGACATTTTACTTTGGGCCAATGGGCGCACGGGGAATACCGACGGCCTTGGTTTGGAAGCCTTGGGTATTCAGGTGGATTCTCGAGGCAACATCCCGGTGAACGAGAAATACCAAACGGTTGTACCCCATATTTATGCTGTCGGCGATGTGGTAGGGTTCCCAGCGTTGGCGAGCGCTGCTTACGATCAAGGGCGATTCGCTGTCGCCCACTGGCTGTATGGTCACTGCGAGCATTTGATCGAATGGATTCCGACCGGCATATATACCATTCCAGAGATTAGCTCGGTCGGAAAGACGGAGCGTGAACTGACCGCGGCCAAGGTGCCCTACGAAGTGGGACATGCATTCTTTCGCAGCCTTGCCCGAGGGCAGATCACCGGTCAGACGGTGGGTATGCTGAAGCTGTTGTTCCACAGGGAGACACTGGAACTACTCGGGATTCATTGCTTCGGCGATCAAGCAGCGGAAATCGTTCATATCGGACAGGCAATCATCTCCCAAAAAGGTGCAGCCAATAGCTTGCGTTACTTCGTCAACACGACGTTCAACTACCCGACGATGGCGGAGGCTTATCGAGTAGCGGCGCTGAACGGATTGAACCGAATTTTCGACGCTGCTGAAGCGAGGTCGTGACTGCTGCCTCGATCTTGTCCCGACAACGGGCTCGAAATGCGAGGGGTGGATGCGTATCGCAAGTGTTGCCTGTCCGCGCTGTTGGCAGGAAGTCGTAGACGGGGATACCAACCCGCGCTGCCGCTCGTGCCACGACGTTTACCCGTTCACTCGAGGGGTCCCTTCGTTGCCGCTGGGCTTGTACGCAGCGTGGGAACCGTCGATCCGGGCGCGGGGTCGCGAGATGCGGCGCCACCCTTGGGTCGTCTTGAAAATGAGCGTTGCTGCATGCACCTGGCTACCTCGCGAACGGCAACGATGGTTGCAGAGCCTACCTCTCGGTGCGGGGGATCTGGTTTTGGATCACTGCACTGTCTGTGGGGGAAACCTCTCGGGACTAAGGCAGTGAGTGGGAGCGGCCGGTGGGTCGCAGCGTTCGACTTGTCTAGCTATAGCTCGGCGCACACACTCCGGTTGGTCAACCACGCTGGTTGGCAAAATGTACGCTTACAGCAGGCGAACGCTTATCGACTGCCCTACCTGAGCGGAACGTTCGATGCGGTGATTCACTTCGGTGCTTCGAGTCAGCTCGCATTCCCCGAACGTGCTCTCGAAGAAATTTTACGGGTGACTCGACCTGGTGGTTGGGTCGTGCTGCTCGACGAAGGCGTCGAACCCAGCTTACGCGGGACTCTGTGGGGATGGCTGCTCCAGCGGGCAAATCCGTTGTTCGGCTTCAATCCTCCAATCGCCCTCTTGCAGAGATATGGAATAGAGCCCGAAGTCCGTTGGGTGTTGGAGGGCGGGTTTTACGAAGTTCGTTTCCGTGTGCCTGGTTAAAACCCCGATTCGCGTGCTTCCCGTGGACTTACGTGTCGACGACTAATGCGGTAAAAAGCGGGCGATTTTGTGGAATAGTCGTAGTCGGGTGACGATGACGCGAATCGAGCCGACTCCGCTACGTGATTGAGTTCGCAAGGTACCCGAGCCGCTCTATTTTCGCGTTCACGGGAATTACGCGGGCAAGACTCCTTGCTTCTATGATGCGGAAGCGTTGTCCTGGACAACGATCTTGCGCCGTGCGTATCCGCGGATTCGCGCTGAGCTGGAAGCGTATCTGCATCGCGGCGGAGCCTTAGACGAGCAGTTCGTGCCCGATCGGGTCGAAATCTGCGGGTGGTGAGGAATCCAGCTGGTGACTGCACGACGCGCGTACTGGCCTGCACTCCGGGCGTTCGCACGTACTGCCGCCGTGCTTGCCTCGGTTTCGGACCTGGTGAGCGCCTCCCTTCGTAGTGCCCTCGAGCCTCGAGCGGAGTTGCCCGAACACCACGGGGACACCAACCTGTTTGACCGCGCTCACTTTGGCTTGATTGTGCCGGGGCCTCCAGATCTTTGTGGGATCAAAGTCGAGGGGGAGCGGTGAGGCTGGGTGGAGGGGAAGTTCTCGTGTTCAATGATGGGCGGCGCCATCACGTGTGGAATTTCACCGACAAGTCGCGTGTCATCCTTATGCGCGACGTCGTCAAACCCGAGTACGGTGTCGGCACCAAATGGAGCTGCGCCCGCATTCTCAGCAACGTGGCGCTTCTGTACCTGCAGGCTCGCGTCCCTGCGCTTAGGCGCTTGCCGCGTCGCGCCACGGCTGTGTTGCACCAGCCGAGCAGCCTGCCATTTTGGATGTACTTGTTGTTTAGGGCTTGGCCCCGCACAGGCACACTACGCTTGGGTTGAAATCCAAAAACATAGCGTGCCTCTTGCACGCGAGAGGCACCCCAGACTTTCCCATGAGGACAAAGCTCTGGCCGTGACGGATCGGTTCCCGCCAGCGCCCAGGTGCAGGCCTGTGGTAGCCCTGGTCATGGCGTGTGCAGTGACCCGTTTCCTTTCTCTCCACGGAGGACACCACGCGGATGACCCATCCGTCGGAAGGCACTCAGGCCGCGGCAATTCTCCCTACGAAGCAGCCGGGCTCGGGCCATAAAGTGGCGCCTCGCCAGAGTAGCAGCATCGTGCTAGCTGCTTCGCGCAGGTGACGGTGGCAATGGAGATCAAGGATCGGACTGCCATTGTGGGAATTGGCCAAACTGCCTTTGGCAAGGGTTTGCCCGACACAGAATTGTCCTTGGCTTGTCAGGCGATTGCCGCTGCCCTTGATGATGCTGGTATCGCCCCACGAGAGGTCGATGGCTTGGTGATGTTCTCTATGGAGAACGGCCGTGAGGTAGAGGTCGCACGCAACTTAGGCTTAGGTCCGATCACTTACTTCGGGGAGGTCGGATATGGAGGGGGTGCCGGCTGTGCCACAGTGGGTCACGCGGCTATGGCAGTGGCCACGGGCCAGTGTCGTGTGGCCGTGGGCTGGCGGGCTCGGAAACGTGCGGCGAAGGCCAGCCGGCCGTGGGCGAATGTAGCCGCTCGGGTAAGTGGCTCGGTGCAATGGACCCGACCATTTGGGCTTTTGCGCCCAGTGGACGAGATTGCCATGCTCACCCGGCGGTACATGTACGAATACGGGGCGACACGGGATCACTTGGCCAACGTGGCCCTCGCGTGTCGAAAGCATGCCAACCGTAATCCCTTTGCCACGTTTTTCGACCGGCCGCTGACCCGCGAGCAGTACATGGCTTCCCGCTGGATCAGCGAGCCCCTTTGCTTGTACGACAACTGCCTCGAGACCGATGGCGCACTTGCCGTCGTGGTTACCAGTGCAGAGCGTGCTCGCGACGGAAAACAGCCTCCTGTGTACATTCACTCCTTTGCGCAAAGCATCCCGCCGCAATGCCAGCCGATGACGAATTACTTTTGTGAGGATCCGCTGCGGGGTCCAGCTTGGGAGTGCGCCCAGCTCCTTTGGGCGAAAAGCGACTTCAAAGCAGCCGACGTTCGCGTCGCGCAAATTTACGATGCTTTTACCCCTCTCATCCTGCTTTCATTAGAGGGGTATGGGTTTTGTGCTCGGGGTGAGGCCGGGCCATTCACCGAGGCCGGAGCGTTGGAATGGCCGGATGGGCGCTTGCCGATCAACACCTCGGGAGGGGGACTCTCCGAGGCATACGTGCACGGCTTTAACCTGATTCTAGAAGGGGTGCGGCAGATGCGGGGTACCTCGACCTGTCAAGTTCCCGGCGCGCCGTGCTGCTTGGTGACGAGTGGCGAGGGAGTGCCCACGAGTGCCTTGTTGTTGCGGAGGGCTTGATGGAGGAGCAGTTTCTATTGCCGGACGTAGAGGATCCCGACAGCGCCCCTTTTTGGCAGGCTGCGGCGCAGGGGCAGTTAGTTGTACAAACTTGCGTCGATTGTGGTCAGCGACGTTTTCCCCCGAGGCCAATGTGTTATCGTTGCCGCTCGCTCCGCCACCGCTGGCAGCCGTTGTCGGGACGCGGCACGATCTGGTCCTATGTCATAGCACACCCGCCGCTGCTTCCGGCCTACGAAGCGGTGGCGCCGTATAACGTAGTGGTCGTGGCTACGGCAGAAGATCCCACAATTCGCTTTGTGGGCAACTTGGTGGAGTCGCCTGAGGAACCGTTCCATCGCACCAAGCTCGATCGTTTACAGATCGGCGCACCCGTGCGGGTGGTGTTCCAGCGGGTCGACGACGTGTATCTGCCCCGATGGATGCTGGAGACGAGCGGACGTTAATATGGCTCTTGCCTAGCTAGCGAGAAAGCAGGTATGCCCCGGCCGAAGGAATGGGAAGCGATGGCGGGCCCGCTGGTGTACGATCCCTACAGCTACCACATTCACGAGGATCCTTACCCGACGTACGCGCGGCTGCGCGCGGAAGCTCCCGTGTATTACAACGCAGAGCGAAACTTCTATGCGCTTTCCCGATACCAAGATGTGCGCGATGCCATGCAAGATTGGGAGACGTTCTCTTCGCAAGGAGGCGTGGCCCTGGAGGGGAGCGGCAAAGCCCCGCCGATGATCATCGCGATGGATCCGCCGCGGCAAACGAAATTGCGGCGGATCATCAGTGCTGCCTTCACCCCTCGTCGAGTGGCCGAATTGGAACCTCGGGTGCGACAGCTAGCGCAGACCTTGCTTCGCCCCCTGGTGGAGCAGCAAGACTTTGACTTCATCGACGACTTTTCCGGGAAGCTACCCATGGCCGTGATCGCTTCCTTGTTAGGAGTGCCCGACAGCGATCATGAAATGTTGCGGGCTTGGTCGGACTTGGTGTTGCACCGCGAACCTAATGATCCTCGGGTGACTCCAGCCGGTATTGAGGCGGCTGGGAACTTGGTTCGTTACTTTGCCGATACGGTCGAGCAGCGATGCCGGCAGCCGGGCTCTGACTTGGTGAGCGCCTTGGTCGAAGCGGAAGTCGAAGGCGATCGGCTTTCCCGTGAGGAGGTGCTCGGGTTTTGTTACTTGTTGATCATTGCCGGGAATGAGACGACGACGAAGATGTTGGGGAATGCGGTGGCCTTGCTCTACCGCTACCCGGAGCAGCGTAGGCGTTTGGTCGGCGAACCAAGCCGCATTGCCGATGCGATCGAAGAGGTTCTTCGGTTCGAACCCTCGACTCAAGCTCTGGCACGGCTGGCGACACGGGATGTGGGGTTGCATGGTAGGACCATTCCTCGAGGCGCTCGCGTCATGCTGCTGATCGGTTCTGCCAATCGGGATGAATCTGCAATCGCTCGAGCAGGAGAGTTCGATGCATTTCGAACGCCCGTGGCTCATTTGGCTTTTGGCGTCGGCACGCACTTTTGCTTGGGAGCCTCGTTGGCGCGTTTAGAAGGGAGAGTATCGTTGGAAGAAATCCTGCGAATCATGCCGAATTACCAGATCGATTTTGCTCGTTCGCAGCGGGTGCACTCGGCGAACGTGCGTGGGTATGCACATTTGCCGATGATGGCTGGGGTATAAAAGGGGAGGAAGTTGTCCATGCGGCTTCGGGACAAAGTGGCGATCATTACCGGGGCGGGGCAGGGAATTGGAAGAGCCTACGCGCGACGCTTCGCGGAAGAGGGAGCGAAGGTCGTCATCGCGGAGATCAACCCGGAGTGGGGGAGACGAACAGAAGACGAAATTCGCGCCACCGGAGCCGAGGCGTGGTTCCTGCAGACCGACGTCTCGAGCGAGGACAGCGTGCGGGCCACCGCGGCGCAAACCTTCGAAAAATACGGGAGCATCGATATCTTGCTCAACAACGCTGCAATTTTCTACGGGCTCGATCGTGAGGACGCCTCTTTGGCATACTTCAACCGCATCCTTTCGGTGAACTTGACCGGTGTCTGGCTGATGACTCGTGCGGTCGAGCCCTACATGAAGCGGCAGCGGCGGGGGAAGATCATCAATCAATCCTCCACCGCAGCTTACATGGGAAACGTCGGACTGGTGGACACGACCGATCCGGACAAGCCCTCTCCACCATTTCATTACAGCGTGGCAAAGATGGGTGTGAACGGCCTCACAAAGTACTTTGCCGGCTCACTTGGGCCGTGGGGCATCAATGTGAACGCGATCGCACCCGGTGTGACACTCACGGAGGCGACAAAGTCTGTCGTTCCAGCGGAGATGATCGATATGTTGGTCATGTACACAGCCTTGAAGAAACCGCTGAACCCTGAGGACCTCACCGGAACGGCCGTCTTCTTGGCTTCTTCGGATAGCGACATGATGACTGGGCAAGTGCTCGTCGTTGATGGCGGCATGATCATGCTGGGCTGAAAGGGCTGCTCGTTCATGCTCGAGCGATTTCAACGGATCTTGGTGACTACGGACTTTTCTGAGGCTGGTGACCGCGCCATCGGCCACGCATTTCGTATGGCCGCAGATCATGATGCGGAGGTGATTTTGTGTCATGTCATCGAGCCCTTGATCGTGCCGAACCCCCTGTATGCGCAATACTACCCGGGGGAGCTGTTGAGCCCGGACGTTCTTGCGCGTGCCCAAGAGGACGCCCGCGCAGCCTTAGAAGAACGTGTGCCCCGTAATGAGCCGTATGCCAAAGTGCGTCATCGGGTCGTGATCGGACAAGGTGCCCCGGTCGATGAGATTATTCGAATCGCCAACGAGGAAGGGGTGGACCTCATCGTCATCGCCACCCACGGCCATACGGGTCTAAAGCACTTGCTGATGGGCAGCGTGGCTGAACGGGTGATTCGGCACGCCCGCTGCGCTGTGCTGGTCGTGCGTTGAGGAGTTTGAGCCTGTTATTTCGAGAAGTTTCCTCGTTGGACCAACCACGGCGACACTAGGGCACCATCCGCTCAGCGTTGGCAGCGAGGGCAGAAGAAACTGGAACGGCCGGTCAAGAGGACCCGCTGGATCAGCTGCCCGCACGCGACGCACGGCTGTCCTTCGCGGTCGTACACGCGGAAGCGAAGCTGAAAATACCCAAGCTGACCATTGCCGTCATGGAAGTCAGCAATCGAACTCCCCCCGGCGGCAATCGCCTCGTTTAACGTGGTCCGCAAAGCCTCGTACAGGCGTGTGGCATCGGAGCGCTTTAGCCGTTGGGCGCGCCGCCCTGGTCGAAGACCGGCCAGAAACAAAGCTTCATTCGCGTAAATGTTCCCCACACCAGCGACCACACGTTGGTCCAGCAGCACGTTCCTTATGGCGCGGCCAGAGCGCCGTAATGCGTGGTGAAGGTGCTCCGGGGTGAAGTCATCGGAAAGCGCGTCGGGACCGAGACGGTCGATTTCCTTCGCGTCGTGTAACCTACCAGCCCAAACCAATCCAAAGCGACGGGGGTCGTTCAGGACCAACCGCCGCCCGTCCGCAAGCACGATTTGCAGGTGATCGTGGTCTTTCTTTACCGCCTCCGCTGCCGCGATCCTCAGCGTGCCGCTCATACCAAAGTGCACGAGAAGAACCTGCTCATTGGAAAGCGCAAAGATGAGATACTTCCCTTGACGCGAGAGACAATCGATCCTTTGGCCCGCGAGGGAACGCAGAGCGTTTGGGTCAAGCGGCCGGCGTAAGTGCCGCTGCCAGACATCCACCGCTGAAATCGTGGCCCCGATACAGGGCATGAGGCTACGCCGAATGGTTTCGACTTCAGGTAACTCGGGCATAAGTGGAGAGGGCGTTTGTCAGTCTGAAAAAGTCTTCTACCGTCAGGTCCTGTGGGCGAGCGTGTGCGTTCACCGAGGCCGCCGCCAGAACTTCGGCCGGTTTCGAAGTGAGCTGCGCCAGGCTATTGCGGAGCTGCTTTCGGCGTTGCTGAAACAGCGTGCGTACGACTTTGCGGAAGCAGCGAAAGTCCGCCACACGTTGCCGCAGCAGCGGGTCGGGCTCGAGGACGATCACTTGGGACTGTACTTTAGGTGGGGGAACGAATGCGCCCGGGGCCACGCGAAAACCCTTGTGAACGCGACTCACAGCTTGGGTGAGCACGGATAAGGCGGAATAGTGCCGCGATCCTGGATGCGCCCGTAGTCGGTCGGCTACTTCCTCTTGCACCATGACTACGATCTTTTCGATTCCGTATGGAACTTCGAGCCAACGTTCTAACAATGCAGTTGCGATGTTGTACGGAAGGTTCCCGACTAAACTCACCGGCGCAACCTCTGGCACAAAGGTCGACCAAGGCACGGTCAGTGCGTCGGTGATCCAGATCCGCACATGGGTAGAGGTGCATAGCACCTTGCTCAATCGAGCCCCCAGTGTGGGGTCGATTTCTATCAGCCACAGTTTGTCGGCATTGAGCAAAAACTGGGTGAGCACGCCTAAACCCGGCCCGACTTCTACGGCACGCTTTCCGGCTACGTTGGCAAGCTCGGCCATGCGCTCCGCAATCGAGGGCTGAGCGAGGAAGTGTTGGCCGAGTGCTTTGCGGGGACGATAGCCGAGATCGGTTAAGGTCTCGCGGATGCTGATCCCCCCGAGGACCGCGGAGGCGTGCGCGGAGACGACCCGCTTACCCTTTTCCGCTCTCGCCTGAGCGGAGTGGTCTTCGTCAAAGCGGCAGATCCGCGAAGGCATTGACATCCAAATCGTGCCGTTCCCCGCGAAGCAGACGCTGCCACCCCGCATAACCGATCATGGCCGCGTTGTCGGTACAGTACCCAAAAGGGGGAATCACGACTTCGACGTTGCGTTCCCTGCCTAAGGCAGTGGCACGTGCACGCAGGCGCGAATTTGCGGAAACGCCACCGGCAATGGCCAGGCGAGGGCAATCGAAGACTTCCAGGGCAGCGAAGCTGGTCTCTAACAGCATGTCGACCACAGCCTCCTGAAAGCTTGCCGCCAAGTCCGCTCGTGCCGAGTCACTATCCAAGGGATGTTCCTCGAGCCATAAGGCTACCGCCGTCTTGATCCCACTGAAGCTGAAATCGAAGCGGCCTCCATTGCCAGGATTTTTCAAGCGGGCACGAGGGAAGGTAATGGCTCGAGGGTTGCCTTTGCGTGCCAGGTCGTCGATCAGTTTGCCACCCGGAAAACCGAGCCCCATGAGCTTGGCGACCTTATCGAACGCTTCGCCAGCGGCGTCGTCGCGCGTGCTGCCAAGATGCGTGTAACGTCCGTAATCCTGCGCCAAGTAAAGACTCGTGTGACCGCCGCTGACGACGAGCCCTACGTAAGGGAATGGCAGGCTCGTCTCGATCAAGGGGGATAACAAGTGCCCCTCTAAATGATTGATTCCGAGAAAAGGGACGCTCCTAGCAAAGGCGATAGCCTTCGCTGTGTTGAGACCGACGAGGAGAGAACCGACTAAGCCTGGCCCCTGCGTTGCGACCACCGCGTCGATTTCCTCGAGCGTCGTATTGGCTCTTTCCAGTGCGGCATCGATGAGAGGCAAAATCGCCCGCATGTGCGACCGCGAAGCCAACTCAGGCACGACGCCTCCGTAAGGGCGGTGAACCTCATCCTGCGAGAGCACGACATTGGCGCGAACGATGCCGTGGTCAAGCACCGCCGTGGACGTGTCGTCGCAGGAACTCTCGATTGCCAGTATCCTCATTGCAGAAAACGTGAACTTAAAACTTACTGTGCCTCATTCAGCCTTGCCAGCCCGGAGCGAGCTTGCGTGTTGTTGGGGTCGAGCATAGCAGCGTCGCGGTATGCCTGACGGGCTTCGGGAAATCGTCCCACGCCCTCCAAAACCTCGCCGTGAAGGGACAACACACGACTTCGCCAAATGCTACTGGCCTGATTCGAGAGGGTTGAAGCGCGTGTCAGAAATCCCTCTGCCTGGTCGAGGCGGCCGGAGTGAAGCGCGGTACGGGCGAGAAAATAGTACGCGTAGAAATTATTTCCGTCGAGGGTGAGTGCGCGTTCGAACCACTCCCTTGCTGCCTCGGCGCGGCCTTGAAAAAGTAAAATGCGTCCTTGCTCGACGCATCGCAAAGCAGCGGCAACGTGGGGCGGGGTATTCGGGCCTAAGAGTGGAGCCACAGACTCGTCGATGGGAGCGACCGCGACCGGGCCGTGCTCGGACGAGATCGGTGCCAGTGACCCGTGCGAGGCGCCCTCGCCACGGGCGGTTTCGGTTAGCCCGATGTTACCAGAGGGCGGCGGAGTCGTCGCGCTGCTCGTGGATTCGGTGCTGGTAGGCTCTTCTTCGAGCTCAGGTGTTGCCGCATGAATGGGTTCGTCGTTGTCCAACGGTGTCAGGCGGCTGCGTTCCTCTAGTACCTCCCTTCGGCGCAACGTTGCGCCGCGCTCGTCCCCTGATCTCAGCCATGCACAGCCTGCGCAGGCCACCGCGACCACGGAAACGATACAACACAGGACATCGACGGTCCTCATGAAAGCCTCAACCATTGCCTAGCGGAACACCGCCGGCAATGCACCTCGGCCCCCCAAAGGTTTGGTTCCGGGGAGCGTCAGCATCCGACTGTACCGGTGCAGCCCAACGCCGAAGTCTCGGTGGCCTGGCCGCTGCCTGGAACGGACAACTGACCGGCTCTCTTTTTTGACTGACAGCCGCTTGCACACCTCAGTATTCTAAAGGTAGCAGTTCCCTCCCAACGGTGCGCGATAGTTCAGCAACCGCCACGTTGTAATCGTGGACCGCGCGCAAGTAATCGGTGCTGGCTTCCGTGTACACGCCCAGCGCCTTGAACAGCTCTTCAGCCTCGCCAATCCCGAGGTCGAAATTACTCACTGTAGCCACGAGTAACCCACGGCCCGCCTTACGGCCCTCGGCAGCAGTTTGCATGGCCTGCTGCGCCTGCAACACTTGTTCGTACGCGCGGTGGACTTCGAGCTGCAAACCAGTAATAGCCCCCCGCTGTTGCGCCTGGAGTTTAGCCAAAGCCGCTTCGGCTTCGGCTACCTTGGCCCGTTTCCGCCAGAAGTCGATGTCCCAGTGAATTCCTAACACGCCGACTGGCCGGCTGTAATTGAAGTCCTCGGCGGCAAAGGGGTTGCGCTGTGTTGTTCGGTTCGGAGCAAGCGCGTATTGGAGACCAGTGCTGAGGAAAAACGTCGGGTAAAGCTCGGCCTTTTCCATTTCTACCTTTGCGGCTTGTGCGGCCAGGCCGTGCTCGAGTTGCGCGGCCTCGGGCCGCGTACGCAGGGCTTCGTCGATGTACGATTCGACGGAAGCAAGTTGTAAGCTGACCGGTTCGAGTTTGCGCTCCGCGAGCTGGAGCTCTGCAGTTAAGTTCTTGCCAATGGCACGAGCGAGGGCCTTGCGCGTGAGGGTGGCCGAAGCATGGATATCGCCAACACCTCGGGCCAGCTTGGCCCGCCCGGCTTGCAGCTTGAGGAGGTCCAATTCCGTGACGGTGGTAGAGCCGCTAGCCAAACGTTGTTGGACTTTGCGGATGGCTTTGTCCATGTTGCCCAGCATTTCGTCTAGAACGCTGGCTAGCTGGTCGGCGAGAAGGGATCCGTAATAAAGGCGTTTCACGGTCAACACCGTCTCCGCCCGCTTTACCTCGCTCTCCGCCTGTTGAGCGGCGAGGCCTTCCGCTGCCGCTTCGAGAGCAGCTCGAAGCTTGCCGAAGGTCCACAGCGGTAAGTGCACCATGACCTCGAGCTGGGTAAATGGGCCCAGGTCACGAAACACCGCGTTTCGGTTTTGTTTCGGTGGGTCGAGAATGTCTCCGGTTGCGGCGGGGACGAAACCGAGAACCTGCCGGTACGTGGCTTCACCCCAGCGGCTAGCTTCGGCTTGTTTCAGACGAGCCCGGGCCGCTGCGATTTCTGCGGAAGCCGCCTGCAAGTCGGGATCACACTGGAGGGCTGAGCGGATACAGTCCGCCAGCGTAAGCGGGGGGATCTGCGCGCACACTGGATTTGCGAGCGGAAATAGGAGAGCAGTAAACGAGGCCAAAAACTTTAGTGGTCGGCTCGGCCCGACAACGCGAGTTTGGTGAGGGAAATGGGCCGGCGAGCTAACGATTGTGTTTGCGGGACGGTTCTGAGTTTGGCATTGCTGCGTCTTTGGTTGCATAGCCCTTTTCTCCTAGGAGGGATTCTGCTTCAACCATTCTCGATTTGGGGAAACAATGGGAATCGGTAGTAACGTTCTCGAGGCGGTTTCCTCTGCCGGACCTTCGGTGCGTTCTTGCCCCACGTCGGCCGTGCCTCGTTTAGATCGTAGAGTGGCTTTGCGGGTCAATGGATTACGCAAGGCGTACGGCCGCGTCGTTGCCGTGCAAGATTTGAGTTTCGAAATTACGGAAGGCGAAGTGTTCGGTCTCCTCGGGCCGAACGGTGCCGGCAAGACGACCACGATATCCATGATTGCGACACAGCTTCGCCCCACTGCAGGAGACGCCTGGGTTTTTGGTCACTCTGTGCAAAAGGAGACCAAGCGGGTCCGCGAGCTGATCGGGCTCGTTCCTCAGGATATTTCGCTCTACCCACAACTAACGGCCCGGGAGAACATCAAGTTTTTTGGTCGCATGTACGGCGTGCCTAGGGAAAAGCTCGACCAACGGGTCGAAGAACTGTTGGAACTAGTTGGCTTGGAGAACCGGCAGAACGAGCCGGTCGAAGAATTTTCCGGGGGCATGAAGCGCCGGCTAAACCTAGCGGTGAGCCTAGTGCACGAACCCAAGTTGGTTCTACTGGACGAGCCCACGGTTGGCGTTGACCCGCATTCGCGAGAGAAAATCTTCTCGATCGTGCGGACATTGCGGGATAACGGTACCGCCCTCCTTTACACGACGCACTACATGGAAGAGGCAGAGCGGCTGTGCGATCGCATTGGCATCATGGACGAAGGAAAAATCATCGCCATGGGGCCGTTGATGCAGTTGCTGACGAATGCTGGATGCTCCGAAGTCATCGATGTTCGTGGCCTTCCCCCGAGTTTTGACTGGAAGTCGTTGCACGAGATTCCGGGTGTGTGCCGGGTCGAACATTTCGACAGTGGAGCCCGGCTGTTCGTGAGCCGAGCGGTGCACGCACTTACGCCGCTGCACGGCCGCCTGGCGCGCTATGCGGACCAGGTCACGATCGAGATCGCCCCCTTGAGTTTGGAAAACCTGTTCTTGCAGTTGACGGGCAAGGAGTTGCGCGATTGATGCGGTGCTTGACCGGAAGTGCCCTTGCGCTTGCCCTGGGAATGTCGGCGAGCTGGGCTGTGGCCGTATCCTCTCCCCTCCAAAGAACGCGAGAGGTCTTGGAGGAGGCGCGCCGCATTGTCGATAGCCCGAAGATGCACAACGAAAAGTTGGCCGATTTGTCGCAATTACTGAAAGGATTTTTAGACACCAACCGCATGGGACGCGAAGCCCTTGGTCCGTCCTGGGAGAAGTTTTCGCCACCGCAGCGGCAAGAGTTTCTTGAGCTCTTTCGGGAACTGTTTCAGCGTACTTACGTGCAGAAGCTCTTGCTATTCGAAAGACCCGACTTTGTTTACGTCGGTGAGGAAGTGAACGGATCGCGGGCCCGAGTGGAAACTAAGATCGTGACACCGCGAGACGAGTTTGCGGTCACCTACCGAATGGAATTAGCTAATGGGCAATGGCTTGCCACCGATATTCAAATTGAAGATCTCAGTCTTACGGCTAACTTCCGTCGCCAGTTGGCTCGACTGTTAGAAAAGGAAAGCCCGGCAGAATTGTTGGCGCGCATGCGGCGAAAGTACGGTACTGGCGGAGCGGAGAGCGAGGACGAACTGTGAAGCTGTTGCGGGTGATGCTCAAAGACTTGCGGCTGATTGCGCGCGACCGTTCTGCCTTGGCCTCGCTTGTCGTCGTCCCGATCATCATCATTTTGGTCGTGGCCGAGACGCAATCAGAAATTGGCACACAAAGCATTTTGTTCCCCATCGTCAACGAAGATGAAGGGCCGGTCGCGAATGCCTTGATCAAGGTGTTTCGCGAGCACCTCGATGTTCGAGTGGTCGACCGGGCCACCGCCGAGCGACTGGTTGCCGTGGAAAATAAGGCGCCAGCAATGCTCGTGCTCCCCGCGGGTTTGAGCAAGCGCTACCTGACAAACAAAGCGAGCAAGATCGAACTTCTGACTGACCCAGCGCAGTGGGCGGAACTGCAAGCGATTCGCGTGATTTTTCTGCTGGCCGACCGGGAGGCTGCCTCTTTAGGGGATCCTTTCGAGGAAGAGCTACTGACTTTGGAAGAACGCAGCCTCACGGGGAGGAGGCTGAAGTTTACCTCTTTGGAACAGAACATCCCGGGCTTTAGCGTGATGTTTGTCTTGCTGAGCCTGATTTTTAGCGTCGCCTTTGGGCTGCGGGACGAGGAGGTGTGGGGAACGACGCGCCGTCTCGCTGTGGCCCCTGTTTCCCACTTCACGATTCTCGGGGGCAAGTTGGCGGCGCGGTTGATTGTCGGGACCGTTCAGCTCCTCATCTTGCTCGGCTTTGGACATTGGGTGTACGGCTTGAGCTTAGGAAGGTCGCCCGTGGCTATGGTTGTGGTCGCCACGTGCATCGTGTTTGCTATGGCTTGCTTTAGCATGATCATTGCTGCGATTGCTCGCACGCGAGAGCAGATCATCCCAGTTGGGCTCTCTGCCGTGTTTATTTTGGCAGCGCTGGGTGGGTGCTGGTGGCCTTTTTACGAGCAGCCGAAGTGGATGCAGACGATCGCCCATGGCCTGATGACGACGTGGTCGATGTTTGCCATTCAT
This sequence comes from Candidatus Binatia bacterium, assembly GCA_937925685.1. Classification (GTDB taxonomy): domain Bacteria; phylum Desulfobacterota; class Binatia; order HRBIN30; family HRBIN30; genus HRBIN30. The sequence continues at coordinate 172,542 of CALAMI010000016.1, read as the reverse complement.
GACGTTATGCTGCGCGACCGCACGTTGCTCGAGGTGGCGCCGAAGCTGGCCATTTTGCTCGCTTATGGAGGCCTGTCCTTCGGCATTGGGATGCGTTTGTTCCGCTACAGTGAGCTTTGACGCCAAGCTCGTATCGAGTACACCTCGAGATCGTGACAGCGTGTTCTTTTAGGCAGGTTACATAGGTTCATGAGGAGTCTAGAATGAAAAGATCCTTGTTATCCTTCTCGATGCTGGCCCTCCTTGTTGGTACGCAGGCGGCGGCATGGGGTCTGACGGTACGCGTGCAGGGCGCAAAGGCGTTGCCAGGAGATACTCCGGATGTTTGTGTGTACTTGGACCAGAACGATGGGACCGTGTCTGGGTTGCAAGTCGATCTTTACTGGGATTCCTCTTGCCTTTCGGTCGATCGGTCTTCGGGTGATCAGGCTGCCTGTGTGATGAATCCCGAAACGGGCCGATCCACCTTTCAAACGCGGGTGCTAGGCAGTGACCGGATGCGTGCACTCATGGTGAATTTGAGCGACCCCTCACCTATGCCGCCGACTGTAAGCCAGCTCTTTTGCTGTCAATTCCGTGTTTCTGCGGCGGCCGAAGGCCGAACTTGTGGGGTGACCCCCTCGAACATTGTTCTTTCGGATCGGCAAGGGCAGCGGCTTCCTTTCACAGCGGTTGGAGGGAGCATCACTGTGGCCCGCGGCAGCGATGAGCGGGGGCTGGGTTCGGGAGGTATGGGCCCGGGTGGCGTGATGGCTCCTGGGGCGGTGCAGGGTGGCAGCACTGGTGGCGCAACCACAGGCGGCACGGGGGCTCCGGGAGAAGGTGGGCCTGCGATAGCACCAGCCGCGCCTGTTCGTGGAGGTGCTCCCGCAGGTGCGCCACCCGCTCCGGCTGTTGCTCCCGCTCCGATGGTCCCCCCTCCTGCGCAAGGCGCTCCAGCGGGAGGTGGTGAGGAAAGCGTTTCGACCCCTGAGGCGGTGGTGGCGACGCCCGAGGCTACCCTCGCGCCCACCCCGGCAGCGACGCCAGAGATAACCAAGCCGACGGCGGCACCGACAAGACTGGACCAGGCAACCCCGGAGAAGAAGCCCGACAAAGTGGGGACGACAACGCCCGAGATGAAAAAAAGCCCGCCAGTAGGAACACCTACAGCAGCGACCGCGGCCCGAACACCCCAAAAGAAGCCGAAGGCACGTAAGAGTCCCACGCCACGTTGAGAAGAGGAGCGGGTCGACAAGCGCCTCTCCTGTCAGCAAAAGGGCAGAGGAGATTGGCAATGAATTACGGTCTCATGTTATTTTCCACCGACTACGCGATTCGGCCCGACGAACTCGCACGCGAAGCGGAGGTTCGCGGCTTCGAATCGCTTTTTTTCCCCGAGCACACTCACATTCCGACAAGCCGTCAGACCCCTTGGCCAGGTGGGGGAGAGCTGCCTCAGGATTACTGGCACACGCACGACCCGTTTGTCGCGCTGGCAATGGCCGCGGCCGTCACCCGTCGGCTCAAGGTGGGCACCGGGATTTGCCTCGTCATCCAGCGCGACACCATCACTTTGGCAAAAGAAGTTGCCTCGCTCGACTTTTTGTCTGGTGGCCGGTTTATTTTCGGCATCGGCGGCGGTTGGAACGTGGAAGAAATGGCCAATCACGGCACTGAATTCCGTACTCGGTGGAAAAAACTCCGTGAGCAAGTTGCTGCCCTGAAACGAATTTGGACGGAAGAAGAGCCCGAATTCCACGGTGAGTTCGTGAACTTCGACCCCATTTGGTCGTGGCCGAAGCCAGTGCAGAAGCCTTATCCTCCAATCTTGCTTGGAGGGCATTCGAGGCAGGTGTTGCATCGCGTAGTGGATTATTGCGATGGCTGGCTTCCTCTCGGGGTCGCTGGTACGGCAGTGATTTCTCAAATTGAGCAGCTGCGTCGCATCGCGGAGGAAAAGGGTCGCGATCCAAAAACGATCTCGGTCAGCGTGTTCTCGGCCCCTGCCGACCCGAAGGTGATCGACGCTTTTCGGGCAGCCCGTGTGGACCGAGTGATTTTCGGCTTGCCTGCGGCGAACCGAGACAAGGTGCTCCCGTTGCTCGATCGCTACACCAAGGTCATCGGCGCTTAAGCGAGATGCCAGCTTGTTCCCGAGGGAATGTGGCCTTGGTGACGTAAGCCCGCTTCCATTAGCCTTGAGTTGTGGCTCCAGTTTGCGGTACACGGTGCCTGGGCGTGGCCGTTTGTTCTTCCACCCATGAGGAAACCGTTGAAGTCATCCCAGTGGCCAAGGGATGTTTGCTGTTTTTATGTGATAGGGTGATGTAGAAAAGATACCAAAGGTGCCTCGTCATGGCGACGACGAGAAAGATGAAAGTTGCGTCGTTGAGCGCCTTTATTTTTTTGCAGCTGCGGTAGCGACGCCAATCCTCGGTGGCTCCGTCGTGGAGCCGTTGGAGATGAAGTCGGGGAGCAACAGCGGACGGCGCCCGTGGGAAGCGACTGGGCGGCAGTAGACCAGCGGAACGACATCGTTCTGGTGTGCCTCACACTGGAGCGATAAAATGGCAAGGTTGCCGGTTTGCAGGCGGACCTCCTTTGCGATCCGGCGTGCTCGCCCGCGCAAATGGTGACGGCGGACGGCCCAAAGTGCCAGATCGACCGGGAAACAGGCCGTTCGGTTTTTGCGAGTAGCATCCCGTCCCCTGGACGTTTGCGCGCGCCGCTGGTCCACTGGACGGACGCTCGCCCCGTGCCTGCAGAAGTGGGGAGCCTTTTTGTTGCGAGTGCCGCATCGTCGGGCGCGCACGCCAGAGCTGCGAAGTGGACTGGAACTCGGTGGTGGTTTCCGATCCTGCGGGACAGCGCTTGTTGGTCGATCTTCGCCCCGGTGGTGTGGAACTCGGCGGGTGGGCGGTTGGAGCCCGAATTAACCGATATGAGGCTTCTACTTGATTAACTAACTCGGACCGAGTAGCGGGCAGCGTCATGTCAAGGAAAAACTTTCCCCAAAGTGGGCATGGTCGCACCCTGCTTGCCGCCTGGCTGCTTTTCATCGTCGCAAGTTGCGGAAGCAACGAAATCGGTTCGTCAGCCGAAACAACAACCACTCCCACGATGACGCCCGCGCTGCCTCCACCTACAGCCTCCCCTACACGTACCTTGGCCGAAGTTGCAACGCCCACAGCATCATCGACTGCCACCTTGAGCCCGAGCGGAACACCGCCGCCGCCGGCAACCTCGACAGCTACAGCGACATCGACAGCCACGTTTACCCAGACGGCTTCTCCGACCCAGACTGCGACGGCCACCACGATCAGGCCCGCACGCTTGTTGTTTTCGCTGGATGCCAGGAGTCCACTGAATCCGTTCCCGAGCGATCGGTTGCTTGGCTCGGACGGAAGGCCAGAAGTGCCTGCCTCTTACCTAGCGATGCCGCTGCCCGACAGTCGTGCGTTTGACGCCGCGCGAGCTTACGCCACGGAAGTATCTCGGCAACTGCGGGCCTTGGATGGTTTTTCCACCTTCGCCCCGATCCGTGTCCTCTTCGATCGCCCCGTAGTCGTCGATACTGGGGCGTACCCTCGCGGCATTTGGTTACTGAAGTACCACGCTCTGGACGAAGCACCCGTAAGTGTCACCGCTTCGTTTTATGCGCCAGACATGGCGGTGGAAATTGCGCCCGTCATTCCTCTCGAGCCAAAGACAACCTACGCGCTGATCGTTACGGACGAACTCACCGATGGGCAAGGCTTTCAAGTGCAGGCGAGCGACGATTTTCGTCGGCTCGTGGCAGGGGCAAATCTGGACTCTGCCACACTGGAGTGGCGAGAGCGCCTAGTGAGGGTTTGGGAGTTTTTGGAGCAACGCTACGCGCTTCCTCGCGAACGCCTTTTACTGACGGATCTCTTTACGACTCAAAGCACCGTCGATGACTTGGTACGCATTCGTCAGCGCCTCGACAGCGGCGAGTTGGGCCCCCCCTTGCCCGTGCTAGACCGCCCACTCGGCAACCTGGAAACTGGGATCTTTCCCGAGGGTAGCGAGGGCTATGCGACTTTGTTGGGCAGCCGCAACACCCCGAACGTTTCTGCTGTGGCTGTCGGCTACTTTGACTCGTTTGATTTTCGTGAACGACCCAATGGTGCTTTCGATCCAGCAAAAATTTCTGGGGAGGTAACGCCAACCGCCAACAAAGTGGATTTTTATATGGTGTTGCCTAAAGCAGAACGCCCCCCGAGTGGCTACCCGGTGGTGATCTTTGGGCACGGGCTGGGTGGTTCTGGGCGTGACGTAACGCAAATCGCTCGTACCAATTTAAATTTGCCTCTCGTGGGAATCGCCATTTCGGCCCTGCAGCATGGCCGAAGAGGAAGCGTGGTCAACTTCTTCAATCTCCAGGACATTGCGACCACGAGAGAGTATTTCCGTCAAACCATTGCTGATTTTTTGCAGCTGGCGCGCATGATTGAGACTGCCCATGCCGCAGGGATTGCTCCCTTCGATCAAGTCGACCCCCGGCGCATCCACTACTTGGGTGGTTCCTTAGGTGGCATCATGGGAACGATGTTCTTGGCCGTTGAGTCGAAAGTGCTCGTTGGAATGTTGAGCGTACCAGGCGGGGGCTTGCCGAACATTCTTGCCTCACGAGAAATCCGACAACTAATCGAGCCCTTGATCGGCATTTTCATCGGCATTACGCCCGATAGCCCTTATTTTGCGCCGTTTTTGCACCGGTTCCAACAAACGGCCCAATGGGCATTAGACCCGGGAGATCCGATCAACTACGCACCTTATGTAATCGCCCCGCAGCGTCGCCTGCCGGGGGCGCCTCCGAAACGCATTTTGATGCACGAGGGTATCATCGACCCGATTGTACCGAACCGCACGACCGAGGACCTTGCCCTTGCCATGCAGCTGCCGGACTTGAATCTTACTCGCGGCTGCTTGAGCGCTGCTGGCTGCAGCGGAATCTGGCGTTTCGTCATGACCGATTACGGTCGAGGTGAGTTCAGCGGCCATGGGGTTACCGGGGATGTGCCCGAAGCGCTCCGGCAAGCGTTCGCCTTTCTTCTCACTGATGGAAGGTATATCCCAGATGCTAGCCCGGGTGCGGTCATTGACCTAGAGGGCCTGCCTCAGGTTGAGCCGGTTTGGTTTGAGATGTCGGCACGGTGATCGCTTTCCTGAGGTGGTTTCTTTTCGGAAGGATTTGTCAGTGGCGGCCAAGATCAGTGAGGAGGTCCAAAAATTCATCTTGGGGCAGCACGTATTCTTCGTCGCCACCGCACCCTCAAGACGGGACGGACACGTGAATGTTTCACCCAAAGGTTTAGATTCTCTGCGGGTGTTGGACGAGGAAACCATTGCCTACCTCGACCTCACAGGTAGTGGTGTGGAGACAATCGCCCACTTGAGAGAAAATGGCCGCATCACCTTGATGTTTTGTGCGTTCGAAGGGGCTCCGAAGATCGTGAGGTTATATGGTCGAGGAGAGGTGTTGGAACCAGGCGACCCCGAGTTTGCCGACCTCAGCAAATGCTTTCCGCCGCTGCCAGGGGCACGTGCGGTCGTTCGCGTGCGCATTGAGCGAGTATTGCAGTCTTGCGGGTACGGGGTGCCCTTGTACCGCTTCATCGGCCAGCGGCGGGAGCTCATCGATTGGGCAGAGCGCAAGGGCAGCGACGGCTTGCGGAATTATCAGTTCCGCCATAACGTTCGGAGTATCGATGGGCTGCCAGGATTGAGAGCCTTCGACTCGGAGGTCCAGGGGTTACTCAGGGTGAGTGGTGATCAGGTTTCGAAGAAAGCTGATCTTCCGAAGCCTCGAGGCGGTTGATCAAGCGAATACACGTTTGGGCATGCAATGCCAGGTTCGTGGCGACGATCTGGTCGCCGTAGAGATCGAGTGGCAAGCCTCGGAACGTGCTAACCATGCCGCCCGCCTCCCCCACGATTAAACTGCCGGCTGCCATGTCCCATGGGTGTAGGCGCCACTCCCAGAAGCCATCGTAACGCCCCGCAGCAACCCAGCATAAGTCGAGCGCAGCCGATCCAAAACGACGAACGTCCTGTGCGGAAGCAACGAAATCGCCCAAAAAAGCGATGTAGTAGTCTGCATGCTGTTGCCGGTCGTAAGGAAAACCTGTGGCAAAAAGAGCGCGATGAATCGAGTTGGTCCTCGATACGGAGATTTTCTCTTCGTTCAGAAATGCACCCGCCCCACGACGCGCAAAGAACAGCTCCTCGCGCATGGGATCGTAAACCACCCCCACCTCGATGCGAGTGCCGTATCCAAAGGCGATCGAGACGGCAAAATGGGGAATACCGTGGACAAAATTGACTGTTCCATCGAGCGGGTCAACATACCACGCTGGCTCGCCAGGCAATGGGGCTCGGAGAACCGCAGTGGCGGATGCCTCCTCGGCAACCAGGGTGTGGGATGGGAAGGCCGTTCGAATCTGTGAAACGATGAGGGTCTCGGCTTCCCTGTCTGTCTCGGTGACTAAGTCCACCGGTCCTTTGTACTCGACTTGGCGAGCTTCGGCCCAGGCGTTCCGGATGCATTCCCCGGCTGCACGTGCCGCATCGATCGCCACCATCTCTATTTGCTCGTGCTCCACCTTGGTCATGGAAACGCTTAATTAGCGCCCGCCCCGGCGCATAGTTGCTTCAGGCTTAAAGGGCACTGGCTAGCAAGGCGGCACGCGGGCTTGCAAGAACGCTATGGCGCATCCGCCAGATAAACGCCCCTACTAAATAGGACTTCCCTGAGGCGCTCGGCCGCAGGATCGGTAACGTCCCTGTCGGTCAGGTGAGTCATTTTGGCGGCGGCTCCGGCTGCGAAGCTCCGCTCACAGTTGCATGTTTCGAGTAGACAAGGCGATGGTGATTGGATTAGGGGAAGCCGTGAGGAGGAGGTGAGAAGGTGTCAATTAGCGATCCGAAGTCCAAGGTGTCGCAGAAGGACCGGGAGCGGCTGCGCTACGCGTTGGGTAGACGCGATCTTTTCCTCGACCGCAGTTTACTTGGTCCGGGCACTGTAACCTGGGAAGTGAACCGAGAGTCGGTGCTTCTTGCCGGGGGTGGGTGTGCCTTGCTCCTGCAGGTCGCCCACCCTTTGATTGCTGCCGGAGTGGCAGAGCATAGCAACTTTCGCGACCGGCCACTCGACAGACTGCACCGCACTCTGGACCTCATGTTGACCATCACCTTTGCCCCCGCGTGGGCTGCCATTAAAGCCGTAAGAGAGATCGAGCGGCGTCACCAGCGAGTGCGGGGAAGGTTGTCGCTCCAAGCTATGCCCTTCCGCGCGGGTACTCCCTACAGCGCCTCTGACCCCGCGCTGATGCTTTGGGTTCACGCTACGCTGGTCGATACCGCTCAACGGGTGTTCGAGATGTTCGTACGCCCGCTGACGCCCGAGGAAATTAAACGGTATTACGAAGAATCGAAAGTGATCGCGCGGGTGCTCGGGATCCCGCAGGAGAGTATTCCGGCGACGTGGGGCGACTTCCAGACGTACTTCCGAGGCATGCTCGCCGGGCAGAAACTTGCAGTGAGTGGCCAAAGTCGCGATATTGCGCAGGCAATTTTACAACCCGAGCATCCCCTTTGGCTCAGAGGGGTGATGCCTCCCGCACGGCTGTTGTCCATCGGCTTGCTGCCCGAGGAATTGCGGACTCGCTATGGATTTCACTGGTCTTGGAGACACGAGTACGCCTTCCGCTCTCTAGTGGCTGCCACTGCGCTTCTGCTTCCGTGGTTGCCTCCCCAGATTCGTTACTTCCCGCAGGCTCGCGCCGCCTGGCGGCGGGAAGGAGATGGTGGTGGCTGCCGCCGCGTCCCGGAGCGAGCCGGAGTAGAGGTCGCGTAAGCTACTCCTGCGCTGAACTGCGGTTGCATTGCCAAACAAAAGTTGTTTACATAAGGCCTGATTCCGTTCCCGGCGTGTAGCCATGCGGGTCAAGCGAGAGCGCAGCTTGCGGCAAATCAAGGACGTGTTTTACGAAACCCGCGTACTCATGGGGCGAGAGTACACCGTACGCCGTTTCGCCCGCGAGGTCCTTGGTGGGGCGATCGATCCGGTGATGCTTAGTTACATCGAAAACGGCAAGCGCTTTCCGAGCGAATCGCTGGTCCGGCGGCTTGCGGCAATTCGCAACGAAGACCCTCACGCGTTACTTACTCTCCTTTGGCGTGACCGCATGCTGCATGCGTTCGGCAAGGAGTTGCGCAGAGTGCTTGCGGCCCCACGGGCGGTGGAGGGAATCACCGATGCGGAGCTTGCCGTGCGCATGAGTCAGGCGATGGCGGCACTGCCCGACGACGGTAGTTGGATTTCCTTGAGGGAATGGCGCCGCAGTTTCGAGGGGGAAGGGACGAGAGGGAATCGGTCCAAGCATCGTGGTGAAAAACACTCGTCTGTTGGTGAACAGGTGGAAGCGTTACTCCGCGATCGGGGAATCGTGGAGGTGCAACGTGGCCGTGTGCGGCGGAGGGAACGCCATTATGTGGCTCAGGGACGCGATGAGAAGGTTGCTTTGGCCATGGAGTTCTGTGCCCTCTTCGTCAAAGCACTGCTGGATAAAATAGCCTTGGAGGAGGCGAACACGGGAACTTACCTTCGCAATCATTTTCTCCATATTGAAGCAGAACAGCTCCCGGAGTTTCGGCGCCGCCTAGATACTTTCCTACGTGAGCTTGCACAGGAGTTCGCGGCGGATCAATCGGCCACAACGCGGTTCTTGAACGTCTTGGTAGCAGCCACAACGATGTGAGGACACGACAATGGCTGGGCTCATTTCGAGGACAGTGGTCTACTTCATCATGGCGAGCGCCCTGGGATTGGGTTGTGGCGGGGGGAGTGGATCGAGTGGCTTTGACCTGCAGGCCCTCGAAAAGGCCGCGATCACCACGGCACTCAGCGAGCAGAGGTGTGTCTCTCTCGTGGACACCGGGCAAGTAATCTGTCCTCTAGCGGCAGAGGTGCCGGCAGGGCCGGCTACGGAGGTGTTTGTTCGTGCGGCATCCGACATTTCGCTGCAGTGTCTTGCGGATGGCCGTGGATGTGTGCTGCGTATGGCACTGGAAGTTGAAGGTACACCGCAGAGCACAGCAGCAACCGGTGTGGTAGCAATCAGGCCAGTAGGAGGGGCCGACCAGTGGCGTCTGCTGGCCCCGAATCAGGGTCTGCTCGCTGGGCAGGTCGTGGAGGTTGCGTTGCCGGTTCCCGAGACCGAGGTGCGGCCTAGGGATGGAGCTTTCGAACTCGAGGTGGCAGTTTTGTTTTTCGCGGACCGGCCCATGCCCGTACCGAGCGCGGTAAAAGCGCTTCTGGCAACAGGTGCCCAGAGAATCTTCGTGACCAAGGTGGCGGGGCTTACCGAGCAACCGTTTTCGAGTGACTATCGCTGGAGATGAGCCGGTGGTTACAGCCGAGGTTGCTGTTGGGTCACGCAGTGGATCGCGCCCAAACCCCAGATCAGTTCTCTGCAGTGGATGCCGACCACGCGGCGGGTGGGAAATAATGTTTGCAGGAGAGAGAGAGCTTCCTGGTCTTGGCGCACGCCAAAAATGGGCACCAACACCGCACCGTTGGCGATGTAAAAGTTTGCATAACTGGCTGGCAACTGTTGTCCTTCATGGAACACGGGGTCTGGGAGGGGAAGGGGGACGACCTCCAAGGGGTGGCCGTCTTGATCGCGCATGTACTGCAGGCGCTCGAAGTTATCGGCCAGTGCGGCGTAATCGGGGGAGCTTCGGTCTTCGGTAACCACGGCCACCACCCGCCGAGGAGCGACAAAGCGAGCGATGTCGTCAACGTGCCCGTCAGTGTCGTCTCCAACAATGCCTTCACCCAGCCATAAAATGTGGTGTGCCCCTAAGTAGTTCCGCAGCTTTTGCTCGATCGCCGCACGTGTCAGGTCTGGGTTGCGGTTGGGATTGAGTAGGCATGACTCGGTGGTGAGCAAAGTTCCTCTGCCATTGACGTCGATAGAGCCGCCTTCGAGCACCATCCCTGGCCGGGCAACCGGCAGATCGAAAATTTCTGCGATGCGTTGCGGTACCGCATTGTCCTGCGCCCAGGGGGAGTATTTGCCACCCCATGCATTGTACTCCCAGTCGGCAATGGCCAGTCTCCGATCCGCGCGATTCAAGAGGAAAATGGGCCCATGGTCGCGTATCCAAGCATCGTCGGTGGGGACGTGAAAAAACCGTACGCGTTCGACCGGTATGCTTGCCTGCCGAAGCACACCACGCGCGAGATGTTCCATCTCCTCGTTAGCGACCAGGATCCGTACCTCTTCAGAAGGCACTAGGGCGCGGACAATTTCGCCCCAAACATAGGGAATTGCCTCGAACAAGCCAGGCCAAGACTCCTCTTTATGGGGCCAAGCGAGCCATGTCGCTTCGTGAGGCTCCCATTCCGCAGGCATTGTATACCCTAGGCGGGCTGGTTCGGTGGAAAGAAGTTGCGGCATTTACAGCGTTTCGGTGTCGATCCAGCGTTTTAGAAGGTTACTGTATGCGTCGATTCGGCGATCGCGCAAAAAAGGCCAGTGGCGACGCGTCTCTTCGATGAGCTGCCGGTCGCAAGTGAACAATACGAGATCCTCTTCTTCGTGAGTAGCTCGAGCGAGCACGCGGCCGAATGGATCGGTGGCGAACGACCCACCCCAAAATTCGAGTCGATCTTCCACGCCGACGCGGTTGCAGGCGGCGACATAAATGCCGTTGGCGATCGCGTGCGCCCGCTGAACCGTGAGCCAAGCATCGTATTGCAGCTCACCCTGTCCCGCTTTCTCCGCTGGATGCCAACCGATGGCAGTCGGGTAAAAAAGAATCTCTGCCCCGGCAAGTGCCGCAAGTCGTGCAGCTTCGGGAAACCATTGATCCCAGCAGACGAGCACGCTCACGTGCCAGCCCGCTAGAGGAAACACGCGCACGCCAAGGTCACCGGGGGTAAAGTAATATTTCTCGAAGTACAGTGGGTCGTGCGGGATGTGAAGCTTGCGGTACACACCAATTAAGGTCCCATCCGCCGCCACTACCACAGCCGTGTTGTGATAAACCCCTGCTGCCCGGCGCTCGAAGACCGAACCAATCACGGCAACATGAGCGGCGGCAGCCGCGCGGGCCAATGCGTCGGTAGTGGGTCCAGGCACTGGTTCGGCTAAGTCGAACAGTTCAGGAGCTTCCCTTTGGCAAAAGTAGGTGGTGCGGAAAAGTTCCGGGAGACAAACCACCTGAGCACCGTGGTCGGCCGCTTGGCGAACGCGCTCCACGGCGCGGCGAAGATTTTCTGTGGGCTCTTGAGTGCAACGCAATTGTACCAACGCGGCGCGCAAGCCCTGGCTGCGTGTTGACGTGCCCATCTTCTGATGGCCGATTAGGCAGGAGCGGAGAGGATTGCAAGTTGTGTGCGGGAACCGCCCCGGGGTGCACCTCATCGACGCCATCGTCGCTTATGAGCGAGTGCTAAGAGAGTAAGGCGTTGTGTACCCGGCCTCCCAGTTAAGGGAAGATTTTGGAGAGAGGAGTCAGCAGGCGGGTTACAGCCGGTGCTGATGTTTTACCGGAGTTGGCGCGTACGAGGCTTCTCTACCCCGTGCGCGCGCGGGGGAGGTTTCTGCCCCAGCAAAGCTGTGGGGGCGGTCTCGGCAGGTGACAAAAAGCCTCGGACCGATCCGTAATGCCCAGAGGGAGAATGACACTTGGGGGAGTGGAGGCCCACACTACGCCCGGTCAGCGACCCACGTCGTCCAACGGTTCAGAGCCACGTAAGGTGCGAACTGAGAAATTTCGAACGTCCTGCTCTTCTGAACGACGAGGGGCTAAACTTCCAACCGAGTGCGACGCGGCCTGGCGTCCACGCTGATCGTTCCCGCGCCGTGGGTGACGACAACGAGAAGGCCGCCAATGATGGCGAGGTTTTTCAAAAACTGGATCGTCTGGTCCTGATTTTGTGGCACGACCAAACTCGTGTGATAAACAACCGTTACCACTGCAAGCCACAAGGCAACAATGCTTGCTGCCATGCGCGTACGGAGGCCAATTGCGATCAAGAGCCCGCCTAAGATTTCGATCAAGATCGTTGCGATCAGCGCGGCTTCCGGAAGGGGCACATGGTGTCGGGCCATGTCTTCGGCGACGCGGGCGAAGTTAGGGACCTTTCCGAGGCCGGAAACCAGGAAGATCGTGGCTAGACAAAGCCGTCCCGCCAGCTCAACAAGTGCCATGAGCCACCTCCGTTCCATCGCATCCGCAGTGGCCGCACTTTGCCAGTATTGGGGCTGCTTTTCAACAAACGCCGCTTCAAAGACGTGAGGCCACGATTTGCGCGTTCCAACGGTCTTCGGTAAGGGCGTTTCTTCAGGACAGCGAATGGGTCGACGGTCGGTTCCCAATCTCAGCAGGGCGGTTCTTGGGGGGCTTGTCGGGGTAGTCGTCGGGGCGCTGCCCACGTGGGGGCAAGTGCCTCCCGATGCAGCGGCTTTGGTGAACGGGACTCCCATTCCACGCAAGGCGCTGGAGGAAATCGTTCTGGGGATTGCTGCCGTACGAGGAGAAGCGGAGCGTGAAGCCCGGAGAAAAGAGTGGGAACAATCTGCGCTCGAGTCGTTGGTCGATTTCGAGTTGCTGTATCAAGAAGCCAAGCGCGTGGGCGTGGCGGTCGATGGTGAAGACGTCGAGAAGGAGTTGCAACGAACGCAGAAAAAGTTTGGCGAACAAAGCGCGTGGCAGCGTGCGCTCGCTGAGCGGGGTTGGACCTTGGACGATGTGCGAAACGATACCGAGCGGGCCTTGGTGGTCCAGAGGTTTTTAGAAACAATAGTATGGCGCGAAGTGCAGGTGGATCCCCGAGAGGTGGAAGAATTTTACGATAAAAATCGCGACCAGTTCCACCACCCGGACCAGCTGCGGTTACGGCACACCGTGGTGCCGGTACTGGGTGGCACGAAGCGGGCATGGTCAGAGGCAGAGCGCAAGGCAACCGCGATCCGGCGAGGCTGGTTGGCAAGGGGGGTAGACCGGGAGGGCCTAAGTTCGACCGGTGACAGCGACAGTGGAATGGACCTTGGGTGGGTGGCTCGCGGAGACCTCGATCCACCCGTGGAAAACATCGTGTTTGCTCTAGCCCCCGGACAAGTTTCGGAACCCTTACGACGGGAGGATGGGATCCACTTGTTTTTCGTTACCGCCCGGCGGCCTGCCGGAGTCATTCCTCTGGATGAAGCGCGACCGAAAATCGAAGCCGTTCTGCGCAAGCGCGAACGCCAGCGCTTACGTGACGCGCTCCTGTCGCGATTGCGACAACAAGCAGAAATTGTTTTCCCGTAGAAGAGGTGTTTCACTCGGCCGATCAATCACGGGGCTGCTGCCAGGGTGCTGGGCAACGTCTTGCTTGCGGTGCTGGCTGACCCGTGGCAAGAAGTTCGCCCTAGAGGGAAAAAACCATTCCATGGCCCAGGTCGGGGAGTCTGGAATTTCCGTGGTCATTCCAGCCTATAACGCGGCGGCTGAAATCTGTGAGACGATACAAAAAGTTCAGTCGGAGCTTTTTGGCCTCGGCTTACCGTTGGAAATTGTTGTTGTGGACGACGGCAGCAGCGACGCTACGAGTGAAGTCGTGTCGCAGGTGCCGAGTATTCGTCTGCTGCGCGGGGCATGTAACCGGGGCAAAGGTTGGGCTGTGTACCGCGGTGTCGCGCAAGCAACGTTTCCGACGGTTTGTTTTACCGATGCTGATGGCCCATTCTTACCGGGGAGCTACCGGGCGGTAATCGAGCCGGTGCTGCAGGGAGCTCCATTTGTGATCGGTTCTCGGCGGCTGCCTGGCTCTGCCATGCTGGTCAACATGGGCGCACTCAATTATGCGGCTCGGCGGCATCTCATCGGTATCGCGTTCAACCGTTTAGTGCGCCTGAGCTTGCCGCTTGCAATCACCGACACGCAATGCGGGCTCAAGGCTTTCCAACGCTCCGTGGGTATAGAGCTTTGCCAGCGGGTCCGTTCGCTGCGGTATTTGTTCGATATAGAATTGTTGTTGGCCGCCCGTGCACTGGGGATCCCGGTAACCGAAGTTGCGGTGTCGGTGGCTTACCGAGATCGCAAAACCTCTCTCCGGCTCTTCCGTGATTGCCTGGTGATGGGTGCTGGCACTTTGGCCATAGCCTGGCGGGCTTATCGCGGGAGCTACCAGCAGCCTAACTCCAAACTCTCGAAGATCGAGGCTCAGGACGCTGCCCTCGTGGCCGGCAGACTGGGCACAATGCCCCGTCAATCTTCGAAGGTTGTTTGAACAAGGATGAGTGGACTGCGATGGAAAGCCGCAGGACGCTTTGTCGGCTAGCGGCCCGTGAATCGCGGTGGCCGTTGATCGCGAAGAGCTTGCAATGCTTCGGCATGATCGGATGTCGAGTAAAGGTAATGCAACGCCAAGGATTCGACTCGCAGTTGCCCAGGAAACGAATTTTCCAAACCATCGTACAGTGCTTGCCGGGTGAGTTGCAGTGAAAGGGGCGCACATTCAGAAATCTCCTCGGCAAGCTGCAGTGCAGTCTCGAGGACTTTGCCTTCTGCGACAACCTGGTTGATCAGACCCCATGCTGCACACTGTTCGGCGCTGTACATTTTTCCCGTAAACAGAAGCTCGCTGGCTCGGGCGAGGCCAACGAGCCGGGGCAAAATGTACGTGGAACCAAGCTCTGCCATCAGGCCAAGGCGGGCAAACAAAAAGCCTATTTTCGTTTCTCGACTCGCGATGCGCAAATCGCAAAGAAGAGCCATCGTGGCACCGATCCCAAGCGCGTAGCCGTGCAAGGCAGCAATCGAGGGTTTGCGGAGATGCCGCATGAGTAAGGGGAACTCCTCACTCCGCGTAACCCCGCCTTCCCTCTCGCCTTTTTCCCATTGGCTCCGGAAGAAGTCGAGATCAGCTCCAGAGCAAAAGGCTCGCCCCTCCCCGACAAGCACGACCACTCGGATGTTGGCGTCGCCATCGAGCGTACGCAGTGCGTGAACGAGCTCCTTGCCCATTACCGGGGTCCATGCGTTCAATCGTTCGGGCCGATGCAACTTCACAATCCCGGTGGAGCCGCGATGCTCCACGCGCAACGTCTCGTACGGGTGCACAGCGCTGACCTCCTCTCGGTCGCTTTGGGTTTACTCATTGCACCTGTGGCAAGTGACAGTCGAGCACCCCGCCGGCGTTTGCCTGCGGTAAAAGTGTTTCCCTGCTGTCTTGACCCAGCTATGGAGGAGGCATGCGCTCGCTCATTGCTCCCCTGAGTTGCGATTCGCTTGTGGCCTTGGCGCCGGTTACCGCGACCGGTGCCACCCTATTCGCGAAAAACAGTGATCGTCCGGCACTGGAGTGCCAGCCGCTTTCCGATGTCCCTCGTTGTGATCATGGTGTGGGCAGAGAGGTACGCTGTACCTATGTGGTGATCCCCCAGGTGGAGCGTACGTATCGCGTCATAGGGTCGAAGCCATATTGGTGTTGGGGTTTCGAGCATGGCATGAATGAACATGGCGTGGTGATCGGCAACCACACGGTGTTTACGAAAGAGCCTGTCGCTTCTTCAGGACTTCTTGGAATGGATCTTGTGCGTTTGGGCCTGGAGCGCTCCTGCAATGCTCAAGACGCAGTGCGGGTCATGAGCGAATTGTTGGCGGCGTTTGGACAAGGTGGTTCCGGCTTTGCTGACAAGGATTGGCCTTACCACAACTCTTTCCTCGTAGCCGATGCCCGCGAAGCGTTCGTGTGGGAAACCTCTGGTCGCCACTGGGCGGTGCGGCGCGTTTCCGATGTCGCAAGTCTCTCCAATCACCTCAGTATCGAAAGCGATTGGGACGAGCTTGGGCCCGACACCATGGAATTTGCCGTCGAACGAGGTTGGTGGGTTGGTGAGAGCCCAGCGCGGTTCAACTTTGCCGCCGCCTATCGTGACACCATTTCTGTGCCTGGAGTGATCTCGTCGGCCCGCCATGCTCGCACCTGTGGTTTGCTGGAACGTTCAAAGGGGAACATCGGCCCGTCCCACTTACGCAGTTGGATGCGCGACCATTATGGCCGGATCGATCCCCGGGCGGGGTTAAGCCCTGCCGACCCGGAGTTCTTTTCTGTTTGCATGCATGCAGACCCGGTGGGAACGACGACAGCTAGCATTGTCGCAGAGATACCGGAAAACCCGAGTCGCGCGATTTACTGGGCGTGTTTAGGATCCCCATGCGTGGGAGTGTACCTGCCGTTGTTCCTCGACGTTGTTTTACCAGAGGTGCTCACGCGGGGCGGTGAAAATTATACCGCGGACTCGGCGTGGTGGAGGGCCCGGCGGTTACTCGAGTGCGTGGAGCGCGACTGGAACGCATTCCTCCCATTTGTTCGGTCCGCATTAGACTCCGTGGAGAAGGCATTGGCCGAGGAAGCTTATAAAGTGGTCCATCAAGGGACAGCAGAGCGACAGGCGTTCGTTGAGGCGGCGACTACAGAGGCTCTCGAGGTAATCGACGATCTATTGCGCCGTTTGGGTTGAAGGATTCGAGGGAGCTGGCGCGACTTGTGATCCGGGTTGCTGGGGAGGCCGTGTTAGGGTGATGTCGGTCGCAGTAGCCCAGCGCCCGGACAGCGCCGCAGCGGCGGCAGGCCAGGATACAAGCGGGGTCAACCCGCTTTGGTCCACCACTTCCTTGAGCCGGGAGAGTGTCCAAACTCCGGGTCGATCAAACACTTCGAGGAAAACCCGGCCGTCACTGGCCCGAGCCAGGCGAACTGGTTCCTCTACGATGGCCACCGGGGTGTCGTCAGGAACCTCCCGGAAAAGCCGTTCGATGTGCTCGTCGTGAAGGCGAATGCAACCATGTGTGGCGTAGCGCCCTACGCTCCAGGGAGCGTTGGTGCCGTGAAGGCCAATGCCAGGAGCGGAGAGCTGAATCCAGTATTTTCCAAGCGGGTTATCAGGTCCAGGCGGCACCCGGCTACGCACCGGCAAGCCGGCTGCCCGCATTTCGCGCTGGATGGATGGGGGCACGTACCAGGTGGGATCGCGCCGCCGAGCTACCACACGGTAGATCCCCGACGGAGTTTCCCACGCAGGACGGCCTGCCGCAATGGGAAAGGAGTCGACCAGCTGGCCGTTTTGAACCCAATGCAGCCGTAAAAGCGGAAGGTCGACGACCAAGCCGGTGTCAAACGGGGTGGGCACAATGTGTCGATTGGACACGATCAGTTGTTGGCCAATCTGCAAGCGTCGTGGGTCAAGTATGCGGTTGCGCCGGAGAATAGAGTGCAAAGAAGCATTGTACTTCCGGGCCAACGCAGCGGCTGTCTCTCCAGGGGCAATTCGGTGGACCGTTTCCTGGCCGACAATCAGGGCATAAATGGGCGGCCTCTTTTGGATGACGCTTTCTGGTGCTTGCCGCGTGTGCATGCCGTCATCGACTTTCAGGCGGACGTCATCCTGCTGGGCCAAATACGTTGGCCCAGTTCGAGAAGCGGTGAACTGCGCGCGGTTCAAAGAAGAAAGATTGCAAAGCGCATAGCACGGAGAAAAAATGGCAACGAAATGGCAGACAAAAATTGTCAGTTTGCGGCACCCAGTAGACACAAAGTTTGCCACTATTCAACAGCGCAGGGTGACACAAGCAGGCACAATTTTCGCTGCTTGTATGACGCGTCAGTCCCGGAGGGTTCATGGACGAGGTTGTTCGCACGGTGTTGGCATATTTACAGATGCACCCTGATCACGGGCTAGCTCTGATTGCTGTCATCATTGGCGCTTACTATCTGCTCAATTATAGGCCTCGGATGGTGCGCGATGCGGAGCGGCGGCTCGCTGAGTTACGTGAGGAGCGGGCTAATCTGTATCGGGGATTGCGGCCACCGAACGCTAGCCCCCACGTCTAGAAGCAGACGCGAAAACTCTGGTAGTTTCGCTGGGAAGCTTGCCAGCCGAGCCTGGTGCTCGGTACCATAGCGTGGGCTCCGCTCCCCTCCGCTTTTTTCTGACTCGATCATGAGGCATATGAGGTGGTGTGACGTCAACGAGGGGCAAAAGGTGGGAAGCACGGTGAGAAAACATGAAGAGCATGGTCGGATCGTTGCAGCGGTAATGTTTTGGGTGCTGATCGTGGTGGCTTCAGGTTGTGGGGATGATGGCGAGGGTGTCGTGTCGGAGCCTGCACCGATCGTTCCCGAACTTATTGTCGTCCCCGGCAGCGTCCCAGAGCCGAATCCGCTTGCTAACGTCGATACTCCCGCCGAACTGAACTTTGCCCGGGCTTTGGTTTATCGGGACCGAGGGCGTGGGAGTGAAGAAATTGATCAAGTCGTGCTGTGCATGCCTGGGTTTCTAGGTGGCGCGAACGATTTCGATTATCTTGCCCGTCGCCTTATCGCCCGTACGAGTGGTCGAACGGTGGTTTGGGCGATCGATCGCCGCTCGAATGCCCTCGAAGACCACCATGGCCTCGACCTCGCGGAGAAGGAGCGAAATCCAGACCTCGCCAAGGCATATTATTTCGAAGGTGCAGAGGTTCAGGGGCAGCGATTCCAAGGCTTTTTGCGTCCTGAGCAACTGCGTTTCTTGTCGGAATGGGGATTGAAAGTCCATATCGAGGACCTGCATGCGCTCGTTCGCGAAGCCTGGCACCGCTATCCCCGTGCGGCGTTGTTCCTCGCTGGTCATTCGCTCGGAGCCTCCATTGTTCCCATATTTGCAGCTTGGGATTTCGGGCAATATGCCGGCTTCGAACTACTTTCGGGCCTGATCTTGCTCGAAGGGGCTCCAAACGTAGGGGCCGCTCCTCCCACTCAGCAGGCATACGAGACTAGCGGGATAGGAAGCGGCTTGACTCGTTCGAGTCTACAGACGTTGCGTACTAGCAACCCCGTGAGCTCGCTCGAACCATTTGTATCGACCGACCTGTTTGTCACCGCCGAAATCCTCGGCATGCGTGCCTCGAAAGAGTTTGGTCAGGCGGAACGGCTGTCGCCTGACGCCGACTTGTATCGTAACTTTTTCTCCTTGCTGTTTGGCTCGAGGGAAATTCCGCCAGCGACGAATCGTGCAGCACTCGGCTTCGGTTTCGACAACGACTTTCAGCCACTAGCCTTTGCCAGGGTCTCGATCGGGAGCGCAACCGGGGGGAGGATTGGTGCTAACCCCAATGCGGGCTTGCTCGGCCAACTGTTGGGTGCCGTGGGAAACTTGCTTGCTCCCCTCGATCCGACGGCCACGTACTTCTGGCAAGACACAGCTGCGGATGACCCCGCGCGAGTTGACCCGGTGCGATTGGAGACGTTTGCAAGGCTGTTATTTGGAGGTCCGAGCAATTTCATAGAGTGGTATTTCCCCGCTCGGTTGACTTTAGATGTTGGGATCGCGAGCGGTTTGAACATTACCCGCTCGAATGACTGGAGGCTGCAGCGATACGGCCTGGCCGCAACGGAAAACGCACGGGTGGATGTGCCCATTTTTGCGGTCGGAGGCAGTCGGGGGCTGCTTTCCAACTTGGAACGGTTGCGACCCTATCGCGATTCTCTCGCTCCACGGTTACGCAGCGGCGTAGCACGGGATGCGGTGCCTGCGGGCTTTCACACTATGTTAATGGACCGTTACGTTCACCTCGATGTGCTGGTGGCGTACGACGAGGGTCCGGAGGGTAACGGGCTTTTTTCGGCAATGGCTGAGTGGATGACTGTGGCTAGACGGTTAGCCCCGCGTCGCACCGACCTGATGCCGTAACTAACGCTTGCAAGGAAGGCGCTCCTCCAGGAACGCCCGCTCGCGCTGTCCCTGTCGCGCCTGAGTCGGTCATCCCGGCTTGAGGTCAGTAGCCGCTTGGAGGCTTTGCCGCACGTTGGAGGGCCTCGGGTTTTAAGATCGTGATTGAGCGCCGCCGATAACGAATCCAACCCAAGTGAGCGAATTCTGCCATCGCCTTGCTCACCCGCTCCCTCGAGGCGCCGACCATTTCCGCTAAGTGTTCGTGTGTAAGCGGAAGCGCGATCCACTGGCCATGGGGCGTGTAACGACCAAAGGCATCGCCGAGCTCGAGGAGCACGAGGGCCAGGCGGCCTGGCAGGTCGAGAACCATGCAGTGCAGAAGGCGCATGGCAAACCGCGCCTGGCGAATGAGC
This sequence comes from Candidatus Binatia bacterium, assembly GCA_937925685.1. Taxonomy (GTDB): domain Bacteria; phylum Desulfobacterota; class Binatia; order HRBIN30; family HRBIN30; genus HRBIN30. The sequence goes on along the minus strand of CALAMI010000016.1, from coordinate 152,411 downwards.
AAGCGATTGAAAAACTCGGCGACGACGGCAGAAGGTAGTGTTTGAATCACTCGTTCAAAGTGCGCCCGCGGCACCAAAGCGAGAGTTGCTTTTGTGAAGGCGTCCGCTGAACTCCAACGCGGTCGATTGGGCCCGAAAAGGGGGAAGCCAAAAATCGTGCCTGGTTGGTAGAGAGCGCAAAGGACTCTTCGGCCATCCGGAAGATACACCGAAACGCTTACTTCGCCTTCGAGTAGGAAAAACACCGTGTTCCGCGAACTGCCCTGCGGCAGGATGGAGCTGCAGGGGGGATAGGCGCGAAGCACGGCTCCTGCCAGAAGGCGCTCGATCGCAGAAGGGGGTAATGCCCAGGTGTTCGTCCAACTCTCCCGCACCGCAGGGCTGACGGCGTCCAGCAACGTTTGTGACATTGGTCACAGACCTTCGGCTGTGTCTTTCCTAAAGGAGCTAGCTGAAGAAGGCAACAAGGAGACCGGCGCCGAAAGGTCGACCGGGAAAGGAGGGAAGGAAAATGGAGACACGAAGAAGGTACGAGTTCATTTCGGCGGATTCTCACATTGTCGAGCCCCCGGACCTATGGGAGAAGTGGCTGCCCCGAGAATTCCTGCCCAAGGCTCCAAAATTGGTGAAGGACTCGGAAGGGGGAGATGCTTGGCAATATCGGCCAGGTACGCCGCCAGTTCCGCTCGGCCTGGTGACGACCTACCCAGGTAGAACTTACGATCAGTTCAAATGGACTGGCGCACGTTACGATAAGGTCAATCGAGGCGCATTTCTCGCTCCGGAGCGTATCAAAGAACAAAAGATCGACGGGGTGGATGCTGAGGTTCTGTACCCTTCTCAGAGAACGATGCGCCACTTCATGCTGGACGACGATCCAGAATTCCACAAGGCGGGTATTCAAGCGTACAACAACTGGATGGCAAAAGAGTTCATGGCAGCAGACCCAAGTCGGCTCATTGGCCTTGCGCAAATGCCGAACTTAGGGGTGGAGGAAATGATCGCTGAAATGCGTCGGGCAAAAGAGCTGGGGCTGAAAGGTGTCATTTTGTCGAGCTGGCCAAGCGGTGCGCCGGCGCTGACGGTGGACGACAACGCCTTTTGGGCCGAAGCAGAAAAGTTGCAAATGCCCGTGAGTATTCACCTGGGCGTAGCCTCGAAGCAGAGCGGCAAAGCACCGGTGAGTACTGGGATGATGGAGGGGCAGGGGTTGATCAGTACCGGAGCCAAAACCATTGTCGGTTACGCTTGCGCTGGTTTGGATACTATGCCGAACATCATTGCCGAAACAATCTTGTCTGGCCTCTTCGATCGATTCCCGCGCTTAAAGTTTATCTCTGTGGAGGCTGGCGCAGGGTGGGTGCCGTTTTTCTTGGAACAGCTTGACGACCGTTATTTTCGTAATCGTGTTTGGGCGAAAGTGGAGTTAGAGCTGCTCCCCAGCGAGTATTTTCGGCGGAACTGGTTGGTAACTTTCGTGCAGGATTTTTACGGCGTGCGCAATCGGCACGCGGTGGGGATCAAGAACATGATGTGGTCCACCGATTATCCCCATCACATTTGCGATTGGCCGTACACGCGTAAGCTGGTCAACGAAATGTTTGCAGGAGTGCCGGAAGAAGAGCGGCACACCATTTGTGCGGGCAACGCGATCGAGCTATACAAGCTGGGCCACTGAACCTTGTCGGATTTTTTCTAAGACGGCTGATTTAGCCGGTTGATGGCAAGATGTCCGGGCGGCAGGCGGGCAGGTGCACCGCTTGCCGCCCCATTTCATTGCCGTTGCTAGCGTATTGACGAACGACGCACTCCTAGTGTTAACAGGCGTGAATGAGGCGCCTACTGGTTGCACGGAGGCGGTGCACTGTTTGGTTACTTATCGGGGGCGCAGCCTGCAGTGCGCTCGCGAACCCAACGCCATTACCGGCGGGGCGCTGGCGCGAGCCGCCAGCCGATCTGGCCACCCCGCCGGCCTCGACTGTAGCGCACGAAACGATTCGTACTGTTCACCAAGTGCTCCTGCTCCCGAGCGCCCCCCCTCAATTGATTCCGGAGTTGTGGGACTACTACCTGCTTTTGTCAGAGCGTGCGGCCACCGGAGAAGTTTCGCCCGGGTGGGCGGCATATTTGTATACGAACTACTTCTTGGATTTCATGCAAGAACGGCCGCATGGAGTCCCTCGGCGGAGCCGAGAGGAGGTGCGAAATCATCTCCAGGCCAGTATTCAGTATTACAACATTCGAAAACGACCCGATGCCCGTCCTGCTCCATTTGGGCATTGGGTTTACCAGGTGATCCCCTCGTATTGATGGGACGACGCCTGAACCGTCGACTTCGTCGTCGTGCCGTTTGGACGTGGGCTTGGCCCCTTGTGCCTAGTCGGTGAGGGGTGGTCCGGAACGACAATCCACTAGGGCTGCCCTCAAGTGTGGACAATGGCACGGTAGGCGGAGTAAGTTTGCAGTTATGCACTTTGCCGCCCGTTGCCGGGGTTGGGTGCACTCCATCGTACTGCGCACGCGTTGGAGTATTGCCGCTTCGGTTGTTTCGCTGCAGGCAGCGTGGGTGAGTGCATCGGCAGTGATTGCTTGCCCGGGTGACTGCGACACTAGCGGGAGCGTCACCGTAGACGAGGTGGTTCTCGCGGTACGCATCGCACTGACGTTGGAGCCTGTAAGCATGTGCGAGGCAGGAGATACGAACCGCGACGGGTACGTCACCATTGAGGAAATCCTTCAAGCCGTTCGGGCTGCCTTGCACGGCTGCTCTGTCGACCCAACCCCGAGCTCCGACGTGTCGTGTTCTCCAACCGCTCGTGGCGAAAACACCTTTACACCTTCCCCGCCTCCAACCCGCCAAAGTCCAACGTCGACTCCTACCCTCATGCCGACTGCAACGAGCTCGCCCAGGGTCGAGCCTCCGACATTGTGCTTCCGAGATGTGACGTCTGAGGCGGGCATCGAGTATGTACATTATGTGCCGCCCTCGCAGCCTCCAGCCTACGAGCAGTTCTTTTTCGCAGGGGGAGCCGCTCCGGCTGATTTCGACGGCGATGGGTTGGTCGACCTGGCAGTCACGAGAATCGACCAGCCATCGCTATTGCTGTTCCGCAACCGTGGTGACGGCACGTTCATGGAGGTCTCGCAAACTGCCGGCCTCCATTTCCCGGATGCACGCGTGAACGGGATTGCTTGGGGTGACATCGACAATGACGGAGATCTCGATTTGTACGCGACCGCACTCGGACCGGATCAGCGTCGACACTTTTTGTTCCTGAACGACGGCAGCGGCCGCTTTACCGAAGAAGCAGTCGTTAGAGGGGCAGCGGTGGCGACAGACGAACCGCACTACGGTTTTAGCGTGGCATTCGGAGACTACGACCGTGATGGGTTTCTCGACATCCACGTTACCGAATGGCGACCGCGCGCTTATAACCGTCGAAGCGCACCCTCGCACGCACGCTTGCTTCGCAATCTAGGGCCGCGTCGATCCGGTTACTTCGAAGATGTCACGGCAAGTGCCGGGGTGGCGCTCGACACGATTCCGCCACTGCGAGAGGACTTGGGATTTGGGTTCTCTTTCGCTTCTCGTTTTGTAGACTTCGACGACGATGGATGGCCCGACCTCGCTGTAGCGGCGGACTTCGGCACCAGTCGGCTGTTTTGGAATCGCGGCGATGGAACTTTTCTCGACGGCACCCAAGCCGCAGACGTTGGCACCGATGAAAACGGCATGGGTTCCGCGGTGGGGGACGTGGACGGAGATGGATTGCTCGACTGGTTCGTTAGCTCCATTTGGGACCCTCTCGGCCGCTGCCAGGGCCGAGAAGGATGTTTTTGGGGAACGACAGGGAACCGTTTGTTCCGTAACCTGGGTGGTCGTAGATTCGTGGACATGACCGATGCCTACGGGGTGCGCGACGCGGGATGGGGATGGGGAGCTGCGTTTTGGGATCCGGACAACGACGGAGACCTCGATCTAGTCGTAGCCAATGGAGCACACTTCCCGATCTTAGATTCCATCGGCTTAGGAGAACTGGAAGACGATTACGAACGTGACCCGCTTCGTGTCTGGGAAAACATTGGAGGAACGATGCGGGAAGTGGCCCGGTCATGGGGATTAGCAGATGAGCGTCAGGGCCGTGCCGTCGTGGTGTGGGACTACGATGGGGACGGGTGTCAGGATTTGTTCGTGGCCAACAATGCAGATCGCCCTGCGCTGTACCGCAACGAGTGTGGTTGCGCCGGCTCCTGGCTTAAAGTGAAGGTCAGCGGCATCCGCTCTAACCGCACCGGCATTGGTGCGCGAGTCAAAGTATGGCGTCACGGAGACGCCCGACCGCTGGTGCGGGAAATCGACGGTGGGAGCAACTACCTGGGCCACAACGAATTGGTTGCGCACTTCGGTCTTGGAGCAGTTGATCGAGTTGCACGGGTAGAGGTGTTGTGGCCGGTGACCGGAACCAGGCGTGTGTGGGAGGAGGTGCCGGCGAATATCGTTCTTGACGCAGTCGAACCGGAGAGATGAGGAGCTTAGGGCTCTTCTAACGAGAGACGAGCCGTTCACGCTGACGGTGACGAGCAGCCCGTCCCTCTGGCGACTGCCAAACAGCACGCGTAGCCCGAGCCTCTTCCTCGGTCTCCGCGAGGATCGCGAGCAGGGCAGGGGCGATTAGAGCTTGTTTAGTATGGGCGTATGCTTCAGCCGGGTAAGCTCCGAGTCGTCCAGCGCGCCGTAAGATCGTTTGACGGGCTGTGTCCGGAGGTAGCAGTTCATCCACCACTCCCAAACGTACCGCATGGGAACATGGGTAAAGGGCCGCTCCTAACATGAGTTCCGCAGCTCGTGCGTGTGGGAGCCTCAAACGAACAATTTCCAAGGCAGCACGAGGATAGGCGGCGCCAACCGCAACCTCGTTCAGGCCAACCTGATAGCTGCCCAGCACACCGAGGCGGTAGTCGCACGCCAAAGCCAAGACCAAACCTCCAGCGATGGCGTGGCCTTGCACCCAGGCGACGGTAGGCTTGGGGAAAGACAGAAGTGCTACATGCGCATCACGATACAGTTGGTAAAAGGCAGCCGCTCGAGTTTCGTCTCTCCGAGGTGCGCGGAAATCAAAGCCAGCGCTGAAAAAAGAGCCTGAGCCGGTCAAAACGATCGCCCGCACCCGAGGGTCCGACTTGGCGTCGGCCAAGGCATGTTGAAGATCGGTCAGCAATGTCTCCTCCATGGCGTTGGCCGGCGGTCGGTCGAGCATGAGGATCCTCACGGCTTCCACATCTTCAGTCCGCACAGTGCTCATCATTCTCCGGATCCCTAGCCAGAGAATCCATGCAAGGGGAAGAGGGACGGTGATTGGCGTTGACCGGCGCGGTGCTCCTCCCTATGAGCATTTCGCCATGAACGAGCAGGTGAAAGCCACGACGTCGTCGGAGGAGACGACCGCTTCGCGTGACTTCATTCGAGACATCATCGCGGAGGATGTTCGCCTTGGCAAAAACGGGGGGCGGGTGATTACCCGCTTCCCGCCGGAGCCCAACGGTTACCTCCACATCGGGCACGCCAAGTCAATCTGTCTGAACTTTGGTGTTGCACAAGAATTTAACGGCGTCTGCCACATGCGATTCGATGACACGAACCCAGAGAAAGAAGACAAGGAATACGTCGAAGCGATCTTGGAAGACGTTCGTTGGCTTGGATATGACTGGGGCGATAAATTGTTTTTCGCCTCGGATTATTTCGACCAACTTTATGGATTTGCCGTCGAACTCATTCGCCGCGGGAAAGCGTACGTGTGTCACTTGAGCACGGAAGAGATCCGGCAATATCGAGGAACTCTGACCGAGCCGGGTCGGGAAAGCCCGTATCGGAATCGCAGTATTGAGGAGAACTTACGCCTCTTTGAGGATATGCGCCAGGGTAAGTTTCGAGAAGGCGAGTGCGTTTTGCGGGCGAAAATCGATATGGCCTCCCCGAATTTGAATCTACGTGACCCCGTGCTCTATCGCATCAAACACGTTCCCCACCATCGCACGGGAACGAAGTGGTGCATTTACCCAATGTACGACTTCGCCCATGCCCTTTCCGACATGATCGAGGGCATTACTCATTCCCTGTGTACGCTCGAATTCGAGGATCACCGGCCGTTGTACGACTGGATCCTCGACACGTTGGAGACGCCTCACCACCCCCAGCAAATCGAGTTTGCTCGCCTCAATCTGAGTTATACCGTGCTGAGCAAGCGCAAGCTGGTCGAATTGGTCGAAGGCGGATATGTCCGCGGTTGGGACGATCCTAGGCTTCCTACTCTGGCGGGCATGCGGCGGCGTGGGGTTCCTCCCGAAGCAATTCGCGAGTTCTGCCGTCGCATTGGCGTTGCCAAGCGAGATTCCGTGGTCGACATCGCGCTGTTGGAACACTGTATCCGTGAAGATCTCAATCGCCGCGCTGCCCGCTTTATGGGGGTGTTGCGCCCACTCAAGGTGGTGATCGAGAACTACCCCCCTGACCTCGTCGAGGAAATGGAAGCTATTAACAATCCCGAGGATCCTTCGGCAGGCACGCGTCAGGTGCCTTTCTCCCGTGAACTTTGGATCGAGGCCGATGACTTCCGCGAGAATCCTCCGAAGAAATTTTTCCGGCTAGCCCCCGGCCGAGAAGTGCGCTTGCGTTACGGCTACCTCATCACGTGCCGTGATGTCGTGAGAAACCGCAATGGCGAGGTCGTCGAACTCCGCTGTACGTACGACCCGGCTACCCGCGGGGGTGACACCCCCGATGGTCGAAAAGTGAAAGCCACCTTGCACTGGGTATCGGTAGCACATGCGATCCCAGCGGAGGTTAGACTCTATGACCGCCTCTTTACGGTTGAGAATCCCACCGCAGAGAAAGAAGGGGTGGATTACAAGAGCTTTCTCAATCCCCATTCCCTCGAAGTCGTGGCGAATGCCTGGATGGAGCCAAATTTAGGCAGGGTGAAACCGGGCGAACGGTTTCAGCTCGAGCGCTTGGGATATTTTTGTGTGGATCCTGATTCCGAGCCGATGGGGAAGCTGGTGTTGAACCGTACGGTGACCCTCAAGGATACCTGGGCGCGGTTGGAACAGCGTGGTTTGGTCGATTGAGGTGGGGTGATGGAACTTAGACTCGACGGAAAGGTTGTACTGGTTACCGGTGGATCTCGAGGAATCGGGAAAGCCATTGCCAGAGTGTTTCGCGACGCTGGCGCGAAGGTGATGATCTCTGCGCGGAAGGCCGATGAACTCGTGCACGCGGCACAGGAGATCGGCCCGGAGGTGGCGTATTGTGCCGCGAACGCAGGAGATCCAGAGCAAGCGGAAGCTTGTGTCAAACTAACGATTGAGCGGTTTGGAGCTTTGAACGTCCTCGTGAACAATGCCGCTACTAACCCTTACGCTGGGCCGCTCGTGGAGGTCGACTTACCGCGCTTTGATAAAACGGTGCAAGTCAATATCCGGGGACCGCTCGTTTGGACGCAGCTCGCCTGGCGTTACTGGATGGCAGAGCACGGCGGAGTGGTGTTGAACGTGTCATCTATTGGTGGACTGCAAACCAGCCCGCTGATTGGCGTGTACAATGTAACGAAGGCTGCCCTGATTCACATGACCCGCCAACTGGCTGCCGAGCTTGGCCCGAAAGTGCGTGTCAATGCCATCGCCCCTGGAATCGTGAAAACGGATTTTGCGCGGCTTTTGTGGGACGAGGGGCGGGGAGACATTGTGGCGGAGCGGTATCCGTTGAAAAGACTCGGGTGCCCGGAGGATGTTGCTTGGGCCGCTCTTTATTTGGCGTCAGACGCCGCCAACTGGGTCACAGGCCATACGTTGGTAGTCGATGGTGGAGCCCTCGTGGCCTTGCCGGTTTGAGCTAGCAAATCGGCTTCCGCAAGGGCGTGGCTGTGGACAATGCTGGGGTCGTAAAACAGTCAGCAAACTGGCGGAGCGTGGCGGAGCAGCCTTTCGATTCTCGAGAACTCTTCGAAATTCGTGCGGAGTTTCCTGCTCTCGAACGCTACGTGTACTTGGCGTCGAACGGGATGGGGCTGTTACCCCGGCGCGCACGTCGGGCTGCAATGGCCGTGTTCCGGCGGTTAGCGCTTGATGGTATCGCCTTCGAGATCTTCCACGCGGACGAGCTCGTAGAACGTACCAGGCAGCGTGTCGCGGAGTTTCTAGGTGCTGATGCAGATGAAATTGCTTTTTCCCGCAACACAACCGAAGGTTTGATTTGGGCCGCCGAGAGCCTCCCGTGGAGTCCGGGTGATGAGGTGTTACTGGTTCCCGGCAGTCACCCCGCTACCGTGTTGCCCTTCTTGATTCGGCAACCCTTGGGGTTGCACGCCCGCTGGGTCCGCTTTCGTGCGCCAGGACCTACCGTGGAAGATTTCCGCAAAGCTTGGAGGCAGCGAACGCGGGGGTTGGTTGTGAGTTGGGTGGAGTTTCACAATGGCTTTCGTCACGACTTAAAGGCTCTAGGCGAGCTAGCACGCGAGCGCGGAGCGTGGGTTGTCTGCGATGCCGTGCAGGGATGGGGTGCCCTCCCTTTCCGAGCACGCAGCCTGGCAATTGACGTCGCCGCGGCCGGATCGCAGAAGTGGCTGCTCGGTCCACCCGGCATCGGGATTTGCTACATTGCTCGGCAGGTGCGGCCGCAGATGCGTGTGCTGCACGTCGGCAGTGCAAGCCTAATGACGCCTGGGGAACCGTTGGCTCCCATCACGTCCTACGACACCGAAATTGCAACCAGCGCGCGCTGTTTTGAGGAGGGAACTAGGAACTTACCCGGTATTGCGGCCTTGGAAGCATCCGTGACGTGGCTGGCTGATTTGGGCATCGGCCGGATCGCCGCTCACATCCAAGCGCTTGTCACCTACCTCGTTTCCGAGCTGGAACATTGTGGGTGGATGGTCAGAAGCCCACTTGGGGAGCACCAGCGTTCGGGCATTGTGTTGCTACAGCCTCCCGAAGGGGAGAGCGCAGAGGCGTGGATGCATCAGCTACACCAAAAACACGTTGCCATCAATCACCGCGAGGGCTGCTTGCACGTTGGTATCCACTTTTACAACGCACCGGAAGACATCGAGGCGTTGGTGCATGCACTACGGCGACGCTGAGGGTGTAGGGCTCAGATCCTCGTGGCGGACACGCCCAGCTCAAGAAGCGGGCGAAATTGGTTGTTCACTGCGTGGTCAGTGCTAATTAGTGGATCATGGGTGAGCGGCGACCTGACTGGGAAGAAGAAGTCTCCACGGTCCCGAAAACCAAAACCCGGCGAAAGGTTCAGCAACCGAAGTTGTTTAAGGTGCTGCTGCATAACGACGATTACACGACCATGGAGTTCGTCGTCTACATTCTCATGACAGTCTTCCACCGCTCCGAGGCCGAGGCGGTGCGCATCATGCTGCACGTTCATCACAACGGCGTCGGTGTTGCCGGAGTTTACCCGCGCGAGGTCGCAGAAACCCGGGTTGCGCAGGTTGAAGTACTGGCACGGCAACACGAGTACCCGCTACGCTGTAGTATCGAGGAGGCGTAAACGATGCGCATCAGTAGAGAATTGGAGATATCGCTAGCGCTGGCATTCAATGAAGCGCGTCGCCGGCGTCACGAATTCGTGTGCATCGAGCACCTTCTCTATGCCCTGTTACATGACGAAGACATCATCGACATCATTCGGCATTGTGGGGGCGATGTCGATGCACTCAAACGCGCCTTGGAAGGTTTTTTCGACCGCCACCTGGAGCGCATCCCCGAGGGTCTGCCGGTTCAGCCGCAGCAAACGACAGGGTTTCAGCGGGTGTTGCAGCGAGCGGCGGCTCACGTGCAGTCGGCTGGCAAGGAAGAAATCCAAGCGCGGAACGTTTTAGTCGCCATCTTTCGGGAACCCGACTCTCATGCCGCCTATTTCATGGAGCAACAAGGGATTACCCGACTCGATGTGCTCAATTACATTTCCCATGGAGTCTCCAAAATCGGGGACGATAGCTTCTTGCGCATCCCCAGCGGCGACGACGAGGACGAGGACCAAGAGTTCGAGGGCGAACCCCGCCGGGGCCGTGACCCGTTGGCACTATTTACAACGGAGTTGGTAGCCAAGGCAGCGGCCGGAAAGATCGACCCCATTATTGGTAGGGAGCGGGAACTTGCCCGAACCGCGCACGTTCTGTGCAGGCGTAGGAAGAATAATCCGGTATTTGTCGGCGAACCCGGGGTGGGCAAAACGGCACTTGCGGAGGGGCTTGCTTTGATGATTCACCAGGGCAAGGTCCCTCGTTCCCTGCAAAATGCAAAGATTTATGCCCTGGACATGGGTGCCTTGTTGGCCGGGACCCGTTTTCGCGGGGACTTCGAGCAGCGGCTGAAAGGGGTCCTTGCCGCGTTACGAAAACAAAACAATGCAGTTCTCTTTATTGACGAAATTCATACCGTAGTGGGCGCGGGTGCGGCAAGTGGCGGCTCGCTCGATGCGTCGAACATCCTCAAGCCGGCATTGCAGGCCGGCGAACTCCGTTGCATTGGCGCCACCACGTACCAGGACTACAAGAACTACTTCGAACGGGACCGAGCCCTCGCACGGCGTTTCCAAAAGATCGAGATTGCTGAACCAAGCGTCGAAGAGACCTTGGAAATCGTTCGTGGATTGAAGAAGTATTACGAGCGGCACCACAGCGTGACTTACACACGGGGTGCATTGAAGGCCGCCGTAGAGTTGGCTGCTCGCTACATTAACGACCGCCATTTGCCGGATAAGGCGCTCGACGTGATCGACGAAGCGGGAGCCAAGCTTCAGTCCGAGGGCGGGCCGAATCAGCGGCGCCGGGTCGTGCGAGTCAAGGACGTGGAACAAATCGTCGCCCAGATGGCCAAAATCCCCCCACGATCGGTGTCGCTGTCGGACCGAGAACGTCTGCAAACATTGGAACGCGACCTGAAGCTCTCCGTGTTTGGGCAAGACGAAGCGATTCACACCCTTGCGTCTGCCATTAAACTTGCTCGCGCGGGTTTGGGCCAGCCAGAAAAACCGGTAGGCTGTTTCTTGTTTGCTGGGCCCACCGGCGTGGGAAAAACGGAGGTTGCCAAGCAACTTGCCTCTACCCTGGGAGTCGAGTTCATCCGGTTCGACATGAGCGAGTACATGGAAGCCCATACGGTGTCGAGACTCATTGGCGCGCCTCCTGGGTACGTAGGATTTGACCAAGGCGGCTTGCTAACCGACGCAATTCGCAAATCGCCACACGCGGTCTTGTTGCTAGACGAAATCGAGAAGGCCCACCCGAACTTGTTCAATATTTTGCTGCAGGTCATGGACCATGCAACGTTGACAGACAATAACGGCCGCAAGGCGGACTTTCGCAACGTCATTTTGATCATGACCACAAACGCTGGTGCTCAGGAAATGGCTGCGACGCCGATTGGTTTCGGTGGCCGGAGTAATGAGCACAAGGCTCAGGAAGCGCTCGAGCGCCTGTTTAGCCCTGAGTTCCGCAACCGCTTGGATGCCGTCATTCACTTCAAGCCACTCGCGCCTGAGGTCATCGAGCGCGTGGTCGATAAGTTCATCGCCCAGCTCGATGCTCAGCTCAACGAGCGCCGGGTGTTTTTGCAAATTACCCCGGCAGCTCGAAAGTACTTGGCTGAAAAAGGTTACGACCGCACCTTTGGTGCGCGCCCTATGGCCCGACTCATTCAGGCGGAAATAAAGCGAGTGTTGGCCGACGAAATTCTGTTTGGCCGGCTCCAGCAAGGAGGCCGTGTTGAGGTTGATGCCTGGAACGGTTCGTTGGTGTTCCGCTACGAGCCTTTATGCGAAACCCGGCCAGTAGGCGCTGCTGACATGGAGTGAAAGCCCGCTGGGAAAACGGCCCATGATGGGCAAATAGCCTTGTTAAAGCGGGACGCCTTGTCCCCGCTTTAGAAAGCTGAAGGTGTGTTTCCGCGGTCGCAATTTAAAATGCACCGAGGCCTTGGTTCTGCTGGCCCTCAGAAAATCTCGGTATCGGCCCGTTGCAACCTGCTTACCCTCTAGCCATGGTCAACTCCATGAGGGCGATTTGGCTTGCGGTGCTGATCTCGGCTTCGGAGGGCATGGTAGCGCAAGCGGCGGATGCACGCTGGGAGAGCGAGCGGGACAACAAGACCCCGGCAGAACTGGCACGATTAAGTGACCGCGAGCTTTTCCAAGAGGCCTTCGATGTTTGCGTGCGACGTGCCGGCCTACTGGCAGGTGGCCGAGAAACTCCGGGGGTGGATCGCTCCCTTGCGGCCGCGGACGATTACCTCGCCGTTATTGAAGCAGCGGCACGAGCCCGGCTTGGGGTAGTACCAGCGTGGCTCCGGGAGTTGTCATTTGCTCGGAACTCGAAGGAATGTCAGGCTGTATTCCGCGCGTTCGTTTCCGGAGAGACGGCACCCGAAACACAACCTGCCGAAGGTACTCCGGCTAAGGGTTCGCCCAAAGCAACGAGCCCCCGATCGGTGAAGGACGCTGGCAGCGGTGCAGAGGAGAAAGCGGGGAAGAGCACGCCCACGCGGACGCCTATCATTCGCGTTCCAGCTTTCCCACTCCTTTGGCACACGCCCACGCCTGTGAGGAGGACGCCGACAGCCTCACCACGGGGCACCGTGGACGCTGAGAGCCGACAACCTATCGTACGGTATACACCTCAGCCGGGACAAGTTGAGCAACCGGTTCCAGATCGTGTCACGCCGTATCCGACCACGCCCCCGTCTCGCGAGGAGGTCACCGACGAACTCCCGCCTTGGTTCCGTTAATTCGGTGGCTCGGCATGCCGTTCGGGAAACCCTAGTTGTGACCGGCAAACATAGCCCCTGAGTGAGCAGTTGCTGGATTAAACTTCTGGCGCAGCCGCTGGTGCCACCGCGTTGGCGCCGCGTGCCTGAAGTGCACGGAACCAGGCGCGCGCAGCCTCGACAAAAATGAGGGCCACAAGAAGCAAGAACATGGCGGTGACCGCTGCATCGAGCCGGAGGTTGAAAATTTGAGCCTTGGTTGCCCGAATCTTCTCTGCGGAAATTGCGCCACTGCTGAGTTGCAATTCCAAGAAGCTTGCTTGGGCGAGAAAGCCTAGGGAGGGGTCTGGCGAGAAAATTTTCTGGTACCCGGCGGTAAACGTGACCACAAGGAGCCATGCCAAAGGAATCAAAGTGACCCAACTGTATCTTGCTTTCCCCTCCCGCACGAGGATGGTGGTGACGACGAGAAGGGCGATGGCGGCCAGCAATTGGTTGGCAATGCCGAACAGGGGCCAAAGAATGTTGATCCCTCCAAGAGGATCGACGACGCCTTGATACAAAAAGTACCCCCAGGCTGCTACCACCACCGTGCTAGTGAGCAGAACACTCGGGTACCATGCCGTGCGGCCTAAGGCGGGCCAGATGTTACCGAGGAGGTCCTGCAGCATAAACCGCCCTACTCGCGTGCCCGCGTCCAGAGTCGTGAGGATAAAGAGCGCCTCGAACATGATGGCAAAGTGGTACCAAAGGGCAAGAGCCGTGTTACCGAGAGCGTTTGCGAAGATATGTGCCATCCCCACAGCAAGACTCGGGGCTCCGCCCGTACGTGCAAACACTGTGTGTTCTCCGATGTCGCGTGCCAGTTGTTCCATTTCGGCGACGGTGACCGGGAAGCCCCACGAGGTAATTGTCGAGGTAGCCGTTGCGGGATCCGCACCGACCACTCCTGCCGGGCTGTTGATGGCGAAATATACTCCCGGCTTTAAGGAGGCTGCAGCGATCATCGCCATAATAGCGACGAACGACTCGAGCAGCATGCACCCATAACCGATCATCGGTGCATCAGTCTCACGGCGAAGAAGCTTCGGCGTCGTGCCTGAGGAGATCAACGAGTGAAACCCAGAAATGGCACCGCAAGCGATGGTGATGAAGCAAAACGGGAACACTTTGCCAGCGAAAATCGGCCCCGTACCATCGACAAAACGGGTTACCGCCGGAAGCTCGATTTCCGGGCGCATGATGAGAATGCCCGCCGCCAAGGCAAATACCGTCCCGAGTTTGACAAACGTGGACAGGTAGTCGCGAGGTGCCAAGAGCAGCCACACCGGTATCACTGAAGCGGCGAACCCATAAAAAATGATAGCCCAAGCCAGTTGGGGACCGGAGAGAGTGAACATGGGGGCGAGAACCGGATTTTGGTCGACCCAGCGCCCGCCAATGAGGGCGAAGAACAACAACACCAAACCGAGAATCGTACCGCCGAGCACGTCGTGCGGACGGATCCAGCGCATGTACGCACCCATCAGCATGGCAATCGGGATTGTTGCCCCGACGGTAAACGTTCCCCATGGGCTGTGGCGCAGAGCGTTGACCACCACCAAGGCGAGCACAGCAATCAAAATGATCATGATGGAAAACACGCCGACGAGCGCGGCAAAACCCCCAACAGGGCCGAGTTCGTCCTTCGCCATTTGGCCTAGAGATCGCCCTCCGCGGCGAAGGCTTCCGCAAAGAACGCAAAAGTCTTGCACCGCCCCACCAAGCACAACTCCCGCGAGTATCCACAGCGTGCCCGGGAGGTAGCCAAATTGCGCTGCCAAAGTGGGGCCAATGAGCGGCCCCGGGCCAGCAATGGCCGCAAAGTGATGCCCGAAAACGACCCAGCGATTCGTCGGCACGAAGTCGCGCCCGTCGTTGATTGCCTCGGCAGGCGTCACCCGACAGGCGTCGAGAGCGAACACACGCGCGGCGAGAAAGGCGCTGTAAAACCGGTAGCCGATCACGTACACTGCAGCTGAGGCGACGATAAACCAAACCGCGTTCACGGTCTCCCCTCGCCAGTAGGCAATCGTGGCAACGGCGTAAGCTCCAATAAGTGCGACGGCGATCCAAGCGGTGGCTTTGATCAATCGCATGACCCCTCCGATGGCAACAATAGCTTTCGACTGCGAGTGCATACGGCGAGAAAGCCTTTCGTTGCTTGTGCCAACAGCACGCCGTCAATGCAACGCTGCCAGCCGGTGGCGTCACAGGCTTACCCGCCCGCGTGTAATCCGCAGGGCGCCGAAGCCGCAGTGGACTCATCGGCTTCCTCCTTAGTATCATGAGCAATGGAAGAAATTCCACGAGGCAGCCAGTCGTTTCCATTAAAGTTTTGCTCGGAGGTGTCGTTGCATGGATGCGTCGATTCAATCTCTGTTCGACCTGACTGGGAAAGTTGCCCTGATTACTGGCGGAAGCCGTGGGTTGGGGCGTGAGATGGTGCTGGCATTCGCTCAGGTGGGCGCTGATGTGGTGATCGCCAGCCGCAAACGAGAAAATTGTCTTCGCGTGGCGGAACAAGTCGAGGCTATGGGGCGGCGAGCGTTAGCGGTGGGATGTCACGTAGGGTACTGGCAGGAAGTGGATCGACTTGTTGAAACCGCCTACCGTGAGTTTGGCCGAGTGGATATTCTGGTCAACAACGCCGGTATGTCTCCTCTATACCCCTCTCTCGAGGAGGTCAGTGAGGAGCTGTACGATAAGGTACTTGCAGTCAATCTCAAAGGGCCGTTTCGCCTCGCCAGTGTGATTGGTGCGCGCATGGCCCGTGGCGATGGCGGGGTGATCGTAAATGTGACGAGCGTCGCTGCCGAGCGTCCAACGCCGCTGGAAGCCCCTTATGCCGCGGCAAAGGCCGGTTTAAATACATTGACCTTGGCCTTAGCCCAAGCATTCGGCCCAAAGGTGCGGGTCAATGCAATCGAGGCTGGTCCGTTTGCAACCGACGTCAGTCGCCACTGGGATCACGAAGCGGTGACGACTTACGCCCAAACAAATATTGCCCTGCGTCGAATTGCCCATCCGAGGGAGATCATAGGAACCGCTCTTTACTTGGCAGGGGCTGCCTCGAGTTATACAACGGGTGCCATCATCCGCGTGGACGGAGGCATGCGCTGAACCTAATTGCAGCGACTACGCTCCCACCGGCCAGCACGGATCAGTACCGCGGGGGAGAGTGCGCCCGGCCCCGCTGCGATGGCGGGGGCCCCCCGGATGTGGGGGTTGGCCCACCTCCTGACCCAGGAGACCGATCGGACCCGAACGCAAGAAACGCCTCGACGGTTTCGATCAGCCTACGGGCCTGAATTGGCTTGGTTACATAGCCATCCATGCCAGCGGCGAGGCAACGTTCCTGATCACTCGGAAGCACGTGTGCAGTGAGCGCCAAGATGGGCACGCGGGGGCGATCAGCGGGCTCCAAGGCGCGGATGGCTTGTGTGGCGGTGATCCCGTCCATGAAAGGCATTTGAAGGTCCATGAGGATCAAATCGAAGCCGTTCTTTTGCATCGCGGCGACGGCCTCAGCACCGTTGTTCACCGCCACTACCTCGTAACCCCGGGGCTCTAGCAGGCGCTTGACCAATTGCTGGTTCATTGGGTTGTCTTCAGCGAGCAAGACGCGGGGTGCGCCCCGGCGGGGCCCAGCACCATATGCACTGCGAGCTTCCTGCAGGAGTTGCACGAGCGAGGCGGGGCGCTCCTTTGGGCTCAAGGCATTCAGGATCGTACGAAAGAGTTCTTCGTACTTTGGGGGACGGATAAGAGGTGGGGTCAGTCCGAGCGCGCGAGCGCGGGCTGCATCACCCACGGCAGTGCTATCCGTGAGCAACACGATGTGCGGCACGTCGTAGCGCGGACTCGAGAGGATGCTTTCGGCAAAAGCCAATCCTTCTTGATCGGGTAACTGGCTACTGAGAAAAATGAGGCTGTAGACTTTACCTTCTTTTACGCCTTGATCCAGGAGAACTCGAGCCTCGGCGGCTGTGTGCGCCACTGCGACGCGTAAGCCCCAACTGGTGAGCAGTTCGCTGATCACATTTCGTGTCGCTCGATGAGGTTCCACAAGGAGCACGCGGCTGCTGGCTGGAAATGGAAGCTGTCGCGGTACAATGGGGCTGACCGCTGTGGTCGGCCGAAAGCGGGCGGTAAAGTGGAAATGACTGCCGTAGCCTGGTTCGCTTTGGAACCAAATCGTTCCATTCATCATCGCCACCAGGCGTTTGACGATCGCTAAGCCAAGACCCACGCCGGGCTTGGGTGCGGTTGGGGGTTCATCGGATTCGAAGGGTTCGAACAAGTGGGCTTGACGGTCCGGTGTAATGCCCACTCCGGTGTCCCGAACTACGAAGTGGAGCACCACAAGTTGCTCCGAGGGAGGGCTGTGGCACTCGATCTCCAACACAACAAGGCCCTTTTCCGTAAACTTGATGGCGTTTCCCACCAGGTTAGCCAAGACTTGTTGGAGCCGAGCGGGATCGCCCAACAGCGCGTCTGGTACATCCGGGGCTGCACGCCAGGCGAGCTCCAGGCCTTTCTGGTGTGCTCGGATGGCGAGACCTTTCATGAGTTCCCCGACTCGTTCTCGCAAAGAGAAGGGAATCTCTTGCAGGCGAAGATCGCCACTTTCCATCCGCGACAAATCGAGGATGTCATTGACTAAGGCGAGGAGTGTGTCCGCCGACAGTCGCACGATTTCGAGGTACTCTCGCTGTTCCTCGTTCAGATCGGTTTCCAAGGCGATTTGGGTCATGCCGATGATGCCGTTGAGGGGTGTACGGATTTCATGTGAAATATTGGCAAGAAACCGTGTCTTTGCCTCATTGGCTTCCTCGGCGGCCTCTCTGGCGGCCTTTAGTTCAGCCTCGACGCGTTCACGGGTGGTGCGATAGGCTTGAACTTCACGGGAAATGAATAGGGACGCGACGAATGCCACTGCGGTAGTCACGTACACGTACCCGAGCTGCGACCAATCGGGGCTAGGAAGTGCGAGCGCGTGTGTTATGAGAGCGGCCGCGCCTACGGTGACGGCGAGTAGTTGGTGGCGCCAAGTCCAGGGCAGAAGGATGGCTGCGGCCAAGGCCATCACCGTGAGTACCAGCGCCGGAGTTACCCCGTCGGCTACAATGGCTCCGGCAGTCGCGGCTGTAACGCTTAGAATAGAGAAGACGACGAGGGCGATGATCCCGTAAACATGTTGCGCCTTAGGGTGGGAGATGAATGCCAGTGCCGCTCCTACGGTAGTAAGCTCGATCAATTTGAGAGCATAAAGAGACCAGAGCTGAGAGCGGCTCAAAAACCATTCAGCCACACCAAAAATCACTAACGCTCCGCCAACCAAAATTAACGCGAGGCGAAGTCGGTTCCGAAACAACTCCTGCGACAGTGTTAGCTTTTCCCCCTCCAACTCTGCCTCCCCTTCCTCTGAATGCATGGCGACTTGCCATTTTGAACGCAGCTCGTGTTATGGTCCCGACGATCGAGGATCGGTTCTTCCCAATGCGTTTTGACCCGGCTGCAATGCCACTCGGGCGCGATCGGGCAAACGCCGTGCCATAAACGAGCCGGTAGGTGTGCTAGTGGTCCTCTGGGAGTCTGACGGTCAGAACATCGTCGCCAAGTCACAAAATTGAACGGGCAGGGCCGAAATCGTTCGGCCGAGGGGGAAGCTATCGAGGCTCCACCCCGACACGATCACTTAGGGCTTTACGAGCGAAACAACCGTCTCGTTGCCCTTGGTCGTCACCCGGTAGGAAATGGGTTGGTACAAGTCGACGACCACACGGGTAACGGGTGGATCGGCTTGGCTCGCTCCGATCTTGACCTGCCGAATCCACGCTCCATCACCCTTTATGGTCTTCGGTGCTGGCCCTGGCCGAACTCCCGGTAGATCTAGGTAAAACCGATCCGTGGATTCCTGCCGAAAGGTCCGCGGGCGGGCAGGCGAACTGGTGTGGATGATTAAGCGAGGAGGC
The DNA here is from genome assembly GCA_937925685.1 of Candidatus Binatia bacterium. Lineage (GTDB taxonomy): Bacteria > Desulfobacterota > Binatia > HRBIN30 > HRBIN30 > HRBIN30. The sequence continues at coordinate 133,623 of CALAMI010000016.1, read as the reverse complement.
GCGGCCGCGCTCTCGATCTCGATCTTTTCCAGCGAGCCCACATCTTGCGGAAGGACTTTAACTAACTTGGCGGTCCAGGCTTCGCCTGTTAGCGTCCGACGCTGTTCCCGGGTCACCAGCCTAAAGCGCTGACCCCGAGCATGATAGGTGTAGATCACCTCTTCGTTGTCCAAGCGGATTGCCACAGCGTAGTCTGGGCCCATCGCGACACCGAGAAGCTTGCCCATCTCTGGCGTGGAAGCCAGCGGGGCGAACATCTGCTCCCACTCCGGTGAGGGTTTGTATGGGATCACTTCGGCAACGACGATGGGAGTTAGTTGTGGTTGCACCAGATGAGCAAGGTGAAGCAGGTCCTCTTCGCGCATGACGATGCAGCCGCGAGTCTCTCGAGGCCGGAAGGGCTGGGTGAGGCGGTCGCTTCCGTGAATCCAAATGCCGTAACCGTCTCGCCCGCGCATACGGTCCCAGGCATTTGGATAGTCGAGTGGCAGGGCAAAGGCCCCGTACATTTCCGGCAAGCTCTCGCCGGGGATGAGGTCCTGCACCGTGTAGACTCCATCAGGAGTCCGCAGGTCACCGCGGCGCTGCTTTTCACCAGATGCTTGACCCGTGGTGACAGGGTAGGTTCGGTCGAGAACGATGCCACGCGATGTCCAGCGGTACAGCCGCGCGGTTTGTGAGCGTTTCTCCACGACAAGGCCATAGGGGATCCGTTCACTCAAGACTAAAGGAGGAATCAGCTCGACTTGGTTGGCGCCAGGTGCAGTGGCCGGTGGGCGCAACAAGTTCTTTAGTTCTGGGTTTAACTCCGCGAGCGCAGCCACGGCTCTTAAGCGCCTGGCAATTTCCGGGTCGTTAGGCTCGCGGCGCAGTTGTGCCTCTAGCTCCGCCCACGCCTGGGCGAGGTAAAAGTCTGCCAAACTGATACGTAGTTTGGGGTCGAGTATGGCCGCCCGCTCGAACTCTGCGCGGGCCTCCCGATTTTGACCGAGGGAAGCGTAGAGATAACCCAGAAGTCGGTGCGTGTAAGCCGAACCTGGACGAAGGCGAACAGCCTCCTCGGCAGCTTTGACAGCCTCCCGCAGGTTCCCTTGCCGATATTCTTCCTCAGCCCGGCGGAGCCATTCCTCACTGCCCAGATTCATCCAGTCGAGGAGCATTTCGCTAACCGAGGCGTGATGGTTGTCCGCCCGTGCTCGCGGGAGTGCCCACAGTGAAGCCGCCGCTAGCGCCACGGCTAGTACGATACGTGACCTCGAGAGAAAAAGCCTTCTCCGCTCCACAGGACTTCTGCACCTCCAACGTCTGATGCTGCCGAGCTTTGCGTTCAGAAGCAACCGAAAGTTCGTAAACGCTGCATTTGCTTCAGTGCCGCCGCTTGCCTATGGGGCGGAAAATAGGCTGGGTGGAAAAGATGAAATCACTCGAACTTGGGTTGCAGCTGGGTTACTGGGGGGCGCAGCCACCACAAGGATTTGTGGAAGTTGCCAAAGAAGCGGAACATCTTGGTTACTCGGCAGTCTTTACAGCCGAGGCGTGGGGATCGGATGCTTTCACCCCGCTAGCCTGGATCGGGGCGCAGACAAAACGAATCCGTCTCGGCACGGCCATCGCGCAAATGGCGGCCAGAACGCCTACGGCAACGGCAATGGCTGCGCTAACGTTAGACCACCTGTCTGGTGGTAGGGTGATTTTGGGGTTAGGGGTGTCGGGCCCACAGGTCGTCGAAGGCTGGTACGGCCAGCCTTTCGGTAAGCCCCTGGCAAGGACGCGCGAATACATCGCCATTATCCGTAAAGTGCTGCGCCGCGACGAGCCAGTGACCAGTCCCGGCCCCCATTACCCGCTACCTTACACCGGACCTGGATCTTGGGGGTTAGGTAAGCCATTGCGATCGATTACGCATCCGCTGCGCGCGGACCTGCCGATCTGGTTAGGCGCTGAGGGCCCCAAAAATGTCGCGCTAGCCGTGGAAATTTGCGATGGCTGGTTCCCCTTGTACTACTCTCCTTATCGCCCTGAGGTGTACGCGGATCAAATCCGCCACGCGAAGCCAGGCTTTGCCATCGCTCCGCTGGTCTTCGTGAACGTTGGTGATGATGTGGACACTGCTTTGCTCCCGGTAAAGGCCATGTTGGGTTTTTACGTTGGCGGAATGGGTGCTCAAAAACGCAACTTTCACAAAGAGTTAATGGCTCGAATGGGATTCGAAGCCGAAGCGGAGAAAATTCAGGAGTTGTTCCTTGCCGGCAGACGGGAGGAGGCTATGGCCGCGGTACCCAATCGGTTTGCCGATGAAATCTCATTGGTCGGGCCGAGGGAGCGCATCCGTGATCGTCTCCAGGCGTGGCGGGAGAGTGCGGTGACCATGCTCCTCGTTCTCTCGCACGACTTGTCCGTGGTGCGTTTGATGGCGGAGCTTGTTTCCTCCTGAAGGCCGCCGTGGTTTTTAACCCTATCGACGCCAACGCTGGTCGAAACGCCACAGACCGAAGGAGCGACCAATGATTTCGAGTTCGTCTCGTTGCCGTTGAAGGCGACTCGTGTAAAGCTCCGGATAGTTCCCGTTCAGGACTGCGCCCGCTGGGCGATACTGGTCCATGAGGTTGACGTAAGTGTCTTGGGAAACCTCTTGCGCCAGGAAACGAAGAATCTCGACGGAGTCCTCTCGGGCTCCGGGCATAACCAAGTGCCTTACCAGAAGGCCGCGGCACGCGATGCCAGTGCGGTCAAAGCAAAGTGGGCCAACTTGGCGGTGCATCTCAGAGATTGCCCGACGAGCGACCGCCGGGTAGTCTGCTGCTTTCAGGTAACGTTTGGCGAGCAGCGGCGAGGCATATTTAAAATCTGGCATGTAGATGTCGATCACCCCCTCGAGCAGAGCTAGGCTCTGCAAAGAATCGTAAGCGCTGGTGTTGTACACGAGGGGGAGCTGCAAACCCGCCTCCGCCGCGAGTAACACCGCTTCTAACACCTGCGGCACAACGTGTTCCGGAGTGACGAAATTGATGTTGTGGCAGCCTTGCCGCTGTAGGTCGAGGAGCACGCAAGCAAGGTCGTCTGCCCGTAATTCCGTGCCCTCCCCGACCTGGCTCACGTCCCAGTTCTGGCAGAACACGCAGCGCAAGTTGCAGAATGCGAAGAATACGGTGCCAGAGCCATTCCAACCGCGCAAACAATCCTCTTCGCCAAAATGCGCAAATGCAGACGACACGCGAGCCCAACGTCCAGTGAAGCAGGCGGCGCCTTTCGGAACATAGGATGGTACCCGTCGAGCAGCGCCGCGTTGCTCCATCTGCGTTTCGCTAAGCTGCCCTCCGGTGGGCATGGCATGTAGTCGATCGACGGAGCACTGGCGCGGACACACCTTGCAGGAGCGCAACTCCTCACGAGCTGATAACACGCGCCGGGCGAGCTCCCCGGTGCGAAGCAATCGCAGGTAGCCCGGCTCGGGTGGGGCAGGAAGGATAAACTTTACCACCGCCTCAGGGAGGGGGTGAAGATGACTTAGTTCCACCGGGTCTGGCCGCATTTTCAGAAAGTATTTTTCACTCTAGCCGAAGGGTGAACCTTGGGTAGTGGCGGGCGTTGCGGAACGATCCGGGCAGCGACAAGTTTTAAGTCAGAAGCAAATCCGAGTGCAACGGAGGTTCGAGAGCGAAGTCTTACCCCTCCATGTTCCATGCGGTAGCCGTGTAGCGTTGAACGCCATTTTAAGATGGAATGGCCGACTCGCTTGACTAAGTGAGACAGGCGTCGAACGACCAGTTCGGCGAATTTTAGCGTGCGATGGTGTGGCCTGGGAGTTTAAGGAGGTGCGCGCGCCCCTGCGCGGTCGTCCTTTAAGTGAAGGGGCGCGAAGCGAAAGAGCCGCGCCTGACAATGACCGACGCGGAGTTTCCCGACCTTGAAAATGGCTTGCGCAACGCTCCAGACAATTCCCCGGTTGTTGATTTTCCCGCGAGACGCGGGGCACTGCAGGGTGGGGTGGCGGAATCGGTTGCTCGGATCGACACGTGCAAACAGAGGGAAGTGCGGTCGATCGCCGCAACCTAGGGCAAGGATCCCGATTCAAAGGCAACACTGCTTCGGAAACGGCAGCACGGCCTTCGTTTGCCCCAAGAGCTCACACCTCAAGAGGCGGAGGGAAAATGTCCGAGGCTCGAAGAGATATAAGGCAGGATACCGCGCGCCGATGCGTAAAACGACCCGTTAGGGAGAACGAAGTGACGACGAGCGCATGCGAGGTTTGGCCTGGAAGGAGCAGCGTAAGCCCAGTGAACGTCGGCGAGGATGATTTCCTTATAGTGCCTTGTTGTGCGCGGCAACGCAGCGGGCAATGTACCGATAAGCCTCGATTTGCAACGGAGTGGGGAGGGCGAACTCGGTGCAAGGGGCGAGGGGCTCCTTTCTGGGTTAAGCGGTTCGCCGTCTTTGCCGACAAAGGAGCCATCCTTCGCCTCCTTAAGTTTCGCCTCCTTAAGTGTGGTGGGGGGCAGCTGTAAGTATCTTGGGGGCGACGCACGGACTAGGGTGTTGCCATCGGCGTTGTTGCCTGAAGCCGATGCTTGCCTGTCGCCTTAATGGGGATGGTTGTTTTTGAGGCCTTGAGGAAAGCGCTATGCCGCGGTGGGTTTGTTGTTACTAGGCGCGAGCCCCCGGAACGTCCACCAGACATGAGAGCTGAACTGGCGGTATCAACTACTTGGTGCTTGCCTCAGTGAGTCATAACTGGGCCAGAACGCCGAGCTGCCAAGGCCATCGCAAGCTACTAACCTTCCTGCTGAGAATCCGTTCGCTCGACAGCGACTTGCGTCTACGGATTGTATCATCCGAGCTCCATTCCTCGCCCCACCTGCGGTTGTAGCCTGGACGAGGCTATCGCTCGCGGCGTTGCCGGTTGGCAAACTCGTTGAGCGGGCAGGAAGCGGTTGACTCCGTCGGTTGACCCTGGCCGTGGAAATGGCTACGCGCGTCCTCTCTTCCTGAGGCTACGGAGGGGCCAGGCGAATGCGCTTTTACGAGTTCGAGGCGAAGAAGTTGTTCGGTAAGTACGGTATTCCCTTGCCGGCAGGGTCCCGAGTCGCTCACTCGCCGAATGAAGCGGCGGCGATTGCTGAGGAAATCGGTGGTCCCGTCGTGTTAAAAGCCCAGGTGCTTACCGGCGGGCGCATGAAGGCTGGCGGCGTGTTGTTCGCCGAGACGCCATCAGAGGCAGCGCACGCAGCCGAAAAGATCCTGGGTTTGGTGATCAAGGGGCATACTCCCCGTGGTGTCCTGGTGGAGGCACGCGCCCCGGTCGAGCAGGAGTATTACATCGGCGTCACGTGGGACGGTTTTGCCCGCCTGCCAGTGATGATCTTTAGCGACATGGGCGGAATTGACATCGAGGAAGTGGCAGAAAAACATCCTGAGCACATTGCCAAACGGCATTTCTCTACCATCCATCCGTTTTCGGACTACATGGCAAAAGAGCTGGTTGCCTCTCTCGGAGTCAGCGGCACTCACTTGTTGCGCTTAAGCCACATCGCGGCGCAGCTTGCCCGAGCCTTTCGGAACCACGGGCTGACGCTCGCCGAAATCAATCCGTTGGCCCGTTTGGAAGATGGCCGTTTTGTGTGTCTCGATGGCCACGTGGACTTGGAGGATGATGCGAGGGAGTCGCAACGGGCGTTGCTGGAGGAATTGGGCATCGATCCCAACGAAAAGCGGCAAGCCCGCCCGCCCACGGAATTTGAAGTTCGCGGGTCGCAGATCGACGCCGCAGACCCACGCGGGGTTGCCGGCAATGTGGTGGAATTCGATGGTGACTTGGGGTTGATCATCGGAGCCGGAGGAGGCTCACTGACCCTGTTCGATGCAATTCGCAAACACGGAGGGCGCCCAGCGAACTACTGTGAGATCGGAGGTAACCCGAGTGTGGCGAAAACGTGTGCACTGACGAAACTCATTTTGTCGAAGCCGGGGGTAAAAAAGATCGCGGTGATGATGAATGTGGTGTCTAACACCCGCGTTGATCTCGTCGCACGGGGCGTGATCAAGGGCGTGATCGAGTCAGGCTGCAAACCGTCGGAGAAGATTGCGATTTTTCGCATTCCTGGGTCGTGGGAGTCCGAGGGCTTCAAGATCCTCGAGGACTACGGAGTGGAGTACTGTGATCGCACGGTGTCGATGTACGAGGCCGCGGGACGAGCTGTTGCCAAGATGCGCGAGGGATGATCATGTCGATTTTGATCACGCGTGAGACGACGTTCATTATTCAAGGAATTACCGGCCGTGAGGCGGTAAACATGACCCGGGAGTGTTTGGATTACGGCTCGAAGATTGTGGGAGGGGTAACGCCCGGTCGAGGAGGGCGCGAGGTCTATGGCGTCCCCGTGTACGACACGGTGCGACAAATTACTTCGCGTACACGTGTTGACGGTTCGGTGGTGGCAGTGCCGCCCGCATTTACCCGTGATGCGGTCATGGAAGCACTCGATGCCGGAATTAAGTTGATCGTGATCGTTACGGAGAGGATCCCGCGATACGAAGTAGCCCAGATGGTGGAGATGGCAAGAGTCCGCGGAGCTCGGATTATAGGACCGAACTGCCTAGGGATCTTGTCTCCGGACGAAGCGAAGATGGGTGGCCTCGGGGGACGGGCCGAAGACGCACGGAAAGCATTCAAAAAAGGCTTCGTCGGGGTCATGTCACGCAGCGGCGGAATGACCACGGAGATGTGCAATACCCTGAGCGCGGCCGGCTTAGGTCAGTCAACCGCTGTATCTATTGGCGGCGACCCGATCATTGGTTCCACCTATGCTGATCTCATGCCGCTTTTCGAAGCGGATCCAGAAACCAAGGCTATCGTGATCTATTGTGAACCAGGAGGCCGGATGGAGGCGGAATTGGCACAGTACGTTGTTGAAAAAAAGTCGCGGCTCCCAATCGTTGCTTTCATGGCGGGTCGTTTCATGGACGAAATGCCTGGGATGCGTTTCGGCCATGCTGGAACCATTGTGGAAGGAAAGGCGGACACCACCACGGAAAAGATTGCGCGGATGGAGGCTGCTGGCATCACGGTTGCCGAGCGTATCGAGGACATTCCCGGCATGGTCAGACAACGGCTTGGCTTGTGAGCAACGAGGAGGCATCCCAGCAATGGCATTGTTTATCGATGTGGAAGTTGCGCCGCAGGTTGCGAGCAGCCCGGATTTGGCCCGTAAGCTCGTGGAAGTGTGTCCGGTCAATATTTTCGCGCTGGGAGCGAAGGATGCGCTTGAAATCGTCGAAAAGAATCTTGACGAGTGTACGTTGTGCGAACTCTGTCTTTCGGTGGCGCCCCCAGGCGGTGTGCGTGTGAAAAAACTTTACGGCGAGCGGCAAGTGCTCGAGCGCCGCGGGTAAGGCGGTGGCCAAGCCAACTGCGTACTCTACTCGACACGAGAAACCGTGCCTGAGTCGTCAGTGACAAAAAACACGGGTGTGCGGCTTACAGCGCTGACGGCGACGGGGCTGCGGATCGCGCCACCGACGCGAACCGTAAAGATCGCACCGGGTGCGTCTCCCAGGTCCTCCACGAAGAGAAGTTCACCCTCGATAGTGCCAACGACGACGGTTTTTGCCTGATCGTGAACGAGCACGACGGGGCTGGCAACCATTTCGGCGTTGACAGACAGCGACCACACGGTGTCGCCCGTGGTGGAGTTTACTACGAGGAGCTCACCACCCGTGGTGCCGACGTATAAGCGATCGGAAACAAGAGCTGGGCTTCCGAGGACGATTGCGGGCGATGTTGCGGCGTCACCCGTGAGGGAACGCACGTAAACAATCTCCCCCTGGGGCGAAACCTTGAATAGCCGCCCAGCGGCGTCGATGGCGTAAACGGCCCGGAGCGTCGCCGGTTCTGCTTCGTCCAGTTCGATCACGGGTGCGCTACGCAACGGTGCCGACAAGCTAAGCGCCCAAAGCAAGAAACCGTCTCCGCGCTCCATGCGAAGTAGGCGATCCTCGCCACCGTAAACCACTTCTCCAGCTGGGGTCACGGCGGGGGCGCTAACCAGTGGAGCGATGCTCGGGCTCACGAAGCGTCGTACCCCATTGGGGCAGACGGCGAAGAGGCCCCGTGCCGTGGACGCAACGTAAAGCGTACCGTCACTCGGATGCAGCCCTATGGCCAGCCCTGTTGCTCCACCAGTGTTCAGAGGCCAAACGGACGGTTGTCGGCCACCGTTTGCTGTAATGCCATAGACGAAGCCGAGTTCGCTCCCGAAAAAAAGAACCTCTTCGCCGTTTCTGACGGCAACGAGGGGCGTTGTCTGGATCCGCGAAGTAATCGAGAACGTGAAATCCGTGGTCGGCAATTGAGTGAGGGACGTGGTTTCCAAGGCAAAGAGCTCCCCATTCGAACTGCCCACGTATAGGCGCTGATCGAGGGCACTTTGGCTCGCCGAGCCGTTGCCAAGCACGGGAGAGGTAAGGAAGCGCCCGCCGCTGGGATCGCGAAACTGAGCCCGCACGACAGGGGCCGCAACGAGGGCGGCGGTGGCAATTGCCCCGGTGTTCTGCAAATCGCGCTGAAATTTGGGCCAGCTCGACGTCGCGAGGCGGGCTGGAGAAGCGAAGCTGCACCGAATTCCGTCATTAGAATTGCAAGCCACCCAGGTAAGGGTGCAGATCAGGACGGACCAAAGCGCTGCTGGATTGCGACTCTGCGACATCACTGGCCTCCCACTCGGTAGACGTAGCCGCTGTCTCCCCCGATCCAGATGGTTCCATCGCTGGCAATGGCCGGAGAAGACCGAATGGGCACTCCGGGAGCCAAAACGATTGGCGGCCAGGCAGAGAGCCCGGAGCCATTGTGAATCGCATACAAGCTCCCCTGGGAACTGCCGAAAACCAGGTAGCCATCCAACGAAAGTGCGGGGCTCGAGAGAACTTCACCCTCGATTGCTTGATGCACATCGCCAGTGGGAATGTCGTTGCCGTTGCGAGCGTCAATGGCGAGAAACCGCCCACCTTTCGACAGCACAAAGAGGCTCGGGACGAGTGTAAGCGGCGTTACCGTCGGCGTTGCCGTTGCTGTCGGGGTGGATGTCGAGCTAGGGGTGGCGCTGCCTGCTACCATTGGTGTGGCCACGGGCGTGGCGTTTTGTGATGCAGTGGGTGGGAGCTGACGAGTCGGGGTAGGTGTTGCTTCTTGGTGTGTTGCCGCAGCCTGGACCCCTAAAGCCGCCGAAGCGGCAATTCCAGTTGCGCCCAAGTCGCGTTGCCAAACTACCGTTCCCCCCACTGCCTCGAGTGCGAGAATTTTACCGGTTGAGGTGTAGGCGAACACGCTATTTGCGGATGTCATGGGCGCGAGGGCAACGGGGGTGTCAACGTCGGTAAACGGCCCAACGAAGGTACGCCATGCGGGCTCTCCGCCTAGCAGTAGATGGAGTGCGTGCAGCCATCCATCAGCGCTGCCTACAAAAGCGGTCGATCCCGCGCCGAAAGCCACGGCGGTTACGAAGCCAGCTGGGTAAGCGGTAGAACGTGGGTACGTCCATAAAAGTTCCCCACTGGAGGAAAGAGAAAACAGTAAACCTTCATCTTCGGCATTTGCATCTCTCCGAACTATGGCTGGGGCCAGAACTTGCGTGACTTTGCCAGTGACCACATGGGTCAACAACGTCACCGGCGCCAGAAAGCGCACCTCGGAAAAGCCAGGGCGCTGAAGATTTGCATCGAAACAAAGCGTGCACGCAGCGTGATCTCGCCGGTCTTCGAAGGCATACACTCGGCCGCTGTTGGAGCCAATGTATATAACGGAAGCACCGGTCGGAGGGGCATGCACCGTTGGGGAGGAAAAGGTTGAGCCGATGTTCTGCCGTTCCGCGGGGCAAAGTTCGCAGGCTTGCGCTCTCCACTTGACCTCCCCGGTGCTTTTCAAGGCGGCTAGTGTCCCAGCGCTACTGAGTACGTAAGCGGTACCGTCGATCCCTAAAGCGGGGGAGGAAATGACTGGGGAGTAAGGGGGCGTGCTATCGACTGGAATTGCAATCGGGGCGCTTCGTATCCCGCCAACGCGGCCAATGCCAGCCCCCGTATGCGCTGTGTCGTGCCGGAACCTAGGCCAGGCAGAGGACGGTACAGTGGTGAAGCCTGAACCTCCAGAGTTACACCCAACAGCCCAGGCGACAAAGAGCACCGCCCTAGCTCGCAACCATTTCATGAACCCCCACCTCCTATCGCTGTGCCGCTCCTCGTGCCTGGGGTCGAAGTATGTACTTTGCTCGCGGGTTTCCGTGCCACAAGCCGCGCTAGATAGGCAGGGGGAGTCTCTTGCAGCAAGCCCTCATCGTAGAAAAGGATCTCAAAATCCTGAAACAGTTCTCGGAGCTCGCCTCGGGCTAGCAAATGTGCGGGATCTCGAGGGGCGCCGAACGCACTTTGTTCTTTGAGGAAAGTCTCGTAAACAATAAGCCCTCCTGGCCGGAGAGATTTCCGAATCGCGTCGAATAATGGTCTTTGGAGAAACCGGAACACAATCATGCCTCCGTAATACCCTTCCGGCAAGGGGAAGGATTCGAGGTCAGCCTCGATTGCTAGCACAGGCAGTTGCTCGCGGCGTGCGGTGCGCAGCAAATCTACGAGGGCGTTGTGGGAAATGTCGATTGCGTGCACTTTGAAACCCAGGCGAGCCAAAAACAGTGCATTTCGGCCGCGACCGCAAGCCAAGTCCAATACAGGCGCCATCAGGTGACGAGCCCATTTCGCAAGGAAAGGCGACGTAGCATCGTCTGGTTGCTGGCAACCGGCTTGGTGCCGCTTTTCCCACTTGCGTTTGTCCTCGTACACGGTTCGCTAACAACCCCTAGGATCAGGATAAGATGACGCGCGCTAAAACCAAAACATCGACGGTTTGCGCACCGCCCCGCTTGAGCGCTACGCTGCATTCGTTAACCGTTGCACCGGTTGTCATAACGTCATCAACTAGCAGAATCTTGGCACCGCTTACCTGGGCGCGGCAGCTCTCCCGCACTCGGAACGCCCCTCGAACATTCGTCAGTCTTTCCCGGCGACCAAGTCCGGCTTGAGGAGTATTTCCTGCAGTGCGTTCCAAGAGGTTAGCGGCAACTTGTTTGCGATCGCCTAGGCTGTGTGCCAGCGCCAGCGCTTGATTGAATCCTCGCCACCGCAAGCGTTCCAAAGTTAGCGGTACCGGGGTGATCCAGTCATAGTAGAAGGGGTCCAGCGGACAGCCATGGCGGAGAAGTTCAGCGAGGCCGCTGCCAAGAGCAAGCTTTCGAGTGTACTTAAATCGGGCAATGGCCCGTGCGAGCGCACTTGTATGATCGAACTGATTATAGATGAATGCCGCTCGGGCGCGGTCGAAAGCTGGCGGGTGGCGAAGGCACTCTCCGCAGAGCACCTCTCTAGCTGCGGTGCCGGCCAGCGGCAAACCGCAGCGAGAACAATATGGTCTGGCAACAGGCTTCAAGGACGATGAACACTTGGCACAGAGGGGAAAGGAGTGACCGACGAGTCTCTCGCACGAAAGGCAAACGCAGGGATAGAAGAACTCGCCGAGTCGTGTCCACAGGGACATACATTTATTGTATTGTACGGAGCTGTTCCTGAATGGGAAGAGTCCTGAACTGAGTGGTTCCCAAACGCCCGAGGGGAGAGTCCGTCCAGGCAGTTACGGAGAAGTCTTGCGGGCGAGAACATCATCCGATAGAAGCCCGGCCGCCAAGGGTAGGCCGGTCAAAGAAATTCGAGGAGGATCCGGATGGGTAAAGTTGCGTGGGCCACGTTAGTTGTTTTGCTGACCTCGTCTGCGGTTATCGGCGTGGAAAAAATTGTTGAGCCAAGCGCGGAGACTCCGAAAATGAGCCCTTCTCCCGCATTGCCAACGGTGCCCCCGACCCTGAGTGCGGAGGACCTTGAGCTGCTCAAGAAAATCATCTTCACGATCGAAGCAGAGCCGGACAGTGGCGTTGCGCCACTCAAGGTGAAGTTCACTGTGGATCTCCTGGGCGAAGAGCTAACGAAGCCCCGTTTTCACTGGGACTTCGGGGATGGCACCAGTTCTAAAGAACGCAGTCCCACGCATACCTATAAAAAGCCGGGGGAGTACAAAGTGAGCTGCCGCATTGACGACGTCGAGGACCGCTGGGGGCGTGATGAATTAACCATCTTCGTCGACCCAGCGGAATAGCCGTTGACATTACGGATTGCGGACCGCATTTCTGGTTGACTGGCGGCTTACGGATTCAGATAAAGAGTTTGTATGAACGCCCTGAAGAGATTTTTCCTCGGGTTCCTCTTGGGCATAGGGGTCATGTACTGGATCCTGCACCACGGCGAGGAGACCGCAGGCGGAGCTTGGTCATGGCTAAATAAGAGCGCCTCTGGCTACCGTGGTGATGCCGCCCACGAGAAAGCGCGGGAAATTTTAGGCGACTGAAGTCGCGGCAGGGATGACCGGGCCGTTACACGGCGTCCGAGTGATCGACCTAACCAGAGTGGTGGCCGGGCCGTACGCAACCATGCTGTTGGGGGACTTGGGCGCAGAGGTTATTAAGATCGAACTTCCTGCTAAGGGAGATGACGGGCGGTACGGCTACCCCGTGGTTTGCGGCGTGCCACTGGCTTTTGCAGCGCTCAATCGAAATAAAAAAGGCGTCACCTTAGACATCCGCACCGAGGCCGGAAAGCAACTGCTAAAGCAGCTTGTGGCAAAGGCGGACGTTCTCGTAGAGAATTTCGCCGCCGGAACCATGGAAAAGTGGGGCGTTGGTTACCGGGATCTAAGATTGCACAACCAGCGCCTTGTTTACGTTGCGCTCTCCGGCTTTGGTCAAACGGGCCCGTACTCTCAGCGCACAAGCTACGACATCATCGCTCAGGCAATGGGGGGCTTAATGGGATTGACCGGTTTCCCCGACGGGCCGCCGATTCGCGGAGGGGGGGCACTTGGGGATTTCATCGGTGGCATATTTGCTGCGTTTGCTGCAGTTTGCGCGCTAAGATACCGCGATCACTTCGGCGCTGGCCAGTTCGTGGATGTCTCGAATATGGACGCCATTTTAAGCATGACGGACAACTGGCTCACGCTTGCCGCCGTGACGGGGCAAAAACCGCCACGACTCGGGAATCGGCATCCCTTTACGGCTCCCTACGACTGTTTCCAAGCGCGCGACGGATGGGTGGTCATCGCGGTCGGCAACAGTGCTCTTTTCCGGACTTTGATGTCAGCCATTGGCCAGCCCGAGCTTGGGCGAGATGTTCGATTTAAGTCTCCGCAAGCCCGACTGGAAAATTTCGAAGAGGTCCACGCCATCGTGCAAGCATGGGTGGCGCAAAGAACGGTCGAAGAGGTGCTGGAAGTGTTGGGACCGCAAGGGGCTAACATCCCTTGCGCTCCGGTGATGGAGATGCAACAGCTGGTCAACGACCCTCATGTTCGCGCTCGGGAGATGGTGGTAGAGATTCCCCACGAGAAATTGGGTAAAGTTCCGGTGACCGGCATCCCGGTCAAATTCTCGGAATCTCCTGGGGCAATCCGGTCGTTGGGGCCAGAGCTTGGACAACACAATCGTGAGGTCTATGGTGAACTGCTCGGCCTGACGGACGAGGAATTAGAACAACTTAGACGGGATGGGGTGATTTGAGTCATGCCGAACGAACTGCCGATCTTGGAGAAGCTTAAAAAAGAGCTTGCAGAGTTGCAGTACGAGCTAACGCGAAGATTGCCGAAGGAGCTGCAAGAGGCAGCCAGTCACGGTGACTTGAGCGAGAATGCGGAGTACGACGCAGCTAAGCACCGCCAGGAGTACGTTCGCGCGCGCATCGCGCAGTTGCAAACCCGGATCAGTCAGTTGTCGCTTTACAACATTAATTCGGTTCCCCGAGGTGTGGTCGGCTACGGCAGCAAGGTTACGTTAGAAGACGTAGAAGATGGCACACGGTCGGTGTTTGAAATTGTTATGCCTGAGGAGGTGAATCCAGCCGCTGGTTTGATTTCTTTGAGTTCGCCTATAGGTCGGGCCCTTTTGCATAAGGAAGTGGGAGACGAGATCGAGGTCCAGACGCCACGCGGGCGACGTACCTTTACCATCGTTGAACTGGTAACGCTGCACGAGAGGGACTCGTTTTAAGCCCGCTTAGTTTAACGGCCGAGATCCCTCATTCAGCGGCAGACAAAGAAGGGGCAACCGGTTTATTGTCACCTGCGGGTGAGGTGTGTTCTTGCGGGCCCGGCTTAGCATGTGCTACAAGGTAAGCTAACAATTGAGGAACCACTGGGATGGGTGGGTTCTAAGCCCACCTTTTTTTTGGACGCGAAGATGAACGAAGACGTGCCAGCTCGGGTTTGGCGAATTGCCGAGCCGTTAGTAGAAAGCGAGGGCATGGAAATCGTCGACATCGAGTTTCGGCGAGAACATGCGGGGCTCGTTTTGCGTCTTTTTGTGGACCGAACGGATGGGCGGGGGGTGACGCTTGACGATTTGAGCCACGTGAGTCGGCAGTTGAGCGATTTGTTGGATGTGCACGATGTGGTGCCTGGGAGTTACACACTTGAAGTTTCGTCGCCGGGCATCAACCGGCGGCTTCGTCGTCCCGAACATTTCCGCCGCTACATTGGCCAAAAAGTGCAAGTCCGCACCAGCGAGGCTTTGGAAGGGCGACGCTCTTTCGTTGGTGTACTGGAGGACGTTGAACTCGAGCGCATCCGGGTTCGCGACACCGTCGGGGAACACTGGATCCGTTTCGAGCAGATTGCGCGGGCGAATTTGATCGCCGAACCGCGGTCACAGTTGAGGTGAGCCATGACGCTAACAGAACTCAGTCGTGTGATCGAACAAGTCAGTCGAGAGAAGGGTATTGACCGCGACCAAGTGATCGAGGCAGTGGAACAAGCCGTACTCTCGGCTGCGCGGCGTAATTTGCCACCGTCGATCCGTCTCGAAGCGAAGTACAATCCGGAGATCGGAGAGGTAGAGTTGTTTCGTACACTCACAGTGGTGGAGCGAGTCAAGGACCCCGAAGCGGAAATCTCGTTGCAGGAGGCGCGGCAAAAGTACGACGAGGAAGCTCAACTGGGAGATGAACTTTTGGAAAAACTCGACCAGCGTCATAGCCGCATTGCGGCGCAGGCCGCACGCCAGAATCTTCAGCAACGGCTGCGTGACGCCGAACGTGCCCTTATTTATAACGAGTTCAAGAACCGGAAAGGGGAAATCACCCAGTGGGGAACCGTGCAGCGCTTCGAGCGCCGGGATATGATCGTCAACCTCGGTCGAACCGAAGCCATTTTGCCGGAGAAGGAGCAGATTCCGCGGGAGCGGTACCGGCAGGGGGACCGGATCCGCGCCTACATCCTTGATGTGGAAATGTCACCCAGTCGCGGTCCCCGGATTGTGTTGTCCCGCACACACCCGGGATTTTTAATCAAGCTTTTTGAGCATGAGGCTCCAGAAATCCATCAGGGGATCGTGGAGATCAAAGGAGCTGCACGGGAGCCTGGGGTGCGGGCTAAAATTGCTGTCGTTTCAAAGGATCCCGACGTAGATCCCGTAGGGGCGTGTGTGGGTCCGCGGGGAACTCGGGTCCAAGCGGTCGTGCAAGAGTTACGAGGCGAAAAGATCGATATCGTACCTTGGAGCCCAGATGCCGCGGAATTCGTTTGTCGAGCGCTTGCGCCGGCAAAGGTGAGCCGGATCATCATTGACGACGAAGAACGCAAAATGGAAATCGTCGTTCCCGACGATCAGTTGTCGCTGGCAATTGGGCGTAAGGGCCAGAACGTTCGTTTGGCTTCTCGTCTGACGGGCTTTGACCTGACCGTGAAGAGTGAGTCGGAGGTCGCCAAAGAACAGCAAGATGCGCGGCTTTCCTTAATGCAGTTGCGGGGAGTAAACGAAGCCTTGGCTGATCAGCTTTACGAAGGAGGAATCAGGGGGTTGAACGAACTGGCCGCTGCGAACGTGGAGGATTTGGCCGAAGCGGCGGAACTGAGTTTCGATCAGGCTCGGTCTCTCATCGAGGCGGCACGCCGCTTGTTACAGTCCACCTCAGAGACTGCAGAAGGCCCGAGCGAGGTCGCTGTCAACGAGGGGCGAAACGATTCTTTTCCGATGGAACAAAGCGGGCCGGCACTTACCAAGGTTGTCGAGGATGGGCAAAGATCGTGAGTGGTCCTGGCGCAAGAAAACATGTGCCCGAGCGCCTGTGCGTGGGTTGCGGGTTGCGCTCGCCAAAACAGGACATGCTTCGCATCGTTGTGGACAAAGCGGGAAACTTGGTAGTTTCTCGACACCAAAGGGGGCGAGGGGCATATTTACATCGCGATCCATCTTGTTGGCGCGCGTTTAGTGCACACAAAGGCCTGATCCGCTCCCTGCGCCAGCGCTTGGAACGCAGCGTGCGCGAGGCCTTGGTGCAAAGACTTGCTGGAGCGGCCAAACAACAATAATTTTGAACTGTAAGGAAAACGATAGAGCATGCCATCCGTGGTTACGAAACGAGTTCGAGACGTCGCGAGAGAACTGGGCGTTGATGTGAAAGAAGTGCTTGCGACTGCGGAGAAAGTGGGGATCCGCGGGAAACGCGCGGTGAGCAGCTTGACGGATGACGAAACTCGTCGGATCCAGCAGGCGCTGAGGCGTGACGCTGACAGTGCCTCCAGTGTTGGGGTCGGCGAGGAACGAGTGGTGAAAGATCAGGAAGGTCAAGCGAGGGTGGAGCGGCGCTTGAGTGCGAACGTCATTCGACGTCGGGCTGCTTCACAAAGCCCTTCGGCAACTTCCTCTCAGGCGGTAGAGTCGAGCCCGGGCTCGGATTCACCCCAGGCGGACAGTGCCGCGAGCTCGGATGCTTTGTTGGAACCCCTCGAGGCGATTACTCCCTCGCCTTTGGAGGAGACAGTTTTACCACCGCCATTACCATTTGCAGATGAACTTTTGCGAGGCGATCGGGCGGGTGTCGAACTTTCCCCCGCTCAGTTGGACGAAGGTGGGATGCCTTCCGCCCCTACTTCAGCAGCGGCAACCCAAACTGGGGGTCAAAACCTGCCTACAGTCGAGGCAGAAAGTGGAACGCGGCTAGATGCAATCTCGCCCGAGTGGTTAGAAGAAGGGGCCGCTGCCGCCTCCGCCACAGAAGTGGCCGATGTTGGTGGGATTTCAGCCGCTCCGACACCGGGGGAAGCGCTACCCCAAAATGTCACCGCTGGAGCACTCGGTGGGGGTACCGCGACTGCGACCCCGGGCGTGGAAAAACCTCGCCGCGGTCCCGTAGTGCTTGGTAAAATTAACCTTAATCAACTCAACCAACAGCCCGCAACAGGGCGGGGACGCGTGACACGCGAGCGTATGGGGACGCCGGTTGCGCGGGATCGAATGCCTCCGTTAGTACCCCCACCACCGCCAACCGACGATCGGCCGCGGAAGAAAAAACGGCGGGTGGTGGAACGAGGAGAACTTGCCGAAGCGGTTGACCTCGAGCGCCACCGCAGCCGGGTGCCAAAGAAAAAGAAAGCCGCGCCTGGTCAAGAAGTTCAGAAGACAGAGGTTACGATTCCCCGGGCCCACAAAAGGGTGATCCGCGTTGGGTCGGATGCGATCAACGTGCGGGATCTGGCTCGTGAAATGGCAGTGCGCGAAGCGGAGGTGGTAAAGGCGCTTTTGGAGCTAGGGGTTGTGGCTGGGGTGAATCAGCTCGTAGACTTCGACACAGCCACACTTGTTGCCGACCATTTTGGTTTTACCCTGGAAAGACGTGTCGATAATTTAGAGTCGCGCTTGGAAGAAGAAAGCCAGGCCGTGTCCGGTGAAGAGTTTCTCCAGCCGCGTCCGCCCGTCGTCACGATTATGGGTCACGTGGACCATGGTAAAACTTCGTTACTAGATGCGGTTCGAAAGACGAATGTAACAGCCCAGGAAGCCGGCGGTATCACTCAGCATATCGGGGCCTACACCGTAGATGTTCACGGGCGTCAAATTACCTTTTTGGATACTCCCGGGCACGAAGCATTCACGGCGATGCGAGCCCGAGGTGCTAAAGTAACGGATATCGTGGTGCTGGTTGTGGCAGCGGATGACGGGGTGATGCCGCAGACAGTCGAAGCGATCAACCATGCCCGGGCAGCGAATGTACCGATCATTGTTGCGGTGAACAAAATCGACAAACCCGAAGCCAACTTGGAACGCGTGACTCGTCAGCTCACAGAATACGGGCTTGTTCCGGAAGAATGGGGTGGCGACACTATTTTCGTAAAAGTCTCAGCCAAGACCCAAGAGGGGATCTCAGAACTCTTGGACATGATTCTGTTGCAGGCGGATGTCCTCGAGCTTAAAGCGAACCCGAGTAAGCGTGCCTCGGGCACGATCATCGAGGCAAAGTTGGATCGGGGTCGTGGCCCGGTGGCGACAGTGTTGATCCAGGAGGGGACACTTCACGAGGGCGAACCGTTTGTGTGTGGGCCATTTTTTGGCCGTGTCAGGGCACTCATTAATGATCGCGGTCAGCGGGTGAAAGAGGCCGGGCCCTCGGTGCCCGTGGAAATCTTGGGTCTCGAGGGTGTTCCAGAAGCTGGCAGTGCATTTGTTGTCGCGCCGGACGAGGCGACCGCTCGGACCATTGCGGAACAACGCCAGGCAAGGGCGCGAGAAGAGTCGTTGGTGAAATCGGCTCGAATCACCTTGGAGGACTTGAATCGCCGCATCCAAGCCGGAGACGTGAAGGAGCTTCGAGTGGTTTTGAAGGCTGACGTTCAGGGCTCGGTGGAGGCGTTGTCCACGGCGCTGGCTCGGCTTTCTAGTGACGAAGTGAAGTTGAAGATTCTGCATGCCTCGGTGGGTGGAATTAAGGAATCCGATGTGGACTTGGCGGCGGCATCGGGGGCGATCGTCATCGGGTTTAACGTGCGCCCGGAAAGCAAGGCTACGGAGGAAGCCCGGCGACAAGGAGTGGAGATCCGCCTCTACGACGTGATTTACAACGTCGTCAACGATTTGCGCGACGCCTTGCAAGGCTTATTGGCCCCGACCATCCGCGAGGTTGTTCTGGGACGTGCTGAAGTGCGGGAGGTGTTCAGAATACCAGGTGTCGGTAATGTGGCCGGTGTGCAGGTGCTCGAGGGAAAAATGCTCCGGAACGCCGAGGTGCGACTGATTCGTGACAGTGTGGTGGTTTACACCGGCCGGGTCGCCAGCCTGCGCCGCTTCAGGGAAGACGTTCGCGAAGTTTTGGCGGGATACGAGTGTGGAATAGGGCTGGAAAACTTCCAGGATATCAAGGTCGGTGACATCGTCGAGGCTTTCGAGAAGCAGGAAGTCGCCCGTCAACTCCCCCCTGCGCAAGGGCGGGCGGTCGCTGGAGAGCGGCGGGGGTGATCACCAACGGTAGCGAATCAGTGGCTTTGCATAGCGCCGAAAGTTAAAACGTACGCACGGATTGGCATTGGTAGTCGGCGTCCTCAAACTAACCTTGTTTCTCCCCGAGAATCACAGTCTTAAGGGGAAACGGGGTGTGCTCAACAGGATCAAAAGTCGGGTTGCTAACACGTTTAATGTGTCCGTGGCTGAGTGTGATGCGCATGACTTGTGGCAGCGCGCAGTGCTGGGCATTAGCCGAGTGGGCAATGAAGCGGGTGAAGTGGATTCGGTGCTGAGGCAGGTGGTTCGATTCATCGATTCTCTCCAGCTTGCCGAGGTTGGTGACGAGGAAATCGAAATTCTGCACCTTTGAGGTTAGGAAAGCCCATAGAGGACGATGGCGGGCGTAAGGACAAATGATGAGTGCAAGACGGGCACAACGTGTCGGCCAGCTGCTCCGTGAGTCGCTGTCGGAACTTATCCTGCGAGAAGTGAAGGATCCAAGGGTGAGCTCCGTGACGATTACTTCGGTGAGGGTCAGCGACGATCTCAGCACGGCGCGGGTGCGGTTTCGTTGCCTAGGCGACGATCTAGCACAACAGCGTTGCCTGGCTGGCTTGCGTAGCGCTCAACGGTTTCTCCGTAGCCAGCTTTGGCGAAAGCTGGACTTGCGGAGGACGCCACAGCTAGAGTTCGAAATCGATACTAGCATGTTGGAATTGGAAAGCTTAACGCGAGCACTGCGCGACGTGGCTCTTGAGGACTGACGCTTTACCGTTTTGCATGCACGGGATTTTGGTCATCGACAAGCCGGTCGGCCCTACCTCTGCGGAGGTGGTTCGGAGAGTCAAACGGCGCTATCGCGAAAAAATTGGGCACCTGGGCACGCTAGACCCCTTTGCCTCCGGTGTTCTCCCGCTGTGTATCGGCGAAGCGACCAAGATCGCCCAGCTACTAAACGCTGCCGATAAGGAGTATGTTGGTACGCTTCAACTTGGACGACGTACCGACACCGGAGACCATACGGGTAACCCGTTGGAGGAGGCTCCGATACCCCGAGAGCTCGATCAGCTGCTGGCGCAAGTGCCGGAGAAACTCGCTGGCCGACGGCTCCAAATCCCGCCAATGTATTCCGCGATCAAGCGGGGCGGAGTTCCCCTGTACAAACTCGCTAGGCAAGGAATTGTTGTCGAACGAGACCCGCGAGAGGTTGAAATCGACTTTTTCGCGCTTGCGTTGATCGGCCGAGACCAAGTTGAGTTCCACGTTCGTTGCTCGAAAGGGACCTACTTAAGAGTTCTCGGTGAAGAAATTGCCGCGGCGTTGGGAACCGTCGGACACCTTGTCCAGCTTCGACGGGTGCGATTTGGCGCGTTTGACCTCTCTCGCTCGGTGCCCTTGGCATGGGTGGAAGAAGGCACCAAATCAGCTCCTGTGATACCCACTCGCGAAGCGCTGAGACATCTTCGTGCTTTTCCGCTTCCCGCCCCATTGGAAGGACGAGCTCGCCAAGGCTCTTTGGATGTGCTGGCTCGACTTCCCTTGGGCGAACCTGGCGAGAAAGCGTTACTGATTGGTCGGGAGGACGAAGTCATTGCCCTTCTCTCATGCGGTGACCGGGGGTGGCAATATCTCCGGGTCTTTCACGAGACCCGGAAAGAAACGACGTGCGCCTGATCGTGGTTGTTTTGACTCCCTGGGAATCGCTACACGGCTGCTCGGATTGATCGAGTGGCCCCATGGAGCGGAAAGGACAACGAAAAGAAGTACTTTTAGTCCTGGGAGTGAGCCTGCTTGGCCTTGGAATAGCGTACGAGGCAGAGCTGGTACACCGCCAGCTGAAAACCGACGCTGGCTTCACCAGCTTTTGCAACGTCAATCGCATCGTGAATTGCGATGTTGTGCTGAGCAGTCGGTGGTCGGAAGTTGCCGGGGTTTCAGTCTCGCTACTGGCAACGGTGTTTTATGCTGTTCTCGCCCTACTTGCTACGGTGCTTTTGTTTACCGATGCTCCTGTAACCCGGCGTCGCATGACCGGGGTCCTTGTGGCAGCAGCTACGAGTGGAGTTGGGTTTTCCCTTTACATGGCTGCGATCGCTTTTGGGGTCCTGCGTGCCGTGTGCGTGCTGTGCACGGGGCTATATTTGGTCGGACTTGCAACCTTTTTTGCCGTTTGGAGACTTCACCGCAGCTTGCAGGTGGCGGGCCGAAAGGAAAAAACGGTTACCTGGCACAGAGACCTGTGGCTGTACTCGGGAGTGACACTGGCGGGAGTGCTTGTCCTCGTTGCGGTTCTATGGGAGACAGCGCGGCTTTGGCGTGAGCCGGCGTCGGCCGAGGAGGTAGCACGAAGCGACCCGCGACTAACCCAGTGGTTTCGCAACTTGACGGTAGCCGAAGTGCCCGTGGACGCTCGAAACTCAAGGGGGCCCGCAGACGCGCCCGTGACGATCGTGGAATTTTCGGACTTTGAGTGTACCCACTGCGCGTCCTTGCATAAGGCATTGCGCGAAACCTGGCTGCGCTCGCCTGGGTTGGTACGCATTGTGTTTCGCCATTTTCCCTTGGATTCGGCTTGTAACCCCCTTGTGCAATCCCGGTTTCATACGCTTGCATGTGAAGCGGCTGTGGCTGCGGAGTGCGCTGGACGCCAGGGCAAGTTCTGGCAATATCATGACTTACTGTTCGAGCATCAGAAGCGTTTAGAGGAAAAGCGTTTGCGCGACTTCGCCCGAGACCTGCGGCTGGACCTCGTGAGCTTTGACCGCTGCATGCAAGATCCGGACAGTAGGCAGCAGATTCAAGATGACATTGCCCTGGGGATCAAGCTGGGCGTGAATTCTACACCAACAATGTTTTTAAATGGCCGAGTTATCCGTGGGGCGGTCGACGCTGAGACGTTGCATCGAGCGTTGCTGTTGGCCGAGGCTTCGAAAGCCTCTCCTTGAGTAGCTTCAAAAACTACGAAATTTCGCTCTGATGCGCGACCTCGGGTTCGCCGAGGAGTGCGGCCGTATCGCAATTCGATAGTGGTCGAACGAAAAAGCTTTCGATCTGTTCTGCACCTAGACGTGCCGTGTGCAGGTTGTTGACTCAGTCAGCCGGTGCCACTACTGGACGCTGCCTACTACTCGAGTCGAGCAAAGACTTTCCACTCGGGGTTAACGAATGAATGGGTCGGTCGAGCGCACTGCCCCTTGGCTTAGGCTGTGGGGAGGCGTGGGCGTGTGAACGAGGGAGTGTGAGCGGTGGACTGGGCGGAGAAAGTCTCCCATTGGGAGAATGGAGGATGGTGGGTTCTCGTTGACGGGATGGCACTGCGCGAACCGACAACTCAAGGCAGAAGTTTCAAAGGGTGGCGCGCAGATGGATGGGGAATTGTGGAAAGCGTTGACGCACTTGCGACACGTGATTGGAGAACGGAATTTTACCTTGTGGATCGAGCCAGTATGTTGGTCGAGACAAGGAGATGCAGTATGGTTGGAAGTACCCAGCCAATTCCACCGCGAATGGCTCGGCCGTAACTTACTGGGCACAATCGAAGCGACCTTGCGGGAGCGTTTGGGGCCGGGGGTCAGATGCGAGGTGACCCTGGGAGCCGAGCCGCGGTGTGGGCAAGGAGGGACTTCGGTTGGCGACGTCGCAAAATCGAGACCGAAGCGAACCCAGAGGGCACTCAATTCTTTATTGCGTGTTGGACGGCTGCTTGATGGGTACGATTTTGGCTCGTTCGTAGTTGGGCCAACGAACGAGCTGGCAGCATCGGCCGGGCGCCGTGTGGCTGCTGAGCCGGGCCGGCAGTTCAATCCACTCTTTGTGTGGGGCGGTGTCGGTCTTGGCAAAACGCATCTAGTGAATGCCATTGGCCACGAGGCGTTACGCGCGCGGCGAAATCTGCGCCTGGCCTGTCTATCGGCCGAGATGTTCACGAATATGATGATCCACGCCCTGCGAAGCGACAAAATGGTTGAGTTTCGAGATCGCTTCCGGGAACTGGACGTTCTGATCTTGGACGACATCCAATTTCTCGCTGGAAAAGAGCGAACGCAGGAGGAGTTTTTTCATACCTTCGAATGCCTGGTGGGGGCCGGGAAGCAGGTGGTTTTGACTTCGGACCAACCTCCAAGTGCGATGGCTCGATTCGAGTCTCGGCTCCGGAGTCGCTTTGAGAGCGGTCTGATTGCGGACGTGACGCCCCCCACTCAGGAAATGCGGGTGGAAATTCTCCGGCGCAAGGCGGCATGCCGGGGCTACAACCTTCCAGATTCGATTCTTAGGGCTATCGTGGCTCGTTGCGGTGCAAGCGTGCGCGAAGTAGAAGGGGGGCTCAATCGCATTTTGGCTTTTGTAGAAATGATGCAGCGAACCCTGAGTGCGGAGCTGGTTGATCAACTTTTAGGCCCCGAGCGAATCGCACCAGTGGGGCGCTCGTTGACCATAGCGCAGATTCGCGACGCTGTGGCCCGAGATTTTCAAGTCACGGTGGAGGATCTCATTGGATCTGCTCGAGACACGCGGATTTCCCAAGCGCGTCAGGCCGCCATGTACTTGTGTCGCTCGTTAGTCAGGGCATCTCTTTCGCAAATCGCTGCGGAATTTGGCGGGCGCGACCATACCAGCGTTTTGTACGCCGTTCGGGCTGCAGAGCAGCGACGCAAAAGAGAGCCAGCTTGGGGGGCGAAGATTGATTCCCTTGAGCGCCAATTGTTAGGGCACCCAAAGGAAGGTGTGGCGCTCCAGCGCCCTTGAAAGTTTCGCGTAACCAGTTAGCTTGCCGGCGGGCTGGGTCGCCCCAGCTGTGGTGACCATACGATGATTCATGAGGAGGTGAGGTATGAAAATCCGCCCGTTGCACGATCGAGTGCTGGTCCAACGGATTGAAGAAGAAGAGAAGACAAAAGGTGGCATTATCATTCCGGATACAGCCCGGGAAAAGCCGCAGCAGGGGAAAATCATAGCAGTTGGGCCTGGGCGGATTGATGAAAAGGGGAACCGGGTGCCCATGAATGTAAAAGAAGGAGACCGGATACTGTTCGGAAAGTACGCGGGAAGCGAAATCGAAATCGATGACGAGCAATATCTCATCATGCGTGAGGATGACATCCTCGGTGTGATCGAAGGATAATGTGAGGAGAGAGGTAGGCCATGGCGGCAAAGGTAATCAAGTTTAGTGAAGAAGCGCGAGCCAAGATCCTGAACGGAGTCAAACTTCTGGCCGATGCAGTTACGGTCACGCTAGGCCCGAAGGGGCGAAATGTCGTAATCGAGAAGGCGTTTGGCGCACCCACGGTAACTAAAGATGGGGTGACCGTAGCTAAAGAAATTCAGCTCGAAGATAAATTCGAAAACATGGGGGCGCAGATGGTCAAAGAGGTCGCTAGCAAGACCTCCGACGTTGCCGGTGATGGCACGACGACAGCGACCGTATTGGCGCGAGCAATCTTTTCCGAAGGGGTGAAGATGGTGGTTGCAGGCCACGATCCGATGAGCATTAAACGAGGGATCGATAAAGCTGTGGCCTTGGCTGTGGACGAACTCAAGCGGATGGCAAAGACCACCAGGGACCGTCGAGAAATTGCACAGGTGGGAACGATCTCTGCGAATAACGACGCCACGATTGGTGACATCATCGCCGATGCGATGGAGAAGGTGGGCAAAGAAGGCGTGATCACCGTCGAGGAAGCTAAAGGGTTAGAAACCACTTTGGAAGTTGTCGAAGGTATGCAATTTGATCGCGGCTACCTTTCGCCATACTTCGTCACCGATCCGGAGAAAATGGAGTGCCAGCTTGAAGATGCTTATGTGCTCATTCATGAAAAAAAGATCAGCTCGATGAAGGACCTGCTACCGATCCTCGAGCAGATCGCTCGGGCTGGTCGGCCCTTTATTGTCATCGCTGAAGACGTCGAAGGGGAGGCGCTGGCAACGTTGGTCATTAATCGTATCCGGGGTACGTTGCAGTGCGTGGCCGTGAAGGCGCCGGGCTTTGGAGACCGGCGGAAAGCGATGCTCGAAGACATTGCCATCCTTACTGGTGGGCGTCTGATCGCAGAGGAGCTAGGTATCAAGCTCGAGAATGTGACACTGAGTGACCTCGGGCGGGCGAAGCGGATCGTGGTGGACAAGGACAACACTACCATCGTCGGCGGTGCCGGGAAAAAGGCGGACATCGAAGCCCGCATCAAGCAGCTTCGGGCACAAATCGAGGAGACCACATCGGACTATGATCGTGAAAAGCTGCAAGAGCGACTGGCAAAACTCGTGGGTGGTGTGGCAGTAATTCGTGTCGGCGCCGCGACCGAAATAGAAATGAAGGAAAAGAAGGCGCGCGTCGAGGACGCTTTGCACGCCACCCGTGCTGCAGTCGAGGAGGGTATCGTGCCAGGCGGGGGGGTAGCTCTGGTTCGGGCTGCAGCAGCATTGGAGAGGTTGGATGCCCCCGCGGAGGAAATGGTGGGCGTCAACATTGTTCGCCGAGCCATGGAGGATCCCTTGCGCTGGATTGCGAACAATGCTGGGTGGGAAGGATCGATCGTGCTCGACCGGGTAAAAAACAATAAAGGTGCCTTCGGCTTCAACGCCCTCACGGAGGAGTTCGAAGATTTAATGAAAGCCGGAATTGTGGATCCGACGAAAGTCGTGCGGACGGCGTTGCAGAACGCAGCTTCTGTCGCCGGATTGTTGTTGACGACAGAAGCAATGGTGGCGGAGAAGCCGGAAGAGAAAAAAACGCCCGCTTCGCCACCCTCCGGCATGGGAGAGATGATGTAGACAAAGCGCACGGGTTGTGGTCGACGCGTCTTTGGTGGGTTGAGAGTGCCATCGTCCTTCTTGTCTGGGCGGCGCGGGCCGAGGGCAGTGCAAGATTTCCTTGCTACCTCGGCCTGCGCTGTTTTTTTTCTGAAAAAGACGTGGCACCAACGTTGTCCTCCTCGCTACCTGCATGTCTTCGCCGTTTTAGCTGTGGGTTTGGGCGCGAGCGCGCCCTGCGCAGAGGCCAAGCTCTCGTTTCGGCCAGGAGCGAGGCTAGAAGTCTCTGCTGGCTCAGACCCTGGTCCACGAGCCTTTGCTATAGGCGACTTAAACGAAGATCAACAGCCAGACATTGTCGTGACCGAACCGGAGGCTAACGAGGTTCGGGTCTTCTTGAATCGAGGGGCTGGGCAGTTTGAGGAGAGCGATACTGCCGAAACGGCCGACGGACCAGTTGCGGTGGTCCTGGGCGATTTTAACCGTGACCGCAGGGTCGATATTGTTACCGTCAATCGCACAGCCAGCTCGGTGAGCGTTTTGCTCCAGGGCAGCGATCTACTGTTCGAGGCAGAGGACGAGTTCTTAGACGGCTTCCCCGTCGACCCTACGCCGGTGGACGTGGTGGCGGCGGACCTGGATGGCGATCGCCTCCTTGACCTAGCGGTTTTGAGTTCGAGTTCTGTTCGGTTGCTCAAAGGCCGAGGGAACGGCCGGTTCGTAGACTTTCCTACTCCTAGTGTGTCGACCGGAGCGGGTACGCGGGGGAATTATCAGATTGGATTCGGCTTCTTTAATCAAGATAATGCCGTTGACCTGGCGATCAGCAGTCGCGATGGCAATCGTGTGGCGGTTTTGTTGGGGCGGGGCGACGGCACCTTCGAAGCCGCACGTGTCTTCAGTGTCGGTGAGCGGCCGGGCGGATTGGCAGTGGGCGATTTTGGTGGGGATGCTACCTTCGATGACGTTGCCGTTGTGACCGGAGTGGACGTGGATGCTCGGGTTACATTGTTGATCAGCGACGGGTCGGGAGGCTTTAGCGTCGGGGACACAGACTTTGTCGAGGTCGATTCGGTAGGCCTGGCGGCTGGAGACCTGGACGGGGATGGGAAGCTTGACCTCATTGTGACCAACGCAGCTGGTGGTATCGGAATTAACTTCCTTTGTCGCCAGCCGAGCGTTTTGTGTTTCGATGCCGGTCCCCCGGCGCCGCCTCCTGTTTTGCCCGACGAAAATGGGTTTCAAAAGCAAATCGGGGGCCTTTTGGGGAACTTGGCCACAGTGATGGTGGCGGACGTCAACGCCGACCAGAGAGCCGATATCCTTGCTTTGTCTCAAGATGGAGAGTCTCTACGTCTCTTCTTGAATACTACAGGCGTGAGTCCAACGGAAAACACTCCGACCCCGACTCCATCTCTGGCTACCCCAGCGGCGGGGAGCCCCACGCCGACCACTCCCCCCACGCTCACACCGACCCTCACGGCGACCCCTTCCCCCACCCCGATTCCCACAGCACCATTTACCGTGTGTAATACCAGTGATCCCGGCCAACCCGGTTCGGTTGGTGCAGTGGTTGCCGTTGATACAGGTGACTTCGATCGTAACGGCAGCCCCGACATTGCCGCCGCCGACTTTGACGGTGACCGCCTCGTCGTGTTCTTCACCAACATCCGAAGGGAAGGGCCAACTGCTTGCGATGTGTTGGGGTGGCAGAACCGGTTGGAGCAAATCTCTCTCCTTCGACCCGTGGCTGTGCGTGCGGGCGATCTTGACGCCGATGGGCGCCTGGATCTCGCTGTTGCAGGTCTTGAAGGAATTTTCTTGTTTTACGGAGACGGACGAGGCAACTTTTCAGGCCACCCGCAAAATCCGTTGATTCGTTCGGCTGGCATTGGGAGTTTGGAACTTGCCGACGTTAACGGGGACGGATCCCTTGATTTGGTGGCTGGCAAGCCGGGTGACCTGGCGAACGAAGTTGTGATCCTTGTTCGTTCGCCCACGGGCCGGCGAGATTACCTAGCTCCTTGTGCGCTCAATGTCGGGCGCCCATCGGACTTTGTGTTGGCACGCGACCTCAACGTTGATGGTCGCTTGGATTTAGGGGTGGTCAGCCGTACAACGGCGGACTTCGTGGTTCTTGAACAGCAACCATCCGCCGTAACCCCCTCGATGCAAGTATGCCCAGCTGGAACCGGGGGAATGCGTCCTCTCACACCTTTTCCCCTGTCCGGAGACCCCACCGCAGTGGCGACTGATTTTTACGAACCTAACGATGACGTGCCCGATTTAGCCGTGTCTACCGTGGGGGGCCGTGGCGAGCTGAGCATCATTTCAGGGCAGCGCTCCAGTGGGAGAGGTGTGACTTATCGCCTCCGACAACGTCTCCAAATCCCTCCTGTGGGAGGCGCTTCGGCTGCGTTTCCAGTCGCCATTGGTTCGGCAGACTTCAACCGTGATGCCGTGAACGACGTCGTGCTAGCTGACGATGCAAGCGATACGGTGCTATTCTTTTTTGCTGGCCGTGACGGCAATTTTAGCGCTGCAACTTTACCGGTGGATTTACGCGGGCAATCACCTTCATCCATTGCTGTCAGCGACCTCGATGGAGACGGCATCGCTGACGTTGTGGTGGGACTCCGAGGAAGAAATGGGCGAGGCGGCGTGAGCGTGTTGGTAAGCAGTCGCCCGCCGGCAACCCCGACCCCTCGCGCAACACCTACTCCTACTGACACCGGCACGCCTACACCCACGGGTTCCGCAACACCGACGCCTTCACCGACTGCAACTTCAACGCCTACCCCCACGGGTAGCCCCACAAGGACGCGTTCGGCAACTCCCCTGCCGAGTGCCACGCCCACAAAGACCTTGAAGCCCGGTACGCTGAATTTGTCACCAGGGGGATGCTCGATTGCGCTGACGAGCCCGAGTCGTGGGAAGTCGTTATGGTTCGGAGTTGGCCCTTTATTGCCGCTGCTTTTGTTGTTGGGGATTCGCCGTCTTTGCTCGCAAAAGCAGGGTGTGCGAAAAGGCGTCGTGGTTGTCTCGTGGGTGACGCTTCTGGTCACGGCGACATCGGCAGGTGCCAGCAATGGCTTTGTCGTGTGCACCATCCCTTTTGTCGGTAGCTTCGTCAGCGTTGCATCATCAGATTTGAATCGGGATGGTACGACCGACCTGGTGCTTTCCGAGGCCACCGGGAACCAGGCCGTGGTTGGCTTGGTGGATCGGTCTCGTTTCGCGTTCGGAGATTGTCTCAACGCCATCAGCCGTAGCACTTTTACGATCAGTGGCACGGTGCGGGGTGTGGACGCCGGCGACCTGGATAACAATCGCGCCCCCGACATCGTAGTGGCGACAGATGCGGGAATTGCAGTGCTTTTGAATGGAAGTAATGGCACCTTTGTACCCATGGGCGACCCCCTGCAAGTGGGAGGCGACCCCCAAATTGTCAGGGTGGCCGACATGAATCGGGACGGACAGGCCGACCTCGTGGTGGGTGGTGGCAATGATAACCTCATCACTATCCTGTACCGGACGCTAACTGGGTTCGTTGTGGGAACCTTGATCGATAATGAAGGTCCGGTCACCCGTATCCAAATTAGCGACGTCAATCTGGACGGGCGGCTGGATATTTTCACGCTCTCGCGCGCCACGGGAAGCGTTTCCGTTTACTTGCAGGATAGGCTTTCGGAGCAGGGTTATCCAACCTTTGTCCGTGCTGATCAGCGCTTTGCAGTTGTAGCTCCCACCGGAATGGCAATAGGAGACATGGACGGGGACGGGGTTTTGGATGTCGTTGTTGTCGGTGGAGGTGCGACAGGGTTGGTGCTTGTGCTCCCGGGACGCTGGTCGCCAGAAGCCTCTTACTCGTTCGGCACAGCGGTGAGCGCCACCCTTTCCGAGGCGTTACCCCAGCCTAGCGATGTTGTTGTGGCGGATTGGAATCGTGACGGGCTCATGGATGCAGCAGTAGTCAGCGGGGCTTCTTCTACCCTGGCGATCCTAATGAACGACGGACAATCATTGCGTGAAGCTCGTGACCTTTGTAATTGGCGAGAGCCTGCCACTGGGCGCTGCCTCTTAGGGATTGGGTCGCGGCTGGTGGCTGCGAGTGACTTTGATGGTGACGGGCGGCCAGACGTGTTGGTTGCCGGGGAAGGGGGTTCTTTGACAGCGCTACTGAGTAGCCAGCCGCCGCCCACCCCCACAACGACGCCCACCTTTACACGAACGCGCACGCCATCGGCCACCGCCACCTCGACACCTACAGAAACCCCCACGGCGACAGCTACCGCAACGGAGACCTTCACCGCCACACCAACTCGAACCCGGGTCCCTACTTCGACTCCGGGACCAACCGATACGCCGACCCCGAAGTGTTTTGCTGGTGGCGTGTGCGTGAGCGGAGAAGGGTGCCACGTCGTGGCATCGAACTACGGTGCGTGGTGGTTAATGCAGTTGCCCTTGCTGTGGGGTGTTGTAACCGTTTTTCGAAAGCGGAACGCAGGTCGGAGCCGTGGTCGGCATCGCTAAGTACTGTGCTTATGTTCCGCGCTTGCGGATGAGCCGTGCAGAAATAGCGCGGGCTTGGGGCCGAGCTCCTTCAGAGGCAGGGGAAATTGCCGTGGCCAACTACGATGAAGATGCCTTCACGCTCGCAGTGGAGGCATCCCTGAGTTGCGTGGAGTCTGTTTTCCAGGTGCCCGGCGGGGTTCTGTTTGCGAGTACGAGCGCGCCTTATCTTGAAAAGCAGCTTTCCGCGTTCATCGCTACCGTGTGCGATCTCCCTCGAAAAACGCTTTGCTGCGACTTTGGGGGTTCAGCACGTGCCGGACTCCACGCGCTCATAGTTGCTGATGCAATGGTCAAGAGCGGCAGGGTCGAGTCGTGTCTGGTCGCTGCGGGCGAATCGAGGGCCGCAGTCCCAGAATCAGAGTGCGAGGGTCTACTCGGTGACGCAAGCGCCGCCGTCGTGATTGCGCGCGATCATGTGACCGCAGAAATTGTCGGAAGCGCAAGCATTAGCGAGGAGTTTACGTATTTCTGGCGCCCAACGGCGAGCCCATTCGTTGACGCACACACCGGCAAGTTTTCACAAACTTACGGCTACGTGCGGGACATGGCCGACGCGATCGGAAGCTTGCTGGCAGAACATGGCTTGGGGTCGAAAGACATTACCCACTTGGCTTGCCACGCCCCCGAGCCGCGTGCTGCTTTTGATCTTGCGCGGAAACTGGGGCTGGACCCGAAGCAGCAACTTGCCCCGTTGGTAAGCTCAGCAATTGGGAGCACCGGTGCCGCTGAGGCCCTGCTAGCTTTAGGAGCCGTGCTAGACCAGGCAGAACCAGGCCAGTGGGTGGTCGCGGCCGCTTTCGCTGAAGGCGCAGAGGCAGTTTTGCTGCGCACGACGCCACTTGTGGCGGAGGGTCGAGCGGGCAACTCTTGGTCCCAGTGGCTGGCAGCCAAGCAACCGCTGCCGTCTTATCAAAAATATTTGAAGTACCGGGGGCTTTTTCACGAAAATGAAGGCGGGGGGGAGGTTATCACCAACGTCCTTGAGTTCAAAGAGCTTACCCAAAACGCCCGTTTGCATGGCTGTCGGTGCAAGAGTTGTGGGATGGTTCAATACCCCCTTGCTCCCGTGTGCATCGGTTGTCGCAAGGCCGGTCACATGGAGGAAGTACGGTTAAGCCGCAAGGGGACAATCTTTACGTATACGTTGGATTACCTGATCGCGAACGTCGAACATCCGTTACCGATGGCAGTGGTCGACCTCGATGGCGGGGGACGAATCTATCTTCAGGTGACGGATTTCGCCGAAGGCGAAGTGGAGGTAGGACAACCCGTCAGCCTCACCTTTCGGCGGCTACATCAGGGCGGAGGTAATATCAATTACTTTTGGAAGGCTCGTCCTGTTCGCTGAGGGTTCGAGCAAAGGGGGGTCTGATGCGTGACAAGGTTGCGGTTATCGGAGTCGGATGCACCCAGTTTGGTGATCTCTTCGAGAAGGGTTACGAGGAACTCATTTGCGAGGCAGCATTCGAAGCCTATGCCGACGCAAAAGTTGATCCAGAAGATATCGAGGCGGGATACCTAGGCACCTATATGCCAGGGCCAGGCGGGGGCAAGTCTGCAACATCTCTAGCCGATGCCCTGCGCTTGTACGGCCGACCGATCACGAGGGTAGAGAATTACTGTGCAACAGGAACGGACGCATTTCGTCATGCTTGCCTCGCGGTCGCCTCGGGAACGTACAACATGGTTCTCGTTGTGGGGGCGGAAAAGCTTAAGGACCGCCCTGGAAGGGGTTTGCCCCGTTTCGGTCATCCGTTGCTGGCAAAGGGAAATTCAGCTCCCGGGCTGTTTGCCCTGGCAGCAAACCGTTACATGCACACGTTTAAAGTCGGCAGAGATGTCCTCGCAAAAGTAGCGGTGAAGAACCACTATAACGGCGCCCGAAATCCGCGAGCGCACTTGCGAATGGAGATTACGGAGGAGAAAGTTTTACGGGCGCCGATCATCGCGTGGCCCTTTGGGTTGTTCGATTGCTGTCCGACGACTGATGGCGCTGCGGCCGCCATTGTATGTCGCGCAGATTGGGCAAAGCGATTTCGTGACGACTTCGTCCTGGTGAAGGGTGTGGGCTTGGCTGTGACTGCTGGGCGACCATACTTTGACCCAACGTTCGACTACCTGGGCTTTCGGTCGACACAGGACGCGGCACGACAAGCTTATGCCATGGCCGGCATTGGACCAGGCGACGTCGACTTTGCCGAGGTGCATGACTGCTTCACGTGGACGGAACTATCCAACATGGAAGATCTGGGGTTTTGCGGCAAAGGAGAGGCGGCATACTGGGTGAAGGAGGGGCGCACTTCTCTAACCGGAGACTTACCAATTAACCCGAGTGGGGGGCTTAAGTCATTCGGGCACCCAATTGGCGCCAGCGGGGTCCGCATGATTTACGAGTGCGTTACCCAGCTCCAAGGCCGTTGCGGAGAGCGACAAGTGAAAAATGCGGAAGTGGGATTGGCCCATAATGTTGGTGGTCCTGGAGCAGTCTCGTGTGTGGTGGTCCTGGGGCTCGCCGGTTGAATCAGCGACGCTCTTGTCTCATTCCGTAGCAAGGTGATGTGGCGAAATAGCCCACCAGGTTGCTTGAGATGCGGAGGCTCGAGGAGGGGATTAAATCGAACGTTGCAGTTTGGGTAGTAATCTCCTTGCATTTGTTGGTTGGCATCAGACGTGCTCCGTCGCCGGGTCATTGATGCTCGTACGGCAACTGACGCTGCGAACTAAGGGAGAGAGCGGACATGGACGGATTTTCGGCGCGTCGAGTCCGAGAGCATGATGCCACGAGTTTCGACGGCGTGCTACCTCGGCTGGTTTCTCCGGAGATTTTGTTGCCGACGCAGTTTTATCAGCGGATGCGTCAGCAACGGGTGCTCGAGGGCGAGCGTCGCCTCATGCTGGCAATTTTGGAAGACGCAGTCGCTTGTTTTCAGAAATTCGCGGGAGCAACCCGCCCGCGTTCACGGCGACTTTTTCAGGAAGCCGAGGAGTGGTTCTTAGATACGGACAGCAGCTGGATATTTTCGTTCGAATCCATTTGCAGTGTGCTGAACATCGATGCTCAGTACTTCCGGCGTCATCTTCTTCGCTGGAAGGATGAGTTGCTTGCGCAGCCGCCGGAAGTGCGGGCTAAAATTAGCCGCGTGCGCTTGCGCGCCGCTCGTCGCCACAAAATCCTTCCGTTTGTACCACGGCGGCGAAAGAAAAACCGACAAAAGGTGACACGGCCAGCAGCCTGAACCCTTACGGACCGCTCTAACGGCTGGCCTTGCTGACACGAGCGGTGCGCGCACCGTGCGTGCAACCTATACGACCAAGGACAGCAATTTTGCTGTCCACGGTACAAACGAGAGCAGTAGGTGCACGATGGCGACGGCCGCCAGGGCTAGTTGTACCGAGCGATGTTGGCGATGCCGATGCAACAAGAAAAGCACGCCGCAGGCTTGAGCCTTGAAGAGGACGAGGGTACTCTCGACGCCCAACAACGTGAACGTCGACCGAAGAATTGGGTTGGCTTCCTGAAATCCTAAACGCAGCCCCTGGTACGTTGCCACTCCATCGAATAGTTGAAGGGCTAGGTTTAGAAGAAAAAGGTCATCGAGAGTTCGCTCTCTCCACTGGCCCTGAATCACTTTCATCGCAGGACTCCAGAAGCCCGCAACCCCTCGATCCGTCTGTCATCGTAGTTGAGGATCTCACGAAGAACGTAATCCGTGTGTTCCCCTAGCAGGGGAGCCGGGCGCTTGACGAAGCAAGGTGAGCCGCAGAGTTTCCATGGGATGCCCAGGTGAAGCTTCTTCCCCACCTCGGGATGTTCGAGTTCGACAAAGAAGCCCTCGGCGCGCAGGTGCTCATCTTCGGCCAAATCCCGACTATCGTAACAGGGAAACGCGGCTACGCCCGCAGCCTGCAAAGCCTGGGTCACTTCCAGCGGGGAGCGCTGCGAGGTCCACTGCTCGACGGCTCGTTCAATCAACTCCACCGCGCTGAGGCGCCCCGCCAGGGTCGCTAGAGCAGGGTCTTCAGCAAGGTCGGGTCGACCGATGGTTACGGCAAGTCGCTGCCACTCCACGTCGTCGCGTGCCGCAATGGCAACCCAGCGCTGTTCTCCCGCGCACCGGAATACCCCGTGGGGTACCATCATAGGATCCCGATTGCCGTTTCTTTCGGGCTGGGTACCATGCCAGGCGTATTCGATGATAGCCTCAGGGATGACGGCGATGGTTGTTTCCCACTGGGATAGATCAATGAACTGCCCTTCGCCGGTTTGCTGCCGATGCCACAGGGCTGCGAGTACTGCGAATGCTGCATGCAGACCAGCGGTCGGGTCCCCATACGAAATCCCCACGTGCATCGGAGGATACCCCCGATAGCCTGTGAGCGAGGAAAGGCCCGATAAGGGCACCTGCGCTGGTCCGTACGAGACGTACTCTCGCTCCGGGCCCGTGGCCCCATACCCAGACATGGAGATCATGATGATGTCGGGACGAATAGCTCGCAAAGCCTCGTAACCAAGCCCCAGTCGTTCCATCACCCCGGCAGCAAAGTTCTCGCAAACGATGTCACAGTGGCGGACGAGGTCTTTGGCTACCATTAAGGCGTCGGGATGTTTTAGATCGAGCGCAATGCTGTACTTTCCTTGGTTGTATTGGTTGAAGTAGCCACTGCGATTGAGGCCCGGCTGGCCCTCGGCCCAAGGCGGTAGTAACCGCGTCACACAGGGCCGAGCGGCACTCTCCACGCGAATCACCTCCGCGCCAAGATGAGCCAGCTGAAGCGTGCAAAAGGGCCCAGCCCAAACCCAGGTGAAATCCGCTACCCTGATCCCGCTGAGCGGCATTACCGTGAACTCTCCTCAGAGGTTGCTTCATCCCAAACACTGCCCGTGTTCAAAGCCCGGAGCACCTCGCTTGTGTGCTCGCCGAGTCGCGGCGCCGGCCGCCGCAGTTGCCAAGGTGTTCGGCTTAACCGATAAGGGGCCCCGGGGAGGGTCGTGCGGCCCGCAATCGGCTGATCGACAACTGCAAAGAATCCTCGTTTGCTGAGGTGCGGGGAGCGCAAGAGATCACCCATGGTTGACACCGGTGCGAGCGGAATGCGGCGAGCCTGACCGGCGTGATAGAGCTCCTCCACAGATTGCTCGGCCATCCACTCCTGCATGAGGAGCTTTAGAGCATCCCAGTTTCTGGCCCGCGACAACCGATCGCGAAAAATCTCGAGATCAGCCCAGTCCGGGTGACCCATGAGCTCCACCAGCTGTTGCCACTGGTGTTCTTCTACGCAGCAGACGAAAATC
Organism: Candidatus Binatia bacterium; assembly: GCA_937925685.1. Classification (GTDB taxonomy): domain Bacteria; phylum Desulfobacterota; class Binatia; order HRBIN30; family HRBIN30; genus HRBIN30. The sequence goes on along the minus strand of CALAMI010000016.1, from coordinate 97,656 downwards.
CAGCCATCTCGACACTCGAAAAAGTCCAGAGGCTGGATAGGCTTTTGCCCCAGACGCGAAGCAACCAATCCCATGTATGGATAGTACTCGAAGGTCAATTCGAGAATTGAGGCCACGCATTGCTGCACGGACACCACCACGTGTTGCCCCCTACCCAGCTTGCGCCGGGCAAATAGAGCTCCCAGCGCCGCAACTGCAGCGTTCAAGGCGCCTTGAACGCTAGCCTGCCAGCCGAAAGGCTTGAGCGGCGGAAGGTCGTCGCTACCTGGCCCGGCGCCGTTCAAGTAAGCTAACCCTCCGGCAGCCCAAAGTATCAAATCACTAGCCTCGTAAGCGCTCAGCGGGCCATGGATGCCGAATGGCGTGATTGAAACCTTGATGAGCTTAGGGTTCACGCGGGAAAGATGTTCGTAGTTAAGACCTAGCCGGTCGATTCGTGAAGGTGGCACGTTGTGGATCAGTAGATCTGCCTCGCGCACTAGGCCACAGAGAAACTCCTGCCCACTTCGCTGAGAGAGGTCAGCAACGACGCCCCGCTTGTTGCAGTTTAGGTAAATGAACAAGCCGCTAGCATCCGGGTCAGGACGGCCACGCGGAAAAGGGCCCCTTTGCCGGCTCGGGTCGCCCCAAGGTGGCTCGATTTTGATGACTTTCGCTCCTAGGTCGGCAAAGAGCTTACAGGCATATGCGGCCGAAACCAGGCCACCACACTCCACAATTCTTAGCCCCTGCAACGGACCGGCGCTAATCATAGCTACGTGAGACGTACCAGCGATATCACAGCAGGCAGAAGGACTCCAGCGATTGCGGCTTGCCACAGTGGCTCTTGAGTTGTGCTGCGGGCTCCGGCTCTTTTCCAGACACGTGCTCCGTGGTAGCTTCCAGCGCTGCTTCGCTTGGAAAGTGCACTGAGAATTTGCTTGACAAGAACTGATGCGAGGTGGTGAGCTACGCGGAACGTGATGACCAGTGCCTTGCGCCAGGCCGCGGTAGGATGTGTAAGAGCTTGATTAGCGAGAGGTTTAGGAAATGGGGATGAAAAAATGCAGGAGCCTCGGTCGCGGTTTCTCGGTTTTGCTGGCTGGGGTAATTGGGTTGGCGACTGCAGGTTGTGGAAGTGACGGATCCTCCTCCGTAATAATTCCCCCAGGCGGAAGCTCGAACGAGCCGATTGTGACAGGCTTTGTCCTGGCCCCCAATGGCGTCATGGCAAACACGCAAGGCTCGCACCTGATGGGATACGTGCTCGGGCCGTTTTTACCGGCCCCTGTCGTAGCTTTGCAGGGAGTCAGTCCTGTGGGAGCAGGCGTGCTCGTATCGCTCGCTCAGCTCGACTGGGTAGACTTTGCTGACGGGCGGATCGATAGCCCTTTACCGTTAAATTTGGACACCATTACGGAAGCCGATGGGCGTTATCGCATCGTCGATCCAGAGGCACGAGATGTCCTCGGATGCCGCAAGGTTTTGATTGCAGGCAGTGGTACGAACGTGATGCGTGCCCTAGTTTACGGGCGTGAGGTCAACGTGGATCCCGCCTCCGAGGCACTTGTGCGGGTACTGCTTGACTTCGTTGCAAACTCGACGGCGCAGCTGTGTGACTTCAGTGCGAGCGAATTGCTCCGCTTGCAGCAGCGAGTGAATGACGTTGTTTTTGTGGCTCGCGGAAATTCGATCGCTGAGATTACCGCGGCAGCGTACGAACTTGCCCGCCGCAACCGGTCGCTGCAACAGGCACTGCTTGCAGCGGCAACGACTGAGTGAGGGTCGGCAAGCCAGCCGGCGACTAGGGTGAAACGCTGTCTCACTCGTAGGTCGCTTTGGTGAATTCTCTCAGCGAGAGCGACTGGTCCCTCCAATGCTCGAAAGTGTGAGGTGGTGCATAGCTTCGCCTAGTGAAGCGACGACCGAATTACCGCCTCCCGCAGAGATGGCGGCAAAACGTCCAACAAGCTTGCCGGTTCGCTTGGCTCTTCGCGATAATGCCAGGCAGCCATGAAGTCCGTGTGAGAGAAGTCTTGCCCATTCCATCGGGCAAACACTTGCCAGGCCGCAGCTGGCGAGTTGCGAGACAACAGATGCACATCGTGTTTCTCGGTGACACCAATTGCGGCGCGCTCGCTTGGCGTCATCGCAAACAGCACGTAGTCGGGATGCTTCGTTGTCACGAAAAACATTCTTACTTTCCTTCCGCGAAACAAATTTCTGGGCACACACCGAGAGCGTTGTGGCGGACCGCTGCCGAATAGCTGAAAATCTGAATTCCTCTCTCCGTGAAGCCCCCAACGTTGAGGTAGCCTCCGTCTTGCGTACTCGAGGCAGACCAATCCCACTGCCGCTCCAGCAGCCGCTCCCCCCGGCTGCGGAAAACCAGCAAGCAGTCGTACACGATTTCTACGGCAAGGCGTCGCCTGACTTGTAGTCCGCGTGCTTCCCATGGCTGGGCCCATTGGCGCAAAAGCTTAGTTTGCTCGTGATATGTTCGGTTCAGCGAGCCAGGAAGAGGTTGCTTCTGGACTAGGACCCATCCAGGCCGTGGTATCTCTGTTCTTGCTAACGGTTCTAACAAAATGCCCCATTCTTCTTTGAGTTGGTAGCCGACTTGCTGAAGAAACCTAGAATCGAAAAGATCCGGGAACGAAGAAACAGCCCGCTCGAGAACAAAGGGGGCTCCATCCACCGTCGGGTCTCGGAAAATGAGAAGGAAACCCCGTGCGGCTGCCTCCTGTAGGGTTTGGACATCGAAGGGAATCGGCGCCGCTGGACTGTGCCCCGGCCTGCGAAAGCTACGTTCCAGGTCAGCCGGACCGAAGAAGCTTTTGCCGAAAAGCCCTTCAGCATCGTCAGGTGACACAAAATTCATTGGCGCCGTATAGCAAACACCGAGAACCGCTCAACCAAAGGGCATTTTCTTGCATCGCGCTCGTGGTGTCTCATGCGGCTACCCCAATTGCGTTGCAAACCACCTCCGCAATTGCGCAACCTCGGAAACCACCCTTATAAAGGGGGTAGATGACCCGAGCTATCCTGCTCAAATTCGAAGATGATTTCCTCGCCCCATATGCGGTGCGCAGTTCGAGAAGCCGAGGGCGTGACCACTACGAAGAAGAGCATGCCTTTCGGCTCCCGTTTCAACGTGACAGAGATCGGATTATCCACTCGACGGCCTTTCGCCGCCTAGAGTACAAGACCCAGGTGTTCGTGAATCACGAAGGGGATTACTACAGAACCCGACTGACGCATACGATGGAGGCTGCACAAATTGCTCGTACGGTTGCGCAAGCCTTGCGACTGAATCAAGACCTGGCTGAAGCCATCGCCCTGGCACACGACCTCGGTCATACCCCATTTGGTCATGCTGGGGAGAGAGTATTGCACCATTTAATGGAGCCCTACGGTGGGTTTGAGCACAACGCCCAAAGCCTGCGAATCGTGGAAGTGCTCGAGGAACGGTACGCTCAATTCCGCGGTCTCAACCTCACCTGGGAGGTGCGCGAGGGTATCGTCAAGCATTCTCCCCCGTACGACAAAGACTTGGCTCGCCGCTTCGATCCCGGTGCTGCTCCTTCTTTGGAAGCACAGATTGTCGATTACGCCGACGAAATCGCATACAATACGCATGACATCGACGACGGTCTGAAGTCGGGATTACTGGACCCACAACAACTGGAGCAAGTGCGGCTCTGGCGGGAAACGTTCGGTGCGGTGCGCGCTCAATGGCCTCAGGCCGGCTTCCGCATTTGGCGTTACCAGGTCCAAAGACGGTTGATCGACCTTTTTGTCACCGACTTGGTGGAGCATACTGAGCGTCTCCTCGCCCAGGAGGGAATCGACTCGCCGGAGGCGGTACGCCAACACGGTAAGCCGCTCGTGGGCTTCAGTGACGAACTCGATGAGAAACGAGCCGAGCTCAAGCAGTTTTTGTTCGAGAGCTTGTATCGGCACTACCGCGTGACCCGAATGATGTCTAAAGCACAGCGCGTCGTGGAGGAGCTGTTCCAGGCCTATCGTGCCGAACCCCGGCTCCTTCCCCCCCATATTTTGGCCAGGTGCGACCGTGATGGCGAAACATTAGAACGGGTCGTCGCTGACTACATTGCTGGCATGACCGACCGCTTTGCCTTGGAAGAGCATCGAAAATTGTTCGACCCAGCCGAGCGTGTGTGACGAGCTGTCAAAAATTCTCGCTGCCTTTGGCGTCGTCGAGCAAACGGGCCTGCCCGGCAGCATCGTAGTTGACTAGCGGCTGGTCGGTCCCCGCGGCAACAACCGCGACGATTCCTTGCTGGACATTGTGGCGCCAAACTCGCTGCCAGTGTGTTGCCAATGCTTGTCGCTTGTCCGAAGGAGCGGCATTCCAAACCCGCGGCTCCACCCGGATGATCAGTAGGCGGCCTTGCCGTTCCACACTTTGCACGCCCAGGTGTGTCCGTAGGGCAGGGTCATTACGAAGCAGCGAGACGATTTGCTCAGGAGGAATCCAGTGTGCTTCGACCTCTTGTCTGATGAGGGCGCCTAAAAGGATGAAAACGGCGGACGAGCCGAGGGCTAGCCACCTGCGGCTAGCCCTCGCAAGCCCACTTGGGTGCGCCATCATTGGGTCGGTGGCTGTGGCGTTGGCACGGGGGTCGGAAACACAATGCGATTCCACGGAAGATGTTCCCCCTCGCCCTTCTGTGCTGCCTCTTCGCGTTCGCGCACACGCTCGCGATCGTCCATGACGCGGGGCGCTCCGTCACTCTCCGCAGCGGCTCGTCCAACGACACGATCGAGTATTCTAGCGAGCCACGACGAACGCCGCGTCTCATGCCCATCGGCAACCATGATCGCAGGGGTGGCAAGGGTCACAGTGGCCGAGCCAGCGGAACACGACGGCGGAAGTACTGGACAACTTGGCTCGCCAGCGCCCGCCGGTAGAGAGATACCCGAGTAAGCATTGTCTCCGTCTCCATCGACCAAAATGGGGTTAGTCATAGCCCACGGGACAGCATCCTTGGCGACAAGATTCATTACCGGATCCACCGGAGGAGCTCCACTAACGGGCAGGTTTTGGCTGGCCTCCACAATGTAATAACTGTCGCCGCTAACGGAGTCCGTAATCGTTGCATTGAAGCGCACGACATTCGCGTTGGTTTGTTCGAAAGGATCGCTGGGATTCGGGGCCACGGCTGGGGACGTGCTACTATTGTAGCACGCAAACACACAACCGTTTTTGATGATACGGACTTCATCAACCGGCACCCAAGGGGCTGCCTGCACTTGAATGTGCAAATTGACCGAACTCACGCTCGGCCCCAGAGTTTGACCCATCTTGACTGAGGGTCCTCCCGCGTCCGCAGTGAAGGAAATATACGGACCAGACGAGATGCTCATGTTGCCCCCGAGCACGGCGGTATTGAAGGTCTTCACGTCGATACTCCCGGTGCTGGGAAAATCTCCAGCCCCGACGTACGTCCGCGAGTAACCGGGTAACTCCACCACTAGGCGATGGGAATCTGAAACACCGGTACCCCAGGGGAGATGCCGTTGGCCGAGTTTTCCGACGTTGATCGCTTGGTTGAGTAAGCTTAGCCAGTCCCGTCGCACCAATTTTAGATCGCCAAAACCGCTGCGGTTCCCTCCGTTATCGATTTCGATAACGTCGAAATCGATATTCCGGGTGCCGTTTGGGTTCTCGAAACCGCTTCCACAACTGGCCGTCGTACACAGTGTCCCCTGCGGAACCACATTGCGATCGAGCAAGATGCGGTTGCACCCGTTTGCTGCCCCAGGGATACTTCCACTGTTGCAACCGCAGCGCCCACCGCCGGTGCACTGAGCGTCGCTGGTACAGGAAGTGCCGTCGTTGTTGCCACCAGCGCACGAGTTACTGGCGCATCGGACCGGGTAAAGCTGGCAAGTGTCCACCGCCCCGGGCGGGTTGAACCCGATGTTGTCGAACATGCCAATGTTCACCACCCCTCCGAGACCAGCGCGAGGGTGGTTCAACTGGACGACCTGTTCTCCGACGTCAACACAGGGAGCGCCCCCACAGTCAGAGTTCGTTGCGCAAGCGCGCCCGTTTTTACTCCCCCCTACGCACTGAAAATTACTTTGAGCCCGCAAACGGTCGTAGATCACGTTTGCACTTACGCTTTCGTCTTCTACTGACCCACCGCGGCGCAAATTGGGGTCGTAAATCGACGGCCAAGCATTGATGTGGCCCCAAGCATTCGCGAGGAAGGGAGGGTTCGGCACCGATGTTGTCACCTCGGTACCGATGATCGAAGCAATGAACGGTTGCATTTTCAGCTTCTTGATTATGGGCGCGTAGTCCGTGTTGATGTCGTGGTCGGTCGACACCATCACTTCTAAACCCTCGCCGGCGAAGCTGCGGACTCTGGGTTCCATTGGCGCCGAGGAATCCAAACTGCGGGCCGAATGGATGTGGAAGTCGGCTGACATATACCCGGTGGTGTCGACCACTCGTTTAATCGTTTGGATGCCGAGGTCAGTTGATGTTCCACTGGTGATTGTCACCCCGGTAACTTGAGTAATGGTGTACTCCGGACCGCGCGAAATCGTGGCCGTGTACGTGCCAGGCTTGACGTCGACGACGGCTTTTCCCTTGGCGTCGGTATAAATGACGTTCAGCTGGCCCCCACCGGGCTGCGCCCCCGGAACGCCAGCCTCTCCGTCGGTCGTGTTCGCACGGCAAACGTACCCCGGGTCGCAGTCGGCGTCCGAGTTACAATCATGTTTGCGGCAGCGACCGTCGCTGGCACAGACAAAGCCCGCCGGGCAGCCTGGGCTGCAGCGAACTGGAACTTTGTTCGTACAAGTGCGGAAGCACGTGTTTCCGGACCCGCACTCACTATCGTTCGTGCAAGCCAGCGAAAGGTTATTCGAGCACATGCCGTTGCGGGTATCGAAGGAAAAAGTTGCAAACTCACGTTTCATCTCGGGAGAGGGGCTGAGCGACACCTTCGCGGGGATGCCGAGATTCGTGTCGGCGTCGCGCACCTCGATTTTCAGCTTTCCCGGTCGTGTAAGCATAATCGGGGGGATGACGGTGTTTTGGTTAGCGTTCACGGTAAACGGCGAGGTAAAAAAATCATTCTGTCCAGGAACCACCACGTGTGCCACGTAGTCCCCTTCGGGAAGCAAGATGCGACTGAACTTGCTTTTGGTGCGCACCGCGGAGATCGGCGCCGTGTTCAGCAAGCCCCACTGGGATCCTAGGCCGGAAAAGCTTGGCCCGCCAACGCGAACGAAAGTAATCGTTCCTTCGACGGGGGACGCTGGGCTCAGCGTTCCAGATACTGTGCCAAGCTGAGAATTTAAGGGGCTCAGGAGCAAAATACTTTCTGGGTTGCGCTGATCACCGATCACTGCTGCAGGGTCGTTTCGATCTCCGACGATGATCCGTCGCTCAAAGATTCTAGAGGCATTGTTGGGTAAAGTCGGTCCGAGAAGGGTAGGGAGCGTTGCCGCGGATAGGAAGCCACCCTGCAACCCGATGGTTTCGAAAGGTCCAGCGATGGGTGTTTGGGTTCCACCAAGCGCAGGGCCGTTGGAGTCGTCAATCCCTCCGTCGGAAAAGTACCCGTAAGCGATAGCGCCGACTTTTTTGTTCCTCGCCCCGAGACCGTCCTTAGCGTCCACGTTGCCTGGAACGGCAAAAAAGGGCGCAGAAGTCATGGCAGCCAAGATCGCCGAGGTGTTGGAGAGGTCCAGGATCGGGTGAGTGAAGCCACGTCCTTTGTCCGGGACGAAGGGCATAAGGCCGCGCCCTCCCCAGAGCAGGACATCGAAGATGGGCAACTGCTGGGCGTTGCCTGTCTGATTCCAAACCTCCGTGGTGACCCACAGCGTACGCTGGTTCTTGCACGCCTTGTAAGTTGTTCGCACCCGGACCTTAGGGTTACTTCGCGTTGAGCAAAAGTCGGTGGCTGACGTGCAGGATCCGAGCATAATTCCGTACACAGTGATTGCCGCGCAGTCGGGGTCGGTCGGGCAAAGCGAGTTCGAGCTCTCGACCGTAGCGCAGGGATTGTTCCCCAGGGGCAGACCCCAGACGGTCTCATCGCCTTTGCGGAACAAGAAGACGTTGGCCAAGCTGAACCCGCCCGTGTTGAACCCCTGTGGAAACTGGTCGTTGTGTTTGCCTTTTAAGCCGAGGTCGATCAACGTGCCGCCTGTTTGCACGGCATTGGAGGAAGTCAGATCCACAGTGGCGTTGCCACTCACAGTGGAGATGGTTTCGGTGTCGATATTATCGATGATCGCAACTAGCTTGCCGTTCGTGAGATACCAGTCACCAATGCCGCCAGCGGCGTCCGTTCCCCCGAACAGCAAAGCGTTGGCATTCGCGGTCGTAATTTGTACAGCCTTGCAAGGCCCACACGCCGCACGCACTTGCAGGGGGGTTAGCCAACAAGCAAAGGCAATCATCAAAGCGAAGAAAGCTACCCTGTGCATGATTTCCCTCCCTGCTCTCGAGCAGTGGCTCCGGCTGAGGTCTTTTCCCAGATTTGTCGCTGGAATGTCAAGATTGGTAGCGCGCCCCCGAAACGAAGGCCGCAGGTCTTGTCCCCTTGAAATCGGCTCTCTTTTGTAATTGCGCCACCGTGGTTCGCTGCTAGCAACGGTCACTGTGACAGAGGGAGGCGAAGTTCACCGTTCTGGCTTTGTGGCGCTGGTGGGGCGGCCGAACGTAGGCAAGTCGACGCTCCTCAACCAGCTACTGGGGCAGAAGCTTGCGATCGTGACGCCGAAGCCCCAAACGACGCGAGGACGTATTCGCGGGATTCTCACCTTACCGCACGCTCAAATCGTATTCGTCGACACTCCAGGTCTTCACCAGGCGAAGACGTTGATCAACCGCCGCATGGTGCAGATTGCTGAGGAAACCATGGAAGAGGCAGACTTAATCTTATGGATTGTCGACGCTTCCGAAGGGCTTACGGAAGAGGATCAAGCGCTTCTGCCGCGGCTACAACGTTTTCAGGATCGGCTGATCATCGCTTTGAACAAGATCGATTGTCGAAAGCCAAACGAGCTGATTCCGATTTTGGCGCAGTTGGAGCGGTGGATTTCGCAAGTTCACGTAGTTCCCATTAGCGCGCGGGAGGGGGCGAACATCGGGGAGCTGCTGCGCGTGGTGACGGATAAGCTTCCGCCGGGACCGCGGCTCTACGATCCGGAGACGTTCACGGATCAGACGGAGCGCGCCTTGGTCGAGGAAATGATTCGGGAGCAAGTGCTGTTACAAACTCGGCAAGAGGTTCCCTATGCTGTGGCGGTGACTGTCTCGAGTTTCGAGGAAAAAGACCATGTGGTTGTCATCCATGCCACCATTCACGTCGAGCGCGAGTCGCAAAAGCCGATTTTGATCGGCAGGGGTGGCAACAAAATCAAGTCGATCGGGCAGGCGGCAAGGGAACAAATCGAACTTCTGCTGGGAAAAAAGGTGTATTTGGAACTTTTTGTCCGGGTGCAGGAAGACTGGACGAAAGACCCTCGGCGGCTGCGCGAGTTCGGTCTGTAATCGCTTTAACTGCCGTTTCCGTGGCTAGCCAGTCCTCAACCTTGGCGCTCTTGTTGCTCGATCCGCCGGCGCGCCTCGGCTTTCAGGGCAGTTTTTTCCACTTTGCCGGTCGCCGTGCGTGGGATCTCCGGGTTGCTCACGAAGAAAATGTACCGCGGCACCTTGTAGCTTGCTAACTGCTCTTGGCAGAATTTCGTTAGTTCTTCTTTGCTAGCTGCTGCGCGTAAAATAACGAAGGCGGCGACGTTCTCGCCGCGTGTTTCGTGGGGGACGCCGACCACGTGTGCGGATTCCACCGCCGCATGGCGCTGTAATACTTGCTCTACCTCCAGGGCCGCCACGTTGACGCCTGCGGTTTTAATCACATCTTTGAGTCGGCCGACGAAATGCAAGCGGCCGCTTTCGTCGAGAAAGCCAAGGTCCCCCGTGTGGAAAAACCCTTCGTGATCGAACGTTTCCTCTACAGGGACCTTGTAGTACCCTTCCATCAACGTGACTCCGCGGGCGCAAATTTCGCCGGTGGCCCGTTGCGGTAACTCGGTGCCGGTTTGCGGATCCACGATTTTGACCTCCGTGCCCGTCAGAGGTTTTCCGCAGGTCAACATCCTTATCTCCTCCGGTTCGTCCCACCGAGCGGCGGCAACGCATGTTGCCGTTTCGCTAAGCCCGTACATTCCAACCGCAAAATGCGGTTGAACCAGAAGCTGAGGCGCAACGCTGTGCGCAGAACCCTTGCGAAGTCGAAGGTGACGCGTTGGAAAGTCAGGATGTTCCAGGAGTGCTCCGGCTTGGTGCCACCCGGCCATGATCGTACAACCCTCTTCTTCGAGGAGGAGGAGCGCTTCACCGGGCTCTACGCGCTCGTGCAACACCACCCGACCACCGCCAGACCAGGTGGCGAGAAGGCCCAGAACGAAGCCTCCGGTCCAGAACAGCGGCATATGCCCCCACCACGCATCTTCCTCGTTGATCCCCAGTGCCAACGCGATTCGTCGAGCTGAAACCAGGAGCGCCTCGTGACAATGGACCACAGCCTTCGGAACCGCCGTGGTCCCCGAAGTGAAAAAGATCGCTGCTCGGTCGCTCGCGGTAACTCTTTCCTCGAGTGCTCGTACGTAGTTCCGCCCAGGAGTGCTGCCGCATGCGTGTTCCATACTTTCAGGGGTTGCCAGTACCGGGAGGAAGCGCACCCAGCGCAAGTTCGGGAAACTGGGATTGAACAGGGGCTTGTCCGAGGGCGCAGGCAAGAGCTCGGGCAACAAAGCGGCAAGGTCGGCGTTAAAATTGCGCGTTCGGAAAGCCGACATGGCGATGAGCGCTTCGATGTCCGCATGACGCAGCGCGAAGGCAAGCTCTTGGGTCTTCCACAAGGTGGACAAAGGCACGACCACTGCCCCGAGAACCCAGGCGCCGAAAGCATAAAAAATCCACTCTGGTCGGTTCGTGAACAAAACACCTACGTGGGTTCCCTTGCTCACTCCTAAAGCGGCGAGCCAGCACGCAGCAGCTTCGACTTGCTTTCTTAGTTCGGCCCCGGAGTAGCGGGCTGTCACCTTAGGCCCAGGAGCAAAAGCAAGCATTTCGCGGTCGCCGAAGCGGACAGTCGCTTCCTCCAGGAATCCAGCGAGGGTTCGAGCTGCCACGGCTACCTCCGGGGCTAGGTCAACCTAGGCACAAACGCCAGCGGCACGTAACGCTGCAATTTCAGCGTCCGACTTTCCCAGTTGGCGCAAGCACTCTTCCGTGTGCTCCCCAAGTGCGGGCGGAGGAATCCGCAACGAGCCGGGGGTTTCGCTCATCCGGAAAATTACGTTCATGGTCCGAAAACGCCCCATCCTGGGGTGTTGCCATTCCACGACCGATCCCAACACCTTGAGCTGTTCGAGCTCGAAAAGCTCCTTGAGCGAATTCACTTTGCAGGCTGGAACGTCGTGACGCTGACACAGTTCAATCCAGTGGCTGCAGGTGTTCGTGAGGAAGATTTTTTGGAGGGTCGATACCACGACCTCGCGGTTCGCACAGCGCGCCGTGTTGGTGGCAAAGCGGGGGTCTTGCAGCAAATCCTCGCGGCCCAGAGCAGCACACAGGCGCTTGAAGAAAGCGTTGGTGAGGCAAGCGACGATGAAGTAACCGTCACGCGCGGCGAAGGCTTGATAGGGGACCAGATCGGGGTGGCCATTGCCAAACTTAGGGTAGTCGTCACCGGTGTTCAAATAAGCGGTGGAGATGTCAGCAAGGAGGGAAATGACAGCGTCCAACATCGTCAAGTCAATACGCTGTCCTATCCCGCTTTTCTCACGGTGAAAAAGGGCAAGGGCGATCGCGTAAGCGCAGTAGATACCGGAAGAAATATCTGCCACCGGTCCCGCAGCTTTGGCGGGAGGGCCGTCGGGAAACCCGGTCAGTCCCATCATACCGCCGGTTGCCTGGAGTATTAGATCCATGCCGGGCTGATGAGCCATTGGCCCGCGGTCGCCGAATGCCGTGATCGAGGCATAGATAAGCCGCGGGTTCGTCTCTTTGAGCTGGTCGTAGCCAAGGCCGAGCCGCTCCATCACTCCGGGGCGAAAATTTTCGACCACGACATCTGCCCCGCTCACCATTTCCCGGGCTAGCTTAGCCCCGTCCGGGTGTTTGATGTCCACGGCAACGGAGCGCTTGTTGCGATTGAGCCCCCAAAAGTTGTAGCTTCCCACACGTGGGTCGGCCCCGCGAGCGTAACGGATACTGTCCCCACGGCCTGGCTTTTCGATCTTCCAAACGTCGGCTCCCATGTCACCGAGCAAAGTCGTACACCAAGGCCCAGCCGCTTGGTGACTGAAGTCGATGACCCGGATACCAGCTAATGGTCCATGTTGATGGGCCATGCTCCTGACCTCCTAATCGTGTGCTGACAAAGGTTCCTTCGAAGGCAGTAGAAGGCGTTTCAACGCCACTAAATCAACTTTGTTCGTTGCATTGCGGGGTAAAGAAGTCACGAACTCCACACGCCGCGGCTTTTTGAACCCCGCCAAATGTTGGCCAGCGAAGTCGACAAGGTCTTTCGCATCTACGTTCGCCCCGGGCCGTCGGACGACAACCGCCGTAACTTGCTCCCCCCACTTCGGGTGCGGTGTGCCCAGAACGGCAACGTCCGCCACGGCTGGGTGTTTCCGTAAGACTTCCTCGACCTCGATTGGGGAGACGTTCTCCCCTCCGGTAATGATCAAGTTTTTAATCCTTCCGGTGATGTAGAAAAAGCCTTCGCCGTCTTGTCGGCCCAGATCCCCAGTGTGTAGCCAGCCGCTGCGCAGAGCGTATCGAGTTGCTTGCGGATCACGCCAGTACCCGCGCATGACCGTGGGACCTCTCACGACAATTTCGCCCTCTTCGCCGGCGACTGCCCAGTTCCCGTCTTGTCTACGGACGCGTACAAGGATGTGCGGGTTTTGCCGACCAACCGTGCCAGGCCGCTCGAACACCTCGTTGCCGCGTGCCATGGTGACACCGTCTGTTGCTTCGGACTGGCCATAGGCCTCGATGATTTCGGCATGACGAAAGATGCTTCGCAGCGACTCTTTGGCCTCCATTGGGGTGAAGGTCCCCCCGACGGAAAGTTTTCTGACCCGGCTCTCGACGGTTTCCGGCACGCGCCCACGTTCAATGACATCGGCGACCATTCCACCGATGAGCGTAAAATCCGTGATACCGTGGCGCTCCGTAGCCCAAAACAATTCGTCCAGGTCGAAGCGCGGAAATAAGACCACGTTGGCGCCGAACAAGATCCGGCAGAGTACGTGAGATACGAAAACGGGCGTGTGACTGAGCAAGCTCAAGGCTGCTCCAACTTCGGTCCCGTTGTCTCCTCGGGCACTTGCACATGCCAGTGACGACCAGAAAAGATTCGTGTGAGACAGCATCACCGCCTTTGGCCTACCTGTCGTGCCCGACGTCGGAGCGAGGACGGCAATTCGCTCTCGAGGACGCAGAGGGCCCGGCCTGTTTGCCGGCGCGGAGCGTTGGTGCACGATGCGAATTTCACCTCCTGGCTCCTCCCTGACCTCGAGGACAGGGATGGGAAGTTGCCGCCAGAGAGTTTCCAAGGACATGACCGATCGCGGATCGAGGATGAGTGCATGCACATCAAGGTGCTCCAACGCCTGCAGCAGCTCTTCTCCGGTGGCGCGCACACTGAGTGGTGCGGCTGTGCTTCCCAGTGCCCAGGCGGCATAGTAACTCGCCACCGTTAAAGGGCTGTTGGACGCACGAAAGGCTAACCGGGCACCCCGGCCACAACCGACCCCGGCGAGAGCCTCGGCGAGTTGTTCGGCGAACTCGGCGAGGGCGCCATACGAGCATAGGCGGTCACGGAAGATCAGCCCGCGCGTGTTACGCCACCGCTCCGCTTGGAGGCGCAAGAAATCTGTTGACGTGGGGAGTAAGAACGAGTCTCGACGCCTCAGGTCATGTGGACTCGGCATGTCGACGGCAACTAACGATTGTTCGCCTGGCGTGTCAAGTTCTTCGTTCTCGAGCCATGACACACATCCGGTAGACGTGGAGCCCTAAAGCCACACGGTCAGTCGCAGGCGACCCTGCCGAAGGCAACGCGGCGAGAAGTTGCCCCAAGATCGGTCGTAACCCCATGTGGTTGGCTAACTGTATTCCTAGGCCGGGCCTAGCGTTGAGCTCCAGCACACACGGGCCTTTGTGCGGGTCTACGACTAAGTCGACCCCGAAGTAGCCTAAGGGAATGCAGTCAAAACAAGTTGCGGCTACTTGGAGGACAGCCTCCCAATGAGGGACCACGAGCTCTGCCAGGGGCGCGTGAGTATCGGGGTGCAATACCAGCGGATGTTCGCCCCAAGTGCCGTACACCGCGCGGCCAGTCGCGAGGTTCAAGCCTACACCCACACCACCAAGGTGTAGATTGGCTCTGCCGTCGGAGCGTTTTGTCGGAAGGCGCATCATAGCCAAAATGGGGACGCCATGAGCGACTAAAACTCGCACGTCCGGTACCCCCCGATAAGCGAAGCGACTTAACGCTGGGTGCATCTCCAATCGCTCTTCGATCAGCACCTCGTCATAGGCTTGACTGACTGCGAACGCGCCAGAAAGGATTTCCGTCGCTTGCATGTGTAGGTCAGGCCAGCGCAGTCGCTCGCCACTCGCCTTGATAAAGTCGCTTCCCGAGCGGTCGACGATGACCACGATTCCTTCTCCCCCAGCGCCCCTCGTTGGCTTCATGACGAAACTGGAACGACCGGCGAGGGCTTCCTCCATGCTTCTGACGTCGTTCGCTGTGCGCAAAGAAGCGAAGGTTTTGGGGACGGGCAGATCGCGCGAGGCCAGTGCTTCCTTCGTTGCTCTTTTGTTGTCGACGAGTGCTACGAATTGTGGCGCATTGAGGGGAATGCCGAGTTCGTGATTGCGGCGGTTGAGGCCAAGAACATCTTGGCGGAGCGTTCGCAGGCGAGAAAAGAAACCTAACGCCATAGCTGCCGCTCGCTCGTCAGGGGCCAGAACCGTTTGTACTCGAGAGCACGCAAGCCGCGCCATTTTCCCAAGGCCACATCGATGACAATGGCACCAAGTAGAAGCTCAGGGAAACTCAGCAACAACGATTGCAAACCTCCCCATTCCACCGTCAAATAGCACAGGGAGGCGAGCAACAGCGTGTTCGCGGTCAGGCGAACTGCTTCCCGGGTTCCAAATTGGGCGCGAGATGACGCGAAGTTCTCGATCATGTTCGACATGATGACCATAGGGAAAATGCTCACGTTCAATAACGCGCCGATTCCAAACGATGCACCTAGAATGGCAAGCCCGGCCATAATCCCGGCAACCACGGTAATGAGTATGGCCAAGCGCGATACCAGTTGCAGCCGCACCCTCTGGAGTGCGGCGCGCACTAGGATTCCCGTGCCTACGATGGCGACAAAAATGACCAGACCCCATTTGAGTCCCGTGGTGAGGAAAGCCAGTGACACGATCACTGGAGCAAAGATGCCGAAGGTCTCGACCCCCACGAGGACGCGAATCACGACAACGAGTGCTGCAATGACCGGGAGGACCAAAATGAAGGTGAGTGCCTGAAGCGGCACTTGTGCTGTTACGGCGCGAGCCCAGGCCCCGATAACTCGTTTGCGGTAAGCGCCGAGGCGTTCATATGACAGCACGTCAACGATGACCGGTTTAAGCCCCCACTTCCGAGCCGCTTCGTCAATCGGGGTGCCGTCAATGGCGTTTGCACGGACCAAGGCCCAGAGGGCTGGCCATGTCGTTGGTTGCGGAATGAGAGCGACCTCGCCGGCGTCGAGGAGTTGGAACAAGACCGAGCCTAACGTCGTCCCCACGACCTTTGGGAATTGGCCGGCGATGATCACGCGAGAATCTCCCAGCTTGATGTTTGCTTCGCCAAGCACGAGTCCTGCGTAAAGCCCAGCATCGTCTCTGGTGTGGACGAGAAGCACGTGCGCGCTTTGCACCAACGGCAAATTGTTGGCGATGAGACGCTGCAAGTACTGTTGGCGGAAGTAACGAGGAGCCTCGGGCACGCTTAGCATCACAAGGTCAATTTGCGCTTCGTTCGCTTCCCGGAAAATTCTCTCACTAGCAGCGCGGGGTATGTTCTGATCGGTAAAAACAACAACCGTAGCCAGTGGTTGCTCCACGTACGCAGAGGCCATTCGGGCCAACGGTTGGGGCGGGGCGACGATCCGACCTCTGGCGGGTGCGGATGGTTCAGCTCCTTCTTTGCGGATCCGTCGCACCAAGAATTCATAATCCACGCTCGCTCCCGCAGGGTGAACAATGAGAGGCAGATCGCCGCGGTAGAGAGCGAGGTAGCGGTTGGGCAACCAACCGAAATGTCCCCCGCTCGGGTCGAGCGGAATCCATGTGCCCCCGACGTGCGCCTCTACCCAGGCGATGGTTGCACGTTTTTTTGTGGCATCGTCCAAACTTAGACCGCCCACGACACGTGCGGGAACTCCGCTGGCTTGTAGCAACGCAGCCAGTAAGCGAGCCTTGCCGGTAACGCTACCCCTTTCACGCTGGAGAACCGTGAGGGCATCCTCTCGTGTTGCCGCCGGGACGGTGCGAATTGCAGTGGCAACGAACTGAAAGAGATTCCAAAGAAGCTGGTCGCTTGTCTGAGCGCCTGCAATTAAATCCCGGGCACGCTGGCGGATCGCTGCTTCACGACTCTGAATGAGCGCCGAAGGTTCCAAATAACGCCGCGTCGCGTCTTGCACGGAACTTAACCGGCCGACGGGGTCGCTCGGGGGATTGTAAATCCGGTCGCTCACCGCGAACTCGTATTCAGCTTCGATCTCTCCCTGACGCTCTTCGTGGTTGCGTATCCAGATGCCGGTCAAATTCGGAGTTGCTGGCTCCTCCGCAAAACGGAATCCAGGGGCACGCACAGTCCGCTGCTGCGCCTCCTGGTGAGCATCGGACACCGGCAAGAGCACGCGTACCGCGCTGCCGCTCGGAAGGTTAGACGCCCGTAGGAGGAACTTGACGTGCCAGTAAGTGGTCGTCGCGCTGATCGGTCGCTCTCGCTGTGGAAGGTGATCTTGTGTTGTGGGGTAAACGCCCGTGGTGGGAAGCGGCGTAGGCGTAGTTGTGGCCAAAGCTGCAGAGCCGAGGAGCAGCCAGGGCAGCGCCATTAGAAACGTTCTCATGAATGTTCCGCGTGAGTACCAGCGCGTAGACGCGCGCGCAAGAAAGTTCGGCAGCGTTGCAAACCCGGGGCGGAGCGGGGGACAAACGTCACCGGAGGTGCGATAGGAGCGTAATCTAGGCCATCGAGATGGCATCGTGTGAAGGCGAACAGCATTCGCATCACCATCGTTGAACTGGTTCCCTAGTAGCCTTTAGACGCCTCTTGCCTTAGTGCTGTGTTCTCGACACTCTCGGGCCATGACAAGCAGTATAACGCGGACAGAAGTGACAGATGAAGTTGTTGCCGCGGTGCGACGATTTGTCGAACGCGACGTCATTCCTATCGCCGGTGAACTCGAGCACCGCGATGAGTACCCCCATGCTCTTGTGGCTCGAATGAAGGAACTGGGGTTATTTGGTGCAACGATCCCAGTGGAGTTCGGTGGCCTCGGGCTTGACGTGACAACGTACGCGCGCATCGTCGAGGAACTGTCACGAGGGTGGATGAGCTTGAGCGGGGTGCTGAACACTCACCTCATGGTTGCCTACTTACTTCGGGAATACGGCACCACGGAGCAGAAGCAGCGCTATCTGCCTGCCATGGCTCGCGGGGATCATCGAGGTGCTCTTTGCCTGACCGAGCCTCATGCCGGTAGTGACGTGCAGCGGATTCGCACTACGGCGGTGCGCCGGGGGGATGTCTACGTGCTGAACGGTAGTAAGATGTTCATCACCAATGCGCGTACAGCAACCATCTACGCCATTGCTGCAAAAACCGATCCCCAAGCAAACCCCCCGTACAAAGGGATTAGTGTGATCTTAGGAGAAAAGGGGCCCGGCCTGAGTGTGAGCCGCGACATCCATAAACTGGGTTATAAAGGCATCGAAACCTGCGAGGTCCATCTTGAGGATTACCAAGTGCCAGCCGCTAACTTGTTGGGAGGCAGCGAGGGCCGAGGCTTTCTTCAAGTCATGAGCGGACTTGAAGTGGGCCGTGTGAACATTGCAGCACGAGCCGTCGGTGTCGCGACCGCTGCTTTTGAACAAGCAATTCGCTATGCCCAACAACGAGAAACTTTTGGAAAGCCCATTGCTCAGCACCAGGCAATTCAGCTCAAACTTGCCGATATGGCCACGAAGATTCAAGCGGCTCGTCTGTTAACGTATCACGCCGCGGAGAAGAAAGACCGCGGCGAGCGTGCTGATTTGGAAGCTGGTATGGCGAAGTTGTTTGCGTCGGAAACATGCTTGGAGGTAGCCACCGAGGCGATGCGGGTGCTTGGCGGCTACGGGTACACGGCAGAATTCCCCGTTGAGCGCTATTTCCGTGATGCACCGCTGATGATTATCGGCGAGGGGACTAACGAAATTCAGCGGCTGGTGATCGCCCGCCAATTGCTGGAACGCCATAAGATATAAGAGTCACCTCGGTCCGAGCCCTAGGCCCTCTACTGCCCTCGGTGGAAAGCTCGAAGCTGCGCTCGATGGCTGCCGCCGCAACGGTGCTGGAGCGCGGCTCGGTCTTTGATATCTGTCCTAGGGGCGTGGCTCCTGAGAATGCTCGGCGTGATTGGACCGAACTTCAAGCGGCTGGGGTAATCCGCAGGACTTCCAGCGCGTTTCCCCCTAAAATCCGCTGTCGCGCTTGCTCGTCGTGGTCAGTGACCAACAGAACCTTGGCCAGTGCGACGGCTTGAGGGTAGAAAGGCCAGTCGCTCCCGTAAAGAAGCTTGCTACTACCAAGGTCCCGATACAACTCGTAGATCCGCGTTAGTCCTTGGCTCGACAGCTCAAGCCAGACGTTATCGTTTTGGCGAGCAAGGGCAGCGGCTTCTTCGCTGTCCCTTGCTCCAGCGTGGCCGAAGATAAACGCCACATCACGAAACTCTTGAACGGCACGTTTCAGCCGCCGAATAAGGGCATACGGCCGCAGAAATTCGGGTTCAATTCCGGATCTGCCAGCATGAAAAATGACCGGAAGCTGTAGTCGCCGGCATTCAGCATAAATGGACATCGCCTCATCAGAGTCGGGGTAAAAGCGCTGCATTTCCGGGTGCAACTTTAAGCCACGTACACCGCGGTTTGCATAATCGCGTAACTTGGCTGTGCCGTGGCGGTCACCCGGATGCACCGAAGCGAAGGGGATGAGTCGATGACTTACCTTCGCCCGCTCGATTGCCTCGAGCTGGTGCAGGGTAGGGTCGCTGCTGAAGGGTAGCGTAACAGCGATTGGCAGTACCGCTGCGGACTGAATTCGCAGAAGATCCATTTCTGTTACCAGATTAGGGATCGTGTGCGTCGAGGCGGCCTGACCGCCTAACAGCAAAGTGCGAATGGTTTCCCAACGCAATGAGTTGAGCATGGACTCAGTGAAATTACTGTTCACGTAAACATCCAGGTCGAGTTCACAAGGCGGCGCTTGTGCATCGCAATCTAGCAGGTACTGGGTTCGGGGCGTTGCACGCAGAAGGTCGACGTCAGGAGCAAGAAAGTAGGACCAACCGAGGTGGGTGTGGCAGTCGATAACGGGGGGGAGATCGGTGGCTACAGCCAAGCGCCCGTCGTCCGTCAATCGGAAGTAAGTAAGTCGGGCGAGGTCGCGGTAGCCGGCGAAAACCATTGGCCCGAACGGGCCACTGCCCGAGCGCAATGACTCGGTAACTTGCTGGCGATGCAAGTGTTCTCGATCCTCGTCAGTATAATCGCTCCCCCGCCCCGTGCAGCCCGCAAGTGCCAACGTTGAGCACAGCCGAAAAAACTCTCGCCGGGTAATCGACATGCAGTGGGCTTCTATCGGAAGGTAAGTGCCGGGAGAAGGGTGGGTTTGACAGCGACGGGGTCTTGGTTAGGCAGAGAATGTTTATGGACTACGAAAAAACAAGCCACTGGATGGACGAGTTTTGGTCCGATGCGGTTTTGCCTGCGCTTTGTGAGTACATCCGGGTTCCAAACCAATCTCCAGCGTTTGACCTGAACTGGGAGCATAACGGGCTCCTGGACCAGGCTGTGGAATTGGTGGAACGTTGGGTGCGGGCTTGCGCAGTGCCTGGGTTGCACGCTGAAATTGTTCGCTTACCGGGTCGGACTCCGCTGTTATTCCTGGAATGGAGCGGGGACACAGACCGCACAGTTCTGCTCTACGGCCACGTCGACAAGCAACCGCCGTTCGAGGGATGGGAGCCGGGCTTGGATCCGTTTGTACCGGTCGTTCGTGGGGAAAGGCTTTATGGTCGGGGCAGTGCTGACGATGGTTATGCAGCGTTCGCGATGGTTGCTGCAATGGCTTATATCGCCGAACATCGAGTCCCGCGCCCGCGCTGCGTGGCGTTGATTGAAGCTTGTGAGGAAAGTGGCAGTGGCGACTTGCCGGCGTACATCGAGGCGTTGCGCAGTCGTATAGGTCGCCCGGAGTTGGTGGTCGCTTTGGATTCTGGGTGTGGGGACTACGAACGCTTATGGGTCACCGTTTCGCTACGGGGGCTAGTGAATGGCCTGCTTACAGTGGCGGTCTTGCGGGAGGGGATTCACTCAGGTGCCGGAAGCGGAATTGTTCCGTCGTCATTTCGAATCGCTCGTATGCTGTTGTCGCGGCTCGAGGACGAACGGACAGGTGTTGTTCTCTTGCCCGACCTTTGCCCTTCGATTCCAGAAGAGAGGCGGCAAGAATGCGAACAGATGGCAGCGGTTGTCGGTCGGAATCTCCTCGAAACGATCCCATTTCTTCCGGGCGTTCATGCCGTGAGAGAGGAGGTCACCGAGTTGCTGTTGAACCGCACCTGGCGCCCTCAATTGGAGGTGACCGGCGGAGCTGGCCTGCCGACTCCACCGGCTGCAGGAAATGTCTTACGACCCATGACTCAGCTCAAGCTTTCCTTGCGATTGCCGCCCGGTGTGGATGGCGAGATTGCAGCCAGAGAGTTGAAGAACGTGCTCGAGCGGGATCCCCCCTATGGGGCGCGGGTTTCCTTTGACCAGGTGGAAGCGGCCACAGGCTGGAACGCACCGCCACTGGCGCCACCCCTGCGTCACAGCCTTTACCAGGCTTCCGAGGGATACTTTGGGGCGCCCCCATGCTTCATGGGGGAGGGCGGCACCATCCCGTTTGTGGCAATGCTGAATCGAATGTTTCCGAAGGCGCAGTTCCTGGTGACTGGCGTGCTTGGCCCTCACTCCAACGCGCATGGGCCAAACGAGTTCTTGCATTTGCCAACAGCGCGGCGTATTAGCGCGGTGTTGGTCGAGGTCCTAGCCCTTCTAGGAACACAGTCGCTGCACGCTTGAGGAGCGCCGGTTAGGTTTGTTGTTGGCGAGGGTACGGCCGTTTTCGTTCGGCCCAATAGCGCTCGAATGCTTGCGCAGAAGTGTAGCGGGGAACATAGCCGAATTCTTCCTTGAGCTTTCGGTTGCTGAGCACCGGGCGGTGCGCCAGGAAGTTGACTTGCTCGGGTCCGTACTGAGTCAGCCGAAAGGCGCGAAGAAGCGCGAGCGCCCCGGTCAACAGCCAGCGCGGCAACGCGATGTAAGGTTTTCCGATGCGACGGGCAATTTCGGGCAGCGGCAAGGCGCCATCGCCGGCGACGTTGTAAATTCCGGGCTGTTCGCACCACAGCGCTTGGCGCAGCACTTCGACGACATCTTCATCCCAGATAAACACGAAGGGTGCGGACGACCCTCGAACACCGAGGACAAATCGTCCTTCGAAAAGCGCGGAAATTTGGTTATTCACTCGAACTCCTAGAATCGTGCAGAAGCGAAAGACAATTTGGATCAGGTCGGGGTGCAGCGCGCGATAGCGGGCAAGCATTTCCTCGACGAGCCGTTTGTGGTGAGAGTAGGCAAACGATTCGTTGCCCCGCAGCGGGGCTGTTTCTTCAATCCATTCGGGGTTGTCCGGGTGGTAGCCGTACGCAGCACCACTGCTGCTGACGACGAGACGCCGGACCTTGGATGCAACGCACGCTTGAAGGACGTTCTCTGTGCCGCCAACGTCGATGGAGTAGATTTCTTTGCGCGGCATACCGGGAGGCGGGGTGACGACAGAAGCTAAGTGGACGACAGAGTCGATGCCGTAAGACCGCATCAACTCAGCTAGGGCAGGGTCACGGACGTCGCGGACATCGACGATCACCTTGTCGCAGCCGCTACGCGGAAACGGTCGAACATCGGTGGCAACGACGACTTCTACCGCCGCATCGTTTTTCAAGCGGAGTACCAGCTGTTGGCCAATGTATCCTGCGGCGCCCGTGACCAGCACCCGACGCTTCGGCTTCGCGGCGGTGCTCATGATGCCTCGTTTCCCTGCGTTTCGTCGTAGCTTCCCCGCGGCTCTTGGTGCATGTCTTTGAAAGCTTGCAGCCCGGGGGCAAACAAATGGGCAACGGGGTCGACATCGACGTGAATCACCGCGCATCGGCTGCTGGCGAGCGCCCGGACAAGGGCAGGTTCGAGTTCGCTCGGATGAGCGACGCGCTCGCCGTAAGCTCCCATCGCCTGAGCAACTTGACACCAGTCGGTTTCAGCAAAGTCGGTTTCGATCGTACGCGAGCCATCCGGCCCGAGAGCGTGGGAGAGTTCGTGGCGAAATGGTTGAAGGGCGACCATCTGGTTGATTTTTACCATGCCCCACTGACGGTCACTGCACACGAGGTACAGCGGACGAAGCCCGTACCGAACGGCGGTTTCGATTTCTTGAACATTGTAACCCATGGCTCCGTCGCCAATGATACAGTACACTGGTCGCTCCGGGGCAGCGACGGCGGCACCGAGTGCTTGGCCAACTCCTGCGCCCAGGTGCCCAAAGTGGGCGGTCGTGAGCAAGCGATTGGGCCGTTGGAGTGAGGTATAAAAGTGCCCCCAGACGGCTGTATTGCCGCCGTCCAACACCGTTATCGCGTCAGGCCCTAGTACTTTTTGACAAATCACTGGCACGTGGGCTGTAAGCATGGGTGCACTGCGGTTCTCCAGCGCTTGATCGAGCTCTCGCCGTGTTTCTTCTTTACGTCTTGCCAAGCGTTTGAGCTGAGTAATTCGATCGTTGAAATCCAAGCCCTGAAGCTTCGAGGGCAGCCGGCCAAGGAGCCCAGCCAGCGCCCTGCGGGCATCGCCGACGATGCCAAGGTCCACAGGTCGGGTTCGGCCAATGTGGCTAGGGTCGATGTCGATTTGGATCCACCGCTGCCGGCTGCGCGGAGCCCAAAAAGGGGGTTTGCCCCACCAATCAGTTTCTCCCACCTCGGATCCAATGCACAGCACCAGGTCGGCCGCATTCCTTACCTCGGTGCACGCCTCGATATAAATCATGGGCCAGACCAGCGGGTTTTCTTCGGAAACGACGCCGCGTGCACTCCAGGAAGTGGTCAAGGGTGCTTGGAGCATGGCGATTAAGTGAGCGAGCTCGTCCCAGGCCTGGGCGTAAATAACTCCAGCGCCCACGTGGACCAGCGGTAATCGGGCTTCTGCTAGCCACTCGGCTGCCGTGTCTAACAACTGGGGTTCAGGTTCGACCGCGGCCGTAGGACGATACGCGGAGGGTGGCCAAATCGGCACATCCTCACAGAAGCCATTGATAATGTTTTCCGGCACGTCCAAATGCACCACACCGGCGCGGCCAGTGAAACACTGGCGGAAAGCCTCGCGCAAAAGCTCGGGCAAGCGTTCGGGCGACGGCACAGCTTGCGACCACTTAGACATGCCACGAATGACCGCCACGTGGTCAAAACACTGGTACGTGCCTCCGCGATTCGGGTAGGAGACGCCAGTACGCCGGCAACTCGTCAGTAGTAGAACCCGGTTCCCCTCAGCATGTTCTACCGCTACCCCAGGCAACATGTTGGCCACTCCCGGCCCGTTACTGGCAATGCAGACGCCGAGTCGCCCAGTAACGCGGGCGTACGCACCTGCCATGTGGGCGGCCACGGCCTCGTGGCGGGGCGAGTACATGCGCATCCCTAGTTCTACGCAGTGGGCAAAAAGCTGCGTGTAGGTTCCGTCAACGATACCAAAGAAGACGTCGACGCCCTCGGCCCGAAGCATTCGGGCAATGATCGAGCCTCCAGTGACTTGCCGAGCCATACTGCCCCGTTACCGAAGAATTTTCATTTGATGCAAGTCTGTTTGTGTTTTCCCCCTTTTTCCGAGGCGTGGGACGCACGGTTCTTCGCGGACGTCCGCCATGTAAAAAAATGGTTGAGAATAAGGAACAAGGTTGGCGTAGTCGGGCCAGGGCACGGTTGCTGCAGGAAGTGCTGCCTAAGGAGGTGGCCCATGGCGTCCAGGTATCTGCGATGGGTTGCGCTGTGTGTGGCTTGCTGCTGTGCTGGCAGCGCCGCGGCCCTGCCTCGGTACGGCCCTCTCGAGGTCAGCGGTAACATGAGCGCACAACAGCTGTTCCGGTCGCCGGACGTGGAAACTTGGGGGTTGGTCCAGCAGCGAAATACGCTCAAGTTACGAGTTGATTATAACCTTCTCGAACGAGGCCGACTCGCAGACTTACTGGACATTCCCGGCATCGAACGCGCCAAACTGTTTGTGCTTTACCGAGGCGTCTACGATAGCGTTTATGACCTTACCCCGGGATTCGAGCAAAACGATATTTACGGGTTGCCCATTGGCCTGCGGCTAAGCGATCTGCCGGCCCGGTCGCGGGAGGGGCTGCGCTTTGAAAACCGGTTACGGGAGGCCTACTTGGACCTTAAACTCAAACACCTGCCCTTGAGCTTCCGTCTCGGTCGTCAGCAGATCGTTTGGGGAGAAACGGATAACTTCCGCATGCTGGACCGCGTGAATCCCTTGGACCTATCCTGGCACCTGCAGCAAGAGACTTGGGACGAGCTGCGCATTCCTCTCTGGATGATCAAGGGGCTGTGGGACATCGATCGGCTTGGCCCCCTCAACAATGCATTTGTCGAGTTTTATTGGAACCCCGGGGACTGGGTACCGGCGAAAAAAGCGTTTTTGCCGCGGCCGTGGAGTGCCCCGATCGTGAATCCTCTTGTTGACCCTCGTTCCCCACCGGACGGAGGCCGTGGGCTGTTGCAGATTCTCAGCCGTTTTTATCAGCGGCCGATTACAAAGCTATACCGTGGAACTCGGCTCTTCCAGCAGGGGGACTACGTGCGCAACCCTGCGGATAACAGCCAAGTGGGAGTGAGGTTCAGCGCCGTTACGGGCTCTAACGTCCCGGTTTTTCCGGAGGGGATCCAATTCACTTTGAATTATTTCTATCAGCGCTGGCCGGGAGACGACGGCACGAATGCGGCCGCTTTCCGCGCGGTACTGGATCCTCGAGAAGCTCGCGCAGCCGTCTTGCGCGGCGAGGCACCTTTAGAGTTCATTGCTCCTTACGTGCACGCTGTCGGGGTTTCCGCGAACTACGCAGAGGAACACTACACCCAGACAGTGTATCGTTTGGAAACGATTTACGAGTTCGGAGTGCCTTTCCTCGATGCCTCGAAAAGCTTCAATTTGGCTTCCCCGTTTGCCCTTTTGGCCAATGACGTTTACGGCGTCAGCAAGCGCGACATGTGGAAAGGCATGATAGGATTCGACCGCCCCACGTGGATTCGCGCCCTGAACAGGAAGGCGACATTCCTAATTCTCGGCCAGTTCTTTTGGCACTACTTGATTGACAATCCGGACATCGTGTGTCGCGATCCCAACGAGCGCCCACCATGCGCGCGCAGCGGGCAAGGTAAAGGCTTTCGTGGGCAGTTTTCCACCAGCGGTGTCGCCACCAGTGGAAGTCCCGGTCAGCTGGCGTACATCGACAAGGTGCGTGACTGGGAGCTGCTTCTTACGCTGACGGCCACGACGTTTTACAAGGGGGGGAAAATCGTCCCCTTCGTGGTGTACTTGTTGGACCCAGTCAACAGCTACAACCAGGAAGTGATGGTGTTGGTGGATTACTTTATCACCAACCATGCCATCCTCAGTTTGTCCCAGCGGTTTTTCGTTAACACGACAGAACGTCCGGTGTTCGAGTCGTGGGGTGTGGGTGGCCTGAACCGAGGTCGGACGGAAACCGGCATCAAGTTTACCTTGCAGTTTTAGTGAGTCGTTGAGGAGGTGCCTATGAAGGCGGTGTTGGTCGCTGTTGCTGTGTGCGTTGCGCTGACCGCGTTTGCAGATGTGCAGCCTGGCGACGTGGTTACGAAAGAAAACGTAGCCACGGCCGCGGATTTAATGGGTCCGGGTCTGCGCTGGTGCGTGGAGCATGGCATGAAGCTTCATATTGTGGCGCCACGCACGGTGGAGTGGCCTCGCCGCTATCGTGAAGCCACCGAAAAGTATTCAGCGCAGGTTCGGCTGTCTCCCGATCGCAATCGCCTGGAAAATTATGTTGCCGGGATGCCGTTTCCCAACATTGACGTGAACGATCCGGACGCGGCCATCAAAATTATGTGGAACTACCAGTATAAACCGCTGATCACGGATGACGTTTTGATGCGGGATTTTCAGGTGCCGAGCGGTCCGCTGACGTACACCGCCCCGATGGTACCCGACCGGGAGTTTACGATCGGCGATATGCGTCGTCTCTACTACAACGGGCGGTTGTTCGTAGAGCCCAAACCAGAAATGCCCAACCCCGATGGCATTCGATATAAGGAGTTGTTGGCGCCGGTGGTTGCCCCGTACGACATGAAGGGCGTGGGCGGCTTGTATTTCCGTTACATCGACGCCTCGCGGCAAGATGATAGTTGGCTGTACGTGCCGGCGGTGCGCCGTGTGCGCCGCATGTCCACGGCCCAGCGAAGCGATGCCTTGTTCGGGCAAGATGCTGACCAGGACTCATTTTGGGGTTACAGCGGACATATTGCTTGGAGCGAATGGAAGCTTCTGGGAGTGAAGGAGATGCTTGGTGTGTTGCACCGCGAACACTTCAGGCCGCAGCGCTGTGAAGGTGGGGCTGACTTCGCCTTTTGCGACAACTGGGAGAAGCGTAAGGTGTACATCATCGAGGGGATCACCAAATTGCCGCAGTATGCTTACGGCAAAAGGGTGTTGTACATTGACGCCGAAGCATGGGTGGTTCTGGCCTCCGACATTTACGATAAGCGTGGCGAGCTGTGGAAAGTATGGATCGAGTATTTCTCCTTTCGCAAACAGGCCCCAGGATCGGACCTTGTTTACGAGGATGAAATGGGGTTTACCTCGGCCACGATGATCGACACCCAGATGAACCACGCAACGGTAATCATGATCCCTGGCCCGGCATCACCTGACCCGAATACTTGGTATTTCAACCAAGGGCCGAAGGCGCGCTCCCCCTATGCTCCGGGGAACGTCGAGGAGGTGTTCACGATCTCCCATTTGATCAGTGTGGCTCACTGACTGCGGGCTCCCCTAAAGAGGCTTCCGGACGGATCCGGGACGATTCTCGGCAAGTTGGCACTATCCCGGGTCCGCCCCCACGAAGGGCGAGTTGGGCGCTTCTGCCGGCAAAGCCTCCGCAGGCCCGTAAGAGTCACCGCGACCTGGGACAACTGCCCTGGCGCTTCGCCCCCGGTTCAGGAGTACAAACCCCTAAACTACGGGGACGACGCACTCAAGTGCTGTAAGCGGCATGGTCGCATTTTGCCGCGAGGATAAAATCGTTTTCTGTGAGGCCATTGACGACGTGAGTCCAAATGCGCAACTCGACTTCGCCCCAGCGCAGCGTGATGTCGGGATGGTGGCCCTCCGCTTCGGCAATGCCCCCGATACGTTCAACCGCAGCCAACGCCGAGGCAAAGTCCGGAAACGTATACCTCTTATACAGGTGGTGTTCGTCCACAATGTGCCAGCCAGGGAGTTCCGCGAGGAACTGCGCGAACTCGTGCGCTTGCAGTTTGCGCGTCGTAGCAGACGTTGGCATACAATGCCGATCACGAAGTGCCATGTTTGCTCGACCTCCTAAGGCTTGGGGTGCAATGAACGTAGCCTGTGGGTGCCATCGTGGGAATGCCTTGAAGGGCTCGTGGCGGCAACACAAGCCGACCAAGAGGAGTTTGCGGCATTCGCTAGCATGAACGCAAGCGGCGTGGTACGCGGGTAGTATGCCAGCAGCACACCATTCTCAGCCTTTGCGACAACGTGACATCGGAATGTTGATCCGCGACGCTATGGAACTCGAACGGCAAACAATGGAACTCTACTGCAAGTTCGAAAGTTTATTCTCCGAGCCAGAGGAGTTACGGTCGTTCTGGTTCGACATGGCGCAACATGAGTCGCGGCATTTTGGGGCTCTTGCCTTGGTTGCCGGCTTGCTTCGAGGGCGGAAAGACCGTCCTCTGATGTTAGAACCAGAGCTGCATCCCGAGCGGTTGGAACACCTACGACGGTGTTTGCGTGCTGCTCATCGCGAGGCCGCACGCGGCCTCAGTCTTGCACGGGCATTTGCCATCGCTCTCGAGATCGAGAGTTCGGAGATCGAGAACTTAGTGTTGGAGCTGATTCAAGACCTGCGAGGTGATGCCGAACGGGAGCGAGCAGTGCGATTGCTGCTCCACGATTTGGGAGATTTGGCGTACATGGTGGAAAAGTACGGTCAAGACCCGGAGCTGCTTGCTCGGGCTGACGCGTTGCTCGAGAGCCAAGTAAAGCGGCTTCGCAAAAATGCCCATGGCCCGAGCTCGGGAAACAAGCGGGCTCGCTCACTGGAAGCTCGGGGGCTTCGCTGACAAAGCGCAGCAATTGTGGTAGCGGGGCCCCTATGCGGCTTCCCTGGTTGGTGCGTATGGGATTGATGGTCCTGTCGTACGGTGCCGTCGTCTCTCCGAGGGTTGGAGCAGCCAATTGCGCCGTGGTGGATGTCCGTACCGGCGCGTTGTTGCTCGGTGAGCGAGCAGAAGAGGTGCAGCCGGCGGGGGCTACTTACCAGCTTCTTGTTCTTCTTTCCGCTTTGGAGCAAGCCAAGCTTGGAATGCTCCCCCTGGACGTGCCCGTGAGCGTGGACGTTCAAACGTTGCACGAATTAGGCGCGCGCCCCGGGGAGCCTCTGAGGCTAGCAGCCGAGAAAACATATCTGTTATCGGATTTGCTCAAGGCAATTTTGCTGTCCCGCAGTGACCTAGCTGCTGCAGTGGCGGCGGAGGCAATGTGGGGCTCCCGAGCCAATGCGATCGAGGCGTTAAATGAGCGGGCGCGCCGCATGGGGCTTACCTCCACCCGCGTCGCCGACTTAGGTCGCGAGGTTCCCGGAAGCGTAACGACGCCTTATGAGTTGGCTCGGCTCGTCGCGGTGCTATGGCGGGATCACGAAGAAGTGCGCCGGTGGGGTACCTTGCGCGGCTTTCCATTCGATCAGGGGCGCATTGTTTTGGCCAACAAGCATCTGCCGCCGAGCGAGGCGGGCGTGTGGGCGTTTTACGATCGCTTTCACGATCCCCGGCGCACAGCACGCCATTACCAGCGGTTGGGTATCTTGCTGAGCGAGAGGGACGGAATGACGCTGTTGGCGGTGCGACTAGGAGTTGAAGACGTCAATACAGCGATGGAGGGCCTTCTCGGCAGTTTGCTTCAAGCACGTGCGGAGTTCGAGTTGGTGACTGTGGTCCGAGCGGGCGAGTCGTTGGCTGTGCCTATTTCCGTGGAAGGGGGCACGGAACCTTTCATCGTACCGCTCGCTGCCGCGGAGGTACGCATCCCTCGCCGTAAAGCAAGCGAAGCGCAGGTGGAGGTGCTGTTCCAAGTTCCCACGGTAATTACGGCGCCCGTAGCCAAAGGAGAGCGCCTGGGTGAGTTGGTCATTCGATTTGACGATCAGGCATTGGCTGTGGTGCCCGTGGTGAGCCCCAAGGCGGTTGGCAGCCGCGGGGTTCGCGCAGCCAATGCTCAACACCCACGTTGAGCCGAGGAGCACTATGTGCGGGTGCAGCCGCTACCTGCCCCGCCCTTAGCGTGGTTCCCTCATGGAGGGCGAAGTAGAGTCCCCCCGCTCCTCTTCTCCCTCACGCTCGAGTTCCAACAGACTTTCCGCAAGGGAGGCAACGTCTTCATCGGGATCGTGCAGCGCGCGCTCCAGGTAAGGCCGAGCTGCAGGTCCGGCAAGATCGGCGAGCGCCTCGAGCGCTTCGTAGCGGTTGTCTGGGGAAGGGTCACTAAGTGCCGCGTTTCCCAGCACCTCTACCGGCACGTCGCCTGTCATGTCCGCAAGGGACTGGATTGCCGCAAGTCGAACTTCCTCATCCTGGTCCTTCAGAACCTCCGCCAAAATAGGGATTGCTTGGGGATCGTCTGATGCACCGAGAAGCGTTACCGCGGCAAGGCGCCGGTCAGGATCCGGGTCTTCGAGTGCCATGCGTTTGAGGGCCGGAATGTCGTCTGGGTCTGGCTCGTCGTATCCTGAGTCGGCCGTGGCGTCACCATCCTCCGCCCCAGCAGCTGAAGCTCCAGCTTTCGGTTTTACCTTTGTGCTCGTGGTTGCGCCGACACCCCTTTCTGGGACTTGGAAACGCCCGCCTTGAGCTTCTTCCGAAGCGCGGGCTTGTTTGTCGCCTTCAAGCGCACTACCGCTAGCCGACTGGTGCGCTGCGCGCAGCTCTCGTAAACGTTGTTCCGCCCGAGTAACCCCAGAACCGCGGTAGTCTTCCTGTTGTTCGGGCTCATCGGCAAGTCTCGAGCCTCGGCCATGTTCGCCAGAGCGAAAGTACCAGAGGCCAAGCACCCCCGCTGAGACAACAGCGAATCCAAGAACCCACCAATGGGTTGACTGGCCTGTTTTTTGAGGCGGCTCGTGGGTCGACACACGATTCCCTTAGCAAGAGCGAAAGAGTCCGGAAAGAGCTTACGTTTCCCGGCGATGAAGTTCCCCGAAGGTCGACCTGATGCGAGTCTCAAGTCTGGTGTCAGTGTGGACGGCATTGGCCTCGGCCACCCACTTAGTCCAGCTTGCAGCCCGCCAGGCAGGGGGTGTAACAGGCGGTGACCGGGTACGAGAGGAAAATGGCTTTAGTTTTTTACGGCATGGCAGCCGGTGCCGTCTTGCGCGTGGCTTGGATATGTTTCCGAGGATGCGTGGCTTTAAGTGGGCACGATGATGTGCCGTGCCCAACACCTATCGACTCGACGGTAAGTGCCTTCCTGGTGGCTGAGCTGGGGCTTGGTCTTGTGTTTCTTGGCTGTGCCCGCAAGCCCGCGTCGCATATGCCCGTGGTGTGGGCCGCTTTGGCTAGTTTGACGGGTCGGGCACTGGCGGATTTTTACGGGGCCCTAACCCTTCCCCCGTTTGCAGCCATGGCGCACCTCTTTGACTTGGTGCTCGTGCTGGCACTGCTTTCTGGGTGGCTGCGGGCTATTCCTGACACGTTGCGCGCAACACGCTCGGCCAACGGTTGCTAGACGAATGGGAAGAAGGACAGGCTTCCTCGCTACACGAGGGCTGCAGTCCGCTACGGTGCGGGGTCGAAAAGTCCGCTGAGCCCAGTGGGAGCATGGGGGCCGATGATCAGCTGCTCGAGAACTCCAAGCCCTTCTCCCGACTGGCAGCGAACCCGGGTGAGCGACTGTACGTGGAGGTAAAGCGGCAGAGCTGGATCAATTGTGTTCAAGTCCCAGATCTCCCCAGCGACCACCTCGTCACCAAGATAACGCCCGTGGCCCCACGCGGGATGGCCATAGCCGAGCCCAGCCATGTAAAAGTGAAAGATTGGCTCGAGTGCGACGTGCAACTGCTGATGGTCTGCCAACTCTAATCGAAACTGCGCTTTGCGGATGTGGCGAGTTCCCGGACGAAAATCCAAATCGTATTGCAACCGCCCCTCCCGTGCTTCAACCGCAGCGTTGGTTGTACCAGTGTCGGGAACAACAACGGCGTACTCGTGCCACCTCTTACCGTCGGCGTACTCGCTTACCGCAAAGTGAAGACAAGCATCAGGAAGATGAAGAGGCGCCCACAGCCAAAAGAACTGCCAAGGAAGAACGGGTGCGCCGGCTTCTGGCTCGCCGACGGGCCTAAGGCCCCAGGAACGATCCCTCGCTCCTAAGCTTCTCGTCGGATCGAGATCCACCCGAGCGTTTTGCACTCGCACCCATCCTCTCCAGCGGCCGTGTTGCGTCATCCGGGTATAATCCATCCATAGGCGAGTGTGCGCACGCTGTTGAAAGCGAGGTTCTTCAATGGGAGGGGTACGGCGCAAGAAATAAAGGTCGGCTGCGAGCTCCCACGGGTTTTCGTCAACGCATATCCGTAGAGTCCGCAGGGGTTCAATGACTTCGACGTGCAATGGACCTACGCTGAGACGCGATCGGTTGCCGGTGCAAAGTCTAGAGGCACGAACAATGTGTTGACGGCCCTCGTAGACCACATTAAAGGCGCCATCCACGACGCTTCGGTTCGGATAAAAACCCAAAGCGGCAGCGAAAAAGATCCCGCGCTCCAAGTCGTAGCCGTGGAAAAAGTACCGGTCGTAGAAATTGCGATCGCTCGTCCCGGGGAAGGCAACGGGCTCGGGCGTTTGGTGTACGGGGTATTCATCCCATTCTGTGATCATGCTGTTCCTCCAAAGGAAACGGTTTTCACCAGGCGAGCGCGGCAAGGCCGCGCTGCGGCCCCTTCTGGGAGACAAACTGCTCTTTGGCCTGATGGCAGACTCGCGAACGTGTCTTGACAGTAGGAGAAACTTGGCCGCATAGTGCAGCTTTCACATACAGGAACTTGGGATGGGAGCGAAAGGCTTGCACTAGTGCTTTCTTCGCGTTGGCAGAAGATCTTGCGTGGATTGTGGATGGTTGCCGTCGTTGTTGGAAGCGTGGGTCCTGTCGGAGGCGGAATAGGGCTGTTGTTCGAGCGCGTGCCGAGCGAGCCGTCGTTTAGCGGAGCCTCTCTGCAAACACTGGCCGCCGGCGACGTCGATAATGACGGTAAAGTAGATCTTGTGGTTGCGGACGCTGACGGCGAGCTCCTCGGAATTCTCTTTGGCATGGGGGACGGTACATTCATCGAGCCGCCCTCTGTTTACGAGTTGACGGATTACCCTGGGCTTCGTGACGTGGTGCTGGGTGACCTCAACGGCGACGACGCCCTGGATATCGTGGCAGTAAGCGATAGCGCTAGTGCCGTGGTCGTGATGCTGAACCAAGGTGGAGGCGTTTTCGGTCCACCGACTGGATTCGCTGTTGGTGAAGCACCCGCTGCCGTTGCATTGGGCGACTGGAACCGTGACGGCCGACTCGATGCCGTGGCGGTCAATAACTTGGACGATTCACTGAGCGTCTTGTTAGGTAACGGTCGCGGCGGTTTCGTCCCGCAGCAAAATCCAATTTCTGTGGGATCAGGCCCCATCGCGGTTGTGCCGGGTGATCTGAACGGCGACGGACGGGTGGACCTCGTCGTTGCCAGCACAACATCTGGAGAGCTCAGTGTAGGTTCGGTATTGGTTCTTTCAGGTCAGGGTGGGGGTATGTTTGCCCTTGTGACCGAAGTCCAAGGCGAGTTTATCGACACACCCGTCGATGTTCTCTTGGATGATTTCAATGGGGACCGGGCAC
This sequence comes from Candidatus Binatia bacterium, assembly GCA_937925685.1. Taxonomy (GTDB): domain Bacteria; phylum Desulfobacterota; class Binatia; order HRBIN30; family HRBIN30; genus HRBIN30. The sequence goes on along the minus strand of CALAMI010000016.1, from coordinate 64,019 downwards.
TGGACTTGGCTGTGGTCAATCAGGATCTCGACGATGTCGCTGTATTTCTGAACCAGGGGAATTTCCAATTTCAACTCATAGGGAATTTCCCAGTAGCGGTACAGTTGGTCGGGTGCGTGGTCGCGGATTTTAACCGAGATGAGCGGGTGGACATTGCATGTGCTGGAGAATTCGACGATAAGGTAGCTGTGGTGCTCGGTACGGGCGACGGGTCATTTGGACCTCCGGTGTCGTTCGAGGTTGGTCCCGCGCCCGGTGCCGTGGTTACGGAGGATTTTGATCGCGATGGCTGGTTCGACATCGCTGTGACAAGTCAGGACTTTGAAACAGTGACCATCTTGTTGAATCGGACCGGTGGTACTCCAGCTCCAACGCCGACGGTGACCCCGACACCGCCGAGAGTGTGCGTTGGCGACTGTGGCGGCGATGGGGAGGTCACGATTGAGGAGTTGATTCTCATGGTGAATATTGCCCTTGGTTCGACCCCGGTGCAGAATTGTTTAGCGGGGGATGCCAACGGAGACGGTGACATCACCATTGACGAAATCATTCAGGCGGTAAACCGGGCGTTGGGTGGTTGCGGGAACGTGTAACCGTGGGCTAGGACAGGCCGCGCGGAGGCGACAGAGGAACAGCGATCATGAGGCGGAGACATATGCGAAGCGCAAGAGGTCGGAAGTGGTGGGTGGCAGTAGTTCTCGCCGGTGCCATCTGCTTAGAGCAAGCTGCCTTCGGGCAGACTGTCGCACCGTGCCCCGACCCCGGTGCCTGTGCCCGACTGACGGTGGGTAGTGCTGTGGGAAATCCCGGGGATGTGGTTACTGTTCCGGTGGAGTTCCAGCAAGGTCCGGCCGACTCGACGCCCGGGGGCATTGACGAGATTGCAGCTATTGCGTTCACCCTGCACGTTGGGCCGAACTTACGGCTTGCGGATTGCACCCAAGGAGAAAACGGGCTGCCTGCTGCGGTTCGCCGCAACCCCGCGATCTCGAACTTCCGTGTCGTTGTGGAAAATTACACGTGTGCTGGTGGTCGAACCCACTGCTTGTGCCCCAGTGACAACGGGACGCCGGATCCCTTCATCAACATCGTAGTTTACGGTCCTGATCCGCTGCCAACACCCGGGCCCAATCCTATCGAAATACCGATTTTACCCGCAGGCCCGCAGGAATTGTTCACCATCGATTTACAAGTGGTGGCAGGAGCGAGTGGCCCGCAGCCCTTGCACGTGTACACGGAAACCCGTGATTCCACTCGACCGCAGTACACTGCGTTCCTTTCGATAGGCGACCGGTTAGCGGTGGATCAAACATGTGTTCCAGTTTCTGGCCAACCACCTTGCCAGTCAGCCAATCCTGTGAGCCAGATTGTTATCGAGGATGGCCGCGTGGACATTGCTGGCGCTGCGTGCATTGGCGACTGTGGCGGTGACGGCCAGGTCACCATCGACGAGTTGATCAGTATGGTGAACATTGCCCTGGGCTCGAGGCCAATCAGTGACTGTACGGCAGGGGACGAGAATCGGGATGGAGAGATTACCATCGACGAGATCATCAAGGCAGTAAATAACGCTTTGAACGGGTGTCAGCGCGGGTAATCCCGGCTCGTGAAATACACGTGAAATACAGAAGAAAAGTTACCTGCCATCTAGACGAAGATGGGCATTTTGCGGTAGACGAGTGGCGCTCTTTGCAGCGTCTAAGTTGGAGGGAGGAGTAAACATGCGGAGACGAATCGGGCTTATCAAGGTGTTTGTGGGCGTAGGGGCACTTGCCTTAGGTGGAATGCTTGCTGCGACGGCGCGGGCGCAAACGTGTCCGGATCCGCGTCCGGCGCCGGCTGGGCCAGCAGTGTACATTGAAGATTTGAACGTGGATGCTGCTGGGGATGCGGTCATTACGGTGAAGCTAGCGACTGGGGGGCAGGAGATTGCCGGGACACAGAATGACATTGTGTTCGATGCCAATGTGCGGGTGAAGGCCCGGTCGAATGGGCGGCCGGACTGTACGGTGAATCCGGACATCAACAAGCCGGGGACTTCGTTTGCCTTCCAGCCTGCTGGTTGCAGTGGGGATGCGTGCACTGGGGTGCGAGCGATTGTGTTTGCCACGGACAACGTGGATCCGATTCCCAACGGGTCGGTGTTGTACACGTGCAATGTGACGGTCAGTGGCAGTGGGACATTGAACGTGACCAACGCACGAGGGAGCACTCCTGGTGGGCAGGCGGTTTCAGGATTCACCGGGCGCGAGGGCAAGGTGTGCGTGCGCGGGCCCCAACCGCCAAGCCCAACTCCGACGCCGACAATTCCGGCGGTGCCGACCAATACACCGACGAACACGGTGGCTCCGACAGCAACTCCCACATTTACCAGAGGCGTACCCACGAACACCCCAACTCCGCGAGCTACGGCAACGCCCAGCCCAACCCACACTTCGGCGGTGGTCGAGGACGAGGATGGTTGCCACATCACCGCAAATGGTTCCAGCGCGGTTTCGTGGTGGCTGTTGGCACCACTGGCTGTTCTAGTGCTACGCCGGAGGACACGCCGTTAAGCCGGTTTCCGCGTGAGGTGCAGCGGGGAGCCCTTTTAGGGCTCCCCGCTGCTTTTTTGTGGGCTGACGCGCTGCTCGTTTCCGTCGACGAGGAGAGGTCGCCCGGGTGCAAGTGCAACGGATGGCGCCGCCGATTTGGGCGTTCAGGGGGCCGTGAGGGTTGCACCGCCACCGCAACTCTCAGCGTAGCTTTTCTCGTCGAGCAGGTGCAGCTGACAAGACGCCCGACCGCAGAGGCCGCAGGCTCCTGCAGAGGAGGTTTTGGCTAAGCGGAGTTATGGGTGGCGGTACCCTCGGGAGTCAACGCGGGGCACTGACCGTAATGGGTTTGCTTGAATCGTTGTGGCGGTTCTTCTACCCACAGGGTTGCATGAATGGCAGCGGGCGCCGCGTGGTCATTACCGGGCTTGGGCTCGTTACGCCGCTTGGGTGCAACGTGTCCGAGAGCTGGTCCCGCCTTTGTGCGGGGCAGTCTGGAATCGATCGCATCAAGCGGTTCGACGCTTCGGGGCTCCCCGTCCAAATCGCTGGCGAGGTAAAGGACTTCGATCCCAGTGCTGTTATTGACCGACGCGAATTGAAGAGGTTGGATTTATTTTCTCAGTACGCGTTGGTCAGTGCCGATCAAGCGGTCTCCGATGCGGGGGGCGAGGCGGCTCTCATGGATCCCGAACGAATTGCGGTGATCATCGGGGTTGGCTTTGGGGGGATCGGTACGGTGGAAGATGGCGTCCGCGAATTTTACGAAACTGGAATGAAGCGACCGAGCGTATTTTTTATTCCCCGTTTGATTGCCAACATAGCTCCGGCCCACGTGGCGATGAGATTCGGAATCCAGGGTGAGAATTTCGCCGTCATGAGTGCTTGCGCGTCTGGTGGTCACGCCGTTGGCGAGGCATTTCGGCGCATTCGTGGTGGTTTTCAGGATGCGGCCCTGGCAGGGGGTACGGAGGCCCCAATTACCCCGCTGACGGTGGCCGGGTTCGCGGCGATGCGTGCCCTGTCAACGCGGAATGACGAGCCGCGCCGCGCCAGCCGCCCGTTCGATCGTGAGCGCGACGGTTTCGTGCTTGCCGAGGGTGGCGGCATGTTGTTTATGGAGACCTTGGAACGTGCCCTTGCGCGTGGAGCACGGATTTATGCGGAGATTGTTGGTTACGGCGCTAATGACGATGCCTATCACCTCACAGCCCCGGCCCCCGAAGGGCGAGGCGCAGCAGAATGCATGCGGCGAGCTTTAGCGGACGCCAGAGTGGACCCCACAGAGGTGGGCTATATCAATGCCCACGGCACCTCGACCCCGTTGAACGACGAGAGCGAAACGAGGGCGATCAAGGCTGTGTTTGGTGCTCACGCCTACCGCTTGGCTGTAAGCTCGACCAAGTCGATGATTGGGCATACACTCGGAGCTGCGGGGGCGATCGAAGCGGTGTTTACCGCACTGACCCTTTACCACGGCCTTTTACCGCCGACGATTAACTATGAGACGGCGGACCCGCAGTGCGACTTGGACTACGTACCCAACCAGGCCAGGCGAGCGGCCGTCCGCGTTGCCCTGTCGAATGCCTTTGGCTTCGGTGGAGCGAACTGCTGCTTGGTGTTCAGGCGTCACACTGCTGACTCGGGCGCGGGGAGAGCTGAAGAATGCCGGTGTTGAGCGAACCAGCATCCTTACTGCAGCGGCGGCTTTGGGTGGTTGTCGGTAAAGGGGGAGTTGGGAAAACCACCGTGAGCGTTTTGTTTGGTTTGTGGGCAGCGCAGCTCGGTAAGCGGGTGCTGGTTGCTGAAGTGGATGGAGCGGGCCGAGCCGCGTGGCTTCTCGGAGCCGAGCCAGCCCCGCTGGGGATGGCTCGGGCAGTGCGACCGAATCTGTCGGTGATGTCCGTTGAGGGTAGCGCAGCGCTGGCTGAATACTTGCGCCTGATCTTGCCGGTACGCCGCGTACTGGACGTCGTCTTCTCCAGTCGGATTTACCAATACTTCGTTGCCGCAGCGCCGGGACTCAAAGAACTTATGACCGTGGGCAAGATTTGGTACGAGGCTGAACGGGTAGACGCTGAAACAGGACATCGAATGTGGGACCTGGTCATTATGGATGCTCCAGCCACGGGACACAGTCTTCAGTATCTTGGCATGCCGAAAGCGGCGCACGAGGTTTTCCAAACGGGTTTAGTCGGTCGTGAGAGCCAGCGCTTGATCGAGCTCCTCTCCGACCCCGTGCGAACGGCCGTGCACATCGTCACCACAGCGGAAGAAATGCCGGTAAACGAGACGATCGAAATGTACCATCGGCTTTGCAGCGACCTGCAGTTGCCCTTTGGGTTTCTGGTGGTCAACCGGTTGCACAACAGACGCTTTGAGGCCGACAAACTTCTTCGCCTTAGAGACCGGTTAGCGCACCTGCCGCAAAGCGAGCGAGCGATCGCCGAGGCTGTGTTGGATCGAGCATTGGAGGAGGAAGGCTGGAGCGCCATTCACGCACAGTATTTGCACCGCTTGAGCGAACAGGTGCCTTTGCCTCGCATAGAACTGCCGTTTTTGTTTGCGGAGGAGTTTAGCTCGCAGCATTTGGGAGAGTTGGTCGCCGTGCTCGCCCAGCAAATAGCGGGCTTAGAGCGAGCTTCCAGACCGCATGGCTTCCGTTCTGCAAGAGACTCTTGATTCCCTGAGAATCCTAGTCTGCGCGGGCTCAGGCGGCGTCGGAAAGACGACCACTGCGGCCGCAGTGGCGGTGCGCGCTGCTCTTTCGGGGAGGCGCACCCTTGTGATGACCATTGACCCAGCGAAGCGACTGGCCGACGCCCTGGGTTTGCAGGCATTAGGGGATGAGCCTGTCGACGTGTCGCTGCCCGGAGGCGGCACTCTGGCGGCACTCATGCTTGATCAAAAAGGCGCTTGGGATCGGCTGGTCGAGCGTCATGCGCCCACAGCCGAAATTCGCGACAAGATCTTGCGGAACCGTTTTTATCAGCATTTGTCGCAAAGCTTTGCAGGTTCGCAGGAGTACATGGCTATCGAACAATTGCGCGCGCTCCATGAGAGCGGCCGTTACGACCTCATCGTTGTCGACACGCCACCGACGCGGCACGCACTCGATTTTCTCGAAGCGCCGCAGCGTTTGGCCGATTTTCTCGATCGCAGCATCATTCGCTGGTTCGTCAAGCCATACTTCTCGGCAAGCTGGACGACGCTGCGCTTGTTCAATCGCACAGTGGGATTCTTGTTTCGCCGCCTGGAGGAAGCCACAGGGGTATCGGCTCTGGCGGAAGTTTCGGAGTTCTTCACTGCCATGGCAGGGCTGTTCGAGAATTTCGAACCACGGGTGCGGCAGGTTTACGAACTGCTGCGAGCTCCGCAAACGGGATTTCTTCTCGTAGTTTCACCGGAAGAACAAGTGTTGCAAGAGGCCGAATTTTTCTTGACGCAGATCGAGCGCCTTCGAGTCAACCTTCGCGCCGTTGTCGTGAACCGAATGCACCGCGAGGTGTTGGTTCGGGGACGAGCCCCACAGCGCCGCACGCTCGCAGCAATCTTCCGCAAGCTAGGAGTAGGTCCTGACCTCGTGGAAGCGTTGGTGAGCAACTTCGAGGATTATCAAGCACTGGGCCGGGGAGACCTTTTGCGTGTCGAAGCGTTTCAACGACAGGTTCCGAGTAGTACGTTGCTGCTCACCGTGCCGAACCTCGCCAGCGATGTGCACAATTTGGCCGGTTTGGAAGCGTTCCATCGACATTTGTTTGCCGAGGCAGCCGCCTAATTTACGCATCTTTAAAGCTTCTTGAGTGGCACTCCCGAAACGCGGTATGAATTGACCGTACTTTCCGGGCCAAACATGGGCTTAGGCAAGGAGGGGAGCATGCCTGGCAAGAGACGGTTACGAATCCACCCTGATCTGCGTTTCGCGGATTTGAAGCGACGTGTCCCTCGGGGGGTTCGCGTGAAGAACGTTCGCGTTCCTGCCGAGGTTGTCGAGGCAGTCCGCCGTGTCGCCGAAAGGCTAGAGGTGACGAATATGGAACTTGTCACTGCACTGCTGAATCACGGTTTAGAGGTGGTCTCAGTTGCCTTGGAAAAGGCAGACCTTCAGGTTGAAGCGAGCGGGCAAAGGGCCTTGCTTAAAAGGTTTCGTCTAGCCTCGCCTCGATCCAAATCCACGCCTTAGCAGTAGTGTGTGCGGCGCTTTACGGCAATCTCGCGATCTAGGTAGAAAATTTCCATCCGTTTGTACTCGTCCCCCTCTCGCACGTACTTGTAACCGTGCAGGATCATTTCCACGATACCGAGGTCTGGTCGACCTGGGAAATCTCTTTTCCCCTTGATCTCGGTGGAAGCGAAAACGGTGTCGCCCACAAAAACCGGTGCAGTGTGCCGACCAGACTTGTAGACGATATCGCAGAGAGCATTGTCGGCAACGTCTGGGCAGGATAACCCTAGGCATAGATTAAACGGAATTCCTCCGTACACGATTAACTGCCCGCCAAGATAACGTTGTGGGTTTTGATCGATCATAAACTGATTGCAGTGGACTTGTGAGGTGTTGTCTAGCATGGCTGTCCAAGCAATGTGCTCCGTTGTAATGACGCGACCGCGTGAGTGCTCGAGGACGTCTCCTGGTGCGAAGTCCTCAAAATAGGTATCCGGGCTTGTGAGGTGCGCGAGTTCCGCATAGGCGCGCGACGGATCGTAGGCGGGCAAGCGGAGTTCGCAGGGCACCATAGGCGCTTCCGGAAGCTGCGCTTCTTCGACGAAAGCATCGACCCGGCTCTTCCACACCTGGACTTTGCGCTCGTAAGTTAACACCACCTCTCCATACTGGTTCCGTCCTGTGGTTTGGACGTGGACCACACCAAGGTCCGGTTCCCGCGACGATGGCCGTACGCCAAGCACCAAGGACTCCACTTCGATGGTGTCGCCGATATAAACGGGTACGCCAAAGCGCATGTTGATATACTCCAAATTGGCTCGAGCGTTTTCCGAGATGTCCTCGACACTTTGACTAAAGACCACGGCCATGACCAAACCGGGTGGCAAAATCATATCGCGAAAGCCATAGCGTTGAGCATAGCGGCGGTTTTTGCTGAGAGGATTGGTGGTCATGTCGTATTCGGTGAAAGCGTTGAACAGGCCTTCCGTGATGGTTTTCCCCACTTTGTGCCGAAAAAGATGTCCGACCTTAAAGTCCTCGAGAAAGTTGCCCTTTCGTTTGTAGATTATTGCCATGATACCCTCCTTAGCTCCGACCAACGAGCTCATCGTTTCCCGTTGCTCGCACGGGCCAAACTCAGTCGTTCCACCATCGCGAGCTCCGATGAGTCCGTCAAGGGAATGAACAATACCAAGGACGCTGCGATAACCACCAGGGCGTGCCTGTTGGCCAGGGCCATGATCGAAGTTACTCGAGCACTCCACACGGAGCTGCCAGTGTCTCCGGGGGTGCCGTTTTATGGCTTGGACCATGATATGCCTTACCCCGTGGAACTACTGCAGCGCTTGTCAGCGCAAGGAATCTTCCGGAAGTATGAGTTCGTTTTGGAACTCGAGAGTGGATTTGGGGGGCGGGCACGATGGGCAGCGCGCCAATTTGGCTGCCAGGTGCTGGGTGTCGAGCCGGAGGAGTTTGCAGCGGTAGTTGCGCGTGAACTTGGTCTAAACACACGGTCCGGAGGTGAGGCGGTTTTTTGTTCAGGGCATCCAACGGCGTTACCGTTCCGTAGCGGCGTCTTCACCCATGTGTGGTGGCTTTGGCCGCGCTCCGCAATCGATCGCGTTCTTTGCTTACAGGAAGTTCACCGCGTTTTGCGCGATGGCGGCTACTTTGCCTGGGTTCTAGGCAAAGACTACGGGCTTAGTGAAGACGCTCGTCAGATGGTTACGGGTGCGGGTTTCGTGATCACCGAGATCCAGCGTCTTGAGATCGGCCGGACCAACCCGTGGTTGCCGCTCGTTCGCCGGAAGTTGGAGCAAGCCCTTCGAGATGCCCCTGATCTCCTAAGCACGTGGGGTGCCCGGCTGCGACAATGGCCCGAAGGGGAAAGCTTGGTATTGCTTTTTGCCCGACGCGGGACCAAACAGCAATGGACATGATGTACAGAGCTCAGCCGGGCAGCCCACCGGCAGTGAGTTTGCACGAAGGGAAGCCTTTGGGCTGGCGTCGGCAAGTTTGTTCGGTGATCTTGCTCCCGATGCTTGTTTCGGTACTGAGCCTGTTTTGGACCCCTCGCAAAAGCTGGCCTGGCACTGTGACTTGTGTGCGGGTAGTGCAAGAGGCCGACAGCATGTCCCGGAAAAACAAGGGTCGGCCGCCAGCTTTAGGTGAACTGGCCCGCCGTGTAGGAGCGCCCGCAGCTTTCGTGGAACGATGCGTGCATACCTTTGGCCGTCGGGCAAGGCGCGAGGGTGCGGAATCGCGGGAAAGTGCAGAAGCGCTCATGGAGCACCTGGAAGAAGACGAGATAGAGGAATCCTTCGCGGAAGACGTCGAAGAGCCTGGTGCAGTTGAGCGGCCTAAGCGGGAGCCCAAGCCACGGTATATGTCGATTCGCCCGACGCCTGGCACGGCCGAGGGAGCTGACCTGCTTCCCGGCGAGTGGGAGCGATACCACGAAGATCTTAAACGAGAACGCGATCGGTAGCGACAACCCACGCAGCGCAAGCAGCACTGCAGGCCATGATCGGTGCAGTTTATCGGGCCGCAGCGGAAACAAGGTTGAACGGCCGCGATAAGAACACTTCTCCTCGGGGTCCAAACACGTAAAGAGTGACGGTGTTGAAGGTCGAACCTGGCGAGGGAAGCGGCATGTCACCGCTGACACGTTGCCAGGCCTGGGTTAAGTGCACCGGCGCTCCGTGCGAGATCGGACCCCCGCGAAAGTGACCTCCAGAGCTAAAGGGGCCACCAGGCCCGAGAGTGGGCCACACGGCAAATTGCTGGCCATTGGTGCGTTCCCCTTTTGCAACAAAATAGACTTGACAGTCCAGAGGCTTGGTCGTGGCTGCACGCAAACGGATGCTTACTCGGAGGCGGCGTTGCTCGTTGATCGACTCGTAGCGGGCGCTAAATCCCTCGAATTCAACCAGCGCCGCTGGATCTGCTGCTGGTGGTGCTTGCTCCTCGCGGGGTGCCGACTCCAAAATTTGCAAGGTGAAGTATCCCAAGGCCGCAACCACCCCGACGAGCGCACTGTAGGCCAAAGAACTGAAAAGCCGTTTACGCCGACGAAGAGTGTTTCCAAAAGGAATTCGAGGTTTCAACACAACGTCTCGTAGTCCTTAGCGAGGCCGAGGACAACGTCTTGTTCCAGGGTGGGAGCAGAACCGAGACTATGGTAAAGGCGAACTGTCGAGCGTGGAGGTGCGCATGGAGTTAGGATCGCTTGCTACGGTGTTCGTCATACTCGTGGCCTTGTTGATTTCTGGTGTGAAGATTATCCGAGAATACGAACGAGCCGTCGTGTTTCGTCTTGGAAGGATCACACCATCGCGTGGACCAGGAATCATTTACGTGATCCCATTGATCGAGCAAATGTACCGCATCGACCTGCGAACCGTGACCCTCGATGTGCCCTCTCAGGATGTCATCACCCGCGATAACGTCTCGGTGAAAGTAAACGCTGTGCTTTACTTTCGTGTCGTCGACGCCAATCGTGCTGCCGTGGAAGTGCAAAATTACTTGTATGCCACCTCGCAAATAGCGCAGACGACTTTGCGGAGCGTGTGCGGACAGGCTTATTTAGACGAGTTGCTTGCAGAGAGGGAGCGCTTCAATGCTCGGCTCCAGGAAATCATCGATACGCACACGGAACCGTGGGGCGTAAAGGTGGTTGCCGTGGAGGTGAAGCATATCGATTTGCCCGCAGAAATGCAGCGCTCGATCGCACGGCAAGCGGAAGCAGAACGCTTGAGGCGCGCCAAAGTTATTAACGCGGAAGGGGAATTCCAAGCGGCGTTGCGTCTTACTGAAGCTGCAAGCATCATGGAGAAGGAGCCGGTGGCGCTCCAGCTCCGTATGTTGCAGGCCTTATCCCAGGTTGGCACGGAACGAAACAACACGGTAATCGTGCCCCTCCCCGTAGATTTGGTACGCCTGCTTTTGCAACCCCGGCCAGTATAGTCAAGCAACGATGTTTCAGAGTGGGACCATGTTGTCCCAACTAGAAGTTCACCCTGCGCCACCTTTCCCCCGCGAGGTCTACGCGGAACGACGGCGACGCTTTATGCAGCAGCTCGGGCCAAACGCCGCGGCCCTTTTTGTCGCGGCGCCCGTGTCCGTGCGTTCGAATGACGTCGAGCATCCCTACCGCCCCGACAATGACATGCTGTATCTAACCGGTTTCCCGGAGCCGGAGTCCGCTTGTTTGTTGTTACCCGAGCATCCTGAGCATGAGTACCTTTTGTTTGTGCGTCCTTTCGACCCGGAACGGCGTGTCTGGGTGGGGCGGCACGCGGGCGTCGAAGGAGCCACGCGCGATTATGCCGCAGATAAAGCCTATCCGATCCAGCAAATCGACCAAGTCGTTGGAGAGCTCGTGAGCGGTCGCAATGAACTCTATTTTCGCTTCGGGCGTGACCTCGAATGGAACCAACGTGTCGTCGGTTGGATGCGGCAATGGCAGCAACTGCGGCCTCGATCGGGGACGGGCCCAGTGGTGCTTCGCGATCCAGCAGTGATCTTGCACGAAATGCGGCTGCGTAAAGAAGCCGTTGAGATTGACCGCTTACGCAAAGCGGCACAAATTGCCGCGGCCGGTCACCTGCGCGCGCTCACCGAGGTGCGCCCGGGAATGTTCGAATTCGAGGTCGAAGCTTTACTCGATAGTACTTTTCGCCGCCTAGGGGCAAGCGGACCGGCTTACCCTTCCATTGTTGCATCGGGCCCGAACGCGACCGTGTTGCACTACACGCAGAACGATCGATCTCTAGCTCCGGGCGATCTCCTGCTGATCGATGCTGGCGCGGAATACGGCTTTTATTGTTCCGACATCACCCGTACGTTCCCGGTGAGCGCCACGTTCTCTGGAGCGCAGCGCGAACTTTACGAGTTGGTGTTGTCAGCGCAGAAGGCGGCGGTGAGTATGGTAGGCCCAGGTGCTCGGTACGATGAACCTCATCGGCGAGCTGTCGAGATGTTGGTAGATGGCTTGCTTGACCTGGGTCTCCTGACTGGCAGCCGCGAGGAAAACATCGCGGAAGAGCGGTATCGCAAATTTTTTATGCACCGGACCAGTCATTGGCTCGGCATGGACGTGCATGACGTGGGCCAGTATAAAGAAGGGCAAGAAGTGCGCCGCTTGGAGCCGGGCTTTGTGCTTACGGTTGAGCCCGGACTGTACATTCCGGAAGATTGCACTGACGTGCCACCGGAGTTCCGAGGGGTGGGGATCCGGATCGAAGACGATGTGTTGGTAACGGAGACGGGCCACGAAGTTCTTACTAGCCTAGTGCCTAAGGAGGTGTCCGAGATCGAAGCACTTCGGCGTGAAGTGGTAGCCCGTTGATGCGATGCGACGTGGTCATCGTGGGGGGCGGCATCATTGGAAGCGCGGCGGCGTACGAATTAGCCTCCCAGGGCGTCGACGTGACTGTTTTTGACGACCCCTTGTCTCTTGGAAAAGCAACACGCGCCGCCACCGGTTTGCTCGTCGTGGGCCGTGGCCAGAGGGTCCGCACGGAGCACGCGCAACTTTTGCAGCTGAGCTTGGCACTTTTTGAGCCGTGGATCAGGGGACTGGAGAAGCGTGCTGGTAAGGAACTCGGTTTTCGTCGGGGCAGTGTATTGCGCGTTGCTCGCACCGAGCGCGAGTCTACGCGGCTGAGACTCGCTGTCGAGCTGGCGGTGAGCCGAGGAGAAGAAGCGGAGTGGTTCACTGCAGAACAGGTACGGGAAGCCGAGCCCCTGCTCGCCGAGGTGGAACAGTACGGCGCAGCAAGGTTCGAGATCGAGGCGGTGGTCGAGCCCGAGAGACTGCTCGACGCACTGCGCCGCGGCTGCCAGACCCTGGGGGTGCGGATATTGCCAGAATTTGTGAAAGGGTTGGAACCGACGGGCCTCGGCTGGCGTGTCTACGGGGAAGAACGAAAGGTTGAGACGGATAAAGTCGTGCTGGCCGCTGGGTTTGCTTCGATACCTCTAGCTCAGTCCCTCGGTCTCTCGCTGCCCCTCATTCCCGTGCGAGGGATTAGTATCGCCGCGGTCGTGCCGTTGAAGGCCCAGTTCGCCTTCACGTATGCGGGGCTCCAAGTGGTGCCTAGGCAGGGGACAAAGGTTGTCGTTGGCAGCACGCTGGAGAAACATGAAGGTTTGCCGGTCATCGCCCCAGCAAAGCTCGCGGAGCTGAAGAGGCAGTCGCAAAGTTTCTTCCCATGGATGGCACGGCGAATTGCCGTGGAGGTGCGCTGTGGGGTCCGGCCGGGTAGCGCCATTGGCCGGCCCATCGTGGCAAAGGTGCCACGCTATCCGGGACTGTCGGTTGCCGTAGGCCATTATCGTTCCGGCGTGGTGCTAGCCCCATTGACTGGGCAGACGATCCGCGAAATCTTGTTCTCTGAACGGTTGTCCGGCGCTGGTCTAGTCTGGCGCTGGCCGGAAGATTAGCTCTCCAAGGGAGTAAACCATCGGCGCGGAAGGAGGCAGTATGGCAGAGGTGACCCTGAAAACCGAAGAACTCACGTTCGTACGCGAGGGGGAAACCCTTAGGGGTTATGCTGCCTGGCCACCTAAACATGATCGGATGCCGGCGGTTGTCGTGGTGCACGACGTGCATGGTCTTTCCGATCATTATCGGGAGATTGCGCGTCGGCTTGCCCGAGAGGGTTTTTTTGCATTCGTGTGCGACCTGTATAGTCGCGAGGGTGCGCCAAAGTTACGGTCACCGGAGGAGGTGCAAGCATGGATTCAACGGTTGGATGATCGCCGCGTGTTGGGAGACATCGAAGCTGCAGCACGCTTTCTGCGTAGCCGTATCGAAGTCAAAGGGGGCTCGATCGGCGTTCTGGGCTTTTGTTTGGGAGGCCAGTACGCACTTTTAGCTGCGTGTTTGCAGAAGAATTTCGCGGCTTGCGTGAGCTTTTATGGGATGCTCCGCTGGCGGGAAAAAACCCCGAATAAGATTCCTGCGCCCCTGGAAGTGGCTCAGCATTTAAGCTGCCCGTTCCTGGGCCTTTACGGTGAGGAAGACCCGTTGATTCCGCGCGAAGACATCAAGGAATTGGAAAACTTGCTGAAAGGCGCTGGTAAGCAGTTTACGTTGAAGGTCTACCGCGGTGCGGGGCATGCATTTTTCAACGATACCCGTGCCGAGGCCTATCGGCCCGAGGCTGCGCGCGACGCCTGGCGGCGCTGCGTCGAATTTTTTCGGGAACACTTGGGCTAAGATTCGAACGCTCACATCGTCGAGCTTGCGGTTGCGGAGTCGAGCAAGCGTGGGTCGACGGATACAAAGGCGGATACAAAATAAGCCAGGGTAGCGTCGAGATGACTGAGTCCGTGTCCTACGGACCGAGAACTTCTCAGGGGCTGCGCCACTCTGTCCAGTTTTTGGGTCGCCAGGCATACGAGGGCGCATGGCGCGCACAGGAAGAGTTGGTGGAAAGAAAACTTTCTGGTGACCCGATCGATTATCTCTTGCTGCTGGAGCACGAAGCTGTATTTACTCTCGGCCGAGGAGCTTCGGAGGAGGATCTTTGCGGCGCAGATCAGCGACTTGGTGTTCCTGCATACAGGATTAATCGCGGCGGCGGCGTGACTTACCATGGGCCAGGGCAACTCGTGGTGTATCCGATCGTGCACCTGCCATGCCCCGACGTGCGCGCGTATATTAGCTTTTTGGGCGAGGTTGTCGTGCGAACGTGTGCTGCATTTGGAGCGAAAGTGTGGCTGGACAAGGAGCGGATGGGTGTTTGGGCCCGAGGAGGCAAGATCGCATCGTTTGGTATAGGTGTACGACGTTGGGTAGCCTTTCACGGCGTTGCCCTGAATGTGCAACAGAGAGCAATTCCCCCGTTCAAGACGATTGTTCCGTGCCGCAGCCCCGGCCTCGCCTTCACCAGTTTGGAAGAGGAGCTTGAACAGTCCTTGGACCTGGCTAGCGTAGCCATGAGTTTCGCTGATTGCTTCGTACGGGCGTGGTCTCTGTTCCGTGTGCAAGGGAGCTCGAGATGGAAAGCAGGCGCCGTCATCCTCCGTGGTTGAAGGTTCGCGCCCCGACTGGTGTCGACTTCTTCGCTACTAAGAGAGTAGTCAAGCTGTGGCGACTTCACACTGTCTGTGAAGAAGCTCACTGCCCCAACATTGGCGAGTGCTGGTCCCATGGTACCGCAACGTTCATGCTGCTTGGCGACGTGTGCACACGGAACTGCAACTTTTGCGCCGTGCGGCATGGGAAGCCGCCGGCAGTGGATCCAACGGAGCCGGAGAGGGTGGCACGTGCGGTGGCTGCCCTCGAGTTAAAGCATGTGGTCGTGACCTCGGTGAACCGCGACGACCTTGCCGATGGCGGTGCGAGTCAGTTCGCTCGTACCGTGTTGGCGATCAAAGCGCTCCGGCCGGAGAGTACGGTGGAGGTGTTGGTCCCAGACTTCCGAGGAAACTGGGCTGCGTTGCAGCGTTTGCTGGATACCCCCGTGGACGTGCTGAACCACAATGTCGAGACAGTGCCTCGATTGTACCGCAGCGTTCGTCCTGGCGCACGGTATGAGCGGTCGCTGGCATTATTAGCGAAAGCAAAAAGCTACCGAGCGGATGTGCGAACGAAAACCGGCCTCATGCTGGGCCTGGGGGAAAACTTCGAAGAGCTGGCTTCGGTGTTCCGTGATTTGGTCAATGTGGGATGTGATATCTTAACCCTAGGTCAGTATTTGCGACCCACGTCATCCCATCTGCCAGTGGTGCGGTATGTGCCTCCAGAGGAGTTTCAAAGCTTACGGACCCAGGCGTTGTCCATCGGTTTTCGGCATGTCGAGGCCGGCCCTCTGGTGCGAAGTTCGTATCACGCGTGGAAGCATTTGGGTTGACCCTGGAAATCGGGCCCCTCAAATGTGGACACCGAGGTGTCTTTTTGCGAAGAACCTAGGGTAATTCACACTTCGGAGGGGACTCAGGCATGATTGTGCTCTACGACTTCCCGGAATGCCCCTATGCGCAGAAGGTGCGCATAGTGTTGGCTGAGAAAGAACTGGAATTCGAGACGAGACTCGTGGACTTGAGGAAGAACGAGCAGCGCTCTGCGGAATTCCTTAAGCTTAACCCGCTCGGGAAAGTGCCTGTACTGGTGGACGAAGACGCGGTGATTTACGATTCAACGATCATCAACGAGTACTTGAACGAAGAATACCCGAATCCACCTTTGATGCCGGAGGACTCGTATGGCCGAGCGAAGGTGCGCATGAACGAGGACTTGGCTGATATGCTGTTCACCCCGCGGGTTGAGCTTCTCCAAGCGGAGTTGCGACGCGGTGAAGCGGAACGCGATGGGGAAAAAATTCGGCGCCTGCAAAACGAAATTCTCCAGCTTTTTCGTCGGTTGGAACACCCGCTGCAGTCCCATCGCTTTGTTGCCGGTGAGTTCTCTTTGGCCGACGCTGCCTTCGCCCCCGGTATCTTGTTACTGCCCAAATTGGGGGTGGAAGTAGATCCTAGCTTGGTCAACGTGCAGCGATGGATCAAGGAACTTCACGAACGCGCTAGCGTCCAAGCGGTCCAGCATTAACTATTCTCTAGCGGCGTTGACAGTCCAGGATGGGGAGCATAAATAGCTTTACTAAGAACAAGTCCTATTAAGGAGGTCGGGTTTATGGCGAAGAGTTTGGGTGGAACGAAAACGCACGAGAATTTGAAGGCAGCGTTTGCAGGTGAGTCGCAGGCAAACCGTCGGTATTTGTATTTTGCACGTCGCGCCGACATCGAGGGTTATCCTGACATTGGCGGGCTGTTCCGTGACACGTCCGAGGCGGAAACTGGTCACGCATTTGGGCATCTGGACTTTCTGAAAGAGGTTGGGGACCCGGTGACGAACGTACCCATCGGAGACACAGAAAAAAACCTGAAATCCGCTATCGAGGGTGAGACGTACGAATATACGCAGATGTACCCTGGTTTCGCGAAAACTGCGCGTGAGGAGGGTTTCGAGGAAATTGCGGAATGGTTTGAGACTTTAGCAAGAGCGGAGAAATCACACGCGGGCCGATTCCAAAAAGGCTTGGATTCGCTCAAGGCGGCCTCTTGACACCTCCGCATGTCTCCGGACGGAGATCTGGCCGGTGTGCTCGAGCCGTACACCGGCCAGTTTTTCTTGTGCGATCCGGTTGCTTGAGTATGCGCCATGGCAGTTACAGCAGTTACGTTGGATGAAATTGTCGGGCTCCAGAGATACGAGCAGATCCGCGACCACGTTCGGCGGCGGATCATCGAGTTAAAGAAAAACCGCCGAGTTTCCGTTGGTGACAAAGTTACCTTCGTCTTCGAGAACCACGATACCGTGTGGTTTCAAATTCAAGAGATGCTACGAGCGGAGCATATCGTAGACCTCGATCGGGTACGGGAAGAAATAGCCGTATACAACCAGCTCATTCCCGGGCCCAATGAGCTAAGCACAACGATGTTTCTCGAAATGACTGATCCGAACAGGGTTCGCGAAGAGCTGTTGCAATTCCGTGGGATCGATGAGTGTGTCCGACTCGAGGTAGGCTCGTTACAGCTTCGCGGAGTTTTTGAGCCGGGTCGAGCTAAGGAGGATAAGTTAAGCGCGGTTCAGTACGTGCGATTTCTTTGCCCACGTGAGATGCCCCGTCTCCTCCGCGATGAGACCGTTACGGCGCGACTAGTCATTTCCCACCCGAATTACCAGGCAGCAGCGGAGATTCCATCGGCGGTGAGAGCTTCTTTGGCCGAAGACCTGCAGTGAACTGGCAACCGAGGCAGCGGCACACGCGACAGTTGCAGGCGGTTTGGGAAGCCGTCGCTGAGGCGGAAGGCCACCCAACGGCAGAAGAGGTATTTTGTCGCGCACGTCAGCGGATGCGGAGCATCAGTCGAGGGACTGTGTACCGCAATCTTCAAAAGCTCGTGCAACAGGGACGTTTGTTGGTGGTTCGGAGTCCGGACGGGGTGCAACATTTCGATGCCTCGGTGGAACCACACGATCATTTTGCATGTCGCAGCTGCGGGCGGCTTGCGGACGTTCCCCGCGTTCGCTCGCTCGATGCCAGCATGCTTGAGCGCTCGGGTTATTCTGTTGCAGGCTGGCAGCTGACCTGGCTCGGCATATGCGGCGACTGTCGCGGTCGGCATCGGCACACGCCGAGGCCATAGAGCCGGGTGACTTTGACGACGCAGAAGCGTGGTGATCGAGCGATGAAACAGAAGCAAGGGTTTCCGGCCGTGTGTGTCGGCTTGGTGCTCGTGGTGGGGGTTGTCTGCGGGTGCAAAGACTCTCGTTCTGGGGCTACTCCGGAGCATGCTGTGGCTGCCCCTACGGTGGACCCAGCTACGGCTGGTTCTATCACGGTCACGGTTCGCTTCCGCGGAACCCCTCCCGAGCCAAAACCGGTGGTGATGCGCGGCGCGCCACAGTGTGTCCAATTGCATTCAGAGCCAGTGTACGACGAGTCCCTGGCGGTCGACGCAGATGGAAGATTGCTTCATGCCGTAGTCTGGGTTGACGACGGGCTCCCGGCTGTTTGGTTCCCTCCACCAGCCACCCCCACCGTAATTGACCAAAAAGGCTGCCTCTACCAGCCGAGAGTTGCCGTCGCTACGGTCGGGCAAGGGGTGGAATTTCGCAACAGTGACCCAGAGCCCCATAACGTTCACACGCAGCCCCAGACTGGACGCGGCACAAATTTCATGCTGACTCGTGCAGGGACGTCCCGCACCGTGAAGTTTGACAAGCCTGAAGTGGCGGTACGAGTGGGCTGCGACGTCCATCCCTGGATGGTGGCTTATGTGGCTGTACTAGCGCATCCCTACGGAGCAGTGACCCGCAGGGGAGAAGATGTGA
Organism: Candidatus Binatia bacterium; assembly: GCA_937925685.1. Lineage (GTDB taxonomy): Bacteria > Desulfobacterota > Binatia > HRBIN30 > HRBIN30 > HRBIN30. The sequence continues at coordinate 45,472 of CALAMI010000016.1, read as the reverse complement.
CTTTAGGCCCCCTGCCACCGGGGAGGTACAGCGTAGCGGTTTGGCACGAGAAACTCGGAGTTCAGAAACAAGTAGTCCAACTCGATCCCCGAGGGCGCGCTATGATCGAGTTCTCTTTCCAGGGGCCGTAACGTTGGGCACGCGTTTACGATCAAAATCCTTTCAGTTGGCCGGCGCGGTCGTACAGGTGGTAAACTAACATCCAGCCCAAGAACACCACTAAGACAATGGCAATGGGGTGGGCCCAGTCGATCCAGGTGACGGCATGTTCGCTTACCATCAGCATGAGTAGCGGTACTGACATGTAGGTATTGTGGCGGGAACGTTGGCCCGCCAAGGCGACAAGAGCCGGATCCGCCGGTTGACCCTGCTTAATCGCCATGATGATTTGCTGCTGTGCTGGCCAGATCCTAAACCAAACGTTGAACGCCATGATAGTGCCGAAAGTTGCCCCCAAATGAATCGCATAGCCGCGAACGCTAAAGCCCCCAAGGTATTTGAAAAGAACCACCAAGATGGCGGAAAGAACTAACCCGGCGATGAAGGCTACCTGGAGCTCCTTCATAAAGGATTTCACCAGAGCGTCGTAAATGAACGGAGCGGCGAACACCAGGACGATCATGATCACAGCGCCAAACGACCAACCCCGGCCCTCAGGAAACAAAAAGGCACCATGATAATAGTTGATGATGAGCAGGAGTACACCTGTCACCCACGTGAATGCGGCACCCCATCGAAACCAGAACAGTACGCGAGGTCTGAGTTCGGGGATGACCCTTTTTTTCGTTTCTGCATCCAACACTCCTTCGAAAGAGGCATTGACGAAGTTGAGAAAATAAAGATGGCCGATCCACAAGATGCCAAAGATAATGTGCAACCAGCGGAAGATAGAATCGAAGATCTCCATTAAGATGTCCATACCCAAGCCCTCCCCTGGTGAATCGCTAAGTAGAGGCGTTGAAGCCGAGTCGTATCCTGGAAACGAGCGCTTACTGGGCATAGGACACGAAGTCAAGATTCTGGGCCGCTTTTAGGAGTGCTGGTTGCTGGTGGTTCACCTCTTATGGCCTTGTGATGAGTGGGTCGTTGGGGGCATGGTTAGCTCGGAGCCAAGATCCGGAGCGGTGCAAGGGTTACGGTTGAAGAAAACTGCTGTTTGTATACGTTTTTACGCACGCTTCGGTGGCCGAACCGATAGGGAGACGACAATGCCAAAGAGCTTTCGGGAGTTACTGGAAGAGGCCAAACGGGTCGTTCCGGAATGGAACGTAGATAAAGTGCGGCAGCAGCTTGAAGGCGACGGCTGGGTGCTCCTCGATGTCCGAGAGAAAGAGGAGTACCGAGAGGGCCATCTTCCTGGGGCTGTGTTGCTGCCGCGAGGCTTCCTCGAGCTACGGGTGGAGCAGCTCGTACCGGATAAATCGAAGCCCATCATTGCTTACTGTGCAGGTGGCACCCGGTCGTTGCTCGCTGCCAAACAGTTGCTGGAAATGGGCTACGAGAACGTTGTTTCGATGGCTGGAGGGTTTGCTGCGTGGAAGGACAAAGGTTACCCGTGGAAACAAGAGCGGCAATTCACCCCCGAACAGCTTACGCGCTACAGTCGACACTTTTTATTGCCCGAAGTCGGAGAAGAAGGGCAGGCGAAGTTACTGGACGCCAAAGTGCTGCTGATCGGCGCAGGGGGCCTGGGCTCGCCCACAGCCTTTTATTTGGCTGCCGCTGGTGTGGGGACGATCGGAGTCGTGGACCACGACGTCGTCGATTTGAGCAACCTGCAGAGACAGATCCTGCACACCAATGATCGCATCGGCATGCCCAAAGTAGAGTCCGCGCGCATGACTTTGCAGGCGCTGAATCCAGACGTCAAAGTTATCGGCTATCAGGAGCGCCTCTCGTCTGAAAACGTCTTACGACTGTTCGCCGATTACGACGTGATCGTCGATGGCTGCGACAACTTTCCCACTCGATATCTGGTCAACGATGCTTGTGTCTTGCTAGGCAAGCCAAACGTTCACGGCAGTATCTTCCAGTTCGAGGGCCAAGCCTCAGTTTTTTACCCAAAGAAAGGCCCCTGCTATCGTTGCTTATTCCCCGAACCCCCGCCACCAGGAGCGGCACCAAGCTGTGCTGAGGCCGGAGTCCTGGGGGTGCTGCCGGGTTTAGTCGGGTGTGTTCAGGCCTTGGAAACCATCAAGCTGATTTTGGGTGTCGGGCGACCATTGATCGGTCGAATGGTTTACTTCGATACGCTCAGCATGGAGGTGCGAGTCCACAAGCTCCGGCGCGATCCTCGGTGCCCCATTTGTGGCGATGAACCGACAATTAAAGAACTTATCGATTACGAGGAATTTTGTGGGTTGCGCGCGGGGGGGCATGGGCCGCTAGTTCAGGCCGCCGCGGCAGCACGGTAAGCTTCAGGAGCATTCCATGCGTGTTCCAGTCCGGCTGCACGCGTCATTGCGGAAGTACCTCCCACCCGACGCGGCGGATGATACCGTTGTCGTCGAGCTTGAAGTTGGGTCGACCGTTGCGCAAGCGATTGCAGCTCTCGGGATTCCCGCGGATCATGCGAAAATTGCCATAGTCGACGGGAAGCAGGTCGAACCGGACACGGGCCTGCAAGACGGGCAACAGCTGAGCCTGTATCCTCCCTTGGCTGGCTAAACTCACCAGCTCAGGCCTGAAGAGCGGTTTTGAACGAGACGGTCCGGACGGGACTTGACTCAGGAGCGCAGTGATGGCCTTTGCCTCCCATGGCCATACACTACGAAAAGTCAGGGCATATTGTCACAATTACGATTGACCGCCCGGAAGCCCGTAACGCGTTGGACCTCGAGCACTTTGGGCAGCTCGCAGACTGTTGGGTTCGCTACCGCGATGATGACGAGGCTTATGTCGCCATCCTTACCGGGGTGGGCGATGTTTACTGCGTCGGCGCAGATCTGAAGAAATTCATTCCCATGGTGACTGGCAACGTGGAACGGTTGGCTTCCGGGGGTGCATCCGAGCAGGTTGAAGGTTCCCGCTACACCATGGCCCACAGTTTGATCGCCGTCTTGCGCGACGGAGCCACCTTGCCAGACGGAACCGAGTTCATCCTGTATAAACCGGTAATTGCCGCGATCAACGGAGTTTGCGCTGCCGGTGGCCTGGAAATGTTGTGGAATACCGATCTCCGTGTCATGGCCGAGGAGGCGTGGCTACAGCTAGCTGAGCCGCGACGTGGGTTGTTCCCTGGTGGTGGCTCCACGGTGCACAGCGTCCGACAACTATCTTGGTGCCACGCCATGGAACTGCTGCTGCTAGCCGATCGCGTACCGGCATGGCGCGCGTGGGAGATGGGTCTTGTGAACGCCGTCGTGCCACGAAACGAGGTGCTGGCAAAAGCGAGGGAGTGGGCGGAAACAATCTGCCTCAATGGCCCCTTGGCTGTTCGTACGGTAAAAGAATCGGCTAAACGCAGCACCTTTCTCGACCTTAAGAGTGCGCTGAATCTCGAGATGGAACTGTCTGCCCGGGTCTTCATGAGCGAAGACGCCCGCGAGGGAGTCGCGGCCTTTCGCGAGAAGCGCTTGCCACGTTGGACCGGGCGTTAGCTCCTCCCCCAGGGCGACGTACCACCACCACTCAACAACCTCGGCGGTCGGGGTGAGCCATCGGCCGCCATTGCCCCACGTGCCGTGCCATCAACCCTGCGCGACGCCGCACCAGGAATTTAGGTTTCGGCACGGTTTTTCCGAATGAAGCCTTGACTTCGATGCTTTCACTTGCTTTTTGTTAGCCGCGCCTTTCGGATGTTCTTATGAAATTAGGACCGTCGGATTTTGAACTCGATGCCATCGACTTAGAAATTCTCCATTTGCTGCAGGACAACTGTAAGCTGCCGTTGGCCAAAATCGGGCAGGTCGTTGGTTTGTCTGCACCCTCTGTGATTGAACGGATCAAAAAGCTCGAAGACCATGGCGTCATTCTTGGTTACCGGGCCCTCATCGATGCCCGACGCGTTGGCAAAGATGTGACGGCGTTCATTGGTGTCTCAGTAGGTCATCCTCGCAGGATTGAACCGTTCGAGAAGGAGGTTGGCAGTCTGCCCGAGGTGTTGGAGTGTCACCATGTGACCGGGCACCACACTTTTTTACTGAAGGTCAAGACGAGGAACACCTCGACCCTTGAGAGTTTGATCCGAGCGATTCGCTCGATTGCCGGTGTGGAGCGCACGGAGACGATGGTGGTTTTGTCCACCAATATCGAGAGGACACAAATCATCCTCTCTGGGGAAGCCGCAGGGGCTAACCATCGTAAAGCGAACCGCAAACTACGGGTAGACACGGATCGCAACGGTACAAAGACGTTAGGAGGAGTGAGCTGATGGTCATGTTCCGGAGGCCGAAGAAGGAGGGGCTCTACGACCCGTATTTTGAGCACGATGCCTGTGGGGTGGGCTTCGTCGTCAATGTGAAAGGCGAGAAATCGCACGACATTATCATAAAAGGCCTCCAGGTTCTGGAAAACCTTACCCATCGGGGCGCTTGCGGATGCGACCCCCTCACGGGGGACGGCGCCGGTATGTTGCTGCAAATCCCCGATGAGTTCTTCCGTGAGGAGGCCCGCGATTTGCGCATGAGCCTGCCTGGTCCTGGAGACTATGGAGTGGGCATGGTGTTCTTGCCAAGGGATCCGGCGGAACGAAACACCTGTCTGGGCTTGTTCGAAAAAGCCGTTCGGGAAAGCGGTCAGCGGCTCTTGGGCTGGCGCACAGTGCCCATACATCCCGAACATTGTGGCCCTCTTGCCCGACAGTCGATGCCCGAGATTCGCCAAATCTTTATCGGCAAGGGGACGAATGTGGCGGATCAAGAGGCACTCGAGCGCAAACTCTACGTAATTCGCAAAAGTGTCGAACGTGCGGTGCGTCAGGCTGGTTTGCGCGATTCGGAGTCCTTTTACGTTCCGAGTTTGTCGACCCGCACGATTGTCTACAAAGGACTGCTCTTACCCCAGCAAATTCCATTGTTTTACGAGGACCTTCGCGACCCGCGAGTCAAATCTGCGCTCGCTTTAGTGCACCAGCGCTTTAGTACCAACACCTTTCCTTCGTGGGAGCGCGCCCACCCGTACCGCTTCCTGGCACACAACGGCGAGATCAACACCCTACGGGGCAATGAAAACTGGATGCGGGCGCGGGAGAAGATGTTTTCGTCGCCATTGTTTGGCGAAGACATCGAGAAGCTTCGTCCCATCATCGAAGAGGCGGGCAGCGATTCTGCGAAGTTTGACAATGCTCTGGAGCTTTTAGTGCGCACCGGGCGGTCACTTCCGCACGCCATCATGATGATGATTCCGGAAGCGTGGCAAAAGCACGAAAGTATGAGCGAAACCAAGCGGGCGTTTTACGAGTACCATGCTTGCTTGATGGAACCGTGGGATGGTCCGGCTTCGATTGCTTTTACTGATGGACGATTGATTGGCGCGGTACTCGACCGCAACGGCCTGCGGCCATCCCGTTACGTGGTCACTCGGGACGGTTTTGTGGTCATGGCTTCCGAGGTCGGCGTGCTCGACATCCCCGCAACAAACGTGCTCCACAAAGACCGTCTCCAACCGGGTCGGTTGTTCCTGGTGGACACCGAGCAAGGACGTATTGTGGGTGACGAGGAGATAAAAGAAAGCATCGCCAGCCGGCGCCCGTATCGGCAGTGGCTATCTGAAAATTTGGTCAAGCTTGACGATCTCCCTGAGCCGCGCGATTTGCCGCCGATCTATGATCCGGAGACTTTACTGACCCGGCAGAAGGTTCATGGCTATACTCTCGAAGATCTCAAGATGCTCATGGCACCCATGGCCATCAACGCACAAGAGGCAGTTGGTTCCATGGGTACTGACACACCCCTGGCAGTGCTTTCCGACCGCCCGCAACTGCTGTTCCATTACTTCAAGCAACTCTTCGCGCAGGTGACGAACCCGCCGATCGACCCGATCCGCGAAGAAATCGTGATGTCCCTGAAGGCAACCATCGGCTCTGAGCAGAACCTCTTTGAAGAAACGCCGCTGCATTGCCATCAGCTTGAGTTGGAAAACCCCGTTATCAGTAATGTCGAGCTGGAGAAGATTCGGAGGATTGCTGCGGGGCGGATTCGCTCGAAAGTTTTGCGCACGCACTTCGCCGTCGGCGATGGGGGAGCAGGGCTAGAGCGCGCTCTCGACGAGCTGTGCAAGCAAGCCTCCGAGGCCATCAGTCAGGGATACAGTATTCTGATCTTGTCTGACCGCGGACATGATGAAAACTGGGCCCCCATCCCGAGCTTGTTGGCGACCGCAGCCGTGCATCACCACTTGATCCGAGAAGGTACGCGTACGCGCTGTGGGATCGTGGTGGAGTCGGGTGAGCCACGCGAGGTGCACCATTTTTGCTGTTTAATCGGCTACGGAGCTGGAGCCGTGAACCCTTACTTGGCCATTGAAACCGTGATGGACATGGTGCGCGATGGCCGCATCAAAGGCGTCGACGAGACCACTGCTGTGGAGCATTACCTCAAGGCGGCAAACAAAGGCGTTCTTAAGGTGATGACGAAGATGGGCATCTCCACGGTACAAAGCTACCGTGGGGCGCAAATTTTCGAAGCGGTCGGACTCAATCGGGAGGTGATCGATCGTTACTTTACGTGGACTGCCTCTCGCATCGAAGGAGTGGGGCTTGACGTGATCGCGCGCGAGTGTGCGATGCGACACCACGAAGCCTACGAAGTGCCCGCGAATCTTGACGGCGAGCTGGACCCGGGCGGGCAGTATCAGTGGCGCCGCCGGGGCGAGTACCACATGTACAACCCGGAGACGATCGCCAAGCTCCAACATGCTTGTCGCTCGGGGAACTATCAGTTGTTTAAAGAATACTCCCGCTTGGTAAACGAACAAAGCCGTCAGCTTTGTACCATTCGCGGTTTACTGCGGTTCAAGCCCGGAAACCCAATTCCGTTGAGCGAGGTCGAACCAGCCACGGAGATTGTTAAGAGGTTCAAAACCGGCGCGATGTCTCTCGGTGCCATCAGCCGCGAGGCCCATGAGACGCTTGCAATTGCGATGAATCGCATTGGTGGAAAATCCAACACCGGCGAAGGTGGGGAAGATCCCGTTCGGTACGTTCCTGATCCGAATGGTGACTCCCGGCGAAGCGCGATCAAACAAGTTGCGTCGGGCCGCTTCGGAGTGACCAGTCATTACCTGGTTAATGCCGACGAAATTCAGATCAAAATGGCACAGGGGGCCAAGCCTGGCGAGGGTGGTCAACTGCCCGGACACAAGGTCGATCAGTACATCGCGAGCATCCGTTACTCGACACCCGGTGTCGGTTTAATTTCCCCACCCCCGCACCACGACATCTACTCGATCGAGGATCTGGCTCAACTCATTCATGACCTCAAAAACGCCAACAACCGTGCCCTGATCAGCGTGAAACTGGTTGCCGAAGTCGGAGTGGGCACCGTTGCCGCAGGAGTTTCTAAAGGCAAGGCCGACGTTGTGCTCATCAGCGGGGACTCCGGGGGCACAGGTGCCTCGCCTTTGACTTCCATTAAACACGCTGGCTTGCCCTGGGAGCTTGGCTTGGCGGAGACACAACAAGTGCTTGTCCTGAACGACTTGCGCGGCCGCATCCGTGTCGAAACCGACGGTCAACTCAAGACTGGCCGTGACGTTGCCATTGCGGCCCTTTTAGGAGCCGAAGAATTTGGCTTTGCCACTGCGGCCTTGGTGGCATCGGGATGCGTGATGATGCGAGTGTGCCACCTGAATACCTGCCCCGTAGGGATTGCCACTCAAGACCCAGTGCTGCGCAAAAAATTCCAGGGCAAACCAGAACACGTAGTGAATTTTATGCTCTTCGTCGCCGAAGAGCTCCGGGAGATCATGGCCGAGCTCGGGTTCCGTACCGTGGACGAGATGGTCGGGCGCGTGGATATGCTGGACGCCGCCGAAGCTATTGATCACTGGAAGGCAAAGGGTGTGGATCTCAGCCAAATTCTTCATAAGCCAGATGTCCCGCCTACCGTGCCCATCCGCTGCGTGGAAGAGCAAGATCACGGGTTAGACAAGGCGCTAGATAACGAACTGATTCGGCTGGCCGAGCCGGCCTTGGAGCGTGGCCAGCCGGTGGAAATCCAAATGCCGATTCGCAACGTGAACCGTACGGTGTGCACAATGCTTTCTGCCGAGATCTCGCGGCGTTACGGGGAGAAGGGGCTCCCGCCCGAGACCATTCGCATCAAATTTACCGGCTCCGCAGGGCAGAGCTTTTGTGCCTTCCTTGCGAACGGCATCGCGGTGGAACTGGAAGGAGACGCAAACGATTATTTCGGAAAGGGGCTTTCAGGGGGGCGGATTGTCGTTTACCCCCCACGCGATGCGAGCTTCGTCGCGGAGGAAAATATCATCGTTGGAAACGTGTCACTTTATGGCGCCACCGGCGGCGAGGTTTTTCTTCGTGGCCTGGCAGGAGAGCGGTTTTGCGTGCGTAACAGTGGAGTGACAGCTGTCGTGGAAGGAGTTGGAGATCACGGGTGCGAGTACATGACCCGTGGTACAGTGGTGATCTTGGGTCCTACGGGTCGCAACTTTGCAGCCGGTATGAGCGGGGGCCTCGCCTATGTGCTTGATGTGGACGGAACGTTCGCTTCTCGCTGCAACATGGGAATGGTGGACGTCGTGCCGTTGGACGCAGAAGACGAAAAAGTGGTGCATGACTTGGTGCGCCGCCATTATGCCTACACACACAGTGCAGTTGCTTGGCGCGTGTTGTCGGGCTGGAAGGACTACGTGGGGAAATTCGTCAAAGTGTTCCCCGTGGAGTATCAGCAAGTGTTGCGCAAACAACATTTGGATTCCGAAGAAGCAAAACTGGCGAGCATTTAGTGCGTCGAAATCAAAAGAGAGACCACTGCCATGGGTAAGATCACTGGGTTCTTGGAGTATCGCCGCGAGCTCCCCCCCCGCCGACCCGTGAAAGAGCGGCTACGCGATTGGGGTGAGCTAGAGGGCAAACATCCCGAAGAGCGTTTGCAAATTCAAGCAGCCCGCTGCATGGATTGCGGCATCCCGTTTTGCCACAAGGGTTGCCCTCTCGGCAACATCATCCCGGATTGGAACGACCTCGTCTATCGTGGGCGTTGGCGAGAGGCGATCGACCGACTGCATTCCACCAACAACTTCCCGGATTTTACTGGTCGCGTGTGTCCAGCCCCGTGCGAAGAGGCGTGTGTACTCAACATTAACGATGACCCAGTCACCATTAAGCAGGTGGAAAAGCAAATCATCGATTATGCTTACAAACAGGGGTGGGTAGTCCCCCTGGTGCCCACACGACGGACGGGCAAGCGCGTGGCCGTGGTGGGTTCTGGTCCTGCCGGTTTAGCCTGTGCGCAGCAACTGGCCCGTGCTGGACACGACGTTACGGTGTTCGAGCGAGCCGATCGCGTCGGAGGACTGCTGCGTTACGGCATCCCCGACTTCAAGCTGGAAAAGCATTATATCGATCGTCGCGTAGCGCAAATGAAGGCCGAGGGCGTGACATTCCGCACTGGCGTGAACGTCGGAGTGGACGTCTCGTACCAGGAACTGCGAAAACGCTTTGATGCCATTGTCCTTGCGGGTGGCGCCACTCAAGCGCGAGACCTGCCGATCCCTGGGCGGGAACTCAAGGGGATCCACCTTGCCATGGAGTTCTTGCCGCAAGCCAATCGCCGGGTGGCAGGTGACGACGTGCCTAATCAAATCACGGCTAAGGGAAAACGCGTCGTGATCTTGGGCGGCGGCGATACCGGTTCGGATTGCTTGGGTACCTCCAACCGTCAGGGGGCCGTTGCGGTATACCAATTCGAGCTGCTTCCCCAGCCTCCAGAAACGCGCACGGAAGATGTTGCCCCGTGGCCGTACTGGCCGATGATTTTGAGAACATCTTCCTCGCATGAAGAGGGAGTCATTCGCGACTGGAGTATCCAAACAAAGCGTTTTTCCGGAGATGCCGAAGGAAACGTCAAACAACTGCATGCGGTGCGACTCGACTGGGTGAAGGAAAATGGCCGCATGGTGATGCGCGAGGTACCAGGCAGTGAATTCACTCTTCAGGTAGACTTGGTCCTTTTGGCCCTCGGTTTTGTGGGTCCGGAGAGGTACCTCATCGAACAGGTAGGCGTTGCTCTAAGCGAGCGCGGCACGGTCGCCGTCGATGATCAGTACATGACAAGTGTTCCTGGAGTGTTTTCCTGCGGCGACATGCGTCGCGGGCAATCGTTGGTGGTGTGGGCGATATGGGAGGGGCGTGAGTGCGCTAGGGGCGTCGACGCGTACCTGATGGGACACACCGACCTGAAGCCGAGCCCGGGCCCATTTTAGGTGTCGCTGAGCCAAAGGCACGCTAGCCCTTTTCTGACCAAGGGAGCCCTGGACAAATCGGCGTGACCTGTACCGGATGGTTGCGCGGTCGGATCCCCGGTAGCGGCAATAGGCGACGATAGCACACCGTTCGCCTTCGCGACCCCATTGCCAATCGACTTGCGGGCCTCTGCACAAAGCAAGGACAACGCGTCCACGGAAAATCCCACTGTGATAAAATGCGGCCCCAGGTGTCCGGCTGGGCCTGGAACCAGTGGTGGCTGTGTGGGCTTACAACACGGTTGGATGACCCCTAGCGCTTGCGGAAGTTACTCTACAGCCGCAACTCCACCATAATCGGACGTGACCACGGCCACTTTGGGCCTTACCTCGCCGGGACGAAGCGCGAGGGTGTAGGCCGTCGTGCTGGCCATTTGTTCGCATCCTCGTCGGGTAGCCAGGTGCTGGGGAAGCCGCCAGGGCCAAAACGCTTTCCCCGAGGAATGGGCAGACCGAAGGCTGCACGCATCAGGCGATAGGGTCCGTAGGGCGGGCGGGACCGCGAAAAGGGTCATCCTCAGGGATACGAAAGCACAAGCCTGGGACAAACGGACTTGCCAGGCTTTGGCCGGACTGCAGTTGCAGAGGAGCGTTGCACCTACGGGGATGGCGAGGGTGTAAGTGGGAAAAAGACGTGAAGCCCGCGCTCCAATTGAGACGGACGGCGGTACCGCAGTTGCGAGGCAGCTTGCCCTAGGAAGGAGCCCTTTGTCCCGTAAAGATCGACAGAAGATTGCACCGTAGCCCCCGCTTCCCACCAGGAAAACGGCGAGCGCACCGAAGACAAGAACTTGGGTGAGCCAAAACTCTACCGCCGTGACATCGATCACCTCGACACGAGTAGCGTTTGCCACGAATTTCGTAGTCGGCCACCCGTGTCGGAAGTGCCACCAAAGTAGTGGTCAGAAACTCGTCACTGAAGCGAGAACCACGTAGAGGGCATCGTTGCTTACTTCCGGACGATGCCGATCGGCCATGGCCACCAGAGCAAGAGATGGCACGGCAAACCACAAGAGGTTCAGCTTCGTGTGCAATCCTGACCTGAAGCCAAAACGACAGCGAGAAGTCGATAGAGGTACAATCGACCACGTTCCGCAAGCCGAACCCACAGCGGCGGCGAGCCAAAGCAAAGGCTTCGTGCGGTCATGGATTAGCAGCTCTGCAATGCCAGAAGTCCGACGAAAGAAGGATCGTTCCTGCCGCCAAGACCCGAGCCGGTTGGTTACCGCCGAGGTCGCGGGTGAGACGCGCTACGAGAAAGAGGATGGCGCAACCGAGGAGCAGGACAACAAGTCTCAGTGCCGAGAGCGAGGTGCGCCACTCTCCCAACAAATCGCAGAAGGCAACGGGGGCTGCCGGGTGGTCGACTTAGCTCCAACCCGAACCGTTGCTGCAAGCAATGTCGTAAAGCTCGTCCCGAGAACAATTATCGTGACGAAGAGAACAAACATCCAGGGCAGGTTTGAGCGTCAGAATGGCCCACAAGCCCAGAGCCAGCTGTCACCCCGAGCGTTTCGCCAGGGAGGCCTCACAGTTCATTCTAGGCTCAAGCACCCAAACGTTTCAGTAGCTCTTGCTCGAGCAAAGGAAGCGCCTCGCGAACGTCAGCAACCAGGCCTAAGTCACTTTGGCGAAAAATCGGGGCACGGGGATTGCGGTTCACCGCGACCACGATCCCAGCACGGTGCACTCCCACCATATGCTCGAAGGCTCCACGAATCGCCAATGCAAGGTAAAGTTTCGGTGCGATGGAGCGTCCGGTAAGACCGACCTGCAATTGCCGAGGCAGCCATCCCTCGTCGGCAACGTCGCGCGTCGTGCAAAGTGCAGCCCCAAGCTTGCCCGCAAATGCCCGGGCAATTTCGATTCCCTCCTGACCGAGCCCTCTGCCAATCCCGACCACAACCTCGGCGTGGTCTAGATCCGCGCCGAGATCGGGAATGAGGCCGTAATTCAGACGGCGTACAGGAAAATCTTTTTGCTTTGGCCCACTGTCAATGTACACCAGTCGGGCGGAGGGGAGTTCAGGCCTTTTTCTTGGCGCAGGGGTAAACACACCTGGGCGTACCGTTGCGACCTGCGGTAGCGTACGCGAGGAGATCGCGGCTACGATGCTGCCGCCAAACGCAGGCTTGTACTGAACGAGGGAACCGTCGAGTTCGATCCCAAGGTCAATGCAATCCGCGGTCAAGCCAAGGCCCAAACGCGCGGCCAGACGCGGTAAGACATCCCGTCCGTAAGCTGTCGAAGGGCCCAAAACAAACCGAGGTTTCACCTGGTGGATGACCTGGACCAAACGGTTGGCGTGTTCCCATGGTAAGTAGGCCGCACAGGCGGCACCAGAAATGACCATCACTTGCTCGACGCTCAGCCCGTGCAGCTCGTCCTCGACATTGCTTCTTTCCTCGGTGAAAAGGACCAAATGCACCCTTCCGCGTGTGCTTGCGGCAAGCTCGAGAGCCTTCTCCGTTAGTTCGAACGTCACAGGACGCAACTGATCTTGATGAAGCTCTCCAAGGACAAGGATGTCTCTAGGCTCGACGTCCACTCTTTGTGGCAACGTTGGCGCCAAGACGGACTGAGGGGACACCTTCCAAGCGTGGAAAGCCCCGTATTCCTCGAAGAGAGTCGTGCAAAGCTTCTCGATATTTAAGCGAAGGTCCTGTTCCTGCCAAACCAGCTGTCGCCGAGAAGTGGAAATTTCCTTTAGCTCCCGCACCCAGGTCGGTGAGCCTCGAAAGCCAACGTCGTCTGAACGCAAGCCAAGGTCTGCGGCCGATAGCTGGCGGATAGCTTTGCCTGCCGCGCGCTCGCGTTCGCTCCGGGAGGGGAACCGCTCCGCCGCAATGCTTTCTGTTACGGTCAGCAGGACAGGCGTACCGACTTGAAGTTTCTCCCAACCCCAGTCTGTTTCTCGCTCGACTTCCAAGAGTTTTGGTGCCTCTCGATTTACCCTGATGCCTTGCACAAGCGAGACGTGGGGGAGCGAGAGAAGCTCGGCCAGCTCCGGCCCGACCTGCGAGGTTTCGGCATCCACGCTGTAACGGCCGCACAAAATCAGCTCGGCAGGATTCCATCGAAGAAAGGCAGCCAATGCGCGCGCCGTGGCAAGGGTGTCTGAACCACGAAAGTTGGGATCGCTCAAGAGCACTGCTTGGTCAGCCCCCAGTGCTAGTGCGTCAATGAGCGCTTCCCGTGCCTGAGGCGGCCCCAAGGTAAGCGCTGTGATCTCCACCTCCGGAAGCGATTGTTTCAGGTCTGCCGCCCACGCCAGGGCGCGTAAGTCAAACGAGTTAATTTCTAAAGGAACACCCTCGCGCTGCAACGTTTTGCTCGTTGGATCGAATTTCAACGCCGCCACGGATGGCACCTGTTTTAGGCATACAACGACATGCATGACTCTATCCCCCCGACGAGATCGCAAATCGGAAGGCCTGGCCGCCTGTAGGACATTTCGGAGTTCCCCACAAGACGACGGAATTCTTAACGTCTTTTACGGCCGAGCAAGTTGAGCGGCGGCAATTTGCTTCGGGTCGCGTTGTAAACCTTAGAGCCTTGATGTGGGCCTTACGCAAAAATTGAGAGCACAACGGCTTGGTGGTGAGGGAACTGTGAGCGGAAGCAGACGTCGGGACAAACCAGACGACTGCACAGCGTGGAATTGACATTGCACGGCGCTCAGGGTTGTGTACCCAAATGTACTGATCGGCAGAGGCGTTTATGCCCACGTTGGTGCTACCGGGTAAATTCCTCCTAGGCCACCGTCCCTTGAATTAGGTTGAGCTTCATCCGCACGAGTGTCATTCTCTGGAATCGGAAGTCCGCAAATTAAGGGCTTGACTGGTCGGGAAGCCACAGAACTGTGCTCAGGCTTGCGAGTCGCGAACGCCAACTCCCGCTGGCGTGACGCACTCGCTACTCGGAGACTAAGTGACCCGCCAACTGAAAGCGGCCGCCTTCGGGGGAGTAAACTTATTCCGCAGACAAGCGAACACTCGCCAACCTTTGCCCAGCGTTGGTGACGTTCCGGCAACCTCGTGATTAGCTTCTAAGAGGTGCCGTTCGATCCTTCCGGTACGTTATTGCTACTTGCGGGCTCTAAATCGTGACGGCTTTCCGCGGCAAGTTGGTTGAGCAAATTCTCCATTGCTCGGCGCGCAAGCCGGCTGGGAGTGATGTGCCCATTCTCCCAGCGGTTCACGGTGGAAACGGTGACCCCGATGGCATGCGCAAATTCTTCTTGCGTCATGTTAAGCCGGCGGCGTAAGGCCACGATCGGAAAAGCCTTGTCGCGCGGTTCACCACTCGACATATATCCCCCTTTCCTCGCGGGTTCGACCCCGCTTTGAAAGCATTCCTGGTGCCAGGTGCTTTGAGCCTTTGCGTGCAGCCAGCTTTAGTTTGATCCGCGTCAATTTAGTGACGAGCGGCAAGAATTCTCACCCGTTTATTGTCGACTTAAGGTGAAAAATGGCTTGCTTGCTTTGTCGTGATTTGCGAAAACTGGGTGCGCGACCAGGCCTAATCTCCCAGGCAAAAGGAGAACGGAGGAACCAGTGTTTGTTTTGGGGTGAATCTCGACGTAACGTCGAGTAGGGCAACTCTTTGAGCCCGAACCCGTCAGCTAACTTCGTCGGCCTTCAAGGAGAGGAGTGAACGAGCCTGCGTGGTAGTGGCGGGCAGTCACAAGGACAACCCTCTCCAGGCGTCGCAAAAGACAAATGGAGGGGACCGATGAGCGTCGTCAAGGTGACCAGGTTTCGGTTAGGGGTGGCCGCCCTGCTTCTCGCTTGTGGGCTGGGGCTCGGTGCAGAGGTTTTCGCAAAGACCCCCTCCGATGCGCCACGGCGGGAGCATAAGAAGTTGAGGAATGGCGCGGCTTCGCGCGCAAAGCGAGGCTCGATGCGGGCATCTTGGTACGGCCATGAATTTCACGGACGCCGAGCAGCAAACGGCCGAGACTTCAATGCGAATGGCTTCACCGCCGCGCATCGTTCATTGCGGCTGGGAACCAAGCTCCAGGTGACGAATCCCCGGAATGGGAAGACGGTTGTGGTTGAAGTGACGGACCGGGGTCCGTACATCGCAGGACGCGATTTAGATCTTTCCTATGCTGCAGCTCGTGAACTGGGGATTGTACGAGCAGGGATTGCACGTCTAGAAGTCACGGTACTGGACTTAGACCAAACACGAGCCGATGGTTCGGGACCGGTGATGATTGCCTCCAGTGCTACCAGCCCTGGGGGTGCCTGGCCACGGGCGATTGTGAGGTAACGATGCCTTCACCCAATCGACGCGAAAACGCCCCGGGGCCCAAAAAGGTCTTGGTGGCGAGTGATTTCTCCCCCATCGCCAACCGGGCGCTTGAGTATGCGCGGTCGCTTGCCCACGCATTTGGGGCTTCCGTCACGGTACTGCACGTTGTACCGCCCGTGTTGCAAGTCGAAGGAATCGACGCTGCGGGCGTTGCACGCGAAGCTGAAAGCTGGGCCCGCCGTCAAGCGGAGAAACTCAGCAACGAATCCGACCGCGTCGTCATTGTGCATGGAACGCCGGCTGAATGTATTGTGCGCGAAGCGCGCAGACAGCGGGCGGATCTCATCGTGTTGGGGTCGCGAGGACTTAGTGGATGGAAAAAATGGATTTTGGGGAGCGTGGCCCAACAAGTGATCCAAAGTGCCCCGTGTCCGGTGCTGGTTGTCTCCAAAGGCGTGCGGGTCTTGCGCCGGCGAGGCGGCACGCTCCGAAGTTCCAGTGTACGGCGGTAAAACGGGTTCACCTCCGACTTGGGCTCCAGTTACGACCGTATTGGTCTCTTCGCTTTTTTTTCCGTGCGGGAGCCCGTTGTACGGCTTGCCGTAACCTCCGGATCCGGTTCTGTAACGCACGAACGAGTGACCGATCGAGGTTGATGATCGGCGGATGGTTCGGGGCAATGTTAGACCGGAGCCGGAAAGTTCGTGACAGAGCTTGACCAAAGGAGGAGAGCAACAAGACTAACGAGTGCAGGTTTTGCACTTGCCCTGTGCGAAGTCCGAACTTGCCCTTTAGCCGCTTTCGTTCCCGGTTGACTCCGCTCAAGTCGCTGAGTTCCTGGTGGAGGTCGAGGAGTCGCTTGACGTTTCTGTGGACAGCCTGTGTTGCTAATTGGCCTGTTTCCTTTAGCGTATGCTTTGATTGGTTCACCGATGGTGTTCCGTGCGTGTTGTGCGGTACGCTCGTTGTGTAGGCTGAAATGGGCCCACTGTCGAGTATCCTTGTATGTAAGGGCCGGCTAGGAACACAGTAAGCATGGTTGACGTGCTGAGGGGCAAAGGCCATAACGGCCAGCCGGTGAGGCTACGTGTTCGTTAGGCGGCTGCAGAGGAGGGAGGGGTGGCTTTAAAGGTTTCGGTCATGCTGGTTGCCCTCGTGATCAATGGTTCGTTGAGGGCACAGCCGGTTTCGTGCGATCTCGCGCGGTTGGTTTTCGCTGGCGAGTTATTACGCCAGTGCTTGTTCGTAGCCTCCGATCCCTCTGCATCTGGTCTCGACCGCAATCGCGACGGACGGGTTAGCGTTGCCGATCTTGTTGAGGATACCAAGGCTCATTTGCTGGCGGCTTTGGGCCCACGCGTGATCTCTCTCGGCCTTGCGGGAGCTGATGGCACCATCATCTCGCCGTCGGGAGAAGAGCGCGGGTTGCCAGTTTTCCAAAGACCTGGTGGAAGTGGGTTTCACCTGGTCGTTGAGGCGGCTCCGGGCGGTTCTGGTTTGCCGGTGGGCACGGGGGTAGTAACCGTAAGACCCACTGGGATAGAGCGTCCCGACCTCCAGATTCTTTTCAGTCGGCCGTTGGGCAACGGGGATAGCGCCGTGTGCGAGGGCGGTATTGCAGCGGTAGATCCGCCCGATTTTGGCGACGATCCGCGCGTGACCATGAGTTTGCAGGATGCCAGTTGTGGAATCAGCGTGGCGGTCAACCGCCAAGGTGCTTGCACCGTGGATGAGTTCGGCCGACCGCGGTTTGTTTCTACGGGGTTGGCAACCGTGCAATTCTGCGGGCTTATCCCCTTTTCGCGCGCATTTCCGGTTGGTGACACCGTGGTCACGGTGAGGGTGCGCGATAAGGGTGGCAACCTGGGTCTTCCGTCTCAAATGATTGTACGAGTGGGAACTCGGCCGCTGCCGACCAGTTCGCCGACGACGACTCCCACGGCGACGCAGATACAAGTTTCCAATTCTCCGACTCCGACGAGCACCGCCTCTCCTACCGCAACTCCCCGGCCGATACTGTCGCCCACGTTTACTTTGCCCGCTTCTGTTAGCCCCTCTCCAACGCGGTCCCAAACTTTAACCCCCACTCGCAGTGCAACCGCGACTCGGACTTCCTCTTGGAGTCTTCCCTTGTCCCCGGCTTTATCGCCAACGTTTACCCCGGGTGCCCCCACGCAAACTGCAACCAGAACGGCTACCAGAAGCCCCCACCCGAGCCCATCAGCGACAGCAACCTTTACACCACCGCCTACAACCGCCCCGCCGGCTACAATTACGCCGCCTCTGTCCCCAGTCAGCCCTAGAACGTCTCCAACGGTGACGATCACCCGATCCTTTACGGCGACGAGAGCCCCGACCGCTTCGGCGACGCAGTTAGCGGCCACTCCCACGATGCTGCGAAGTCCAACGGGGACTTCGACGGCTCCGAAGACTGCGACGCGAACCGTACGACCGACAACTATGCCTCCAACCCCTTCACCGACACTGCGGGCCACGGACACGGTAACGTTTACGCCACGTCCAGGCACACGGACGCCAACGAAAACTCCGACGGGTCAAAGGTTGACACCGTCACCATCGGCGACAGCGACCTGGACCCCGGTATCGGATCGGTCCCCCACCCCCACGCGTAGCCTTACTGCCAGTGTAACCGCCACGCGTACGAAAGAGCCGACCCTGACATCGACTGCGACTGGAAGCCCAACACTCACCCGAACAGCTCGTGCTTCAGTAACTCCCTCGCGGTCTGCAACAGCGAGCGCTACTTCCGCGTTCGCCCCCACACCGACGACGTTCGTTTCGTCTCCAACTGCTAGTTCCACGCCCAGCAGAAGCCCGCGCCCATCGTCTACGCCTACGTTGTCTCCGCTGCCAACCGCGTCACCATCCGTTTCTCCTACCTGGACACGCTCGGTGACTCCAACTTCGACTTCGACGTGGACGATGACCCGTACATCGACAACAACACGAACTTGGACGCCAACGGCCACTCGGACGCAAACGCCAACTTATTCCCCGACGTGGTCGCCAACCGTGACTCCATCGCCCTCCTCGACGCCCTCTGTTACCCGCACGCGAACGATCACCCGCACACCAACGCAAACCGGAACCGCTACAGCCACGCGGACGCTAACCCAGACGCGTACTCCCTCGGCCACACCATCCCCAACGTTGACCCGAACCGTTACCCGTACTCCAACGATCACCTCCACGCCAAGCCCGACCATCCCTCCCGAGCCAGTCATTACTTTTTTCGGTATCACTCGTGCCGACGACCGACTTGTGACTCCGGTTGCGGTGCTGCAGGATGGAACGGCTGTGTTCGAACGCTCTTCAGGCTGGGGATTCTCCCTCGTGGTCGAGGCGCGTCCCGGGGGTGCCAACACTCCTGTTGGAATGCGGACCTTTCGGTGGGATCCCAACCGCCCGGAAGTTCTTCCTGACCTGGCGATCGTGTCGTCACAGGCTCTTGGAAATGGATCGGGGGAAGTTTGCGACGACACAGCACCTCTTCTTGGAGGGGTGCCTGCGTGGCTCGCTGCACTTGAGCTGCCTGGCTCGCAACGGCTTGCTGACGTTGTCAACGATTTGGCATGCCGCTTCAAGGACGGAAGTGGCCAGCCGAGGGGTCGCAATGCCAATGAAGCATGCACCTTATTTGACGACGGGCAATATCGTTTCGTTGGTGCAGGAACGACCGTACAATTCTGCGGTTTTATTGACGCCGTGCTGGCTTTACCTGCAGGAGCAACGACGGAATTTTCCGTTAGGGTACGCGACGAGTCAGGGCGCTGGAGTAGCACGCGCAAGTTGATTGTTCGGGTTCGTTAGCGAGTTCGTTAACGAGAAAAAGAGGGTTGAGGCCTGGCGGTCCTCGCTCGCCAGTGCCTCGACCGTAAAACGTAAAAGTTCGCCGGGCAAGGCAGGCTTCGATTGTCGTTACGCTGCTTGACGGGGCCCGTACAACCGGTGCGAACATGTGCCGGTGGAAAACCCGGCCTCGATTGTGGTTAGCTTACAGTCCAGAGGTCACCTTGGCGCAGTAGAGTCTCGAGGTCAGTAGGTCGCCGTTTCTTCGCTTCTTGAATCTGGCCTTGCACAATGTCCTCGTACGTTGGTCGGGTTACCGCTCTGAATACACCAACAGGCGTCGGGAATTCTGGAGCAGCGAGCTGGCTTAGGAGGAAAGCAAGGCCAATGTCCGTCTCGTCATGAACCAGGAGTTGCTCTTGAGTGACCTCACTGTCGAGTTCCACGACCTGTAATTTCCCGTCCCGCAACTGAATTCCCTTATTCCTGTCTTTCCCAAATACCAGTGGTTTTCCATGCTCGAGAACAAGCTGAGCATCGTTTTTCGTCTCTTTGTCCGTCAGTGGAGCAAATGCGCCATCGTTGAAGATATTGCAGTTTTGTAGAATCTCGATGAACGCAGTACCCTTATGGTGGTAGGCGCGCAACAACGTTTCTTGTAGGTGTTTGGCCTCGACATCGATGCTTCGCGCCACAAAGGTGGCCTGGGCTCCCAAAGCAACAGCAATCGGGTTGAATGGGTAGTCTGCAGAACCATAAGGCGTCGACTTGGTGATTTTCCCTTGCTCTGAAGTTGGGGAGTACTGCCCTTTTGTCAGTCCGTAAATCCGGTTATTGAACAGAAGGATTTTGACATCCACGTTGCGACGCAAGATGTGGATGAGGTGGTTGCCCCCGATGGACAACCCATCGCCATCGCCCGTGACCACCCATACCGAAAGTTCGGGCCGAGTCATTTTTAGGCCGGAGGCAATTGCCGGAGCGCGTCCATGGATCGAATGGAAGCCGTAAGTGTTCATGTAATAAGGGAAACGACTCGAGCAGCCGATTCCTGAGATGAAGACGATATTTTCCCTAGGGATCCCGAGCTCGGGCATGACTTTTTGCACCTGAGCAAGGATGGCGTAGTCCCCGCAACCCGGGCACCAACGCACATCCTGGTCGGTGACGAAGTCTTTCCTCGAAAGTTTTAGCGCTCCTCCTGCGACGCTCATGATCGGTTAGCCCTCCAGCATTTGCTCGATGCGCCTGAGAATTTCTGCTTCCTTAAAAGGCAAGCCTTGGATTTTGTTCAAGCCGACAGCATCCACAAGGTATTCGGAACGAATAACTTTCACGAGCTGCCCGAGGTTCATCTCAGGAACAAGCACCTTGCGGAACCTTCGCAACACTTCTCCCAGATCCGAAGGGAGCGGGTTGAGGTGACGAAGATGCACATGCGCCACGGCTTTACCCCCGGCCTGCGCTTTCCGAACTGCAGCCTCGATGGGACCATACGTGCTTCCCCACCCAAGTACCACTACATCACCTTCGCTTGGACCTTGGACTCTGGTGGGAGGGATTTCTCGCGCGATCCCAGCAATTTTGCGTGCGCGTACCCGTACCATTTGCTCGTGGTTGACCGGGGCGTAGCTCACGTTCCCAGTTACATGTTCCTTTTCAAGACCACCAATGCGGTGTTCTAACCCCGGCGTGCCCGGGATGACCCATGGGCGAGAAAAAGTCACCGGATCACGCAGGTAGGGATAATACCCAGTGGGGTCGGTTCGGAACTCCACGCGAATTTCCGGCAGCTCCTCCAGGTTCGGGAGCCGCCAAGGCTCGGCGCCATTCGCTAGGTACCCGTCCGACAGGATGATCACCGGGGTCATGTACTTAACCGCGATGCTCACTGCTTCGAGTGCGATGGAAAAGCAGTCAGCCGGTGTTGCCGGGGCCAAGACAACTACGGGCGACTCACTGTTTCGCCCATATAGCGCCATCAAAAGGTCCGCTTGCTCCGTTTTCGTTGGTAGGCCGGTACTGGGTCCGCCTCGCTGAATGTCGCAAATGACCAGTGGCAGTTCGACACTCACGGCAAGGTTGATTGTCTCTGCCTTGAGACACATTCCGGGGCCGCTCGTCGTGGTTACGGCGATGGCTCCACCGAACGCTGCGCCCAACGCGGCTCCGATTCCCGCAATTTCATCTTCCGCTTGGAAGGTGTAAACGTCGAACTCTTTCAAGGCAGCGAGCTCGTGGAGGATGTCGCTAGCTGGCGTGATCGGATAGCTTCCGAGAAACAAAGGTCTATCAGCTTTGTGCGCGGCCACGACTAAGCCGAGTGCCAAGGCACTGTTGCCGGTGATGTTGCGATAGGTACCCGGTGCCAGACGTGCCGGCTTGACCTCGAAGGAGCTGGCGAAAAGTTCCGAAGTCTCCCCGAAGTGGTAGCCGGCCTGCAGGACACGTTGGTTCGCCTCCGCCAGCTCGGGGCGCTTTTGAAAACGGCTGGCGATCCACTTTTGGGTGGGCTCAATCGGTCGTTGGAATAGCCAGGAAACCAGCCCTAATGCAAAGAAATTTTTGCACCGATTGACTGTGCGGGCCGGCAGGTTGGTGTCGCGTAAAGTCAGGGCGGTGAGTTTGGTAATATCGATCGGGTAGAGCTGGTATTTCGCCAGCGAACCATCGGTGAGAGGGTTCGAGTCATAGCCAGCCTTGCGGAGATTTAGTTCATTGAACTGCTCGCGGTCCACAATCAAGATGCCGTTTGGCTTAAGATCGCCGAGATTCATTCTCAGCGCGGCTGGATTCATCGCCACCAAAGCGTCCAAATCGTCGCCCGGCGTGAAGATCTCGTGGCTGGCGAAGTTGACTTGGAAACCAGAAACGCCAGCTAACGTCCCAGCAGGAGCGCGGATCTCAGCCGGGAAGTCGGGCAAGGTGCTCAAGTCGTTGCCGGCAATTGCTGATTCGTTGGTGAACTGCATGCCGGCGACTTGCATTCCGTCGCCTGAATCACCTGCAAAACGAATGACGACCTGGTCGCGTTCGACGCGAGGTTTGGATTGCTGTTGCACGGCGGGCTCCGCCGGAGTGACAGACATTTGTTCGTTTCTCCTCAACTTCTTTTCCTGGCAGTCGCACCAGCTCGAGTGGGTGCCGACTGTCGAGGCTTTTGCAATCCTAGAGAGAGGTCCATGTTATTTCAAACGTTGGCGTACTCAGTCGCGTCGGCACAGCAGAGGTCGAGGCGTTACCGGACGCGGATTCGTTGCTGCAAGAGCGCGAGCGACTCTCCCTGGGAAGATGACTGCCGCTTCGGTTGCTTCTCTGGGATAGGTCGGGGTCCCAGGGAGGAGGCTGGGGATTATGGAAAGGCACCTATCAGATGTCTTCCGGCCGTGCCCAGGCGGCTGAGTGATCTCAACGGTGCTTCGACTTCGACCGAAATCTCGTTCGCTTGAGGTTTTGGAATGCCTGCCGCAGTGGGGATCGGGCCCCCAGGAGCGTACACCCGGCGGTATGCAGCGCAGCCTAGGGGCACGGGTCGAGGGATTACCCAACAGGCGGATCGCAACTCGGCTCAACTGGCGTGTGAAGGTCGGTACGGAACCGATCGTCAGGGTTCGTTTTTGTCGAAGGTCTCGATACGGTGCACACAACCGGTGAAGTGAATCTGCACCCACAGAGGAGACGGAGTTGCAATCAACAGGGCGGGTCGTGCGCGGATGGTTTCCCCCCGACGCTTTGGTAAAGGGTGCGAGTAAAATCGTGCCGGGCCAAGCTTTGCAGCGGTTCACACTGACGAGTGTCCCACCTGAGGTGATTCTGAGACGTACACGCTTGGCTCCCGAAGAGAAGGTTAGGAGCGATCCCCCCTTTGCTGAGCCGAGCTCAATGCCCTCTACAACGTACCGTTTTAAGAACAGAGCGCCGCTCGGACAGTGTATGACAACGGGGAGAGACCGTCGCCGGTCTACCGTGACCGAGTGATCGTCCCGCAGCTACACGTTACTTCGAACACATTCGCGAGAACGGTGTTCGACTGACGTTAGCCAATGTCTACCGGGACGCGAGTGCCTGAGAGAAGCACTGTCGTAGTCTGTGCTTTAAGGAGCAACGAGGCCTTCGCCTGTTGCTACAGCGGAGCTATCGTTGAACAGCGGTGCCACCTTACGGATGGTCAGTGCTAGCGCTTCTTCCCTCGTGAGCTCAAAGAGCTTTTGCAGGAAGTCATATGGCTTGCTCGGTCCCAGGCCGCCGGTGCGAATCTCGAAGGTGAGTACTGGGACAGAGTTGAGCTCAAGTCGGAGTTCGGGGTTGAGATCTATAGAACGTTCAGGTGGTTGCTGGCCGTGGTCGGCGAAAACCCGTTTTGCCTCGATGGGAGTTTGATAAATACGGTTTAAGGTCCAAGACAGCCCCCGCTGCTCGATAACTTTAGTTAGATCCACAGCGTAGCGAGCGCCCACAATCCGCTTTCCGAGGCTGGCGTCATTCAACGGCACTTCCCATGCCCCTACCACGACGATCCCGGTTGGCATTTCCTTGTTGAGATGTTGGGTCAGTGCCCCAGGGTCGACGGCCTCGACGAGGTAGAGGTCAGCTAATTCGCAGTTGCTTTCAATCCCAAACGGCAAGGCCGGGCCAAACGAAACTTTAGGCAAGGGATGATGGCCCTGGGTAAACGCAACCGGCAGATGCGCGCGTCGGATCGCTCGGTAAAAAATGTTCGTGAGTTCTACACTGCCCACGAAACGGGCTCGTCCGAATTTCGTATACTTCACTCGAACACGGCACTGGGGTTGAGAGGCATGGCTTCTCGGCAATGCATGAAGCGTGCTTTCTCCATCGGCTTCAATCCACTCTTCCGCAGTGCCCAGGGTAGTGGCGCGGTTGCGCGAATAGTTGGGCACAGTCAAATTTGGTCGTGCTACAGAAGCATTTCCCCGGCAAGAGAAGTCGGTAGCCGCACCGATTTGCTTTAAGGATTCGGGCCGGTGAATTTTCTTCCAACCTCGCGGTTCCCACTCCTCGCTGTCTGGGTTGGCTCCTATCACCTCTTCCGCCCAGTGACGAACTAAATGGCCTCTGTGCTCACCGCCTTTAGCACCGGCTACGTGGTAGTCGACGTTGCGTATCTCTTTGAAATCGCAGACCCCACAATAAGTACACCGGGTAACGCTGCAATCCGGGGTAAGCTCGCCCTCGAATGCCTTAGCGAGTTCGCGTTGCAGGTACTGTTTTGTAACCCCAGCACTGAGATGGTCCCACGGAAGGACCTCGTCGAGGAAACGACGCCGGAGTTCGTGAGTGACCCGCACTCCGGTGTCTTGCAGTGCTTGCCCCCACAGGTCGAATCGACACTGCTCTGTCCAGCCATCGAAACGGCAGCCGAGCTCGAATGCCCGGTAAAGCGTTTGTGCCAGTCGGCGGTCACCACGAGAAAAGATGCCCTCCAGCACTGACAGTCGTGCATCGTGATAACGCAAGTTCACCCGCGCCTTCTGCAGCTCGCGACGCAGAAATTCTTGTCGGCTGACGATTTCCTCTAAGGACAATTGCCTGACCCACTGAAACGGTGTGTGCGGTTTCGGCACGAAGTTGGAGACCGAGGCGACAACTTCACCTCCGGGCGGAGCGAGCCTGCGGATCTTTGCACACAACTGGGCAATGCACCGAAGATCGTCCAAAGTTTCTCCAGGTAAGCCTAACATGAAATAGAGTTTGAGGTGCCTCCATCCCAAGTTGAACACTAGTGACGCCGCTTCTAGAAGTTCGTCTTCGGAGTACTCCTTCTGGATAATATCCCGAAGCCTCTGGCTTCCTGCCTCCGGCGCCAAGGTGAAGCCTGTCTTTCGCACTCTGCGGATTTGTTCGAGGATCGCTGGGCCAAGAGCATCTACTCGTGTAGAGGGCAACGAAACGGCAACCCGAGTCGGCTCGAGACGGTTCATCAGTTCTTTCAACACGGGGTTGATGCAACTGTAGTCGCCAGTGCTCAGGCTCAGAAGTGAAATTTCCTCCTGTCCTGTTGAGAACGCAGCGGCCAGGGCCTCGGTGATGACCCGATTCGGGTCGCGTTCGCGCAGGGGTCGATAGATGTAGCCCGCTTGACAAAATCGACACCCTTTCACGCAGCCTCGCATCACCTCGATGCTCGGCCGATCGTGAACCACCTGTACGATCGGCACGAGAAAGGTTTGCCGCACGGGAACCTGGTTTAAGTCACGAACGACGCGTTTCGTCACTTGACTGTAGTCCGCGTGTTTCGGTTCGATGAAAAGTAGTTGCCCTGCGGGTGAGTATTTGGGCTCAAAGAATGCGGGAACGTAGACACCGGGAATTTGTCGTAACGCCTCGAGTAAAGCCTCTTTGTCTCCGCTAGAACGCAGCCCGAGGACTGCATCGCAAATTTCGTGTATAGCTTCTTCGCCATCACCTAACAGGATTGCATCCAAAAATGGCGCAATGGGTTCGGGATTGAAGGCGCAGGGCCCACCGCCAATGACCAGGGGGTAATTGAGGTCACGATCTTTGGAGAAAAGCGGAATTCGGCCGAGGTCAAGCATATTGAGGAGGTTCGTGTAGGTCAGTTCGTACTGGAGCGTAAAACCGACCACATCGAAGACAAAGAGCGGCGTGAAGGTTTCTAGAGATACAAGCGGGAGCCCTCGTTGCCGGAGGAGAGCCTCCAGGTCGACCCAGGGAGCATAGACCCGCTCCGCATAAACCTCAGGGCGGCGATTCAGTAAATCATACAGGATGTGAAGCCCGGGGTACGACTGCGCGATTTCGTAAACGTCGGGGAAGGCTAAGGCGACTCGCAGCGCGACTGCAGTGGGGTCCTTGCGCACCACGCCGTATTCGTTGCCAAGGTATCGCCCTGGTTTTTGCACGAGGGGAAGTAGCGATGCGTAGGCAGACTCGTAGTCATGTTGCAAGACCATAGACAGCTTCGAACCATAAGGCGGATAGGGATGCGAGGCAATCCCGACCATGGCTTTCTCTTCGCGAGGCGCAAAATCTCAGATTTGCGGCCTACGGGATCAGCGGCAGGGCGCCATGCAAAACGGGAGTATGACTTGACTCATAGGGACTGGCTGAGGTACCGCCTGATTGGTTATGCTGCGTGGGAGTTGAGGTTTGGAGCAGGGATGCAAGCGGCAACCAGCGTGCTCAATTCCAAGGTGCTTGTCCTGAACCGCTCGTTTCTTCCGGTGCACATTACCTCCGTGCGGCGGGCATTTTGCCTGTTGTATCAAGGTTTGGCGCACGCGGTGGACCAGGAGTATCGCACATTCGATTTCGACAGTTGGGCTCAGCTTGCGACCACGGTTCACGATGAGCGCATCGGCCTGGTGAATCGAGCGATACGGGTTCCTCGAGTGATTCTTTTACTCGCCTTTGACAGGATCCCCAAGCGGCGTGTACGGTTCAGTCGCTTCAACATTTATAGTCGTGACCGAAACACCTGCCAGTACTGCGGCAGAGTCTTCCCGCGTAGTGAACTTAACCTCGACCACGTTGTTCCGCGGTCGCGGGGCGGGACATCGACTTGGGAAAACGTTGTGTGTTCGTGCCATGAGTGCAATCGACGCAAGGGGGGACGAACGCCAGAGGAGGCCGGCATGCGGTTGTTGCGCCCACCACGACGTCCTGAATGGACCCCTTTTATGCTCGAAACGTTCAGTTTTCGGCGGTATAAGGAATGGACCCCGTTCCTGTCAGTGGTTGATGCATCTTACTGGAACGTTGAGCTGCAGGAATGAGCTACGAGGTTAGTGGCTAAAGTTTCGTTCTCTGGAGAACAGCGCCTTCTCAAGCGTCCAGCCACACTCCGTAGCGAGAGTCGTCGTCGGTGATTCTTCGTAATACCTTCATGAGCGGATACGCAGGCTCCACATCGCGGGCGCCAACACCAATGGGCGTGAATTCGGAACCTTGTGCGGTCCAGAGGAGATCGTTGATCCGTTCGATTCGCTCCCTGGCCTCGAAGTAACCGGGGTGAGCGTAAACGTCTTCGAGTGCGAGGTGCTGACCGGCTGCGACCCCTACACGTAGCCCTACCTCCAGACCGCGACTGCGAATCGTTGCGATGGCCTCCGATAGCGGCTTGGGAACGAGCATCATGTAGTGTGATCCGCGCTCGTCTCCTTGGGTGAGGTAGAACCCGTCACGCATCAATTGGAAGACAGGCTCGACGAGCTCGGGGACTCCAAGTAACACCGGGTCATCTTTGCCCACATATTCGCCACCAGCAATGAGCGCCAGCTTTTCGGTGGAGGCAGCGAGTAGCAATTGGTCTAAGTGGTGCACAACAAGAGCTGGGTCAGAAATGACCCGTTGCAGCGACCAAACTCGTTTTACGTTGAAGAGGTTGGTTGCGCCCAAGAGTCGGACAATTTCCAGGCGGTGAGCAACTGCATCGAGGAAAATGCGTCGGTGCTCGTGCACATCGAAAATCTCCAGTGCTAAGGATGCACCAAAGCGCGCTCTCAACTCCGTTTGAGCGAGAGCAGCGTTCACTGCGTGCCAAATCGGTAAGTTAAATGCCGCCGGGCCTGCTTTATCGGCGGCTACAAGCCCGACCACCGCGTCAGCACTGATCAACGGCAATTCGGCGAATCCCGGCCCCTGCCCGGTGACATTTCCCGCAAAAGGCCGACGGACTTCGGTTTCTGACCTTCCAGCGCGCCACTGGCTCAACGCGTGGCGGATTTGAGGCAGCGCCCCGCGTTCCGCGTCCGGCAGGAATTCTTCGAGAAGGTGCACGAAGGCCTCACTAGGTTCTGCGAGTTCTTCCACCGTTTTGCCTTTCGTGGCGGGACCGATCCTCAAGTCCTGGGCGAGACCGTAGGGCTTATATCGCAGGATCTCGGTGACCCAAACCGCTCGCCAAAAAGTGCGGAAAGCGAGCAGGTGCACGTCGTTGTTATCGACGCCTCGGTCGTGGAGCATGAGTAGGTGAAGGTCGTCGCCAACCGCGAACACTTTATAGGTATGGATAAGCCCGTTCCTTGTCGCCTCCTCTAGGGACGCCTCGGCCACGCTTTGGAAAAGTGTTGGCGGAGCCGTGTGGCCAAGCTTGCCTCCCCCATCCGCCTTGATGTCGGAAAGCACGAGGGTTCCCGGCTGTGCAACCTTGAGGACCACCGGATCCTTTTCCCCACGTTCTGTTGCCGGAATCGCCGAAAAGCAGCTTGCGAACTTCGAGGCTTGTTCCCGGGCTCTCGCTTCGGCGTGTTCGGCTGTAACGAAGGGTTGAAACTCCCCGTGTCCCAGAAGAACGCGCGCGCACTTGATGGCTCTTTGTTGGAGCCAACGTGTCTGTACCATGTCTTGTCCGAAGATGTCGACGATGTCGTGAGAAGGGGGGATGCGGCCATTATCGTACGACTGGTACGAGTAAGCTGCGATGCGGGTGGTGCCAGGTTCTGAAGTCGCTGTCGCAGCTTCTCGGAGGCTTACGGGCAGAACGGCGACGTGGTAGCCTCCTTGATGCCCACCGACGGTGATGTGCATGTCGCCCCCTAAGTTAAAGTGAGCTTCCCCGACCGCAGGGAGGCCGCTTTGTAGACGTACAACCAGGATGGGCTCGTTTTGCGCGTTGCCATCGAACGCTTGGATTCCCACCAGCGCAACAGGCTCATGGCGGGTACTTTGCCAAGAGTGGCCATCATGAACGAAGCGGCCCTGAACGGCATAGATCGCGGCAATCGCCCATTCGCAAGGGTTCGCAACCAGGGACAGCATCTCCGCCCAGTCTCCGACCTGATCAGCCTCTATCGTTACAGGCTGCGGGGCGTTCGGATAGATCAGGTGCAAGATCGGTTCGGCGGGTCGATCGCCGAAAAAATAGACGCGTCGCTTTGTTTCACCGCGGAGTATGGTGGGCACGTGCTCGACGAGGGCGATAAAGCGGGTACCGTCGAGCCGTTGATGGGAGCCTTTGTCCGGATGGAAAAACAGGTTGAACAGCATCCGGTTAAACCCACCGATCGCACCAGAGATGAGTTTTGCGACGAGGATGGGTTCGGCCCCCCGTTCAGAAAAAGGGAAACGAAGTGTGCGAACGTGGAACCACTGGAGTTGCCTCGGGAGAGAATCCGTAAAGATTGGATTGAGCTGAGCAAGGAGCTGCGGGGGGAGCTTTTCTGCATTTGTCAGGGCGGCCTGCACTGCCTGCCAAACACGCTCATCGGGAGTTGCCTGATAAGGGCTGACGGCGAGCTGGTTCACTTGCAGGAGCAAATCCGCCCCAAACCGTTGGACCAGAAACCCGCGCACCGTTCCGTCTTGGACGAGTTTTGAAAGCTGTCCCCGAAGTACCTCACAGAATACCAGGGGAATCTCTGGGTTGGCCTGCAAAAGTGGCGAGAGACGAATGGCATGGAACGCTGCCACAACCCTGTGATTCGCCTGCGAGGCTTCGAGTCGAAGGAATTCCTCCCGCGATTCTTTCACATTCGGCGTTAGCATGTTTCCACCCTCCTGCTGCCGAGCTTTTCCCACCAGTGACGTTTGTCCGTTAACTTCTTGGACCAGTAACGCGATGCCCGCAATTTGTTCACATTTGGTGCACATCGGCAAGGTGCTTCGATGGGCAGTTTTCCCTCGCTGCTTCTTCTGCCCGTGGCGTGGCCGGCTTGCAGAATGGTCTGCTGAAGGTAACACCCGGCCCCGGTCCACAATGCGTGAATCGCTTGCACCGCAAGCTTGGTCGAGGCCACCCGCATCGGGATTACCTCCGCGCGTGGGCATCCTTGAGCCGCTACCCTGACAAAAGCCGTTGCGTGCTCGCAGCCGCTTCATGCAGCGACCCGTCCGGCGCGAGTTCGGCTCCACCACGGGTTGCTGACGGCGCCGAATTGGTAGTGCACGCGCGACAGGCTCCCGCCGTCGTGCTACCCATGCTGGGCGATCGAGCGTGATCGCCGACGACACTGCCGTTGCTGCTCGTGACTGTTGCGCAAAGCCTCATCATCGTAAGTCGCGACCGACTCCTACCGCCGCCGGCTCTGCCCCTTTTACGGTCGCTTGGGGCTCGAGGAGAGGAAGACGTCGTGTGGCAACACTTGCAGGTAAGACGCACGAGCAGCTAGCACATGATCCAACACCGTCGGTACTGTTTCCGGCAGGGGTGCGAATGGAACGGAGGCAGCACTGGGAACTCAGATCGCTTGCCAGCTCCTGCGCGTTGCGCGGGGCAAGCTGGCACTCCTTTTCGTGGGGTTGTGTGTTGGACAACCCGTCTGACTGCACTTTGGTAGCCGAAAAACTTTCGGCTACCCGGTCGCCAAAGATTCTGGCATAGGGGTCGTGGGCTGAGCCGCAACCAGCGTACCGTACGGAGAAACTTTAGGAAGGATGGCGGCTTTGGCCTTCCCTCTCTAACAAACGCGCCGGGTACTAGAGCAAGAAGAGTGCAATGTCTGGTGCCAGCGTTTGGAAGGTCCGCAAGCCGCGGGTTGCGTACCCAGCTCGTTGCGGGCTAAAAGCGGCAGGTGTCGTGGTGGCGTTGGTGAGGGATGCGTCTTAAGCAATTAGAAGTTCAAGGTTTTAAGTCTTTTCCCCACCGGACCGTGGTAGCTTTCGCGCCGGGGGTGACCGCCATTGTCGGCCCAAACGGTTGCGGAAAGTCCAACGTCGTGGATGCGATTCGCTGGGTGCTGGGTGAGCAGAGCCCGCGATCATTGCGCGGGAACCACATGGAGGACGTTTTGTTCAAAGGCTCCGAACAAGTCCCGCCCAGCAATATGGCCGAGGTCTCCTTGACATTGGAGACGGGCGACCTTTGTGACCGACTGGAGGAACTTGAAGAGGGCTCCATCGTTGCAGAGGTGCTGCGCCAGAGTGCCGAGGTGAAGGTGACACGGCGGTTGTATCGCTCCGGTGAAGCAGAATATCTCCTAAACGGACGGCCCTGCCGCTTGCGGGACATTACCGAGATGTTCCTCGGGTCTGGGGTTGGATCCCGCTCTTACGCGATGGTCGAGCAAGGCCGAGTAGAGCAACTCATTGCTTCCAAGCCCGAAGAACGTCGCATTTGGATCGAGGAAGCCGCTGGGACCACATTGTTTCGCAGTCGGAAGCTCGCTGCTCAGCGCAAGATGGAGCGCACCCGCGAAAACCTGCAGCGCGTTTGTGACATTCTCCGCGAGTTGGATCGACAAGTCAATTACATGAAGCGATTGGCCAAACGGGCGGAACAGGCGCGAGCCGCTGAAGAAGAGATTCGTGAGCTAGAGTTGATTTTGGCACGGCGGGAGCGCGACCGGCTGAGAGAGCGGATTCAAGACAAGGAGCGTGAGCTGAACGAGTTTGATGTCGCGCTTGCTCTTGCGCGCGACCAGTTGGCGGCGCTGGAGCGCGCCCTCAAGCGGCATCAGGAACAAGAGCACGAGGCCTGGGCGGCATGGAACGAGGCCAAGCAGCGACGCACTCAGCTGGATGCCGAGCTTCACGGGGTAGCGCAACAAATTGCCCTTGCCCAGCGGCAACGGGAAGAGGGCGCTGAGCGTCGAATCGCTTTAGAGGCTGAGTTGGAGTCAACGCGGCGGCGGCTTGCCACTTTAGCCGAGCAAAAATCGGCGGAGGCAAAGCGCCGGCGGGAGGCCGCGTGCACCATTTTGGGGCTCGAGTCTTTGCGAATGCAGACCGTCGAAGCGTTTCGTTTGGAGTCGACAAAATTGGCAGCGCTAAGGAGCGAGCTTGACGCCTGGCGCGAGGCGGAGCTGCACTCCCGCCAGCGAAGATCCGAATTAGCAAATCAATCCCGTAGCTTAAATCGCGAGTGCAGTGATTTGTCGAATGCGATTACCCTGCTTAGTCGGGAAATGCAGGACAGCGCGGCCCAACTGTCAGCGACCGAGCTCGAACTGATTCGTTACAGAGCGTGTTGCCGTACGTTGGAAGTAGAGGTGGCGGAACTTTCTCTTCGACGCCAGCGCAAGGCGGAGAGGGTGAGCAGGTTGAGAGGCGAACTTCGCCTCATGCAGGAGGAAAACGAGAAACTGGCCGATGAAGTTCTCCGGATGCAGTCGCGGCTGGAAGCGTTAGAAGAACTTCGACGCCGCTATGAGGGGTTTAAACCTGGCGTCCAAAAACTGATGCTAGGTGAAAACGGGGCCAAAGTGGCCCAGGCCGTAGTGGCCGATGTTATTCAAGTGCCAGCGAATCTTGAACGCGCCGTGGCTGCGGCTTTAGGCGAACTCTTGCAATGTCTGATCGTCGAAGACCGGGAAGCGACATTGGCTGCTGTGCGCCATCTTAAAGAGGAGGGGTTGGGCAGAGGCGCATTTATCCCGCTACACCCACATGCCAACAACGGCGCAAAACTGTGGGACAGCAGGGGGAACGTGACACCGATGGCAGATCTTGTGGGAGCGGAGGAGGTGTACCGGCCAGTGGTTGAGCGGCTTTTGGCTCATGTGGCCTTGGTCCCCCGACTGGAAGATGCATTGAATTGCCTCCAAAGCCTTGGAGGAGAGTATCTCTTGGTCACGCCTGCGGGGGAAACCGTTGATCAACGAGGCGTGGTTGTAGGAGGCACGGAGGACGCTTTGGGCGAGGAAATTTTAGCTCGCCGCAGACGCATCCAGGAGCTCACGGACAAGGTGTTGCGCGGCACGTGCGATTTGCAGGAAAGGCAAAAGGTGTACGACCAAATGCGCCGCCGATTCGCGGACGAGGAGGAAGCTTTGCAGCAGGTGGATTCTCGGCTGCAAAATTGTTCGGTCCAGCTTTTGTCCCTCCGTAAGGACGTCGATCGCTTGGTAGCCTCAAGGAGAAGCTTGATAGATCGCATAGAGCATGCGGCGCTAGAGTCTCGGCGCATGCAGGAGCGGCTGGACGAAGCCCAACAGTCACTTTGCTCGGTGAACGAGCAACTCGACGCCTTGTCCTCTGTGGATATAGGCGTGCAGCCGCACCGCCAAGTGCTGGAGCAACGGGTGGCGGCAGCGGAACGACGCTGCGATTTACTGGATCGCCAGATCCACGAGCAAGAGTTGCGCCTCGCTGCGCAGCGGGAGCGACACGAAGCTCTTGTGCAGACGCTCTCACGATTGGAGCAAGAAGAAATCACCGTTGCCGAGCGGCTACGAACCCTCGAAGTCGCGATTCGCGATGCTGCGCAAAAGACAGAAGATACCGCGAGGATCGTCGGTGAGCTCAGTGCCCGTCGCAGTCAGCTCGAGCGTGCTTTGGAGCAAGTGCGGGACGAAGAAGGACGCTGCCAGCGGTGGGTGGAAGACATAGGAAGGGAGAAGCTCGCTGCGGAAAGGGATGTTCAAAGTCTCGCGGGGCGAGTTGAGGGCTGCCGCGAAAGTAAAACGAGGGCCGAACTGGAGATTGTGGAGCTGCGGGCGCAGATGGAGCACCTGCGCCAAAGTGTGGAAGAGCGTTATTTCCGTAGCCTCGACGATTTGCCCGCCGAGGAAGCGAAGAGGAGCGAGGAAGAACTTCGCACCAAGTTGAAGGACCTGCGCTCCCTCTTGGAAAAGGTTGGTACCGTGGGTGTGGGGGTCTTAGAGGAGCTCAAAGAGACCGAAGAGCGCGCGGAATTTTTGCGCACGCAGCGGGCTGACTTGGAGCGTTCGCTAAAAGATGTGCAGAACACGATCGACCGATTGGAGCGGGCGTCGCGGGCCAAGTTTTTGGCTACGCTCGAGGCCGTGCAACGAGAGTTCGGCGCGGTGGTACCTCGCTTGTTTGGTGGTGGCGAGGGACGGGTGGTGCTTACCGATCCCAACGAGATTGGAAACTCTGGCGTAGAAATCGTTGTTCGTCCGCCAGGGAAGCGGTTGGAGGCCGTGAGTTTGCTTTCCGGCGGAGAAAAAGCGCTGGCTGCAGTTGCATTGATTTTTGCATTGTTTGCAGCGCGTCCCAGCCCGTTTTGTATCCTTGACGAAGTGGACGCGCCGCTGGACGATGCGAACGTCTCGCGATTCATGGAGTTGGTACGCGAGATGAGTCGCAGCTCGCAGTTTATTGTGATCACCCACAATAAACGCACGATGCAGGCGGCAGACAGGCTTTACGGGGTAACCATGCAGCAACCAGGGGTGTCTACTCTGCTCGCCGTGGAACTGCGATTGCCATAACCGCGGTGGTGGCGTACGGCGTCTACATTTTACGCTAGAGCAAAGGGCCGCTTTGCTCTAACGTGAGTTCCCATGGAACTGGGCTGGATACCGCTTGCGGTCCTTTCCCTCGGGTTCGCCGGACTTGTGGGTTCGGGACTGGTGCTGTGGTTTAAACGAAAGAAAATCCCCGCGAAAGCAAAAACTGAGGTTGGGCCGCTTCGAGAAGAGCCGAGGTCTCATCTGTTCTCGGCTTTGAGACGAACGCGCGAGCGCCTGCGTGAAATTTGGCTTGGTGGAGACAGCGACGATGATGCCTTCGGACTGCTTGAAGAGGCCTTGGTCAGCGCCGATGTTGGAGCGGAAACGGCCAGTCAGTTGGTCAAACGGCTGCGCTCCAGTGAGCTGGGGGCGAGGGGTGCCCGCACCCTCGGGAGGAGACTGGCTGAGGAACTCATAAGGGTTCTGGAGCAGAACAGACGCCCCTCATGGAACTTTACCCGAACGGACAAGCCAAAGGCTGTGGTTATGGTAGGTGTCAACGGCGTGGGGAAAACCACGTCGGTAGCCAAGCTGGCGTGGTGGCTTCGCAGTCACGGTCACAGGGTGTTGCTAGTTGCGGCGGATACCTTCCGCGCAGCCGCCGGGGAACAGCTGGAGGCTTGGGCTGAGCGTCTGGGGATTAGCTGCGTGCGACATCAGGCCGGAGCGGATCCAGCGGCGGTGGTCTTCGACGGTTTACAGGCTGCCCAGTCGCGCCAGATGGACGTGGTCATCGTGGACACGGCGGGCAGGCTGCATTCGAAGCAGCACCTCGTTGAGGAGCTGCGCAAAATCGTTCGTACCGCGCAAAAGCAGCTAGGGGAGGACAATGTAGAGGTTTTCTTGGTCATCGATGCAACCAATGGTCAAAATGCGGTGGTTCAAGCGCAAGTCTTGTCGCAGGCCGTGGGGGTTACGGGTGTTTGCCTGACGAAATTAGATGGTACCGCCAAAGGAGGCGTAGTTATCCCGATTGCCATCAAGTTTGGGTTGCCAATCAGGTTTGTCGGATTTGGCGAGGGTTTGCAGGACTGGGAAGAGTTTGACCCTCGCGCCTTTGTCTCGGCACTCCTCGGTGAGGAACTCGATCCAAAAGCGGAGCGGGTGGTCCCTGCGGAGTTAGGACACTCCGAAGCTGCCGCTTTTCCGACATGAGGGGCTTGCGACGCGCGTATTTGAGGTTGTCCTGGGTGCCGACCTGGCTGCAAGGTTTTACGCCTGCATAGCCTCGGCCGGGACGGTTCGTCGTTGCACAGGAAGGCCTGAGGCTAACGCGATGACCCTGCCAATTGCGGATGAAAAGCGACCGCCCGCTAGGGCGCGCGGAGCCCTTGGAACGTAAGCTTTCCGGTAATCGCTGGGATGCGACTCCTTCGACCACATCGATCGATGGAGACAGGGAGGGCGTCGGGGGGACGACTTACGTTGACACCGTATGTGTGCCCCGGCATTCGCGCAACTTCCTCTCAACGTCGCCGATTCTTGGCTTTGGAACCATTGATGATCGCCCCGGAGTGGCGTGGGGTGGCCACCTCGTAAGGAGTCGTCACAAGTCCCTCGTGATGAGCTGGGCTAGCGCTTTTGGGGCGAACGAGGTCAGGCGGCCAAGTACCGAAAAAATGCCAGTACCACGTTTGTGAGGGCCAAACCCTTTCGTGTTGGCAAGGGCATGCGATGGAACTCCGTTGGCTTTCCGCAGCTGGTTTGTGTTGCTCCGGCTCCTATCCCCCGCATTTGTGTGTCCCAGCGGGATCCAAGCGCTGCCGCGAGTGCGATGCCAAGAACCTTGGCAGGGGCAGGGTGCACGTGAAGATCACGCAGTATCCCCCGGTATTCGGCTTGCCTCGGCCAGCTACAAGGGCCTCCTGCCACTTCGCGGGCTGGGTTGTACTACCGGCGGGAGCGCTCCTGTTCGTTAGGATGTTGGCATGTGCCCTCGGGGGTTGTCTCCGGGATCACGTCCGTGCGAGGACCCTCGCACTTTATACCGCCTGCACTCGGACCTAGCCCTTGCCTCGGTCACCACTCAATCCCTCTGCAGAGACGCCGCAGTCGTCGAGAAAGGGGGATGCTTACTGCTCCGCGGCAAAGCCAACTCAGAAGTGTCAGGAAACTGTCTCAATTCTCTCGCTGGGCGCGCGGCGTAAGCGAGGGACTCCATTTCGCTGCAACCGGAGCTTCGAGGGATAGGTCGTTTGTAGCGAAGACACGATAACCATAATGAATTCGTCAGCCTGGAGGTCCTGCGTCATTCTCTTACGACTGTCGCAGCTTCCTGTGGCGTTGTTGATCCCTTAGAAGAGCGGTTTTTTTTGTTATAGGCGAGGCTATGTGCGACGGTGCCATTAGGCCATGGCAAGCTTCTTGCCGAGAGGGAGCCGACGCGTTGCGATCGAGCTCGCCAGCTTTAAAGCTCAGAGTACGTTCGGCGCTTCGTGCGGTTCGGCGCCAACTAAGCCCGTGGAGCGTCGAGCAAGGCCTGGGTTACGCGGTAGCGCGGCGTGCAGCTGACCACGAGGATTTTCTTTCCGGAGGCGGTGTTCTCCTGTACTTGGCGGAGGAGAACGAGGTTCCGACTGGCCTTCTCCTCTGTAGGGCAGCTAGCTGCCGGCTTCCCCTTTTTCTACCGGCTTTTGTCGATGGGGAGTGGGCCGCTGTTCAGTGGCAGCCGGGTGCCCCTTTGCGCCGTGGAAAGTTCGGATTGTGGGAACCGAGGTTCGGCGGCTCATCGCTTTCTCACGTTGGGCGCCTCGTTGCCTATGTGCCGGCGGTGGCTTGGTCAAGCACGGGGGTACGGCTAGGTCGCGGATCGGGGGCCTACGATCGCTTGTTGGCGAGGTTGCGAGAGAAGGTTACGGTACTGGTGATTGCTTTGGCTTATGAGTTTCAGCGGGTACCTTTTCTGCCTGACGAGCAGTGGGACGTGCGCGTGGACAAGATCGTTACCGAACGCCGCGTCGTGGTATGTCGCGAGGGGGTCGTTTGACTGACGACAAGAAAGGAGCGTTAGACCGTGGAAAGTTACTTACTCATTGGGTTGGTGATCGGTTTTGTTGCGGGGCTCGGCTTTGAATTCGTTCGAGCACGTCGCGCTCGCGGTGCGCGGGCTGCCGAGATCGAGGAAACGAAACGCTTGATTCAAGAGGCTCGGGAGGAATCCCAGCGGATTCTCCGTGATGCCGAGCTGAAGCGCAAGGAATTGTTGTTACAGGCACAAGAGGAAGTTGAACAAGAGTCGAAGGAGCGACGGCGCGAATTACAGCAATTGGAGAAACGGCTAGCGCAACGTGAAGAGGCGCTCGATCGGAGGGGAGAACAACTGGAGCGGCGTGACAGCGAGCTGGATCGGCGGGAGGAGCGGCTTCGCGAAAAGGAGGCTGCTTTGGAGCAACAGATGCAGCAGTGCCAGCAAACCTTGGAAGAGGTGCGTCACCAATTAGAACGGGTGGCCGGCTTAACTCGTGAGGAAGCTAAGCAAATGCTGGTGGAGCAAGTGGCCGAGGAGGCGCGCCACGAGGCAGCTCGGCGGATTCGGGTCATTGAAGAGGAGGCAAGAGCCGAGGCAGAGCGGAGAGCAAAAAAAATCGTCTCCATCGCCATTGAGCGTTTAGCTGGGGACTTCGCTGCCGAGCGCACTGTGTCCGTCGTTCACCTGCCGAACGAGGAAATGAAGGGCCGCATTATCGGTCGGGAAGGGCGAAACATTCGGGCAATCGAGGCGGCAACAGGGGTTGACTTGATCATCGATGACACGCCTGAGTCCGTGATTGTTTCCTGCCACAACCCCATTCGGCGTGAGATTGCACGCATTGCGTTAGAAAAGCTGATTTCGGATGGGCGGATCCATCCTGGGCGAATTGAGGAAGTCGTGCGCCGCGCGGAACAAGAGTTGGAGGAAAACATTCGCGAAGCTGGGCAAAAAGCATTGCTCGAGGTAGGTGTTCATGGCGTTCACCCTGAGTTGGTGAAACTCTTGGGAATGTTGAAATACCGCTACAGTTACGCCCAAAATGTGTTGGCCCATTCGATCGAGGCCGCCTTTATTTGTGGCGCGATGGCGGCAGAATTGGGGCTCAACGAAAAACAGGCGCGTCGGGCTGCTTTGTTGCACGA
Source organism: Candidatus Binatia bacterium (assembly GCA_937925685.1). GTDB lineage: Bacteria > Desulfobacterota > Binatia > HRBIN30 > HRBIN30 > HRBIN30. The sequence goes on along the minus strand of CALAMI010000016.1, from coordinate 6,755 downwards.
TATAGGAAAGGCATTGACGCATGAGGTGGAAGGCTCGCATGCGATTATTGGTGCGGATATAGCCCGACGCTATGGGGAGTCGGCGAAAATCGTCAACGCCATTGCCGCTCACCACGAGGAAGTAAAGGCCGAGACCATTCTTGCTCCTTTGGTGGATGCAGCTGATGCACTCTCTGGGGCCCGGCCTGGGGCGCGCAGAGAAATGCTCGAGAGTTACGTGAAGCGACTGGAAGACCTCGAACGAATTACGAATTCCTTCAAAGGGGTCGAGAAGTCGTTCGCCGTGCAGGCGGGTCGAGAGATCCGCATCATCGTCGAACCGCGGACGATTTCCGACGAACTCGTCCCAGTCTTGGCGCGCGATATCGCCCGTAAGATTGAAAACGAGATGACCTACCCAGGGCAAATCAAAGTCACCGTGATTCGTGAACTGCGGGCCAGCGACATCGCGCGGTAAGGAACCGCGGTGGTAGGTTGCAGTGTCTCGGGCGTCTGGTGCGGTAGCCCGGGGGAAGCCAATCGAGAGTGCGCTTGTACTGTCCCGTGCACAAAGAGAACAGGGGCAGGGCCGCAATGTTAGCTTCAAAGCAGCGATGAGCGGTTATTGAGGGATGGAGATCGGACGTGGAGCCAGCAGAGAAACAGCTTGCCGCCCTGCGCAGGGGTGCGGTGGACATCATTTCGGAGTCGGAGTTGCTCTCCAAGTTGAGGCTCGGTAGGCCCCTTCGGGTTAAGTTTGGGGCTGATCCGTCGGCGCCTGACCTTCATCTCGGCCATGTGGTGGTGTTGCGCAAGCTTCGGCAGTTTCAAGAGCTCGGCCATCAGGTCATTTTTTTGATCGGCGACTTTACGGCTCGCATTGGCGATCCCACGGGCCGCTCTGAAACTCGGCGGCCACTATCCGCCGCCGAGGTTGCCAGTAACGCGAAAACCTATCAGGAACAGGTCTTCAAAATTCTGGACCCTGCTCGTACCGAGGTTCGATTCAATTCGGAATGGATGGAGCAGATGCGGGCGGCTGAGTTCGTTGCCCTTTGCTCTCATTATACGGTGGCGAGAATGTTGGAGCGTGACGACTTCGCCAAACGTTATCGGCAGAGGCAGGCCATTGGTATCCATGAATTTTTGTACCCTTTGATCCAGGGATACGATTCCGTCGCTCTCCAGGCTGATGTGGAAGTGGGTGGCACGGATCAACGGTTCAATCTGTTGGTTGGTCGGGAAATCCAAAAAGCATTTGGCCAGGCACCTCAGGTGGTGTTCACGCTGCCGTTGCTGGAAGGCACGGATGGGGTGCAGAAAATGAGCAAATCCCTGGGTAACGCCATCGGGGTTACGGAACCGGCCGACGAAATGTTCGGTAAGGTGATGTCGATCTCCGATGAATTGATGTTGCGTTACTTCGAGTTGTTGACGGAACGCGACGTTGCCGAGATTCGCAAGCAGTTGGCTGTCGGAGAGCTACACCCCATGGACGCGAAGAAGGACCTGGCGGCTACACTGGTGAGAATGTTTTGGGGGGAGGTGGCTAGTGTGGAGGCAAGGAAGCGGTTTGAGAGGCAATTCCAACAGCGCAAGGTGCCCGAGGACATGCCGAGTTTTTCGTGGCCCGATGAGCAAAGTGAGCAATTGCCGGTGTGGCGCATCTTATCGCTATTGGGACTTGCTTCCTCAAACAGTGAAGCGCGAAGGCTTCTCGCTCAGGGCGCGGTGAAGATCAATGGCGAACGGCTTGTTGCGGGAGATCTCCTGCTT
>CALAMI010000015.1 GCA_937925685.1 Candidatus Binatia bacterium | reverse complement strand
GCACACCTCCAGAGACTGAGGCCCGGCTTGCCGCTGCGCTTGTTTCGGGTTTTGTGGAGCCACTTCCATTTACGCTTTACCGGTTTGGGGTGGAGCGCAACCGGGGCTCACGGTTTTTCCATCCGCAAAGCCCCCCGGCGCGTTGGGTATTCCGGCACGGTTCGCTCGCCAGGACCCTGACCGCCGTGTCGGTGCGGCTCGCCCTTGACGCCGAAAGACAAAACAAAAGCTGGATGGAAAAAAAGACCAGGACAACGCCGATCACAGTTTCTATTTCTGATGTCCAGGCCTGGTTAGATGGCTGGGTGAATGAGGAAGCTTTGGCGCTGTGGTTGGGCCGTTTTGCTCTCTTTCAATGGGAGTTTATTCCTCGGTGGTTGCTTGAGGTGTTTTCCGCACAGCCCCAGGTTAGTGCGGTCAGCGGCCCTATGCTGTTAGTGGGGCTTTTGCAACCCTTCTTTAACTTCTTTGACCGATACGCGCTTGGGTCCCTAGGCCAATCGATTGGGATAACGACGCCCGTTGAAAGTGAAACGACGGCATTTTCCCCATCAGTAGCTCGGGCGCTTGTTGGGCTAGTTCGGAGCGGGCAAGTTGATGCCGCCGTCCAGCTTGTAGCAGCGCGCTACGCGATGCTGAACTTGCCGCTCGTTCGTTGCCAGGTTCCGTGGAATGTATGCGATCCCGAACGCCTTTTGGCGGCGATGTTGTTCCCGCTGACCCAAAAGGAAAGGCTGTTGCTGATCAAACGTTGGTTTCGACCACGCCGAACGTAAGGAGGAGTGAGTGATGGCGAGTGCGGTGACGATTACGCCCAATAGTGTTCTGGCGGGGGAGTCTCCGCTGGTAGCGACCGCGAGGCTTGTTCCAGTGGGGAGACTCGATCGGTTTCAACCAGCAGGCTTTCCCGAGGTCGGGCACGTGTTTTACAAGGCGCCGCGTTGGGAGAACGGCGCGTTACACGAAGAAAACGTATGCATCGTCGATAGTCCGGCCAGCATGGCGAACCACCTGGAGGCAGTGTGCATGCGGGGGCCCCATGACTACGAGCTGGTCGATGAACTCAAAGGAATGCCTTATGTGCGGTGTGTAACCGGTGAGCCCGAGAACGGAAGGCTCCCCGTAGAGAAACGGACAGTCGTTGTGACAACCTTGACGGAAGGACACCGCATCGCTTCGACATATTTTCTCGATGGCCAGGTGATTGGACCAGATGGCAGTTTGGAAACGAAAACGGGTAAATCGCAACCGGAGCCCAAGCAGTTTAAAGATGTCTTGATCAAAGAGTTCGGTATTAAACTACCAAAGAGTTCCAAAGCGCACCCTCCGGCAGACAGGTGGTGGGACGTCTTCAAGACGATTTTTCGCTACGACCCGAATGCGCTGGTTCACGGAGTTCTCTTCCCTCAATGGCAGATAAAGATTCCTCGCTTACTTACCGCCCATCTAGAAGCTTTCGGAGCAGGCCGCGTCGACCGTTCGGGTGTGAAGTTCGACCGGCTTGGCAAGACCACGTCAGGCCAGCCGATCTTCGCTGTTGATGATGCAACGGCGAGGGAGATCCGGGCGACGTTTATTCTGGATGTAGCTCTTCTGCGATCCTTCGGTCGAGCGAACGGAACACAAGTGTTGGGGCTCAACGAGAGGCAAAAGGAGTTTCTTGCCGCCCTGGCACTCTGGAAAATCCAGCGGTTGCTCGAGCGGCCGTTCCGCTTTCGTTCCGGTTGCCATCTCGAGTGCGTGGGCCTGCAGTGCGACGATAAGCAGGTTGGGATCGAAGTCGAAGTCGAGAAGGCCCTGCGGAACGTGGAGTTTCCTGAACCTTGTCGTACGGATGTTTATTGGGCTTCTGAGGAGCTGTATCGGGAGGACGTGAAGACGGCTCGGAAAGAAATGGTTGCGGAAGAGGGCTCGGAAGGAAGCGAAGACGAGGAGGGGTGAGCTGTCCCATGCGTATCGTCGTCCGGCAAGATTTTCCGCTTGGGCGGTTTCACGCCACACCCTGGCGTGTGAATCCCTTTGATGACCCGTTCGGGGAGTGGCCTCCAAGCCCATGGCGGTTTGTCCGCGCGGTGGTAGCCCGTTGGTACCAGTGGGCCCGAGAATCTTCGGGGCAATTTAACAAGGCAGAGCTCAGCAGCTTGATCCGGTCGCTGTGCGAGAGTGAATATGCCTTTTACCTCCCACCGCTGGCACGACGTGGGCCGGCTGTACGGCAGTATTTTCCGAGTGAATTTGGTTGGGAGCCACAAGTAAACACGAAAGCCGGAATGCGTTGCTACCGGAGGAGCCTTGCTCAGGACAACTTCTGGTGCACGGCTCCAAACGAGCAAGGTGCTGTCTGGTGGTTTCTTGAACTTAAAAGGAAGGTCTGGAGCGAGGAATTACTGTATGTTCTCGATCGTTGCTTGGAGCGAATCACCTATTTTGGTCGCGCAGAAACGTTCTCGCGGCTTAGACGGTCCAGCGGCGAGTTCCCCAGTCCGAACTGCAAGCTGGTGGACCAGCCTTCTCGAGACGCTGTGCCTGTCCTGGTACCGACTCGCGATGCTACCGAAGAAGATCTTTTATGTACGACGGAGGACCCCAGAGCGATTCGCCGCTCGGTCCCGCCGGGTGCGCGCTATCGTTACGCAGTTTTGCCCCCGCCAATGATTGGTGGAAAGGTATTCACTGTGGATCGCAGATTCACGGGTAAGCAGTTGCTCCAGTTTGCCGTCGGATGGAATGTGGCCCCGACGTTACGGAGTTTAGTGCGCTTGACCTCGCGTTTGAGAGGGGCAGTCTTGCGAGAGTCTTTGAGATGTCATGGCTTTCGGTCAGTTTGGGCTCGGGCACCGCGCGATGTCCGTGAGCGGGTTGCCCTGATTGCAGGAAAAGACTCCGATGGCCGGCCTCTCCAGGGCCACCGACACGCAGAGTTTTTTGTTTGGCTGGAAGGACGCCTGCCCACGCGGCTGCTGGTTTGGCGCAGCGAGCCGTTTCTGGCCTGGGAGGAGGAGGCCATTCTACGCGCCGCGAGCCGCGAGGTTTCCTGGGCAAACCCGGGAGACGACACCGATGCTTGGAAGGTCCGCCTGCTGCCGCTCGACCGCGCAGTTCCACCACCGGAAGGCTTCGACGGTCAGAAGTGGCGTGTGTGGGAATCGATGACGCCGTATGTGCCACCGCGTCGCTACCTTCGGGGAAGCAAATTGCGAGCACGGGAAACGATTGAACACCAGGTGCGGCGCGAGTTGACCTTGCGCGGGTACCCTTGTGCTGAAGATGCTCGCGTGAGCGACTGCGGGCGACCGCCAACTTGGGTAGCGGTACACTTGCCACGGCGTGCCGCGCGCGAGAGGGCATTTCTTGGCGACCGTCGTGGGTACTGGTTGCGCTTAGAGTTACCGCAGCCGGTTGAGGGTCCTTTGCGACTTGGCCACTCCGCCAGCTTTGGCCTGGGGTTGTTCAAGCCCGTCGGGTGACGACAGGTGGAAAGCGCCAGGAATTGGCGACCGACGGCGACAGTGGCCGAAACCAGCGGTGCCGTGGGATCGTTGTGACCTCTGCATTCAGCGGGCGAAGATCCAGAAAGAGGCTGGCTGGTTCGGGTTCTTTGGGTGGGAACCCGAGACGCAATTCGACACAGCGGGATTCAAGGCCACCCAAACAGCATCCTTGAACCGAGGTGTTCGCCGTTTCTTGGCGGTACTCGTTCCTCAGACCCATTCCTGGCGCCGCATCACCGTATCGGCGAAGCGGCGAAGGCCGTCCTGGATACTGTCGAGGTCGAAGCCCGGGGGACCAATGACGACGCGCCGTACGCCAAGCTCGGCGTAACGTGCCACCGTGTCCACGTCCACGGTGAACGCTCCGGTGGTGATTTCGATCTCCTCTGGATTGCGCCCAATGCGCTCGCATTCCTCCCGCATTAGGCGCAGCAAATTTTTCAGCTCCGCTGGCTCGCCGAACGCGGGAAAGAAGCCATCGCCTAGGCGCGCCGCACGCCGCGCCGCTGACGCCGAGTGGCCGCCAATCACGATGGGCACCCCTGGCTGCTGCACGGGCTTGGGATTCGACTCCACCGGCGCCCAGCGGAAGAACCTTCCCTCGAAACTTTGCGGGCCCGGTCGCCATAGCGTGCGCACCGCACGAATAGCTTCGTCGGTGCGGGCCCCGCGCTCTTCGAAGGGCACACCGACCGTGGCGAATTCCTCCGCTAACCACCCGGAGCCGATACCGAGAATGGCGCGGCCGCCTGACAACACGTCGAGGGTGGCGACTTCTTTCGCCACGTACACCGGATGACGTTGTGGCAAGATGAGAATGCCCGTGCCCAGCCGTACCCTTTGCGTCCGAGCAGCAGCATAGGCCAGCGGGATGAGGGGATCGGACAGGGGAACGTCCTCCGGCGCCGGCATTTTGCCGTCCGGGCTGTAGGGATAGCGCGACCGATAGCCGACAGGCACGACGACGTGCTCGACCGTCCAAATGGATTCGAAGCCACACTCCTCGGCAGTTTGAACTAACGCAGCAAAGGGCTCTGGGTAGGCGAGCGGACCAGCGTTGGTAAACGCGACACCGAACTTCATCGGCTCCCTCCCCTGACCCTTATGCCTTGGCGCTGGGGCGTGACGACACTTCGTCGTACCAGCGCTTCAGGTTCTTTTGTTCGGGTTGAATCCGAATGTCGGATACCCGGCCGAAGTCGATGCCGCAAAGCGCGGTGATGTCGGCAATGGTGAAGCTGTCCCCAGCGATGAAGCGGCGACTGGCGAGTTCCTCGTCGAGCCACTTCAACCCTTCTAAAGCCCACTCCCGATTGACTTCGCCCCACTCCGGAACTTGACGAATCCGCCCAGCGAAAAACGGGTGACAGTTGCGAAATACCTGCGCGATCGGAAGAAAGATATGAAACTCCATGCGCCGTTGCCACATTTCCACGAGGGCACGATCGCGGGGATCGCGTCCCATGAGCGGTGGCTCCGGGTAAAGTTCCTCGAAGTACCGGCAAATGGCCACACTTTCCGCGATGCAGGTTCCGTCGTCCAGTTCGAGCACCGGTACGGTGGCGAGGGGGTTTTTTTTGCGAAACTCCGGGGAACGGTTGGCGCCACTGACGATGTCCACTTGTTCGTACGGGACCTGAATGCCTTTCTCTGCCAAAAAAATCCGTACGCGCCGTGGGTTGGGTGCGAGCTGCGAATCGTAAATTTTCATGGTCTCCTCCTTGTCGCGTTTTTGCTTCGCTGTTGCCCGGGCGACAACCGGGTCACGCAAAGGTTCCGTGGCGGCCTTCGCCCTCGGCAAAACGTTGGGCACCGGCAGCGGCCTCCCCACTTTGCAGGCTGACCCAGCCATGCCGAAACTCGTTCTGCAGTGCCACCTCGAGGGTAAGGCCCTCTTGCTCGTATGCCGAGAGTCGATCGTGACGCAAGCAGGTTTGAGGAAACCGAGCCAGTTCTTGAGCGAGGGCTTCGGCGTGCTCGCGGCTCGACCCGTCCGGTACGACCCGGTTCACTAACCCCATGGCGAGTGCCTCGCCCGCCGACACCGGGCGACCGGTGAGAATCATGTCGAGGGCGCGGCTCAGACCGATCAGCCGTGGCAGCCGAACGGTGCCACCATCGACCAGCGGCACACCCCAACGGCGACAGAACACACCGAACACTGCCGACTCCTCGGCGACCCTCAAGTCGCACCACAAAGCAAGCTCGAGACCACCGGCAACCGCGTATCCGGACACGGCGGCAATCACGGGCTTGCTCAACCGCAGTCGCGTCGGCCCCATGGGGCCATCGCCCTCTTCGCGAACGATGTTTCCCCGCCCTTCGGCAAGAGCCTTGAGATCAGCCCCAGCACAGAACGTACCGCCCTCTCCCCAGAGCACAGCCACACAAGCCTCTGGCGCCTCCTCGAACGCCCGGAAAGCGCGCGCCAACTGCTCGGCGGCGTGCCGATCGACGGCGTTCCGCCGCTCGGGGCGAGATAAGATGACGGTCCAAATGGGGCCATTTTGCTCTACCCGTACACTGCGTTCTTGATCCATGTTGATCTTCCTCGTTAGTGCCTCCGCTATCATTGACCCAAGTCCGAAGAAACATCGGCGGACAGCGGTCGCCGCCTCAATACCCACGGGCAATCCACTCGCGGGCGTTCCGCCGCACCAAGGCCATGATCGTAAGCTGTGGGTTGATCCGATTCGAGGTGGGAAACAAGCTGGCGTCGGCAACCGCAAGCCCTCGGTACCCGTAGACCCGCCCCCAGGGATCGCAGACAGACAAAGGAGCAGCTCCAGCCCGTGCCGTTCCCATGGGATGAAACGCCATGACGTCAAGTTGACTCGGGCGCACGCGCGCACTTTCGAGGGTGGCGATCTCGGTGCGATCGCGAAGAACGGGAAGGGCAGCGACACCGGAGTAGACTTCCATGGCCCCGGCCGCAAAAAACGCTTCCGCAGTTCGAGCGATGGCGAACAGAAGCTTCCGTACATCGCGTTTGCTCAAGGTGTACCAGGCAAGCGGGGTGACTGACGTTCCCGCACTCCACACGCGTCCGCTCGACTCGTCGCTGATGAGTGCGCCGAAGCTCGCCATACGTTCGAAAGCGCGCATGCGCTCTGCGTGCGTGCGGCCGAAACCTGGAATGGCCGCAGCTTGCACTTCAGGAGGCACGAATTGCCCTTGGATGAAGATGCCAGAGGGGATGAACTCGTCGATATTGTACGCCTGCGGCACTTCGTGCCAGCCCCGGATCGGTTCAGGGAAGAGGGCCACCACTCGGGTGGCTGGGTGTAAGTGCAAGTTGCGGCCGAGCCAGGGATTGCGGACTCCCGAGGCTTGCAGCAGCGCCGGTGTGTGCAAGGCCCCGGCAGCAACAACGACGAGTCCGGCGACGACGTCTAACTGCGCACCCGTGGGACGTCCCTCGGGAGTGAGGGCATCGGCTACGACACCAACGGCTCGATGGCCATCGAGCAGGATGCGCCGCACTCTGGCGTGCACCCAAAGTGTTGCCCCACGAGCCACGGCCTCGGGAATCTTGGTGACGTTCATGGCAAGCTTGCCGTCGCTGGGGCAACCGAAGGCACAGCGGGCGGTGGCGATGCAGCCGTCTTCGTTGCGCGGGATGCGTGAGCCACGCCACCCTAGTATCCGCTCGACGGCTTCCTGAATGCGCCCATTGGCCGGGCCGTAAAGGTGGTCAGGTACCGGCTTGATGTGCAAGTCGCGCTCGATCGCAGAGTAATCTTCCTCGAGCGCGGTTGCGCCTTCGAGGCCGAAATCGCGCTCCCATCGCTGGAGCACGAAGTCCGGCGTGCGATAACAGGTGCCGCTGTTGATGGTGGTGGTTCCCCCTACGCAACGCCCCAGCGGAACGATGATCGGGGGCCGGCCGATGGTGCCGGTAAGGCCGCCGTTCCGATACAGGCGCGTGAAGGCAAAGCTCACGCTGCCGCTCAGGTGCTGGCCCGTGAAGTAACCGCCCTCTTCGAGGATCACCACGTTCCATCCGGCTGCCGCAAGCTCGGCGGTGGCGATGGCACCACCCGCGCCGCTGCCGACGACTACGGCGTCGCCGGCGATACGGTGATGGCGACGGAGCGTGCTGCCATCGAACACAGGCATGGTCATTACTCCACCGGACTCGGCAGCGGATACGGACCCTTCGCTCCCTGCTGCCGGCGCGCCCGCGCAAGTTCCAAGCGCGAGGCCAGCCAGTGATCGTCCGCACGAAGTTCGGCTAGCAGTTTCGGGGCACTGTACTCGTGGAGACTGACCAGGAGCTTTAGAGCATGCACCGCCTGCCGCCTCACCAGCCAGCGGCTGCGTTCCATCGACTCGAGCACGTGAACCCGCTTTGCCCAAGGTAACTCACGCAGTGGCGACCAACAAAAATGGAACAGCCGCGGGTTCCAATCGACAAAGGTGAGAAGAGTGCTGAAACCGCGAATCGCTAGCGCTCCACGCTCGGCTATTTGTTGCTCTACAGCGTCGGCAAGTTCTCTCACGTGTACGCCGTGGAAGCTTATGCCTGGTTGGGGAAATAGTGCTTCTGCCACCGCTTCGAGCGTCCGCCGTGCGCGAGGGGGCAGTCGCCCTGGGGTTGAAGGAGCCGTGGCCGCATACGTGGCCCACGCGAAAATGGCAAGCGATGCATCAACGAGCGCATTGGCTAGATAAACGAAGTAACGATCGTAGACCAGGAAAAACCAAAGACAGGTGAGACTGCTCGTCGCTTTGCCTAGGGCGAGGGGAACCATGAGGATACGGCGTTCGACGGGAGCTCGCGCAACCAGTGCCGCGAGGGCCGTGACCACAGCCATGTAGGCTACCCCAAGGCTTAGCCAGAAACGGTGGGCTAAAGGAGGGGCGGGAGGGAAGCCGCAACAGTCGCCAATTGCATTGAGAATGCCCACTATTCCGTCTGGAAATAAGAAGAAAAGGACCCCGACGGCACCAAAGGTCCACGCTAATACGCGATAGGCAAGAGCGAGGAAAGGCTCGAGAACATGGCCCGCCCGTGCGGGCACGGCTGGGTCCGAGTCGTTGTGCGCTCGCTCGGTCATCGTGTCTCCTCCCGTGGCAGAAGTACGCATCGACTGCGCTCCACCTATCGCGCACGCATGGGCAATGCTAGGGGCTCGCTACCGTGCGCCCGTTGTTGCCATCGTAATGCGCGTTCCCATGTTGCCGTGCGCGCCGATCCGTGCTGCAGGGGCGCACGGCCGTGCGCCCGGCAGTTCCAATTCAAGCAGTCCGCCGGAGGCGACGCTGCTGCGATCGCTTTTGCCTGGCCCGGCCCCGCCGGTTACCGCGGAGCGAAGAGCGTACTCCGATGGCTTGTCCCCGTAGCGACGCCAACGACGAGCGCAAGAGGCGCAGAACTTGTGTGGGAGTGGAAAAGCTCGCACTTCGATACAACTGCTCGATGATTTGCCGGGCCCAGCTTACCGCCGCAGCGTCCTCCGTGAGGTAGATCACTTCATCGGATGTGTGGAACGCGGTCAACTGCCCGCTCACGTACCAGGACTGGTAGGACGAGATCCAAGAGCGGTAGGGCTCCAGATCCTCCGCCGTGGCGAACGCCAATTTGAGGTGCTTTGAGAAGCGTAGCAAGGAGCTGATCATCCACTTTAGACACTCGCTGCGGACTTCCCGCCGAATCTGCGAGTAAAGACCCGTTCCCTGCACCATGCTCTGGAGGGTCGCGAGGGGCATAACGACAGCGAACTTGAGGGTTCCTTCCTCGAGACGGCGTAAAGTGCGTTCCCGATTGGCGGCAGCGACACTCGTCAGGGCGGTGACTACCTCGGAGGAGGACGCACCGGACAGCAGTGCACCGTGCGCGGCGATTTGCACCGGGTAATAGTGCTGCGTAAACACCGGCGGCGTGAGGGTACAAGGTAGCGGTACCGACCAGGCCCAGCGGGTTGAACTAGACTCCTCGTGAAAGGCAATGAGGTCGGCGATCTCTTGCGCTTTTTGGCTTTGCGACCAAACGTTCCAGCGCAGCATCGTCCCGGCGCTCGTGCCGGTTAGCCAGTTCCCGCTAACCCCGAGCGCAGTCGCTAGCAAGCGTAACTCGTGTGCCCATAAGCATCGTGCTCCGCTCTTGACACTGGCTGAAGCTGCAAGCTCGATTTTGGCGATGCGGTCGCGGCGAATACCCGGGACCTCCGGCAATTCCTTGGCCGGAAAGAGGCGGTCGCGCAGGCTCGAGCACCGCTCGGCAAGCTGTTGTTGGGTGAGGCCACGCCTGGTGCGCAACCAAGCAAGGCGCCGGCCTACCTCGGCGAGCTTCCGATTCCCTAACGTTAAACGATGCTGTGCCATACAATTATTTAAAGGGTACAACGGCATTCACGTCAACTGTCGAATGTGGTGCGATCAGTTTCTCCTCCGCAGCAGGAGGCGGTGGGGGAACATCAAGTTGGGAAAACAGCAAAGAAACTGTGCTCGCAGTAGCACAAAACATGTTGTTGCTCCCGAGCTGGACCTGCACTTAAAAAGTAGCCCGAGAAAGGTTGACGCCGAGTGTACTGGACCATGAATGGTCATTTTACCCACAGGCTGTGTTCCGGAATCGACTCGTTTGGACGAGGTGAGGCCGGTGGCACCCTCTCCCTCGGTCGGCTTGGATCGCGGTGGCAGAGACCCCAGCCAAGCCGTGCCGCCGGCCTCCGCCCTAGGGGCGACGACCCCGCTATCGTTTGCTTCTTCCTCCCGAGTGTTGGCGGGTAAGCATGAGGTGGCCGAGGCGATGCCACGTGGCAAGCCACCCTGGGGCGAGCCAAGTGGTGCTGCTCGCTTCGACAATGAGGGCTGGGCCTTTGCACGTGGTGCCCGGTTGGAAACGCTCGCGCTCGTAGACCGGCACGGTGAACCAGCGGTTGGCATAAAACACCTTGTGGGTCGCTCGATGGAGCAGCGGCTGCAGGCTTCTTGGTGCAAGGTGCCGCATGGGACGAGTGCGTTCGCGGCCGAATATACGGATATTCACGACTTCGACTTCCCTCCCAGGATCGTGGTAGCCGTACCAACGACGATGCGCGCGTTCGAACGCGCGGCGATAGGTCGGGGTCAAAGGAACCGTCAACTCATGCGATTGGCCGACGTAACGCACCTCTAGGGTGATGTCGGTACGATGCTGGGCGGGTGGTACACCCTCCTGCTGGAGCTGGCGCTGGATTCGCGTCACCAGAGGGCGAGCGGCAGCTCGGAGCTGGGCAAAACTGGGCTCGCGCCACAACACGGAGCGCACCGCATTCCGCTCGACAGGTGCGTTGAGAGCGCCCCATGCGGAGAGCAAGCCAGGTAACCGCGGGATCACGACCACGGGAATCTCTAAAGCTTCGGCCAACGCGCAAGCGTGTTGGCCGGCGGCACCGCCAAAGGCGATTAGCGCGCACTGCCTCGGGTCGTATCCGCGCTCGACGGTGACAGCGCGAATGGCGCGCTCCATGCCCGCATTGACCACGGTAACGATTCCGGCGGCTGTCACCTCGGTGCTTTGTCCGAGGCGCTCGGCCAGAACCTCAACAGCGTTGTGGGCCCGTTCGGGGAAAAGAGGCATGTGGCCACCCAGAAAAAACTGGGGAAGCAAGCGCCCGAGCAACAAATTCGCGTCGGTGACCGTGGGCTCATGGCCACGCCCGTAGCACGCAGGCCCCGGATCGGCCCCCGCACTTAGCGGTCCGACCTTCAAAAGCCCGCCCTCGTCGATGTAGGCGATCGATCCACCGCCGGCTCCTACCGTGTGCACGTCGACCGCCGGCACTTTGAGCGGAAATCCAGCGATCGACAGCTCCGTGGTGGTCGTCACGCCGTGGAGCAAAAGGCTCACGTCGGTAGACGTTCCGCCCATATCGAAACTGATGGCTTGCCGAATTCCCAGAGACCGAGCTACAGCCCAGGCGCCGCTCACTCCCGCAGCCGGCCCCGATAAGCAGGTCCGGATGGCTTCGCGAGCCGCTACCCGGGGCGAGATCGCGCCCCCGCTGGACTGGAGCACGCGTAACCGGGCCTCTTGGGAGCGCAGCGACTTTTCTAGATCCTGGAGATGATGTTGCATGACCGGCTGCACATAGGCGTTCAACACAGTGGTGCTACAGCGTTCGAACTCGCGGTGCTCACTAGCCAACTCGTGCGATAGCGAGACCAACGAAAAACCGCGCTGCCGAAGCGCTCGCCCCATCCGTCGCTCATGGGCAGCGTTCGCGTAGGAGTGCAGGAAGCAAATCGCCACCGCCTCCGGTTGCGCTCGCTGCACTTGTGCGAGCGCAGCAACTATGGCTTGATCGCTCAGCGGGACGAGCGGCTGACCGGTGTGAAGCATGCGTTCCTGAACACCAATTCGCAGCGGTCGCGCCACCAAAGGCTCGGGCCGTTGCGGCTCAGGATCGTAGAGTTGCGGTCGGTTCTGACGGCCGATTTCGATGACGTCCTCGAAGCCAGCCGTCGTGAGCAAGGCTACACGTGCCCCTCGGCGTTGCAGGAGCACGTTGGTAGCCACAGTGGAGCTATAGTTTACCGTATAGTGGCGACGCTGCCCCAAAAGTTCGCTCAGGCCGAGAAGCACCGCGTCGGCTGGGTTTTCTGGCGTCGAGGGAACCTTGTGAAAAAGCAACTGTCCGTCAATAACGGCGACAAGATCGGTAAAGGTGCCACCGGTGTCGATGCCGACGAGAATGGTTGCCGCGGTTCGAGTTGGCGTTACCACTTGCCACTCTCGAGCGCGCAAGCTCCGCGCTGTGGGGCACCACAGGCTCCACAGGGACCGGGCTCAGCAGAAGCGAGGGTGACTGCGTCGCGGGGGACCGCAAAGGTGGAAAGCAAGCGCTCCACCTGTGGGCTGCCGCAGTGCCGACAAGCGACCCGATCGCGCTCCGCCGCCGTGACCAGCTCCTCGAACGTCTGTGCGCAGCTTGAACAACGATACTCGAAAAGTGGCATGTTTGCCTCCGTTGACAGCGTCCCGTTGTACGCAGAACGCACCGAAACCTGGATCGCTAAATTTATCGATCGCGGGTTTGCTGTGCAAAACGCCGGGGACCGCTGATCGCAGATGCCGATGACGGGCGGCATCACGCATGCTCGGCGCTGATGCTTAGGTACGAGGAAAGCGCCGCCAGCGACCGTGAATGAGTCGTTCGTGGGGTAGAAAGCGCACCTTGTAGGCCATGGTCGCGCAGCCTTCCACGTAAAGCCCGAGGTAGAGGTATTTGAGTCCCCACGCCCGACAAAGCTCCAATTGCTTTAGAACAGAGTAAGTCCCCAAGCTCATGCGGCACAATGACGGATCGTAGTAACAATACACAGCCGAAAGTGAATCTTCGGCGCGATCCGTGATCGCCACACCGACGAGGCGGCCGTTGAGCCAGTAGCTGAGCTCGAACGTTTCCGCGCAAGTGTCGACTAGAAACTCTTCGTACAACTGGCGATCGATCAGGCCGTCGGCCGTAAGGAGGCGGCGCTCGATTTTGTGGCGGTTGTACAGTCGCACCCGCTCCAAGTCCACACGCGGCGGGCCGATGTGCGTCTCCAGCAAGGCCGAGCCGCGGCGGAAGATGCGCCGTTGGGTGCGATTGGGCCGGAACTCGGCCACTGGCAGCCGAATGGCTTGGCACGCTTGACACCCCGGGCAACGAGGGCGGTAAAGGAGAGGACCTTGTCGGCGATCTCCCGCTTCTAAACGCTCGGCCAGGGCGGAGCGCGATAGCGGCCTTACAGGCAGACGCAGTGGCATCCGGGCAATTTGGCCAGGCAAGTACGGACAAGGACTGTACTCGTCGTACACCACCCACTCACGCGCGTAAGAGGCAGACGTGCGGCTTTGACTTTCCATAATCGTTGCGGCTTTCGGAAGCTAGCGTTGCTCTTTCAGTGTGCAGAGAAAATGGCGGCAAAGCAATCGCGAATGAGTTGGCTAGTTTCGCCCAAGGGCAAACGATACACTGTGGCGCAGATGCGTTGGGTGACCAATCACGAAGAGCCGCTCGTTCGCACCGTTGCCGTTTCCCGCATTTACCGCCGTGGGGTGGATGAAATCCGTGCTCTCGATCGGGTTTCGCTGGAAATTCCGGCGGGTCATTTCGTGGCTTTTATGGGCCCGTCCGGATCGGGCAAATCGACCCTCATGAACCTGCTCGCTGGCCTCGATCGGCCTAGCTCCGGCGAAGTGTGGGTAGCGGGTCAGCGGCTCGATATTTTGGACGAGGATGAGCTGGCGGCTTGGCGGGCGCGGCATGTCGGGCTCATCTTTCAGTTCTTCAATTTGATTCCGGTGCTGTCGGCGCGGGATAACGTGGCGCTGCCGCTGTTGTTGACTCATCTGGACAAGCGGGAACGCTCGCGTCGGGCAGACATCGCCTTGCGCATCGTGGGTCTGCAAGACCGCGCGAGCCATTACCCCCGAGCGCTTTCCGGTGGGGAGCAGCAGCGGGTGGCGATTGCCCGGGCGTTGGTGACCGATCCCGACCTCATCGTGGCCGACGAACCGACGGGAGACCTGGACGCACGCAATGCCGAAACGATCTTGAGTTTACTTCGCCGGCTGCGCAGCGATTTTGGGAAAACGATCATTATGGTAACGCACGACCCGCGTGCCTTGCGCTTTGTCGACATGGCTTTTCACCTGGACAAGGGAACGTTGCTCGAAGGCGAAGAAGCTGCCCGGGCCCACGAAGCGATCGTCGTTGCGGCCAGCGGCGGAGTAGTGGGGCACGTTTTGCCATGAATTACCTGAAGCTGGTCTTCGCTAACTTGATGCGAAATAAACTCCGCACCGGCATGACCTTTGGGGCGGTGAGCCTGGCAGTGATGCTAGTGGTGTTCTTGCTCACGATGCCGGCAGGGCTCGACGCCTTGCTCAATTCCGTTGCTAGCAACACTCGTGTGTCGGTCCACAATAAAGCGGGTATCGTCTACTCCTTACCATACTCGTACGTGCGTAAGGTTCGCTTGGTCGAGGGAGTGGCCGGAGCTGTCGGCACGACTTGGTTCGGCGGCGCCTATGAAGAAGAAGGCCGAGTCACGTTCCCCAACTTTGCCGTGGAAGCCGAGCATGTCGGAGCCGTTTACCCAGATTATGGTATTGCTTCCCAACACTTGGAGGACTTCCGCCGATATCGCGACGGTGCGCTCGTTGGCCGCCAGACGATGAAACGTTACGGTTGGAAGGTGGGCGACCGGATCACACTGAAAAGTACCGCCTGGGCAATTGACCTTGACCTTCGCATTGTAGGCGAGATTCCGCTGGAGCGGTCGCCCGTGGTTTGGATTCAGCGCAGCTATCTAGACGAGGCGCTGGTCGCGCAACGCGGGCAAGGGCTCGGAATCGTGCACGTGATTTGGGTGCGGCTGGAAGATCCCAACCGAGTCGAGGAGGTCATGCGTACGATTGACGATATGTTTCGCAACAGTGAAGCAGAAACCGCTTCGGAGACGGAAAAGAGCTTTTTCGGGAATTTCTTCGGGTCGCTGAAAGGGTTCATCACGATCGTGTTGCTAGTCACGTTCCTAGTCGCCGCTTGCGTGCTGGTCATTGCTGCGAATACCGCCTCGATGGCCATTCGCGAACGCAGCAGCGAAATTGCCGTATTGAAGGCGGTCGGCTTTCCGCGGCGAGTGGTGTTTGCCAGCTTACTGGCCGAATCGGCTTTGCTCTGTACCAGTGCCGGGGTGGCGGGTGTTGCCTTGGCATACGTGTTCACCCATGGTTTGCGTAGTTTCGCTGCGGTGATCCCGTCGTTGGGTCCACTGGGGAGTTTTTTGATTACCCCGGCAGTTGCGGCGCAGGGGTTGCTTTTGTCTGTGGTTGTGGGCGCAGTGTCCGGTTTGGTTCCCGCCTGGGGTGCGGCACGCAAACCCGTGGCCGAAGCGTTCCATGAACTCTTTTAATGTCGGATGTTGCCCTTCCGATACAGTGTGAGGAATCTCTGGAGCCGACCGCTGCGCACCACGATGACGGTCATGGTAGTGGCGCTGGTGGTCGTTGCCTCCAGTTTATTCCTGGGGTTGATTTCGAGTCTCAAACGCACGTTGGTCAGTACCGGCCATCCGTTGAATCTCGTCGTCCTCCGCAAAGGCTCGGATAACGACGGTGCGAGTGCCCTCTCGCAAGCAGCTTATCAGGCCATTCGCTTTTACGACGGCATTGCCCGCAACGCCGCGGACGAACCGCTGGTCTCACCGGAGTTGGTGGTACAGCCATTTTTCTGGACGCGCGACGGAGGACGGGAAAACGTTTTAGTTCGCGGTGTCGAACCCGTGGCGTTGGAAGTCCATGACCAAGTCGAGATCGTGGCGGGGCGCATGTTTCGGCCAAGCTCGGCGGAGGCGATCGTGGGTAGATCGCTCGTTGGCCGTTACGAAGGTGCAACCTTGGGGAGTGCCCTGAAATTCGGGCGCGGACAGTGGACGGTGGTAGGAATCTTCGAGGCAGGAGGATCGTCGTTCGAGAGCGAAGTATGGGTAGACGTGCGCGAGTTGGCCAGCGATGCCAAGCGGCCTTTGCCATACTCGGGCATTCGTTTGCGTGCGAATTCCGAAGCCGAGTTGGCGGCGTTGCAACAGCGCATCGAAGCCGACCCTCGATACGCGTTGCAGGCGGAGCGGGAGACCGATTATTACGCCAAGCAGTCGGAATCGGCCAACTCGCTTTATGTGCTGGTGGTGGCGATCGCGGTGTTTTCCGGTATCGGAGCGGGCTTTGGTGCCGCCAACACCATGTATGCGGCCGTGCAAAGCCGTGTGGCGGAGATCGGCACCTTGCGCGCGCTCGGCTTTTCTCGTCCGAGTATTCTGGTAGCGTTTCAGTTGGAGGCGCTATTCATGGCTTTGCTGGGATTTGCCGTTGGTGCGGTGGCCTCGCTGCTGCTAGCGGCTTCTTTGGGCCAGTGGTTGCGCGGTATCGGATTTGGAGCGGCGACGTTCACCACCAACGTGGTTCAGCTCGAGATTGGCATGAGCGACTTGGCAGCGAGCCTTGTTCTGACTTTGGTCATCGGACTGCTCGCGGGTTTGGGCCCGGCCGCGCGTGCGGCGCGGATGCCGCCGATCGAGGCATTGCGCCGAGGCTGAGACGCCGAGGGAGGAGACTCGCCGCCTCCGACCGTCCTTGTTAAGGAAAACCTGTGACCGAACCTTTGAAATCGGGGCAATCTTTGGGCGAAGACCTCTCGGCTTTGCGCCTGCCACGGGAAGAAGCCTGGCAGTCTCGGCGCAGGCGGCGTTGGCCTTGGGTTGTGAGCGCGTTGATCGCCTTGCTGGGCGTTTCGGTGTGGTGGCGAGACGCCGCCGTTGTCGAGGTGGGTGTGGCCGAAGCTGTGCGCATCAGTGCAGGAGAAGCCGGACCGCTGCCGGTGCTTTCCGCTTCTGGGTACATCGTGACTGGCGAGCGTTACGTATCGATTGGAGTACGGGTTCCCGGCAGGATCGAGCGCTATTTCGTCGAAGAAGGGCAAAGCGTCCGCAGAGGGGATCCACTCGTGCAGCTCGACGATCGAGACTATCGGGCACAAGTGGCTCGAGCGGAAGCACAACTGGCGTTGGCCAAGGCGCAATGGGAGTTGGCCGAAGCCGAACTTGACCGCGTACGCACATTGCGGCGAGAAGGCGTAGCCTCGCAGCAGGAATTGGATGTCCAGGAGAGTCGTGCGCGCGTAGCACGAGCGGCGGTGCAACAAGCTGAGGCGGAATTGGACCAAGCCCGCGTAAACCTCGATTACACGATCTTGCGGGCACCAATGGATGGAGTCATCCTTGCCAAAACAAAAGAAGTCGGGGAAATTGCCGTCCCGGGTGGATTTGCCGGCTCGGGTGACCTAATCCGGATGGCGAACCTATCCGACATGCGGGCACAGGTGGACGTGAACGAAGCAGACTTGAGTCGGGTGTCCATGGGTCAAAGAGCAGTGGTGACCCCTGACGCGTACCCGGATGCCAAGTACGAGGCAGAGGTCGTGAAGTTTTACCCGCAGGTGGATCGGGCCAAAGGCACCCTGCGCATCGAGGTGCGATTGCTTTCTCCCGATGAAAAGCTGCTGCCGGACATGAGTGCGCGAGTCACGTTTCTCTCGCGCCCTCGAGCGGTGAACGGCGACGAACCGATGGTATTCGTCCCTGCCGGAGCCCTGCGTCGGAACGAGCGTGGCGAGGCGTTCGTGTGGGTGTTGGAGAGCGACCGCGTGCGCGCCCGAGCTGTACGCGTGGGAATGACAAGCAGCGGGCGGGTGCAAGTGCTTTCCGGATTGGAAGGCAACGAGCGCGTGGTCATCAGCAACGAGGCATTGCGTGAAGCTCAACGGGTGCGGGTGGTGCGTTGAGGAAGGGGCGGACCGACGTTCGGGGGCCTTTATGCCATGAGAGGCGGTCGTTGGCTGAACCGCCAGTAAAACGGCAGTGCCGTCACCGTGATCGCCAGACCCACGGCGCACTCTAAAGGGCGGCCCCAGAGCATGGCTAGAGCGATTCCTGCATTGGCAGCCAGGTAAACCCCTGGCAACCAGGGATAGCCCCAGGCGCGGTACGGTCGTGGCCGCCACGGTTGGCGTGAACGCAAGGCGTAGAGTGCACAAGTATCCGCAATGGTTGCCAGCACAATGGCAAAAGTGGTGTAGTCGAGAATACGGGGAAAGCCTTGGAGCAAAAGGATCAAGCCCATAGCCGTCAGTGCTTGCGCCACGATGGCACCGTGGGGAGTCCGATAGTGGCCGTGCACTCGGTCGACGCCAGGGAAAAAATAGCCATCGAGCGCCATAGCGTACGCGATACGCGGACCGACAAGGACGGTAGCATTGAGGCACCCGAGAACCGATGCCAACACCAGCATGGAAACAGCTGCGGCGCCGGCGTTGCCGAACAACACCTGCGCGCTTGCTTCGCCGACGTCGCGTCGCTGAGCAAGTTCCCCGATGGGCAGCGCGTAAAGATAAACGACATTCAGCACTAAGTACGCAGCAATACACAAACCAAGCCCCAAGAAGAGAGCACGGGGAATGATTTTCCCGGGTTCGCGGATTTCACTGGCGACATACACCGGTGCATTCCACCCGAGATAGCTGAACAACACGGGCGAAAGCGCAAGACCGAAGTTTGCGGCGAGGATACCCTCGGCACCGCGGTGGACCTCGTAGAAGTTGGCCCACGTTCCCTTGCCAGTGGCAAGCCCCCAGCTTGCCAGTGCAGCAATCGCTGCGAGCTTCAGCAATGCGGTGACATTGTTCAGATTGGCGCCGCGCCGAAGGCCAGCGTAATTCACTGCCGACACGGCGCTTACGATGACGCACGCGAGAGCGACCACCTCCGCACGATCGAGCGCAATGAAGCGGCTCACCCCTTCCGCGAACCCCATGGCCAAGGTTGCCACCGTACCGGCGTAAATCACGAAGAACGAAAGCCAACCCACGACAAAGCCGGCAAAAGGATGGTACGCTTCGCGTAAATACACGTAATCGCCCCCGGCTCGAGGAAACATCGCCCCAAGTTCAGCATTGGCGAGCGCCCCAGCGAGAGAAAGCAGGCCTCCCGCGAGCCAAGCAGCGAGGAACCAAGTGGGTTGGGGTAACAGGATGGCGACCTGACCGGGCGTGAGAAAAATGCCGGCGCCGATGATCGACGACACGCAGAGCATGGTAGTATCGAAAAGCCCCAGTTGGCGGTGAAGCTGGTCGCGAGGATGGCGATCGTCACGGCTCGACACGCTGGCTCGATGTGACACAACGGCCGTTGTGGTTCCAGTCCGGCGGAAAATGTTCTTGGGCGACGGAATGGTCGACTGCTTGGTCGTTGGTGCATCGGCAGGATGCCAACCGTCATCGGGGAACGACCATGGTGGGGCGCACAGCTGCGGGCGCCTAGGGACCACGCCCGTCACGCGGCCCTTCGGTTCGCCCTTGCTAGCGATGAAAGGTGACACAGATGGTGGCGAGGTGTGGAGCAGCAGCACGTTGTGCTCGTCGCGGTGGCGTCACGGGCGCACTGCCCTGGGCACCGGTGGCGTGATAAGGTGCCTCGCATGAAGCAGCGAGTGGCGGGCCAGGTTGTCGTCAGCCTAGTGGTTGGTGCTCTGTTCTTGGTGTTGGCGTTTCGTAATGTGTCTACCAACAATTTACTGGATACCCTCGGGAACTTTCGCTGGCCTTGGCTGATCCTGGCCATTGGGGTGAGCGTACTTCTGATGCTGCTGCGCGCTTGGCGTTGGCAGCTCGAATTGCGTCCGTTGGAGCATGTACCTTTCGGTCGACTCTGGGCGGTGACTTCGGTGGCATACAGCGCCATTAACTTGATCCCAGCGCGGCTCGGGGAAATCGTGCGTCCTTGGCTCGTGGCGCAGTTCTCTGGCGTGAAGATGTCGCAAGCCATCGGCACTTTGGTGGTCGAGAAGCTGATGGATTCGTTTTGCATCGTGACCTACATCCTGGCCGCCCTGTTGGTTGCCGAGCAGCTACCGGTGTGGGCACGAAGGGGTGCGACATTTCCAGCCATATTCACGGGGTTGTTCGCGGCGATTGTGGTGTTGGCCTATTGGCGAGGGGAGCAGTTCGTCCAGCGACGCATCGTGACCTGGCTTCCCGAGCGTATCGGACAAGCTGTGCACCGCGCCGTGCATGCGGTTCTGGAAGGCATGCAGGTGCTGCCCGATGGCCGTCTGTTGTCACGGGTGTTTTTGGTGTCGTTGGGTTTGTGGTTCCTACCCATCGTCTCGAGCTGGATAGTCATGAAGGGTTTTGGATTCGCGGTCCCGTTCTCAGCGGCGTTAGTCGTGTTTCTCTTCATCGGGGTGGCGACGGCGCTACCCAATCCGCCCGCGATGGTAGGGCCATTCCAATATGCCTGTATCCTGGCGCTAGGGATTTACGGGGTCGAACGAGAGGCCGCGCTTGCGTTCGGCCTGCTCCTCAATGCGCTGCAGGTGCTCACGATCGTGGGGCAAGGTATCGTTGGTGCGTTGCTGTTGGGCCTCAGCTGGAGCGACGTGAGGCAGGCCAGTCAACTGGTCGGAGGCGGACGCGTGGCCGAAGCTTCAGTGGCTCGAGTGCTTGGCGACTGAAGTCCCCGGGACCCATCCCATCCAAATGGGCGCAGTGGAATAGAAGGGCACGGCGAGGAAGAGCCAGTGAACCACTTCAGTCGGCAACCAGTCGAGAGCCAGCGAGAAGTTGCCCACGAGAACACCGAGGAGAACGTAGTTGCCAATTCCTCCCCAGTGGCCGACGCGGTCGGCGAGGAAATTCCGAGCGGGAATGGCTCGCTTCCGGCACGTGCGGAGCACATAAGCGGCAAAGGCGAGGCAGATGCTTGCAGGCACCCACCAGGGGCAGATGCCTAAGGCGACATAGGTTCCGAAACCGCTCGTCAGGAAGGCGATGTCCGCACCGTGGTCGAGCCACCGCCCGTAACTCGTCTCCTGCTGCCGACGGCGTGCCCAACGGCCGTCGGTGACGTCGCTCCACGCCGCAAAGGCAAACAGGCTTGCGGCAACGATTCGTGCGGGAGCGTGCCCGTGGGCCGCTTGCCAAATGCACCAGGAGAACAGAGGCGCGGCGACCAGGCGCCCAATAGTCAGTAGATTCGCTGCGGAACTCGGCAAAAGGGCAAATGCGACACGCAGAGCTTAGTTCCCCTGACGCAAAAGAGACCGCACTTCGCTCGTGTCACGGAGCAATCCGTTGATCTCTTGCACCCATGCCGCGGCAGCCGGAGCCGTTTCGGTGTCATTCCCTATACGGGGGGTTTTTGCCCCACCGCTGTGGTGCTGCAGCGTGGCAAGAAGTTCCTTGTGGCGCGCCAGCAGCTCAGCCAACTTTTGGTAGGAAGGTTGCTGGGCGTGAGCAGACTGATCGCGCAGGAAGTCTTCTGTTTGGCGAATCTCGTTGCCGTAATGGTCGAGTGCCCTTGCAAGATCGCCCTTGTTTTCCAAGGTGCGTAAGCACTCGATCGCCGCTGTCGTTACCGTCCCTAGATGGCGCTCCCCACGTTCGGCGTAAGAACCGCGAGAACAACTCGCTGTTGCCAGGGAAAACACGAACACAACCGTTGCGGTCGCCCGCCACCCATAGGTTCCCGGTCCTTTGTTATCCTTGATACATCTGCTCGATGAGGTGCGCGTATTTCTCATGGACCACTCGCCGTTTCATCTTCATCGTCGGGGTAAGTTCGCCCGAGTCCACGGTCCACTCTTGGGGAACGATGACGAACTTTTTAATGCGCTCGACTTGGCTCAGGCTTTGGTTGACTTCTTCGATATACCCTTGGATGACGCCCTGCACCTTCGGGTGCCGAGCGAGCACGGTGAAATCTGCTGGCAACTCCTGCTGCTGCGCCCAGGCTAAGGTCGTTTCCGGGTCGAGTACGATGAGAGCAGACACAAACGGTCGCCGATCGCCGATGACACACGCTTGCCCGATCAGCGGCTTTTGCTTGAGCATGTTTTCGATATTGGACGGCGCGATGTTTTTTCCTCCGGCGGTGATAATGATTTCCTTTTTGCGGTCAACGATGCGGATGTAACCCTGCTCGTCGATGGTGGCGATATCACCGGAGTGCAGCCACCCCTCGGCATCGAAGGTCTCGCGGGTCAGCTCGGGTTCCTTGTAATAGCCAGCAGTGACGTTGCCCCCACGGACCAAAAGCTCTCCATCTTCTGCGAGTTTGACTTCCACTCCAGGGATTGCTTGACCGACGGTACCGATCTTGATCGCTCCCGGGCGATTCCACGAAGTCGGACCAGTATCTTCCGACTGCCCGTACACCTCCGCAATCGGTACGCCGATCGCGAAAAACCACTCGATGAGTTCGGGAGCAATGGGCGCCGCCCCGCTCGATGCAATTTTAATAGCATCGAGGCCGACTCGTTCCCGGATCATGGCGGTGATGAACGCTGCGTTTTGCGCTTGCTCTTGGATGTCGGCAGGCACGGCTTCGCCACGCTGTTCGAGGCGGACTTTCTGTAAGCTCACCTCGATGGCCTGCTTGACCATGGAGCGCTGCGGTTCATCGAGCTTTTCGATGGCGGCAACGAGGCCAGCGTGGAGCTTTTCCCAAATCCGCGGTACAGCGAAGAAGAACTCCGGCCGTACTTCCCGCAAATAATCACCAATCTGTTGTGGGTTGGGGCAAAAGTAGCAGGTAGAGGCGCTCTTCAGGTGCAAGTAATAGCCAGCCATGCGCTCGGCGATGTGGGCCAGCGGTAAATAGGAAATGTGACGCATCCCTGGAGAGCGCGGAAACAGCCGATCCAGGGACTCAGCCGTCCAACAGACGTTATAATGCGTCACCATCACGCCTTTGGGCGGTCCGGTGGTTCCAGAAGTGTAAATCAGGGTGGCAAGGGCGTCGGGCTTGACTGCCCGCCAGCGTCGGTCGACTTCAGCATACGCCGGGGCATCGCCTTGGCCTTCCAGAGCGGCCAGGCTGAGGACACTGGGGTCGTTAGCGATCTCTCCAGCTCGGTCGATTGCGACGACGTGCCGCAGCTTGGAAAGGTGGGAACGGATAGAGGCGAGCTTGGCGTACACCTCTGGGTTTTCGGCCACGAAGACTGCTGCCTCGCAGTGGTTGAGAATGTATTCGATTTGGGGCGGAGCCAGGGTGCTGTAAATGGTCACGGGCACGGCCCCAGCGTGCAATGCGGCAAGATCGACAAGATAGTGCTCCGGCCGGTTGGAAGCTAAGATTGCAACGCACTCTCCCGGTTTGACTCCGAGTTTCACGAAGGCGGCGGCGATTGCACGGACGCGCTCGCCATACTCTTGCCAGCTGAGCGACTGCCAGCCCTGGGGGGTTTTCCACTTGAGTGCGTCGAGATTGGGGTATTTCGCCACCGCATCTTGGAAAAGGGTACAAACGGTCTGGCCCGCTACCTTCCGATCAATGTCTGCCCGCTCCTCTCGGCTCATCGGTTACCTCCTCCGATTCAGGGAAACTCTACCGCTCCCAACTTAGTTGCAAAGACCCGCGCGGGGCAACGGGTAAGGGGAGGAGCCCATGCACCTGCAGGTCCGCCACCACTGTACTGGCGAATTCCTCGATCAAGTGTTCGTCGGCTAACAGGGGGTCTCGGCGCGGGAGCAAGAGCACCGGTAGCCATTCCCAAAGGACAATCCGCTCGCGATAAGTTTGGGTTGTTTCCGTGCCATTCGTCGAGCGTGCTCGGACGATGAGTTCCACTGTTAGCGGTTGGCGCACCGGAAGGAGACCAATCGTTAGGCTCGAGAGCGTGGCGTTGGCGAGGACGGCTGCGGCCGAAGGATGCCCGGTTCGACGCAAGGTTACCGTCAGCTCGAGGTGACGATGCGAAGTCGTACCGGGCTCCACCACGACGGCCCCCGCGTTTTGCAGGGCGATGACTAACGCACTACGCATACGCCCGTGCTGCGGATCGAAAGGGCGATAGTCGTCACCGGACTGGAGAGAAAACCACACAATCGGACTCTGCCGACTCAATCGAACTGCCGTAGGTACCCGGGGTTCAAGCCATCCCGCCCGGTGCACGTAACAGCCAGGGGTCCAACAGAGGAATGTTACTGCGAGGCCAACGCTTCGAGAACTTAAGCGCTGTGTTGCCATATGCGCCTCCTCGGCCCAGTTAGTTTGCCATCCTTACGTACTGCGGAGTGGGGAGGGTACGCAACAGGGAACAACTGTAGGGAGCTATGCGGCGAGGGAGTAGGTTTGGCCAGGGAGCCCTGCAGCGGCTCATCGGGTGCGCAAAGGACCCGCGGTAGACGCCTCGGCAGGGTGCAGCGCGCGACCGAAGTTGCGCCCTGGCGCCGTACGTGCCGCAGTTTTAGGCGCTAGAGAGAAACACGCAGAGCGGTCGCGGTGGCAAGGCCGGACAAATGGGCGCGGGCAAAGCTTCGTCCGTAGGCAGATTGCCTTGTTGCGCTCGGTCGAGTAAACGGGCGGGAGCAAGGAGGATTGGATGAAAGGTGCAAAGGGTTTGGCAATTGCAGCTGCCGCAGCCGCCTTGTTCGTTTCCAAAGCGGTAAGCGCGAGTAGTCACGAAGGCGCAGCCGAGGCCAAGAAGGTGAAGTGCGAAGGGGTGAACGAGTGCAAGGGCAAGGGAGAGTGTGGTGGGGCCACGCACGACTGCGCCGGAAAGAATGAGTGCAAGGGTAAAGGCTGGATCGAGATTTCGGCAGAGGAATGCAAGGCCAAAGGCGGCAAGATCAAAGACAATTGACCACGACTACTGTTGCGACGCGAGCGCCTAACGGCAAGTTTTTGGGATTCGGGATTGGTTTGCGGCCAAAGCATTACCCAGAGATTCTCGATCATTGGCCGCAAGTCGACTGGTTCGAAGTCATTACGGAAAATTTCCTTGTTGCCGGTGGGCGGCCACGCCGCGTCTTGGAGGCGGTGCGAAGCCACTACCCAGTGGTGTTGCACGGGGTTTCGTTGTCGATTGGCTCGGCTGACCCTTTGGACGATGACTACCTGGGCCGCGTTCGAGCGTTGATCGATTGGATCGAGCCGGCATGGGTCTCGGACCACTTGTGCTGGACCAAAGTGGACGGGGTCAACTTGCATGACCTGCTACCCTTGCCCTTTACCGAAGAAACTCTGCGGCACGTGGTCGAGCGGGTGCGGCGTGTGCAGGACTATCTTGGCCGGCAAATCCTCCTCGAGAACGTTTCTTCGTACTTTGAGTTTGCCCAGTCGACGATTGCGGAGGGTGAATTTTTGGCAGCCGTGGCTCAGGAGGCGGACGCGGGGATCTTGCTCGACGTCAACAACCTTTATGTCAATGCATCGAACCACGGCTTCGATCCGGTTCAGTACTTGGTGGCTTTACCGCGGCAACGCGTCCAGCAAATTCACCTTGCCGGCTACGCGGACCGGGGTACGTTCCTTCACGACACCCACGACCACCCGGTCTGGCCGGCGGTTTGGGAGCTTTATCGAATCGCCATCAAGCGGTTTGGGCTGGTGTCGACGCTGATCGAGTGGGATGCTGCGTTGCCCCCGCTGTCCGAGGTCATGGCCGAAGCCGAGAAGGCGCGGGCGATTGCATGGGACGTCATCTATGGATGGCGCGACTCTAGAACGGGTGCAGCGGTTGCTGAGTAAACTCATCCGCTCCCCCGAAGGAGTTGCTCTGGCGCTGCCGGAGCTATCCCTGGAGGAACGCTCGCTGTGGGATGGACTCATTCGCCCGAGGGGAACGCTGGACGCGGTGGCTCGGCTGGACATTTACGCCAACATGTACTTCTTTCGGATCCACGACGCCCTGGCGGAGGACTTCCCGGCTGTTCGCGCCACGATTGGTCCGCAGCGCTTTCACAATTTGATCACCGACTATCTTCTCGCTCATCCCTCGCGCTCGTTTACGTTGCGCGACGTCGGTGCATGCCTGCCAGATTTCGTTCGAAGCCATGTCGTCTCCTCGCAGTGGCCGTGGATCGGCGATCTTGCGCTTCTCGAGTGGGCGGTCGTGGAGGCATTCGATGCGGCGGATAGCCCACAGGTTGACGAGGCTGCGCTCGCACAAGTGCCCGCGGGAGAGTGGGGCCTTCGGCGGGTCGTGTGGCATCCTTCTCTACGCGTGCTCCGGTGCGCATTTTCGGTTCACGTACCGTGGCGACAGTGCCAGGATGGGCAACAGCTAGACGAACCTCGCCTCGAGGAGACGTGGCTGAGAGTTTGGCGTCAGCACGAACGAGTGTTTGTCGCCGCCGTGCCCCCTTTGGAGGGACGTGCCCTCGGCTTCGACCGGGCCTTGGCGTCGCTCGCCGAGGAGCTGGCGACCGTGCTCGGCGAGGAAGCAGCGGCACAGCAACTGGCGGCTTGGTTTGCGGCCTGGGTAAAGGGTGGTCTGGTGTGCGGCTTCGAGCCGGTTAGGTGTCGAGAATAAACGTGAGGTTCATCGACACCCGGTACTCCTTGATTTTGTTTTTCTCGACTTTGGCTTGAATGCGAGTAACCTCCGCAGCACTCACCCCGCGCAAGGTTTTCGTTGCCCTTTTGACCCCCTCTTCGATGGCTTTCTCGATAGTCTTGGCAGAAGCCACGATTTCCGTGACGCGAGCGGTCGCCATGTTCCATCCTCCTTCTGCCCGCCTGAGCGCGGCCCCCCCATGCTAACGCGGCGTGCTGTTGGCTGACAAGGGTGATGAGTCGCTGATGCGATGCGGTCGCGCCAATGTCTGCCGAGAGATGGCGAACGAATGGTTTTGGCCACGAATGGTCGCGGCTTCTGCAGCGTTAGGGAATCGTTCAGCCGACGGCACACTACGCTTGATTCAAGCTTGCCGCCGTGAACAATGCGGCACAGCTACCACGGCAGCGGAGGACGTACGAATCGATGACCCAAGAAACTCCTGAACGTACGGTGCGGCCGCAGCGGCCGATCGTGCCGTTTTTGCGGCTGGGCGGAGAAGGCGAGGAGCCGTACTTGGTCGCTCGCAAGTGCAAAAATTGCGGCGCCTTGTACTGGGGCACCCGTGTGGCCTGTGCGCGGTGCCGGCAAAGCTCCGGCTTCGAAGAGGTGAAGGTGAGCGACCGCGGCACGCTGTGGACTTACTCCATCGTCCATCAGTCGATGCCGGGCATCCCTGTACCGTACGTGGCTGCGATCGTGGATTTGCCAGAGGGGATTTCGGTGCGGTGTACACTGGTCGATGTCGAACCTGATCCAGCGAAGCTGCCGTTCGGGATGCCGGTGGAAATGGTCACTCGCAAGGTCCGCGAGGACAAGGAAGGAAATGACGTGATTGCATTTTTCTTCCGGCCGGTGGCGAAGAACGGAGGGGCATTGGCGCAAAGGCCAGAGGAGAGCTGACGCATGCGTGACGTTTACGTGCTTGGCGTAGGGATGATCAAGTTTGGGAGGTATCCCGAACGCGATGTCGCGGAACTCGCCGCCGAGGCCGCGCTGCTTGCACTCAAAGATGCTGACCTCACCATCGACGATGTGCAACTTCTGGCCTCGGGGAATTTGTTTCAGGCCCACGCCATGGTCGGGCAACGCATTTTGCAGCAAATCGGGCAGACAGGAATTCCGGTGATCAATGTGGCAAACGCCTGCGCCACTGGCTCGACTGCCTTTCGTGAAGCGTACTTGGCGGTGGCGAGCGGCGAGTGCGAAATCGCATTGGCCGTTGGATCGGAGCAAATGGGCAAGGCCGGACTGCTGGGTGCGGGCGAGCGCCGCGAAAGCGTGGAAGGCATCTTGGGGAGCGGCTTGATGCCGGCGGTGTTCGGCCAAGCTGGGGTCGAGCACATGCGCAAGTATGGCACAAAGATGGAGCACTTCGCCAAGATCTCGGTGAAGAACCACAAACATTCGGTGAAAAACCCATTGTCCCAGTACCGAGTGGAGGTGACCCTGGAAGATGTGCTCAAGGCACGCATGGTTGCCTATCCGAACACTTTGTATATGTGTTGTCCCACGGGCGATGGGGCGGCAGCGGCGGTGGTGGTGTCCGAGGATGTCAGGAAGAAGTCCAACCGCAAGGCGGTGAAGGTGGCGTGTTCGGTACTCACGTCGGACCCTTGGACCGAGCGCGACCTTACGTTGCCGGACGTGAACACTTTGACCCGTAACGCTGCCCGAAAAGCTTACGAGAAAGCAGGAATTGGGCCCAACGACCTGGATCTCGTGGAATTGCACGACTGCTTTGCCACAGCCGAACTCCTGCATTACGAAAACCTCGGACTCTGCGCAGAGGGCGAGGCGGCGCGCGCCGTCGATGAAGGATGGTTTGAGTGGGGAGGGCGATTGCCCGTGAACGTGAGCGGCGGCCTGCTCTCGAAAGGGCATCCGCTGGGAGCGACCGGTGTGGCGAACATTTATGAAATCGTTACCCAGTTGCGCGGCGAAGCCCAGGAGCGCCAGGTCGAAGGGGCGAAGGCGGGCCTTGCCCATGTGATTGGCTTGGGCTCTGCGTGCACCATTCACATCTTTACCGTGTGACAGATCGACAGGCTGACCGAGCCTCGATCCATCGGGCTACGAAATCCCCTACGACTCCAGTTCGGGTACTTCCCCCGAACGTGCCGCGTTAGCCACGGCTAAGGTGGACACATTGATGTCTTGAGCCAGCGCGTACCCGTTCAGGACGGCGTGCAAACGGGCACGGTGGTACCTCAGCCTGTTCCCCTTGCGAGTAGCCGAGCTCGGAGCGATCTGGGAGTCGTGTGGCTCAGCGGGGCGTACCATCGGTTCCCGGCGTCCGGGCAACGAATCGTTCTAGTTCTGTGCCGACTGCAGATCCAAAACGGTAAAACACCGCCGGCTGACCGACGGGTGCGGCCACTCGGAGGTCTTTAGGCCCAGTGTGGATCGCGCCTGTCCAGAGGTGGACCCAAAAACCCTCGGGAAGATACAGCGACACCTGTTCCGTGCCGGGATCGAGCACGGGTGCGACGAGCAAGTCGGGCCCCACGAGGAATTGCTCGTAAGCAATGGTCCACACCCGCGGGTCGTTTGGGTAGTGCAGGAAAAGGTGCCGGACAACCGGGGCTCCTGTTTGAGCGGCCTCCAGGATCAAGCGCTCGCGGTAGCCTTGCCACGCCACGAAAAGGCGGGAGAAGTAGGAAAACCACTGCAAGGTCTCAGGGCTCGAATAAAACTGGTGGTTGACTTCAGGTAGGTTGCCCTCATGGGTCCGGAACACCACCTGGAAGGCCGCGAGTTCCATCCACCGCAGCAAGAGCTCTTTCGTGCGATGATAACGAAGCAAGGGCTGGTCGATGCCAGTGTAGCCTCCGAGATCGCTGTGATTGAAAGCGAGTCCGGAGAGGCCAGACGAGAGCAGACCGGTAACTGCGGTCTTGATGCCATCGTACTTATCCCAAGTGACCATCTGGTCCCCCAGCCAGAACAAGGTGCTCAGACCTGGGCTCAACGTGAAAGCCGAACGAGTGAAGAACACACCCTCATCCGCTAGGCCACAATTGCGAAGCGCCTCGCGATTCACTGCCGCCCAAAGTTCAGGGTAGCGATTGTGCATGGTCTCCGCATTTCCCTGTGCCAAAACGCCATCGAACGGCAGACCCTCTCCGAAGTCCGCCATCCAACCGCTCGCCCCCACGCCGGCGACGTTGTCCCGAATGATTTCGACAATCCAGTTGCGAGCGCCGGGATGGGTGAGGTCCAAAAGCCCAGCGGAGAAGGTTGTGTTGAGAATCATGTAAGGGCTACCATCGGCTTTGCGGACGAGGAAGCCGGCTTCCTGGGCCTCGCGAAACAAATTCCGCCGATGGTTGGGTTTTTCGCTTACGTCCACGAGGAACGGGTTCACATAGGTGAGAACGCGGACTCCGTGCTGGCCGAGATCGGCGACGAGTTCTTCCCATGCTGGGTAGTGCTCGCCGTCGAGTTCCCAGTTCCACCATAGCTGCTTGCCGAAGGTCGTTTTCCGCTGGCCTACCCAGTCTTGCAGCCAAAATGCAGCGACAGGTGTGTTGCGCTTCGATAATTCATCCCACACGGCACGGACGGCGGCGGTTCCCCCCTGCATTCCCACAATCGCCCCCCCGTGTACCCAGCGGGGAAGCGGGCGCATGCGTCCAGCCACGCCCGTGTGAGCGAAAATGAGGTCGAGCGGCGAGCGGCCAGCGTAGATTTGCCCGCGGACGGTGCTTGACCAAACTTCGACACGAATCGCATCGGGGCGCCGAAAATCGAAAGTCGCGTATTCACTGTTTCCCAGGGCAAAAGAACGTAAGCGAGACGTGATGTAGTGCGGAATGGGTGCGTAGGTCGTGTGCCAAGCTCCGCCGGCTCCCGCGACGAGGTCGAGAACGGCGGTAACCGGTTGTGCACCCCGGCCAATACCTTGTTCGCTAACGAGGATGGGAACCAACCGCCCCTTGAGGTCGAAGTACGTGAACTGCGCGCCGTGACCGAAGATCCGTTCCTCGGGATCGGAACGAAAGCGTAGACCGGCTCGATTGTAACGCGCGTCGTTCAGCTGGACTTCGAAGCCAAGAATGCTGTCGTCGATCGGGCGTAAAATCATGGAGTACGGCAGCAGGCCGTTTTGGCATTGCAGAGCTCCTTCGACGACCCACTTCTCCTCGTGCAAAACGATTGAGTGGACCGTCTGATCTGCGCACTGATCCAAGCGATCTTCGCGCATCGAAAACATTCCCCGGTGTTCGCGAACCTTGGGACGAGCCATTGCCGCGGTAATCCATGCTCGGCCTGGTATGGTTTCCCACACGGGAAGCTCGCGTTTGCGGTGCACGATGCGTAGGCTTGCCTCTTCCCACTTCGAGCCGACCCATTCGATGGTGAAGGATCCGAGTCGGGCAGGTGCTGGGGGAAACGCCAGGGCATTGGACACAAGTTGCCCTTCGTCCTTACAGCCCGCGACGGCAGAAAACAGTGCAACGAGGCTATAGATGGCGACCGCGGGAAGGTTGGTTCGCGTCGCTGCGGAACAGTCACCTGGTGCCGCGAGCGTTGAGCGTGGGTCGTTCATATAGATTACGTACACGAAAAGTATGAACGCTGCCGCTCTTGACGCTGAGGGAAATCAGCCGTTAGGCAAGGCAGGTGTCTGATGTATCCGATGCCTAGCGGGCTAGCGAGGAACTTCGGGGTTCGAAGGCCTCAAGGCATGAGATATTTGCCTTGGTTGCTCTTGGCGCTGGCGCTTCACGGGGGAGTTATAGGCGTCTTCGGTACGACCAAGTGGCGGCTACCCGAATCGGTGACGAAACTACCTTCGCGAATCGTGATCACTGATATCGCTGCGCCTGGGGGGGAGGAAGGAGTAGGTGCCGCGGTCCGAAGCGAACAGCCACCTGCTCAGGCGGCGCAAGCTGCGCAGAGTTCCGACGCGCGCCCTCTCCCGGAGAGCCGGAGCGAAAGAAGGAAAGCACGATCCAAGACTGGGGTGCAGTTTAGCCAAAACAAACGCGGGGAAGCGCAAACCAAGCTGGGGCGTGACCCTTGGTGGCAAAGCCCGGAGGAAACACGGGCTGATGCTGCACCATCAACTTCGACAGGTCCGGGGGCAGACAACGTGCGGTCAGGCAATGGCTCGGGCGCAGGGGGAAATGCAACGGAAAGCAGCGATCGGGTGGGATCCGGGGGGAGAGGTTCCGGGGTTGGTGGGGGAAGAGGCGCCGACGCACGGGCGTACTGCTTGCATTGCCCAGCGCCAACGTATCCGGCCATTGCACGCCAGCGTAGCTGGAGCGGAGTGGTGCGCGTATGGTTAGAGCTCGCTCAGGATGGTACCGTGCGCACTGCGCGTCTCGATCGATCTTCCGGGTACGAGGTGCTAGACCGTGAGGCTTTAGCTGCCGCCCGTCGCAGTCGGTTTCGCATGCCGCCTGAGTGGGCGAATGCTCCGGCCGCCGGAACGATCGAGTACCGATTCGAACTGGTGCCATAGGAGAACCTTCGTCTCTCGTGGCCCCGTTTTCTGCGGACACCTCTTTTTTCAAGAGGGGGAAAGACGGAAGCGGATATGAAACCGCCGAGACCCTAGGTACTTGCGAAACGGGGTAACTTTCCTTTTCAGGGGGCGCATGGGACCGCACCCCACAACTGCTTCTTGCCGGTGATTGGTTGAAGCACTCCGCACCATAGACGCTTGCAGAACTCCAGGTTTCGCACCAAGCCGGGGCCTCGACAGTGAATCGATGAGCTCTCTCGGCCAGTGGGCTGCTACGCGAGGCAATGTTGCCGAAGGGCATTCGGGACAAGAGCGAGCGGCAGGTCCTTGTCACCCACCCGGTTGCCGAAATCAAAGGAGAATGGTTTTCGGGAATCCGTTCGATCAGCCTGTGCGCGACTTCCCACCGATCGTGGAACTCTTGGAGGGAGTAGAACGTGTGCAGGCCTTTCGTCAGGGCAAGTGGCTCCTATAAAGCGGGCGAGCGGCGACACTCGGCCGCACCCTCAAGTTTTGCTGCTGGGAGCGCGACAATGTCGTTTCCGTTGGAGAGAACAGTGAGGGTGCTGCTAGCGCGCGAAAGCACAGCTCGGGGCCGGGTGGTGGTAACCAACCCGTGAACCCGAGCAAGATCTGCCACTTCCAGTGCACCCATTGTACAACGCCGGCGGCGACAATGACACGGGTGCAAAAACTCGCTGGTCTCGCGAGCGCTGGGTGCCTGATCCATCGCGATGACAAGTCCAGAGCCATCATAGCAGCGCTGCGGCCGGACGAACGGACAAGTGGGACAATATCTTTGCCTTGCGCTCGCCAGTTGCGGCGTCTTCAGACGGTCGGGGGAGCGTGCTCTCTCGTCCTCTTTTCATCTTCGGTGGGGAAGGGGTTGTCGCGGTGGCCCTTGCTCATAGAGCGCGGCTTGCGAACGACGATTGCCCCTGCGAAGCACCGTTGGTTACCGCGATCTCTGCGCTGGCGCGACAAGGGCGGGGACAATTGTCGACCTCACAGGCAGGCGGATCGGTCCCTCACCTCGAGACCCTCCTTTGCCACGGGGAGAGGGCGACAGTACGGGGAGGGGCGCCCAAAGGATGGTAGGGTCAACCGCTCCAGGGGCACATCGCAATGCACCGCTGGGTCGCACGGTCACGCATGTTCCCATGGTGTCACGTGCGGCCCGTGGCATCGCCCGGCTGCGCGTCACGCATCATTTCACCCTCTCCCCGGGAAACGAGTCGGCCCGCAAGGCGTGGTGAGGGCGCGGCGTCAGGCGATGGAACTAACGGGCCCGTTTGCCCTTAAGTTGTCGTTCCATCATCCGTCAGCAACTTAGGTTGTTGTTGGCGTTGCGTGGGTTTCGCCTTTACGTTAGCGAGTCCCTTCCGTCGCGGTTGCTTGTCAACGGCCGCGCTCGTAGGGTGTCGTCGATGAACGAGCTGCCGAAAACCTATGACCCCTCGCAAGTCGAGGATAAGTGGTACGCCTTCTGGGAACAACAGGGGTATTTTTATGCGGATGAGGAGCGGCCTGGGCCGCGTTTTAGCGTGGTGATTCCGCCGCCGAACGTCACCGGCGTTCTCACCATGGGGCACGTGTTGAATAACACGTTGCAGGACATCCTCGTGCGCTACAAGCGCATGGACGGTTTCGTGACTCTTTGGCTTCCGGGAACTGATCATGCCGGCATCGCTACGCAAAACGCAGTCGAGAAGCAGCTGGCTAAGGAAGGGCTCGATCGTCACCGATTGGGCCGCGAAGCTTTTTTGCAGCGGGTCTGGGCGTGGAAGGAGCAATACGGGCGAACGATTCTTCTCCAGTTACGAAAGCTGGGCGCCTCGTGTGATTGGCGTCGCGAACGTTTCACCATGGACCCGGGACTGTCGGCGGCGGTACGGGAGGTGTTCGTACGACTGTACGAAAAAGGCCTTGTCTACCGCGGCCAGCGGATCATTCACTGGTGTGTCCGCTGCCACACGGCGTTGTCCGATGAAGAAGCGATTACAGTCGAGGGTGGTGAAGCGGGGTCGCTGTGGTACATTCGCTACCCTGCGGAGCACGGGGGCGATGGGGTGGTAGTGGCAACGACGCGGCCGGAGACCATGTTGGGCGACACGGGGGTCGCGGTACACCCGGAGGATAGCCGCTACCGCCATCTCGTTGGTCAACGCGTTGTCTTGCCCCTACTGGAGCGGCCGATCCCCGTTGTGGCGGACCAGGCGGTGGACCCGGAGTTTGGCACGGGGGCGGTAAAAGTCACGCCCGCGCACGACGCTGCAGACTTCGAGATGGCCCAGCGGCACAACTTACCACCGTTGGTGGTCATGGATCCGGAGGGCAAGATCAACGAGAACGGCGGCCCTTATCGCGGCTTGGAGCGATTCGCAGCTCGAAAGAAAATCGTCGCTGACCTCGAAGCCCGCGGGTTATTGGTGAAAGTAGAGCCTTACCGCGTACCGGTGCGGCGGTGCGAACGTTGTCACACCATCATCGAACCTTATCTGTCCACGCAGTGGTTCGTGCGCATGAAGCCCTTGGCAGGCCCCGCAATTGACGCCGTGCGCTCGGGTAAACTCAAACTCATTCCCGAACGGTGGGTTGGGGTATACTTGCACTGGCTGGAAAACATTCGCGATTGGTGCATTAGCCGCCAACTTTGGTGGGGGCATCGCCTCCCGGTGTGGTACTGTGCAAGCTGTGGGAAGGAAACCGTGGCTCGAGTCGACCCGGATGTTTGCGCTCACTGTGGCTCCGCGGACATCCAGCAAGACCCGGACGTGTTGGACACTTGGTTTAGCTCGTGGCTTTGGCCCTTTTCGACCATGGGTTGGCCGGAACGTACCCGCACGCTCGAGCGCTTTTACCCCACCGATGTGCTGGTCACTGGAGCCGACATCATCTTCTTTTGGGTGGCGCGGATGGTGATGGCTGGATACGAGTTCATGGGCGAAGTGCCCTTCCGCACGGTCTACTTCAACAGCATCGTGCGGGATCTTCAGGGCCGGAAGATGTCCAAGTCCTTGGGAAACTCTCCCGATCCTTTGGAAGTGATTCGGGAGTACGGGGCAGACGCGTTGCGTTACACCATTGTTGCTTTGGCTCCGCCTGGCGAGGATGTTCGCTACGCCAAGGAGAAGACCGATTTGGGCCGACACTTCGCGAACAAAATTTGGAACGCGGCTCGTTTTGTGTTGCGGCAGGTGCGCGGCCATCAGCCTGTCAGCTCCCTAAGCGCTTTTCGGGCCAGTGACTTCTCGGTGGTGGATCGCTGGATCCTTTCGCGCTTGCAGCTAGTCATCGAGAACACCCGAGCAGCCCTCGAGGAGTTTCGGTTCAACGACGCCGCGCTGGGGCCCTATCAGTTCCTCTGGCACGAGTACTGCGACTGGTACATCGAGATGAGCAAGTTGCCGTTGGCGGCCTCGGATGAGCGGGTGGTAGAGCGCACCCAGGCGGTGCTCGTGCACGTGCTGGAGCAGGCGTTGCGTCTGCTGCACCCTATCATGCCTTTTGTGACGGAGGAGATCTGGCAGCATCTGCCGCTCGAGCATCGGTCGGCGAGCATTATGGTTGGGCCGTTCCCCCGGGCCGACGAAGCGTGGCGGAGTCCAGAAGTAGAGCAGTGCGTGGGACAGCTTCTTGCCGCTGTGCGAGGCGTCCGGAACTTGCGGGCCGATTTAGGGCTACCGCCTGGGAAGGAGTTGACCGTGCGGATTCCTGTCGGGGTCTCGCCCGAGCTAGAGGAGCTTCTGCAGAGTTATCTACCTCTTCTTGCCCGAGCCGGAACAGTAGAAAGACTCTCGGAGGGCGACCAGCCAGCTGGCGAGCCCTCGGTGCTGGTCGAAGGGTTGGGGGAGCTTTTTGTGCCAGTACGAGGTATCGTTGACACCGCTGAAGTGCGGCAGCGGTTAGAGCGGGAGCTGGGCAAGCTGGGGAAGGACCTCGAGCAAGTAGAGGGCAAGCTAGCGCGGCAGGATTTCATGGCCCGTGCCCCTCGAGACATCGTGGAAAAGGAAAAAGAGAAAGCGCTCAGCCTGCGCCAACGAGCCTCGAATCTTCGCCGCCACCTAGCAGCCCTGAGCTGAACCTTGGGCCAGGGATTTGGGGCCGAAAGGCTTGGCACGGTGGAGAAGGCCGCTCCGTGATTCGCGGCAGGGACAATGTAGCAGGTGGTGTTGCGGCGGGTGGCGTTGCCGCTTCGTGGCCTTCTGAAAATCAGGCGCAAATCAACCTGGGCGCCGGGTAGCTGTGAATCTCCTCGGTCGGGCTTTCCAAGAGACCTGGGCACGCCAGCAGCCATTGGTCGTCTCGCAAGCGGTCTCGTGCGGGCAAGCCAAGCGAGGTTTGTGGAGTGGGCTTGGGGCGAAGAGCTGGAGCTCCGTTGACTGGGGAATGCTCATGCCACTAAAAGGTAAAGTTCGAGTTACGCGCCGAAAGAAGGAAACGATTCATGGCAGAACCACTGACATTCGAGGCACCGACCTTTACCGTGAGCGCTCATATCGAGGCCCGTGCTCGTCACCCCGTAACCCGGAACAAGGTGTTGCTGCTGCATCGAAATCGGCAGTGGACTTACCTGGACTTTCGCAACGAAAGCGTACGGACCGCTCATTTCTTACTCCAGCGCCTGGGGAAAATCGACAGCGACCACCCCGGACACGTAGCGATGCTGCTGGAAAATCACATGGAGTTGCTCTCCCTGTACGGCGGTTGTGCTTACGCTGGGCTGACTTTGTTCGGCGTCAACACGGGGCTTCGTGGAGAAGTTTTGGCTGGTGTGTTGAACCACGCTCGCGCACGGGTGTTGGTCGTGGACGAGAAGTTCTTACCGGAGGTGACGCGGATCCAAAGCCAGCTTCGCTATCTTGGCGAGGAAAACATTCTGGTGTTGTCTACCCAGGGCGGCGAAGTGCCCGCTTCACGGAACTATCTGGCCTGTCTCGATCGGGAAGTCGGTGCGGCGAGGGACGACGTTTCTCCGCCAGAGGTCGATGTGACACCAGATATGCCCTTGATGGTTATTTACACCTCGGGCACGACGGGTTTACCGAAAGGAATTTTGAATAACCATTTGAAGCTTTGCGCTGTGGGTCTCGGTGTGTCGTCGAACTTAGGGCTGACCCACGAAGATGTGGGTTATGGCTGTATGCCTCTGTTCCATTCGAATTCCATGTTTGTCGGCTTCATGCCGGCGTTCTGGGTCGGCGGCAGCATGGGTTTGCGGGAGAAATTCAGTGCCAGCCAGTTCCTCGACGACATTTTCACCTACGGTTCCACGTTTTGGAATTACGTCGGGGAGCCGGTGCACTACGTCTTGGCTGCGATCGAGAAACGTTTTGGTGGAGACGAGGAAGCGATTGCCCGCGAGGTCACTCATAACCCTCGCAACAAGCTGCGCTATGCCGTGGGTAATGGTGCTGCACCGCCGGACATCGACAGGTTCATCAAGTGGTTGGGTCTGGAGGACATGTTCGAGCTTTACGGCTCGACGGAGGCCGCCATCAGTACCTTTCGACGTAAGGGGGATCCTCGTGGGTCTGTGGGAGAAATCACCGACCCGGCGGTAAAAATCTTGGCACCGGACGGGACGGAGTGCGAACCAGCGCAGCTTGGTCCGGACGGCAAATTGCTCAACTATGATCGTGCCGTCGGGGAGATTTGCCGCGTAGCCCCGGACACAGCGTTGTTCCAGGGATACTATGACGATCCCCAGGCGAATCAGCAAAAGTACCGTGATGGCGTCTATCACTCGGGGGATCTCGGGCACATTGTGATCGTCAACGGGCGCCGCTTCCTGTATTTCGACGGGCGAACCGACGACTGGATTCGCAAAGACGGCGAGAACTTTTCCGCAGCGCAAGTGGGCCGCTTGCTCAGCGAACATCCGGACGTGCAGCTCGCGGTTGCTTACGGCGTGCCCTGCGCTGTTTCCGACGAACTTGTGATGGCGGCACTGAAAATGCGCGACGGAGCAGAGTTCGACCCGCAGGGTTTTTTCGACTGGTGCGAACAGCAGGTAACGCACGGGAGTATGGACCGAAAGTGGTTCCCAGACTTCGTTCGCATCGTCGATGACTTCGAATATACCCAAACGCAGAAAGTGTTGGTGCGCAACTACAAGAAGGTTCACTTCGATTTGAACCGTATTCCCGATGCGCGCATTTACTGGAGGCGTCGGGGTGATACCACGTTTCGTCCGTTTCGGCGTGAAGATTACGAGGAGCTGCGCAAAGAATTTGCCGCCCAAGAAAAACTGGATGTACTCGATCGGTAACCTGGGTGCACGCAAAGCCGGCGCAAACTGACGCTTGGCTTGTGGCGCTGCGGAGGAAAAGTTCGATGGCCCTAGTGGTGATCCGGTTCGATTTGCGCGTGCCCCCTTTTGCGCCGACAACCCACGCGCAGCAATATGCCGCGTGCCTGGAGATGTGCCGCTGGGCGGACGCGCTGGGCATCGATCTGTGTGTGCTCTCCGAGCATCATGGAGTAGACGATGGCTTTTTACCGGCCCCGCTCACTTTGGCGGCAGCGATTGCCGGTGCAACGAAACGGCTGCCGATCAATGTTGCGGCGCTGCTCGTGCCTCTGCACGACCCGATCCGGTTAGCGGAACAGCTTGCCGTTCTCGATTTGCTCAGCGGTGGGCGGGTGAGCATCGTGGCCGGTTTGGGTTACCGGCACGAAGAATTCGAAATGGCCGGGATCCGTCGGGCAGATCGCGGCGAACTACTCGAAGAGGGGATCGAGGTGCTGCGGAAAGCGTGGACTGGTGAAGCCTTTACTTTTCGCGGCCGTACCGTGCGAGTCACACCCCGTCCAGCTCATCCTCTAACGGTTTTTCTTGGCGGTTCGACACCGGCGGCTGCCCGCCGGGCTGCTCGTTTACGTACGGCCTTTTTACCCGCGATCGCCGATCCGAAGCTGGAGGAAATTTACCTGGAAGAGTGTCAGCGGGTGGGCTTTCATCATGGTTTCGTAATGATGCCAGGGGGACCGGGGTTTGTGCACGTATCGAAGGACCCAGAGCGCGACTGGCAGTGGATTGGTCCTCATGCACTGTACGACGCAACCACATATGCGGCATGGCAGACCCCTGAGCAGCGGTCGCAAGTGTATGTGCAGGGTCACACTCTGGCAGATGTGCGTGCCTCGGGTGTGTACCAGGTGCTCACCCCCGATCAGTGTATCGTGCTTGCTCGCGAGCAAGGTCGCGTTGTGCTGCATCCTTTGATGGGAGGCATCGATCCAGTACGGGCGTGGGAAAGCTTGCGCCTATTTGAGCACGAGGTGTGGCCATACATCCGTTGAGGACAAATGCGCTCCCTATGCGATGAACGAGGCGAGGTGCGCTTTGGACGGTTCGACGAGGTGGTCGAGGAGATCGACTACGGGCGCTGCCGGTTGATCGACGAATATGACCATCCAGTGGGGCGCTGGCGGCGGCATTTTGGCTTTAAGCAGTTCGAATTTGTCGGGGGCCTCAGCGAGTACATCGTGTTTGGCTGCGCCCTGGTGAACATCCGCTACGCGGGTTCAGCTTTCGTCTACGCGTACTGGCCTGAGCGGCAATTCCTCGAGGAGTTCAGTTTTGTCCGCCCCTTGGCCTGGGGTATGCAGATGGATCAGCGGCCCGAGGACGGCAGGGCTCACTTCATCAGTGGCGGCACGACAATTCGCTTAGAGCCCGGATCACGCCCGCACTCTCGACGGCTCTTTGCCGAAGTGCCGGCGCGCTTGCGCATCGATGCCGAGTGGGACGAAGTCGATCCCCCGACGGCTCCCTTGCGTCTGTGCACTCGTGCTGGAGCTGCAGGGTGGGTGTTCGCTCGCAAAACTGCGGGCCAGCGCGTGCGCGGCACGTTGCAAACCGGTTCAGGGGAAGTCGACTTGGAGCGTGCGGGGACGTTGGGCCATCGTGACTGGAGCGCCGGCTACATGCGGCGGGAAACACATTGGTTGTGGGGCTGTTTGGCCGCGCCGGCAGAGAGCGGCGAAGTGGTTGGACTCAATATTGCGTGCGGGGTTAACGAAACGAGCTTTACGGAAAACTGTTTCTGGGCGGATGGAGAGCGAGAAAATATTGGACTGGTCCACTTTGACTTCGACCGGGCCAACTTGATGCGACCGTGGCAGATGTCCTCCGCCGATGGGCGCTGCCGCTTGAACTTCGTACCCGAAGCATGCCACCGGGAGCGGATGCGGCTTGGCTTTCTTGGGCTCAACTTTTACCAAATCATTGGCCGCTACACCGGCGAGCTCGTGAGAGCTTGCGGGCGCGCTCTACGCCTGGAGCGCCGACTAGGCTACGCCGAGTGGCAGTACGCGAAGTGGTGACAGAACGAGCAAAGCTTGTCCCAATTCTTTTTTGGCCGCCTGTTGTGAATGCCGGTCTCGGGAGCGAGTGCCGGTGGCACCCTGTAAGATTGTCAACACGGTGGAACGAGCA
Source organism: Candidatus Binatia bacterium (assembly GCA_937925685.1). GTDB lineage: Bacteria > Desulfobacterota > Binatia > HRBIN30 > HRBIN30 > HRBIN30. The sequence goes on along the minus strand of CALAMI010000015.1, from coordinate 380,593 downwards.
GCGAGCGTGATCCCGTTGGAATATAGTGGGCCTTTTATTTCGTTAGGGAAGACTGCCAGCGGCAAAGCGGTTGTAATTAGGCGCTCGCAGGGCCTTTGCCGGCTGCGGACGGTCTGGAGTGTTTTTGCGCGGGCGAAGCAAGCCGATCAAGGAGACTGAGGGGTGGCCTGCTGTAGCCAAGTTTGCAGATCGAAGTAATCACGCCAGGCGCGGATTTTCCCCCCTTCGATTTCGAAAACACCTGCCACCGGCAATTGCACGTCTTTTCCTGCGAAGCGAAAACGATCTACACGTTCGGTGAACACTAAGTTGCCTTTGCTGGCCAGGTGCAGGATTTCAAAGTCAATAGACTCTGCGGGCCCGACGAACGTCTCTAGCGTAGCGCGGATCGCATCGAGACCTTGCAGTGGGGGTAGGGGCATGTTGTGATACACGGCATCGGGCGAAAAAAAGTTGAGTAACCGGCCGACATTGCGCTCTCTCCATGCCTGGCAAAATGCGATGACGACTTCCTCGCTTGTGGGCATTTCGCTCTCCTCTGCCGGGAAAAGTGCGGTAACTTCGCTACCATGGCGCAGTCGCGAGCGAAAGAGGAGGCAATTGGCTCCAAATGGCCCGTGGTTCCCATGAGATCCCCCTCTGTCCTTGCGGGACAGGGTGACCCAAGTGGTGGTAGGAGCGCACGGCAGTGCGCCCGTTGTTGCCACTTTCACGCGTGTTCCTGTGGGCCGCACCGTGCTCTTGCCCCTATCCCCCCTCTTAGAAGGGGAAGGGGAACGACGCCGGTAAGGGGATGGCCTGAGGGGCGGGGTGCAGCAGCACGGGGTGTTCAATACCAAAACTGCGATTGACTTCCCTTCGAGAGAGTGGCAGTTTGCCGTTACTGGTGCCCGGAAGGTCCGGACCGGACGGGTACGCAAGACTCCAGGGAAATTGTGCAGTGGTTCTTTTCCGAAGTCTGAACCGCAAAAAAGGGGGCAACAGGTGGGCTGTGGTGAATCGTAAGGAGGAAACGATGGCGTTCCACTATCGTTGGTTGTCGCTTGGGTGGCGGGGGCGGTTACCGTTCTTTTTCCTTATCCTTGGAAACGTGGGGGTGGGCAGCCTGCCCCACCGGGGGTGGGGACAGGTCGCGGAACCGGTGCGATTGCTCAGCCTCAGCCCCGCTGGCCAGGCCTCTAATGGCACGGCTGGAGGCGTGGGGACGGATCGTGAAGGGAATGTCGTGGGATTTTATTCCGACGCTTCCAACTTGGTGACCTTGGATACCAACCAGGCGCGCGACGTGTTCGTACGCGATGTGCGTACCGGGCAGACGGAACGGGTCAGTGTCAGTTCCACTGGCGTCCAGGCGAACGGCCCCAGCCACGCGCAGGGAGGGAACGTGGCTGTGAGCGGAGATGGCAAAGTGGTCGTTTTTTACTCCGCGGCGTCGAATTTAGTTGCCGGCGACACCAATGGCCGCTCGGATGTGTTTGTTCGTCGCCGGGATGTTAGCGTGACCGAGCGTGTAAGCGTCGCGGATGATGGCTCGCAAGCCAACGGCCACAGTTTGTACCCTGCCATTAGCAGGGATGGCCGGTGGGTTGCCTTTCAGTCGGACGCGTCGAACTTGATTGCGGGCGACACCAATCGTGTCACGGACATTTTCGTTCGTGACCTGGTCGGTGGGACGACCGAACGCTTGTGCAACGTGCAACCCAACGGGCCCAGCTCCCACCCGACAATCAATGAGGACGGCTCTGTCGTGGCGTTTTCTTCCGCTGCGACCAATCTCGTGAGTGGCGATACCAATGGCCGTCTCGACATTTTCGTTTGCGACCGTAATCGCGGTACGTTGGAAATTGTCAGCGTGGCGTCGGACGGCCGTCAGGGTAACGGCGATAGTATTTTGCCGGCGATTAGCGCTGATGGGCGCTTCGTGGCCTTTAAATCGTTGGCTGACAATCTGGTGCCCAACGACCGGAACGGCGTGGTAGACGTTTTCGTGTTCGACCGGCAGGGGCGCACGGTCGAGCGTGTGAGTGTGAATACCGCAGGGGGCAACGCAGACGATTTTTCTTTCCCGCCGGCGATCTCCGGCGATGGACGGTTCGTTGCCTTTGGCTCGGCGGCCACGAACCTGATTTTTAACGACGCCAACCACGTTGCGAACATGTTCGTGCGCGACCGCCAGATCGGCCGCACGTTAGTCGTGGACGTGAACGACCGTGGTGAGCTCGCCAATGGAAGTGTGCCGGACGCAGCCCCTGCAATTTCGGACCAAGGAACGCGTGTGGCATTTATCTCCTTTGCGACCAACCTGGTTCCCGGGGGCGCCTCGGCCGGACAGGCTTACCTGGCGCAAAATCCTTTTTTTGGGCCAGGAGCCTGCCCCGATGGCCTTTGTCCGGATGGGCTCGTTTGCGTGGAGGGATTTTGCGTAACACCTACCCGCACGCCCACCGTGACCCGCACACCCACGCCGACACAGACTCGTACCCCCACTCACACCCGCACACCCACGCCAACATTCCGCCCGTGCCTGACCGACGAGGATTGCCCGCCGAATCATCACTGCCGGGGGGGTACTTGCAAGAAAAAGCGCGAGTGTGACGACGAAGATCCGGCCATTGACCGTTTGAACTGCTTCGATCGTGAGGCTTGTGTCGATGGACTTTGCGAGTGTGGGGGCGACTGCAACCGCGACGGCTTCGTGTTCGGTAACGAGGTTTCCAATGCGGTCTACATCCTCGGCGACGTGCTCCCGTTGTCAGAATGTGCTGCGGCCGATCTCAATGGCGATGGGCAGGTGATGGGTAACGAGATCACGCAAATTGTACTCAATTTGGCACGCGGTTGCGTACAGGAGGGTCGGCCTCTGACCTTTGCCCATGACCGCGGGCAAACCGTAACGCTGTCCATCGAGGCAGCGACTTCCGCCGAAGGGCGCGTCGATGTGACGGTGGCGGCTGCTGGTGGCGGTGGAGAGCTAGCTACGGTTCAGTTGGATCTGGTGTACGACTCGAGTTTACTCGACCTACAGGATCCTGCTCGTGCTTGCCGACTGGATGAGCGAATCCGCGGATCCCACGTGTTGCTCGCAACCCTGCCGCAGAATCCCCCAGCCCCGGCTGGCAAGAAGCGACTCCGCTTGTTCGCTGGGGACTTGTCGTTCCCCATTCAAACCTTTGCCGACGGGCCGGTGTTCCATTGCACCTTTGCACAACGTCCCGGTGCGGTTGGTGAGGCGGTGCTGCAAGCAGATCGTACGAACGTCGGAGACCAGCGGGCAGACACTTTCCGGGTAACGGTGGTAGCCGGGGGAATTGCGCTGGAGGACCACCCGGTTGTCGAACCAACTCCCAGCCTCAATTGTGCTGGAGATTGCGATGGGAACGGGCAGGTTATGGGCAACGAAATCACGACCATCGTGCAGATCATGGCCTCCCGACTGCCGCTGAGCGCTTGTCCGTCCGCAGATGCGGACGGTGACGGGGAGGTGACGGTGGGCGACGTGACCAAAGCCGTGCTTCGGTTAGCAAGGGGGTGCCCATGACGTGGCTGGCGAGACGGATCGGGCGGGGAAGCGTTCGGTGTGAGGAGGCGCGAATGAGGCAGCGAGTGCTACTACGGCATGATGGCGGTCGGCTGACGGCGAGCCGATTTTTGACCCTACTCGTGTGCAGTGGAATCGTCGGTTTTATGGCGTCCCCGCTTCATGCGGTGGTCACTTTGCGGGTGACTACGTCCGACGCCTTTACAGGCGATGAAAGCGCACCTTCCGCCCCAGCGTCCATGACCGTGCGTCTGGAACGGGAGAGCCCCAGTGAAGTGGCGACAACTGTAAACTTCGATCTGATTTTCCAAACAGCCCAGTTCGATCTTGTTGGAGCCTGTGACGACGGCTCGCCTTGTCAGCTCTCCGAAACATGCCCCGGCCAGGGCACCTGTCGGTTGGCACCGGTCAACTGCCAAAAAGATGCACGGCTGGCGGATCACATCCTCGAAGTTGTGCCTCCTGATTTTCAGAACGTGGGCACGGGAGAATATCGGGTGCGCTTTGCCTTGGTAACGACAACGTTCGTGAATCCCTTGCCGGTCATCGGCGATGGCGTGCTGCTGGGTTGTACGTTGCCCTTGAAGGCGGGAGCATCTCCCGGTCCACAGGTGATCCGCTTCGAACGCTTGCAAGTGGGAGACAATCAAATTCCGGCCCGAGAGGTGCCCTCACAGTTGGTTTTAGAACTGGGGCGTATCGTTGCCGGCGCAAGACCAACGGAAACAGCCACGCCCTCGGTTACGCCGACGCCAAGTGCGACGGCCACCGCAGCAACTCCGACAGCCACGGAAACACCGCCAACACCGACCTCTACGCACACATTCACTGCGGGCACACCTGTTCCACGCACGCCCTGCCCGTCGCCGCGTCCCGCGCCAGCAGGGCCGGCGGTTTACGTCGAGGACGTGGTCGTGGCAGCAAGCGGTCCGGTTGCTTTGATCGTTCGTTTGGTGACGGGGGACAAAGAGATCGTGGCGACGCAAAACGACCTTGTCTTCCACGGAGGGATCCGAATCGATAGCGGTGCGGGAGGCCGACCAGATTGTACAGCGAACCCGGCAATTAACAAAAACGGATCGAGTTTTGCCTTCCTGCCTGCGGGTTGCAGCGGCGAGACGTGCACGCAGGTCCGCGCTGTGGTCGTGTCCTTGGAAAACGTCGACGCCATTCCTGACGGCGCGGTATTGTACACCTGCCGTGCTACGCTCACGGACGTAGAAGCGCGTGTAGAGGTCACTGGGGTTGTCGCTAGCGATGCTAACGGTGATCCGATACCGGGGGTCGGCGGCCGCGAAGGCTTCCTCTGTGTGGAGCCGCCGCCGACGGCCACGCCGACGGTGACGAACACGCCGATTCCACTGACGGCCACGCCCACCGTTACTGCGGTCGCCTCGCCCACCGCTAGCCCAACGCCGCCGACGGTCACCTCTCCAGTGCCGACCTCGACCCCGACACGAACGGTTGGGGTGGCGACCCCAACGGCAACGCGAACCGCACCGACCGTCGCGGAAGGAAACGGCTGTGACTGTAATGTTGCTGGAAGTCGGGGTGGCTGGTCGTCGTTCTGGTTGTTACTGCCAGCGATTTACCTACGCTGGCGGCGTCGGCTCGTCGCTCGGTTTTCCTCAGTGCGAGTGGGGGCTTTGCAAGGATCATCATAATGTCCGATTTGCGGTGGCATTCGATTTCTACTGACGATATCGTCAAGGCCGTGGACGCCCGTCCTACCGTCGATGAGCTGGTTGCTCGGTTCGAAAACCGCCAGGGTTTGGTTGGAATCATTGGCCTTGGCTACGTTGGGCTTCCCCTTGCCGCCACGTTTGCGGAGGGCGGTGTGGCAGTGGCGGGCTTCGACATCGACCGTGGCAAGGTGGACCAGTTAAAGGCGGCCAAGAGCTACATTCGCCATATCCCGAGCGAACGACTCGCCAAGATCGTGACCGATCAGGGCCCGCGCCCCACCGCGGGAAAGTTCTTCCCCACTGCAGACTTTGCCTTGCTGCGATGGTGCGACGCCATCTTGATCTGTGTACCCACCCCTCTGAGCCGAAATCGCGATCCCGACCTCTCCTATGTCGAACGCACGGCTGAGACAATCGTGGAGTACTTACGACCTGGCCAACTCGTGGTGTTGGAGAGCACGACTTATCCAGGAACCACGGAAGAGGTACTCAAAGTGATCCTCGAACGTTCCGGACTGCGAGTGGGGGTGGACGTACACTTGGCGTTCTCCCCGGAGCGTGAGGACCCGAACAATCCGAACTTTACTACGCGGTCGATCCCCAAATTGGTCGGAGGTGTCACCGAAGCCTGTACCCGTGTTGCTGCTGCATTATACGGTGCCGTGCTCGAAACGGTCGTGCCGGTATCTTCCGCACGTGTGGCCGAAGCGGCAAAGTTGCTGGAGAACATCTATCGCTGCGTCAATATTGCCTTGGTAAACGAGCTCAAGGTGTTGTTCGATCGCATGGGCATCGACATTTGGGAAGTGATCGATGCAGCGGCAACGAAGCCATTCGGGTTCACTCCTTTTTATCCAGGCCCGGGCCTGGGTGGACACTGTATCCCCATCGATCCTTTTTACTTGAGTTGGAAGGCTCGCGAGTATGAGTTGACGACGCGTTTTATCGAGCTTGCCGGGGAAATCAACCACAGCATGCCGAGCTACGTCATCGGGAAGCTAGCCGATGCGTTGAACGAACGGCAAAAAAGCCTAAAAGGGGCGCGAGTGCTTGTGCTTGGGGTTGCGTACAAGAAAGACCTCGATGACACCCGCGAATCTCCGGCGTTACGGTTGATGGATTTGTTGCTGAAAAAGGGAGCAAGGGTGAAATATCACGACCCCTACATTCCCTACTTGAAGCCGTCGCGAAATTATGATTTTAACATGACGTCTGTACCATTGACTCGGGACGAGTTGGAGCGAGTGGATGCGGTGGTGGTGGCAACCGATCATTCTGTATTCGACTACGATTTCATCGTGCAGGCGAGTCAACTCGTCATCGATACCCGTAACGCCACCCGCAACGTGCGGCACGGACGGGAAAAGATCGTACGTGCCTGACGTCAATAGCGATCGTCAGGAGAAAGGAAAGTAGGCGCTTGGCGAGGGGAGGAAGTTGCGGTTCTTTGTGGAGTATACGAGGGCGCTTGCCGGTGAGAAGGCTGCGCGCCGGCTGGCGTTTTTCCTGCGATTCTTCCTTGACAAGCCGGCGATTTTTTGAGTATGTATGCGCGCACTTCCGCGGTGCCGAGGGTGGCGCATCCGCTCTGGGTTGGAAAGATGGGCGGAGGGAGTGAGGCAGGTTCGGTCGACTGGAAAGGAGGAGGGCAATGCGAACGGTGAAGTGGAATGTGTTACTCTCAGGGCTTTGTGCCTGGGTGGTCCTGGGAGCTTGGGCGTCGGGGGTGCGCGCCGACGTCACGTCGGAAAAGGCGGCATCGATCCTCGTCTTTCCAAAGGTTTTAGCGAGTGCGACCAGCGACACGATGATCATGCTGGTGAATACCAGCAATTCGCTAATCCAGGTGCATTGCAACTATGTGGATGCACGCTTGTTCGATGTTGTCTCGGGGCAGCGATGCGAGCGGCCCAGTCCGACATGTGTTCCTTTGTGGCAGGAGACAGATTTCGACTTGTGGCTGACCCGCCAGCAGCCCACTCACTGGTCAGTGGCTCGCGGTCGGCGGGTTGATCCCACCGATGGCTTCAATAGTGATGGATCGGGGTTCGACCCCGGTCATATCCCGCCGAAACCGGACTTCGAGGGCGAGCTCAAGTGTGTCGAGGTGAGCGCCTCGGGCGAACCTGTCAGCGGTAACCGCTTGCGCGGTCAAGCGCTCATCGCGCGCAACAACGGCGACCTCGCTCGTTACAATGCCATCGGGATCGAGGGCAACCCGGATGTATCGCCCACGAATCCTTTAGTTTTGGACGGGGATATGTTCGCGGCTTGCCCGGAGAAGTTGTGGCTCAACCATGCGGCCGAGGGGTTCAACGGAGCCTCAACGGAGCTTACTTTGGTTCCCTGCCGGCAAGACCTGGAAAACCAAGTGCCGACCAGCGTTACCGTTCAATTCCTCGTGTACAACGAGTTCGAAGAGCGGTTTTCGGCGAGCACGACTGTCACATGTTACTTGAACACCAGGCTTTCCGACATCGATGCGCCCACCAATCCAGCGGCGTCGGTTTTTCACACCCTTGTGCTGGGCACGGATGTGGCAATGACGGAAATCACTCCGGTCGTTCAACGTGATGGTAGTTCGGGTGGAGTGATTGGGGTGGCGCAGGCCTTTGGCGGTACGCGTTCCGGATTGTACAGCTTGCACACGACCGGTAGCTTTGTACCGCCGGCCGGTCCAGACACGATTTTCCTCGCGCCACGCGAGTAGGTTGACGGTCGCTAGAGTTGAGGGGTTTACGGTGGCTGAATCGCGCCAGCCAAGTGAAAGGAGAACGGCAATGCGTAGAGTGCGCTGGATACAACAGCTCTCCATGATCTTCGGGGTTGCAGGTGTCGTGAGCGTCAGTGGCTCGCCGGTGCGTGGCGATGTGAGTTCGACAAATCCGGCGGCCATCTTGGTTTTTCCCAAGGTTGTGGTGGACACCTTAAATGGGACAGATACCTTTGTGCAGATCTCGAACACGGCAGACCAGCCGGTCAACGTGCGCTGCTTTTATGTAAATGCGAATGGGCGCTGTAGCACGCCGCCGTTCCAGGTGTGCAATCCGAACGGTGCGAACACGTGCGAGCGTCCTGGAGTGTGCGTACCCGGTTGGCAAGAGACCGATTTTGCCTTCCGCCTGACCTCCAAGCAGCCGATTTATTGGAGAGTGTCTGTTGGGTTGCCTAATCTTCCTTTAGCGAACCGACCTGGTCCGAAAGGCGAATTCAACACCGGATCGATCCCACCATCGCCAGACGATCCGATGGTGGGTGAACTCAAGTGCGTACAAGTGGGCGATGATGAATTGCCGGTGGACCTGAACTGGCTCATCGGTGAGGCAGGGATTGTTGAAGGGTCCGATACCCGGATTTACAACGCCTATGGCATTCAGGCGATCGAGGGGGCAAACAACCGAGACAATACTCTGGTTCTGGGGCAGGAGTATAACGGCTGCCCGAACCTGCTGCTCGTGAGCCACTTCTTCGACGGAGTGAACTTGGCGGGCGTTTTACCTGGCGGGGGGACCGTCTCTACGGACCTTACCTTGGTTCCTTGCTCGCAGGACTTTAATTTTCAGGCCCCACGGACCGTGGTGGCGCAGTACTTGGTTTTCAACGAATTCGAGCAACGGTTTTCCACCAGCCGTAGTGTGACCTGCTTCCAGGAAATTCGGTTGTCGGACATCGATACGCGGCCTGGCGCGGGGGACGACGTGTTCTCGATCTTCAACGTTGCGGTGCAAGGGACGTTCACGGGGCAAACGATCATTCGCGGGGTGCAAACAAGCGATCCTCTGCGCGGCACGGGATTGCTGGCGATCACGGAGGAGTTCCGGGCCGGCGGCAGTGATGCCAATGTGGTGCACCAGCGGGGGTTGCGTACCCAACCTGACGTGATCTTGTTGCCGGCAGCGCAGCCCACCGGTCTGTAAGGTCGAAAGCAAGACACGGGTGAGGGGACCGGGCTGCGGACAGCCCGGTCCCCGTTTTTTTTGTGGCATTGGTCGAAAAGGACGCAAAAGATGGCAGAGATGTGCTAAGAGGGCGCGCATGAATCTGCGGGTTCGGGAAAACGGGGCAGTGATTCGCGGCTGGACCGTTCGCGATAGTATGGAACTTTACAATGTAAGCGCCTGGGGTGCTGGCTTTTTTACCATCAACGGCAAGGGCCACGTGGAAGTGCGGCCGCAGGGGGAAGGAGGTGCAGCGGTCGATCTTCTCGAACTCGTGGAAGATTTACAGCGACGGGGTTTACGTACCCCCATCCTGATCCGTTTTTCCGATATCCTCGCTGCAAGGGTTCGCGGCCTGTGCGGAGCCTTCGAGCGTGCCATGCAAGAGTATGGCTACCAAGGGCAGTACCGAGGAGTGTACCCCATCAAGGTGAATCAGCAGCGACACGTGGTCGAGGAGATCGTTCAATACGGGGCCCCGATGAAAGTGGGCTTGGAAGCCGGCAGCAAGCCCGAATTGCTCATCGCATTGGCCATTCTCGATACGCCAGGCGCTTTGATTATTTGCAACGGGTACAAGGACCGCAGCTATATCGAAACCGCGCTGCTCGCCCAAAGGCTGGGGCGCACGCCGATTATCGTGGTCGATCGGGCCCACGAGGTAGATTTGATCGTGCGGGTGGCGCGGGAATTGAACATTCGCCCTCACATAGGAGTGAGGGCGAAGCTGACGACCAAAGGGGCGGGAAAGTGGGTCGAGTCGACTGGCGATCGCTCGAAGTTCGGGCTGACCGCGGTGGAAATTGTCGAGGCTGTGGAGAAGTTGCGAGCTGAAGGCATGTTGGACTGCCTGCGACTGCTGCATTTTCACATCGGCTCGCAAATTACCGCCATTCGAGCCCACAAGGATGCGCTGAAAGAGGCTTCGATGATTTTTGTCGGCTTACACCAAATGGGAGCCCAGCCGAGGTTTCTGGACGTGGGTGGTGGTCTCGGCGTCGACTACGATGGATCGCAAACGAACTTTCACTCCTCGATGAACTATACTGTGCAGGAGTACGCTAACGACGTGGTGGCGACCATTCAGGAAGCGTGCGACGCCAAGGGTCTTCCGCATCCGGACATCGTGACCGAGGCGGGACGCGCAATGACCGCTCATCACTCGGTGTTGGTTTTCGATGTGCTCGGGGTTCACGAGATGATCTCGGGACGGCCGCCCGAGCCGGTTTCGGAGAACGATCCCCGGGTGATTCAAAATCTAGCGGAGGTTTACGATACGATCTCCCAGAAAAACGTCCTCGAGGCCTACCACGACATTTTGCAACTGAAGGAAGAGGCAACCAACCTGTTTACCCTGGGCTTCTTGGACCTGCGGGAACGTGCGCGTGTCGAGCGACTGTTTTGGGATTGCTGTGAGAAAATCTTGCGCATTGTTCGCGACCTCCCCTATGTGCCCGAAGAGCTTGAGCCGTTGGAAAAAGGGCTGGCAGACACGTACTACGGGAACTTTTCGGTATTTCAGTCTGCCCCCGACCACTGGGCCGTAAAGCAATTGTTTCCCGTGATGCCCATCCACCGGCTCGACGAAAAACCCACGCGCCGCGGTGTGTTTGCCGACCTTACCTGCGACAGTGACGGGAAAATCGATCGGTTTATCGACCCGCGGGACGTTCGCGACGTTCTGGAATTGCACCCATGGAACGGCGAGCCGTACTACATCGGGGTGTTTTTGGTGGGAGCGTATCAGGAAATTCTCGGCGATTTGCACAACCTGTTTGGGGATACCGACGCCGTGCATGTACGGCTGGGCGCGGATGGACGGTATGAGGTGGAACACGTGGTCGAGGGCGACGCCGTGACCGACGTCCTCCGTTACGTGGAATACGACAAAGGGGCATTGGTCGAGCGTGTGCGCCGTACGATTGAAGACGCCATGCGAGCGGGGCAAATCTCGCTCGAGGAATCAGCTCGCCTACGCCGGCACTATGAGCAAGGCCTACAGGCGTACACTTATCTGACGCGGGAATGAAGCTAGAAGGCAGCGCTCCGCGCAACCTTTCCAGGTGATGGGAGACGGTGCGCAGAGAGCCTTTCAAGCGAGCATACGTTCGAGGTAAGCTTCTGTGCGCTCGCGGCGGCGGCGAGCGCGGGTGTCGGGATCCTCGGGTACGATCTCTTCGTCGGGCCGAACCTTGAAGAGCGGCTGACCTTTGCGGACGACAACTCCGCTTTCGGGCACGAGGACTTCGAGTACAGTACCCGAAAACGGTGCATAGACCTTGTTGAACATCTTCATCACTTCGATGATGTAGAGCGGGTCGCCGCGCTCGAAGTGGCTACCTTTCTCAACGAAAGGAGGCATACCGGGGGCTTCTTGGTGGTACAACGTGCCCCCCATGGCGGCTACAATTTCGTCCGAAGCAGCTACAGGTGGAGGGACGAGTACCTTGCGCATCGCCTCCTGATGGTGTGGATCGAGAAGCCGCTCCGGAATGACGACGGTGAGGTCATCTGCCAGTCGCAAATCGTAAAAACCGGTGGTGCGCGCAATGAGGGGCAAGAGTGCCAAGATCTCCAATCCGGCTTGATGGCCCCCGTGGGCAGCACGGATACGGTGCCACACCTCCGGGTTAAAGCCCAACGCGGGCTCCGGCTGACAGAGTAAAGCGTCCAACTCGGTCCACGAACGTGGTACCCCGGGGCGTGCCGCTAACTTGTCGTAAAAAGCCCGGGCGCGATCGAGTAACGCCTGGTCGTGATCCCAAATGCGATGAGCTGCAGGCTCGCCGGGGCGATCGTCAAGGTGGAGGAGGTGGTAGGTCTCGGCGAGGATTTCGACGGGGTTGCGTAGCCAGCGGATGCCGTCGCCCGCGTACTCGAAGTCGCCCTGGTGTTGGCTTAACCATGCAGAGAGAAAGTGAGGTTCCTCGAAAAGCGCTTGGAGCGGGCGCTCCAGGAGCGTTTCCTTCAGTTCTACCACTTGCCGCGCCGCCGTCGCCGCCTCCTTTCCGCCTGCAGCGGCGTGCCGATCGACGAACTGTTGTGCAATCCGCTGGAAGGCGTAATCGAGATCGATCTGATTTGCCTCATGGGCCAGTTCACCTACCGCCGTCAAATAGGGAACGACAAACTTCGTCGTTGGCTTGGCCCACACGTCGCGAGACAGGAACCACATGATGACGCCATACAAGAATTCTCGATTGGTGAAGAGGTCGATGCCGCGCAAGGTAGTGCAACGTAAAATCTCGGCAATTTGCTCGAAGCTCGCGCGCCGGTTTGGCCCTGTGGCCAGCAAGAGAGCGATGTTCGAGTCGTAAGCTCCCGCGAGGCGGTATCGCATGAACAAACCGGTGTCGGGGTTTTTGATACAAATGCCTTGGTCGTCGCGAATCTCGCCGGGGATGGGGTCGGACCAGGACACAATCACCCCTCCCGCGGCCGGTTGCAAGGCGCGGTCGGTGGCGTTTAAGCGGACCTCGATTGCCGCCATTTCCCGCGGAATGCGCTGTGGTCGCGGCAGCCGCTCCTTGTGGCGAGCTATGAGCGCCATGCACTCGACCAGGGAGTGCACGTCGAAGTAATCCGTGGGGTCGTCGGGGTTGCTAAATCGCAGTGCATAGCACAGTTCGGAGACCCGGTGCTCCACTTGAATGCGGGTGTTGACCTCCATGAAGTAGTGGCGGTCGCCTTCGACGATGCATTCGAAGGTCGATGCCGAGTCGAGTTTGACTGCTTGCCCGAAGCGCTCGGCCTCGGCTTCCATGCGCTCGAGCACGGCGAGGTCGCTCTCCAAGACGGCGGCCTGGCGGAAGTCTCCTCTGGCTTTGGCTTCTTCGATGGCTTGGCGTAGCCCTTCGACGGTGATCGATACCTCGACGAGCTTTTGCTCGTGCATTTGCAAGGAACAGTCGCGACCGCCAAGGGTGACACACCATTGGCCATTACCCACCATTTGGATTTCATTGTGGCGTGTGCTCTCGATATTGAGCTCGATGAGCATGTTTTTGTTGTCGCCAACGCCAGTGGCCTTGACTTCAGCGAGCACCTCGCGCACCAGACCGGGGACGACTTGTGGGTCGGCAAAAATCCGCTGACCCTTGCCGCCGCCACCACCGATGGCTTTCAAGCGGAAGCGGCGCCCAGGGTATTCCCGCAACAGCTCTTGAGCCTCGTGTTGGATGTGTTCTGCCAGTTCATCGATGGTGTAAAGGTCGATGTGTTTACGGTAGGCGGCGTCGAGGACTAGGTCGGCCAACTCTTCGAGCCGAAGTTTTGCCGACCGCACTTGCGGAACATCGAGGCCATGTTGCTGCACCACGTGCGCGAGCGCTTCACGGGTGGGGTATTTCCGCAGGAGCAGCCGTGCCGTCGCGTTGTTGATTCCGGGGGTGACGGAGACTCGATTCTCGATGGCAGTCCGTTTGGCTTCGTCCTTCGCCCCGGCTGCCTCTTGCGTGTACGCTCCCGGCCCGATGAATTTGAGACCAGCTTCCTCGATCGAGCGCACGAAGTGCGCGTCCTCCGCCATGAATCCGTAGCCCGCAAAGACGTACTCGTACCCGTGGTCCCGGCAAATCTGAATAATTTGGCGGATGCGCTCTTCTCGCTCCTCCTTGGTGGCGCCAGTGTAGTCGGGCACAGGGTGGACGCACTTCGGGTCCATGATCCGCAGCTCCGGTGAGAGCGCGCGTGGAAATACGATGCTGTCGCGTTCCGAGAGTAGCATGCCTACCTTGGCTACTCCCATTTCGCGAAACACGTCGATGGCTTCTTTGCGGATCGGTCCCCGGCACACGATGAGGATGCACATGTCTTCGCAAGAAAAGGAGCGCACCCATGGTGAGGCGGAAAGACTCAGGCGCCGATCCCGGTGAACTAGCGGGTTGAAGTACTCGGGCTGCCAAAGAGGCTTCTGTTGCAGCATTAATGAAACTCCCTTTGCACGGACTGCCACGGACCGGGTTGGTAGTGATCCAGCAAGAATTGCAGATTGCGCCAAAGCACCCAACGCAGGTCAGTCGGCATGACGATTTCCGAGATCGACCCGAGGCTCAACGCTTCGCGCGGATTCATTAGCTCCCTTTCGTAACGCCGGTTGAAGTCCGCTTCCTGCGCCTGCAACCACTCATTGGCTTCTTTTTGCGCTTCCTTGCGTGCCTCCTCAGGCGACATCCCGGCCTCGATTCGTTGGAGGGCTCCCTCTTCGGCCATCTTGGCGGCTGCTGCCCGCACTTGCTGGAGTTCGCGCTTGTACGTGTACTCCTTGCCGGCGGTTCCCATCACCGCCACCCGGGTGGTAGGCAAGGCCAACACAACGTCGGCACCGGTGGCGTAAGAGTTAAAGGCCGCGTACGCACCGCCAAAGGCGTTGCGCAAAATCAACAGAATCCGTGGCGTGCGCAGGTCGATAATGGCGTCGAGCATGGCCCGGCCAGCTTGGACAATGCCGCGGCTCTCTTGGTCGCGTCCCGGAAGGAAGCCGGTCGTGTCCTCCATGAAGATGACAGGAATGTTGTAAATACTGCAGAACCGTACGAAGCGAGCGATTTTATAGGCCGCATCGATATCGATTTGGCCGCTGGCCACCGCGCTGTTGTTGGCGACGAAGCCGACCACATGACCGCCGAGGCGCCCAAAAGCCGTAATTGCGTTGCGGGCGCGATCGGGCTGAAGTTCGAAGTAGTCGCCGTGGTCGCAAACCTGCTGAATGATGATCGACGAGTCGAAGGGAGTGTTGAATCCGCTAGGGGAGTTGAAAGTCTTGCGTAGCAAGGTGTCGATTTCCACCGTGCGGCGATCCACCGGGTCGCTCGTGGGCTGAAAGGGCGGGCTGACACGATTGGAGTCGGGTAGATAACTGAGAAGCCGCTGGGCAGTGCGCAGCGCGGCAACTTCGTCGGCAACGGTGATGTCCGTCACACCGCTTGCGCCGTGTACCTTCGGGCCTCCTAAATCATCGGGTGTAACATCTTCCCCCAGCGCACTTTTGACCACCCCAGGGCCAGTCAGTCCAAAGAACGTGTTCGCCGGCTGGATCATGAAGCTGCCTTGGCGAGGAAGGTACGCGCCGCCCCCCGCGTTGAAACCAAACATGCACATGATACTGGGCACTACCCCGCTAATCTTGCGCAGCGCGGTAAATGCCTCGGCGTAACCATCGAGCCCACCGACGCCGGCGGGTACAAATGCGCCGGCACTGTCGTTCATGCCGATCAGCGGGATGCCGCGGTTGCCAGCGAGGTAAATCAGATTCGCCAGCTTACGGCCGTTGGTGGCGTCCATGGAACCAGCTCGCACGGTAAAATCGTGGCCGTACAAGGCGACATCGCGGCCGCGAATCTTCAAGATTGCGGTGACGATGGAAGCACCATCGAGGTTGCGTCCCCAGTTTTGAAACAAAATGATGGGTTCTACCCCCTTGTCTTGCAAAACCTCGATGCGCTCCCAAACGGTCATCCGCCCCTTGGAGTGTTGGCGAATGACTTGTAGAACACCGCCAGCCACGTAGGGGCGTCGCCGCAGCTCCTCGCCCTGCTGCAAGGCTTCCTCGTACACGCCTGTGGGCTTCTGCTGCGAGTCGGTCCTTGGCTCCGCCAGAGGGTCCTCTAGCGTCGGCGGCACGAGTGCCACTTTTTCCCATGCCTGCATTCGATGTTCTCTGGCTTTTGTTGGGGCGATCGCCATAGCGCGCTCCTTCCTGAGCTTGAGCAATCCCTTAGCTGGAAGCAAGGCCAGCGACTGCGACAGATCCAGCCAAGCCGCAGTATGCTCGAAAAAAACGTCCCCTCCTCCTCGCACACCCGGGAACCCAGCATGCCACCCGAATCCCCAGGGTGTGTCGGGTGCGAGCCTCCTCACCAGCTAGGTGCATGCGGAAGCCTTACTTTACCAAGCAGTGGCAATTCGGCAAGCGGTGGCGGCTGAACCCTGTCGGCTAGCGGTAGGCCGGCGGAACATGAACGAACTGGGCTCGCTGTCCGATGGCAATGCCATGGCGACGGGCAAAACCTCCGTGGACCTCGAGCACATACTGTGCGGGAACGTCGGGTCCCAAAGGACGGGTGCTGAACGGGGTGGCCCGCTCGATGATGCCGACGATGCGCCGCTCGCTGTCGAGGAAGATCAGGTCGAGGGAAAGAGGCGTATTTTTCATCCAGAACTTCAGGACGTCCGCTTCGGGAAACACGAAGAGCATACCGGCGTTGGCCGCGAGATCCCTGCGATACATCAGGCCACGGGTCCGTTTTTCCGGCGTATCGGCAACTTCTACTGGAACGGCGACCAGCCCCTGCGAAGTTTCGATGAGGACCTTGGGCCGCTCTTGGCAGGCGACACTTGTCGCGATGAGCGGCCACGCGACCACGAGGACGGAAAGGCAGCGGTGTATCGAGCCAGCGCGACCTTGTGTTTGCAATGCCTTTATCTTAGGACTCGCCGCGTTCCCCATTTTTTCTCTCCATGGAGGATTGTGCATGGCCGCGCTGATTTTCAGCGTCATGTTGCTTGTTGCCGTAGGTTGGTTCGGGCGCACTTTGTACCGGCGAGTGATGATCTTGCTCAAGGCCCAACCAGACGGGCGCTTCGATCATATTCCCCAGCGAATCAAGGCCGTTTTGGTCTACGCGTTCGGGCAACGCAAGTTCATCGTTCCCGATCCACCGCCAGGATCCCCGATTAGCGAGTGGAAAGCGGGATGGCTGCATTTCTTCGTCTTCTGGGGTTTCGTCATTCTCGCGATCCAGGTGCTGACCATGTTCGGTCGCGCTTACTCCGAGCACTTCTACGTGCCGCTGTTTAGCCCTGGTTTATTGGGCGGGCCCTACTTCTTGCTCAAGGACATCATGGAAGTCGTGGTGTTAATTTGCATTGCCATCCTGCTCACGCGTTGGGCGATCACCCACCCAAAACGGTTGTATGGCTTCCTGCCCGCAGAGGAGCGCTTGGCCAAGCAGTCGCACTGGGAAGCTTATGTGATTCTGTGTTTCATCGGCGGCATCATGATTGGCGGCAAGCTGTACGACGGCGGCCGAATGATTTATGCTGCGAGCCACCCGGACGTGCAGCACGAGGCTGCCTGGCAGCCATTCAGCAGCATGGTGGGCCGTGCCCTCGCCGTGTGGTTCGGCACCGAAGGTGCCAAGTTCCTCAGCGACGTCGGTTGGTGGCTGCACAATACCATTGTCCTAGTGTTTTTGAACCTGCTTCCGTTGTCCAAGCATTTCCACATCGTCACCTCGCTGCCCAACGTTTTCTTTTTGAAGACCGAGCCCAAAGGAGCTCTTTCGAAACAGGACTTGGAGAATGCCACGCGCTTTGGCTCTTCGTTTATCAACCACTTCACTTGGAAGCAGGTGCTCGACATGTACTCCTGTACCGAGTGTGGCCGTTGTTCCTCGCATTGTCCCGCCACGCAAAGTGGTAAACTGTTGGCT
The DNA here is from genome assembly GCA_937925685.1 of Candidatus Binatia bacterium. Taxonomy (GTDB): domain Bacteria; phylum Desulfobacterota; class Binatia; order HRBIN30; family HRBIN30; genus HRBIN30. The sequence continues at coordinate 363,000 of CALAMI010000015.1, read as the reverse complement.
CCACGGCAACTGCTCTTGAACTTGCGCGACTACCTGTACGAGCACGAGGATGCCATGTTGGCTTTGCCCAATGCTGCAGGCCAAGCCACAGCGCAAGGGGAAGCCTCGAATGTTGGGGAGAACATCGTTGGAGAGCGGTTGATCCTGGACGAAGTGCTGTGGGCCTGTACGACCTGCCGCGCTTGCGAGGAGGCGTGTCCGGTGCTCATCGAGTACGTGGACAAGATCGTGGATATGCGGCGCCATCTGGTCCAAGAAGAGGCGCGCTTCCCGAGCGAGCTAACCCGCACGTTCAAGGCGATGGAAACGCAAAGCAATCCCTGGGGTGTAGACGCAAGTCAACGCGATGCTTGGGCTCGAGGCCTCGGCATCCCAACGGTAGCAGAGAAGCCGGACGCCGAGTACTTGTACTATGTCGGGTGCGCGGGCGCCTTTGACGACCGTGCCAAACGTACAACGCAGGCGGTGGCGAAAATTCTCCAGCAAGCGGGCGTCGATTTTGCCATCTTGGGCAAGGAGGAGCTGTGCAATGGCGAAACGGCCCGGCGGATCGGGAACGAGTACTTGTTCCAGTCCATGGTGCAGATGAACGTGGAGGTTTTGAACGGCTACGGAGTGAAAAAAATCATCACCAACTGCCCACACTGCTTCAATACCCTGAAGAATGAATATCCCCAGTTCGGTGGGAACTACGAAGTCTATCACGCCACGGAATTTGTCCAGCGCCTGATCGCTCATGGCCGCATTCGATTTGCCTCGGACGGTCCCCGGACGGTCACCTATCACGATTCCTGTTACCTTGGCCGTTACAACGAGGTTTACGAAGCTCCACGACAAATTTTGCAAAGCATCCCGGGCTTGAAACTCAAGGAACCTGTGCGCTCACGCCGCTTTGGCATGTGCTGCGGCGCTGGGGGCGGGCGCATGTGGATGGAGGAAGATCCGGATAAGCGCGTGAACTTGCGGCGTGTGGATCAATTGTTGGAAACCGAGCCCGATGCGGTTGCCGTGGCCTGCCCCTTCTGCATGACCATGATCGACGACGGTATCAAGTCGAAAAACCTGGAAGATCGCGTGCAAGCTCTTGACGTCATGGAGATCGTCGCCGAGCGCATGGAGGGCACGAACGCGAGCTGAGACGTGGTATCGTTTGGCTGCCGCCGCTTGGGCGAGGCTGCGCCTCAGTGCCGTGGTGCTTTGGGTGGAACGAAAAAGGGGTTCAGGGCCAGGAGAAGCGAACCCCTTTTCGCTCGGTCACAAGAAGGCGCAAGGCTACGCCGCTTTGAGCTTTTTGATTTCCTCGGTCAGTTCGGGCACCGCTTTGAATAAGTCGGCCACTAAGCCATAGTCGGCCACTTGAAAGATGGGGGCTTCCTCGTCCTTGTTAATGGCCACGATCACTTTTGAGTCCTTCATCCCGGCAAGATGCTGGATGGCGCCGGAAATTCCTACGGCAATATAAAGATCGGGGGCGACCACCTTGCCCGTTTGCCCGACCTGAAGATCGTTGGGCACGAACCCGGCATCCACCGCGGCGCGACTGGCCCCCATGGCAGCGCCAAGGACGTCGCACAGGGGCTCGAGAATCGTCTTGAAGTTCTCGCCAGATTTGAGTGCCCTTCCACCAGACACGACGATTCTGGCGTCGGTCAGTACCGGGCGATCGGATTTGGTTTCGCTGAACTCGACGAATTTCATCTGCTGCGAGGTCGGATCCAAGGCGACGCTTACCTTTTCCACTGGGGCTTTTTGGGCATCCTTGCTAGCCGAATCGAAGGCCGTAGAGCGTACGCTAATTACCCGTGGCGTGCCCTCGAGGCGCACCGTGGCCACAGCGTTGCCAGCATACATGGGGCGGGTCATGGTTCCGTCGTCGTTAAATGCTAAGACGTCGCTCGCCATTCCCACCCCCAAAAGGCCAGCCACCCGCGGAAGCAGGTCCTTACCCACGGCGGTCGCGGTTGCCAGCACGGTTTCGATGTTTTTGTCGCGCACGAGCTGAGCGAGCGCCGCTGCGTGGGCGTCGGCAGTGTAGTGTTCGAAAGCGTCGTGTTCCAACGCGTAAACTTGCTGGACACCGTATTCGGCGAGCTCTGCCGCCAGTGCGTCCACCGGCTTGCCCAAAATGACTGCTTGACACTGCCCGCCAGTTTTTGCCGCCAGTGTTTTCCCCGCTTGAATTGCCACAAACGTGGCTTTTACCAACTTCCCGCCGTGATGCTCTGCAAACACCAGTATGTTGCCCATGAATGCGTTCTCCCTCGGACTGAGATTTCAGATAACTTTCGCCTCGGTGTGCAGCAGTTGCACGAGTTCTTGGACAGAAGCCACTTTGCGGCCCGCTTTCCGCTTGGGTGGCGGATCAAGCCGAAGAACGCGGAGCTTGGGCGCCACGTCCACGCCAAGATCCGCCACTGGAATTTCTTTGAGTTCTTTTTTGCGGGCTTTCATGATCCCCGGCAGCGACGCGTAGCGGGGAATGTTGAGACGAAGGTCCACCGTGACCACCGCTGGCAAGGGGATCTGTAGCGTCTCAAGGCCGCCGTCGACTTCTCGCACCACCGTGGCCTTGCCGTTGGCGATTTGAATGCCCGGCAAGCCATTTTTCTCGGCCTCGGATTCAAGGCTCTCTTTCTTCGAAGCGAAAGTCGCCTGGGGCCATTGCAGTAGCGCGGCCAACATTTGGCCAGTTTGGTTCGCATCGTCGTCGATGGCTTGTTTGCCCATCAGGACCAGGTCAGGCCTTTCCTGCTCGACGATTTTCTGAAGAATGCGCGATACCCCGAGCGGATCCAAGTCTTGCTCCGCCACAACCAGGAGGGCACGATCCGCACCCATGGCCAGCCCTGTGCGCAATTGTTCCTGCGCCACTTTAGATCCGATGCTCACTAAAACCACTTCCGCACCACCGCCTTTTTCTTTGATGCGAAGTGCTTCTTCAATGGCGATCTCGTCAAAGGGATTGACGACGTACTTCAGGTTGTCGGTCACGATCCCCGTGCCGTCCGGCTTCACCCGAATGGTAGCGTTCGGATCCGGCACCCTCTTGACGGTAACCAGAATCTTCACAAGCTAGCCTCCTTTTCCAGGGAATTGGGAAACTTCCACCCGGTACCATAGGGCTGCGACGCGTTCAAGGAAGAGCAAAACGGGCTGTCCTGAGCTGGGGTTCTCGTGTTTGAATTGGTGTATCCGCAGCCTACGCTGGGCTCCATGGGGAAGCGACTCGCCCTGAGCACTGGTGACCGCAAATCCGCGTACGACACGCCGCTGCAGGTGACACTGCTCTTGCTTTGGAACCAGCGGACGTCGACAGAGCGTATTTCACCGAGCCCAGACGGGCCCACCGAGTTCCCCGGGGTACCTGCAAAACCCTCTCGGCCGAAAACTCATCAATGCCGGTGCGGTGGTGCCGTCTGGATTGCGAGGGCAAAGGATTATCCCCTGGGATCTGGTTTGTCAGTCGCGCCCTGGCGGCCGTTGATTGCAGGCTCGGATCGAGGCAGCAATGCTTGAGTGTATCATGGTGGTCACTTTTTGGGTCCGGGCGGGGGCAGATGGCGGAACGAGGAATCGGAGTCTCGAGCTTTCTGAGATGGCTAACCCTTGGGACGGTGCGAAGCGCTGGTTGGTGGTGATGCCATCGCCCTACCGAGCAGCGCGTCTCTTGGCCGGGTACCGCGAGTTTTTCCTGGGCCTGGCGAGGGTTTCGCGGAGCCTTTCCCGCGTTGGGCTCCAACCACGGGCTGAGTGCCCACGGGTGGTTTACACGGTACGGAGGGCCGCGCGAGCGGAGAGAGTGCCGCTGCTCCGATTTCGGCTATTGGCTAGACACTCACAAGCCTTCCCGACCAGTCCGCCTGACGCTCTTAGCCCAGCGCGGGTGTCCGCCTGTTCGTCAATGATCACCGACCGGGTCAGCAACGCTGGGGAGTGTGAACAGGCGGATGTCACCGCGCAGGGGAAGGTCCACGCCCTAGGCGCTGTTGCGGGGGTTTCGATCCTGACATGCCCTTACTTCTTCGACTCGAAGCCAAGCCGACCCGACAGCTCTTTACTGGCTTGCAGGAGTAGCGGAACGATTTGCTCGCGTAACCGCTCGCTAGTCATCCGATGCATGGGCCCAGCGAGCGCCAACGCGGCCACAAGCGATCCAGTATAGTCGCGCACCGGGGTGGCTACGGAGGTCACGTCAGGCACGTGTTCTCCTTCCTCCAACGCCCAACCTTGCTCGGCCACGCCGTCGAGTTCAGCAATCAGTCTTTCCTTGTCGACAATGGTTTTCTCGGTGCAGCGGCGCAAAGGCTCGGGGAGCGCTTCTTTCAGGGTTGCTTCTCCAAAGGCAAGGGCCACCTTGCCGATCGCCGTACAGTGCAAGGGTGCAGGCTCGCCGATTTGCGGAACCACCCGCACGGTTTGCGCGGGATCCGCAGCATCGAGCACCACTGCCATACCCGCGCGGACGACACCGATGACAGCGGTTTCTCCTGAGCTTCTCGCTAATTGCTGCAAGATAGGGCGTGCCGGTTTGAGAAGCCCCACTTGCCCCAGATAACGTTGCCCGAGAGTGGCGCAGCGGACACCGAGCCGGTAGTTTTCCGTCACCTTGTTTTGCTCGATGTACCCGCGGGCCTCCAAAGTAGCAAGAATTCTGAAGACGTTGTTTTTGTGGAGCTTGAGCCGTTTGCTGAGTTCGGTCACACCGAGTTCCTCCTGGCTCCCTGCAAACTGTTCCAAAACGTCCAAAGCGTGAGAAACCGATTGGATCACGTAGTTGGTCTTGTCGCGCCGCACCTTGTTTCTCCTTCCCAAATGGCCCGCCTGGCCGGACGCGGTTTGTTAGTCTAGGGACGGTGGTCTTGCAAACGGAGTTTTGATCGAGACTGTTGCAAGGGGATAGTGCTCGCCATATATGGGTCTGCTTGCCTAGGAGGAAGCGATGGAAGTTTCGGCAACGATGGTTTCCGTTCCATTGAACGGCGAGACGATGCCCGCGTACTTGTCAGAGCCCAAGGGTACCGGTCCGTATCCCGCAGTGGTCGTGGTGATGGAAGCGTTTGGTTTGAACCGACACATCAAGAGCGTAACCGAGCGCCTCGCGCGGGAGGAGTATGTCGCCTTGGCGCCGGACCTTTACCACCGCATCTCCCCGAACACCGTGGTGGGCTACGACAATTTGCCGGAGGCGATTCGGCTGCTGACGAGTTTGCGCGACGACGACATCGTTCGTGACATGAATGCGGCAATTGCCTTTTTGCAAAACCTGCCGGAAGTTCGACGAGACCGGATCGGAGTGACGGGCTTTTGCATGGGCGGGCGCGTCACTTTTCTCGCCGCCTGTCATAACCCGGCTGTGCGGGCGGCGGTTCCGTTTTACGGGGGCGGAATCGGTAGCGTGATGCAACCAAGCGACAAAACACCGAAAGCTCCCCTCGAGTATGCCGAACAACTGCAGGGCGCCATGCTGCTGTTCTTCGGCGAGGCCGACCCGTTTATTCCGATGGAAGAGGTGCGGCGCATCGAGGCGCGCTTAAAGGAGCTCGGCAAGCAAGCCGAAGTGGTCGTGTATCCCGGCGCTCCCCACGGTTTCTTTTGCGACGAGCGCGATTCTTATCGGCCAGAAGCTGCGGCTGATGCGTGGCAGCGTTTGCTCGATTTTTTCGCACGCCACTTGAAGGCGTAAGCTTCTTCCCGGACTTGTTGGCAACCGGGAGCACTGGGAGCGGGCCTGAAAGAGCAGGTACGTCATGCGCATCATTCTCGTAGGACAAGCCGCGTTCGCTGCCGAGGTGTTGGAGCGGCTGCGAGAAGAAGGTCACGAAGTTGTCGCGGTGTACTGCCCGCCCGATGCCGTGCCCGATAAGCCGGATCCTGTGAAGGTACGAGCCATTACGTTGGGCATTCCCGTGCGACAGCATGCCTCGCTCAAAAGACCGGAAGTGCGCCAAGAGTGGCAAGAGCTTGCTGCCGACTTGGCTGTGCTAGCTTACGTCACCCAGATCGTGCCTCCCGACGTGTTCCGTGTTCCCCGGCGGGGAAGTATTTGCTTCCATCCTTCGTTGTTGCCGAAGTATCGCGGTGGCAGTGCGATTCCGTGGCAGATCATCAAAGGCGAAACCAAAACAGGGGTCACTGTCTTTTGGGTCGACGAAGGCATCGATACTGGCCCGATCCTGTTGCAAAGGGAGGCGACCATCGATCCGGACGATACGGCGGCATCTCTTTACTTCAACAAGCTGTTCCCCCTGGGCGTGGAAGCGGTGGTAGAGGCGGTACGCTTGATCGACCGTGGCGTTGCTCCACGGATCCCACAAGACGAATCTCAGGCCACTTACGACCCGCTGTGTCGCGACGAGCATGCGGAGGTCGATTGGTCGCAACCGATCGACAAGACCTACAACCTGATCCGCGGCTGCGATCCTCAGCCTGGGGCTTACAACGTTGTTCGCGGCGAGAAGTTACGTTTCTTCGATGCGCGTAAGCTGACCGATAGTCGGGCCAACGCTGTGCCCGGTACCGTGCTGGAGATTGGCCCGAACGGTCTTGTCGTTGCGGCGCCAAGGGGGGCCATTGTGGTCAAACGCTTGCGCTACGGAAGCGGCCCGAAACGCGCAGCAGCAGAGGTCGCGGGGGAGATCGGTCTCAGCGCCGGACATCGCTTGGGAAGCCAATAAAAAACCACGCCGAGCGAGGAGCTCGGCGTGGTCGGAGTGCGGCTGGAAGCGCCGGGCGGCCAGGTCAGTTGCTGCTGGGCATCTGGCCACTGTGTTGGCTACAAGCGGGCTGTTGCAACACCCGTGCTCGCGTACGATCGAACTTATGGGAGCAGTTGTCTTGACAGTGCTCGCTGTCGAAGGCCGAGGAGTTTTCTGCGAGACGCTCGCAACGCAGGTAGCACTTCACTTGTTTCCACGCCGCCTTGAGGAGCTGCAAATCGCAAACGTCGTTGTTTGCCGTCGGAGTCGAGTTGGCCCCGGTGCACACAGCGGCAGATTGCAGAATCTGCAGACGGCGAGTGAGCCGCTCGTCGCAACGTGTTTCGCAGGCTTGCAAATGTTCTGACGGGCGCCGCTGGCAGCGGACGATGCAACGCGCATGGTTCACGTGAGCACTGAGTTTCGCGGATTGGCAACGCAACGGCTCCTCCGCTGCCTGGGCGAGTGTGGCCATGAGCGCCACGCTGCCGCTGACCAGGGCCGCAAACAGGGATCGAGATCTGCGGGGGTAGTCGACTGTTCTCATAGGTCTCTCCTTTTGTGTGGAATGGGCTCACCTTGCTTGTCTACTGGCCAGTAAGAGCTTGCTCGGTAGGAGCCGGTTTCTGTGGTACCGCACGAAACAATTTCTGTGCCAACCCGCTTCTGGTCTTTCGGGGGCTGGCAACGATGGCGGTTGTCCCCAATAGGGGACAGCACCAGCGGTGGGGAACGGAAGAGTCTCAGTTTGGAACCAGTGCTTCTCACCGTCTCAGCCGAAGAAGTTGTCGTGAAATTCAAGCTTCGACGGTCGGTGCAGCAGCGTTGCAATGAAAGAGTTTTTTTTCGGTTGATGCCACCAGCCTTTTGCAGTGGCTCGTTGACAGGAGCGAGGCACGGCCGTGAGGTGAGTCAAGGTGGAGAGTTGCCATCACCGAGAATGTTTCTGAACTCGATGGCCATCCCCCTGGCTGACTGGCTCTGGTCGGTTGTCGGGGCGGGATCTGGCCGGGTTTATGGCCGGGTGCCTTACCCGAGCGTTCGCCCGAGCGATTTGAAGCCAATGCATCGGCTTGCTCTTGGGTCTAGTGCAGGAAACTGCCGTTGCCCAGGAACCTCGCTGGGCCGTTCTAAGCCAGCTGGCTGTGGCCGGTCCCCGACCATGCCGGTCGGGGTAGGGGGTAGGAGCCGCGCTGCGTGAACGTCGGTGGAGTGAAGGAGTCGTATTGAAGTTGCACTTTGGTCCACCAGCTGGGAGGGGTGTGCTCGCGAAAGGCTGCGCTTCAGAACCGCTAACGCATCGAGGACTGTGCCAGCTCGAGCGTCTGCTTTCAGGAGAGTTTCGGATTGGTCGCGGTGCGATTCAAATGAGATGCCGCCCCGACGCGAAGCAGAAACCGTGTTCCTCTCCACGCTGAGTCAGGTTTTCCAGCGTGGCAGTGACCGGCTTTTCTTCCCTAAGTGCGCCCTTGCTCTGAGAAGCGCTTGCCCGTAGCTCCCCCTGGGCTGGCGGTGGATGTGTTGGCCAAGATTCCTCTGGTACCTCGCATGTTGGAAATGCAGCGCATTTGCCATCGAGCGCTCATTTTCGCACCCGGCAGCGTCAGAAAGCGGATGGGCAACGGTAGGGATTTGGTCAATATCGTCGCACGGGTGGCTGTCACGATGTTGGTTCAGGTAGAGAAAAAAAATTTGCTTGACTGAGTGTTCAACGCTCCGTAGCTTTTGGTTTCAAGGAGGATCGATCATGCCAGGGCCACGTTCGGAAAGAGTCAAGCCAATGAATTTTGGTTTGCTTTGCGAGCCAAGATTGGACGACCCGTGGACGTCTTGTGAAAGGATTGGTCCTTCGGAACCAGAAACGGGTACGGGCAGCGCTCGTGCGCGGGGCAAAAGGCGTGGGTCGTCGGTAGTGGTGTGGTTCCTGTGGCTGTTCTCTCCCGTGACGGTGTGGGCTGCGTGTACCTTCGACAGCCTGTACGCCGGCCCGGGCGTGGTCTGCGGCCTTCGCGCCGATGGCTCCGCCCGTTGTTGGGGCGCTCGGCGCACTGCAGGTACGTTAGTCCCGAGGGGGGTTGCTTTTCAGCAGATAGCTATCTCCTTGGGGCACTCGTGCGCGCTACTTCCGGATCGAACTGTGCGATGTTGGGGTCCCGATAAGGATGAATGGCCTGCCCAACCACCCTCTTTCCCCGACTTTGTCAGTGTATGTGCGGGCGAACACTACTTCTGTGGTTTGCGGTCCAACGGCGCGGCTGTGTGTTGGGGGGACAATCGTTCTGGGCAAACCGATGTGCCCGTCGGTGAAACCTTCCAGGAAATTGCCTGTGGCGCCCACCACGTGTGCGGTCGGCGTACGAATGGCTCGGTTGTGTGTTGGGGAGGTCTTGGAGCTAGTTGGGCCTCGGGTCCTCCCGGGATTTTCTTCCAACGCATAGGAGCTGGCGCGAGGCATAACTGTGGCATCCGCCTGGATGGTACAATCGCTTGCTGGGGAGATAACACTTATGGGCAGACGGCACCTCCTGCGGGGGTTTTTCGAGAGATAAGCGTAGGCCCGGCCCATAACTGCGGGATCCGGCCCGACGGTTCCATCCGGTGCTGGGGAAGCAATTGGTCTGGTGAACTCTCTGCGCCTGCGGGAACCGGCTTTCATGGTGTGGTTAGTGGAGGGGTGTTTTCTTGTGCTCTGGACAGTGTCGGGCAACCGGCATGCTGGGGCCAGGACTCGACACGCTATCCGCCGAGTTCGTTGGTGCTGCAGTCAATCGCCGTCTATGACGGCAACCTTTGCGGGCTCTATGCCGGCGGTGGCGTGCTATGTACAGATTCGGTTCCACCCTCAGGGTTACCGCCACTGCAAAAAGTTGCACCCGGACGGTTTTACGCCTGCGGGCTGTCCACGTCCGGGTCTATCCATTGCTGGGGGTACAACTCTGACGGTCAGACCAATCCCCCAGGTGGATCTGGGTTCCGCGATCTAGCAGCAGGCAGGTTCCACGCCTGCGCGTTAAGGGCCGATGGTACTGCCACATGTTGGGGTCGAAATGGGCAAGGGCAGGCGAGCCCCCCTGTAGCGGAGACGTTTGAAGAACTCAGTGTCGGTTTGGAACATAGTTGTGGGCGGAGGAGCGACGGTACGGTGGTCTGCTGGGGGTCGAATAGGAGAGGTCAGTCAGCCGTGCCCTCAGGGGTGAGTTTCCAGCAAGTGGTGGCAGGAGCCGAACACACGTGCGGATTGCGGTCGGATGGCACTGCCCGGTGCTGGGGAGTGAACAATTTCGGCCAGTCCAGTCCGCCCTCGTCGGTCGTATTCCAGCGCCTCGCTGCCGGTGAAGACCATACATGCGGGTTATTGCCGAACGGGAACGTGCTGTGTTGGGGTGACAATGATTGGGGCGTGCTTGACTATTTGTTGGGATCATCGTTCACCGTTCTCACAGCAGGGGGGATGTCCACCTGTGGACTTACGCCCGCTGCTAGGGCAGTTTGCTGGGGGAGCAAGGTCTTGGACCCGTGTGACCTTCCAGCGACCGTTTGTTCCCCGTCACCGCGATCTGGCTGTCATTCAGGAGGAGGCGGCAGTCTTGCGGTTTCGCATCCGCGGAATTCTAACCGACAGTCCCTGCGTTGGGTTTTGAAGTCCGGCCCTGCTCTTGAGTTGGCGGATTTTGGCGACCCCATCAATGGGAGTACCGCCTATTCGCTGTGCCTGTATGACGACGGTGAACTAAAAGTGGCATCCCGTGTTGGCCCGGACGCCGCTCGGTGGCAAAATTCGCCGGATGCCTACCGTTACAAAGACCTTCAGGGGTCGAGCGATGGCTTCAAGCGGTTCGTTCTTCGCAGCGGTCCCCCAGGCCGCTCCAGCATCAGGGGCGTTTTGGGAGGAGTACTTGCGCGAATTCCAAACCCCAAACCCGGACAGCCGTTGCTCCGTGCTCGGAATAAAGTTGTTGTGCAGCTTCAGCAGTCGGACGGTGCGTGTTACGAAACCGAGTTTCTCTCCTCCCATGCACGTTCTCTGCGGATACGGTCGGCACGTTTGCGCTACTGACAGCGATCACGAGCTCTGGGCCGGCGAGCGAGCAGCAGAACGGGCCACGCTGGCCTGGAGCTCAGCACAGTAAGCTCGATTCCCTTCCGGAGACGACTCAGCGCGGGCTCCCCGTTGCTCGACGGTGGAGATTCTTCACTTGCAGTCCCACAACCAGCAGACTGTCGGACCACTCTCGCGGGTTGAGGGCGGTTGCATAGGTCGGCAAGGAGCAGGTGGAGGCCGCCTAGGTGACGGCTCCGGCCGAGCGGACGCCGCTTCCTAGAGAAAGTCACGCTCCGACCACCTTCCACGGATTCGTGGGAAGCGACTGGGTTAGTCAGCAAGTGGCCAGTGCTGCCTCGGAGTTCGTGGGATTGAGCCTCTAAAGCGTTGCGTGGCAGTGCAGGATGGGATAGGGTCCTTGTTAGATGAATCGAACGGGTAGCAACGAGCTGACCCGTGTCCGGCGCGAACGCGACTTGTACCTCCGGTTGCTCGAACTTGGGCGCGAAACAGCAATTGACGCGTTTTTGCAAGAAGCCTTGCTGCTGTTGGTAGAGATGACCGGAGCCCGTCAAGGGTATTTGGAACTTGTGGATCGTTCCGTGCAGGATGACGAGCCCCACGCAGTTTGGTTCCGTTCTCACGGTTTTTCCACCGCGGAGATCGAGCAAGTACGCTTCCTAGTGTCACATGGGATCATTGCTGAAGTGCTGGCTTCCGGCAAAGCCGTACTGACTCCGGCTGCCGTGCTCGATCCCCGGTTCAATCAGCGAGCCAGTGTCTCCTCAGCTCAAATCGGCGCTGTTTGTTGCGCACCCATTGGAACCGATCCGACGTACGGGGTGGTTTATTTGCAAGGTGGCGAGGAGTTGCGCGCATTGTCCGAGGACTGCTGTCAGGTGGTGGAAACGGTGGCGCGCCTGCTCGCCCCGTTTGCCGAGCGCACGTTGAGAACCTATCAGGATTCGACAACGGCCGACCCAACCGCGGCGAGTCGAGTGAAGCTCAAGCTTTCTGGGGTCATTGGCCGGTCTCAGGCCCTCGCCCGAGTGTTGCAGCAAGCGTATATGGTGGCGCCCCTCGATGTGACGTTGTTACTCACCGGGGAGTCTGGTACCGGAAAAAGCCAGTTCGCCCGCCTCGTGCATGACAACGGTCCCCGGGCAAGCGGTCCGTTCATCGAGGTGAATTGCGCTGCGCTACCGGACACGCTGGTGGAGAGCGAGCTGTTCGGTGCTATCCCAGGAGCACATTCCACTGCCAATCGTGCCATCCAGGGCAAGGTGGCGGCCGCTGAACGGGGCACGTTGTTTCTGGATGAGGTGGGCGACCTGCCCTTGATGGCCCAGGGCAAACTTCTGCATCTGTTGCAGACACGGGAATACTTTCCGTTGGGCAGTGCGCGTCCGGTGCGGGCCGATGTCCGGATCATCGCTGCGACGAATACAGACTTGCGTAGCGCCGTCGCCGAGCGTCGTTTTCGCGAGGATTTATTTTACCGCTTGGAAGTGATGCCCATCCGTTTACCCTCTCTGGCGGAGCGACGCGAGGATATTCCGAGCTTGTCCGGATATTTTTGCGCAGAGGCGTGCAAGCGCCATCGTTTGGGCATGCGCGATCTATCCGAGAAAGCTTTGCATGCCCTCACAGCTGCGCCCTGGCCTGGAAATATCCGCCAGCTTGCTCATGTCGTCGAGGCGGGCGTAATCCGCGCGGCTGCCGCAGGCAGTGCCAGCGTCGAACCGCAAGACTTGTTTCCCGGCCCGCAACCGCCGGTCGAGCCGGCGCGCGACCCGTCTGCAATGCAGCTGGAGTGCCTTTGGACGTGTTCCTTCCGCGAGGCAACCCGCGGGTTTCAAAAGGAGTTGCTCCGGCGCACTTTGGAAGACACGGGCTGGAGGGTGACCGAAGCGGCGCGTCGCTTAAAGGTGGCGCGCTCGCACCTCCATCGGTTGATTCGGTTCCTCGGGCTCAGCGCGAGTGATCCACTTGGATGATGGCCGCTGGAAGTGCTGCGGAGCAGATCGAGGAGCAAGGGCGCTTCTGCATTCTCGGAACCGTTGGCCGGGGCACTTACAGCGTGGTCTACCGTGCCTACGATCGGGAAAGCCGTCTGGAAGTGGCGTTAAAAGTCCTCCTCGGGTGGAGCTCCCTCGAGATTTACCGACTCAAGCGGGAGTTCCGGATTTTGCGCTCCCTCCGTCATCCCTCTTTGGTGGAGATCTATGAACTATTTTCCGACTCCACTCGGGGTACTTTCTTTTCCATGGAGTTCGTCGATGGCCGGCCGCTGCTACCCGAGCAATCTGGAGAATCCGACCAACCCGGCCGCGAGGGGAACTCGCCGCCCACCCCTCCGAGCTACGGGGAGGTCTTCCGCGCAGCGCGCGAACTTGTTGACGCGCTTCTTTTCGTGCACGCCGCGGGCATCGTTCATCGCGACGTGAAACCAAGCAACGTGCTGTGGCGCTCAGCTGGTGGTGTGGTGTTACTGGATTTTGGGCTAGCGGCTCACCGTGACCCCGAGGGCGTTGACCGTCTGATCGAGCGTGGCCCTGCGGGAACCTGGGTGTACATGGCCCCTGAGGTCATCCTAGGGCGATCTCCAACGCCTGCGTGCGACTGGTACAGCTTGGCCGTTATGCTTCTCGAAGCCATCACCGGCTTGCCCGCATTTGTCGGTACCGCGGCAGAAGTTTGGCAAGCGAAGCAGAAGGGCCTGAGCGGGATCCGCGAAGCCCTGGGGAGGAGGGTTCCTGGACCCGTGGCCGACCTTCTCGTGGCGGCTTTGAATCCCGAGCCAGCACGTCGTCCTGACGGCGGGTGTTGGAGGCAGGTTTTCTCCGAAACCGAGCTTGCAGGCCAGACACCTTCGGCCGTTCCCATTGCTCTGCAAGGTTCGCCCTCTTTTGTGGGGGGGGCGCTTGTTGGACGAGAGGAGGAGCTTCAGGAACTGACGGCCCTGTATAAGAAAGCCGCCCGCGGGCAAACAGTTGTGGCCGTGGTTGCCGGTCCGGGCGGCAGGGGCAAGAGCGAACTTGTTTGCCAGTTTCTGCGTCAGCTAGCGCTGGCAGAATCTCCCCTGATTTTCCGTGGACGCTGTCACTGGCAGGAATGCGTGCCCTTCAATGCCTTCGATGGGATTGTCGACGAGCTGAGTCTTTGGCTTTCCGCTCAGGAACAAAACCCGCTCGAGTGCCTGGCTGCGCTTCAGCGTCACTGTCTTGCTCGTGTGTTCCCCGTGATGGCGAGCGAAGAGTGGCGATCCGGCACAGCGCTCGGCACTCGAAACATGCAACCTCGCGAAGTGCGCCGTGTGGCCTTCGAAAGCCTCCGGGAGCTGTTGGCGGGCGTAGCGGAGCGAAGCCAGTTGGTATTGTGGATAGACGATGCTCAATGGGCGGACGCCGACAGTGCGGCCCTGTTGACTAGCCTGTTTCGGCCGCCTGGGGCGCCGCCTGCGTTGATTATTTTTTGTCAGCGCTCCGACCAACTGGGCACTCCACTCCCTGTGCTTGGAGATTCGTCGTTGCGCTCGTGGCCAGATGTCGTACGTACGATTTTTCTGCCGCCGTTGCCTGTCGCGGCAGCACGGAAAGTTGCGGCACTTCGCTCCCAGGATACGGAGCTGAGCCCCGGCCTGATAGAAGAAATCGTCAAGGAAGCAGATGGCTCGCCTTTGCTCATTGACCAGCTTGTCGAGCACGTAGGACGGTGCATCGGATCAGGGCGGCCCGCAACTTCCCTTGCGCTGCGGGATCTTCTGAGGGCACGCGTGGAGACGCTGCCCGTGGCAGCACAGCGCATGTTGGATTTAGTCGCGGTGGCGGTGCACCCCATCGCACGCCACCTGCTCTTGCGAATGGCGGGGCTCGGCGAAAGGGGGCGGCCGCTGGTCTCTTTGCTCGATGCTGCCCATTTGCTTCACACCACTCGAGTGGGCGAGCAAGTGCTGGTCGAGCCTTATCACCACCGCCTTGGCGAAACCTTGCGCGAAGGGCTTCCTGCCTCAGAGGTCGAACGGTGCCACGTCCTCCTGGCGCAACACTTAGCTACAGAGGCCACGGTTGAAGAAGAGCGTGTGTTCTATCATTGGCGCGCCGCCGGTCGCATGCTCGAGGCTGCCGAGTGGGCTCTGCGAGCCGGAGATCGGGCCGCGAGGCAGTTGGCCTTCGAAAAAGCCGCAGAACTTTATGCCGAAGCCCTGGCCCTGGGGTCGGAAGCGAATGTTGAGGGGAGAGTCGAGATCGAGCGGAAGAGGGCGGAGATGTTGGTCAACGCCGGCCGCGGTGCGGCCGCCGCATCCGTGTTTTTAGCTTTGGCACGGCGAACTCCCGACACGAGCTTGGCGCACGACCTCGAGCGCCGTGCTGCCGAAGAGTATCTAATGAGCGGGCACGTGCTCGAGGGCACCGCAGCGCTTCGTTCAGTGCTTGGTTTCGTAGGTCTGAAGATTCCAGGTTCTCCGTTGGCCGCCTTCCTGGGATCGCTCCTCCAGGTTTTTCCTTTGTGGTGGCGGGAACGGCATGGTAGGGCCGTCGGTGCCGCTTCGCTCGCGACAGCGCAAGCACGCTGCGACGCGTGTCACGCGGCAGCCAAGGGCTTCTCTTTCGTCGATCCACTGCGGGGTTTGTATTTCTCCTTGCACGCTTTGGGCTGGGCGTTGGCGAGCAGCGATCGGCATCGCTTAGCTCGTGCGCTCTCCTTGGTTGGCAGCAACTTGCTACCCATGGGCGGGTTCTTTGGCCGGTGGGCAGCGCGGATGATCGAGCGCGCTGGGGCGATCGCACGCATGACCGATGACGCCTACCTCGAAGCCGTGACCGCCCTGGGAATCGCCCAAACCCGGATGATGGAGTGCCGCTGGACGGAGATGCTGTCGCTATGTGAACATGCGCGCGAGGTACTTCTTCTGCGTTGCCGCGGCACGACCTGGGAAGTGAGCGTAGCGACCATGGCAGCCCTGCGAGCACTGGAGGAGTTAGGAAGGCTAAGTGAGCTGCACAAGCAGGCGGTCGCAATGGTTCACGAAGCCAGCCGTACCGGAAACCTTTACGCCGAAGTGACCGGCCTTCTGTACGAAGGCTTTTGTTTGCTGGCCGCGGGCGAATCGCGTTCAGCCCGCCGCTTGGCGATCGAAAGTAGCCGGCGATGGAAAACTCCGGAATTTCACGTTCAGCACTTTTACGCGGGTCGCCTCGTAAGCCTCTGCGACCTATACGAGGGTAGAGCTGCAGAGGCAGAACGGCAGTTTGAACCTTGTTGGCGAAGGATGCAGCGCAGCGGTCTGATGCGTCACAGGATCTTTCGCATCGACGCTTTGTTGGTGCGTGGCCGACTGGCGGTAGCGCAAATGGGAGCAGCCCATCAGGTCAAGGCGCGCCGGCAGCGCGAGGTTGCACGTCTCGCGAAAGCACTCGAGCGTGAAGGTCGCGCCGATGCCAGCGGTTGGTCATTGGTCTTTCGTGCGGCGATGGCTGCATCGGCAGGAGAGGCGGGCCGCAGCCTAGAGCTCTTGACCGCCGCCCAACAAAAATTCGATTCGGCAGCCATGTCGGTGGCGGCCGCGGTCGCTGGTTATCATGCTGGGCAGCAGTGTGGCGGGCGCCTCGGGGATCAATTCATCAGGCAAGCAGAGGAACTGTTCGCCAACGTTGGCGTCGCTGCTCCCGCTCGTTTTGTCAACATGCTGGCTCCCGGATTTGCCACCGGCTCCGCGGATGGATAGCGGGCAGAATTCCACAGTGACGTCTCACCAGCTCGGCGGATGCCGGAGCCCCATGTACAACTTTGCAGACGTCGGGTGCATACCCTGCACCACGAGTTTGACATGGCTCAAATACCGAACCGAGGAGGAACCGTCGCCCCCGGGCGTGAGGGTTCCTCGGCTCCAGCTCATCGCTGCCTGGGCAGCCCGGGGGTCGCAAAGCCCATCGCGCACGAGCACTCCCAGCAACGCCGGCCAACCGCCGGATTCGTTGGGCAGGAGCGAAAGGCCCACCCTTCCCGAGAACGTTTCCCCGACGTCAAGTTCCAGCTGCACTCGCTTGCCCCCGGTGTCGCAATGGCAAAAGGTCGCGTAGCGTTGCAGAATCTGGCCGACGCGTGCAGAGTTTGCCGTCGGCACAACTCGCTCGAGGTACGCTGCCACCGCGCCGCGTGGCAGCAGCAGCGATACCCGTCGCCCGGCACCGGGGCGACTGCTTAGAACTCCGACATGGCTCCACACGCCTCCTTCGGGAAGTTGCTGCCAGCACTGCACTAACCTCGCGACTTCCAGAGGCTGAGCGCGGTTACCGAGCAAGACGAGAAGCTCTAGGACTGCCTGAAAGCCAGGGACGGCCAAGGGTGCCTGTTGGCGAAACCGCGGCTCGAGTTCGGCCAGCGGCCAGTCCAAGGCCACGAAAGTGCAGGGGGCATATTCCCAGTTTGGTCGGTGATCGAATTCAAGAAAGAAAAAGGGCACACGGGAGCCGAGAGCTCGCGCCCGAAGGTGAAGCCAAGCCAGGACGAACGCGCTCAGTCGCCGCCATACGGCGGATCGGACGGCCAGCTTGTGCAAACGAAAATCTTTTCCGCCGGGAAGTAAGGTGCGCGTGCACTCGTCGTCGCGCTTGATGGCCAATCCGACGGCGTACAGGTGGGCTGGGCGGCTCAAGTCGGCTTCAAGCCCGATGTCGCGACTACAAGGGGGAAGGTTGGCTAGGAGGTGAGCGACTGCGTGCTTGTCCTCTTGCGAGCAAAGCTCCGGCGGCACCACATCAATCCAGGCCGATGGTGCTCTCATCGCTGCGCCCCGGTGAGCCGATGTCTGAGGTCTCGCGGCTTGTGGCCTCAGGAGAGGGAAAACTGAGTATTCGCCACTGGAGAGTCGATGACAAAGTCCCAACCGTTGCCCAGGGCAATCTTTACCACCGCGCGGTACGACCCCGGTGGAATTGGTAACGGACTGACGACAATTTTGCCTCCGCGGAAAGTGGAGCCTGGTTCCGGCTCGTGCCGGGCGTGGTAAACGGAGTTTCCCGAGGCAGTAGCGAGAATCTCCACCGTCGTGCGGCCTGGCAAAAATCCTTCGCCGTACACCTCGAGCGAAGCGGCTGTTCCCGGGGGAACGGAAGGCCCAGGTTTGTGTACGAGAACCGCCTCGATTTGGCAAACAGGGTCCGGGTAACTGGCAACCAGCGTCTGCGGTGCGGAATAGCCCTTTTTGTACTCCGAGTCTTCATTGGGATCCCAGTCCCAACGGCTGTATTCGTAAAGCCAGAGAACGTAGTCGCGAACGTCTGCGGCATTGCCCCGCAAAGTCGGGTCTGCGCCAATGAGGTCGCCGAGAACCTGCAGACTGATGGGCCCTTTGCGTAACTGCAGGAAGGCATCGAGTTCGGCGGGTGACAACGTGGCTAGGTCCGGTGTGGGATCGAGGTTGAATTGTTTGCGGTTGGTCAGGCCACTGGCATGAGGAGAGGCAGTAAGCTTGCCTACGAGTTGCGCGAGTGGGGTCAGGGGCATGGGAGAGTCCTTTCTCGAGAATTCGGCCGAACTGCCACCTTCGTATCACTTCTCGTTACAACCCCACAATGCTGTGGGAAAGTTTTTTCCATGGCTCCTTTCATGCGTTGCTTGCCAGGGGCAGGAACCGAGACGTCGCCTCGGAGTGGCGGAGAGCAGGCAACTGGTAGGGCGGGATTCCTTGCGGGAATGGGGAGAAACTTGCGGGTTGCCACTTGCCCTGTGCGAGTCCAGCCCGTATACGTGCACCAACGTGATCCACAGTTCATGCGGCCAGTCGCCAGGGCATCCGAGCCGAAGGTAATGGGTGGCTAACGACATGCTCCCATCAGTGGCAGGGTCGGTGACGCTGTGGTTGGATGGGCAGGGGACGCAGCGGTGCTGGCGTGCCTTGCGGCTTGTGGCATTCGTAGCGGCCACGGTTTGCTTGCGAGCGAGTGATGGTCAGGCTGCCTCGCCAACGGTCGGTGGACTTGAAAAGGGTGGGGGTGCTCCGCCCACGGCTACCGTAGGGCTGGTAATCCTGCCCAGTCCGACGCCGACGTGCAGTTGCTCTGCTGCGTGTCGTTGCGGCGCTGCGGAGGAGCCTTATGGCGTCGGCACGCTGCGGTCGTTTCCGCTGCGCTCGGCCGAGCTGGAGAGTGCCGGCCGCCGCCTGGAAGCGTTGAGCGCGGGCAAAGCCGCAGACTTCGCGGATGCGGCAACCTTGATAAGCTGCCCGGAAATGGACTCCACGGATGGATCGTGGCCACCAGACGCTTCACCCCTAGCGTTAACCACCCCTCTGCCCGGCGGAAGCTGGAACCTCATCGAACTCGGGGTCCGGGAAGCGTGGGCAGCCTTGGGGTGGCCGAGTGTGCCCCTCGAAAGGCGATCCGTGTACATTGCCATGATCGATACCGGGATAGACCTCTCGCATCCCGACCTCCACGATCGCGTGGCACCGTGGCGGCGAAGCTTTGCCGGCCCAGAGCCCGACGCCGACGTGAGCGCCGACTCGGCCCACGGTACGGCCATGGCCAGCATCGTCGTGGCCAGCGGCAACAACGGTGCAATTGGCATCGATGGAATCATGTGGGGCGCCCAAGTGATTGCGTGCAAAATCGGCGGAGGGAGCAACGGGACGCTGGCGAATGCACTTCGTTGCCTCGAATGGTTGGAACGTTTGATCGATCATGACCACGTGCGCATTGCCGCCATCAATTTTTCTTTCGGTGCGGAGTGTTGCGATTGTGCGATGGAGCGCGCCCTGGCGCGCCTGCGTGACCGGGGCGTCCTGGTTGTCGCATCGGCGGGCAACGGCCGGAAAGACGCCGACTCTCCCGGTGATTGTCCGTTCTACCCGGCAAGTTATCCGCTGTCGAACGTTATTGCGGTGACCGGTGCAGATCCATACGGAAACGTCTTGTTCCGCTATGGCAAGCGTCGGGTGCACGTTGCCGCCCCTGGTGTGCAAATCCCGGTGTTGACGCCCGCGGGTGGGCGTAGTGTGATGCCGGGGGGAAGTTCTCCGGCGGCGGCTCATGTCACGGGCGTGGCGGCCCTGCTTTACGCGCAGGAGCCGGCGCGATCCTGGATTCAGGTGCGGAATCTTTTGTTGAGTAGCGGCCCGGGAGTCCGGTGCGGGGATCAGCCGACGTGCGCACTCGTGACTGGGCGGCGCCTGCGAGCCTGGGGCACGGGTGGGCTCGGGGCACTGAGTTGTTCCGGCCAGTCAGTGGTCCGTCGTCTCCTACCGGTAGAAGAGGAAATCAGAAGCCAGCCTGGGCAGACTGTGGTGCTGCGCGTACTCAGCATCGAATGCGCCAGGCCGCGGGTGTTGCCGCGGGCAGCCATTCGACAGCTAAGCCCCGCGGGCGGTATTGTCGCCGAGCTGGTTTTTCATGACGATGGACGATCTCCCGACGAAGTCGCAGGCGACGGCGAGTTTCATGCCGCTTGGGAGGTTCCCACCCCGCCCGGCCGAACGTATGGAGTAACGGTAGGCGGGGAAACCTTGGAGATCGTGGTTGTGCCCGCCTCGGGGACATAAGCAAGCTAGCCCTGTTCACCGTGCACCGGGCTCGCACCAGCGACTCCTCCAGGGTCGCAGTGGCGCTAGGAAAACTCAGGCCAGCGGCCGGGGCGAGGGCTTTGGTCTCGTCGCGGGATAGAGGCTAGCGGCAGGCGAGGTGAGGCGAAGGTGCCGGGGTCCAGCGCAAGATCGGGCGCCGAGCAGCACGCGCCTCGTCGACACGCCCCACAGGGGTGTGCACGGGCGCTTCCTTGAGCCGTTGGGGTGCGTCTCGTGCCTCGCGAGCGATTTCGAGCATGGCGGTGATGAAGGCATCCAGCGTTTCTTTGCTCTCCGTCTCCGTTGGTTCGATCATCAGTGCTCCGGGGACCACCAACGGGAAGTAAATGGTCGGTGCGTAAAAACCGCGATCCAGAAGTCGTTTAGCGATATCGAGGGTTCTGACGGCGCTGGCGTCAAAACCCTTATCGGTGAATACACATTCGTGCATGCACATTCCCGGGAATGCAAGCTGATAAGCTTCCGACAGGCGCACGCGGACGTAATTCGCGGCGAGGACCGCTAGCCGGCTGACCTGTGCGAGCCCCTCGGCCCCGAGGGCAAGCAGGTACGCCAGCGCTCGCACGTGCATGCCAAAGTTGCCGTGAAACGTGCGCACCCGTCCAATCGACCGGGGAAATTCTTCGCTCCAGCGCCACCCGCTCTCTGTGCGCACCAGGCGCGGCACCGGCAAGTAAGGCTCCAGAACCTCGTTGACGGCAACAGGTCCGGCTCCTGGTCCCCCGCCACCATGGGGCGTAGAAAACGTTTTGTGTAGGTTGATTTGCATCACATCAGCGCCCATGTGCGCGGGTTTGGCTACGCCAAGAAGCGCATTCAAGTTAGCTCCGTCCAGATAGACAAGACCACCGTGGGCGTGGACCGTCTCGGCAATTTGTAGGATTTCCCGTTCGAAGAGCCCGAGCGTGTTGGGATTGGTGATCATAAGTGCGGCCACCTCGCCATTCATCGCTTTCCGAACAGCGTGGGGTTCGATGAGGCCGATTTGGTTACCCTCGAGGGTCAGGGTGCTGTAGCCGCACAATGCCGCGCTGGCGGGGTTGGTTCCGTGGGCACTGGCTGGGATGAGCACCCGTTGTCGTGGATTGCCCCGATCGCGATGGTAAGCTCGGATCATTTTCATCCCGGTAAGTTCGCCGTGGGCGCCAGCGGCGGGCTGAAGGGTGACGGCTGACATGCCCGTGATCTCTCGGAGCCACTGCTCGAGCTCAGCCAACAATTCCAGCGCCCCTTGGGCCATTTCGTCGGGAGTTAGAGGGTGAAGTTCTGTAAACCCCCGAAGCCGCGCCAGTGCCTCGTTCACCACTGGATTGTACTTCATGGTGCACGATCCCAGTGGATAGAAGGTTGTCGCTGCACCGTAATTCCATTGCGAGAGGCGCAGGTAATGGCGCAACACTTCCGGTTCGCTCACTTCCGGGAAGCCGTCGATCTCTGGACGCACCCACTGCGCCGGTAAGTATCGTTCCGGTGTGGCGGAGGGGGCAGACACGTCGACCCCGCGCCGACCCGCTCGGCTCCGTTCGAAAATGAGGGGCTCGTCAAGAAGCAAGCCTTCTTGTTTTTGACCTCGCATAGGCACTCAACAAGATTGGGGTGCAAGTGCGTCAAGCAAGGCTTGTGTCGCTTCGGCACTGGCAGTTTCCGTTACGCAGAGCAAGAGTGCATCCTCGAGTTCGGGGTACCAGCGACCAAGAGGTACTCCAGGGAGTAGCCGTTGCTCGAGAGCGCTTTGGTAGCGAACGCGGGCATCGGGATGCGCGACGACGAATTCATGGAAAAAGGGCCGAGTAAAGACTAGCTGCCATCCCCGTCGCTCCAGTTCGTCGGCCACGGTATGGGCGCGGGCGAGGTTGAGGGCAGCAAGCTGCCGAAGCCCTTGTTTCCCCAGAAGCGATAGGTGCACGGTAAAGGCCAGAGCCATGAGTCCGTGATTCGTGCAAATGTTCGACGTTGCTCGTTCGCGGCGAATATGTTGCTCGCGGGTTGCCAGCGTGAGCACGAAGGCACGCCGCCCGGCGCTATCGATGGTTTCGCCGACAAGCCTACCAGGCATGGTTCGTACAAACTCCAGGCGTGTGGCAAATAACCCCACACCTGGACCGCCGTAAGAGAGCGGCATACCAAAGCTCTGGCCTTCGCCTACGGCGATGTCGACACCGTACTCACCTGGCGGGCGAAGAATCCCTAACGCCAAAGGTTCTGTCGTCGCGGTGATGGCCAGCGCCCCGCAAGCGCGCACGGCGTTCACCAGTGCAGCGAGGTCTTCGACCACCCCGAAAAAATTCGGGTAGCCGAGTACAGCAGCAGCGACATCTTCTCCCAGTTTGCGTGTGAGGTCCTGAATGTCGGTTGCACCGTCGGCGGAGAAGGAAACTTCTTCCAAGGAGTAGGGGCCGCTGCCTTCGAGGTACGTGCGGATGACTTCCCGGTACTGTGGATGAAGAGAGCGCGCAACCAAGACTCGACGACGGGCGGGGCGCAACCGCAGCGCCATCAGCACCGCTTCCGCAGCAGCCGAAGCGCCGTCGTACATGCTGGCGTTGGCGACCTCCATGTCGAACAACATGGCGACCAGCGTTTGGAATTCGTATGTGGCTTGCAGCGTTCCTTGGCTGACTTCCGGCTGGTACGGGGTATAGGCCGAATAAAACTCTGCTCGCTGTAGGATGTGCTCGACCACAGCCGGGATAAAATGGGCGTACGCTCCCGCACCGACAAAGCAGCGGTCGCAGGAGGCGAAATTTTTCCGAGCCAGCGATTCCACGCGGGTATAAAGGTCCATCTCGCTGAGGCCCGGAGGTAGGTCGAGAGTGGCGCGCTCGCGAAGTTCGGGGGGAATGTCGCGAAACAGATCTTCCAACGTGGCCACACCGATGGCGTCGAGCATGGCCTGGATTTCGGTGTCGTTGTGCGGAAAGAAGCGCACGGTCGTCCTTGTGGAACGGGTTCGGTGCACCTGGATCGACATCGGGGGCGACCTCGGTGCTCCGAAGGTCTAGAGCCTCATTCTTTCAGTTCGGCCACGTAGCGCTCGTACTCTTCGGAGGTCATGAGGTCCTCCAACTCGTCTGGGTCGCTCATTTCGATCTTGAGCATCCAGCCATCGCCATAAGGGTCGTCGTTGAGGAGTTCGGGGTTCCCGGGCAGATCATCGTTGACTTCAATCACGCTTCCGCTCACAGGAGCGTAGACATCGGAGACCGTTTTTACCGACTCCACGACACCAAAGGCGTCGTCTTTGCTGACCTTTTCGCCTACCTCGGGTAACTCGACGTAGACAATTTCGCCTAGCTGCTCTTGTGCGTAGTCGGTAATGCCGACCGTTGCCACGTTCCCTTCGACGAGCACCCACTCGTGCTCTTTCGAGTATCGAAGGTCTTCGGGGAACTCCATCGTCAAACCTCCTTAACAATCCCGTCGAGCCAACGGCCGCCCCTTGATTGTCGCGGGGACCAACCGATTTCGAATTACCACGTGTACGGGGTTGCCCTCCTTGGCTTCGGCGCTGGCCACATAGCCAAGGCCGATTCCTGTGCCAAGCACGGGCGATTTGCAACCACTGGTTACCACACCAACGTGTCTTCCGTCTTTCACAATGGTATATCCCTGCCGCGGAATGCCCGGTTCGGTCAATAGGAGAACGACGAGCTTCCGAGCAAGACTCCTAGACTTTTGTTCACAGAGGATTTCCCGGCCGACGAAATGTGATTTCTCGCAACGCACCGCCCAACCAAGCCCTGCTTCGATGGGGCTCGTCTCCTCGTCGAGTTCGTGACCGTACAACGGCAGCGCTGCCTCGATGCGCAAAGTGTCGCGTGCCGCCAAACCGGCCGGAAGGAGCCCCAAGTCTTCCCCACTCTCCAGCAAAGAATCCCACAGCCTCGGTGCGTCGTGCCACGAGCAGAAGACTTCCCAGCCGTCTTCGCCTGTGTAACCAGTGCGTGAACAAAGCACCGGTATCCCTACGAGGGTCATTCGTATGCAACCGTACCGAGGCACGCGGGCCATCTCCGCTCTGGATAAGCGCGTAAGGATTTCTGTCGCGCGCGGGCCTTGCAACGCCAGGAGAGCGTACTGCTGACTGCGATCCTGCACTTGCGTACCTGCCAAGGCGTGCTCCTGCACCCAGGAGAGGTCCTTGCCGGTGTTGGCGGCGTTGACACACAAAAGGTACTCATCGGCTTCGAGGCGGTAAACCAACAGGTCGTCGATGACTCCACCCGTGGGGCGGCACAACAAAGAATATTGGGCTTGGAGTGGCGTTAGCCGCTCCGCATTGTTCGTGGTCAGGTGCTGCACGGTTGCTAGGGCTCCACGGCCGCTCAGGACGATTTCTCCCATGTGGCTCACATCGAACAAGCCCGCGGCTCGTCGCACGGCAAGGTGTTCCTCGGCTACGCTGCGGTATTGGAGCGGCATTTCCCAACCGGCAAAGGGGATGAAGCGAGCACCGAGCGCTAGGTGGCGTTCGTGCAAAGGGGAGCGCGCCAGGGCCAGGTCGGTACCTGTAGTCATCGCCAGGGCCTGCGGACCACCAAAAATTCAGCTCGGGTCAGGATTGACCCTCCATTTGCCGTTTCGCTGCCTCTACCGTGTTCCGGAGCAGCATGGCAACCGTCATGGGTCCGACACCACCCGGTACCGGCGTAATGAACGCCGCTCGGCTCGACGCCGCAGCGAAGTCGACGTCGCCCACCAGGGTGCCATCGGGGAGACGATTGATGCCGACGTCGATGACGATGGCGCCCATTCGCACCCAGTCGCCGCGGACCAAACCGGGGCGCCCCGTGGCCACGACGAGAACTTCGGCGCGTTGAACCACGTGCGCGAGATCGCGTGTACGCGAATGGCACAACGTGACCGTGGCGTCACGCTCGAGAAGGAGGAAAGCGGTCGGCTTTCCGACGAGAGTGCTGCGGCCCACGACGACGGCATCGGCGCCAGCCAAAGGTAGGCCTGTTCGCTCGAGCAGGAACATGATGCCCAGTGGAGTACACGGACGCAAGCCGGGCAGACCCTGGACGAGCTTGCCTTGGTTCACGGGGTGGAGCCCATCGACGTCTTTCCGCGGGTCCAAGGCAGCGATCACCTGCTGCGCAGAGAGATGTGGTGGTAAAGGCAGCTGCACGAGGATGCCGTGGACGTCGTTCCTACGGTTGAGCTCACCGATGAGGGCGAGAAGCTCGTCCAGTGTGGTTCGTTCGTTTAGCTCGTGAGGAAATGAGGCGATCCCGACTTCCGCGCAGGCGCGCCGCTTGCTTCGCACGTACGTGGCCGAGGCAGGGTCCGAGCCAACCAAAACCGTCGCGAGCCCCGGAGCCATGCCGTAACGGGTTTCGAATTCGAGCACTTCGCGGCGTACATGACCGCGCACCTCTTGGGCAGCGGCCTTTCCGTCGATGATTTCCGCCATTGCGCCCGGCCATAGTGAAAGCGCAAAGCCGAGTAAAGCGTCGGGACGACCTACGCCCTGTTGTTCACCACTCGCACGTGAAAAGTCCCGACAGCGGAGGTAGTGCGTGTCGCCCCTCGCGCTCTGCCAGCGGCCAGCTCGAACGTGGCCTGCGAAGGTTGGGATCCTCAGTATCCCTCGCAGAGCAACATTCGCCCCTCAGGGTGAGGACGGAGCAGTTGGCTCCGCCCCCCTGCCGGGTGAGGCCACAAGCTCCAAGCGTGGTCCACCAGCGTGAGGATTCCCTCACCGCTTTGCTGCTTTCAGGCGGCGTTTTACGCTCGCTACCTTGCTTTTAATGGTGACTACCTTGTCCCGCCGGTCGTCGATCACGATCGTGCTCAACACGCGCACCGCGCCACGCTTGAATGCCGCCTCGTGCATCTTTTGAATCAGTGGCAAGGCTTGCTTGACTTCCGACTCGAATAGCGTGCCCATTGCCGTTAGCTCGTAAGGCACCGCTGCTTCCTCGAGCACGCGTACAGCATCGGCAATGTAATCTCCAATGCTGGGAGTGCCAGTGCCAATTGGGATCACACTGATTTCTATCAACGCCATCATTGCCCTCCTTTACGCAGCGTTTACGACCGGCGGGGGATGCCGTCAATCACGGGAAGCTGCGAATCGTCACCGTGGCTTGCCACGATGTCATCCGCTTCGTAAACGGTCGGTCACGGGTGTTTCCACGATGGACGTTGGCAACCTTTGCGACAAAACGGCTTTGGTCACCGGGGCTGCGAGCGGAATTGGTAGAGCCACGGCGCTCGCCTTGGCCCGGCGCGGGGCGAACTTGGTATTGTGTGACGTGGACGAGCCGGGGCTGGAGACGACGGCCTCGGCGATTCGCGCCATGGGGCGAGAGGTCTTTTACCGGCGGGTCGATGTATCCTCGCGCCACGAAATGCGTGCCTTTGCCGACGCTGTTCACCAGCGAGTGGCCGCGCTGGACATCTTGATCAACAATGCCGGAGTGGGTCTCGGTGCGAGTTTCCGCGACACGCCGCTCGAGGACTGGGACTGGATCATTAGCATCAATCTCATGGGCGTGATTCACGGCTGCCATTTCTTCTTGCCCCCGATGATCGCGCGAGGACAGGGTGGACACGTGGTCAACGTCTCCTCTGCCGCGGGCTACGTTGCAACGGAGCCACTGTGTGCTTACGCCACGACCAAATTTGCCGTGCTTGGTTTCAGCGAGGCTCTGCGCGAGGAACTGGAACGTTACCGCATCGGTGTCACCGCCGTATGCCCGGGAATCATCAATACGCCGATTACGCGTACCGCCCGCTTACGCGGGCCGGGAGCCACGGAAGAGGCGCGTCAGCGTATGGTGGCTTTTTACGAGCGGCGGAACTACACCCCGGAGCGCGTGGCGGAAAATATCCTGAAAGCGATCCAGCGGAATCGCCTCGTCGCTCCGATTTCGCCGGAAGCCTGGATCATGTATTACCTGAAGCGACTGAGTCCGGCCTTGCTCCGAAGGGTGAATCGCTGGCTTGCCCGCTTAGCCGGAGCCGAGGCGCGCTGACTCCGTCCCCAGGACGAGGAAAATTGGAGCAGCACCTCAGCGTTCGTCTTCGGGGTGCCAGCGCGGCACGTGGAGGATTCGTATGGTCGGGCCGGTGGTGTGGGCGTCCGGACGAAACTCGGCCACGAGCGGCAGCCGCTCGAAGGCGAAACGATAAAAGTCGCCGAGCCCAGGAGTGTCGCGAAAGCGCTCGTAAATGAGGCTGCTTGCCACGAGATAGTCGACCCCCTCTCTCAGATACCAGGCGTACGGGCGCGTAGCTAACACCTGGACATACGTGACCCGGTAGCGGTGGCTGCCGAGTTGGGGGGTGTACTCCTCACGAGCGATGTGCGCGCCGGCAGGAAGGTTGGCTTGGATCCACTCTAGCGCGCGTGTGCGTGTATCTGGCAGGCGTAAATTGCGCAGGAGCGCTTGGCTGCTTTGCAGAGGTGGCCAGGTAACAACGAGCGTCAGTGCCACCAGCGCCAGGCGTCCTCGCTTTGGCCGGAGTCGGTCGAGCATTTCGGTGACGGCGAGTCCGACAAACAGCAAGAGGGCGGGAAGGAGTGGCATGAGGTTACGCTCGTAACGCACCGACCAGCTTGACACGTACGCCAGATAAGCCCACGGCAGAAGAGCCACGGCCGTACGCCACCAGCGGCTGCCGAGGTCGCGGGCGAACCAAACCCATAGCCATCCCGCGAGCGCCAGCACGCAACTGATTGGCCCGAGTCCGACGTTCCATAGATAGGAAAGGTAGAACCAAAAGTTCCAAGGCGACCAGGGGCCGCTCGAGTAATTGTGTCGTACCACCGCTAGTTCGGCCCACACTCGCTGCGGGTGTAGGACGACAAAAGGGCTTGCCAGAGAAAACGCTGCGGCAAAGCAGGCGGCAGACAACAGCCCCGCACGAAACGGCCGCCGGCTTGCCGCAACAGCAGCCCATACGACGAACCACACCAAGCCGGCTGGGTACTTTGTCGAAGCGGCAAATCCAGAACATACCGAGGCCCAGACCAGCGCTCGCGTGTTTTTCGTCGCTTGCGCCGACCAAAAGAACGCTAGGACGACCCACAGCATCGCGGGGACGTCGGTAGTGAGGTAGTGGCTGTGTTCGACGTGGAGGGGCGACACAGCTAGCAGGGCTGCGGCGACGACAGCTGCTGGCCACCCGAGCCATCGCCACCAGAGTTGCGTGAGCAGCGCTACGGAAACAACCCCAGTGGCCGCCACGAAAGCTCGGCCTGCGAGCACGAAGGGGAACTGTTCGGGCGCGACATCCCAGGGCCCTAAGCCGTGCACGGAAGGGTCGGTGCGCAGGTCGGCATCGATCCACAATTGCAAAAGCACGGTGAGCAAGGCTTGGGCGTACAAGAGGAAGGAGGGGTAGTGGAAAAACTCTGGGTCCAAACTCCGCTCCCGTACCATGTGGAGTGCGGCGTGCACGACGTTGTGCTCGTCAGGATGATACACGTAGGGCTCCCCCCAAGAGAGGCCGCGGAGGCGCAAGGCTGCGGCCAGCCCGACGAGAAGCGCGGTTGCCACCCACAGTGCGGTTGTCCAACGCGACCGATGCTCTCCTGGGTTCGCTTCGTCCATCTCGAGTCGGCTCTCACTCGAGCAAATCGTCGAGGGGTACTTGCGGTTTGCCCACCGCGGTGGCCACAGCCGGATGCACCACATGCCCGTCGAACACGTTCACGCCACGCCGTAAGGGGAGATTCTCGCGCAAAGCGCGAGCGATCCCCTTGTCGGCAATTTCCAAAGCGTAAGCAAAGGTGACATTGGTCAACGCGAAGGTCGATGTGCGGGGCACGATGCTGGGCATATTGGTGACGCAGTAATGAACGACGTTTTCGGCCACGTAAGTCGGTCGATCCAGCGTTGTCGGCCGAGAGGTTTCCACGCATCCACCTTGATCGATAGAGATATCCACGATGGCCGATCCGGGGCGCATGCGTCGCACCATGCTCCGCGTCACCAATCGTGGCGCCCGCGCGCCAGGAACCAGCACCGCACCAACGAGCAAATCGGCATTCCGGACTTCCTCTTCGATATTGGCACGGTTGGACATCACGGTGGTGATGTGGCCGCCCAGGATGTCGTGCAAGTAGCGGAGCTTGGCTGGGTTGGCGTCGATCACGCTGACATGTGCCCCCAACCCAAAGGCAATTTGCGCGGCGTTGCTCCCCGCAGTGCCAGCGCCCAAGACGACAACTTTACCCGGCCGCACCCCGGATGCACCGCTCAGCAAAATTCCAACGCCCCCGCTTTGTCTTTGCAGGCACCAGGCTCCCACCTGGATCGCTAACCGACCGGCAACCTCGCTCATCGGAGCGAGTAACGGCAAGGAGCCATCCTCCAGTTCCACAGTTTCGTAGCCGATCGCACGCACGTTGCGGCGGCACAGCTCTTCCGTCAACGGTGCGTTGGCGGCGAGGTGCAAATAGGTAAAGAGCACCAGCCCGCGGCGTAAAAACCGGTACTCCGATGGCAAAGGCTCTTTGACTTTCAGGATCAGTTCGGCTCGTTGCCACACCTCCCGCGCCGAGCGTGCCAAGCGCGCGCCCGCTTGTTCGTACTCTCGATCCGTGAGTCCGCTGTTGACGCCAGCCCCTCGCTCCACCCAGACCTCATGCCCATGGCCGGCCAAGGCAGCCGCACCCGCCGGTGTGAGCGCCACACGATTTTCTTCTGGCTTGATTTCCTTCACCACACCCACAATCATGCTCCCAAATTTGCCTGAAAGGCGGACGCAGAGCTAGGCGTACTAGTTTGCAGCACGATCTGCCGGCCACACTTTCTGCTCTCCTTGCCGGCCAGGAGATATGGTGGACGGTAGGGCGCGGGTCGGAGGCAGCGGTGTGCACGCCAAGAGCGCCGGCACAGCCGCAGCGCCGCGTTGCGCGCAAGGGCGAGCCCCGTGGAACTCGCAAGGAGGGGACGGCCGCAATCAAAACCCCTGCACCATCGCCGCGATCAGTCCGGAGTTCCGCCTGCCCGCGAGCTTGCGAAGGCAAGCTTCCGCACCGCTCGCGCCTGCGCCGCGCTGCTGGGAGGCCCCCTCGTTGTGCGAGCGAACAAGGAGGGAGCGCAAAGTTGCTGTGCACTTCTTTTTATAGCGCCGGCTGCGAGATCCCTTGGCCGCGCCGAGCGACCGCAGGGAACGCTTGCCTGCCAGCCGGCCTGCGTTGCCCGATCTCGGCTACCATCCGTTGCCCAGCACGGGAACGCAGCATTAGCGAATCTTGTAATTGGCACATGTGTTCTCGCCCATGAAGACAGTGGCCGAACCCGGGTCAGCTGGGGAGGTCGTCAGGTCCAACCCCAGCCGGAAGTTGACCGTCCACTCGGGCCAGGGTTCGCCCACGCTGTCGATGAGGCAGAGGTGGGGAGGGAGATTTCCTGCTGGGCAAGAGCAGCGAGGGCAACGGTGGTGTGCTCTCCAGGGAATTGTGTGCTTCCCGCGAGCGCTTCTTTTTGCCGCCCGGCGGAGGACACCGGTGCTGGCTTGCCGCCGTGGGCCTGTGTCCCGGTGGTCGGCTTTGCAGAATGCGGCGAGCCGCCCCTCCTGGACCATGATGCTTTCGCCTCTGTTCCTCCTGCCAGGGGAACAAAGGACTGAGATGGACAGGAGAGCAAGGTTTCCGTTTGATGGAGCGAACGGGGTGGCCACGGGTAGGGGTGGGGGGGAATGCGAAGGCTTGTGGGACCATGTCGAGGGGGTGTGCGGGTTGGGGCTTTGCCATAGTGTTGGCGGCGATCGTGGAAGTGGTTGCTTGGCCGGCCGGGGGGCTGCAGCTTGTCAGGGCGACTGTAACCAGGATGGAGAGGTGACGGTAGAGGAGCTTGTGCTTGCCGTAGGCATGCTGCTCGGGCAGGTAGCAGCGTTGCCGTGTTTCCATAAAGACGGCGACAGTGTCGTGACCGTGGATGAAGTGGTACTGGCCGTTCGCGATGCCCTTCGGGAATGTGCCAAGCCTAAACCGACCCCTACCCCTCGACTGTCGCGCTATTGCGCTGCGGTGAGGACAGCTATGAGCTCGGGCACTCCCCGGCCACCGGCGAGTGTATTCTCTCTTGGGAAAGCAGGGCCGATAGAGGGGGGGGCTCTTAGCGGATGTGAACCATGACGGCTGGCTGGACTTCATCCGCGAGCGGAAGGGCTCAGGGGTTTCGCAGGATGTTGTATTTGCTGTTCTGGGTCGGGGGGATGGTACGTTTTCGGGGAGGGTGGATATCTGGAGCGGGAACGGTGTCGAAGCGGGCGATCTCAACGGCGACGGCTTGACGGACCTTGCTGTGGCATCGGGGGATCAGGTACAACATCTTGTACGCGACCGGGGATCCCAGCCGACCATGGAAAGTAAGCCGCTGGTTGTCGGAAGTACGGGTGTACGACTTCCGGTTCGGGGATATCAACTGCTATGGCCTGCTGCAAATCCTGGCGTTCGCCTTCCCGGAAGTTTCTCAGGCCATCTATATGCTTCTGTCGGCAGGTGGGGGGCGTTTTTGGCTCGAAGGTGCGTTCCCCCGACCGAACGAGTTTTTCGGGTATTCCCCAGACCGGGATGATGACGGGGTGCTTGCCGACTTTAGCGGTGACGGCGTGCCTGACCTTTTGATCCGTCACTTATCGGCGGGGCAGCGGTTTCTCGTCGTTTTCCTTGGACGACAGTGTTGTGGGTTCGACCCTTTGCCTGTTTCCATTCCTCTAAGCGACAATTTTGCCGTCCTAATAGGTCTTGCGCCGGGGGATTTTAACGGTGACGGTTTGCTCGACCTGTTGCTCGGCTACGTCAGCGGTGGTGCACTGGACAAGAGAGGGGAAATCAGGATTTTGCTCAACCGTGGCGACAGTACCTTTGCTCCAGAGAGAGGCTTTCCTGTGGATCCACCCGACCAGGCGAGCCCAACACCGCCGGTGGTGTTCTCGCCATCGGGAGCTTCCAGGGCGTGACGGCAAGCTTGTGGTGCTAACGGCGTTGCGTTCGGCGTACCGTCAAGACCGGACAGGGCGCTAGCCGTACGACGCGCTCGGCCACGCTGCCGAGCAAAACATGGGCGAGTCCGGTGCGACCGTGGGTCGCCATAATAATGAGGTCCGCTTTGATGCGCTTTGCCGTGTCGGCGATTACTTGCGCGGGCGATCCACTTTTGAGCAGTGTTTGGACTCGACTTCCTTGGCGAGACAGTTTGTCGGCGAGTTGCTGGAGTTGCGTCTCGGCCGCCTTGCGTTGCTCCTCGATCAGTAGGGCCAGATTAGGGCTGGCAGCGTACATGTCCGCCGGCGAGGCGTAGTAGATGGGCTCGATGACGTGGAGAAGCACGAGCTGCGCGTCGAACGGCTGAGCGAATGTTCGGGCATACTCGGCCGCCCGGAAAGAGTCTTTGGAAAAATCTACAGGAACGAGCACTTTTTTCAGTTGCATGTCCACCTCCGAGTTTTGCCATAGCACAGGCAACAGCCAGCGGGACTAGTGGGGGTTTGCCGAAGCGTTGCTGCCGGGGCATACTTCAAACGCCGGAGAAAGTGTGGCAGGTTGCGAGCCGCTCGGAGGTGCGTATGCGCAAGGTTTTGGAAGGCGTGAGACTCATCGAGGTCGCCGAGTGGTTTTTTGTGCCAGGCGCGGGGACAGTGCTGGCTGATTGGGGTGTCGACGTGATCAAGATCGAGCACCCGGTGCGGGGCGACCCATTGCGCGGACTCATTCATTCGGGAATGGTTCCGGGCGCTCAGGGAGCAAACTTTTTCATCGAGAACGGTAGCCGCAACAAGCGTAGCGTTGGCCTCGACTTGAACTCCGAGCAGGGGCGGGAGGTGCTGTACCGGCTGGTGGAAAACGCCGATGTTTTCTTGACCAACTTTTTACCTGCGGCACGCAAGCGCTTGAAGCTCGACGTCGATGACCTGCGAAACATCAATCCGCGGCTGATCTACGCGCGCGGTACTGGGCAGGGGCCACTGGGTCCGGAGGCAGAACGTGGTGGTTTCGATGCTGGGTCGTTTTGGTGCCGCGGTGCGGTGGCGCACATGCTCACCGAACCGGGGAGCCCCCCGATCATGCAACGCGCGGCGTTTGGAGATACCATCGGTGCGACGTTTATTGCCGGAGGGATCGCGGCGGCGCTGTACCATCGGGAGAAAACCGGCGAAGCGACCGTGGTCGATGTGTCACTGCTTGGCACGGCAGTTTGGCTGATGGCGCCGGACATTCTTGCCGCACGCAGTTTGGGCCATGAGCTTCCGCACGGCGACCGCAGTCGCGCACCGAACCCCCTCATGAACACTTACCTCTGTCAGGACGGCAAGTGGCTCATGCTCATGATGCTCACCCCCGTGCGGCACTGGGAAGAATTTTGCAAGGCGGTGGAACGCTTGGACCTTCTGGAGAGGTATCCACTGCCGCGCTGGGTGGATGAGTCCGTGCGTCAAGAGCTGGTGCGGGAGCTCGATCGGCATTTTGCCACCCGCCCGCGTGCCGCCTGGATCGAACGGCTGCTGCAGTTCGACACCTTGCATGCTCCGGTGCAAACGCCGTTGGAAGTGCTGGAGGACCCGCAAGTGAAAGCAAATGGCTACCTCGTAGACTACGTTCATCCCCAGTACGGTCCGTTTCAGGTTGCGTCGAGCCCGGTGCAGTTCGACTTGGAGCCCACCGAGGTGCGGCGGGTTGCCCCGGAGATGGGGCAGGATACAGAGCAAGTTTTGCTCGAGCATGGCTACACGTGGCAACAGATTGCTCAACTAAAGGAGCAAAGAGTGATTCCCTGATCCCAGCGCCCAGGCGCGTACCGCTGTTGGCGGTTACCTTCGATGCGGTAGGAACGCTGATCGAGCCGCGCGAACCAGTGGGGCAGACGTATGCTTGGGTTGCTCGTCGGCACGGTTTTTCGGTGGACCCCGATCTACTCGAACGCCGTTTCCGTAAGCTTTATCGTAGTGCATCACCGCTTTGCTTCCCCGGTACGCCGGAGACAAGGCTGCTCGATGCAGAGCGCCAGTGGTGGCGGAAGATTGTCAGAGGGGTGTTTGCAGAATTACCGCAGCCGATCGTTGATGACGTGTTTTCCGAGTTATTTCACTTTTACGGCACGGGCCGAGCTTGGCGTGTGTATTCCGATGTGATCCCAACGTTGGCGGAGCTGGAACGGCGCGGTGTGCGTCGGTGCATCGTTTCGAATTTTGATGGCCGCTTGTTGCGGATTTGTGCCGAGGCGGGTCTTGCCAGCTTTTTCGATGCCATCGTTATCTCCAGCCGTGCGGGCGCAGCGAAACCTTCGCCGCAGATCTTTTTCCAGGCGTTAGCTTCGTTGGCCGTTCGCCCTGACGAAGCTCTTCACATTGGCGACTCTTGGTTGGAGGACGTTTTGGGAGCACGGGCGGCGGGCATGTGGGCGTTATGGATCGATCGGGGCCAACCCCCCGCAAGCGGACGGATCGATCGTTTGCAGACTGTGCTCGATTGCTTGTAGGTGCAGTAGAAGAGGCTCGAGTCAGTACGGCTAAGGAGGAGCCTCGCTGAGATGCCGGAAGAGATCGCTGTGCTAAACACGGAACACATGAAGTTAGACGGTGTGCGCATCGTGCTCGTGCGGCCGGCTGGAGCCGCGAACGTCGGAGCCGTGGCGCGAGCAATGAAAAACATGGGACTCCGCCAGCTCACACTCGTACAGCCTCGATTCCGGGGCCGGTTTTGGATGCGGGCCATGGCCGTGCATGCGGCTGATATCCTGGATCGGATGTGCGTGGCGGGCGATCTTGCCGAAGCAGTGGGCGACTGCGGACTGGTCGTGGGTACTACTTGCCGCGCGGGGTTGTACCGTACGCCCACTGGCACGGTGCGCGAGCTCGCCCCAGAACTGGTGAAGATGGCGCAGTGTAATACGGTGGCGGTAGTTTTTGGACCCGAGGATCATGGCCTTTCTAACGAGGACATCAAGCTCTGCCACCGCCTGCTAACGATCCCCGCTTCGGCGGAGTATCCTTCTTTGAACCTGGCCCAGGCGGTGATGATTGTCTGCTATGAGCTGTTTGGCGCCGCGCAGGCAGAAGCGGCAACCGAGGCGGCGCGGCATCTAGCGCCGGCTCGCGACGTCGAGTTTATGTTTCAAAAGCTTCGCGAGGCGTTGCTGCGGATTGGTTATGCGCACCCCCAGAACCCGGACCATATCCTGTTCGCGTTTCGGCGTTTCCTCGGCCGTGCGGGTTTGGAAGATCGCGACGT
This sequence comes from Candidatus Binatia bacterium, assembly GCA_937925685.1. GTDB lineage: Bacteria > Desulfobacterota > Binatia > HRBIN30 > HRBIN30 > HRBIN30. The sequence goes on along the minus strand of CALAMI010000015.1, from coordinate 327,487 downwards.
GAGGATTCTCTTGGGGTTAGCGCGGCAGATCGAGTGGTATGGCGACGGGGGCTGGCGGGTGATGGAAGAAAAACGCAGGCTAGCTCCGCTCGAGCCGTAGTGGAACGTTAATTTCGAGAGTCGAATTTATGGCGATCGTCATTCCATTCCAGCAACTGCTAGAGCGCCGGCAGCGAGAGCTTCGTCGTGGTCTGCACCAGCAGTGTGTCAAAATTCTCGAGTGCAACTACGCGTTCGCGGAGCGGATGTACGAGGTTAGCCGAGGTTTCGAACGCGAAGTCTGGCAGCGCCGTGTAGATGTGCTTAGGGCTTTATTGCGTCATGTCGAGCGCTGCCCCTAACCGTTTCCGAACGCTGCTGATGGTCATAGTGCCGTTCCTGGCCGGGCTGTGCTCGGGTGCGGCGCCGGCTTTGGCGAGCGCGTGGTCTACCAGTGAGGAGATTCGGCTCGGTCGACGCTTCGAGCTACAGGCCCGAGCGCGCTTGCCACTTGTGTCCGATGTCGAGGCACTGGAGTACGTCAACCGGATCGGTCACCGCATCGTGGCTGCCCTGGGATCGCAGCCAGTGCCCTATCGCTTCTACGTGACCCGTGACGGTCGGGTGAATGCCTTCGCGGTTCCTGGCGGGGTCATTTACGTGAATGCGGGGCTGTTGCTGCGGGCGGAGTCCGACGACGAGGTTGCCGGCGTGCTCGGCCATGAAATTGCCCACATTCATTCCCATCATCTTGCGCGGCAACAAGAAGCGACACAGCTCCTGAATTACACGACCTTGCTTGGGATGTTACTGTCGACGGTGCAGCCAGCGGTCGGGGCAGGCGCAGTAGCTCTGCAAGCCGCCAAACAGTTGCAGTACCAGCGGGAGTTCGAGCAGGAAGCCGATTATCAAGGAGCGCGCTTCATGCGGGAGGCCGGTTTCGATCCTCGCGGCATGCTCAAATTCTTTCGCAAGCTAGCAGAGGACCAAAGAACCTCTGCCGCCGCAGCCACACCGTACTTGCTCTCTCACCCGTTGACTGACGTGCGGCTGAGCAATCTGGAGTCGTTACTGCGAGAGCACGGCTGGGAAAGGGCACCGGAGCGCCCGCCGAGTCTTTTGCTGGCACGGGTACAAGTCAGATTGCGAACCCTGCTCGAGCCAGCCGGCGACATTGCCGAATGGTATCGCCGCCGTGTCAATGACCAACCCGACGACCCGATTCGGCACTACTTGCTCGGGCTTGCATTGTTGTTCGCCGGACAACCTGACTTGGCCGCCAATGCCTTCGAGAGAGCACGAGAGTTAGGTCTGACCAACGTCGAGCGCGAAATTGGGCGTACGTGGTTAGCACGACGGGAGCCAGCCAAGGCCGTCGACTGGCTGCACCGGGCGGTTGAAAGCGATCCTCAAGATGCCGTGGCCCATTATTACCTAGCGCAAGCGTTGCGGAGTACGGGAGACGACCTGGCTGCGGAACACGCCTTGGATCGTGCCGTAGCGTTGGTGCCGAATTTCGAGGAAGCCAGCCAAGCGTTGGGGACCTTGGCTGGCCGGCGCGGAGAGGAAGCAAAAGGGCTTTATTACCTTGGGCGTGCCGCCTACCTTCGCGGCGATCTAGAGCAGGCTTTACGGTACTGGGAACGCGCCTTGCCGCTATGGCCCGAGGGTAGCGAGCGCGGTGTGGAACTCCGCGAGGTGCTGGCCGAGCTGCGTAGCATGCGGCGATGATTTGCGGTGGTCGCCCCTTCCTTGACTCGATGATGTCCGCCTGGCAGCAGGCAAAGAAAGCCCTTTTCTGTGGAGGATTCTGCTTTCATGAACGAAGCCTTGATCATTGATGCGTGTCGTACCCCGCGGGGGAGACGTAAAGGAAGTTTGGCCGAAGTACATCCGATCGACCTTCTGTGTGTTCCGCTGCGTGCGATCGCGGAGCGAAATCAGCTCGATCCCGCCTACGTCGAGGATGTCGTCGTTGGCTGCGTGACAGAAACAGGCGAGCAAGGAACGAACATCGCGCGTGGGGCCGTACTGGCTGCGGGCTGGCCGGTCGAGATCCCAGCAGTGACCCTCAACCGCTTTTGCGGTTCTGGGCAGCAAGCCGTGAACTTCGCTGCCATGTCTGTGCGTTCTGGAGCCCAGAACCTGGTCGTGGCCGGCGGGGTGGAAAGTATGACGCGTGTGCCTATGGGGTCGGACATGGGGCCGCTACCATCTTCGCTTCTCGACAAATACAATCTCATCCCGCAGGGATTGTCGGCCGAGTTGGTTGCGGACAAATGGAATCTGAGCCGCGAAGAACTCGATGAGTTTGCCCTGGGGAGCCAGCAAAAGGCTTGGCGGGCCATCCAAGAGGGGAGGTTCAAAAAGAGCATCGTGCCGGTCCCAGTCAACCAAAATGGCGAGTCGCGCCTGTTCGATACGGATGAGCATGTGCGCCCGCAGTCGACTCTGGAAGGGCTGATGGCGCTGCAGCCGAGCTTCAAACCCGGTGGAAAGATTACCGCAGGGAACTCCAGTGGTATCGTGGACGGCGCAGCCGCCGTCCTCATTGCCTCGGAGAAAAAGGCAAAGGAGCTCGGGCTTCGCCCCCGCGCGCGCATTGTCGAGCAAATGATCGTAGGGTCGGATCCAATCCTCATGCTGACGGGCCCAATTCCGGCTACGAAAAAGGTGTTGACCAAAGCCGGCATGAAGATCGACGATATCGATCTCATCGAGATCAACGAGGCATTTGCCTCTGTGCCGCTTTGCGTCATGCGCGAAACGGGAATGGACCCCGATAAGGTCAACGTGAACGGCGGTGCAATTGCCTTGGGGCACCCGCTGGGCGCAACCGGAGCCATGCTTATCGGGACCGTCCTGGACGAACTCGAGCGCCAAAATAAGCGCTTCGGGTTGGTGACGATGTGCATCGGTATGGGCATGGGCATCGCCACGATCATCGAGCGGGTGTGAGATACCGAGTCGTGTTCTGTTGCGAGCGGGCTTTGCGTTTCTGGAGCCGGGTGAGGGAGGGCGGATGGAAAAGTTCGCTTTTGCGTCGGTGGCTCCTGTAAGCCGCATAGGTGGAAGCTGCCTGGGCGCAGCTCCCGGCGCCGCCCCCCGGCCTCGGTGCTAGCTTGTCATGAACGCTGACAGCTCAACCGTGCGAGGGTACGAGGGGTCCCCTAGACGAAGCGAAGCCGCCGTTGACGGTGAGTTGCGTGGCACGGAAGACACGGCTGCCCGTGCGCACTCGGGCTCTGATTGTCAACAACGAACGCAGCAGCATAAACCGCTAATTCTTGCCAGGGCGGCAAGATAGGGCCTTGCTGCGGAAACCTGAATCTCCCGGGCGGCTTAGAGCTGGTGGTACATCTTCGGGAGCACTGGAGGGTAAGCCAGCGGGCTTAGTTCACCCTGGTCATAGGCTGTTTGCCGCTAGCTTGTGCGCGAGGGGCTAAGGCGTAAGCTTCGGGAGGGCGACGAGACGCGCTTTTGGTGTTTGGTGGCTTGGGAAAACACGAGTTTGCCTCCCGGCAGTTCGATGCCCTCTGAGTGGTCCTGCGAAGAGGCCAGGCTGAGAGCGCCGGGTAGTAGTACAACTGGCGTTAACGTCCGTGTCCCTGGTGGTTGGTTAAGAGGAGACGCACGGCCGGGGCGAGCATCGTTGGCTCACGGTGTCACAATGACGCGGGGATGATGGGCGCATTTGGGTCTCCACCCGTATGCGCATAGGGAAAGTTGGCCGCGGGAAGGAGAAGCTTTGCTCGGGCGGAAATCCTGAGCGGCCGCAAACTCGCTGTCCCGCATGCTTGGCTTCTCGAGGAAGCTCCCCTTGCTGAACTTTCGCCTTCGGCTAGGTAACCATCCGGCTGGGAAATGGCCTTACGCATCGTTCTTGCCTTGGTGTGCCTCGTTGGCAACATCGCCGTCCCGAAACCTTCGGCTGCGAGCGTGCAGCCAATTTACCCCCAAAGCGAGCGAATTTCCCCACTGGCCGAACATGACCTCGTTTGGGGCCCCAGGGCGCCGGAAGGCCGAGAGGTGGTGCGGCTCCCGGAAATGGGCGCGGTCCGGTTCTGCCGTTGGATCCGCGCGGCGAGCGAGAGCCAGCCCGAGGTCCGCGATCAAAGGATCGAGCGTTTGCGGATTGCTGGGGCCGGGTTCAACCTGGTGCGGCTCTTGTTGCGGACAGCGCTGCCCCGCTCCAGACCCGAAGACGCTGCGGACACAAGGTCCCTGTCGTGATTCTCTGACCAGCGTTTGGCGAAGCTCGGAGCCACGGCTCTGCGCGTCTCTACCGTGAGGGTGAGATGCACCTTCCGCTTCGGGCTCGAGCTTCGCCCTCGATTCTGGATTTCTTGGAAAGCGAAGGGAGTTTCCATGTCGAAGCATTTGAACTTTTTACTGGAGCACGTTGACTCCTCTGCCATCCGTGCAACGGCAGAAGGCTTTGGGTTAGGGGTTGCACTGACCGAAGATGAATTAGTGACGGCTAAAGCTGCCATCATACGTCGATGGGGCAAGGTCGAGCGGTTTCCCCTGACGAGCGTAGTGGGTCTCCGGACTGTACCCAACCCGAGTGCCAATCTCTTGCAAGTGGAGTTCTCAGAAGGCGGCAGCACCCGGGTCCTCACCCTTACGTACTCGTCAGAATCCGCGCCAGCATTCGAGCGGATTATCGGCTTTCTGCGGGAACGTTTAGCCGACCGCCAAACGGGGGATGCGGATGACCGTTAGGAAGAACGAAACCCCAGCGCCACAAAGTCCCTCGGGGCTAACGGTCGTTGTTCGAATCCTTTTGTTCCTGATCGTCCTTCCGGCGTTGATCGTTTTGGCAGTGAAGTTTTTTGTCGGGTGAAAAAAGCGTCCCCTCGTTGGTGGCGAGGGCCTTTCCTTCGTGGTCACAACACCATGCACTGCGCGCCAGGCTTACCGGGTAGGGGCGCCCTCGATCGGACGCCTCTACCATGGCCTGACGGTTGCTGGCGCTAACGGCTCACCGGTGGCGGTGAAGCTATTGCGCCGCCAAAGGAATGCGGGCACACGGCAACAACTGCGAATGGGGTGACAGAGACCGCAAGAGACCTAGGGGCTTGATAGCGATAGGCCAGGGTGCAGCGCTTCGGGGGACATCCGCGCCAGGACTCTGCCTCTTCTGCGCGCTAACGGGAATCTGAAAGCGGTCGAGGCGAACGCCAGGGTATCCTCGTCCCAGGTAGGCGCATGGAGCGGTACCGCTGGGAACGACGAGGAAAACGTTTCTAAACTGGGCAAGCTGTGCCCTCACGCTACATGCAGTTGCCTGCGGGGTGATTCCTCAGTGAGCACCGCGGAAGATTCTTCTTCACCCGCTTCCCGGATGCGCTCCACCCCGGCGCGCACCTGTTTGCGGGTCATCGAAATTCCGTAACTTGCAAGAATTTGCTTGATCAGATCGTAATTATGCTCGATCGACTCGCTGACCGAAATGTACCCATGGTTCGCTGCTGCCACACGCTGCCAAAATGCCAACGCGCTCAATTCGAAGAAGTGAAGATCCGTCTCCGGGGGCTCAATCACGACGATGTCGCCGCGAAAGTTCGGGTCGTCTTGGTATTGGCGGAGTCCATACTGCAGACGGGAGTGTAGGAGGGTGCGGAAGACCTGGTTGATCACCGTAAACAACCCCATGTCAGCCAGGGGCTTGCCCTCGAGGCGGTAGGAGCCGTTTTCCCGAATCCGCCGCACCCGATTATTGAAGGGGCGAAAGGGGTTGTAACAGATCACCAAATCGGCCCCATGCTCGATGGCGACATCGATGTTTGCCGTGCGGCGCACACCCCCGTCTACATAGTCCACGCCACGAATCCGGGCCGGCTTGTAAAATCCTGGCAGAGCCGTGGAGGCTTGCACAGCTTCCGAAACCGTAAGCGAAGTGTCTTCATTGTGACCGAACACTACCCTTTCCGCAGTGTCGAGGTTCATGGCGCTGATGTACAGCTCTTTGCCGGTACGCCGGTAGAGACCCACGAAATCGTTGGGCACCCCGGCGGCTTCGAAGTTGCGGCGCAAGTACCGCTCGATCGGGCTGTTATCGAAAAGTCCCGACGGCAAGTAATCCAGGGGCGAAGGCAAACTTTTCTGCTTGGCCAATACGGCTCCCAGAGGTTCGAGCACTGCCTCAAGGTTGCGCACCGAAGGTCGCTGCCATGCTTCTGCCAGGCGCCCCTCGAGCTCTGCCCTCAGGCCGGGCAAGGACGTTAGCACATCCGCAACGAGATTCGGTAAGTAGCACGCCACGTCGAAAGCGAACTGGACAGGCTTACTGAGGAATTCTCGGAGGTTTGGATAGTAGAAATCCCATGCCCCGAGTGGGCTAAACTGTTCCGATTCGCCGGTCAGACTCCGAATCATTTCTGCTGGGCTGACTCCAGCAGCCAGTGGGGCGGAAAGCATAGCCCCTGCACTAAGGCCGACGTAAGTGTCAAAGTCCGTGGTCTTCCGGTTGACAAGAAAATCGTCGAGCGCCTTCAGTCCACCCAGCTTGAAGCCGCCACCGGTAACCGCACCCCCAGCTAAGACCAAGGCTACCTTGGCCTTCCGTTTGCGCTCGTTGAGGTTGCTTTTTTGAACAATCGTTATGCCCATGCATTCTCGCCGCTAAGGCAGAGGCTATGCAAAAGTTCGGCCTGGTCCTCTCGCCTGTCAAGATGGCGATATTAGACCGCGACGTACTGCGATTTCGCGGCAGCCCGCTTGGAAATCTTCGTGAGTATCGAGAACCCGCCAGTACCCCTTGTGCTCTAGGGCAAATACGGGTTTACCGGCAGCAAGAATACGGGGCAGGACGTCGCGGGTCAGGCTATACACCCCCAACGGTAAAAACTCGAAGATTTCTGGGCTGCAGACCATGACACTGGCATAAAAGTAACGCGGCAAGTGATTTGCGAAAAGGGGGGCCGTTGTATGACCGAGGATCGCGTGCACGCGCCCCGTGGAATCGGCTCGAACATCGTCTTTGCGGGCGGCGTCGGGGTCCGGCCGTACCCAGAGTGACATCAGCGCGCCTTTTTTCCGGTGGAAGGAAAGGAGCTCGCGCAAGTCCCCCTCGATGTAAACGTCGGCGTTGACGACGGCGAAAGAGTCTCCTTCGAGAAACTGCCGAGCAGCAGCGATGCCTCCGCCAGTATCGAGGAGTTGTTGTTCTACCGAGTAGGAAATCTTCACACCGAAGGCGTCGCCGGTTCCGAGTGCAGCACGGATTTGCTCCGCGAGGTAATGAACGTTGAGTACAACCTCGCGGATGCCGGCTCGAGCTACTAAATCCAGCGCGTATGCGACCAAGGGACGACCGGCCACTGGTAACAGGGGCTTGGGCGTTGTCTCGGTCAGGGGACGAAGGCGTGTCCCAAGGCCAGCGGCGAGAATCATCGCGCGCATAAGTCACTCGGGGAACTCGCGCCGCATCACATGGGCCAGGGTGCGGAATTCCGGGAAGCCGGGCAACAGCCGGCGAATTTGCTGCAAAGTTCCAGGGATGTAGCGCAAGTATTGGGGCTTTTGTTTTTCCTCGGCCAAGTAACGGAAGCGCCCTACCACTTTGAGAGCTTTTTGGAGCGCGCAAAGTCGGTAGGTTTGAGTGAACTCTGTCGGGTCGAGTACAGGCCCACCCTCGTCGTGCCAACGTTGGAGGTAGTATTGGATTAAGGCCTGCTCGCGTGGGGGCGCGATGAGGGAAGGTGTATCTCGATCGCCCAGCAGTGTTGCCAGGTCGTAAGCTGGGGCGGCAAGCAGGGCGTCCTGGAAGTCAATTACGCGCAGGCGGGCCGGTGGTTGGACGAACAAGTTCCAGGCGTGGTAGTCGCGATGGGCGAGGAAGCGTGCCTGGCTATCGAGTCGAGCTACCAGCATTTGAAATTCTTCCTCCAACGCCTGCCGCTCCGAGGGGGGCAATGCCCGCCCAGTTCGCCGCTCCAAGCCCCATTCCAAAAAATGATGACATTCCCAAAGGTACAACCGGGCATCAAAGTGTTGCTGGAAAGCGATACAGTCAGGGTTTTGGCTAGTGTGACCCCGTAGCTGTAAAGCGACAAGCTGGTCGATGGCACGGCGAAACCAGGTCATCGGCTCCGCGTCCGAGCTGGGGTTGGACACAGCCTCCCACAGGCTCAAGTCGCCGACGTCCTCGAGGAGGAGGAAACCGTGGGAGGAACAGTCGGCGAAAATCTCGGGAACGTCGACGCCGATCTGCCGAAAGAAACGGTACACGTTGACGTAGGGAAGCTCCTTCAAGTCGTCAGGGAGCACGGCGAGCTCGTCCGAGGAAATGGAGAGCCCACGGTCGCGAAGCCACATCACCACCACGGTGGCAGGTGCACCGGGGCCAGAGAGGTAGATGCGTTCGTAGCTGCGGGTCGAGGCGTCGCCAGCGAGCGACTGGCGCGCGTTGATCAGGGTTTTGCGGCCAAAAGCAAGGGCGACCGCTTCTTCCAGAGCTACCAGATGATGTTCGCGCACGCGGCGTGGTAGTACCAGGAAAAGGCCAGGACACACAAGATCAAGATGCGGTCGAGGTCGGCAAACCGAAAAACTGTTGGTGGTACGAGCAGCCGGTCACACCATGACTCGGGATCAGCGCCGAGGGGGCTTTCGACGCCCGGCTAAGGGTTTGTTTGAAATCGCCGGACTAACGCTGCTAGAAGCCGGCCCTTAGGTTTTTTGCCGTTATCCCTAAACGGCGAGAGGCTTGAATGGATTACAAAGAGACCCTGAACTTACCTAAAACAGACTTTCCCATGCGCGCTAACCTGCCCGAGCGCGAACCGGCGTGGGTGCAGGAGTGGCAAGAGAAGCGCTTGTACGAACGGTTGATAGAGGCGACCGCAGGGCGGCCACTGTACGTCCTCCATGACGGTCCACCTTACGCCAACGGGCACGTCCACCTGGGTACAGCGTTAAACAAGATCATCAAAGACATGGTGCTCAAGTCCAAGCTGATGGCTGGATACCGGGTGCCGTTTGTCCCGGGATGGGACTGTCATGGCATGCCGATCGAGCATCAGGTGATCCGAGAACTTGGCTCGGGGGCACGCGCACTCGGTCAGCTCGAAATTCGTCAACGCTGTCGCGCTTACGCGGAGAAGTTCGTGAACATCCAGCGCGCGGAGTTCAAGCGCTTGGGCGTGCTGGGCGACTGGGAGCGGCCTTACTTGACCATGTCGCCGAAGTACGAAGCCCAAATCGTCCGCGTATTCCGGGAGCTAGTTGAAGGTGGATACATTTACCGGGGGTTGCGGCCAGTGCATTGGTGCACGGTTTGTGGCACGGCCTTGGCCGAAGCAGAGGTCGAGTACAAGGACCACGTGTCCCCGTCCATTTATGTGCGTTTTCCGTTCGTAGGCTCTGCAGAAGATGCCGCTGCACTAGCTAGGCGAGAAGAGGACCGGGCGGTCTTGGCAGAGCGGGTGCGTCGCTTGTTCGTGGTGATTTGGACGACGACTCCGTGGACCTTGCCAGCAAACCTCGCCGTGTGTCTGAACCCACACCTTGAATACGTGGCGTTGGATGTTGGCGGAGATCTATACATCGTGGCTGAACGATTGGCTGATGCCTTTCTTGCCGAACTCGGTCGAACTGCCGCCGCCCGCATTCCCGTGGACTTGAAGCCTCTCGATGGGAGAGATGTTTTTCAACACCCGTTCCTCGATCGGGCCGTGCGCCTGGTGTTCGAGTCGCACGTCACGGCCGACGCCGGTACTGGTTGCGTGCACACCGCTCCCGGGCACGGTTACGAGGACTTTGCCGTCGGCCAAAAATATGGCTTGCCAGTGCTCACTCCGGTCGATGGAGCGGGACGCTTCACCGACGAGGCGGGGGTGTTTGCAGGTCGCCTTGTATTTGAGGCAAACGACGATATTGTCCGGTTGCTCGAGCAAAAGCAGCACTTGCTGAAGGGAGAGCAACTGCGCCACTCGTATCCGCACTGTTGGCGGTGCAAGCAGCCACTCATTTTTCGGGCTACGGAGCAGTGGTTTTTCCGCGTCGATCATGCGCGGTTGCGCGAACGTGCGTTGCAGCAAATCAACGGCGTGATGTGGATCCCCCCTTGGGGACACGACAGGATTTACAACATGGTGGAGCACCGTCCCGATTGGTGTCTTTCGCGCCAGCGTGCCTGGGGGGTACCCATTCCGGCTTTCCGGTGTGTTCAGTGTGGCGAGTTCGTCTTCGATCCCGCGACGATCCGCCACGTGGAACAGGTGTTTGCCGAGCATGGTTCGGACGCTTGGTACGAACTACCCACGGCCAGGCTCGTGCCCCAGGGAACGCGTTGTCGCTGTGGGGGGAGCGAGTTCGAGAAAGATCAGAACATTCTCGACGTCTGGTTCGATGCGGGGGTCTCTCATGTGGCGGTGCTGGAGGAGCGAGACGAACTCAAGTGGCCTGCGGACCTCTATGTCGAGGCGGTGGATCAACACCGGGGCTGGTTTCAAGTTTCGCTGTTGACTGCGGTAGCTACACGAGGTGCCGCCCCGTACCGTGCTGTTCTGACGCACGGGCTGATCTTGGATGAAGCAGCCAAGAAAATGTCCAAGTCGCTTGGCAACGTCGTGTCGCCAGAAGAAATCATTCGACAACATGGTGCCGAGGTCTTGCGCATGTTGTTTGCCTCGGTGGATTACACCGCCGATGTCTCCTTCTCCAAAGGGTTGATCGCTCCGCTGTTGGAGTCGTATCGGAAGATTCGCAACACGTGCCGGTTTTTGCTCGGCAATCTGTACGACTTCGATCCGGCTCGTCACCGGGTGTCTGTCGAAAACCTACCCGAGCTAGACCGTTGGATGCTTCACCGTGCCGCCGAGTTCAACCAGCGTGTCCGGCGTGCGTACGAGCTGTTTCAGTTTCATTTGGTCGTGCACCAGATGGTGAACTTCTGCGCCGTGGATTTGAGTGCTTTGTATCTGGATATCGTGAAGGACCGTCTGTACACGGCTGCTGCTGGCTCGTACCCCCGGCGGGCGGCGCAAACGGTGCTTTACGAGCTGCTCGACACGATGGTGCGCTTGATGGCCCCGATCCTCTCGTTTACCGCGGAAGAGGTGTTGCGTTATGTGCCGGGGCGTTCCGTGGACAGCGTGTTCTTGCTCGACTTTCGCGATGACTTGCCGCGAGACGATGCGTTGTTTGCCCGGTGGGAGAAGCTTTTTGAGGTACGTGCTGCGGTTACCAAAGCGTTGGAAGAAGCACGACAGGCGGACCGCATTGGACATTCCCTCGATGCGCTGGTGCGCTTGTATGCGACCGGAGGTATCGGGTCGTTGCTTGGCGAGTACCTGAACGAGCTTCCGACCGTGTTTATCGTCTCGCAGGTGGAGTGGGATGAGTCGCTCCCACCTGAGGCGGCAAGCCCGCTGATGCCCGAGCTCCGCATCGCCGTGGAACCAGCGCGTGGAGAGAAGTGCCAGCGTTGCTGGAACTACAGCGAGTCGGTGGGGTGTAGCGCTACCCACCCGGGATTATGTCGCCGCTGTGTGGAAGTAGTAGAGGCTTTCAGCCATGGGTAAATATGGTTTTGTCTTAGGGCTCGCCGCCGCCATTGTTTGTGCTGACCAGATCACCAAATGGATGGTGGTGGCGTGGATTCCCTTGTACTCGGTCATCGAGGTCATTCCTGGCTTTGCCGAGCTTACCCACGTGAAGAATACAGGAGGGGCATTTGGCTTCCTCGCGCGAGCTGAGCGGTGGTGGCGCCTGCCGTTCTTTCTGGGAGCTTCGCTTTTGGCCATCGTCCTGTTGTGGCAAGTGGTGCGCCGAACCGACGCCCACGAACGGGCAGTGCTGTTCGCTGTGGGCAGCATTTTGGGAGGGGCTGTTGGCAACCTCATCGATCGAGCCCGCGAGGGGGCTGTGACGGACTTCGTTTCTCTCCATTGGCGCGATTACTATTGGCCCGCCTTCAACGTTGCCGATTCGTTCATCTCGATCGGTGTGGCGGTGCTGGTGTGGCAGTCTCTGCGTAGTGGACGAGTCGGTTCGTCTGGCAAGGGCCCGGCTCGGGAACAATGAGGTTTGGTTGCGCTCGTGAGTTCGCGAGGCATCGGGGTCTGGCACTCGGGTGCGGGCGGAGGATGCTCGTGCCGGTCGAGCAAGGCCGGGCCGCTTGCGTCAACGCAAGACCAGTGCAATGAACCCGTCAGCGTTTAGCCCCGCCAGCAAAGCTCGGCGGCTGTGAGCAAGGAGGCAAGCCATGGCGCAAACAGCACAGCTTCGTAAGCTCGAAGTCGTCGAAACCGTCGCGCAGAGGATCTTCCTCGCACAGCGGCAAGCGTTTTTACGGCAGCCGTATCCGAGTTTGGAAGAGCGGCTGGAAAACCTTCGAAAGCTCGAACGGATCTTGCTCGATCATGCCGACGCGATAGCCGACGCTGTGCGCCAGGACTTCGGACACCGCTGCGCGGAAGAGACCAAGATGCTCGAACTCTTTGGTTGCGTGGACGGTATCCGATACACGCGGAAGATGCTGAAAAAGTGGATGCGCCCGCAGAGGCGAAAAGTGTCGCCCATGTTCTTTCCGGGGAGAAACTGGGTGATACCCCAGCCCAAGGGCGTCGTGGGGATTATCTCACCGTGGAACTATCCGGTTTTTCTTACCGTAAGCCCGCTCACCAGTGTGCTAGCGGCTGGAAATCGGGCGATGATCAAAATGGCGAGCAACTCGCAGACCGTATGCCGCTTGCTAGCGGAAAAGTTTCGTGCGGTTTTCCCGGAAGATACCGTGGCCATTTTGCCCGGGGTACGGCCGCAGGAGTTCTCCACCCTGCCGTTCGATCATTTGATTTTCACTGGCTCTGCCGACGCGGGCAAAACTGTTATGCGCAACGCCGCGGAACATCTGACCCCGGTAACCCTCGAACTGGGCGGTAAATCGCCAACGATCATCTGCGAGGATTTTGACTTGCGAGAGGCCGCCGAGCGGATTTTGTACGGGAAGTACATTAATGCGGGCCAAACCTGTTTAGCGCCGGATTATTTGTTCGTACCGACGAAACAGCGGGATGCATTTGTCGAATTGGCCAAAAACATTATGAGCTACCGTTACCCGGATCCCGAGCAGGAGTCGTACACTTCCGTAATCGACGATCGCTCCTACCGCCGCTTGCGGGCCACGCTGGAAGATGCCGAACGAAAAGGGGCGAAAATCGTGCCCTTGGTTCCGCAAGCGAAGTTTAACGACCATCTGCGAAAGATTCCTCCGACATTGGTGCTCGACCCAACGGACGATATGGTGATCATGCAAGAAGAGATCTTTGGTCCGTTGTTCCCAGTGAAAACGTATAACGATCTCGATGAGGTGGTCGCCTATATCAACGAACGCGATCGTCCCTTGGGACTTTACATTTTCACCAACGACCGAGCGAAAAAAGACAAGGTGCTTTTTTCCACGGTCTCTGGTGGGGTCACCGTCAACCATGTGGTACTGCATGTGGCGCAGCACGATTTGCCTTTTGGGGGCATCGGGGCCAGCGGCATGGGGCAGTATCATGCATATGAGGGATTCTTGGAGTTCAGCAAGTTACGACCAGTGTTCGAGGCACCACGTGTTTCCTTGCTGCGCTTGATGTATCCACCCTATCGGACGTGGCACCGGCGGGTGATCGACTTCTTGCTTCGACACGGCCGCTGAACCGCGGCAGAACATTGTGCAAAGAAAAAGGGGGCGGAAGTCATCTCTTCCGCCCCCTCGGGTTTTTAGCGGCTTGCGCGCATCAGGAATCGAAATACAAAGCGAACTCCCAGGGATGAGGCCGCAACCGCATGGCGTTGACTTCGTTCGCCATTTTGTACTCGATCCAGGTTTCAATCACGTCCTCGGTGAAGACGTCGCCCTGCAGCAAGAACTCATGGTCTTTTTTAAGATTCTCCAAGGCTTCTTCCAGGCTTGCAGGCATACTTGGCACGTCCTTTAGCTCTTCCGGGGTCAGGGAGTAAATGTCCTTGTCCAGGGGATCGCCGGGGGACATGCGCTTTTGGATGCCATCGAGCCCAGCCATGAGCATGGCAGCAAAGGCAAGGTAGCCGTTTGCCGTTGGATCGGGGAAGCGAACCTCGATGCGCTTGGCCTTCGGACTTGGGCTGTACATGGGAATGCGCACGGCCGCGGAACGGTTGCGGCTGGAGTAGGCAAGGTTGACGGGGGCTTCGAATCCGGGCACGAGCCGCCGGTAGCTGTTCGTGGTGGGGTTGGTAAACGCGGCTAACGCCGGGGCGTGCTTGAGGATGCCACCGATGTAGTGCATGGCCAGTTCGCTAAGGCCACCATAGCGATCACCGGCGAACAAGGGGGTTTCCCCTTTCCACACGCTTTGGTGTGTGTGCATCCCGGAGCCATTGTCACCGAAAATAGGCTTGGGCATGAACGTTACCGTTTTTCCGTGGCGGCGTGCGACGTTTTTCACGATGTATTTGTACCAGTTGAGGGCGTCGGCCATCCTGACGAGCGGCAAAAAGCGGAGATCGATTTCTGCTTGTCCAGCAGTGGCGACTTCATGATGGTGCTTCTCCACGCGTAAGCCCACTTCCTCCATCACCCGCACCATTTCGGAGCGCAGGTCCTGTTGGCTGTCCGTCGGGGGGACAGGGAAGTACCCTTCCTTGTACCGTGGCTTGTAGCCAAGGTTGGGATTCTCTTCCCGACCGGTATTCCATTGCCCCTCGACCGAGTCGAGGAAATAAAAGCCAGAGTGCTGGTTTTGCGCATAACGAATGTCATCAAAGACGAAAAATTCGGGCTCGGGTCCGAAGTACGCCACATCGCCAATCCCTGTGGACTTCAGGTATGCTTCGGCTTTGCGGGCGATGTTGCGAGGGTCGCGGGAGTAGTCCTCCTTGGTGAGCGGATCGACAATATTGCCAATGAGGGAAAGGGTAGGCTCCTCGAAAAACGGGTCGATCACCGCGGTGGTCGGGTCGGGAACCACAAGCATGTCGCTTGCGTGAATCGGCTGCCAGCCTCGGATCGAAGATCCGTCGAAACCAGCGCCTTCCTCGAAAAGTTTTTCGTCAAGCTCGCTCACCGGAATGGTGAAGTGCTGCCAGATTCCCAAGAAGTCGTTGAACTTCAGGTCGACCATGGTCACTTTTTTTTCTTTGGCAAACTTGACCACCTCTTTCGGTGTCATGCCGTTTTTCCTCCTCCTTTTGTTTTTGTAGGTTGAGATAGACTAAAACTGCCCTGTGGCAGAAGTATCCTCTCGACTCACAACGCATCGGGCCCACGCTCGCCCGTACGAATCCGCACCACTTCCTCGATCGGTAAAACGAAAATCTTGCCGTCACCGATGCGCCCGGTTTTGGCCGCTTTCATAATGGTTTCGACGACCTGGGAGACCATCTCGTCCTTTACGATGATTTCCAGTTTCACCTTGGGCAAGAAGTCCACCACGTACTCAGCACCCCGGTAAAGCTCCGTGTGCCCTTTTTGTCGTCCGAACCCCTTCACCTCGCTGACCGTGATTCCTTGTACGCCCACGGCGCTCAAGGCTTCCTTCACTTCGTCGAGTTTAAAGGGTTTGATAATCGCCTCGACTTTTTTCATGCTGCCTCCTCTGCTGTTGCAGCCATTCGGTGTTGTTTGGCGCCCTCATACGTCAGCGCTGCGCACCTGTAAAGTTTGGCAGATCTACACTGTGTAGGCACTCTCGCCATGCTGGGAGAAGTCCAGCCCCTCAACCTCTTCTTCGTCAGCCACTCGGAGGGACCCCAAGATCAAACGGGCGATCCCCAGAAGGATGAGCGTCATGACGGGAGCGAACACGGCCACGAACACAATCCCCCGCATTTGAACGCCGATTTGCTGCCAGTGACTCTCGATGCCGCTACCGAGCGAGCTGGCGAAAATCCCTGAGGCGAGCGCCCCCCAGGCGCCGCCGAGGCCGTGCACCCCGAAGACATCCAGGGAATCGTCGTATCCCAGCTTCGGTTTGAGCCAAGTGAGAGCGAAGTAAGAAATGAGGGTGACCCCGCCACCGACGGCAATTGCTCCCAAGGGGCTGACGTTCCCGCATGCCGGGGTGATGGCCACCAGACCGGCTACCGCTGCGGTAGCCGCGCCCAGGGCCGTAGGTTTACCCCGGTGAAGCCATTCCAAAAGTACCCACGCAACTACTGCGGTGGCGGTTGCGGTATTGGTGTTGGTGAAGGCGAGGGCAGCAAGCCCGCTGGCGCTCAGTGCACTACCTGCGTTAAAACCAAACCACCCGGTCCACAAGAGGCTAGCCCCTGTTAGGCACAGCGGTAGATTGTGGGGTGGCAGCGATTCGCGTCCGTAACCGCGACGGGCGCCCAGTACGATAGCAGCCGCCAGAGCGGAAAACCCACTCGACATGTGGACGACCAGACCCCCAGCGAAATCGATAGCGCCAGAGCGGAAAATCCAGCCCTCTGCACTCCACACCATGTGTGCGATCGGGCAATAAACGAACAGGAACCAAAAGGTGAGGAACAATACCCAAGCGCTGAACCGCATCCGCTCGACAATGGCGCCCAGGATCAACGCCGGCGTAATGACCGCGAACATGGCTTGAAACATGGCGTACACATACTCGGGGATATGTCGCGGAGGCGTGGCGAAGTTCTCAACCGTGGAGTCAATCGTCACCCCAAGAAGGCCGATTTTCGCCAAGTCACCGATGAACAAACCACCACCGCTGAACGCCAGGCTGTAGCCAAGTAAAATCCACAAGAGCCCGACGATGCCGGCTGAGATGTAACACTGCATCAAAACGTTGAGCACATTCTTGGCGCGAACCAACCCTCCATAAAATAGGGCGAGCCCAGGTAACGTCATCATGAGGACGAGCGCCGAGGCTGTGAGAACCCAAGCGGTATCTCCCGAATCCACCTGAATGGTCTCAGCCTGCAAAACTTTCGGGAAAGTACCACCAAACCCGTTAGCGATTAGGGTTAAAACCACCAGTTTCCATCGCTGATCCCGCATGTCCTCTCCTCTTACCTCGCTTAGTGCCGGACAGAGCTGGTCGATGCTGAAGCTGCAAGGAAAGGGCCAAAGCGGCGCAAAAAGTAATACAACAAGCGCGCCGTCCATTTGCGACTGTAGGTACGGTCACTGCTGCTTAATGAGTGGGCAGTGCCTAACAACGAGACAGGGTCTCTCGGCACCTTAGTGGCGTCGGAACGAAAGCCTCGGCTCGGTACCGTGGGCAAGGCGACGAAGATTGTCTTGATGTCTAAACCAGATCAGTGCTGCCATGAGCAGTGCGACTGCTACGCGGTTGTCTTGCGTTCCCCAAAGCCAGCAGAGAACAGGTAGTGACGTAGCAGCGGCGAGCGACCCAACCGATACATAGCCGGAAAAGTAAAGTGTCAAACCGAAAACGGCGGCCGCGATGAGGGTGGGTCCGGGAGCCAGTACGAGCATGGCTCCTGCAGCCGTGGCCACTCCCTTTCCGCCTCTCAAGCCGACGAAGGGGCTGAAAATGTGGCCACATACTGCCCCGAGGGCGGCTGGGGCTGCGCTCCATGCAAGGGAATCCGTGCTCTGGGCTAGGATGGTTGGAGCAGCTCCCTTGGTGGCGTCGGCAAGCAGGGTCAAGAGCCCGGGCCACCAGCCCAGAGTGCGAGCTACGTTGGTTGCTCCAATGTTGCCGCTCCCGAGGCGTCGCACGTCAACACCTCGGGAGCGGCCAAGGAGCCAACCAAACGGCACACTCCCGCATGCAAAGCCGACCGCAAATGCGATAACCGCTGCGGTCATTTGACTTGCAAGCGCCATCGCCGCATACGTTCAGTTCTCCGCCCATAGCGGGTGCCAGATAACCATCCGATGGCAAGCCCCACGAGGCCCAGAAAGACCGCGAGCGGTGTGACGACGTGATCATCGACCGAAGAGTTCGCAGGTCCAGGTGCTCCGCTCGCTGTCTCTCCGAACGGGTTCGGAGCCTTGTCAGCGGGAGCCTTGCGTTCAATGGCAGAGCGGAGTCGGATGAGTTCCTCACGAAGCTCTTGAGGGCAACTAGCCAATGACGGGCCCGGCGTTTGTTGGCGACAACGTTCCAACTCTTGGCGAGTGGCCAGTAGCTCAGCTTCGATTTCGTGGAGTCGCTGGGTTGCCTCATCGGGGCGGCTTGGTGTCACGGTCAGGGGAGTCGCACGCCCGAAGGGAGCTGCACTACCCACTGGCGGCGTGGTTTCCCTCGGTGGGGTCGGGCTTGGAGTCCGTGCTGGGCTAAAACTGCGGGTTGGGGTTGGCGAGCGCGTTGGAGTATGGCTGCGTGTGGGCGTGCGCGTGCCAGTGGGTGGAAGGGTGCGGGTCGCCCTTGGTGTGCGGGTGGACGTCGGTGATCTACCCAGAGTTGGGCTCGGGGCTGAAGGTGCCGTCACAGTGAAACCGGGGAGGCCCTGGGGCGTAGCCGTTGCGACTGGGCTGTGGGCCGCGCCAGGGAACGTAGACCGCGACGGAGACGGCAAACCTTGGTTGGTAGGTTCATCGGGGAAGGAAAGAAATCGCACGTGGATAAAGCCCACCTGTCCACTAGCCGTAATGATCTGCGCCCAGTCGGCTCGGACCTCCTGGACCTCGACGGTGCTGCCACTAGGGATTCGAGCGAAAGGCGGGAACTGGTTTCCGGGTCCACGCCGAATAAACACCCACTCGGTTCCGGTGACGATGGCCGTTCGTCCGAGGGCTGTATGAGGCGCTGCGAGGCTCAGGGTCAACACAGTCATGCCCCATGCCAAGATGCCGACGATTGCCCGCTGAATCCATTGGAGGCGTCGTTCCGACACTGCGTTAACGGTCATTCGTGTGGTCACCCATGACGAGGGGACAAAAGCGCAATCAGCAGTGGTCGGGGTGACTGGACTTGAACCAGCGACCTCACGGTCCCGAACCGTGCGCTCTACCAGTCTGAGCTACACCCCGCCGAAGTGCGTTTCCCAACCGGCGAAGCAGAACGACCCGCCCTCATAACACAGAAGTGGGAATTTGCAACGATAGGGCGCGCACGGTGATCGCCAGCGGGGAAAAACTAGCGGACATCACGGACCGTGCCGCGACCTGGAGTGAAACCAGTGGTTGAACCGTCTCGCACACTCATTGTCGACGGCGCGGTGCAAGGATGAAGCACGGCCCACCGGCATCGGAAGGAAATCGTGACCGCCATGGAAACGGCAGCAGTTGCCGGGGAGGCAACGGCGATTTTGGTGCCGTTTCTCGGGGCGGAATCCCTGTTTGCCAGCGTTCAGGGGCTCCACGGGTCAACTGACCATGCGAAGCTCTGGACCGTCGCTTCTCCTGGGTACTGCTCAGGTCTCCGGAGCCGGTGTTTCCCCCTTTTTCTCCGGTCGGATAACCGCCCGGCCTCCTGAGCTCGGTCAAAGCGCCCGTGTGTCGCCGGTCGTTGCGTTTGTGCAGCTACGTCGGGGGTAGAATTGGCCTTGTCCTGGGCGCAGGCGCCCGAAAAACTCAGGCCTTGCTGGTAACTTGTCCAGCTGTCTACGTCCACTGCGCCTTGCGAGCGGCGAGTTCAGCTTGGCGGCGCATCTGCATGATGGTGGCCGCGTAATCGGTGGTGGCGAAGATGCCAGAGCCGGACACGAGAACGTCCGCTCCCGCGGCTGCTACTTGGGCGGCGTTGTGCACTTTGATGCCGCCGTCAACTTCGATGAGAAAAGCAAGACCATGCCGGGCTCGGAATTCAGCTGCCGAACGAATTTTGTGCAAGGTGCTTTGGATGAAGGCCTGTGCGGCAAAGCCGGGATGAACGCTCATGATCAGGAGCATGTCGGCATGTTCGAGAAAAGGTACAGCGCGTTCGAAAGGGGTCTCGGGATTTACGACCACAGCAGGATGTTTCCCCAGCTCGCGAATCCGCTGCAGCACCGAAAGCACGTCGGCCACGACCTCGACGTGGATGGAGATATAATCGCTGCCAGCTTCAGCAAAGGCTTCAACGAAACGTTCGGGGTGTTCGATCATCAAATGGGTGTCGAGTGGCAACGGGGTGTGGCGGCGGACCGCTCGGACCACATCAGGGCCGATGGTCAGATTAGGCACGAAGTGGCCGTCCATGACATCGAGGTGAATCCAGTCAACGCCGGCTTCTGTGACCGCTTTGACTTCCTCGCCAAGGCGGGCAAAGTCTGCGGAAAGGATCGAAGCAGCGATGCGGATCACGTCCCGACGTTACCTTCGTTGCCAGAGCGTCGCAACCGCGTGGCAAAAAAGCCGTCGAGTCCTTGGCGGTGTGGGGCCGTGCGGAAGATCCCTCGGTGATCGATTAGAGCACGAATCTCTGAGGGCAATATTTCAGCCAAAGAAGTCAAGGCGAAGTCTCTTCTCCGGGCGAGAAAATCTTCGACGATCTCCTCGTTTTCTGCACGGAGTAATGTGCAGGTCGCGTAGACGAGCAGGCCTCCGGGGCGTACCCACAACGCGGCTTGATCCAGAAGTTGGCGCTGAAGTTGAGTCAGTGCGTGCACCGATTCGGGTGTTCTTCGCCAGCGAATTTCGGGGTGCTGGCGCAAGGTTCCCAAGCCGCTGCATGGGGCATCGAGCAACACCCGGTCGAACAGCGACTGCGTCTGTGGAGCCCACGTGCGGACGTCGGCGCAACAGGCTTCGACGATACCAATGCCTAGGCGTTGGCATTCGCGCCGCACACGGTCGATACCACGGGGGCGGATGTCTAGTGCGACCACTTGGCCACGGTTGCCCATCAATTCGGCGAGGTGTGTCGTTTTTCCGCCGGGGGCAGCGCAAAGATCCAAGATGGTTTGGTCGGGTCGAGGTGCAACCACATAGCTAATGAGCTGAGCAGCCTCGCCCTGGACAGAGTAAAGGCCCTGCCTGTAGAGCGCGTGGCTTGTTGGGTCGAAACCGCTGACGATCACCGCATCTGGCGAGTATGTGCCAGGTCGGCCTGAGGCGCCAGCTTGCTGCAGAAGCTCGAGCAAATGCTCACGTGTTGTGCGCAAACGATTGACACGAAGCACCGTGGGAGCGGGTTCGTTGTTGGCTCGAAGTAATTCCTCGGTTTCTCGTTCTCCGTATTGGTCGAGCCAAGCTTCGACAAGCCAGCGTGGATGGGAGTATCGAACGCTGAGATAACCGGCGAGGTCGCGATCGCGCGCGGGCAGCGGAACACCCTTCCACCCCTGCGCGGCGCGGCGAAGAACCGCGTTGACGAAGGCAACCGCTGCGCCATGCTTGTGCCTCTTGGCCAGCTGTACGGACGTATCCACGGCCGCGAAGGTGGGTACTTTGTCGAGAAAACAGATCTGAAAAAGGGCCATCCGCAAAAGGACGCGAATGGCCGGATCGAGGGCTGCTAGAGGTCGGTGGCAGAAACCCGCAAGCAAGTGCTCGAGGTAAAGTTGCCAGGCCAAAGTTCCGTAAACGAGCCTTACGGCGAGCGCCCGATCAGGCGGGGTAAGATTCGCCCGGGCGATCGCCCGGCCGAGCGAAACATCGGCATGAGCACCTGTTTCCACGCGGTGCAGAACTTGCCAAGCGAGGAAGCGTGGATCTCGGATCCGGCGGCTGTTAGGGTCAGAGCGTAAGCGCTCCATGCGTTCCTGAAGGCAAGCGCAACCCTGGTTGCCACCGCAGTCCGCGGGCCACCTCGCTACCGGTGGCTTTGCGCCGGCCCTCGAGCTGGATTTCGCAAAGCACGAGCACTCCACTTTGGCATGCTACTTCGAGCTGAGGCTCGACGCGAAGCACCGTGCCTGGAGGGGCGGTTTGTGGCTGCATTGGGAGCTCGTAAGCACGATACACTTTTACCCGCCGCCCTTCGAAAAAGAAGTACGCGCCGGGGCTCGGGCTCAGCCCGCGCACTAAGCACGCGATCGTTTCCGCTGGCTGTGCCCAGTTAATTTCTCCCAATTCTTTGCTGATCGGTGGCGCGAACGTTGCCTGCGCACCGTCCTGCGGCTGCGGCGTCAAGACTCCAGCTTGCCACTTGCGCAGAGCCTCGAGCAAACAGCGGGCGCCGAGATGGGCTAATCGCTGTTGGAGCTCCCCAAAAGTCTCGTCGGGACCAATGGTCACAGGGCACTGTAACAGTACCGGACCTGCGTCCATTTCCTCGTTCATGAGCATGATGGTAATGCCTGTTTCCTTTTCCCCACGAATGAGCGCCCATTGAATCGGTGCCGCCCCACGGTAGCGAGGCAGCAACGAGGCGTGCACATTGATGCATCCGTGCGGAGGAACCTCGAGAATCTCGCGTGGCAAAATTTTTCCGTAGGCCACCACGACAATCACATCGGGTTGCCAACTTCGCAGCAAAGCAAGGAAATCCGCATTGTTCCGCACTTTTTCTGGTTGCGTCAATGGCAACCCGTGCTCCATCGCCAGCACTTTCACCGCAGGAGCTGCGGGGTGCCGGCCCCTGCCAGCAGGTTTGTCTGGCTGCGTGACCACGCCAACGACACGTTCGCCGTGAGCAAGGAGTGCCTGCAAAGAGGGAACAGCGAACTCCGGAGTACCAAAGAAAACGATGCGCCAACCCGTGCAACCCGGCTGCGGGTGAGCGTCTTGGTTGTCGGTCAGCGTCACCCTGGTCACAGGCTACTCGATGGTGCGGTTAGCTCTTCCGGGAACCCCTCTCGCATCCACTTTTTCAATCGGCGCCGGTAAAGGTCGCGCTTAAGACTGCTGATGCGGTCGAGAAAGAGCTTGCCGTCCAGGTGGTCGATTTCGTGTTGCAAAGCCACCGCGAACAAGCCTCCTGCTTCGAATTGTACCTCCTTTTCCTCCGGGGTCCAGGCACGAACGGTGACCTTCGATGCTCGGCGCACCTCGGCAGTGAAGCCAATGACGCTGAGGCAGCCTTCTTCAAAAACTGTAGAGCCTTCGCGGGCGACGATTTCGGGGTTGATCAGCTTGATCAATCCCACCCCCCCCAACTCCTTGTCTACATCGAGTACGATGATCCGTTCGAGTGTGCCCACTTGGGGGGCGGCAAGGCCAATTCCGGGAGCGTGGTACATGGTTTCCACCAGGTCTTCGAGAAGGCTGAGCACCCGGTGATCGACGTTGGACACCGGCGCGGATACGCGCTTCAAATTTGGGTCGGGGTATTTCAAAATGGGTCGCAATGGCATACTTCATCCAAACTAGGCAAGTTACGATTGCGGCCGCAAGGGCTTAGGGAAGCTAGTTGCGGGATCGCCCCCGGGGAAACAGGGCGACAAATCTGACCCTCTTTGCGCCTTTGGGCCCGAGTAGGTTAGAGGAAGCCCGCGTGCTTCTAGATTCTTCCCTGTAGAAGCTCCGTGACCCGCTCGACAATTTCACTGTCGTAACGCCTGAGCCGATCCGATCGCTGATCGGCTGGCAAGAAGGCGTGCTCGAAGGAGGCGCGCACGAGCGACAAGAGTTGCCAGAGCGTAAGATCTCGGTACATGCGGGCCGCACGTAAGTACTCGTCGGCGAGGGTGGTGCGACTGATGCCCGGATTGTCTGTACAAAGCACGACGTCGAGCTGCAGTTCTCGCAGGTAGCTCTTCAGTGGGTACTCAGCCATGTTCCAAGTCACCTCGATCTCGGGGTCGTAGTAGCCAACAACCTCGAGATTGCTTGTCGGGCAAAGTTCGACTGCAATGCCTCGGTCCCGCAGTCGCTTAGCCAACTCCGGGTGCTGGTGGAGAGTGAGTCCATGTCCGACGCGTTCACCATGCAACCGATAAACTGCTTGCCAGATGTTATCGGCCGGTTCTCCCTCCCCCGCGTGAATGGTCAGGGGAAGACAGTCCTGGAAGAGCGGAACCAACAAGTGGGAAAGTTCGTCGAAGCGCGGAGAGGTTTGTTCATCGCCAGCGATGTCCACGCCCACGATGAGGTCGGGGTACGCCCGGCGTGCTTGGGTGACGAGTCGGATATCGGTGGGCTGGATGTCCCTGCGGCGATCGAGCACAAGGACTAAGCGGATTTCAGTGCCTGGCTCTTCCCGTTCGACCTGGCGTAGAGCCTCCCTGAACACATTCAGGAACCGCTGCGCGTCGCCCTGCCCTTTTTCATCGTGGAGGTACTTTTGTGGGCTGCAACGAAGTTCGCAGTAACGCACCCCGTCCCGCCTGAGCCGTCGGTATGTTTGGCGCGCGTATTCGCGCACGGCAGTCTCGCTTTGGAGAAGGGTGGAGCCCGAGAGGTCGCCGGGCAATTCGTAAGCCCGAAAACCCATCCGCTTGCCAAGGGCCACACGGGGCTCGGTAGGGCCATAGAGGCGCCGCGCGAGCTCATCTTCGCTCAAGGAGCGCAGGATTCCGGCAGCCGTGTTACCCCGGGTACGTCCTTTGCCTAAAAGATCCCGCCAGTTCTCTGGCCACTGGGCTCGGCAATACCAACTGCGGACTGCATTTAGCGCCTGCTCGCGTTCTCTTGTGGAAAGTCCGTCCCACACCGCGCGCGCCACTTCACGTTGTTCCCGAATGTCCAGGACGCCTCCCAAGTGACAGTGCAAATCCGCTTTGGGGAGAGTTGCCAACCACGTTCGCAATTCGGGGCCGACGGTCCTCTTTCTTAAGCGGTCAATTTCTCCCGGCGAGAGTCTGTACAGACCGTACCAGTTGGGCCGTGGTTCTTGCTCCAAAAGCGCTTTGAGGTGCGCGAAGTAAACGCGTGCACGGTTACGCTCTCGTTTGCACCATGTCTCCACGAGTGATGGCTCAGTTGACCTCCAGAGCCGTACTTCCAGCCGTCCAGCGGTTTCCTCTAGCATCATGCCTTCGATGGGAAACTCTTGCGGGCTGAGAGCGGGACAGTCCTCGGTGTGTAGGTCGACCAAGTCGGAGCGTTCGAACGGACCAAAGAACACGGGTTCTAGGCTGTCAGCGAGCGTGGGATCCAAGGGGGCGGCAAATAGTTTTGGCGCTGGCTTTTTCAGAGCCTCGGGTAAACTTCGGTCGATGACGTGGAGGCAAGCCCGAGCGCCAAAGATGCTACCGGCCCACTGCAGGTCGGCACTCATGGTTTTGCGTCCGCCAGCAAGGCTCAAGACGAGCGTTTCATGCTGGCCCGACTGCGAGGCGTGGAGCACCAAGCGGAAAATGAGTTCACGCATCTCGTCGCATTCGTTGGCGGAACTCAAGTCGGCCGCGCGTTCGGCCACCCAGATTCGCAGCGTGCGATGCTCGGGGAGATCGAGCCACCACTGAATGAGCGAGTTACGTTGCTCTTGGGTACCTACCGTGGTGGCTACCCATAACTCAGTGGGCGCAACGATTCCGCGGCGTTCCAGCTCCGCAACGAAGTAGCGCCGCCGCGGATGATTGCGGAACAAGTCGAGAACCCCAGGTGCCACGATTCCGAACACCTCGGGAACCACCGCCCAAGACGCTCCGAGTGTGCATAGAAGAATGCTCTTTGGCCCTTCACCCACGGCACTTGCTCCGCGCGTGCAAGCAATAACGAGCGCGCTTGTCGATTTCACCCTCGGTTCGAGCCCATAGAGATACGGCAATGTTGCCATGCGGCGGAATTGGTACAGCAGCCGATTTATGAGCTGAGCGCAGGATAACGAACGCGGTACGGAAGGAAATTCTCGTTCATCGCCCGCCCAAAAGGGGGCGAGAAACCGAACAGGTAATGCAGTGGTTACCAGTGCACTGCGGTGGAGAGAACGGGAACGGTAAGCTAGTAGTTTGAGCTCCGTTACGCGCCGAGGGCAAACGAATCCTAGTAACCGGGGTGTGCTCCGTGCAGAGTTGGCAAACTCGAGTAGCTAGGCAAGATTGCGCTACCCCAGGCAAGAGCAAAGCCCCGCGCGTGCTGTGGAAGAGATCGCAGGTGATTCATCGAACGTTGGGGACTCGTGGCAGTTGAGTGCCTTTGAGCGGCGGGCAGCCGGGCTGGCGCCTTTTGGCGCAGCACGGGGTTTTGTTCTCGGGCCAGTGCCGTCTGCCAGCCACGGAGAGAAGCCGCGGCTGCCGCACACTCTCGGTAGTCTTTGTGACGATCAGCTGAGCGCAGCTTGCATTCTGGAAAACTTGTCGGTTGCGCATAGGGGGCATACTTCGTGGGAGCCGTGTTTGGTGGTGGGGCAAAGATCACAGTGCAGCGGGTGTTGCCTGCCAAGGTTTGGTGCTCCTTGCCTTTTGCAGACGCCCTCCTGCGAGGAGTGCAGGAGCGTGCAGAGCTATGGTGCAGTTTAAACACTTGCCGACGCCAGCGTGGCCATGCATGGGCGGGTGCATTCAAGACCTTGGGCGCCGTGGGAAAAACCCTTCGCACAGTGGCCACTCAAGTCCCGGGGCTAGTCGCCAGCCGAGAGACGCCGTAGCATTCTGGAGCTGCCGGGATCGGCAATGCCAGGGGCGACATCCAAGAAAAAGACGGGGTCTACCGTCGAACGCTGCCGGCGGGCAGCTGCTTGAGGAGCCAGAGGCGGGGCTTTGCCTGGCCGGGGGGCTCCAACGCTGAGCCTGCTTCACCCAATCTCGGCCGAGGCGTGGGCGTGAGAAATGGGCTGCGAGAGACTGTGGAAGTGTTCTATTTTACACCTTGCTGGCGGAGGGAGGAGACCAAAGAGGGCATGGAGCGCCGGGCGCTGCAATGCTTGCGGGCAAAAGGGTATCAGTGGAACTGGGTTTGGGCCAAGGCGCGCTCCTTGGGTGGGCGCTTGCGAGGCAGACGGTTCAGCGCCTTGGTTTGCATGGTAGGTAGGGTGTCAAAGTAGCGATTGGGGGTCGACGTCGAGAATGATCCGCACCTGCGCCTTTTTGGGCAAGCGCTCACGGACGAGATTGCGGGCCTGGGCTGCACTCTTGCGGGCAAGTGCTGAGTGTTTCGAGCGTAGGAGCACTTGCCAGCGAAACCAACCGCGCAAGCGGAGCAGCGGTGCGGGAGCTGGCCCAAGAACGTCGACGCTCCCCGCGGCAAGGGTTCGCACAATTTCCGCAAAGTTAGCGGCGAGCTGTCTTGCCTCCTCCTCCCGTGTTGCTTCGATGCGGGCGAGAAGCAGCCGGGAAAACGGTGGGTACGACAGTTCCGCGCGCTGTGCCAGCTCGTACTGGGCGAAGCCCTCGTAATCATGTTGCGCCGCCCAGCGCAGCACGGGATCGTCGGGGCAGTACGTTTGAACGATGACTCTTCCCGGCTTTTGTCCGCGTCCCGCGCGCCCGGCAACTTGAGACAACAGCTGGAAGGTTCGTTCCCCAGAACGAAAATCGGGAAAGTTTCGTGACAAGTCAGCGAGTATCACGCCGACCAGGGTCACATTGGGTACGTGGTGCCCCTTGGTGACCATTTGCGTGCCGACGAGGAAATCGTAATACCCCGCTGTCCAGTGGTCGAGAATCTCGGCCAGGGCGGCCCCGCTCTTGACCGCGTCGCGGTCGAGTCGCGCCACGCGGGCCCGAGGGAAGAGGTGGCGAAGGGTATGTTCCACTTGCTCCGTGCCTGCACTCCAGGCGGCAATCGTAGACCCACTGCAGCCCGGGCAAGAACGAGGTGCAGGTACGGTGCGTCCGCAGTGGTGGCATTGCAAAGCAGCGCTGCGTTGGTGGAAAGTGAGGCTCACCGAACAATTCGAGCAAGACAGCACGGTGCCGCACTCCAAGCACTGCAAGAAGCGCGCGAAGCCTCGGCGGTTCAGAAAGAGCAAACTTTGCTGCTTTGCCGCGAGATTGGCTTCGAGCGCATGACGCAGCCGAAGCGACAAGGGCAGGGCGCGCCCCTGTACAGTGGTGCCGCGGAGATCGACGATCTCCACGACCGGCAGCGGCCGCGTTTCGACGCGCTCGGGTAGACGCAGGAGCCGATAGCGGCCTTGCCTTGCGTTGTGGTAGCTCTCCAGCGACGGAGTCGCCGAGCCAAGAACAACCGGGCAATTTGCCAGACGGGCGCGCACGACGGCAACGTCGCGAGCGTGGTAGCGCAGGCCTTCCTCTTGTTTGTAGGCGCTATCGTGCTCTTCGTCGACGATAATCAGGCCAAGGTTCCGTACTGGCGCGAACACGGCACTGCGCGCTCCGGCTGCTACCCGCAGCGTGCCGGAGGCGAGGTGATCCCAGCATCGCCATCGCTCCCGACCGCTCAGCCCGCTGTGCAACACCGCGATACCATCGCCAAAGCGTGCCTTGAGCGCAGCAACGAGCTGGTGGGTTAAAGAGATCTCCGGTACGAGGACTAAGACCGAGCGCCCTGCCTCCAGGCACGCTTTGGCCGCACGTAAGTACACTTCGGTTTTCCCGCTTCCGGTAACTCCATAAAGAAGGAAAGGCTGGAAGCCCGCGGATAACGCCTCGACGATTTGGCGGACGGCCTCGTGTTGGTGCCTCGTCAGTTGCAACTCCCCCCCGGACGTTCGGGGCTCAAAAGACAGCCGGTTGGATTCTGGTGGTAAGGAAACTCTTTCCACGATACCCGCCTGCTCCAAGGCCCGAATCTTCGCGGTCGCGGACGCAAAGTTCGCTTTGAGTTCATCGAGCGTGGCAAAGCCCGAGGGGTGATGTTGTATATATTCGTAAAGGCGCCAAAGCGCCGGCCGTTTCTTACCCCATGTTTCTGCCTCGAACTCAGGTAAGGGGTGGACCACCCGGACGACCACCGCGCCCGGGAGAAACGACGGGGTCAAGGCGCGCGCTTGGTAGGTCACTTTGAGGAGCCCTTGCCGACACAGCCGCTCCAACCGCCCCTTGGGCACAGTCTTCAGGCGTCGATGTAGCTCTGCGAACGGAACGAGTGGGTGTCCGATCACGTATTCGATCGCCTGGCGGTCGCGCGCATCGGTCAAGGCATGGAGGGTAGCGGGTTCGGCTTGAAGAAGGCGTTGGACACGCACTTGGATCGGGCTTGGAAGCATGGTTGCAAGCGCATCGCCCAGCGAACCGAGGTAGTACTGAGCCAGCCAGCGCCCGAGTTCGAGCCAAGACGAGTCGAACAGTGGCCCGCTTCGGTCCAACGACGCAGCAATCGGGCGTAGTTGCGGAGCGTCGGAGTGTTGGACTGTGCCGACGACGACACCGAAGACAAAGCGCTGCCCAAGGGGAACAACGACGCGGCTTCCCACAGCGACAGCAGCAGCGAGTTCCTCGGGAACGAAATAATCGAGCGCTTCTAGACTCCCCTGCGAAGGCACCAGCGCTACGCGCACCACTGGGGCCCGGAGCGAAGATTGGCTGGGAGGGGAAGCGGCGAGAAGTGGGTTCGCCGTCGCTTGGTCAAGTGGGTCTGCGGGCATGGCGGAAGATCTACGGGCGTTCGTGACTCGCCCTGGTCAGGTAGCGCCTTTCCACCCACACGTAGAGCGATGGCAGAATCACCAGGGTGAGCAAGGCTGCGGAAAGAATTCCACCGATCACGACTGTAGCCAAGGGCCGTTGCACCTCTGCTCCAGAGCTCTGTGAAATCGCCATTGGCAAAAAGCCAAACGCGGCAACCAGTGCCGTCATCAGAACCGGTTTGAGCCGCTGGGTGGCACCACGAATGGTTGCCTCGTTGAGTTCCAGCCCATCAGCGCGAAAACGGTTGATGGCAGAAACCATCACGATGCCGTTGAGCACGGCCACTCCGAAAAGTGCCACGAAGCCAATAGATGCCGCCAGGTTCAAATGCAGCCCCCGCAGCCAGAGTGCGGCGACGCCACCCACCAGGCCAAAGGGTACGCCAGAAAGCACGAGGACGGCATAGCGGACCCGACCAAAGGCGCCGTAGAGCAAAACGGCAATGGTCAGGAGAGCCAAGGGGACCACGATCGACAGTCGGCGCATCGCACGTTGTTGGTGCTCGAATTGTCCACCCCAACGAAAGTAGTACCCCGGTGGTAGGTGTACGGTTTCTTCGATGCGCCGATGTGCTTCGGCGACAACGCTTCCCAAGTCCCGACCCCGTACATTCGCCTGCACCACAAGTCGGCGTTGGCCGTCTTCTCGATGAATCGCTTCGGGCGACTCGACGAGCGTGACCCGTGCGATTTGATCGAGGCGAAGCCGTTCGCCGCCTGGCGCAACCAGAGGGATGCGCCCTAGAGAAGCGGGGTCGCGCCGATACGACTCCGGCAGGCGAACGACTACAGGAAAGCGACGGACTCCTTGCAATAGTTCCGCTGCGGCGACGCCTCCGGTGGCTGCTTCCACTGCTTCTCGCACCTCTTCGACGGACAGCCCGTAGCGGGCTAGGGCTGCACGGTCGATGGCGACCGAAACCTCGCGTGCTCCCGATAGTAACTCCAGCCGAAGGTCGGCAATGCCGGGTATAGTTTGGAGGACTCCGTGGATCTCGTTCCCGAGTCGGTGGAGCTGATGAGGATCGGGCCCAAAAATTTTTACAGCTAGATCGGCCTTGATTCCCGAGATCACTTCGTCCAGCCGCATCGCCATCGGCTGTGTGAAGTTGAGTGATACCCCAGGCACGGAACCGAGATGCTCGGCCATGGCTTCGACCAGACTTTCTCTCCCCCGTGAGTCGGGCCATTGGTTGGCTGGCTTTAGCAAGACGTACATATCGCCTTCGTAAATCCCCATCGTTTCCGTAGCGATGTCGGGCCGCCCGATTTTCGTCACCACACGTTGCACTTGAGGAAACTCGAGCAGCATTCGTTCGAGACGGGTGAAGGTGTCCACCGATTCCATCAGGCTCACCGAGGGCAGTAAGCGAACCTGAACGAGAATCGAACCCTCGTCGAGCTTAGGCATGAACTCCGTTCCGAGAAAAGGCAACGAGGTCGCGGCCACAGCCACGAGGACAAGACCTGTGGAGACGACGATTTTGCGTCGTTCCAGGGCGATCAGCAGCACTCGTTGATAACGGGTTTGGAGCCAATGAACCCAAATGGGTTCCTCACGGCTGTGGCGAGGGCGGGGTTGCAACACGTAAGGAGCGGCGGCAGGAACCGCGGTGAGTGCCAGAACCAATGCCCCTAGAATCGCTGTGCAGACGGTGACTGCCATGGGGCGATACATTTTCCCCTCGATCCCTTCGAGCGTAAAAATTGGGAGGTAGACGGCAACGATGATGGCCACACCGAACGCCACTGGCCGAGCCACTTCCATGGCTGCGCTGCGGTAAAGGGCAACCAAGTGGGCGTGGTTAGCGTACCTTTGGTGTTCATTGCGCCGGCGAACCAAGTTCTCCACCATGACCACGGCACCGTCGACGATCAGTCCGAAGTCGATTGCTCCAAGAGACATCAAGTTGGCCGAAACTCCGAGTAGGTACATTCCCGAGAAGCCGCAGAGCATGGCAAGTGGGATGACCGAAGACACCAACAACGCTGCTCGCCAATCGCGCAAGAAAAGAACCAGCACGACGACCACCAGTGCTGAGCCTTCCAAGAGATTGCGGGCTACGGTTCGGCTGGTGCGGTCGATGACCTCGCTTTGGTCGTAGAATGGCTCGATGCGGACCCCGCCTGGCAGGGACTTGGTCACTTCGGCAACCCGTTCTTTTACTCGCTTCGTGGCCTCGGCAGCGTTCGTGCCTTTGAGAAGAATGACCATCCCGGCAACGGTTTCCCCTTGCCCATCGCGGGTGACCGCCCCGTAGCGAGGCAGGGCGCCCACGGTCACGCGAGCGAGGTCTTGTAGGTAAACGGGGCTACCGTGATTGGCACGGACGACGATTTTTTCCAGTTCAGGCGCGCTCGTGAGTAAGCCGCGGCCTCGGATCGTGAACCGCTCAGACCCCTGTTCGATAAAGCCGCCGCCAAAAATCGCGTGGTTCTTGTAAACCGCTTCCAAGATCTCGCTTAACGAGAAACCGAATTTCTCCAGGGCTTGGGGGTCGACTTCCACTTCGAAGCGCTTGGTCAAGCCACCCCAAGAGTTCACCTCGCTGACGCCGCTTACGGAACGGAGCCGGAGGCGGATTTCCCAGTCTTGAAGTGTTTTGCGCTCGAGCAGGTCGACTGGTCCTTCCACGGTGTAATGAAAGACCTCGCCAAAGGGTGTGGCGACTGGCCCTAGGGCAGGGAAGACGCCAACCGGAAGCCGGCCACGAACCTCTTGGAGACGCTCCGCTACCTGCTGGCGCGCGAAGTACAGGGGCACGTGGTCCTCGAAGATGATCGTGACTAACGAGAGCCCAAACTTGGACGTGGAGCGAACCTGTTGAGCGCCGGGAATTCCCATCACCGCTGCCTCGATAGGGTACGTGATCCATTGCTCCACGTCACTGGCGGCGATCCCCGGAGCCTCGGAAACGACAACCACTTGTTGGGTGGTCAGGTCAGGGAAAGCCTCCACGGGTAAAGAACGGAAACACCACAGCCCGCCCGCCACGAGGGCGATGACGCTCACGGCAACCACGGAGGGATGCCGAAACGTGGCGTCGACCAACCGCTCGACGATTCCCATGCGAGACATGGCTTTGGATCAATCCTCGTGAGCCGGTTGTGCTCGCAGGATGAGCGTCGATTTCAATAAAAAGCTGCCTCGCCCGACGATTTGCTCGCCATGGCGCAGACCCCTTTTGACTTCCACCCAGCCTTCTCCCGTGCGGCCAACTTCGACATTCTGGGGTCGAAATCGGTTTTCGCCCACCAGGATAAAGACAACTGGCTGCCCGTCGAGCTGCTGCAGGGCCGACTCGGGAATCGTCAGGACGGGACGTTGGACGGGATCGGGAATTTCGAGTTGCGCGAACATTTCTGCTTTGAGCTTGCCGGCGGTGTTCTCCGTGGTGCACCGAACCTTGACGCGACGCGTCTTGGGGTCGAGCACGTCGCCCACTTGTTCGATCGTGGCCACGAAAGTTTCGTCAGGATAAGCAGAAACTCGAAAGCGGACGTTAAGCCCCGGCCGAAGGCGACTCAACCAGCGCTCGTCGACCTCGGCAAGGAGCCACAGGCGATCGAGCTGGGCGAGGACAAATAGCGGGCTGCCAGGCACAACCCCTTGGCCGGGGCTTGCACTACGCTCGACGACGGTACCAAAGAACGGCGAGCGAATGGGCAGGCCCTCGGGGTGAATGCCCGTGGCCGAATCGCCACCGAGGGCAAGGAGTTCGCGTTTGCAGCGGGCAAGCTCCGCTCGAGCGACACGCAGCTTGTTTCGCGCGACCACAAACTCCAACTGGGCACGTTCTACGTCTAATCGTGCGGCTGCTTTGGCCGCGAAAAGCCGGCGTGCTCGGGCCTTTTGTTGGGCGGCGAAGGCGAATTCCGCGGCAGCAGAACGTTCCTCGGCCGAGGCTGTACGTAACCGCGCCGTTAGGCTTTCCCAACTTGTACTGTACAGCCAGGCCAGAGTTTGACCTCCATAGACGCGGTCGCCGACTTCCACCAGGACCTGCCGCACTCTCCCCTCGACGGGCGAACCCAGGCGGGCCACTCTCCGTTCATCAAAGGCGACGATGGCTGGTGCGATGACTGGTTCCTCGACCTCCATTTCTCGGGCAACCACAATCTCGATTCCTAACCTTTGTTGCACCGATGGGGGAACTTCCACCAAGTCTCCAGCGACGGCGACGGCCTCCGCGGGAGAATTCGGGGCTTTAGACTCGCAACCCGAAACGATGAGTAAGACAGCAACGTTCGCGCCGACGACCATGGCACGGAGCGTGCGCCAAGGTGTTGGCTCGTGCGTGCAGTGACCTTCACGGCAGGGTGGCGCACCAAGGAGGCTGCGAGTCATTCATCACCCTCCTGACTCAACACCTCCCACGTTTGCGCCGCCAGAACCGCCTGCGCCCACGCGGCAAGAGCTGTGCGTTGTACTTCCAGGTAAACTCGTTCGGCATCCACCAGTGCAAGAATATCTCCCGATCCTTCTTCAAAAGCCACGCGTGCAGCTTGGCGCACACTAGCAGCCGGAGCGACAAGGTCGCGCGGTGCCGCGAGCGCTTGCGCGGCCAAGGCACGCCAGCGCTGCAGAAGCCCTAAGAGTTCGCCCTTCAAACGCAGCACGGTGGCATCTTCCCGGACATACGCAGCCCTGAGTTGCGCCGCCGCCCGCTGCACGTTCCCCCAATTGGTATCGAATAGGGGAAGCGGAATCATCACGCCGGCAACGAAGGTGTCTCGATCAGCCGTGCGCTTGTAACCGGTTGTCAATGCGGGGTCGGGAATGCGCCGCCGGTGCTCGAGGTCGAACGAATGTTGAGCTTGGTCCTTTTCTGCCCGCCTGGCCTGGTACTCCGGGTGTTTGCGAAGCACCCGTTCCACGAGCTCGAGATCGTTCCCCATAGGGGCTGGTGTGCACTGTGGCTGTTCGAGCGCCTCCGGCTCGAGGCTAGGTTCATCGAGAAGTTGGCGAAGCTGTTGGAGGGCACCCGACTGATTTGCAAGAACTTCCGCGGACAGCGCACGAAGTCGACCGAGTTCGGTCTCCAGCTTCAGCTGCTCGGCCTCAGCGACTCGTCCCTCGGCGACTCGTCGTTGTGCAACGTTGCGCAGCGACCGTACGCTGTTCTCGGACTCGGCGATGGCGCGAAGCTCCTCGCGGGCTTGGACGACCGCCAAAAACTGTTTAGCTGTTTCCAGCGCAAGCTGTTGTGCAACAGCCAGCGCTTCAGCCTGCGCCAGATCGATTGCGGCCAGGGCAACAGCCCGGCGAGCCGCTCGCTTGCCGCCGATTTCGAGGAGCTGGCTCAGGGTGGCAAAGAAATCGAGCTCTGGATCTCGAGCGCGCAAGTCGGGTGTGATGCGCCAATTTTCGGCGCGTAGTTCGGCAAGCGGATTCGGTGGTCGTCCGGCTTGGTACCAATTTGCGCGGGCCGCAGCGACTTCCTGCTCGGCCGCCTGAACAGCCGGGGATCGCTCGCGCGCCCGAGCCATGGCAGAGGAGAGATCGATGCCTGCGGCTGAAGACAGAGACGCGAAGGTGAAGACAAAAGTGTGGCCAAGGAGGGAGAGAACGCCACTGTGGCGGAGCCCAAAGGCGGTTAACCAGCGAGACCAGGACCCCACCGTTCGGTGGGGAGCGCAACGCTTGAACGTGTTTTCCAAAATGGTCCACATGGTTGGGGACGACTGCCGCGCTTGTATCCAAAAGTGGTCTCGGGCGGTAGCGCTTGCATGGTTGACCAGCCCGCTTTGTGTGATGGCTCTCGAGCCGATGGGTCCGCTGCCGGCGCGCAACTTTCAGCCGCTGCGACAGACGTTCTTGCACTTGCCGTTTGCCGCAGCGCGAACGCTGGGCTTGGGAGAAGTTCGTCTAAGCCTGGAAACCGCGGAAAGCAATATCATCGCAACCGACCGGGGAGCTGTGGATGCCGTGCTGAAATTCGAGCAAAATCGTACTAGTGTGCGCGCGAGTGTCGGCGCGCCGCGTGGGTTCCAACTCGGGATCGAAATGCCATTTCTTTCGCGATTTGGCGGCTTTCTCGATCCGGTAATTGACAGTACGGAAAAGTTGTTCTCGGCTTTCAATCCGGAACGTCGGTTGTTCCCGAATAACTCGTTCGGCGGGTTCTGGGTGAGACGCGACCGCCAGACACTCTTTCACGGACCGCGACAATACCTTGAACTCGGAGATGTAGCGTTCGAAGGCCAGAAGGTGGTGTGGGCCGGCAAGAACGGCACGCGCTTGGCTACTCGTTTGGCCATCGAAGTGCCATTGGGGCGGCCCAGTGCCGTCTGGGGAAGTGGGACTTGGGATCTCGGTGGAGGTCTGGCTTTGGATGCACCTCTTTGGACAAATCAGCTTTGGTTGTTTGCCAACATCGGTGGTGTCTTTCCCCTGGGGCGGGTGACGGCCGCCCGCCTTCCCGTGGAACCATTCGTGGTTGAAGGGGTCGCATTTGAATGGCTTGCCGGCCGACGATGGTCTGTGTTTCTGCAACAACACTTGTACACAAGCCCGTTTCGAGATCTACACTCGGCGGTACTCGAGGGAACGGTTGTAGAACTTGCGGCCGGTTTGGGTTACCGCCGGGGGAGGATGATGGCTTGGATTGGCGGCATCGACAATGTCAGTGGTGTGGCGCAAGCCGCAGACTTCACGCTTATCCTCGGATGTGCAATGAGCATAAGCTCGGTACTCGATCCGTTACGAGGCCGACCAGCGAACACTCTTCCACACCTCGAGCAGGAAGCTCCATGAGGTGGCGGTGCGAACGGTGATCTGTTGGAAACCGACCCGCTCGAGAGTTGGCGTCAGGAGGGGCAGGCTAAGAGGCGAGGCGGGACGCTTACCGAAAGCGGGTCCTAGCGTGAATGTGCCGAAGAGAAAGAGTCCACCGAGGCTCAGCGAGCGGAAGACTAGCGACGAAAAGATGTCCCACTCACGGAGCTCGGTAAACCACGAACTTGGCGCCAGGCACAAGACCACGTCGGCTTCGCGTGGCATCAAGTAGCTTGCTGGATCGCATCGATCTCCGATCGAGAAGCTCAGTCGCTCCCCGAAACGGTCGGCCACGGTCTCGCGTCCGTGCGCAACCTCATGAGGGCTTCGCCGCAAGCAAAGGATAGATAGCCCTGTTGTGGAGCGTAGCAGCCTCCAAGCGTAGCGGGCGCTGCCGCAACCAAGGTCGAGGACGAATGTCTCCAGGCCATACTCCGATCGCTTGTGAACCAACGAGCCTAGGATATCCTCTGTGGCCAGATGCAAGGAGCGAAGCCCTTGCCAGTGCCGCTGTTGCAAGAACTGGCGGTCGACCCACACCCCCACCGTGCCGCGCCCGACCGCGCGATTTTCGAGCACGTGCTCGATGAGCTCCGCTGCCATTTTTCCTTGTTGGCGAGCAAGCTGCCATCCGTGGCTGAAGCGTCCGAGCACCGGGAGGGCGAAGTCGAGCCAACGCATGGGTACTCTAGGATGAGGCGAGGGAATGAGCCGAAGCAACCCAAGTTTTGAAAGAAAAGCTCTACGCTCCTGCGTACACGCGTTGCGGCTTTGCAGGACAGTTTGTTAGCCTGCGCCAGGCAAATGCTGGGCGCGGCAGACACCCTCTATCTTATTGATGCCAACTCCTATGTCTACCGAGCGTTCTTCGCACTGCCGCGGCTCACGAGTCCTCAAGGCCAACCGGTGCACGCCGTCTTCGGTTTTACCAAAATGCTTTTGCGTTTGTTGCGCGAAGCGAAGCCAACTTACGCAGCGGCTGTTTTCGACGCCCCGGGCAAAACGTTTCGCGCCGAACTGTTCGCCGAATACAAGGCGACGCGACCGACAACACCGGAGGAGTTGGTTACCCAACTGCCGTTCGTGCGGGAAATTGCCGCAGCCTGTGGCCTTACGGTGCTGCAAATACCTGGCGTCGAAGCCGATGATGTCATTGCCACGATAACAAAGCGGTGGACAGAGCTTGAGCGTCCAGTGGTCATCGTGGGCGGCGACAAAGATTTGTTGCAACTGGTGGATGGCCGGGTTCGTGTTTGGGACACGCTGTACGACCGCTGGTACGACGCCAGCGAAGTGCAAAAAAAGTTCGGGGTTCCACCGCAGCAAATCGCAGATTTCATCGCGCTCGTGGGCGATAGCGTGGATAATATTCCCGGGGTCAGAGGAGTAGGGGAAAAAACGGCGCAGGCTTTGCTTGCCCGCTATGGATCCTTGGAGCAGGTGCTAGCGCACGTCGAGGAGATTCGGGCGTGGCGGGAACTCCGAGCCGCGCGTCGTGTTGCGGACGCTCTGCATGAACAGGCTGCGGCTGCGCGGCTCGGGCGGCAGTTGGCTTCGGTGCGCTGCGATGTTCCGCTCGACCTTGGCTCGGAAAGCTTACGGGTCAGGCCCATGGACTCCGTCCACCTGCGACGATTGTTTGTGAAACTGGGTTTCTACTCGTTGTTGCGTGAATTGCCCGAGGAGAGAAAGTCTGAGCCCTCAGGGTATGAGGTTGCGAAACAACCGACAGATATCGAGGTGTTCTTGCAGGGGCTTGCGGCCAATGGCGAGGTGGCGGTGGCCGTCATCGGCGAAGGGCTCGACCTGGGAACGGTGTTGGCCGGCCGGTCTGATCAGGCGCTGCTCGTCCCGGCTCAGCTTCTTCCTCCCCATGAGCTTCTCCGACGAGTGCAAGCGCACCGGCCCACCGCGATGCTAGCCCACGATTTTAAGTGTGACTTGAGGAAAGCGGGTGCCGAGGATTGGGACACCTCTGGGATCTTTGACACCATGGTGGCAGCGTATCTCTTGGAGGCACCCCTCCCTACGTCTTTGGAAGAGGTGACCAGTTTCTATCTCGGTTGCCAGATCATCCGCTTCCGCGGGGACGTTGTAGGGACGGTTTCGGGATTACGGGTGTTACCAGAGTTGGTGCCTATCTTGCGGGCGCTTTTGGCCGAGCGAGAGATGGACCGGCTGTTTCATGAGGTCGAAGCTCCGCTCGTGGGAGTGTTGGCCCGGATGGAGGCGAAAGGCGTGTACTTGGACACTGCCGCGTTGCGGGAGGTGGGTCGGGAGTTAGAGCGCCGCTTGCTGCGCCTCACTGAGGAAATTTACGGGCTTGCCGGCACGGCGTTCAATATTGCGTCCCCGCAGCAATTACGCGAGGTACTGTTCGGAAGACTGCAGTTGCCGACGCGAGGGATTCGCCGAGGCAGGACTGGCCTGTCGACCGACGTCAATGTACTTTCCAAGCTAGCGGCAGTTCACCCCTTGCCGGGTAAGATCTTGGAATACCGCACGGTGGCGAAATTGCGCTCGACGTACGTGGAGGGTTTGCTCGCCTCCGTCGACGCCCACACGGGGCGGCTGCACACCACCTTCAATCAGTGTGTCACCGCTACGGGTCGACTGAGCTCCACCGATCCGAATCTCCAAAACATCCCGGTACGGGGCGATGAAGGCGTGTTGCTTCGCCGCTGCTTTACGGCTCCGAGCGGCTATTGTCTGGTGGTAGCCGACTACTCGCAAATTGAATTGCGTTTGTTGGCTCACTTCTCTGGCGATGCCGTACTGTGCTCCGCGTTCGAAAACCGAGAAGATATTCATACGCGGACTGCCGCCGAGGTTTTCGGTGTGCCGCCCTCTGCGGTCACCCGCGACCAGCGCCGCGTAGCCAAGATGATCAACTTTGGAGTTCTTTATGGCATGGGGGCTGCTTCGTTGGCGAAGGAGTTGGGAATTTCCGTTGGGGACGCGCAGCGCTACATAAGCCAGTACTTTGCCCGCTACGCCGGGGTGCGGGCGTACTTGGACACGGTTGTCCGGCAAGCTCGAGAGCGGGGGTACGTAGTGACGTTGATGGGCCGGCGGCGCTCGGTGCCTGAATTGGGAAGTCCGGACCGGGTTGTTGCACAAGCTGCAGAGCGAATTGCGTTGAACACGCCCGTTCAAGGGTCGGCGGCCGACGTCATCAAGCTGGCCATGGTCGCTCTAGATCGCGCGATCAGGGAACGAAGGCTGGATGCGCGAATGGTCCTGCAAGTTCACGACGAACTCGTGTTTGAAGTCGCCGAGCCGCAAGCCGAAGAGATGCGCACCCTTGCGCGCGAGGTCATGGAAGGGGTTGTGCACCTGCGGGTGCCGCTGGTGGTGGATATCGGTATCGGACGCAATTGGGCTGAGGCTCATCCTTGAGCAGGTGAATAGAAGGCCGTAGGCGAACGTCTTTCCTCGAGTGTTACTGTGGAACGAACTGACGTTGAGCTCGTGGAGCTGGCCCGCAAGGGAAACAAGGAAGCTTTTCGGGAATTGTTCGAGCGTTACCAAAGAAAAGTCATGTCGATCGCCCTGGGAATGGTGAACAACCCGGAAGACGCGATGGAAATTGTGCAGGACACCTTTGTGAAGGCGTACGAAAACCTCGAGGGTTTTAAGGGCGAATCGAGCTTTTACACGTGGTTATTCCGGATCACGGTCAATCGTGCTATCGACCTTCGCCGTTATCAGCGGCGCAACCCGACGGTGGGTTTGCAGGAAGAGTTCGGTGTCCCGGAGTCTGAAGAGCCTTATGAGGAATTCCTGGGCGACGAGGAGGGGATGACCGATCCTGTGCGTCAGGCCGAGTCCCGTGAAATCGGTAGTCGAGTTGCGGAAGCCATTGCCGAGTTGACGCCGTACCATCGCGCCGTCATACTCCTGCGGGAAATCGAAGGTCTATCGTACGAGGAGATCAGCCGCGTGATGCAGTGCTCCAAAGGGACGGTGATGAGCCGGTTGCATTATGCGCGAAAAAAACTTCAAAGCAGACTGAAGGATCTCCTGTAAACTACACGCGCGAGGAGCTGCTTCGTGCCGCTAGAGAAACAAGAAAGTCTAAGCTGTCCCGATGCCCAAGCGATGCTGCCGTTGTTCGCCGATGGTGAGCTGGAAGCACACCTGGTACAGGCAGTGGCTGCGCACGGAGCCAGATGTCCGCGGTGCGATCGGGAGCTGCAACGCCTCGAGCGGTTGCAGGCAATGTTGCGAGAGCACGTGGAACGGCAACTGGCTGGCATCACAGCTCCAGATTTGTGGTCACGAATTCTCGCCCGCTTGCCCGAGCGAGAGGTGCGCGTGCCTTGGTGGCAGCGTTGGTATGGCGCTGCGACCGAGTGGAGATGGCAGCCGCAGGTGCTTTGGCCGGCGCTGGCATTGGTGGTTTTGGTCACCCTCACGACGCTGTTGTTGTTGCGGGTTCAACCGCGCACTGGTCCGACCAGCCCTACCACGGTTCTCGCTGGCCTGGAGCCACCGGCGTTGATCGACTTTTTAGAAGCCGACGTGAACTCGGTTGCAGTGATGGACGACTGGCAGCATCACACCACCGTTTTGTGGGTCAGCGAGGAATTGCCTGGAGCAGGAGGAACCGAACCGTGAGACCGCTATCCTTCGTGTTGGCCAGTACCGTTTGCTGTCTGGCGGGTGTTGAGCGAGCCGCTGCGCAGATGGACGTGCGTAGCCCAGCCCAGACCGTACTTCACTCCGTGCCAGCGGTCGAGGTGCGCATTGGTGCGGTTGTTGCCAGCAATTCTGGGCGGACTTTTGACCCGCGGCTAGTCGCCTTGCGGCAGCAGTTCAACCACCTGTTTCCGTACACGTCGTACCAACTGGTGAAAGAGGAGCGCCAGAGAGTGGCTTGGGGTGCAAAGGCAAGTTTCGACATCCCTGGCGGGCGGTACGTGCTCGTGATTCCGCGTGAATTCCGTAATGGGCGGATCGCGATGAAAGTGCTCGTGCTCGAAGGGGCACGGCCCATCGTGGATACCTCGCTTGCGTTACGAAACCACGGAACGCTCTTGGTTGGTGGGCCACGTCACCCTGACGGAGTCCTTATCTTATCCATCGGGGCCGACACGATTGACTAAAAGACTCGTCCAGGACATGAAGGAAGCCCCGGAGAGGGAATCGAGCGATGACTGACCTAGAGGGCTTGCTTCGGCTGTTCGCTGCTGGCCGCGATGCGTGGTTCACTGCACGCCGGCTGTGGGCCATTTGGGGGCCTGTGGGGGAGGTCTCGATCTGGATCACACCCTTGGTGGCCGTAGGCTCCGTGCTGTCACTAGCTTTGCTTAGCGGTGTGGCGGTCGCCGCGCTCGCAACCCTGCTGGTTGCGCTGGTGTTGTTGTACCGCCTGTTGACCGAGTTCTTCGGAATCAGCGTCGAGTTGAACCTGCCCCCTACCCCGTGAACTGCGACGGATTAGCGGCCGGTGGTTTGTCGCTCCCGATAGTAAGCAATAAGGACATCGGCAATTTCTGGTCGTAGGATGCGCTCGTCCGGCCGTTCGCCCTTCGTCAGCATTTCGCGGATTCTCGAACCGGAAATGGAAACTGGTTTCTCCCCCGGATGGTGATCCAGCAGATCGACGCGGCCGACACTTTCAAAGTACGCGGCGAAGCCCACGTTGCAGGGTCGAATCCGCAGCTCGCCGCGGAGGTGGTGAAAAATTTCTTGAGCATCGAAGTCTCCCCAGATAGGAGTGCCGTCATCGTACGGAGCGTCAGCGTGCTTACGCCCAATGATGATATCGGTGAAACCCAGGTTTTGCCGATAGATGGCATGCATGACCGCCTCTTTGGGGCCGCCGTACAACATCTTCATGTCCAGGGCGACGAGTTCGAACACTTCCGTTAAATCGTAGCCGCGCTCTTGCCAAAGCTGTTCGTCCTTGTCGCCCTTACCGAGCAACTTGAGGTCGTGCAGGGTACGGTAACACCGCATACGCACGCGCGCAGGCACGTCGTCTTCTTTGAGCTCCCCGACGAGCGGGTTGAGAACCACCCCGGTAAAGTATCCTTCGCGGGTGAGTCGTTCGACACCGGCCACTAGAGCGTATTCGTGCGCTCGATGGAGGGGGTTGCGAGTCTGGAAGGCGAGCGCGCGTTCCCACTTGCGCTCGGCAATCAGAGTCCGAACTTGTCGAGGCGACAAGAGGTACTCCCCGTATTCGGGATCGATCTCTTGCGGTAGAGCCCAAAGTTCGCCCCCGAACAATTTCGTCCGCGGGTCTTCGAGAATCATCCTGGCGCCGGGATGATCGGTGCGACGAGTTCCATAGAATCTTTCGATGTGCTTGGGCTTGTCCCACTCGAACACGCTCGTCACACGCACGA
Source organism: Candidatus Binatia bacterium (assembly GCA_937925685.1). Taxonomy (GTDB): domain Bacteria; phylum Desulfobacterota; class Binatia; order HRBIN30; family HRBIN30; genus HRBIN30. The sequence goes on along the minus strand of CALAMI010000015.1, from coordinate 285,161 downwards.
TCGCTATTGGGGTTCCCTCGTAGACCAGCGCGGCCGAGCGGCCAACTTGCAAGCGTTTTACTTCGTCGTCGGCGACGGGAAAGGAAATCGGCGCCGTCCACGCATAGTGGCGAAAGCCGAAATCGAGGGCATCGTGGTCCAAGACGTAATGCCAGGTGTCTTCATCCATCGGCCCACTTAAGGGCGACAACGTACCGTCGGCGATACGGTACACGGTCGATAGATCGGCCCGACTGACTTCCACCTTGGGCAACTCTGCGGCTTCACGGAAAAACTGTTTACGCCGGGATAAGGGAATCGTACGATTGACCGGGGCATCCAGACCCCCATGAACAGGCACGAGATCGGGCACGATTTAACTCCTTTCTTCTTCCACCATTTCGACGGGGCAACCGAGCTCCTCCGTCCAATCCAATGTCCCACTGCGACTCCACAGTTTTTCAAACCAAGGACGAGCCGGTATAGCGACAACGACGGTTTTCACTGCGTAGCGGCTTATCATTTGTTCGGCCACTTCCATGGGCTCCGCCGCAACCACGTGGGTGACCACGGGCACACCCGCAGCCAAAGCTTGCTCGTGCACGCTTCTTAACTGCTCCTTCGCAAGCGCCTCGAGCTCGGTGCGAAGATGGTCTACGACATCTGCACTGAGTTTCTCACCGACAAAGGCTGCATCACTGAGCGTTGTCGCCAACGCAGCCACCTGGGAATCCGGGATCACGGCCGCTACCACAAGCGACGCCTGGTTCTTGCGCGCAAGTTCCATGGCTCGGGCCAAGGAACGGGTGAAGCCAAAGCGCGGCGAGATCAGTAAGAGCACGTGACTCATCCGCCACCCCACACAGGCAAGCCCAAGAGAGGCCAATACAGGACGGCCATCAGGTTAAACAATATCCATGCGCAAAGCGCTAGGGTGGCGCCCGGCACGACAAGGTCACGCAAGGCGAGATAGCCGCTCGAATAAGCGATGGCGTTGGCGGGTGTACCAATAGGCAGGGTGGTGGCCAGTCCCGCCGGGACGGCCACGGCGAGCGTGACCACGCGGGGATCGATTCCAAACTCCCCTGCAATTCCCAGAGCCATAGGTAAAAGCATCGCCACAACGGCGGCATTGCTCATGGCCTCGGTCAACAACAGCGACAGGGTGGACAATGCCACAATGACAGCGAAACCATTCGACGCCCATTCGCTGACGGTGGCTTGTGCCACCCAACTTGCCGCCCCAGTGCGGTTGAGAGCGGAGCCAAGGCAAATGGCCCCACCATACATCAGGAGCACTCCCCAGTTGACGTAGCCTTCGATTTCGCTCCAGCGTGCCAGCCGCAGCAAGAACAATAAAACCACCGCGCCCATGGCCACCGTGGCGAGGCCGAATTCCTCACCGAGGAAAATCCAGCCAGCCAGTGTGCCGAGCATCACTAGTCCCACGGCACGCTCCTGATAGCGCATGCGGCCGAGGCGGAGCCGCTTCTCGTGAAGGACTTCGTCAGCAGCCTTCACGTTTTCGACGTCGATGGGGAAAAACCAAACGAGCAGGGCATAGGCCACGGCGGTCAGAGCCACGACCAGGGGGAAGATCGCGACGCTCCATTCGAAAAAGGAGAGTGACTTACCGGTCGTTTCCCGCAAGATGCCAAGCGCTAGCGGCGCTCGCGCACCGCCGAGCAACGTTGCGATGCCACCAATGGTCGATCCCCAAGCCATGGCAAGAAACAAAGCCTTGCCATAATGGCTTCTTCGGCCCGGTAAACGCAGCACCTTGGTCATTTCGGCAATGATGGGAAAGTTCATGGCTGCAACCGCATGCTCGGACATGAAAAACGCCATCACGACGTTAAGGAGTAACACGCTTCGCAATAAGCCCCGGGGCGTACGTCCAAAGCGATCTAGGATGGCTAGCGCAATGCGGGTGCTGAGTCCCGACCGCATCAAGCAAGCCGCCAGGATGAAAGCGCCAAGGATGAAAAACAGCGCTTCGTTGCCGAAAAGACCGTACGCCTGCGAGGCAGTCAGCACGCCTGTGAGTGGCAGGAGTACGATAGCAAGTAGGCTGGTGATCATCAGGGGGAGCACGTTCAGAACCCAGAAGAGGACACACACAAAGAACACCGCGAGCGCGCGTTGGCCTTGCGGCGACAAGCCCTGCGGCGGGGTGGCGTTCACGCTCCACCACAAAATCGCGGCTGCCACCAGGCAGAGCCCCCAGTAACCGAATAGGGGCAGCAAGATACGCCAAAGTGGGCGAGTGTCGACCACAAACCGTGGACCAGGAGCCGTTGTGGACTGAGAAGATTGCGGTGGATTCATGGGGGCTTAGCTAGACGAGTCCAGTTCATGATCGGCCAGATCTCTCACGCGTAAGCTACGCCGAATGCGCGAGAGATTGCGCACAGCAAAGAGCGCTAGGTGATTTGCTAGCATTCGACTGAAACCGTTGCGGCGGTACGAGTGCGGTTCTCGCAGAGCATCGCTGGGCCCCAGTAGGTGTGGCCATTCGGGAAGCCAGGGTAGGGTGGTGCTGGTCCAGTTGAGACGATCTGACAAGGTCTCCAGTAAAAGTTGCACTTCTGCTGGGGTGGGCGCGAAAGGTAAGGGCGTCTGACGAGCAGTGGCATCTGGGCGCACCGGTACCAGCAAGGGGATGACCCCCCAGCTGGTGAACTCCTGGATGAAGTTTGCCAGCTCGGTGGCGGACGCCGACCCCAGGAGTAGTTCTGTCCACACCGCCCCACGGGGGAAAATCTTCCCTGCGTGCCGGAGCGCCTGGTAATAACGCGAACGGCCGAGGTATCGCGCCCGCCCGGGTAAGAGTCGCTCGAGGGTTACGACGTCAGGCACTTCCAGATTGAACGCAAGTCCGTCCACGCCAATCGCGTAGGCATGATCGATCCAGCGCAAGGTACGCGGGGGATGAAGCGCTGCAAGAACGAGTGCCGAGGTGTGCCGCCGAACGGCCTTCACGAGGGGTTCGATTTCACGGACACCGCCATCTTCGGCGTCGAACGATGCTGCCGGCAAAAGAACGTGCTCCAGCGAACGCTCACGACTGGCGATGGTCAACGCTTCGGCGGCCTCGTGCGCTGTGATACCGAACTTTTGCTCGCTTTCGGCACGGGAGCCGACCCGGCAAAAGCGACAAGCGATGCCAGAGAGGCTGTAGCCGCAAGCTTGGGCCCCGCCCAGAACCAGCGTTCGTCCAAATAATTGGGCGAAGTCTCCAACCCGCCGTCCCGAACTAGTGCGTTGTCGGTAAAAGGACGGAGGCGATTCCAGCCACACCCGGTGCCGGTCGCTACCGCGCTCGAGAAACCACGCACCATCGGTCGCTGTCAGCCGCCAAGGCGTATCTCGGCCACAACTGTTTACCACCAAAGGAGTGACGACGATGCGGCCAGGAAGCCGAAGCTCCAGGCGGTGCTGGTCCGTTCCGACGGCGAGCCAATGCCCCTCGCGGCGAAGCCGCTCTTCGAGAGCTTCGTCGAGCGTAATGCCGTGAACAAGGGTCGAAACCTTGAGGGAGACGATGCTCGCCCCGCGCTCGGTGTCTTTGCCGGGGCAACTCTCCCGGTCACTCACGGTCGCGATGCTCACAGCGGAAATTCTCCGGGACGAGAAATGCACTGATTGTGCCGGTTTTTGCCTCGTAGCGATAAAGAACTGTACCGCCCGTCTGGCTAGGGTTTGCAAGATGCCGCAGGGCTAAAGCGCTCGTCCATGCGGCGGACCACTCGATAGCGCAACTCTCGTACATCGAGGGAGAGGGATCTTTGGGCAAAAAGTCGAAGAACCAACCCGCGCAAAGCGTTGGTAGCTTGTCCGCTACCGTGACCCCAACCAGCCCAACGGAACCCAGGGCGCGTGACCATAGCGCAAAGTTGTGGGCGCGTGCTGCAGGCTCCACGCAGCGATGCCATTCCTTGACGGTGAGGCCAGCGTCGATGGAGAGCGGCATCGAGAGGAGGCTGTCGTGGGGCGTGGGATCGGTGACCAAACGCGTGTCAGGACCGATCCGCGGGGCAATCCTTTCAGCGACGCTTTTGGAAACGTTAACATAACCAGTTCCGCTCCGTGCCAGCCCAAGCGCTAACCGCTCCGGCAATAATCCGACGCCGTACACGGCCACTGCGGTACGCAACAAAAGCTGCTGACCCCGACCGCCGAAGTTCGGCACCAGGATTTGCCGAGAATACCGCTCGAGTTGCTCTGCGGACAGTTCGATGGCGCCGTTCACGGCTCTTTTCGCTCCGACAAGAGACGTTCGAGGCGGGCGCGTCGCTCGCGCCAACCGACCCATAAGTTAGTGCTGAGGTAGCGGTCGCCGAAATCGGGAAAAATTACCACGATGACCCCTTCGCGGAGTTCGCGGGCTACGGTGAGTGCCCCCACCATAGCAGCCCCTGAAGATTGACCCATCACCAATCCCTCTTCCTCACCTAGGCGGTAGACCATCTCGTAAGCTGCGTCGGTGCTGACGGGGATTTTTCGGTCGAGTTCCTCCTCGTGATAGATCCCTGGCACGATGGAGCTAGCCATGTGTTTGAGTCCCTCTAGGCCGTGCCAGGCATCGTCTGGTTCGACGGCGATGACTTGAATGGTTGGGTTTTGCTCTTTGAGGTACCGTCCCGTGCCCATAATGGTGCCCCCTGTGCCGATGCCGGCAACGAAATGGGTAATTTGACCACGAGTGTCGCGCCAGATCTCCGGGCCGGTACTTTGGTAGTGAGCGAGGGGATTGACCTCGTTGAAGTATTGATCGGGCTTGAAGTAGCGTTCGGGATTTTCCGCAAGGATTTTACGGCACAAGCGGATAGCACCGTCGGACCCCTCTAGGGGATCGCTGAGGATGATCTTGGCCCCATAAGCGGCGACGATTTTCTTGCGCTCTTGGCTGACGTTAGCGGGCATCACCAGTTCGACGGGATAGCCAAGCACAGCTCCAGTCATGGCAAGGGCGATGCCTGTATTCCCAGAGGTCGAGTCGATAATGATCTTGCCCGGTTGCAGCTTTCCCGTCCGCAGACCGTCCCGCACCATCCAAACGGCAGGTCGGTCCTTGACCGAGCCACCGGGGTTCAACCCTTCGAGTTTGGCATAGATTCGCACACCCGGGCATACCCCGTCGCGTACTCTGCGGATTTCAATCAGAGGGGTGTTGCCAACTAAGTCCAGTACGGATTCGACCTTGCGGGGCCGTAACGTTTGTCCCGGGCGCACAGCCTGGGGCGGCTTGCTCACTCTATGCCCCCCGCAATGGCGGGAACGATGGAAATCTCGTCACCGTCTTTCACTGGGGTTTCCAGACTGTCTAAGAAACGGATATCATCGCCATTTATGTATATGTTCACGAACCGGCGGACTTTGCCGGCTTCGTCGCAAATCCGTTCCTTGATACCCGGGTGACGTCGTTCCAAGTCTTCTAAAATCGTCGCCACCGTGGTGCCTGAAGCGGTAACTTCTTCCTGTCCCGCTGTGTAACGACGCAAAGGGGTGGGGATTCTCACGCGCACACTCATAGCTTCGTCCTCCTTGTAGTCTTCCCACATAGGGAAACGAAGGTCATTGGGGAAGGCGTTTTTGTGAGGCACCGCTAGTGACCTGTTTGTTAGCCTTCAAGTGGAACCGACATTGTCTGTGCGCGTGTCCGTCTGGGCCCTGCGCTCGACTGCATGCTCTTCGAGGAGAGGAGATGAAGTGGGCACCTCTGCTTCCCTGTCCCATCGATCGGGGCTCGATCTCTTCGAGGCTCGACCGCGATTCGACCAGCCCCGGTGCTCGGGCCTTTTCTGTAGGCAGCAAAGGGAGGCTGCCCGTTCGCTGCGGGGCGAAGCTGGTCAGGGTGTAGGCCCGGTGGGAAATGAGCGTGTCGCAAGGCTGCACACAGGGCAATTCGTATCGGCGGTAAACGGGACCACCCGCATCTGCATCCGGTACGCGTCGACGTACAGGAGCTTTCTCACGAGCAGGGCCTCGAAACGCCCAGTCAGCCAGGAAATCACCTCAGCGGCAAGTCTGGCGCCAAGCACCTGGACGACTCCCGGGATGATACCCGCCTGCTGGCAAGATGCCTCCTCGCTGTCCTCGGCGACACCGCAAGCACACCGCAAGCACCCAGGCACGTTTGGTAGCGCGGTGAGGGCTTGACCCTGCCAACCGACAGCGCCAGCGTGTGCCACCGGGCGCCCGTAAGAAAGCGCCCGGTCATGAAGCCAGAGCTTAGTGTTCCAGCCGTCTGTGGCATCGATGACCCAATCGTGCGCAGGGATCAGCGACGGGGCATTGATTTCGTCCAGAGCTGCCGGTAGCGGAACGAAGCGGGTTTGAGGAAACAGGGCAGACAATTTTTCAGCCGCAACCACGGCTTTTGGTTTGCCGATGTCGCTCTCATCGAACAGCAGCAGGCGGTGGAGATTAGATCGACAGACTCGATCTGGATCCAGCAAGGTGATGTGCGCCACCCCAGCGGCTGCGAGGAGCTGCAGGGCCGGACAGCCCAACCCGCCAACCCCCACGACGAGGACGCGGGCATGTGGAAACTTCGGCACGGCAGGCATCGAAAGAGGTGCTACTCCACGCGCAGGTTGTGGCCAACTTACTTAATAGTAGGTTCGACCGCGGCCAAACGGATCGAACCCGGTACCTAGCGCCGGTGCCGGAAAACCGCTGGATCGCGATGGCAGTTGCGGTGCCTGCGGTAGCGGCACTTGCGCGGTTTCGTAAACCTGGTCGAGCCGGCTGCGCCCGTTTAGTGCAAGAAGGACGTCGATGGGATCGGCTGCCACGGCTGTCGGCCCGGAGGTTAGCTTTTGCAACGCCCGTTGTGCGCGAATCGCTTGCGTCGATCCCGGCCGCAACTGCGTCACCGCACGGTAGGCCAGTGTAGCCCGGTCCCGTAAGCCGCGGGATCGATAGAATCGTGCCAACCGCATTAACCCGCTGACGGCCTCTTCGGTGTCGCTGTAGCGAGCAGCTAGGTCGACCAGGCGGGCTTCAGCCGCATTCCAATTGCCGCGCTTCCAGTAGAACTCGGCAATATACAGCTCGTGTTGTGCCAAGCGTTGCCGACAACGCCTGAGCTCGGACCGTGCGAGGACAGCGTACGGGCTATCGGGAAACTGGCGAACCACTGTGAGGAAGTAAGTTTGCGCATTTTGTGCGGCGGTTTGATCACGATCATAAGCGAGCATCTGTCGGGCGTAACACATGCCTAACAGGTAACCGACGAACGGAAGGTGGGGACTGGTCGGATGACGGCGCTGAAAGTCAGTCAATGCGACCACAGCCTCGGCAAACCTCCCATCCAAGTACTGGGCGTGGGCAATGCGTAACTCGGCTGGTTCGACCAAATCGCTGAACGGGTGCTGGTCGAGTAGCTCACGGTACTCGGCTGTCGCGGCGCTGAAAGCGCCACTGCGAAAATGCTCGTTTGCCGCGGCAAAGTACTCCTCAGCAGTCTTGAGTTTTTTGCCAGCACATCCGAACGCAATCGTGCTGAGCGCGACGGCTACGCCGAGGTTGCGAGTCACGCTATTCCTTGTCTTGTCGTTTGGTCGGGAGTTTCGACGATCGGCCATGGCGCCAGTTTAGCGACTTGCTCCTACGTGACCAGAGCGGCAAGGGGAAGCTTGCCGGCTGTGGGTGCATCTACGAGCGCTTTGGACGGCGAAAAACTGCCCCCTTGGGGGAGTTGGCGAAAGCCGCTTCCAAGCGCTCGACAAAGATACGGAATGATGGATCTCCCTGAACGACCAAATCGTCGTATAGATCTTCCAGGCTGGTCTGTTGCAAGGCGAGCAAGGCATCCGTGGCCTCGTTGAAGGTTTGTGTCGCGGAGATGCGTCGCTCGAGTTCTGCCAGGTGTTCTTCGATGCTGAGAATTCGCTGCCCGAACTCGGGTAGAAAATCTCCGGATTCTTCGCGCTGCTGGAAACTTGCGAGTTCTTCGCGGAGCACCTTTGCATGGGTTTCCTCGATCAAGGCAAGTTCGTGGCACAACTCGCGCCGTCCGCTGTCGTAAGAAAATTGCTCTGCTAGCCGGCGGTAAAGTGCGGCGGTGCGCTCGGCGAGAACAGCGCAGCGTTCGAGGATTTCAGCTACGTACATCGCCCAAGGTCCTCCATACGTTGGTCCAAGAATGAATCAGCCTCTGAAGCGGCACAAGAGGGAGGAAAGCAAAAAGGCTCCTGCCTGAGGAGCCAGAGGAAAGCGGGTGACCGGGGTCGAACCGGCGACCTTATGCTTGGCAAGCATACGCTCTAGCCAGCTGAGCTACACCCGCATGTGCCGCCGTTTCTAGCGCAGCGGATTCCTCAAGTCAAAACACTGCTGGGGAGCGGTTCTGCCGATGCCCCAAGGTAGCGGCAGCTGACTATGGGGATTCCACCGTGATGGGATATTCGTCGACATCGGAGACGTTATTTTGGGGATCCCGCAGGGTGACCTTGGCGATGTATTCACCGGGCTTGGTGTAAACGTGTTGGGTGCGTACGAAGGCGTAGTCGGCCTTGTCGGGTGGCTGTTCTGGTTTCATCGCGATGAGAGGCGGTGACCCGTCTCCAAAGTCCCAGTCGAACTCCCCTGGGGCGTCGGAGCAAAGACCCTCTGCGGTGAAGCGCACTTCGAGGGGAGCTTGGCCGCGGTCAACATCGGGCGTGAGAATGACCACACAGCCTGGCGGAGGAGCCTCGGCAACCGGGTTCCCCGGCGTTTGTGAGGCCACAGGAGCCTTGGGCAATTGCCCCTCTTGAGGAACGAGAAGCGGTGGCCCAGCAGCTGGCTGGCAACCACGACAGCCAGACCATGTGAGCAAAGCCGTAGTGAAAACAAGACCACATCCCCAACTCCGCTTTTTGGTCATTGGTGATCCTTTGTCTGCAAGATGGTGGACCTGCAGGGCTCTGCACCCAGCAGCACACTTATGGGGGAATTCTCGTTAGAGGAAGGCATTTCAGGTTGCAAAGCATCGGAAGCCTTTTTCTGGAGCTATGTCCTGTTGTCCGCAAAAGGTCGGCCGGTTGCAGGCATGTGGCTACCTTGCTAACCGATCAGACTTGTCAGTCCGGCGGCGTACCCAAGTGGCTAAGGGAGAGGTCTGCAAAACCTCGATGCAGCGGTTCGAATCCGCTCGCCGCCTTCTGCAGACGTAACCGAGGAAATTTCGAGTACGTTGGCGCGACAAGACGGGCCTTGCGCCCGCGCAACACGAAGGCACCGGTGGCGGAGAGAGAGCCTTTTCTCAGGAGCATTGCCGCGTTGCGCCTCTGGCCCGCTTGTGGAAATTCCGCCTGGCCTGTCCGCCGTTGCCGTGGCTCAACCAAGTTTGGCGAGTACCGATTCCGCGCTTGAGACAGTTAGCCCCGGGCCTGGCTCCACTAAGAGTTCTTCTACCACGCCGTCGTTGACAATCATGGCATAGCGTTGTGAACGTAAACCCATCCCGAAACCGCTTGCGTCAAGTTCAAGGCCCACGGCCTTGGTGAACTCCGCGTTTCCATCGGCGAGCAGGCGCACTTTTCCATGCGATCCGCTGGCGGTCCCCCAGGCACCCATGACAAAGGGATCGTTGACGGCGACGCACACGATTTCGTTAACGCCTTTGCGTTTCATTTCCTCGGCCTTTTCGATGAAGCCAGGTAGATGTTTAGCGGAGCATGTGGGGGTGAAGGCTCCTGGTACGGCGAATAACACCACCTTCTTACCCTGGAAGAGTTCCTCCAAGCTGACATCTCGCGGCCCACTGTCGGTCATCTCCTTCAACTTGATGTGGAGTGGTAAGCGCTCCCCGACTTTAATTGCCATTTTCCATTCCTCCCTTGGTACTGTGTGGTCCAGAACTATGATGCGCCGTCGGTCTTGAAACCTGCTGTTTTATGGGAACCATCGCAAAATGGTTTATTTGCGGACTGCCCGCAACGACACAAGTAGAACGGTCGTTCGGGAATGGGTATGGGGTTGCGTTGGGAGTCGACCAGCTCGATATCACCGTGCACCTCGTACGGACCATCTTTCAGCACCTTGATTTTTGCATCTGCCATTTTTCAGGTCTCCTTTCTCGGAGCAGCCTTGCTATCTGCTTCGCGGCGAGGGCGCAAGCGCGTCGTCCCCTCTCGCGCCCGGCGGCCTCTTGGCTGTGGTCTGCGGATGGGTGTTCCGATGGCGAATCCGGGTGTGCCGCTAAACGGCCGGAAAGACTGTTCGTCCCTTACCGCCGGTAAGTGACTCTGCTCCGTTTGGCTTTTCGAAAACCGCTAGGATGTCCGCCTTAAGAACTTCCAAAACGGGTCGGTCGATGAGCCTCTCGAACAGGAGAGAGAGGATATACAACGGTTTCACGAAGCCAAAAGAATGGGCCAAGCCGTGACGAGTGATCTGCACCTCCATAAGCCCCGCCTGCCGCGCCAAGGCACGCAAAGCAGAAATGCTATTGGCCCGATACCAAGTGGGGAAAACGTCATCCTGGAATGTGCGCCACTCGCGCCGGTTCAAGAAGTAAGTCAGACGTTTGTAAGTCATGTGGAACCAATGCGGCGTAAGTCGAGCCACGACCATGGCGTAATTCCATTTGTTCGGTGTAAAAACGATGAAGCGCCCGCCCGGGGCGATGATGCGGGCCACCTCGGAGAACACTCGGTCTGGATGTTCCAGATGCTCGGCGACCATGGCCGCAGTAACCAACGTGAATGTTTCGTCGCGGAAGGGCAACGCGGCCGCGTCACAGAGAACGAGATGGTGCAGTGTCTCGTGGCGTTTGAGGTGTGGGTCACGATCGCAACCGACGATCAACCGGGCTCGCCGGGAAAGAGCCACGTTGAGTTGGCTGTTGCCGGTAAGATGGCGCCCACAGCCAACGTCCAGCCAGATCGTGTCAGCAGTGACGGTGTGGTCCAGGAGCTGCTCGTACGCCCGTTTCGGTGAGCGGTAGTTGGGATAGTATTTCCGTATCAAAGCAGCATTTTTTCCATGCACTCGTTGGTCCTCCCCAAAGCCTCGGTCACCAAGCGCAGCATGCGCAGCCCATCTGTGGGAAGCGTTCCTACCACCGCATTGCGCGCGTGCAAGCTTCGAAAGCATGCCTCGCTGGAGTGCCGCTGAGTACGTAGAGCAGGTTGCCGGGAAAGGAGCGGTTAGAGTTGCGCCTTGGGGACACGTGTTCCCAGATGTTTCCGGAGACGGGTGAGGAACTCCCGCTGGGCCGGAATCATCAGCAGCTCAGCCTGGTCGAGGGGATAAAATCGGCAGACGTCAACTTCGACGCGATCGGCGGAGGTGCATCGGCCCCGTTCGTCAATCGCACTTTCACTGTCGGGATGAACCACGGCCCAGAAGCCGTAGACGAGTTTCCCTGATTTTTGGCGGATCGTGCCCAGGTCACCGACGATTCGAACGTTCAGCCCCGTTTCTTCTTTGGTTTCGCGGACTGCCGCTTCGGCAGGTTGTTCGCCCGGTTCGACATGGCCTTTGGGGATCCCAAACAGCGGTTTTCGAAACGTCGCTCCGCGAGGGTGCACCAAGAGAATCTCGGTCGTACCGCCACGCGAGCGGGTAACAACACAACCAGCGGACACAAGGTCCTTTTTACTCCGGGAGAGCTGTCTCGTTTCCCCCGTTCTCTTCAAGCTCATTGTGTGAGGCAATCCTCGAGTAGAAGTAGCCACTGTCTTTGACGATGCGCTGCTGCGTATCGAAATCCACGTAGACGATGCCGAAACGCTGCGTATAGCCGTACGTCCACTCGAAGTTGTCGAGGAGGGACCAGCAGAAATAGCCCTGCAACGGCACCCCGGCCGCAATGGCCCGACCAGCGCGGACGAGATGCTCTCGCAGGTAGTGAACGCGTTGCACGTCAGCCACGCGGCCCGCCTGAACTTCGTCAGGATAGGCGGCGCCGTTTTCGGTGACGAAAATCGCTGGTGGGCGATAGTCCTTGGTGATGCGAAGCAGTGAGTCGTAAAGATGATCAGGATACACCTCCCAGCCCATCCCTGTGTGAGGACGACCCACTTGGGGCACCTGTGAGGCACCGACCAAGGGCACGCTCGGATCGTTTCGGACAACAGCGCGCGTGTAACTGTTGTGACCAAAGAAATCGATCGGCACACGCAGGAGCTCCTCGTCACCTGCGTCCGTTTGCGGAACGAATTCCGCCAGTAATTCCCACCCCTCCACGGGGTACTGCCCGGTCAAGCTCGGCTCCCAAAACCAACGGTTGACCAGACAATCGAAGCGCTGTGCCGCCGCTTGGTCTTCGCTGGATTCCGAGGCCGGGTAGACTGGTAGCGAGACGTGGGTGATGCCGACCTTGCTAGCGGGACAAAGCCCGCGCAGCACTTGAACTGCCAAGCTGTGGGCGACGTTCAAGTGGTGTGAAACCTGGACCGCGGCGTGAGGCTGTTGCTTCGCAGGCGGGTGGATGCCGAGCACGTATCCCGCCACAACGACAGCGAGCGGCTCGTTTAAGGTGATCCAGTGGTGGACACGGTCGCCGAGGCGGCTCGCCACTACAGAAACATAGTCGGCAAATGCCAGTGCCGTGTTGCGTGCTTCCCAACCACCGCCGTCCTGCAACGCCTGAGGGAGATCCCAATGGTACAAGGTGACGAATGGCTCGATTCCACACTCGCACAGGGCGTCTACCAGACGATCGTAAAAATCTAGGCCGAGAGAATTGACGGTGCCCTGTCCCTCGGGCAACACGCGTGGCCAGGACACCGAAAAGCGGTATGCGTTTAGGCCTAAACGAGCCATGAGAGCGATGTCTTCTTGGTAGCGGTGATAGTGGTCGCACGCCGTGTCCCCAGTGCTGCCATCGAGAATCTTTCCGGGAGTGTGAGAGAATACATCCCAAATTGAGGGTCCTTTTCCTTCTTCGTTCCAAGCCCCCTCGATTTGGTAGGCTGAGGTTGCGGTACCCCAGAAGAAGCCCTGCGGGAAAACAACCATGACAATCTCCCTTCTCGTGGTTTCCGATACCAAGAGCCGCGTCGGCCCCGCGATTTACGGAGAGGACGAGTGCGCCTGTCCGGAAGCGGCCCTCAACCTGAACCTTTCCCGCGTGTTCCACAAGCGCCGTAAAGATTCGGCTAGTAGCGGGTCCTTCACTTGTTGGAGAACCTTTTCACAGTCGATCGCTTCGAGGGACACCTCACGTCGAGCCGCGAGCCTTGGTTGCGGCGTGGGACAGAGGGCTGTAGGGCTGACTTTACCGACAATCACTGCCAGATCGCGCACCCGGTCGTCTTCGAGATGCGAGCGGATTCGCTGCAGCAGCTCGGGCTTTAAAAATTCGAGCTCCTGCCTCCAAGTGGCCGAGGCCGCCACGAGCAACAGTACGCCATTGCGAAACTCCAGGGGCCGAGCGCGACGGGCGATTTGCGGCCCCACGACCAGCTCCCATTCCACCCAAAGGCGATATACGTGCAGATGCTGTTCGGCGTCCAGACGCCGTAAAATGCCGCGAAGCGTCTCCGCTAAAGACTGAAAAGGGGGAAGGGAATTGTCGCGTGCCATTTCAGCAACGACAGCTTACCTGGTTAAGGCACTCGAGGCTAGCCTGTTTGGAAGTCACCATCGCTGGTATGGTGCCGGAAAGAAACCCGACCGAGGTCGGCGCGGCCCGGTGCTCCGTTTCCTGGGGATCAGAAGAGGGAAGAAGCAGGGGGAGGTCTTGACTTACCACAACATGTTGTGGGATATGTCCGTACCATCCACAACCAATTGAGCTTCGGGCGAACAAAGCTTAGGTTCACGATCTCGGAGAGGAGACAAAATGGCTAACGGAATACAGAGGAAAAGGCGTGAGCGGGCGACGACGGTGGGTGTTGGTATTCCCGAGGTCGCGGCGACGAAGCGGGGCCGAGGGGTGCAGGTGCGGCGGTATTTCACCCAGCCCGGTGTGGATCCCTTTGACTGTGTGCAGTGGGAAATTCGCAAAGCAGTGATCACTGGGGAAAAAGGTGAAGTTGTTTTCGAACAGGACAATGTGGAGATCCCGAAATCGTGGTCGCAGTTGGCCACGAGCGTGGTCGTGTCGAAATATTTCCGTGGGCCACTAGGAAGTCCGGATCGGGAAAGAAGCGTCCGTCAGTTAATCGGGCGTGTGGTCGGTACGCTACGCTCCTGGGGAGAGCAGCAAGGTTATTTTGCCACGGCAGAGGACGCACAGGCGTTTTCTGCCGAGCTCACCCACTTATTGCTGGACCAAAAGATGGCCTTTAACAGCCCCGTGTGGTTCAACGTGGGGATCGAAGAGCGACCGCAGTGCTCGGCGTGCTTCATTCTCTCGGTCGAGGATACCATGGAATCGATTTTAAACTGGTATCGTAACGAGGGAATCATTTTTAAAGGGGGGTCGGGTTCAGGGGTGAATCTTTCCCGCATTCGTTCCTCGAAAGAAAAGCTTGCCGGTGGCGGTACGGCTTCGGGTCCGGTGTCGTTCATGAAAGCTGCGGATGCGTCTGCCGGAGTGATCAAATCTGGCGGCAAGACGCGGCGGGCGGCGAAAATGGTGGTGCTCAACATCGACCACCCCGATATCGTGGAGTTCATCCGCTGTAAAGAAGAAGAGGAGAAAAAGGCGTGGGCACTGATTGATGCCGGCTATGACGGCTCGCTGGATGGTCCAGCGTATAGTTCGGTTTTTTTTCAAAATGCTAACAACTCTGTGCGCGTGCCGGACGCGTTTATGCGCGCAGTGGAGAACGACGATGTTTGGCGTACCCGCTACGTGCTGACCGGCGAGGTCTGCGAGGAATTCCGTGCCCGGGATCTGTTTCGCATGATCGCGGAGGCGGCGTGGGTGTGTGGGGACCCGGGGATGCAATTCGACACCACCATTAACGAATGGCACACCTGCCCGAATGCCGGGCGTATCAACGCTTCGAATCCGTGCTCGGAGTACATGCACTTGGATGACTCGGCGTGCAACTTAGCGTCGTTGAACTTGATGAAGTTTGTTGACGAGGCGGGCAACTTCGATGTAGCCGCCTTCCGCCATGCCGTGGATGTCACCATCCTTGCACAAGATATCATCGTCGACCACTCGAGCTACCCCACACCGGAAATCGAGCGGAACGCACGGTCGTATCGGCAACTTGGTTTAGGGTATGCGAACCTGGGCGCCCTGCTGATGTCTCTGGGGTTGCCGTACGATTCGGATTCCGGGCGGGAGTACGCAGCCGCAGTCACAGCTTTGATGTGCGGCGAGGCGTACTTGCAGTCGTGTCGCATTGCCGAAGCCATGGGATCCTTCGCGGGTTACGTCGCTGACCGCGAGAACATGCTCCGGGTGCTGCGAAAGCACGCGAGCTACGCCCACAAACTGAACCCGAGCCACGTACCACTTGAACTCCTGGGGGCGGCTCGCCAGGTGTGGGACCAGGTGGTGGAAACGAGCGCGCGGGTGGGCGTGCGCAATTCGCAGGTGACGGTACTCGCACCCACGGGCACGATTGCTTTCATGATGGATTGTGACACGACCGGAGTCGAGCCAGACATCGCTTTGGTGAAGTACAAAAAATTAGTCGGGGGCGGAATGCTCAAGATCGTGAACTCCACCGTCCCGCGTGCCTTGAAACGTTTAGGTTACGAGTCGACGGCAATCCAGCAGATTGTGGAGTACATCGACGAGCATGACACGATCGAAGGTGCCCCGGGGCTGCGTGAGGAGCATTTGCCCGTGTTCGATTGCGCCTTTAAACCTCACCGAGGTAGCCGCTCGATTCACTACATGGGGCACCTGCGGATGATGGGGGCGGTGCAACCTTTTATTTCCGGTGCGATCTCGAAAACGATCAACATGCCCAATTCGGCCACCGTCGAGGACATCATGGAGGCCTACATGGCGGCGTGGCGCTTAGGATTGAAGGCCGTGGCCATTTACCGCGATGGCTGTAAGCGCACGCAGCCCCTGAACACCGCTCGCACGATGAAGCAAGCAAACGTGGCTGAGTTTCGCCCGGTGCGGCGTAAGCTGCCGGCCGACTGTCAGTCGATTCGCCATAAGTTCGATATTGCTGGGCACGAGGGCTACATCCACGTCGGCCTCTACGAAGACGGCAAGCCCGGAGAGATTTTCATCAAGATTGCTAAGGAAGGAAGTACCGTTTCTGGGTTGATGGACACTATTGGGATTCTCACCTCCATGGCTTTACAATACGGCGTGCCCTTGGAAGTGTTAGTCGACAAATTCAGCCACGTTCGCTTCGAGCCCTCGGGCTTCACGAAAAATCCGGATATCCCCTTTGCCAAATCCCTCATCGATTACATTTTTCGCTTCTTGGGCTCGCGCTTTCTCAGTCCAGAGCAGCGTTCCCAAATGGGAATCGTCGTCACAGCGGAGGACAGCGCCACTCGGGGAAGTGGCCAAACCGGCGCGGGCGGTGGAGGATCGACCGTCGCTAGTTTGGGGTTCAGCCCGCAAGCCGATGCTCCGAGCTGTCATGACTGCGGTGCCATCATGGTACGTAACGGCGCTTGCTACAAATGCATGAATTGCGGGGCAACAAGCGGCTGTTCCTGAGGCGTTGGTTCAAGAGTGCGTCGTGCTTGGTCGGGAAGAGCAAGAGCATGGGTGGAGAGGTGGCGGCGGCCGAAAGGGTTCGGGTGGGGCACTTTTCGCCTTGGAAGTGCCCCACGGGGATCGGCGGGCAACGCGCCCCCTGCACTCAAGGCGTTCTCGGGTGGTAAGGGGCGATAAAGCTGAACGCAGTGGATCCTGTCTCCTCAAGAACAGCGTAGCCGCTGGAACAAGACCAGCTTGTAATGATCGATCAGCGCCTTACTGCAGTCGGGGGACTCCCCGAGCATGAACTGTTGCGCCAAAACCCCCACGAGGGTAACGAGAATCAGGGCAGCTTCCCGCTCGGGATCTAGGCTCGGGTTGAAGACAGCTTGTTGCTGCCCCACGGTGATGATTTCAGCAAACGACTGACGGAACGCACGATACAGTTCATTGACCCGTTGCAAGCTCGTACTGCCCGTGCTGGCCGCGGATTCCTCCGATGGCAGTTCACCCCGGAGCATTAACGTCATGAAGAACCGCACAGAATAGACATTGTCGTTGACGAATTCGTAAAAGGAGTCGATCAGCCGGGCAATTTGATGGGGTGCGTCCAGACCCGTGAGTTCCTCTCGGTCGATGTGATATGGTTCGAGGTTCTTTTTGAGGGCACTGAGGTAGAGCTGCTGTTTGTTATCGAAATGCCAAAAAATCAGCGCCTTGCTGACTTTGGCTGCGCGCGCCACCTCGGCCAGCGAAGTCGATTCGTAGCCTCGCTCCGCAAACAGACGAGCAGCAGCAGCGAGGATTTTCTCGCGGGCTGCCCGTACCTCCTCGGCCTGGTGGTGGCTGTCCTCGTTCATGCCTTACCACTACGGAATCGGCGCGACAGAGTCAACGAATACACTGGCGGAAGAGCAGGTGCCCAGCCCCCGGAAAAAAAGTGGGCCGGAATCGAGACTAGGAGCCCTGCTATTGTTCTCTGAGGGGTCTTGCCAACGCCACGGCCGCAAGTCGCCTGAGATTTTCGTCGGGGTGTTCCGCTGCGATTCGTTCGAGTATCCCGCGGGCGTGTTCGCCGATCTCCGCTAGAGCTAAGATCGCTGCCATTTGCTGCTGGGGATCGTCGCTGGAAAGAAGCGCCTCTAGAGCGGGAAGCGCAGCCGGTCCGATGCTGCCAACCTTGGCTGCAGCGGCCCGCTGCACACCTTGGTCGGGATCGGCCAGGAGCGCAAGCAACCAGGGCAAGAACTGCGTTTCTGCTTGTAAGTGTTCCGCTAGCGCTTGGCGTACTTCTGGTGCCGGGTCTCGTGAGGCCTGCTCGATGCTCTCGAAGGCTTCGAGAGTAGCCGCGGCTTTTGCGCCGAGCACCCGCGAGCGTGGCTCAGTGGCCGAAATCCACTGCGGTAAGTGCTCTGCAACCAGCGGGTCTTTGAGCGAAAGCAGTGCCTCCCAGGCTCGGTAACCAAGGTCGCCCAGGTCCGACTGGGCGATCTCGCGGATTGCATCGCGGAGCTCTTCGAGCTTGTGTGTCCGCGCGATTTCAAGGACAGCCCTTTTCATTCTCGCCCCGCCCTCGCGCAACGCGCGAGCCATCGCACGGGTCACTTCCCCCTCGTGGAGCACTCTCTCCTCGAAGCTGGCTGCCAAGGTCTCTAACGCAGCCACGGCCAGCCGTTCCTCACTGGAAGCTGCGAGCTGTGCGAGCGCGTGCGCCCCTTCGCTTTCAGCCCGTGCCTTTGGCTCTAGTCTCACGTAACCTTTCAGGGCGTCCAAACCATCGCAGTCAGGCTCGCGCAAAAAGGCATCTCCCTGTGCGGCCACCGCAAAGGTTTTATCGTTGCGCAACTGGGGAGGAAAGCGGTGCAACCACAAAGTGGTTGCAGGAAGAGGGGAAAGAGCGACCAAAAGGCGATCCCCTTTGGCGAAGCGCGGGGCTCGCTGGGTTGCTAGTTCTTCCCAAGCAATCTCCAACCGTTCCTCGGGTTTGACGAAGCCGAAGAATACTTGTTGCACGACGAGTTCAGCGCGGTATCCCGTGCGATCGATGCGGGCAACACGCCCGACCGTGCCGCAGACGTACACGGGAGCAACAGACACGGCTGCAATCAGCGCTCGAGGGTCTTCTTGGGCTCGAGGAGCAGTTTGTGGTGTCGCTCGGCAGGCCGCAAGTGCCCCGAGGAAGAGGAAACTCCAGCACAGGCCAGTGGCGCCCATGCCCCGTGTTTAGCGTCGAGCGAGCGGGGCCTGAAAGCCTTCGATGCCGTCGACATCGGCGTAAAGCGCGTTGGTAGCACCAAGGGCCATGGTCCCGAGTTCTCCTAAGTTGCCGTCGAGTAAATCGGCTAGCGTGCGGTTGCTCTCGGGACGGAGGTCACGCGCAAAAACGGGGAACATCGGTCGCGACACCCCATCGGTCCCCTTAACGACAACGACGAACCAAGTGTCCTCGCTCAGGTCGCGGAAAGGAACCGTGATCCGCGTCTCCCATCGTGCAGCATCGAGGACGTCACTGCGAACGACGATCTCCTCACGGCGAAAATCGGTGCCAAGGCGGAGAACGCGCGCGGGGATGGCGGTGAACAGGGTCGGTACGCCGTCGACCCGGAGCGTGGGCGTCGTCGTAGCGTTGGCGTAAATTTCGATGGTGTCGTACTCCGCCCAGAGGGGTGCTTGCACGTGGATCTCGAGATCGACAGCCCCATTGTTGCTGCGAACTTCGGTGTTGCCGTTGAGGCTAAAATCAGCCACCGCTCCAGAGCCATCGGTCGCAATGAGCCGAGTCTGGACATACGGCCCCTGGCCGCCGATCGCTTTACCTCCCTCAACCGCGCGTGTAAGCTCTGCGGGATCAATAGCCGCAGGAGCATCACTGGAGGCTGGGGTCCACGTTCGGGCTCCCGCCGTGTTCAAATTGCGGAATTCGTGAGTATCGGTGTCTGCAATAAAGGTTGTACGCAGGCCCTGGTTTAGATGATTCATCCAAATACCGATACGCTGCTGCAAGAACTGAGCTTGATGGCTACGCCCAGCGCCGTTCCACAGCTCCAGCGCGGGGAAATGAAAAAACAAATTCCCCCCGTCTGGGTCGAGACGAAAGGCTAAGCGCTGCTCTGCCGTGAGGAAGGTTTGCGGCGGAACCAATGAGGTATCGATACGCAGCGGCGAGAAAAAGCTATCAATGTGGTTGATTTGGATCGTCGTATCGGGCGTGCTGGTGGGCCCGTTCACCGCTAGTTCGAAGAGTTCCGCCGGCGATAAGCTGTAAGAGCCGTACTGGACGAAGTCCCTCCCCGGAGGGGCCTCCCGTGCCCAGTCGGTCGACCCCCGCGAAGGTCGTGTGGGGTCGATTTTCAGCGGATAAGCGTTGAAATGACCATAGTCCCACGTGGTGATTTCTTCTCCGACCGTCGAGTACAAGAAGTTTTGTAGTCCCAGTCGCGCGATGACCGGCATTAAGTCTGTATGAGCATGGTGGTCGGTGACAATTACGTTGTCCACGCCTTCCCCAGCAAACTGCAGTGCCCGGTCGGTGAGATTTACCCGAGAGTCCGCGCTATGGATCGTGTGCACGTGGTAGTCTGAGGAAATGAAGCCAGAGGTGTCCACAACACGAACGATCTCGGCATGCACGGACGTTGTCTGCCCGGCAGCGATCTGGATCGGTCGCTGAAACAGCGAATACTCTGGCCCACGCGACACGTACACTTGATACTGCCCGGGTTCCACATCGAACTCGACGGTGCCATCAGCCCCAGTGTACTCGAGCCAAACGACGCCGAAGGGCACCGGATCGAATCCAATGTCGAAGAATGTCCCCGTCCGGATCGTGCCAGCAATCGACTCGAGGGTGATGACTGGCTCGGGGCTGGGGTCGAAGCCGACGACCGTTACACGGGCTGGAACTGGAAACGGTGGGGCCCCAGGGTTTGTCGGCACTTCGTGGACCTCTACCCGTAGCCGGCCCGTGGTCGGGAGTTCCATATGGAGCTCGGATACCTCGCCAGCGCGGATGGACAGGTTGTGGAACAGTGGACTAGCGCTATTGCCCTCGTACATGTAGCCTCGGCGTGCAGCGGCCACCTGGTACGTCCCCGCAGGGAGCTCGCCGGTGAAGCAGCCGTCGGCACCAGTGACAAACGGAGCGACGACACTACGCCCGCGCAAAACGCTTACCCGGCTTCCAGGCAATGCCTGCCCACCAGCGTGGACGCAACCTCGCAGAGTTCCCGTTGGTGTACCGTTGATTTCCTGTTCGGCGCTAACGATGTCTCCGCCGCTGCCTTGTCCTACGACGAAATAGCGAGCATAACTGCGTGAGCCGCGCGCGGGCACGACAAAATTGGGGCTTTGACCGAAGATGACCCGGAGAATCGACTGACTCTGCATGATGTAGGAGACGCCCGAAACACTAAAAAAGCTCGAGCGCGGCTCCGGCGAGTCCTCTACAGGTATGGGTATGATCCCGTAACTGACCCCCTGAGCTTCGCCATATCCGATGTACGTCAAAGCCGTCAAATTCGCCGTCAGAATCTCGCCAAGTCCAGCATTGGAGCTGGTCCATTGCTCGAGTTCTCCCGAGCCGTTCACATAGTCGCCGACGTAGAGACCAAGGTCGCGGTCCTCGTTGTTGAACACGGTCGTGACCATCTGCACGTACGGCTTGCCCGGCTCCAAGATGTAATCGGTACACGCCTCGATCTCGTAGTCTTTGTCATCGGCAGAGTCAGGGAACGTAAGCCCCGCGCCCCGAATGATGGTCGATGGGTTGACAAAGTCGAGTACGTCGTCGGGTCCGCAAGTGCGAATGATGGCGGCGGTGCCGTCTTGGCCATCGTTGACAATATCGATGGTTTGCGCGTTGATCACGGTTTCGATGTTAAGAGCGGGCTGGATCTCGAGGAAGTTGTCGTTACCGGGATTGGCCACCAGCTCTGCGTCGATGATATTTCCGCCGAAGGCACCAACGCTGTAAAGGTCGCGCTGGCCGACATCCTGGACTACAAAGCGAGCTACACTATTCGCCAACAGGTAATCCCCGATGCGGCCGTGCGCGAGGGGACCGGCGAGCAAATCCGACTGGCTCGTAATTCGCCGCGCCACCGCCTTGGGTGGGGCGTAACGAAAACGAGCTGTAACTTGGGGGGCAGAAACTGCACTGCCGGCGCGCACGATCAAGGTGTTGTCGTCGCGCAGCGGGGGGCCGGGCTCGATTCTCACTGTATACCGGTCTGGCCCTCCGGATAAGGCTAGGTTGGCGCCATTTAAAGAGGCCCGGGGCTCTACCGGTCCACTCGCTTCGATGACGATGTCGAAAGCGAACGTCGTGATTATCGCTCCGTCACTGGGAGAGACGATGCGGAGCAGCGCCCCAGGGCTCGGAGGTTCGCCATCGGAGCCGCATCCAGCACTCCAAAGGCTTACGATGGTGGCGACGAGATACACACAAAAGCTCCACCAGATCACTTTCGTCTCCTTCAAATAGATGACAGAATCGCGAAAACCGAATCACTACAATGTTTCAAAGAAATGGGCAAGCAGCTGGGCGGCGTGGTAGACACAAGCTCGCCGGCGGCTTAAGAGAGCGGCCATGAGCAGAGTCTGGATCGAAGGAGATGCGACGGACCAGGCGGCTGCGGTGCGTGCGGGCGAGGTGACGCCAGAGGAGCTTGTCGAAGCGGCGATTGCACGCATCGAGGATTTGAATCCCCAGCTGAATGCAGTCGTGTTGCCGTTATTCGAGCGCGCACGGCAGCAAGTCCGGGGGCCGTTGCCCGAGGGTCCCTTTCGTGGCGTTCCGTTTTTACTCAAGGATTTAATCTGTCACACGGCCGGTGACCCCTTCCATTGCGGCTCCCAGTACTTGAAGCGGCGAAATTATCGCGCCTCCCACGACACCTACCTCGCGCAACGGTTTCGGGCGGCAGGGTTTGTTGTCCTCGGAAAGACGAATGTGCCCGAGTTCGGTCCCATACCGAGTACCGAGCCTGTGGCTTACGGCCCGACCCGTAATCCGTGGAGTCTGGCCCATTCCCCAGGGGGATCCAGTGGTGGATCGGCGGCCGCGGTTGCATCCCGTATGGTGACCGTTGCTCACGGTAACGATGGAGGAGGGTCCATTCGCATCCCGGCCAGTGCCACGGGACTATTCGGGCTAAAGCCGAGCCGGGGACGAGTTTCCTTGGGGCCAGACTGGGGTGATTTGTGGGATGGCGCTGTTGCCGAGCATGTTCTTACCCTGTCGGTACGCGATTCCGCGGCCATCTTGGACTGCATCGCCGGAACCATGCCGGGCGATCCAGTGACCGCCCCTCCGCCAGCGCAACGGTTTGTGGACGCGATGCGTCGCCCCCCGCAGTCGTTACGCATTGGCGTGTTGGACCATGTTCCCAGCGGCTGGACCACGGTGCATGCCGAGTGCAAAAGCGCAGTCCAGCAAGCGGCAACCTTGTTGGAGTCGCTCGGGCATCACGTGGAATACGCCTATCCCCGTGCCTTGGAGGAAGGTGAGCTCCAGCAGCATTTTGGAACCATCGTCATGGCGTCCTTGGCGGCAGAAGTTGCTCGTTGGATCGAGGCGGTCGGCGAGCCACCCGGCGAGGAGGATTTCGAGATTCACACGAAATACTTGCTTGCGGGGGGGCGAGAAATTTCCGCGCTCCGGTGGATCGAGTCGCACGTCTGGTTGCAGAGTTTTGCTCGGAGGGTGGCGTCGTGGTGGGATTCTGGTTTCGACCTCTTGTTGACACCCACGATGGCCGAGCCGCCTCCGTTGATTGGCGAGGTTCGTGCGACAGCGGAGGAACCCATGCGTGGTTTTCAGCGTAGTATTCCACTTGTCGCGTTCACGGTGCCATTTAACGTCACGGGACAGCCAGCCGCGTCGCTGCCGCTTTTTTGGTCTTCTTCAGGGTTACCTATCGGCGTTCAGGTGGTAGCAGCTTACGGGCGTGAAGACTTAATTTTTTCCATGGCGTTTCAACTCGAGCAGGCGAGCCCGTGGATGGGGCGCAAACCCCCGGTCCGTGCTGAGTAAAGGACCGCTATTCAAGTTCGAGCGGAGGATGACGATGCTGACGTTCGACACTCTCCTTTACGAAGAAAGCGATGGTGTAGCTTGGGTGACACTGAATCGCCCGGAACGGTTGAATTCCTTCAATGCGCGCATGCAAGAGGAATTGCATGCTCTTTGGCGTTCGCTGCGCGATCGTGAGGAAGTACGCTGCGTTGTTCTTACCGGAGCTGGGGACAAAGCATTCTGTACCGGGATCGACCGTGACGAAGTGATGGGGCCGAGCCGTCCCGCAACCGTACGGGTGGGCACGGCCTCTTCGCCGTTTATGTTCGACGACCCGGCGTCCTATATCGGCCCGAAAACCTGCGACTTGTGGAAACCGGTGATCGCGGCAGTAAACGGCATGGCTTGCGGGGGGGCGTTTTATCTGCTCGGCGAGGTGGAGTTTATCATTGCAGCCGAGCATGCCACATTTTTCGACCCTCACGTGACCTATGGCATGGCGGCGGTGTTCGAGCCCATGCACATGCTGCAGAAAATGCCTTTCCACGAGATCATGCGTTTGAGCCTTCTGGGCAACCACGAGCGGATGTCGGCCCGTCGCGCGTACGAGATCGGGTTGGTTTCCGAAGTGGTCCCGCTGGCCGATTTGCGGTCAGCCGCCGCTTGGGCAGCACGGGCCATTGCCGAAGCGCCCACACGAGCAGTGCAAGCAACCGTGCGGGCATTGTGGACAGCCCGAGAACTTTCTCGCTCTCAGGCGCTCGCTATGGGTTTCGCCTTCATCGGCCTGGGGACGGATCGTGCCGCCATCGAGGCTGGTCAGGCGGCGTTTCGCTCGGGCCGACGCATTCAGTGGAAACTGCGTTAAACGGAAGAACAACGTTCATTCGCCTAAGTCCTAGGCGCTTGTCGCCGGCGCGAGGGACCGCGGGAACGCCTTGTGGGATCTCGCTTCCTTCCCTTCCCACTTTCCGATTGCCTGAGCCGACGGTTCTTGTTCTGATGAAGCGCGATGGAGCTCCGGGAACAGGCTCGAGAAGGGGCGGACACGAAGGGTGGGCCAGAGTATACCGGTTCCGCGACCGAATATTGGATCGAAGAACAAAGTGTCTCAGAACACCGGGCAAGATCTCTGCGGGTCCTCGTGGTCGAGGATAATCCGATCTACGCGCGTCTTGTGCAACATTGGTTAGAGGATGCAGTGGACCCGTTGGGATATCAGTATGTCGTCACGATTGCTGGAACCATGGAATCTGCATGCACCTTCCTCGGGCAAGCCACGTTCGATGCGATCATCCTCGACCTCATGCTGCCAGACTGCGCGCCAGAGCAATCGCTGGCGACCGTTAGAGCCGTTTCGCAAGCGCCCGTGGTTGTCCTTAGTTCCTTGCGAGAGGAACAGATGGCTATGGACGCGTTGCGCCAAGGAGCACAGGACTACCTGGTCAAGGGTCAAGTCGACGGAGACTCGCTACAGCGAAGCGTTCGCTATGCAGTCCAACGATTTGCTCTGGAGCACGAACTGCGGCGACAAAACCAGGCTTTGAGGGCGCTGAGCGAGTGCAACGAGTTCGTCGGCACTGCTGAGTCGGAAGAGGCGTTGTACACTCGTGTGTGCCAAGTCATCGTTCACCGCGGCGGTTACCGTTTTGCTTGGATTGGCTTGGTGAATGAGGGCTCGCCACCGTATCTTGAGCCCGCGGCTTGGTACGGCTTTGGAGAAAGTTACCTGCGCGGGATTCAAATCACCCTGGATGATGCGCCGACGGGTCGTGGACCGGCAGCGCGAGCGGTTCGTCAAGGTAAGAGCCAGACCGTAAGCGATGTATCAGTGGACCCCGACTTTGCTCCTTGGCGAGAACGGGCTCTCCACCACGGCTATCGCTCGCTGATTGCGTTACCCATTCTCTTGCAGGGGCAGGCGATCGGAGCGCTGTGTGTTTACTCAGAGCAACCAAATGCATTCGGCTCTCCCGCAGCGGAAATGCTGGACAAACTGGTGACGAATCTTGCGGTCGGCATCGAGCGATTACGAGCACAGGCAGCAAGAGATCACGCCGAAAGAGAGCGTCGGCAAGCCGAAGGGCGCTTCCGTATGCTCGCCGAGGTTTCCCCTGTCGGTGTCGTGTGTGCAGCGGCAGATGGTTCTTGTCTCTACATGAACGACCGAGCCTGTCAGATTCTGGGCTGGCCACGCAACGAACTTTTGGGGCACGGTTGGAAGCGCTTCGTGCACGAGGAGGACCGTATCCGACTGCTGCAAGAGCGCGAGGCGTGGCTCGGAGCGCCTGTGATGGAAGCCGAATTTCGCTTTCTTCGCGCCACTGGCGAGGTGGCTTGGATCGGCTTGCATTTGGCGGTGGGCCAGCGGCCGGAGGCTCAAAGGTCGCTGTTTGTGGGAACGCTTACCGACGTTACTGCACGCCGCCGTGCGGAAGAAGCGCTGGAGCAGGTTACCCGGAATTTGGAAAAGATGGTCATCGAGCGCACGAGGCAGTTCGAGAATGCTCTTCAGGAACTGGAGTCCTTTAACCATTCTTTGGCTCACGATATTCGCGCGCCGTTGCGCCGCGTGGTCGCGTATTGCGAACTCTTGAAACTGCGTTGTGGCCCCCAGCTTCCGGAGCAGGCGCAGAACTACGTTGACCTGATTCGCAGCAACGCTGCCCATTTGGATCGCCTGGTGGAGGATCTGCTGAATTTGGCGAGGGTCCGCACACACCCGCTACGGTGTCGGGAGGTCGACCTGTCGGAACTCTGCGCGCGGATTTTGCGTTCGCTCCAGGAGTCGCAGCCAGACCGTCAGGTGGAATCGATCATCGCCCGAGGAGTGAAAGTTTGGGCGGATCCGAATCTCATCGAAGTAGCCTTGGCCAATCTCTTAGGAAACGCGTGGAAGTACACCAACATGCGAGCAGCGGCACGTATCGAGTTTGGCGTGGATTCCAGCGAGGCCGGGCCGGTTTATTTCGTTCGCGACAATGGCTGTGGTTTCGAAGCCCGGTTAGGAGAAGAATTGTTTAAGCCCTTTACCCGCTTGCCTGGAAGCGAGGTGTTCGAAGGCACAGGAATCGGCTTGGCAACGGTGCAGCGCGTCGTCGCTCGTCATGGCGGGCGCGTTTGGGCGGTGGGCAGCCCAGGTTCCGGGGCGACATTTTACTTTACGCTTCCCCCACCACCTGGGGTGGGGGCCTGACAGGCCAGGTGCAAAGAGCAAGGGCGGTAGGGGTGCAACCACACTGCCGCCCTTGCGCGGGATGGGGAGCTTAGTCCCGATACTGCGAGAACACGAAGTCTTTCTCTTTTTGTCCTTCGTGGCAGTTGTAGCACTGGCTTACCGGGTCAGTGACGAGGCGCTCTTTTGCATTGCCACCTTTGAAACCCTCGAAGCCCCACCCGCCGGTGGCTTTGTATTTTTTGGAATCCTTGTGCATGACGCCGATAAGTTTACGCGCACCTTCGGTGTATGCGCCTCCGCTCTCGGTCCACTCCAGCAAATCGAACACGAGCACGGATCCATCCGGATATGGCCCCCCAGACTTTGCCGCTTTCAGCCCAACGGAGTTCACGTAGATATGGTGCACTCCACCGAATGCAGCAAAAAGAGGGTGCTGGTCGGAGGTGATGGCCATCGTTTTCGTGTGAGTCCAAGTGCGCCAACCACTGGGGTAGGGAACTTTTGCTTGACCGGTGGCGTGCGTTGCAATTCCACTGAGGCCGAGCACCAACAGTGACAGGGTCCCGTTGCGTACGATGCTAGCGAACCGCATGGCAGTCTCCTTTCTTCGCGGTATTTAAGAATCGTTCAGCTTTGCTTGGTCAAGTACGCACGATTTGGTAAGGTACCCAACCGTTTGGAAAAATTTGTGAAAGGACGGGAGCTTGATCGTTGCCCACTCCACAGGAAATTTTGCAAGATGTACTGGGTTGCAAGTGGACGATCGAGGTTCTGCGGGCAGTCCAGCGCGGCGAGCGGCGCCCTGGGCAACTGCAGCGAGCCATCCCTGGGCTTACGACGAAGGTGTTGAATGAGCGGCTGCGTAAACTGGTGCGTTATGGAATCTTGGAGCGTAAGGTTTTTCCGGAGGTTCCACCTCGCGTGGAGTACAGCCTGACGCCGCGAGGCCGGGCCCTTGCACCCTTGCTAAAGCAAATCGACCGCATCGCCACCCGGTGGGAGACCCCGTCATCAGGCGGTTAAGGTCGTGACTGGTTTGCCGCCCGAAAGGCTTTGTAAACGTCGATGAGAATGCCCCGTTGACGTTCGGTAAGGTAGGGATCGCGGCGAATCTCGCGGGCAACGTCCGAGTCTTCGGGATCGCGCGGGTCCAAGAAGCCGGCTTGGAGCTGTAGGGTCTCTGCGGACAGGCGCAGTACTCCAGCGATGGACTGCAGGATGGTCCGGCTCGGGTTGCGCAGGCCAGCTTCGATCTCGCGCAGCACTGCCGCGGAGATCCCGCTTTGCTCGGCCAACTTGCGTAAAGAGATGTTGGCTAGTTCGCGCTGACGGCGAATGTACTCGCCGATTCCCCCAGGGCTACCCGATTTTTTTTTCCGCGGCATCGATTTCCCTTAAGTTGCTTGTGCCGGTTGTGGCAAGGCCCCCCGAGGAGCAGAGGCAGCCTCAGCTTTAACGGACCACCTCCCGTGGCGAGGCGCGAACGGCTCGTTCGAAGGCCCACTCGCGGATGTGGTCTACTTGCTCTTTCATGGTCTTAGAGAGGGGAACGATCGTGGCCGTGGCATTGAGCAAATCATCGTCGGTGAGCGCCCGCTCCTCCAATTTCGCCGTGGTGAGTGCGGACACGACACACTGCTCGCACTCTGCTCCCGTCCACCCCTTGGTAAAACGCTTGAGTCGCTCGAGATCGAATTTGCTCGGGTCGACCCCACGGCGCTGCAAATGGATGCGGAAAATCTCCACCCGTTCGTCATCCGTAGGCAGGTCGACAAAGAACACCTCGTCGAAGCGACCTTTGCGGATCATTTCTGCTGGTAGTAAATCGATCCGATTGGCCGTGGCAGCGACGAACAACCCACGAGTCTTCTCCTGCATCCACGTAAGGAAGAAGGCGAACATGCGGCCTTGTTCGCCGCTGGACTCGGAAGAGGTAACGGCCATCTCCAACTCGTCGAACCAACACACCGCCGGCGAAATCTGTTCGAGAATTTTGCATGCCTGTGCAAAGGCAGTTTCAGGAGGCCCGTGTCGGCCCGAAAAAATTTCCGTCATGTCGATGCGGTACAGGGGCAGCTCGAATGTCGAGGCAATGGCTTTTACAGATAAGCTTTTGCCGCACCCGGAAATGCCCATAATGAGCACGCCTTTCGGCACGATGTCGGCACTGAGCTGATCGCGCATCTGGAAAAGCTTGCGGCGCTCCAACAGCCACTGCTTGAGGATTTCGAGGCCACCGACGTAGTCCAGCGTGGTGCCGTCGGCAACGTACTGAACGAGGCCGGTGCGATTCACGACGAGTCGCTTCTCCTCGAGCAGAGCCGGGATGGCTTCCGACCCCAGCATGCGGTGATGCGCCAGAGCACGCCGAATCGCATGACGGGCCTCATCGATCGTAAGGCCCTGCAGCGCACGTGCCAGGGGGAGCAAATAGTGGTCATCGAGTTCTACTGGCTGCCCCAGTTGGCGAAGGATGGCAGTTTCGTCGCGCAGCAGCGATTGTAGTTCCTCGGCATCCGGTAAACCGAGTTCCAGTAGCAAGATGTTTCGAGCCAATTCCTCGGGGATGAACTGTACCGCCGAGGTAATGACAAGGAACTTTTTACGGTCAAAGCAAAGCTCGTAAAGATCGCGCAACCGCCGGCGGACTGCAGGGTCCTCTCGCAGTGGCTCGTGGAAGTCTTTCAAGTGAAAAACTGCCGCACCGGGATATTCTGCGATGAAGTCCAGCAGTTTGCGCGGTTCGTGCAAGCCAGCGGCCGCTGAGCTTCCGGCGGCGTCGCGCAGGCCGGTGGTGAGCGCCCATTCAAAAACTGTGAGTGGGGGCTCAAAGCAACCAAAAGCGACAGTACGCAGAAGCCGGTCGATTCGGTGCTCCTCGGCAGAGTGGATGTAAATCAAGGGTCGACCCGACTCGAAAGCATCCTGCAAAGTCTCAATGGCGCGGCTCTGCTTCATAGGTCGCAGAATGATGCGTTCGCAGTGTTTAGCGGCCGCTCGCCCCGTCCGGAACTGTGGCAATGGAAACTCGCTGGGCGCCAGCCTGGCGAGCGATGGTCAAAATTTGTACCGCTCGTTCTAGCACGATGCTGCGATCTCCTTGCAGCACGACCGCGGGCTCGGCAACGCGGTTGAGTGCTTGCCGGAGAGCCAGTGGCAACTCTGGCCAGGACACGGCTTGACCTTCGACTTGAATTTGACCATCGGCAGTGGCGGTAACGATCACACCGGCTGGAGCGCTTTGGCTCGAGCTCGAGCGCGGCAGTTGGACGTTGGTTCCCTGTTGCACCAAGGCGGTGCTAGTGACCATGAAAATAATCAGCAACACCAGGAAGAGGTCCGTCAGTGGCGTGACGTTGATCTCGGCGACGATGTCGTCGCTCATCGGTTCACTGTCAACGGGCTTGAACGACACGGGCAGGACTCCCTTCTCGCATGCGTTGGCCAGCTAGGTTCACCGCTAACTCTTCTGCCCACTCCCTCCACTCATTCGCCATGGTGGCAACGCGGACAGTGAACGCATTGTAAAAAAAGATCGATACAACGCCAATCAACAACCCGGCGGCTGTGGCCACAAGAGCCTCGGAAATCCCAGCAGCCACGACGGCGAACCCCCCCGAGCCTGTTGCCGCCATGTTCTCGAAGGCGCGCACGATGCCAAGCACGGTACCGAACAACCCGATGAAGGGCGCCAAGCTGCCAATCGTTCCAATGAGCCAGAGGTGACGTTTTAGACTGCGCAGCGCGGCGTGATGCCGGTGCTGAACGAGGCGCCAAGACTCCTCGTTAGGAGATTCGGCTGCTGCCAGGGCGGCCCGGTAGAGATGGGCCAGAAGAGACGAATCGCGCCGGACAATGGAAGTCACTTCGCCAAGCGCCCCATCGTCGAGGGCAGAAACAACCATGCGTTGCAATTGGCGGGCGCGGCGACTGGCCGCCCACAGGGTCCAAGCGCGTTCGAGGACCACACCAACGCTGACAACCGAGCAAGCCAGCAGCGGATACATGGCCAGGCCCCCGGTTTGAATCAGTGTCCACCAGTCGCGTGTGATCAGCACGCAGGCAAGTTAGCCGAGGCGGGCGGGAGGCGCAAAGCGGCGGGGCTACTTGGTGGTGC
The DNA here is from genome assembly GCA_937925685.1 of Candidatus Binatia bacterium. Classification (GTDB taxonomy): domain Bacteria; phylum Desulfobacterota; class Binatia; order HRBIN30; family HRBIN30; genus HRBIN30. Next base: position 254,356 of record CALAMI010000015.1, on the reverse strand, counting down.
AGCTGCGGTCGTGGTAATCGGACGAAGTCGGCGGTGATCGTTTATGGTCCATGCGGTTTTGCCCAGTGTGGCCGAATCTACATTCCCACTCGAACAATGGTTAGGTGGGAGCGGCGCTTGCCCCGCGCGTGTGCGGTTGACGCAGTTACCGACGCGAGTCCATCCGTTGCCACGTTGGTCGAGTTCGTTGGGCGCAGAGGTGTGGGTGAAGCGCGACGACGAGACGAACCCCCTTTACGGAGGAAACAAACCGCGCAAGCTCGAGTTTCTCCTCGCAGATGCGCTTCGTCGCCGCTACCGCTCCGTCTTGACCTTTGGCGGTTTGGGCACGCACCATGGCCTGGCTACCGCGTTGTTTGCGTCGCAGTTGGGGCTGAAAACCACTGTCGGTTTGGTGTTCCAGCCGGTGACCCCAGCCGTTCGCGAGAACCTGTTATGCCTGCATGCGCTAGGTGCAAAGTTGTTGTACGGCCAAAGTGTTACTCGCTTGGGTGTGGTCACGGTTCGTGAATTGGTGGGAAGTTTTTTCCGCCACGACTTGCCCTATATGATCTCGACGGGCGGAAGTTCACCACTGGGGACCCTCGGCTACGTCAACGCCGGACTCGAGTTCGCGGAACAAGTGCGGCGAGGAGAGTTGCCGACGCCTGAGGTCATTTTTGTGCCCTTGGGCAGCGGTGGAACGGTGGCCGGGTTGACGTTGGGCCTGAGGCTGGCTGGCGTTGGGAGTAAAGTTCTCGGCGTACTGGTGACCGACATTTTCCCTCCGACAGCGCGCAGCCTTTTTCGGCTGGCGCGTAAGACGGCTCGGTACCTGGTCACGCCACGACTGGTGGGCTCGGCGCCCCTGCAAGAGAGTGACTTCGCGATCGAGCCAGGTTATCTGGGGAAAAGTTACGGTGCCCCCATTGCCGAGGCCGAACGCTTGACGGCATGGCTGCGGGAGGAAGAAGGCATCGAACTCGACACTACGTATACGGCAAAGACGGCTTATGCTCTCCAGTGCGGCGTGCGCGAGGGCCGTTGGGGCCGCGGGCCGTTCCTCTTTTGGCTCACATTTTCGAGCGTCCGGCTGGCGAAGCAGTTGGAGCCGTTGCCTGATTTCCATGAGTTGCCTAGGGTATTTCATCGCTTCTTTTCGGAGTAAGGAGGATCGCGGTTGGCTATGGCCCTAGAGTCCCTCCAGCGGTCGGTGACGCGCCGGCAACTCTTGAAGCTGAGTGCGCTGACCGTTGGCTGGGTCAGCTTAGCGCGGTTGGGCTTACCAGCTACTCCCCTTGGGGCCCAGTGGCGGGGAGCGTACCGGCTACAAGTGCTGAAGCCTCACGATGCTGCGGTGTTGGTTGCCGTGATGGAGCGGATGGTCAGGGGCGATGACGACGCTCTTCCGCCGGTGAAAAAAACCCACGCCGTAGAGACGGTGGACTGGGCACTCACCTTTGCGAGCCCGGACTTGCAGACGCAGGCTCGTTGGCTTTTGAGAATCTTCAACTGGAGTCCCCTGTGGGTTCTCTGGAAGCCGGGGTGCTTTGTCAATCTCACCGTTGCGCAGCAGGATGAGTGCTTGCAACGCTGGTCGGATAGCTCCCTTGGATGGGTGCGGGCTGGGTTCTTGGCGCTGAAAAACCTGAGCGTCCTCGGCTACTACTCACAAGACGAAACCTGGAGTGTGCTCCATTACCGGGGGCCATGGATACCGCGACCGCGCCGCGTAGGCTGGGCAATCGAACAAGGCGGCGAACAATGATTCAGAGTGCAAAAACGTTGTCTGGTGACTTGGAGCTCAAGGCAGAGGTCTGCGTAATTGGCTCGGGCGCGGGCGGAGCCGTTGTAGCCAAAGAACTCGCAGAGGCTGGGCGCGACGTGGTGTTGCTCGAGCAGGGCGGGCACTACACGAAAGAGGACTTTACCCAGCGCGAAGAGGAAATGATGCCGTTGCTCTTCGAAGACATGGGGCAACGTGCCACCGACGATGGCGCAATTCTCATCCTGCAAGGGCGCAACATAGGGGGCTCGACGGTTCATAACCTGTGTTACTGTTTTCGCACTCCACGGCCGATCGTAGAGAAGTGGCGGCGCGAAGAGGGAATCGTTTGGACGTACGAGGAGCTGATTCCCTCGTTCGAACGCGTGGAGAAGATGTTGCATGTTCAACCGATCCCAGAGTCGCAGGTGAATACCCTGAACCGCAAGATCCGCGAGGGCTGCGAGAAGCTAGGTTTCCACGGAATTGTTGCTCATCACAACCGGGTGAATTGCACCTCGAGTGGCTTCTGTATCCTTGGCTGCCCCTTCGATGCAAAGCAAAGCATGGCACTGACTTACATTCCTGCTGCCGACCACGCTGGCGCACGGATCTTCGCGAACTGTCCGGTGGAAAAGTTAGAAACGTCAGGCGACCGTGTAGCTCGCGTGGTGGGACACATCGCCGATGAGCTGGGGAGTATCCGAGGGGAGGTGCGTGTCGATGCGCAGGTGGTCGTCCTTGCGGCTGGTGCCATTAACAGCCCGCAGATTCTGTTGCGCAGCGCCGCGGCTGGCCGACGGAATACTCAAGTGGGGAAACACTTGCACCTGCACCCGAGTGTACTTCTTGCTGGCATTTACGACGAAGATATTTACGGATACTTGGGAATTCCACAAAGTTATTACGTGGATGAATTCATCGACCTCGAGCGCAACCCGGACAGTGGCTATCTCATCATGCCGATTTTTGGCTTTCCCGTAGCCACGGCTGCGCAGCTTCCCGGGTTCGGGCGGACCCATGCCAAGTTGATGCGCTTGTACCACCGGATGGTCGGGATCCTCGTGCTCCTGCATGACCAGTCGGAGGGAGAAGTTCGGGTCGATTCTCACGGGCGCGTGCGAATTCGCTATCACTTGCGGCCGGAAGAGCAGGCTTTGATGGCCGAAGGGATGCGCCACTGTGCCGAGATTCTTTTCGCCAGTGGAGCGAAAGAGGTTGTGGTTCCATACTACCGGGAGCCTTTGTGGTTGAAACCAGGGGATGATCTATCGGTGATTGACGGACGCGGCTGCCGCCCTGGAGAAATCCCGCTTGCCTCGACCCATCCGCAGGGAACGTGTCGTATGGGGGAGGATCCTGGACGAGCCGTGGTCAATTCGTGGGGCAAAAGCCACGAGCTGCGAAATTTATTTGTGGCCGACATGGGCCTCTTCCCCTCGTCGCTGGGCGCGCCACCGCAGATCACGACGGCTGCTCTCGCAGACCGTGTGGCCCACTTTATCATCGAACATTGGAAGACCCTGTTGGCTTGAGGATCTTAGCGGGTTGGTTCAACTGAGGCAGGGCCAGTCGCTAGTGCGTGACTCCGCCGTGGGTGATTTGCCAGTTCGTACGGAGGGGCAGCGATGCGAAACATCTACGGGGATTTCCTAACGGCGTTGTCCAGGCACCAAGTGCCATTGCTCAGCGGGGCCATCGTCGTGGGCTATCTGTGGAGCCTGGGCCGTGTTTTGCGTGGAGAGAAAACTTCCGTGCGGATGTGTCTCTTCTTTTTAGTCGTGCTCGCTCTTTGCCTCCGCTTCTCGGCACCGCACGATTTTCCTCCTGGGATGAACGAGGACGAGCCAAAGATCTTGGCCTGCGCGCGGGACGCTTGGAAGGCTGGGCGCGTGCATACTGAGGGGTGTACTGGTGTTCCCCTTCTGCTCAACGTCCTATTCCAAGCGCAACTCGTGGATGTGTTAGGTCCCAACCGCGAAAGCATCCGTTTTTACGCGGGCGTTACCGGCGCTTTTAGCGTGGTGCTTGCTTACGGACTGGCACGGGCACTGCAGTTCAGCCGGGAGGGTGCCCTTTCGTATGCTGCTTTAGTGACCACGCTCCCATGGAGCCTGTACTACGGAAGGATCTCGCAGGGCGGAGAACTCACCTTTCACCAGTTGTTGCTGCTGGTGGGCTTGGCTCGCATCGTGTTCACCCAGGGCGGGTGGCGGGATGCATTCATGGCTTCTTTCGGTCAAGCGCTGCTGCTTTATGATTATTTTGTGGGTCGTTTGTTTTTACCCTTCTCGATCCTCGCCCTGGTGTTGACGCGAGGACGCCGGAGGCTCTTGACCTTGTGCGTTCCGCTCCTGGCTGCGGTTGCCTGGCTTCCGTACCTCTTTTCCGGCCCTCAGCACCTGTGGGCACCTCGGGGACAACGACCCCACTTGGAGTGGGAAGCCATCCTCGCCAGCGGCCGAGCAGTCTTCGAGGCCTTCCTTTGGCCTCGTGCCCTCGATTTTTGGTTTTCTGTTCGTTCGGCCGCGGTTCATCCCGTGCCGCTTCTCGTGCTCTCATGCGTGGGCGGCATTTTGGTTTTGCGGTACCCGCGGAAGGCTCTGTTCATCCTTGGTGGGTTTTTGGTCGGGGTCAGCCCTGCCGTGGGCACTATCCCGAGCGCCCATAGGATGCTGATGGCTTATCCGTTCATCAGCTTGCTTGGTGTTTACGCATTGGATCGTTTGCCGCAGCGCCGGTGGAGGGTTCTGGCTAGCGCAGTTTTTGTGGCTGCCATGGGCTTAGCCAGTGTGCGTTTTTTCTTTTCGAATAGCTTCTGGCCTCAACCTTCGAGGGCCGTCTCAGGGGCAGGAATAACGCAGTTGGTGGAATCGATTCCCTATCCTTTGCGTAGCCGGCTGATTATCTCCCCGGGCCTCGGCTATTTCTTTTCCGTTCGGGAGCGAACGGACCGCGATCGTGTGGAGCGGTTGAACACAGAAAACTGGTGGCCCTCGGGGGAATCGGAGGTCATCTATGCCTACTCAGGGCACTGGGATTTGCTCGAGCCGTTTCACCGGGGCATGCTCGGTGCGCAACGAGTGCGGTCTTTTGGCGGACCATTTTCTGTAACGGTGGAGCCTGGCGACTGGACTTGGTTACGCCGCTACGGTTGGGCATATGAGGTCGAATGTGCGTCCTCTCCATCACGTTGGTCCGGGCAGGTCCCGGTTTTATTCCACATAGGGCAGACGGTTCCGCAATTCCTGTGCTCCGGAAGCGTTCGGCATCGTTGGCAGGGACGCTGGGTATCGGATAACACTTTGCTTCGCTTCCGATTTCGACGGGGCACAGCTGCGATTGTGATAGAAGAAGGATCGGTTTTGTCCTCGGAGAAAAGCCCCTTGGATTTCGATGTGCCTGCGGGGGCGTCGGTGTCCGTTTCCTTGACAGTTCCGGATCCGGGAGGGTTTGACGCTTTTCTCTTTCGGATCTCGCCGGCGGGGGAGGTGGTTCCCCCGTGGCCGTCTGTAAAACCGGAAAGTTGACTCCCAGGCGCCAGCGGCGGGGAAAGTCCGACAAGCGGCCGCGAGAATAGACAGTCGCGAGCAGGAACGAAGCCGGTTAGCGGAACAAGTCCTCGGTTGCGGGGCGAATCAGGGCACGACCCGACACGTGGGGAGAAGACTGCCACCGGTAGCCGCGAACGTGGACGACGGCAACGCCGGCGTCCTTCTGCATAAGCAGCCCCGCTGCCGCGGCCAGCGCGTCGGCCTGGGCAAAGACGGTGTGGTGGAGCTCGCGGTTGTTCAAATCGGCTTTCCCGCGGCAGTCGAGCAACGGCTCCATCCCGGCCACACCCAGAGCGAAGTCCACCAAGCCGTTCCGCCAGGGGCGTCCCCAGGTGTCACTGATGATGACAGCAACTTCCGCCCCCGTTTTCTGTCTAACCGTAGTCGAAATCCGTTGTGCGGTTAAATCGGGATCGAGCGGTAACAGCACTGCGGTGTCCGGCGAGGGACTGTTCGACTCATCCACCCCAGCGTTCGCGCAAATCCAGCCTGGACCAGTTTCCACGATCAGTACCCCTCGCTGTGCTCGCACGATCCGGTTGGTTTCTCGCAGCACGAGTTCAACCAGCCGAGGATCTTTGCCACCGAGAGCGAGCGCCAAATTGCGGGAGGCGGGCGTTGGGTCAACGCGACGGAGTTCCACGACCCGTCCTTCGCTCTTTGACACCACCTTTTGGCAAACGACGAGGATGTCGCCGTCGGTCAAGCTGAGCCCCTGCGCTGCGAGCGCGTGGACAATGAGTTCGGGCAGCGGATCGCCCGGTTGCACCAGAGGAAGCCCCTGGATTGGTGTGAACACAAGGCTCATAAACCAAGCAACTCCAGCGACAGTTCGGCTAACGTGCGGGCTTTTTCGGGAGCAGCGATAAGAATGTCCGTGAGCACGGGCTGCATTCCGAGCTGCTCGATCGAAGGCACGTACCGAGCATCGCGGCGATCGATCACGAAGATCGAGGCAATGTCGCGATAGAGTTTGGCGACGCCGTAAGGGGATACCTCGTGTCCTAAGCCCCGGAGCATGTGATCGAGGGGACCTTTCACTGGGGCGTCTCCCAGAAGGGGGCTGATGGCTAGGACATGGCTTCGTTTTGCCCGCAAACGTTGCCGGACGCCAGGCAGCCGTAGGATGGGTCCAAGACTTACCAACGGATTGCTCGGCGGAAGGATCACGTGAGTGGCGTGGCGCAAGGCGTACTCGACCTGCCTCGTTGGTTTCGCCTTTCCTATCCCACGGAACTGGATCGCGTCGACTTGTGCGCACTTAGAGTGGTGGACGAGGTACTTCTGAAAAGGCACCCATCCCTGCTGCCGCGTGCGGATGAACGTAGCCACGCGCGCATCGGTCATGGGCAAAATCCGCTCCTGCACCCCAAAGCGATGGGCGAGTTCGGTGGTGACCTGGGTTAGACTCAAGCCACGGCGCAACCGTTCCGTGCGATAGAGATGTGTGGCAAGGTCGCGGTCGCCCAATCGGAACCATGCCGGGCCGTAAAAGCGCTCCAGTGCGGAGAGGCAGTGAAACGAGTCAGCGGCAAGGCCCCAACCGCGACGCAGCGGGGCGAGTCCGGCCAAGGTGTAAATCACGGTGTCGATATCTGGCGACACATGAAGGCCGTAAAACTCATCGTCGTCCGCTGTATTGACGACCACTGCGGTCGTTCGTGGCTCAATGCACGAATGCAGGCCCCGGAGGAAGCGTGCGGCTCCCACTCCCCCAGCTAGGACGACCACTTGAGGCGATCGCGTTGTTGCGTGGAACTCTGCCATACACGGTTGTGCGCTCTTCAGGTGTTCGTCCTATGCCTAGAATCAGGCTGCGGATGGTTTCAACAGGTAGATATTCCCCGGCATCAGCTCCGGCCGATTTCGAAATTTGCTCCTCCATGAGGGTGCCTCCGAAATCATTACAGCCTGCCGCAAGGCTCGATTGCGCCAGTTCTGGCCCAAGCTTCACCCACGAGGTTTGCACGTTCACGATGAGGGGACGAAGCATGAGGCGCGAAAACGCATAGACCTTGAGGTCGAAGACGCCTTTAGGTGGCGGATTGACCAACCCCTTTTGGTACAGCGCTGTGTATGTGTGAATGAAGCGCAGCGGCACGAATTCCGTAAACCCGCCAGTTCGACGTTGAATGGAACGGAGAATCTCGATGTGTTGGACTATGTGGTGGGGTTTTTCAATGTGTCCGTACATCATCGTAGACGAGCTGCGTAGCCCTACTTCGTGTGCCGTTGTGACGATCTCGATCCAACTTCGGACGTCCACCTTTTTATGGCTAAGTACGTCACGAACCTCGTCATCCAAGATCTCGGCAGCCGTGCCTGGAATGGTGCCCAAGCCCGCATCGCGCAGCATGGTGAGATACTCACGGTAAGGTAGGCCCGCTCGGCGGGCACCGTAGAAAATTTCCATCGGCGAGAAGGCGTGAATGTGGATGTCGGGGAACGCGCGTTTGATCTCGATCAAAACATCGCGATAAAAGAGCGGTGGCATTTCCGGATTGATGCCCCCTTGCATGCAAATCTCCGTTGCCCCACGTTCTACGGCCTCGGCAACTTTTGCCAGAATGGTGGTCAAAGAGTCGGTGCGGGCGTCCGCATCCTTTCGGTGCCGGGCAAAGGCGCAAAACTGGCAGCCGACGAAGCACACGTTGGTGAAGTTGATGTTCCGGTTGACGACATAGGTTACGGTGTCGCCGACATCGAGGGCACGCGCCATATCGGCTGCACGCAATAGCGCCACTAGCTCTCTGCCCTCTGCATCGAGCAGCTGCAGCCCTTCTTCGGCTGTGAGTTCGCGCCCCGCTAGGGCTCCTTCTAGGATACGGGCAAACGCCGGCTTAGCCTGACGCAGGGCGTGTTCCAAAGGTGGTGCATCGAAGATCAAGGCCCGCAGTTCTGGATTCAGCATGTTGGCACTCCTTTCGGTTGCTGAAGCTTTTGCAAACGTCGGCGCAAATTTTCGTGGATGAATTCGGGCTGTAATAGATACTCGGGGTAGATCGGAAGGCGTGGCGCGAGCGCGAATCCCTCGTCGCGGCAGAGTGAAGCAAGGGCGGCGACATGCGGCCATGGGGCTTCAGGGTTGACGAAGTCGGGAGTTAAAGGGGAAATTCCCCCCCAGTCGTTTAATCCCGCGCGCAGAAGTAACCGGTGGTCGTAAGGGCTGAGATTTGGTGGTGCTTGAATGTTCATTGCCGGGGCCAGTAAGCGCGTGACCGCGATCGTTTTCGCCGTGTCAACATTGCTGGGTTCGGGTGCTGAGGCCATGCGAGTTGTCGGCTTCGCGCGGAAGTTTTGAATGATGATTTCCTGGACATGACCGAACTGTTCGTGAAGGGCACGAATTGCTAGCACGCTATCGACCACTTCAGCGGGTGTCTCGCCAATTCCCAGCAGAATTCCGGTCGTGAACGGAATTCGAAGCTCGCCCGCTTGGCGTATCATGGCGAGCCGTTTTTGCGGATCTTTATCCGGCGCTTGGGCGTGCACTTGGCCCCGTCGGCGCAGCCGGGGGGAAATGTTTTCTAGCATCAAGCCAAGGCTTACGTTCGTGGGCCGGAGTTTTTCCATATCTTCTCGACTGAGCAAACCGGCATTGGTGTGTGGGAACAACTCCTGACTTAGCGCGACTTCGCTGCAGTGGATAAGGTAGTCCACCGTCGATCGGCAGCCGAACACGTGTAGGGTGGCACGGTACGCTTTAAAAGCGCGTTCTGGCTTGTCCCCGAGGCATAAGAGTGCCTCTGTGCAACCGGCGCGTCGCCCTTGCTCGCAAACGTTGCGCACTTCTTCGGGTAACATGGTCCAGGCGTGAGGATCGTCGACATCTGCCCGGAAGGTGCAATACGCGCAACGGTCTAGGCAAAGGTTCGTGACGGGGAGGAATACCTTGGGCGAATACGTGATTACGTGCCCCTTGGCCCTAACGCGAATCTCGCTTGCCACAGAGAGGAGTGTGCAGAAGAGGCGCTCGTCTGATCTCTCCAAGAGAGCGATGGCATTTTCTCGGTCGAGAGGTCTGCCGTCGAGCACAGCGGCAAAAATGCGCCGCCAGTGGCGACTCACGCCATCGAGGGCTCCGCTGCAAAGCGCTGTCGCGTCACCGCTGAGCATACGGAGCAAAACTACCACAGGGGATGCGTTCGTTATAGAGGGGCGTTCAACCGAGTCGCTGCTCCGGCAAGCTGCACTCTGGTGCGCACGCGCAGAGCCCAGGCTCCATAAGAGTTACAATGCTCGCGCACGAAGGCGTCCCACTGGCGGTGCAAAGCTCGAGGCAGAACTAACCGGCCTTGAGTTCTGATCGCTTCGCGAGCAGCCGGAGGCCAAGCTGCAAAGGCGGTTTCGGGATCGTTGCTGTCGTCAAATTCAGGTTCGACTGTTTCTGGGTCGATTTGGGCAATGAGTTTCTGTGCCCGGTCGACAAGGAGTTCCCCTTCGGAATGCTTTCCTGTGGCCCCGAAGGAATGGTTCCATGCTAACCTGGCTAAGCCTCGGTCGAACTCCAGAAATACAGTTTTGCAGAGAAGCGCGCCTCGCCGCAGCCGATAGCGCCGCGGCGCGTCGATTCTCGAGCGAAAGCCTTCGAGAACGAAGCTGACGTGTCCGTCGGTGACCTCGATCCAAAGGACAGTGTGGGGGTCCCACAGGGGGCCGGAGTAAAGAGTTGCTCCGGGTCCTGTAGGAACGAGCTGGGTAACCGTGTGACCCGCATGCTGCTCCAAGAAACTGACGACGCTGTCCCGCCGTTCTGTGGGAGGGAGCAGGTCAGGACCGGAAGGACGCAACACTTCTGCCTCTTCACATTGCCGGCAAAAGAGCCACGCTTGGAAGTCCGCAGCAACGGTAAAAGTTGCCATCATGGATGTGCCCCTGTGTCAGTGTGGGTGTGGTCTCGGGTAGAAACGCCAGTTGGGAATCTCGACCGTGACCTTGGTGCCCCCGTGGGGCTGCGGCTCGGCACTGATGCGGCCGCCAAGCATGCGAGCAAACTGGACGGCGACGCGAAGGCCAATGCCTAAGCCCCGGTCGCGCCGACGACCGGCAAAGTCGTCGGCCAAAAAGCCTTGGATCGCTTGCTGAAGTTCTTCTGGATCGATGGCGGTTCCTGCGTCGATGATGGAGATGCGAATTCCCGATGGCTTCGCTTCGCCTTCCAGACGAACCGTGATTCCTCCATCGGTGCTGTACTTCAGCACATGGTCGAGCAAAGCTCGGAAGATCCGCTGAATCTTCTGCGTATCGCTGCGAATGATAATAGGCTCTGAAGGGGCCTCGAAGAGGAAATCGATTCCCCGTTCGCGACCGGCCAAATGGAACTGCTGGACAACCTGCTGCACAACCTCGACGACATTGAACTCACTTACGACGACTGGGATTTCACCCGCATCGATGGCGTTCAAAAGCAGAATCCCCTCGATCAAATCGAGTAACTCGATCGCATTCACCTGGATTCGGTTGAGCGCCGTGAGTTGATCGGGATCAATTTTGCCTGCGAGTTCTTCGGCTAGGATTGAGCTGTAACCAATAATCGCGCTCAGCGGGGTGCGTAGCTCGTGTGACACGTTGCCGAGAAACTGTTCTGGCGACCGTCGGCCCTCAAGCCGTGCACGGCGACGCTTGACCGCACGGTCCACGAGTTCGGCGATGTGGGGAACATCGAAAGGTTTGATGACATAGTCGAACGCTCCCCAGCGCAGCCCCTGCAACGCCGTATCTAACGACGCATAGGCCGTGATGATAATGACTTCGACGTCGGGAAACTCTGACTTGATTTCGCGGAGCACTTCCACTCCGGTCATCTGCGGCATCCGTAAATCAAGGGTGACGACGTCAACCGCCTCTCTGCGAAGGACGTGAAGCGCTTCTTCACCACGGCGAGCAATGAGAACCCGATAGTGGGGATGGAACACCATCCGTAGAGCTTCGGCAGGACCGACCTCGTCATCGACAACTAGCAGGGTTGCGCGCTCTGCCTGCGGCTCCGCTCCATGCATGAGGCAAAGCGCAAAGCACAAATCGCGCCAACGTTAAATTTGGCGCAGATTGGTGATCGTTCTCCTTTGGGTGAATAGGAGAAAATCTCGTAAGTTCAGAGCCTTGGCAAACTTTTTTGCTGAGTTCTGGCGCGCCAGCGAGCGCTATCGGGTGTGCAATTTTGTACGGCCGTGACAAAGTTGTCACCAGCGCCCCATCGAATTAACGGGGGGCTAGCGGCGCTTAACTACGGACGCTGCTGCGGCCGCAAATGCGGCGAGGGAGGTGTGCCTGGCATCATGCTTCCGGTTCGGCGGGGCGAATGCCCAGTTTATCCATTTTATATTTCAGGATGCGCCGCGTGGTCCCTAAAATCTCTGCTGCTCGTGTCTGGTTGTACTGTGCTTGTTCCAAAGCGCGACGAATGAGTTCTTGTTCGAATTGATCGACGGCCTCGCTTAGGCGGGTTTCGCCACGGAGGACGCTTTGCTGTGCAGGATGAAACTGGGTTTGGCGCGGGTTGGCGATGTATTCTGGAAGGTCCGACGGCTCCATGACCCGCTGGGGGGAAAGGACCATGGCCCGTTCCACCACGTTTTCCAGTTCGCGTACGTTCCCTGGCCACCAATAACCGAGGAGAAGATCGAGTGCCTCGTTCGAGAACATTTTCTCGGGGATTCCTAATTCCCGCGATTTCAGAATGAGGAAGTGTCGAACGAGCGGGACGATATCCTCCCGTCGCTCGCGCAACGGCGGAATGTGAATCGAGACCACATTGAGGCGGTAGTAAAGGTCGAGTCGAAAGCGGCCTTCGCGCATGCCCTCATGGAGATCGCGGTTCGTAGCGGCGACGACTCGCACATCGACACGGATCGGCTGATTTCCCCCCACGCGAATAAACTCGCCTTGTTCGAGTACTCGTAAGATTTTCGCTTGGATGGAGGGGTGCATCTCGCCGATCTCGTCGAGGAAGATTGTTCCCTGGTCGGCATACTCGAATTGGCCCAGCTTCCGCGCATGGGCGTCGGTAAAAGCCCCCCGTTCGTGGCCGAAAAGCTCGCTTTCCAACAGGTTTTCGGGAATGGCCGCACAGTTGAGGGTGACCAGAGGCCGGTGTGCCCGGGGGCTATGGTAGTGCAACGCTTTGGCGATGAGCTCTTTCCCGGTACCGCTTTCGCCCGTGATGAGCACGGTTGTCTTCAGTGGGGCGACCCGAGCCACGGTGCGCAAAATCTCTTGCATCTTCGGCGAGCGGGCGATGATGTTTTCAAAGCTGTACCGCTGTCCGACCTCGGCACGCAGATTCTCGACCTCTTCCACCAAGGCTGCTGACTGTACGGCACGCTCGACCAGGAGAAGGAGTTCTTCTACGTCGAAGGGCTTTGTTACGTAGTCAAAGGCTCCTAACTTCATTGCTCGCACTGCCGTTTTCACGGTTTTGGTGGCGGTCAACATGATCACCTGCGGTGACGGTATGCGTTGCTTAATTTTTTCGAGAACTTCTAGCCCGTCCATACCTGGAAGCAGGATGTCGAGAAGAACGACATCGACCGGGGTCGTTGCCAGGATCTCAAATGCACTGTCACCCGTAGCAGCAGCGAGCACTTCGTATTGATCTTTGAGGATCAAGGTCAAAGATTGACGAACGCTAGGTTCGTCATCCACGATGAGAACGCGTCGTTTCGCCATAGTAGATCGCTGTTGTCTCCGTAGCTGGCGGAAAAATAATGGTTACGCACCGGTTGGAGCCTTCGCTGTGCTCTTCGACTTCCACGCGATTACGGCGCAGGAGTGACCGGCCGATCAAAAACCCCAAAGGCTCGACGACCGCCTCGTTCGACGGTTGACGATCGATGTAATTTTGGAGTCGCTCCGTGACTCCTGCCTGAGGACGGGGGTACCGCACTTCGATTCCCGTCCCTCTCGCAGAGGCTTGTATTGCCAGGGTTGTACCCTCTTCGAGGTCCCGCACGATCGATCGCAGCATGTTTTCCAGGGCAAAGCTTAGTTGAGCCGGATCACCAAGGATGGTCTTGGCCTCTGGGGGGATATAGTGGAGCAAGACCTGCTTTTCCGAAAGAAGAGAAGCTAGTGCGGCAAGTGCCGGGGCCAGCACAGCATTGACAGTCGTTGATTCCAACCGCGGCGCCCCAAAGCGAGCGAAGCGGAGGAGGTTCTCGAGAAGTTGGTCCATTCGAGTCACTGCTTCGCCAGCAAGCTGAGCAATCTGCTCGCGGCCCGTCTCGTCGTTGAGGAGCCGTTCAAGGTGTTGACTAATGGTTTTAATGGTGACCAAGGGGTTTTTCAGTTCGTGTGCCAGTTCGTTGAGAAGCACTTCGAGCTGCCAAGCGCTCGGACTCGTCGGGCTTGAAGAGTTCTCGATTTCTTGCGTTCGTGGTGGTGCCGAGGTGTTGTGGGTGACCGAAGGACCGGAAGCGTCGAACAGAAGTTCGTCGGCAGCAATGGGCCGGTGAGTCACCAAGGTCATCGTCCGAGCGAGGACTGTCTCGAGTTCGTACAAGTTGCCGAACCATAGGTAATGCCTCAGCCGCTCCCAAGCCTCGGGAGTAAAGGCGGCGGGGCTCACATGGAGCACCTCGCTAAGCCGTTGACTTTCTGCGGCGATAATAGCGGGGAGATCCTCGGTGCGTTGGCGCAAAGGTGGGAGAGACACGACGAAGACGCCAGACCGGTGCAAAAATGTTTCGATTTTCGGAGTCGCCTCCGCTAGCTCCTCGGGACTAAGCCGGCTCAGGGAGATCATCCAAACCCGGGGGTCTACTCCTACGAGGGAGTCGACCACTTCCAGCAACACGGTTTCTGCAAGCGATGTTCGTGACTCAAGCCCTACGACGCAAAGCGTGGCCTTTCCTTTCGCGGTTTGCGCTTTGAGATGATCTACAAGCGCACGGTCACACGTAGCAGCACTGATCTGGCAAAAAAATGCATTGCCGCTTGCCCGGTGGAGTGCGCGAGCGAGGCGTAGCTTGCCCACACCTGGTTCTCCGTAGATGATAGTAGGAAGCCTCGTTTGCAAAGCGGCGCGAAGCGTCGCTTCGGACTCGCGCGGGATCAAGGGATGGCCGAACGCCGGTAAAAGCAGTGGGTCGCGAGCGAGATGGCTCGCTGCAACAACCTCACGCACACGACGTCGCAACAACTGGGGCGGAAAAACGCGAGGCAGCGCCGCATCTTCGGCTTGCCGCTCGTGCTCCGCCTGCAGCCAGATCACCGGAATCCCGGGCGCTAGGCGAGCCAAAACCTCGGTCTCGATAGATCCCCGTTCGATGATGAGCAGGTCGCCGCCAAAAGCCGATGGAAGTTTTGTGAACGCATCCGGGGCGAACCGAATCACTTCGTGCTCGCGCAAGACAATGGCGATGGTTTCCCGGACACTGGGTGACCGATCGACGACTCCGATTCGCAGGCGCTCCACTCCACCGACTCCTTGCCCGCCCTTGCGCCGGACCATTAGGGCGATCGCCTTGAAAAACCTATCCTTGAATAGCGGCGAAAGTCAACGGAGCGAACGCTGCTGTCGTGAAAGTCGGAAAGAATGACCGAGAATTTCCTTTGCTCGCCGTAACCTCGGGTTACCGCGAGCAAAGGGTTGCCCGGGGTTCGTTTGCCTTTGCTTGCGGAAGGCGTCACGGATTGAGCTTGCACAGAGTCGGCGTCTTCGGGCATTCTGGGCTATTAGACACTCCCCGACTTGACGTCCTGTGAGGTTTGCGACGATGGCGACAACTAGAACGCTCCCACATGGCTTGGCCTTTGCGCCGGTGAAGATCGGTGTGTTGATCGATATCGACATGGGGACGAAGGAGGAATTTCTGGCCACGCTTAGACTCGCCTTTGCTGAAGCCGAGACCGCAGGAAGACTACCGCGGGCCGTCGAGCTAGTCGTCAAAGAGGCGGTTGGCCTCCCGCGGCTCGAAGCACGGAATACGATCAAGGGTTACCGCGAGCTGGTTGAGGCTGGAGTACTGGGAGTGATTGGGCCTTTGATAACGGACAACTCTTTGGCGCTGGCTCCGGAAATCGAGCGGCGGGGCGTACCTGCGATTACGTGGACGGGCACGGAGCGCTATTTTGGCGAGTACTGCTTCAATTTAGGGAATGGCGGGCTCGCTGAGGAAGCCGCGCTCATGGCAAACTGGATTTGTCGGCAAGGTCTTCGCCGAGTGGCCATGATTCATGAACTGAGTCCAGGTGGTACGGAGTACTCGCACAACTTCCGTCACTTTGCGCAGCGTCATGAACTCGACATCGTAGCTGAAGGGTATACAAGCCAGACCCCGGACCATTTAGAGGCAGTTGTTCGTAAACTCCAAGAGGCCATGCCGGATTGCCTTGCTTACCTGGGGTACGGCTATCCAACGATTTTGTTAGGTCGGATTTTTGCGAAGCTGGGTTGGTTTCCGCCTAGAATCATGACCACAGCCTTTCAGTTTTGTTACGCCAAGCGAGAATGGATGGCGGCCTTGGAGGGATGGTACGGCATCGACCAGATGTGCGAGGCTAACCCCCGGCTCCAACCGGTGTTGGATCGCGTGGCTACTGCCCTGGGCCGACGATGTGATCACACCGTGACCGCTTTGAGCTGGGATACCGCCATGCTGGTTGCTGAAGGGCTCGCCCGGTCGCCGTTATTAACCCCGAGAGGGTTTAAGGAGGGACTGGAAAGGGTTCGAATGCTCCCGGCAGTAAACGGAGGGCCGCGGACACATATGAGCCTTGGCCCGTTCGACCATAAGGCGTACAAAGGAGACTGGCTATTGATCCGTCGTATCGAGGGCGGAAGAACTATGTTTGTCGAGCTGTTTGAACCGTGTGAGCGACACTGGCTCTCAACGTGACGACCCCGCCACCGAGCCTCGCTTATGAAGGAGACAACAGGGAAAGAGCAGGGAGCATGCCGGTTGGAGCCTAACGGACGGGCTTTAACCGACTCTAACGTGGATGTCATTGATGCAGCGAGTCATTGGCTAGGGAACTTGTTCCAGCGGTTTCGAGCGATGGAACAAACCTTGGAGTGGAGCGAACATTCGTTGGCGGAGCCTTTGAGAAAAACCGTTGATGAGCTGGAACGTTTGACCCGGTCCTTGCTGGACTACTTGGTGCAGCCCCCATCAGAGCTCGAGATTTTCCATGCCCGTGCGCTGCTGGGCAACGTAGTGTTGACGTTGGAGCGGCGTTATCGGGTGCAAATGATCGGCGAGGAGGTTGGAAAGTACGAGCTGGAGTTGCTGGTCAATCCAAGTGCTATGGGTACGGCCGTCAGTTACTTGCCGGCTCTTCTGGCGGAGGATGGGGTGCCACCCGGCGAGGTTGTGACGCTTTGTCCGGTCGCAGAAGCGGGGCGGTTTCTCCTTCGGCTTGCTGCTGAGAGGAGTAACCCCAAACGCAGTGCTGCTGGGGAGTTGTATCAAGCGGTCATGGAGAAATGCCTGGCTGGTCAAGGGGGAGGACTTCGGTCGAACCTGACCTGCCGAGGAGGGCGGGAATGGATTCTATGGCTTTCGCGGGCAGGCCCGAGCCGAGCCCAGAAGTAACGAGCGGACGAATACTCGTCGTGGATGATGATCCGTTGATTCGACGGCAGCTCCAGCACCTCTGCGAGCAGCAGGGCTATCGAGCTGACGTAGCTGAGGAGGCTACGGAAGCGCTCTCTCGTCTGGAGGAGCGCTGCTACTCCTTGGTGCTCCTGGACTTGATGATGCCGGGGCGTGACGGGGCAAGCTTGCTTCAAGAAATCCGGCGGCGGTGGACGACGATCGATGTCATTATGGTGACAGCTCACGGCACGATCCGCGGAGCTGTCGAAGCCATGCGCTTGGGGGCGGCCGATTATGTGACCAAGCCGTTTTCTCCGGAGGAGCTCGCGCTGGCGATCCGGCGTGTGTTTGATCGTCGCCGGCTGTTGGACGAGATCCAAAACCTGAAAGACCAACTTGCCGAGAGGTACCGTTTCGGGAACATGCTGAGCCGCAATGCGCGGATGCGCGAGGTGTTTCGTCTGGTGGCTTCACTGGCGAATACTGACGTGACGGTACTGATCACCGGAGAGTCCGGCACCGGAAAAGAGCTGGTGGCTCGCGCGCTCCACGAGCAGGGCAAGCGACGGCAGGGACCCTTCGTCCCGATCAACTGTGCAGCGATTCCAGAAAACCTGTTGGAAAGCGAGCTTTTCGGTTACGAGAAAGGCGCTTTCACGGGTGCTACGGTGAACCGCGCGGGCAAAGTGGAGTCCGCCCACGGAGGCACGCTGTTTCTTGACGAAGTCGAGAGCATACCGCTGGCCATGCAAAGTAAACTGCTGCGTGTTTTGGAAGAGCGAACCGTGGAACGTTTGGGTAGTAATGAGCGCATGCGTGTGGATATGCGAGTGGTGGCGGCAAGCAATCGCGACCTTGCCCAGTGTGTCGCGCAAGGAACGATGCGGGAGGATTTTTATTACCGCATTGCTGTGATCCCACTTCAGCTGCCTCCTTTGCGCGATCGACGTGAAGACATTCCCTTGTTGGTTGCGGAGTACTTGCAACGGCATCCCTTGGCGCGAGAAAAGGGTATTGACCGGGTCAGTGAAGATGCCATGGCCGTGTTGATGGATTATGATTGGCCGGGCAACATTCGCGAACTGTGGAACGTGCTCGAGCGGGCAATTGTCACCGCCGATGGTCGCTCGATTTCTCGAGTCGACGTTGGAGTTGGCCGGGAGAACGAGCAGCGTGGTACTTCGATAGCATCATGGAAGCAATCGCTACGCGAGTTTGTGCGAGACGCAGAACGCTGGTATGTAGAAGAGTTACTGAAACAGTACCGTGGCAACGTGACGCAGGCGGCTCGACATGCTGGTATTGATCAGGCAACCTTGCATCGTAAAATGCGGGACTTGGGCATCCGTGCTGCCGCCTATCGCCATGCCTAAGATGCTTATGCTTGGATTGAGGGCTGCCTCGAAGGAGCAGCAATGGCGGCCATGCCGGAGGTGTGGAGCGGCGACGCCCTAGGAGGATGCTCTTCGATGTACTGCGAGTTTTATCAGTTCCGAGAACGCCCGTTTAACGTGACTCCCGACCCAAAATTCTTGTATCTCAATGCTCGCTACCGGGAAGCCATTGCCTCCTTGCACTACGGCATCACTCAGCGGAAGGGCTTCATTACCCTGATTGGCGAGGCGGGTACCGGGAAAACCACCCTCCTGAAACGCTTGCTGGAGGAGTTGGATCGAAGCACGCGTACGGTGTTCTTGTTCAACACGAACGTGAGCTTCGAGGAGATCCTGGAGTACATGTTCGCCGAGTTCGACCTACCAATCCACAGTGGGAAGAAATTGTACATGTTGCAGCGCCTGAACATGTTCTTGCTGGAGGAGCTGCGCAATGGACGCAATGTGGCCTTGCTCATCGACGAGGCGCAAGACCTGGAGTACGGTGTCCTCGAAGATCTCAGGCTGCTTTCCAACTTGGAGACGGCCAAGGAAAAGATCATCCAGATCGTTTTGTCCGGCCAGCCCGAGTTAGGTCAGAAATTAAGCAATCCGGTACTCCGTCAGTTGCGGCAGCGGATCAGCGTGAACTGTCGCCTTTTGCCGCTATCCCGAGAGGAAGTCTCCGAATACATTCGCTTTCGCTTGGAAGCGGCAGGTGCTCCGGACACGAGGGTGTTTAGCCGCGATGCCGAAGAGTACATTTATCGTTTCTCGCGCGGTATTCCTCGATTAGTCAACGTGGTGTGCGACAATGCCTTGGTCATTGGTTACGCCATGGGGAAAAAACGGATCACGGCCGAAATTATCGAGGAGGCAGCTGCAGACCTTCTGCCGGTGGACTCTGCGAGCACCGCGTCCGACGAGGCAAAGGGCGCTGGAGAACAGGAACAGCCTCGGTTGGAGCGCGTTCGATTCAACCAGTCGCGCTCGTGGTGGCAAAGAGTTGCGTTGACAGGTGCCGTCCTCGCTACCGGCTTGGCGGCTTGGACCGCCGCGCGTTCGATCTGGCAAGCGTACGTTGCTGCGCCGGCTTCTGTGGAAGAGCCCGCTAGGACTGCGGAAATCGGAGTTATCGAACCTCCTGACGTGCCCGTTCGTGCGGAGGCTATAGATGTCGTGCGGGGGGAGGTTGCAGAAGCTCCGCAGAGAGCTCGAGAAAGTGAATCAGAAGCACTAGCGCCCGTGGCTGGTGCCCAGGCAGAGAAAGCTGGTAGTATGACCGAAGTTTCTGCTCCGGCCCCGACTGTTTCAGCAGTCGAAACAGAACCGGTCCCGCGTCTGGCAATGCTGGCAGATGTGCCCGTTGAGTCAGTGGCTCTGGGGGGCAGTCCTGAAGACGAGCGAATTCTTGCCGAGGACAGGCCATCAGGGGCTGAGCAGAATTTGGCGTCTAGTGGGTCGGTGGGGGATCGTTCGGAAAGAAGGATCCACGCGAGGGGCGACATGCCGGAGCAGGACAAGCCCGAGCCGGGCTTTGCTTTGCCCTCAAGTCCTGGGCTGAGCTCTTCTCGGGAGGTAGGAGCACGGTTGGGTGACGTGGTTAGCCTAGGCGGAAGAAGACAACAAAGACCGCCGGAGGGGCCCAGTGCCCCTCAAGTCGATGTGGCCGAATATGGTAACCTGGTGGTTCGGCCTGGAGACTCACTGTCAGCCATTGCGCGGGCCAAGTATGGTCAGTCGAGTTATACGGTTTTGGATCTGATTAAACTGGCCAATCCTGAGGTGGAGGATGTCGATTTGATCGTTCCTGGACAGACGCTGCGCCTTCCGGATGTGAAGGAGGGCCCGCCGGTGGTTCGCGAGGGGCCGGGTCGGTACGCTTTGCTGGTTTTGAGCACGCCAAATGGGAAACGTGCTCAGGCGTTGGTGCGAGCGTTGCGGCAGCGGGGGTTCGATGCCCACGCGAGCCCAACTGAATTAGGAGCGCAAAAGAAGGTGTTTCGTGTCACTGTCCAGGCCGGCTCTGCGCGGGAGGACGCGTTGCGAACGGGCTCGGCCTTACAGCGTGTCCTTCGGGAGGATGCCGAAATCGTGCGCTTCGGCCAATAGGGCCAGTGATTGAACCTCTGAGCCTCTGGCTTTGCTGGAAGCCCAGCTCAGGCCTGTGGCGTTCCATGGACTTGGGCTAGGTCGCCTCTGGCGACCAGTTTGACGCTAGAGGCGCTGACAAGCTGGCAGCGACAGTGAATTTGTGCGAACGGAAGTCGTCGCCGCTGAAACCCTCTCTGAGGAGGTGACATGGGATACTCACTTCTAGGACTCATGAGCGCCGGAGCTTGGGGCGGAAGCCTAGTGGGCGTTGTCGAGGCTGGGGCGATCATTGCACTCGGGGCAACGCTTGCGGAGTTCGGTTTGTTTCCCTTTGGTTTTTGGGCGTATGGAGCACTGGGGGCAATTTTAGTTCTACCGTTTGCACTTGCGCGGTACGCGCTTTTTCGCCGTAGCGGATTGTCCGAGCATGCGTGGCTCGCGCTGGGCGCGGCCGTGGTTGTGCTGCCTTTGGCATTCATCGTCGGTCGCTATCATGTCGCGCAACGTTTCTTTGCCGAACAGCTCCCGCCTGCCTTCAGTGGCTTGGGGCTCGTTGTGTACTTGGGTTTAGTCCTTTGTGCCGTGCTCTTGAGCCTGGGAGCAGCCGCCGTTGTCTTGACGGTTTGCGGATCTGGTCGGCAAGGAGCATGGCGCCTTCCCGCCTTGTGGCTTGTTGTGTTTGTGGTGCTCAAGATGGGTGTCGAGCAGTTCAAGCCCCACCAATTGCTGCCGCTGCGGCAAGCGCATGCTAGCCCGGAGCAGCCGAATGTGGTCCTTGTGGTCGTCGACACATTGCGAGCTGACGCGGTGGGGATCCTTGGAGGCAAGGGCCGTACGCCACACCTGGACGCGCTGGCGCGCGAAGGCGTGTGGTTTCGCCACGGCTATGCCCAATCTTCATGGACCCGCCCGTCCGTCGCCTCCATTCTTACAGGAGAATATTCCCCAGCCCACGGGGCAGTGCACAAGTTCGACCCACTGCCTAGTGAGGCGACGACGGTTGCAGAGATCTTGCGCGATGCCGGGTACTGGACTGCGGCATTTGTTACCAACATCAACGTTGCCCCGATTTTTAACTTCCATCAAGGTTTCGGGGAGTACCATTACCTCCCCCCGAGTTTTTATTTTGGGGCGTCGGATTCTGCGACACGGCTTTCCGTGTACAAGCTGCTCCGTCTCCTCCGGGAGCGCTTCCTTCGCCAGAGACTATACTACCACCATTATTATCAGGATGCGTTGGTCGTCACCGAGGAGGTCAGACGGTGGCTGGCTGAAGACCCACCTCGCCCGTTTTTCTTATTCCTTCACTACATGGACCCTCACGATCCATACTTCGAGATCCCATACAATGGTCGAGGCGTTGCGCGCGTTGTCGATCCCAACCCCCCAGCGGAACGAGCGGCGGAGATGCATCGGCTGTACACCTCCGACGTGGAGTATTTTGACCGACATTTCGGGGCGCTCCTCGAGGAATTTCGCCGCCAGGGTTTTTGGGATAACACCCTGTTCGTGTTGGCGGCCGATCACGGGGAGGAGTTTCACGAGCACGGTGGATGGTGGCACGGAACGACGCTCTATGAGGAGCAACTCCGTGTCCCCATCATCTTTCGTTTGCCCCGTGCTCACACAAGAGGAGAAGAACGGAACGATCTCGCCCAAACCGTGGATCTTTTGCCGACAATTTTGGGTCAGCTTGGGCTGGCTCCACCTCGGCCCCTCCCTGGGCGCGATTTGTTCTCCGAGGCTCAGCCGCCTGAGGTACTGTATGCACACGAGAGCCTCGAAGGGAACGAGATCGAGTCGGTTCGATGGCAGCAATGGAAACTCATTGTGGCCAACGAAGGTAATCCCCGTGGCCTACCGGCGATTGCACTGTTCGATTTGTCGCGCGACCCGGAGGAGAGGATGAATCTTGCCGATTCCAGACCGGAGGTGGTTCGGGAGTTGCGCCAAAGGTTAGAGCAAATGCGACGAGAGGCAAACCGTACTGCGGTGCGATCCGCTGATTAAGGGAGGTGCAGGATGCTCCTAATCGTGGGCTGGGATGGGGCATCGCCGAACCTTCTCGAGCCCATGGTAGAGGCCGGGAAGATGCCCAACTTTGCCCGGCTGCGTTCGCGGGGGTTGGGCGGTGGTGTGCAAGCACCATGGCCTCCTGTCACTTTCCCGAGCTGGACGACATTCATGACCGGCATGAACCCTGGCCGGCATGGAATTTTTGACTTTACGCGGCGCGAGCCCGGGGCCTACCGGGTCCATTTTGTTAACAGCACATGGCGGCGCGCCCCTAGTATTTGGTCGAGGTTTAGCGTGGCGGGTAAGCGCGTATGTATTCTCGGGCTCCCAGCCACGTACCCGCCTGAGCCCGTCAATGGTGTGATGGTGAGCGGCTTTGACACACCAGTGACCACGCGCATTGATCGTTCTTTCGTTTACCCTGCGGAGCGAGCTGGCGAAGTTTTGGAAGCCGGCGGCTTTCCCTTTGCCGACTTTCAGGAGTTCCGCGTCGGACGAGGCTGGTACAGCAAGGCGCGGACTCGGCTTCTTGAGGGGATCGCCCAAAAACTGCGTGTTGCCGAACAATTGCTCCGCCGCGAACGCTGGGACGTGTTTTTGATTTTGTTCGGGGAGTCGGATACCGCCGCGCACCACTTCTGGCATTTTGCTGATTCGGCCAGTCCCTTTGCGCCAATGCGGGAGGACCTGCCAGTCGGCAATGTCATCGCCGAAGTATATGAGGCGCTCGATCGCGCGCTGGGGCGATTGGTGCAGCTGGCTGGCGAGGCAGACGTACTCGTTGTTTCTGATCATGGATTCGGGGGGGTCGGGACCACGCGTGTGCATTTGAATCGGTGGCTAGAGCGCAACGGATGGCTTCGCTTCTTGTCGGGGCGGGCCAAGGCTCGTGTTTTAGGTTACTTGAAACCCCTCGCGTTGGGCGTGGTACCCTCAAGAGTTCAACGATCGCTGTTCTCCTTGCATGGGGGTCGTTGGTCGAACGCAATGGAAACGTCCGCTCGGTTCGCTGGCATCGATTTTTCCCGTTCTGCGGCGTTCTCGGAGGAACTCAGTTACTTCCCGAGCATTTGGTTGAACGTGAAGGGACGCGAACCTTTGGGCGTGGTCCCATGGAGCGATTACGATCAGCTGCGCCGAGCCATTCGCGATGCCTTGCTGGAGTGGCGTCACCCGGTAACCGCGCGCCCGTTGGTGAGGAATGTTTGGCTTCGGGAGGAGTTGTACGTCGGTCCATACGTTGTCGAAGCCCCCGACCTCGTAGTGGAGCTCGCCGAGGAGAACGGCGGCTACGCCGTTTTGCCGGCTAGCAGTCAAGGCCGGCCGGGCCCAGAGGTGACGGAGCTCGACTTACGTGCCTGGCGTGGGGGAAAACTCCAGGGGTTAAGCGGCTCGCATCGCCGCGAGGGCATCTTCGCGCTGAGCGGGCCCCGCATTCCAAAAATTCAGGCGAGGCTAACTGTTGCGATGGAGCAGTTTGCGCCGACCATCTTGAAGATGTGTGGGGTAGCTTACCCGATGCAATTTTTTGATGGAGAAATCTTTGCACCCGTAGTAAGCGGGGTTTCTCGGACAGTTGGCCCAGAGCCCTCCGCGTTGGTGCCAACGCAGAGAGTGTACACGGAAGAGGAAGAAGCGGAAATTTTAAGACGTTTGAAGGATTTAGGGTATTACTAATGCAGGCTGCAAATCCCACCGTGGCATTGCGCGTCGCTGTGATCGCTGCGTGTCCCTTTCCCTCTGCTCGTGGCTCGCAGGTGCTGATTCGCGAATTGGCAGAGGGTTTGGCAGCGCGCGGACACGAAGTGCACGTTGTCACTTACCCTGTGGGGGAGCACCTGGTCCCGATTCGAGGAATCATGGTGCATCGCTCTTGTTGGCTTGCCTCGAGGTGGACTGACCGACTCCCTTGGATCCTTCGCAAGGCCTTGTGGGATGCGCTCCTGGTGACGACGCTTTCTCGTGTGGTCCGGGCGCATCGGATTCAGGTCATTCATGCACATAACTATGAGGGTCCTTTGGTCGCGTACGCAATGAAGAGGCTCTTTGGCTGCCCGCTTGTGTATCATGCGCACAATATTTTGAGCGATGAACTTCCGACGTATTTCTCCAAACGCTGGGCTCGTTGGCTTGCCAGGCTCGGTGGCAGTGTGATCGATCGTGTCGTCCCGCGGTTTGCTGATCTTGCCGTTGTTTTGTCGCCTGCGCAGAGGGAGGCGTTGCGATCGTGTGGATTTCCGGTCGACCGGATCATCGTCTTACCGCCGCCATTACCCGATCCAGGCGAGAGCGGGCCCAGAATCCGTTGCCAGGTTAAGAGGCCGCAAGGGGATTTTGTCATCGCATACGCGGGCAATTTGGACCCTTATCAGGACTTAGACGTGCTCGTTCGCGCATTTTGTCGGGTCCGAGAGCGGCTCCCAACGGCGGCGCTTTTGCTGGTGACCCATGAGCGCGATTGGACAAGACACGCGCCTCGGGAGTTGTTAGCAATCTTGGGGCGTGCAGAGGTCAGGGTGGTGGTTTGCCGGAGTTTTGGAGAGACCCGTCCTTGGCTCTGCGGTGCAGACGTGTTGGTCTGCCCACGGGCTTCTTGGTCGGGTTTTCCGATCAAGTTGTTGAACTTTGGTGTCATGGGGAAGCCGGTCGTGCTTTCCGCGGGCGTGGCCAAAGCAATTGGTTGGTCGCACCAGGCCACGGTATTCGAGGCCGGAAACGACAGGGATCTCGCTGCTGTTTTGCTGCGGCTGGCGCAAGATCCGCGCGCACGTGCGAGTGCTGCCAGCGCCACGAGCCACTTTGCTGCTGCGTTACCGAGTCGAGACGTGGCTGTTGAAGCATTGGAGCGCATCATGAGTTGGGCCTGGTGGCTGAACTCCTGTGGGGTCACACGCCTGTCACAAATTCTAGAACATCGTTGGGGTGTTGATAGGGATGTGCCGACTTCATATAAGCCGATGGATGGTCGCCGGGAGGACGAGGCCCGTGCCTAAGCGAATTACTGCCCGATTTCCGGTGGTGCTCAGCGTGAGTGCCTGCTGCGTTCTTTTGCTGGCCGGGTGCGCTCGGCGGGGAGTGCCAACCGCGGCCTTGCCGCCTTTGGATGCACCGTTGCCCTTGCCTCCAGGGCAAGCTGCACCGTATCGCATCAAGCCGGGAGATTTGCTTCGGGTCAAGTTTTTGTACCATCCTGAGCTGGACATAAAGGTTCCGGTTCGCCCCGACGGTGGGATCACGCTTCAGCTCGCCGGAGACATCCATGCCGCCGGTTTGACTCCGGATGAATTGGTACGGGTAATTGTTGAGCGCACCCAAGACCGCCTGCGGGAGCCGGAAGTATCCGTATTGGTCGCACAGACGGCGGATCTTAAGGTTTACGTCATGGGGGAAGTTCGAGTGCCGGGTATCGTTCCGTATCGCGAAGGGCTAACCCCGCTGCAGGCGATTGCCGACCGCGGAGGCTTTCTGGACACTGCCAGGGTCGACAGCGTGTTACGGTTGTCGGCTGGAGAGGAGGAATATCAGGGTACCCGATTGGATTTGGCTCAGGCTTTGCGAAGTGGAGCACCTGAGGAAGTGCAATTGCGCCCGGGCGACGTTTTGTACGTGCCACGAACGTTCATTGGCGACGTCAATGCGTTCGTGCGATTGTACATTCGTGGGCTTCTCCCTGTGGAGCCTCGTGTTGGTGCAGGGACGAGTTTCTAAATTGGATCCGGAAAGCAGACGCGGGTATGGCATTTGAGCCACAGAGGCGGCCCAACAATATTCGCAACACCACGATTGGTGGGTCCAGTAATTTTAGCGGCAACACCGGCTGGAACGGAAACGCCGGATGGAACGGCCCAGCAAGCGATCAAGTCCGTGACATCCTTCACGTTCTTTTCAAACATAAACGGTTAATTGGGGCGTTGTTCCTGGCCGTGGCCTTCCCTGGCCTTTTGAGTACCATGTTGCAGCGCCCCAAATACGTCGCCAGTGCCAAGGTGATGATTTCGGCCTCGCGGACCGATCCTACCGTGCAGCCAACGGATGTGACGAAGCTCGAACCGGTGCAGCTCAATGAGTCTTTGGTAAACACCGAGGTGCACATTGTGACCAGTAGCGATTTGCTAGCCTCTGTGGCGCGGTCGTTGAGCGCGAACGGGGACGGAGCTGCTTCGCCCTTGGCCAGTCAGCGCTCCGTTACCGACCAACTCCTGGCCCTGCAAAGCGCATTGGCTGTGACACCAATTAAAGCCTCCAACGTGATTCAAATCGACTATCGGCACAGCGACCCATCCTACGCTGCCAGAGTGGTGAATCAGCTTGTTGATGAGTATCTCGCCTATCATGCTGAGGTGCATGGCAACAAAGAATTGCCGCGCTTTTACGACGAGCAGCGACGGCAGCTGGAGCAACAGCTCCGTGTGGCGGAACAAAAACTGATTGAATTTGCCAATAAGGAAGGTGTGGTGTCGCCGACTGACGAAATCTCGGCAACCGTTCGCATGGTAGCCGAGACCGCCAGTGTGCTCCGCGAGATTAATTCCAGCATCGTTGGCACTGAAGAAAGATTGCGCGTGCTGCGGGACCAGATCGCGCAACAACCAGAAGTGGTAAAGCGGTCGCAGTCTTTAGAAATTAACCCGGTGGTGACGCAACTTACTTCCCAGTTGGTCGACCGCCAGATGGATCGCGTAACGCTGCTTCGAAAGTACACCGAGAAGGACCGCCATGTGCGAGACAACGACGAGGAAATTCAGGAGCTGAGGGCCGCGCTCGAAGCCGAGTTGCGCGAACGCCCCACAGTGGTCTCCCACCAACTGTACCGAACCAACCCCCTGCGAGAGGATCGGCTGCGAACCCTGTTGGACCTAGAGAGTCAGCTCAGTGAGATGCGGGCGCGACAAGCAGCTCTGGAAGACGAGTTGAGTCGCTCCACACGAAGATTGATTCTGCTCAGGCAGAAGGCAGTGGAATTCGAGCGCTTGGAGCAAGAATTGAAGACCCGACGCGAGACTTACGAGCTGTACGTCAAACGAGAGCAGGAAGCCCGTATCAGTCGCGCCATGGACGAACAAAAGTTGGTCAACGTGAGCGTGTTGCAGCGGCCCACTCCACCCTTGCCTCGTATCGATACTCGTCGAGTTTCGGCAAGTCTTGCATTGCTTGCGGGCCTGGTTGTTGGTATTGCAGGGGCGTTCGCGAGGGAGTACGTCAGCAGGCCACTCCGGTCGGAAGTTGACGTGGTGCGATTTCTGGGGTTGCCGTTGCTGGGAACGGTTCGTGACGCAGGAGCCGAATGAGGAAATTCCAAGGGCTTCGGGGATCGTGTGAGCAAAATCTACGAGGCACTGAAAAAGGCCGAAGAAGAGCGTGAGCGGGGTCGGGCGCGCTCCCCGACCCCGGTTGCTTCGCCCGCTTTAACCGACCCGGCAGCTGTTATTCAGGAAGACTACCAGAGGCTACGCGCCAGCGTCCTTTCGATGACAGTTCCCGCTGGATTACATACCATTCTCCTGGTCAGCGCTCAGCACGGGGAGGGTACGACCACTGTGGCCCTAGGTTTGGCAATGGCGTTGGCACGCGAGCCACAAACGCGGGTCTTGTTGGTTGAGGCCAATTTGCGTAGCCCGTCGGTCAAAAACCTGTTGCCGGTACCGACAAGTTTTGGGCTTTCGGATTTCGCCTTGGGCAGGGCGGCCCCGGAGGCGATTGTCACTCGAGTGGATGAGTGGAACCTGTCTGTCATCCCTGCGGGTACGCAGCCAGCCACAACGGTCGCGGTCGAGGCAATCGAGACCTTATTGGCCTTTCTACAGCCTCAATTTGACTTTGTTGTGATCGACGGCCCCCCGGTGAACGTATATGCGGACGCGGCTGTGATCGGCTCGAAAGTGGACGGTGTCATTCTGGTCTTCCAGGCAGATCGCACGCCGGTCACTGATGCCGAAGCCGCCAAGCGGCAACTGGACCGGGTTGGGGCGCGCATTTTAGGAGTCGTGCTGAACCGGCAACGTTCCTACATTCCGGCATTTCTGGAAAACTTGCTGTGACCAATCCACCTTAAGGTGCATCGCCGATGCAAGGCTTAGGCACCCTCTCCCCCCGTTCGGCTGAGCGCAGTTGGGCCCCGCTGTTGCTCGTCACCACGCTTGCGGTGGTCGGAGGAATTGGCTCCGTTTTTTTGGGTGGTGCAACGGTCGTACTTGTATTGGGGATCTTTCTGGTTGCCTTTATCATAGTACGCCCGCAGTACGGAATTGCCTTGTTCCTGTCGACATTCTTGATGACTTACCCCCGCGCCTTGCAGGGGGTCGGCTTCTTAACGATCAATAACGTCCTCGGGCTCATCTTTATCGTACTGCTTGCGTACCGAGTCTACCGGGAACGCGACTGGTCATTCCTCACGTTGCCGGAGGTGCAGTTGTTAGGCTTCATCGTGGCTATGTATTTCCTTTCCGCACGCCTCAATGGCCCGGACCCGCACACGCTTGAGCTTCTGGGGGAGCAAGAACTCAGCGCCGCGAACATGCGGATATTTGTCAACCGAGTGGCATTTACGATTTTCTTCGTCGTTTTCATTCGTACGGCAGAGCACGTGCGGATGATTTACTTGGTCGGCCTGGCGTTCATGGTGGCGAGCGCCTTGAGTGGGGTACAAGGGGTGCTTCAGGGCGGGGGACTCTATGGCTACCGCGCGACCACGGAAGCGCGTTTGGTGGCCGCCGCATATAATCCCAACCGCCTTGCCATGCTCGCTGTGTTTTCCGTTGCGGGGTTGTGGTACTTTCGTCGGTCGCTTTGGCTGCCGGGCCTACGGGCGGCATTGATTTTGGCCATTGGGGTCATGGGCCTTGCTGTGTTTATGACCGCATCGCGCAGCGGGTTACTGGGCCTGGCAGTGTGCTTTGCAGGGATATTGTGGGACGAGAAGGTCAGTATTCGCGCGCTGGTAAACTGGATTTTGGGGGCTGTGTTGGTGGGAGTGCTGGTGTCTCAATTCGTTCCAGAGCGTAGCCTCGAGCGGATCACCAACTTGCCGGGAACCCAACAAGCACAGCTAGGTGAGGGGGCCGGCTCGTTGGAGCGCCGCAGCCGAACTTGGCAGATTGCGTGGGAGCTTTTTCTCGACAGCCCGTTCCTGGGAGTGGGAATGGGTAACTGGGAGGTCGCACGGTTTTTGAAAGATCCGGCGAGGTCCACGGCCGCTCCGCATAGTTCATACTTGCTTGCACTGGTGGAAGGCGGCGTTTTCTGTTTGGCTGGCTTTCTCGTCCTGCTTTGGAGGACATGGCAGAATTACCGCTATGCTGAGGCGTGGATGACAGCGGCACCACCCTCCCCTACGACCGATCTTTTGTGGATCACGAAGGCTGCCAAGATCAGCTTCCTGTCTTTGGTTTTTTTCTCGTTGTTTGCGGACCTCTGGCAGTTTGTCTTGCTTTTCTGGCTCGTCGGTATCAGTGTGGTGCTCCGACGTCTCGTCGAAAGGGATATGGAGAGAACTCGGTGGATGTGACATGGAACCTGGGTTGACTGCAGAGGGCTACGCGCGATTCCTTGCGCTGCAAGGGTACCGAGTGCGTAGCACCACGAGCTTGTTCTGGTTTGAAGCAAATCGCTGGTTTTTTCTCAGCGCCCCGCACCATCGGGAATATCGGCTGCAACGCGAGGAACTGCGGAGCCTTTTTCGTAGCTGGGGTTGTTTGGGCGCCCGTTACGCGGCCCCGGTCGACTCTGCTTTCGGAAAGCTCAGCTATCAGATCGTTCTAGATGACCACTCCTATGGGCTCGAGCGCTTGAGTGCCAACGTTCGTAGTAAAGTCCGTCGCGGCCTTAAGCGCTGTCGGGTCTGTAGTGCCGACTTAATTGTGTTGGAGAGGGAGGGGTGGGAGCTTCATCTGGAAACACTGAGGCGTCAAAACCGCGAACAGGCGTGGACGACGGATCGCTGGGCGCGCTTCTGGAGCGCCGCTCGACAAACGCCTGGGGTCGAGGGATGGGGAGCGTGGGTCGACGGACGCTTGGCAGCATTTCTCGTAACCGTCCGCTTCGAAGATGCCGTGGAGTTCTTGCTCAGTCGGTCGAGCACTGAAGAGCGAGGAGCGTATCCCAACAACGCGCTGATTTTCACTGTCGCCGAGGAGATGCTGGTGCGTCGGAGGGCTCCCGAGATCACGTTTGGCCTGGAATCATTAGAGCCGGTCAAGCCCCTGGATGACTTTAAGTTCAGCATGGGGTTTCGCCCTCGCCCGATCCGGCAGGTGGTGGTGTTCCATCCGCTGCTGCAGTTGCTGTTGGCCCGCCCCAGGGCACGCGCAGCAGTACGACGGTGGGTTGCTCATGGGGAGTTGAGAAACGTTTTTTGGCGCAAGGCTGCCGGCCTTCTGCGATTTGCCGAGGAGTCGAATTGAAAAGTTCCTGCTGGAGGGTCTTGATTTATACGCCCACTCCGTGGTGGGAAGTGGGGGTTGCTTAATGGCGTTCGTCGGTCACTACGCATGGGCCCCAAACGTTTCGGATGGAGACACACTCGTTGATGTCGTCAGTAGTTGAGCGGCAGAAGCGCTTTTCCGGTCAAACGGCAGGGCAGCGTCGAGAGGTGCCCTTTTACGTGCCTGACATTGGAGAAGCAGAGATCGCGGCAGTTGTGGAAACTCTGCGTTCCGGGTGGATTACGATCGGCCCGCGAACGCAAGAATTCGAGAAGTGCTTCGCCAGTTTTGTCGGGGCAAGCTATGCAGTAGCAACGAGCTCCTGCACAGCCGCACTTCACCTGGCGCTCG
The DNA here is from genome assembly GCA_937925685.1 of Candidatus Binatia bacterium. Classification (GTDB taxonomy): domain Bacteria; phylum Desulfobacterota; class Binatia; order HRBIN30; family HRBIN30; genus HRBIN30. The sequence continues at coordinate 223,267 of CALAMI010000015.1, read as the reverse complement.
ACGGCGTGGGGATTCAACCGGGCGATGAAGTCATCACCAGCACGCTAACGTTCACCGCTACGGCTGCCACCATCCTCCATGCCGGAGGCAAGCCGGTCTTGGCGGACGTGACCCCGGACACTTTGAACCTGGACCCGGTAGATGTTGCGCGCAAAGTATCGAGTCGTACCCGAGCCCTTGTGCCGGTACACTACGCCGGGCACCCGGCTCCCATGGACGAGCTGTTCGAAATCGCTCAGGCTCATAGTCTTGTCGTCATCGAGGATGCCGCGCATGCTCTCCCGGCATCCTACAAGGGGCGGCGGGTCGGTACCCTGGGAGATCTCACGGCGTTTAGTTTCTATGCCACGAAGAATCTCTGTACAGGCGAGGGGGGGATGCTCACGACCAATCATGAGGAGCTGGTCGACACTTTACGCACGCGCCGCCTCCACGGGATGAGCCGCGACGCTTGGCGTCGCTACAGCAATGAGGGGCAGTGGCGGTACGACGTGCTGTATCCAGGGTTCAAATACAACATGACTGACCTCAACGCCGCATTGGGGCTCGTGCAGCTTCGCCGACTCCCCCAGTTACACGAGCGTCGGCGCGAACTCGTGCAACGGTATTTTGAACTGCTCGGGGACGTTGAGGAAATTCAACTGCCGCAAGTGCGACGCGAGGTGGAGCACGCGTGGCATTTATTCGTTGTCAGGCTGCGGTTGGAGATGTTGCGGGTGCATCGTGATCGCGTGATGGAGGAGTTGCGCGAGGCAGGGGTGGGAACACAAGTGCACTTCATCCCGTTGCACATGCACTCGTATTACCGAGATACTTACGGTTTTCGACCTGATGAATTTCCGTTTGCTTCAGATGCCGCAGAACGAATCATCTCGTTACCTTTGTTTACCCGGATGAGCGATGAAGACGTGGTGTATGTCTGCGAGCAAGTGAGGAGGATTGTCCGTGCGCACCGACGTTGAGGTCGGTTACATCCAGCTCCCGCGGGTGCCCGCCTGGGGTTATGGAAAAATGGGCCCGTGGGGGCGTCGCGCAAAGCGCTGTCTCGACTTCTTTGTCGCTCTCGTCGGTCTGGTGTTGTTGTTGCCGGTGTTTTTGGTCATAGCCGTTCTCATTAAGCTGGATTCTCCTGGGCCGGTGTTTTTCCGTCAGCGTCGCGTTGGCTTGGGCGGGGAATTGTTTCGCATTTTTAAGTTTCGGACGATGGTTCAGGGCGCGTATCAAATGGGTTCGCGGCTGACCGTGAAGAGGGACCCGCGTATTACTCGCTTGGGCAAGTTTTTGCGTTGGTCCAAACTCGACGAGTTGCCACAGTTGATCAACGTTCTCAAAGGAGACATGAGCCTCGTGGGCCCGCGTCCCGAGGACCCTTACTTTGTTCAGTACTATCGTGGGGAGCAAGTACAGGTGCTGAGCGTTCCGCCAGGAATTTTTGGCCCGAGTCAGATTCACGGGCGGGACGAAGTCGATGAGTATCCCGACGGATTGAAAGACACCGAGGCGTATTACGTCGAGCACATCTTGCCGGCGAAGCTGCAACGGGACTTGGAGTACATCCGCAGTGCAACCTTTTGGTCCGAGCTCAAGTTTCTCGTGGGCGGTGCGTGGGCGACCCTGAGGGGAGCGATCCGAGCGCGTTATCTTTGGGAGCGCCGACGGCGCATCGCGTTGCTCGTGGCCGATCTGGGGTGTGCGCTTGGCGCCTATGTTCTGGCGTTGCTTGTGCGCTTTGACTGGCATATTCCTGCGGCGGAATACGTGGGGCAGACACTTGTGTTGATCGCCATCTTGCGGCCAGCGGCCGCCGTGTATTTCGGCGTTTACCAGAGCGTACTGCGTTACTTTGGTATGTGGGATTTCATCGCTCTCTTCAAAGCCGTGAGTACGAGCTCGCTGCTCATCGCTGGCTTGACGTACTTTTTGGGGATGCAATCTCACCCTCGCTCTGTGTTCGTGATCGATTGGGCTTTGGTGCTGCTTGCGTGGGGTGGGTTGCGGTTTGGTCTTCGCACTTATCTGCGAACTTCGTTGCGTAGACACAGGCAGCGGATGCAAGCACTCATCGTCGGTACCGGCTTGGGTGGGGAGCAAATGTGCCGCGCAATGCTGGAGGAACCGCTGGCTGCGTATGTACCGGTTGGGTTCGTGGACGAGACACCCGAACGTTGGGGATCTCGCATTCATGGGGTAAAAATTTTGGGGGGTATCGCTGAACTGCCGTTGGCGCTGGCAGCAAAGAGGGTAGAAGCCGTGTTTGTCTGCCTATCGGACGTCACGGAAGATATTGCAAGGGAGGCGGTAGAGATTTGTGCGCGGGCAAACGTCCCCGTGCGAATCGTGCCGGCACTGAATCAGTTGCTGCAACCCCATGGCATGGCCACGCTCAGCAGTTCTCAGGCTAGTGTTAGAACTTGACGTTGGCTCGCTTTCTAGGAACCAGGAAAGCTCCGGAGAGAGACCGCACTAACCAGCGCGTGGCCCCGCCGCCCGTTGAGGGTTGTACCTCTTTTTCTGGCTCTAGGGCCCAGGGCAGCGGGGAAGGCCGGCCCATTGCCTTTCTCTATCCCGCGTTCCCAGTGCTGCATCAGACTTTTGTGATGTGGGAGGCCCTAGCGCTGCGGCAAGAAGGGTTGAACTTAAAGCTATATTCGTTGCGGCGCCCCCCAACGGAGAAGCAACAGCCAGAGGCGCAGGCTCTGAAGAACGAGGTCGAGTACTTACCGCCAGTGGCCTCACCTTCCGTTCTGACTGCGAACCTACGTTGTTTATGGCATCGTCCACGCCGCTACTTGCGCAGTATCGCTCGGCTAGTGTGGTGCTGGTACCGCGACCGCAAGGAGCTCTGGAAGTCGAAGGAGGCAACCAAGAAGCGCAGACGCGCGCTACCGTGGTCTGTTCGGGTCGAAGCATTGTGGAACACCAGCCCGACGGTTTATCTCTTGAAGTCGCTGTCCCTAGTGCCCCAAGCGGTCTACCTGGGAGAGCGACTGCTGCAAGAGGGCATTTTTCATGTGCACGCTCACTGGGCGACGCACGCAACCACCGCGGCGCTGTTGCTCCGCTGGATTTACGGGATCCGGTTTAGTTTCACTGCCCACGCCTACGACATTTATTTGATGCCGCTTCTCTTGCCAGCAAAGTTGGAGGCTGCGGAGCTGGTCGTGACGTGTGCCCGCGTGAATGCCGAGTACTTGCGCAGTCTTGCCGCCCCTGAGAACCGGCGAATTGTCGTTAATTACCATGGGGTGGATTTACGACGTTTCCGGCCTCGTCCCCGAACTGCTTCCGGGACAGTGCTGCGGATTGTCACTTGCGGCAGCTTGCGGGTCTACAAGGGACACCATGTGCTCATCGAAGCTTGCGCATATGTCTCTGGTCCGGTGCGATGCGTCATCATTGGCGAGGGCCCGCAGCGCCCAATGTTAGAGAAGCGGGTTCAAGAGTTGGGGTTAGCTCGGTGCGTGGAATTTACCGGCGCCCTGATCCAAGAGGAGGTTGCCGAGCAGTACGCCCAGGCCGACTTGTTCGTTCTCGCGAGTGTGCTGGTGAAAGAGTCGGGCCGGCAGGATGTGATTCCGAACGTTCTCGCGGAGGCAATGGCAATGGGAATCCCCGTGATTGCCTCTGACCTACCGGGAATACGAGAGCTCATCACCGATGGGGTCCACGGACGCTTGGTCGCACCCGAGAACCCACGAGCGCTGGCCGCTGCCATTGATGAGCTTGGCGCCGATCCAGCGCTGCGAGCCAAACTTGGGGAGGGAGGTCGGGCGCGGGTACTGGAGGCCTTTGACCGCGAACGAAATGTACGTGCCCTGGCCACAATACTTGCTCCTTTCCAACTTCCGCGGCCTCAATCGTGAAACTCAACCCTAGGTTTTTTCTTGCTTTTTGAAACGGTTTGTGACAGTGCAGTGGAACATTGCTCCGGTGTTGTGTGCAGCTCTTCCGAATAGTTTTTGCTGGGCCAAGTATGTGGTTTGCCTGCAAAGTACGTGAATTTACCACACCGAACCGCTGCGGGCCGTGCGCGGATACGTTTTGGGACGTCGGCCTGGCAACGGGCTCTGGACAAGTTGCTCGAATGATGATTGAGACTAGAGCGTTGCAACAGGCGAGAGGCGTTGTCGAGAGAGCTTAAGCAAAGAACGCCATCAGGCGATTCCTCGAGTTCTGGACGACAGGGAGGGGTCCGGGAGATGCAGAGAGACTGTGTTCTGGTTACTGGCGGAGCCGGCTATATTGGGAGCCACCTGGTCCGTAGGCTTCTGCAACGGGGATACCGTGTTCGAGTACTGGATAAGTTCTTGTACGGCGAGCATGGCATCGCGGAGCTCCACGGTGACCGTAACTTGGAGGTTCGCTACGGCGATATTTGTAACATTCGCGACGTGGTCCAGGCGGTCAAGGGAGTTCGTGCCGTGGTTGCCCTTGCCGCGCTGGTTGGTGATGCAGCTTGCGACCTCGACCCCAAAGAGACTCTGATGACGAATTACGAATCAACGCGCGTGTTACTGGAAGCGTGTCGTGACGCGGCCGTGCAACGGCTGGTGTTTGCCTCTTCCTGCAGCGTTTACGGGGCCAATGGTAACAATTTGCTGCACGAGGACTCGCCCTTACATCCAGTGTCGCTGTATGCGCGCACCCGCATTATGTCAGAGGACATTTTGTTGCGTGAGGGCGGGAACCTCGAGGTCGTCATCCTGAGGTTGTCGACGGTTTGTGGTCTCTCTCCCAGAATGCGTTTTGACCTAATGGTGAACACGATCACAGCTCGCGCCACAGTTACGGGAACCATCCGGATCGTCGGCGCCAATCAGTGGCGGCCTCACCTCCATGTTCAGGACGCCGCGGATGCATTTGTACGGGGCATTGAAGCGCCAGCGGCGGTAGCTCATCGGGGGGTGTTTAACGTCGGTGCAGACCACCTGAACTTCACTGTTGGGCAAATTGCGCAAAAGGTTGTCGACTTTCTGCCTGGGACGAAGGTAGAGCAGTTTGATCACGTCGAGGATCGGCGTAGCTACCGGGTTTCATTCAAAAGGATTCGGGAGCAACTCGGTTTTACACCTCGTCGCACGGTGGAAGACGCCATCCGTGAGGTTCACGCGGTCCTCCAAACCGGTCAGGTGCCTGACTACAGCGCTCCCCTGTACTACAACGTGAAACAGCTTCAGGAGTATACGCGGCAGCGCGCAGTGGGCTGAGGAAATCTCCTGTAAGAACTGCCTTCATACTGCGCAGCGTTGACCCGAATTACGGGCTTCCTTTATGGCATTTGCTAGGCCCATTCGTGTGGCGTTGCTTGGTTGCGGTCGCATAGCGTTCGCCCATGCTATTTATCTCCGCTCCATTCCCGGGGTCGAACTTGTTGGCGCTTGCGATGCCGACGGGCAGGCTCGTGAGGGTTTCACGAAGCGTTGGGGCTTGCCAACCTGCGCCAGCCTGCGGGAGATGCAAGCGGCATTGGAGCCGCAGGTTGTCCACGTTCTAACGCCGCCCGCCACGCATGCGCGGCTCGCTACCGAGTTGATGCAGGCGGGTCTTGACGTGCTGGTCGAAAAGCCCATGGCCACTTCGCGGGCAGAGGCAGAAGCCATGATCGCAGTGGCGCAACAAGCTGGGCGGGTGCTGAGTGTGGACCACAACCGGTGGTTCGATCCCGTTGTTTTACGGGCTCGCAGTGCATTGGAAGCCGGCCAGTTAGGTGAACTCGTGGGTGTCGAGGTCTTTGCTAGTTTTGGGGAAGGCGATGGAGGCAACCCGCAACCGTGGAAACATGCCCTACCCGGCGGCCCGATTTTCGACGCCTTACCTCATCCCGCGTATCTCCTCCATGGGTTCTTAGGGCCTCCACAGTTGGTTCGCACGGTGCACGTCGTTGACGACAATGGAGCCGTGGCCGAACTCCGCGCAATCGTTCGTGGAGAGCGTGGCACTGGCACGCTGACGGTGTCCACACGGGCTCACCCCTTGGCAAATACAGTAACCCTCCTTGGCACCAAGCAAACCGCTGTGATCAACTTGAACAACATGACCCTCGTGTTCCGCCGATCTCCAGCACTTCCCAAGCCTTTGGCGAAGGTGTTTCCCAACCTGGACGAAGCACGCCAGCTGATCGGGGCAACCTGGAGAAATACCATTGCGTTTCTGTCCGGCCGGCAGCGTTACTATCCGGGAATTGGCGCTCATTTGAGAGCGTTCTATGCCGCTTATCGTCAAGGACTCCCACCCCCTGTTTCTGCCGATGATGGGAAGGCCGTCGTGGAGCTGATGGAGCAGTTGCTGAGCCAGTCGAGCGACTACGGGCAGCGCCCAGTAGAGGGAGCCCTGGCGTGAAGGTTCTGATCACAGGTGCCGCGGGCTTTTTGGGAAAGGCTCTGGTCGATGAGTGTTTGCGGTGCGGCTGGGAAGTGCGGGCGTCAGTTCATAGCCGCATCGATAGGCCGTGGCCGGAGGTGGTCGAGGAGATTGTTGGCGACCTGACAGATGCCGAATTCGTTCGACAGGCGGTATCGCAAGTACACGCAGTCATTAATGCGGCGGCGCGGGTGAGCACCATGGGCTCGTGGGAGGAATTTGCGGCAATCAATGTCCGCGCCCCGATCGCGCTTTTGCAGGCAGCCCAGGCGGCTGGAGCGCGGACCTTCATCCATGTGAGTTCGTTGAGTGTGTACGATATCCCCACGGACAACTACACGGTCACCGAGACCGGTCCATACGAAAGCGAATCGAAGGCCCGCGGCCACTACAGCCGCTCTAAGCTTGCTGCCGACCGGGCCATCCTGTGGGAAGCCAGACGAGGGGCGCCAGCGTTGGTGTTGCGCCCAGGCCTGTTGTGGGGTCCGGGGCGTCAACCGCCTTTAGCCAGGCAGAGTGTCGCATGGAAGGGCTGGCGGTTCGTTTTAGCGCGCAAGGACTATCCCTTGCCTTTAAGTCACGTGCGCAGTGTCGCACTGGCGGCGGTTCGGGCGCTGGAGAAAAGCGAGGCAGTCATAGGACGTGCCTTTAACCTCGTGGACGTGCACGTACCGCAGAAGTTGTGGCTCGATGCGTATTGTGAACTTGCGGGGGTACGCTGGCGCCCGGTGTATTTGCCGGTCGGGCTGGCGGCCGTCAGTGCCCGCGCCGCCGAGGGCCTGCTCGGCTTGCTCGGCCGACGTTCGCCTGTGACGTATCATCAGGTTGCCCGAGCCACCCGCCGCGCTTACTACGACTGCAGGAATGCAGAACGCCTCTTGGGTTGGAAGCCTCGCCCCTTGTGGCGTGAGGACTTGCGGGAGGTGCTGGAGTCGGTGAAAAGTCCGTAACACGGATGCACGGGATATGCTAGGTGAGCCTCTTCGCCAACCAGATGAACTGAAGTCCTACTACCGTAACGAGGCTGTGGTGCAAACCTACCTTGAACGCCGCACGGCTCAGCCGCTGAATGGACTCTTGCACCGCCGACAAGTGGCCCTGCTGAACGAAATCGTAACCACGGCGCGGCCCCGACGCATTTTAGAGTTAGCCTGCGGACCGGCTCGGCTCACAGCAGAGGTACACGGTGTTCGCTTTGGTGTAGCCGTCGATGCCAGCATGCCCATGCTTCGAGTAGCGCGCGAGCGCACGAAAGCTGCGCTGTGGGAGTTCTTGCGGACAGACGCTTTTCGGTTGCCATTCAAGGACCACGTTTTCGACCTTGCTTACTCGATGCGTTTCGTACGCCACTTCGAGCTCCGCGATCGCTGGCGACTGTATGCCGAAGTTCGCCGTGTTTTGGTCCCCGGGGGGCTCTTCGTCATAGACGCTCTAAACTTCCACACCTCCTACCCAGCGCGGGTGGAGCGTGGACTCGAACACTACCGAATTTATGACGTACTGTACCGGTCCGGCGAAGCCGAGGCGGAGTTGGCTCGTGCTGGTTTTCAGGTCATGCGCTCCGAGGGTCTCTTGCGGTGGTTCCCCGTGCAACGGAGAATTAACCGGCTTCGGTTTCGTGCACCCCGATTGGCTCGATGGCTCATTGATGCTCTCGAACGGCTCCCTGGGAGCTGGCCGCAAACTTGGATGGTCGTTTGCAAAAACCCTGAGCCCTCCGGCGAAGGAACCGCGGTGCGTCAGGAGCCGCAGCTCACACGGAAGGCTCCGCCAGAATGAGGCGCTTATCGTCCGAAATGATAGCGCTTTTCGGCTCGCGCCTTGGCGTAGCGGCCATAGGCATGGTGACCAGTGTCGTTTTGGCTCGTGGTCTCGGGCCGCATGACCGAGGGCTGTTAGCCTTGGCCTTACTTTTGCCGTCGACGTTGGTGACGCTCACTAAGTTGGGCATTACTCAGGCAAACGTGTATTGTTCCCGCCGTGAAGGAGCTCCGCTTTCGCACGTAGCGGGCAATTCTTTGGTTCTTGCGCTCACCCTGGGGGCGCTTACTGTGCTTGCGGTTTGGGGGTTGAGGGAGCCTCTGGGGGAGACAATTCTGCGCGGCTTACCGGCATGGGCACTCCTGTTGGCATTGTGGCGCCTGCCGTTGCTGCTGGTGGACAACTATTTTTGGGGCATACTGCAGGCCATGGGGCGGTTTGGCCTGTACAATCGGCGTACGCTTGGCGGGGCAGGAGCGGTACTGGCGGGGGTAGGTACACTGTGGGTTTTGGGAACCTTGTCCCTGGGCTCGGCCTTGGTCGTGTACGCTGTGTCCACGACCCTGGTGGTCGCCTCGCTGCTGATATCCGTGCGGCGACTCTTGCCGTTCAGCTTGCGCGTTGACCGGCCCCTCTTGATTCGGCAACTCGCGTTCGGCAGCAAATCGTACACGCAGATTTTGACCATGCATCTGTTGTATCGCGCTGATGTGTATCTGGTGGCGTATTTCCTCGATCCTGCGCGAACCGCGTTTTACAGCTTGACGTTACACTTTTCTGAGATGCTTCTCGAGATCCCCCAGGCCGTGGGGTGGGTGATCTATCCGAAGCTTGCCTCCATGGAGAAGGCTGAGGTGCACCGCATGACCGCACAGGCGTGTCGACGGACCCTGCTGTTGACCGGATTGGCGGGAGCGGCCTTGGTCGTCGTTGGCCCTTTTCTCATCCCTTTGTGGTATGGCCAGGCATTCGCGCCAGCGGCTGCTCCGCTGCCATTTGCGGCCATAGGAGCTGTCGCGATGGCGATTTTCACCATCCTATCGCGCGACTTCACGAGCCGAAATCGCCAGTCCGTGAACATTTTTTCCGGGGTGTTGGCACTGGCGACGAACCTGGGCCTCGACGTTTTTCTCATCCCGCGCTGGGGGATCGTGGGAGCGGCGTTTTCTACTGCCGTTGCATACGCATTGGCAGCCGCCTTCTTGATGGTATTCTTTCGAGTAGAATCGGGATTGCCCTTGTGGCGCACGTTGGTTCCCAGTTGGGACGATGTCGTCGCTATTGGCAACGCCGTTTTTGACCCGCTGCACCGGCGCCTCGGGCGCGTTCCGGTTTTGCAAAGGTTGCTTTCCCGGTGGGGATCGATGGCTACGCAGCGAACCGGGTCGGCCACGAAGTAACCGCTGATCATGCAGCGTTCGAATCTCACTGGCGCCCTACAGGGCATTCGCTTTTGTTTCTGTGCGGGTTCTGAGGAACTGCACCGCTACGCAGAGGCACACCTCGGGCCGGTGCTCGACAGCAATCAAGACAGCACCTCGACGGTGCGTGTGGCGTCGACGTTGCGGTGGGTGAACGGCCAGCCATGGCCGCGCGCCCGGTGGGGTGACGCAGTTAGGCAGTGGCCTCGGGTGGACCGCGACCTTTACATCAACGAGCGGGAGTTATTGTGGTTCCGCGTCGATGATTTGCGTGACCTGGTGCTGCATCTTCGGGTTCCAAGAGGCGGAGCATTGACCCTGGACGGGACTTTTTTCTTCCGCTTGGGAAATCGTGCCCTGACGGACCGCTTGCGGCGGTGGTGGTTGGGGCGACGTACGCAGGACTTCGAGCGGCGCCGCTTCCCGACGCTGTTAAGCTACCTAGTCTACTATCCCGTCTGGTGGATTGGCGAGCTTGAGTGCGGTCGCCACCCTTTTCACGCTGCGGCGGTGGCCACCCCGGAGGGGGCCATTTTGCTAGCCGGGGCCAGTGGAGTCGGGAAGTCGACCATCAGTACGGCTGTTGCCGCACACGCGGGAAACAAACTCCTTTCCGATAGCTTCGTGCTGTTTGACGGCAAGCGTGTCCTGGCTGTACCCGAACCGATTCTTCTGGACGGAGCGGCATTGCGCTGGCTCGGCTCGAAAGGCGAAATTCTGCGCCGAGTCGATCACCGGTATATGCTCCAGAGGTTCGGCTACCACGTCGTCCCGGAAAAGTTGCAGCTCGAGGCAGTGCCGGCCGTGGTGGTGTTTCCCCGCCGTGGCTTGAATTGGTGCTGTCGGCGGATTTCTCCGGAAGAAGCTTGGTTCCGGCTGAGCGCGGTCAACCTGATGGTGAATGACTTGAGGCGCTACTACGCGTTGGCTGCTGCGTGGGAGTACCTGGAGCCCCAAGGCTTGGTGGCCCGCCGCGAAAAAGCCGCGGCCAAGCTCACGAACAGTGTGCCAGCCTTCGAAATTGAGGTGCCGGCTCACGTGCAGAGTGACGTCATCGTCGGACGATTGATGGATTTAGTCGGTGCAGCACGGAAATCCGTGGAAGGTTATGACTGACGCGGTGCGGGTGCTCGTGGTCGAAGCCTCTAGTGGCGGTGTCGTGGGCGGGTCGCTGACGGGTCTGTACCACATGATCCGCGGGTTCGATCGTCGGCGGTACAAGTTTGCCATGGCCCTGTACGAACGGAAGACTATCGAAGCGGACTTGCGAGATCTGGGTGTGCCCGTGTTTCACCTCTCGCGGCGGCGTCTGCCGCAGGAGCATGGGTTGCAGCGACTGAAAGCTTACCACAGTGTGCGGCGGGTAGCATTTCTCCGTTCGGCCATGCACCATGCGCGAATTTTGAGCGCTACGGTGTTGGAAGAGCTGCCAGCAGCGGTACGCTGCTTCAGGGTGCTGCGCACATTTCGGCCTGATCTCGTTCATGCGGGTAATGGGCTTAGGGCTAACTTTGATGCGCTGCTAGCATGCTGGATTTTGCGGATTCCTACGGTGTGTCACGTCAAGGGCTTCGAAAAGTACTCGGCACGGGAGCGTTGGCTGGCCCGACGGGTGGCGGCGCTCGTGTGCATGACCGAGGCCGTGCGCAACCACTGTAAGCAGCACGGCATTGTCAGTCGCCGAGAGATCGTGATTTACGACGCTCTAGACCCCGTTGACTTCGTGCCTCGACGCAGCGTTTCGGCGGTGCGCCAGGAATTGGGAATTCCCGAAGGTGCTCCGCTCGTGGGTGTGGTGGGGAACGTGCAAGAATGGAAGGGCCAGATGGTGTTTGTGGAGGCCCTCGCCCAGCTGGTGGTGCGCATCCCGGAGATTCGTGGTGTGCTCGTGGGCGGCGTGCACCGTGCGGGAGAACGCTATTTTCAGGTGCTTCGCGAGAGGGCGAAGGAGTTGGGCGTGAGCGATCGGCTCGTCATAACCGGGTTTCGCGCGGACGTGGCGGACATTGTTAACGCGCTCGATGTTCTCGTGCATACATCGGTACGACCAGAACCGTTTGGGCGGGTAATCCTAGAAGGAATGATGAGCGCGAAGCCTGTGGTCGCCGCAAATGCCGGCGGGGTTCCCGAATTGATCGAGCATGGTAAGACGGGACTTCTCGTTCCGCCGGGTCAAGCGGCGCCTCTGGCGGAGGCAATTGCCACACTGCTAGGCAGCCCCAATGCTCGACAAGCCATGGGAAAGCGGGCCAAAAGCTGGGCGATGCGGCGCTTTGACGTGGGGCGTCACGTGGAAGAGTTCGAGCGCTTGTACCGTTCCGTTTTAGAGGAGAATCGTACCGGATGAGGATCTTGGGTATTTCCTGTTTTTATCACGACGCTGCTGCGGCGTTATTGGTCGACGGCCAACTGGTTGCCGCCGCGGAGGAAGAGCGTTTCAGCCGCAAGAAGCACGATTCGGACTTTCCGCGCTTGGCGATCGCCTTTTGCCTGGAGCAGGCCGGGTTGCGCACGGCAGATTTGGATTACGTGGTCTTTTACGAGAAACCATTCGTCAAGTTCGAGCGGATCCTCATGACCGCGCTGCAGGCTGTGCCGAAAAGCTGGAAGGTATTTGGCGATGCCATGAGCACGTGGTTGTTGGACAAGCTCTGGGTCAAGAATTTGATCCGCTCCGAGCTGGGGGTTGCACCGGAGAAAATTCTTTTCAGCGAACATCACTTGTCCCATGCAGCAAGCGCATTTTTTTGCTCACCTTTTGAAGAGGCTGCCATTCTTACGGTAGACGGTGTCGGTGAGTGGGCGACAGCCACCATGGGGGTGGGCAAAGGTACCTCGATCCGCTTGCTGCGGGAAATCCATTTCCCGCATTCCGTGGGCTTGCTGTACAGCGCTTTTACGGCGTTCCTCGGCTTCGAGGTGAACGAAGGCGAATACAAGGTGATGGGGATGGCCCCTTACGGGGAGCCCAAATACGTCGACAAGGTGTACAAGTTAGTTCGGCTCGACCCCGACGGCGGCGTTTGGTTGGATATGAGTTACTTTTCCTTCCACCACTCGTCGACGCAGACCTTCAACCAGAAGTTCGTCGACTTGTTCGGCGAACCCCGCGATCCCTCCTGGCATTTTTTTACAGAACGTTCAGGTTACCCGTCGTATTTCGAGCCCAAACCTAAAAACTATGAGGCGATGGCTCAGCGAAACCAGCACTACGCCGATATCGCTGCCAGCATTCAGAAAGTGACCGAGGACATTGTCCTCACCATGGTTCGCGAACTTCACCGCCAAACCGGGCTCGAGCGCTTGTGCATGGCCGGAGGAGTCGCGCTGAACAGTGTGGCCAATGGCCGCATCATTCGCGAAACCCCGATCCGGGAGGTGTTCGTTCAACCTGCGGCTGGGGATGGTGGCGGGGCTCTAGGCGCGGCACTGTATGCGCACCATCAGGTGCTGGGTCAGCCGCGCTCCTTCGTGATGCAACACGCTTATTGGGGCAAGGAGTTTAGCACCGGGGAGACGGCTGATTTTGCCCGTGAGTGCGGGATGCCGTACCACACGTTCGATGACGAGGATCGGCTTCTCGATGCCGTTGTCGAAGAGCTCTTGGCGGGGCACGTGATTGGTTGGTTTCAGGGCAGGTTCGAATGGGGGCCCCGCGCTTTGGGGGCGCGCAGCATCCTGGCGGACCCACGGCGGGCTGACATGAAGGAAATCGTTAACGTGAAGATTAAATTCCGCGAGCCGTTTCGCCCATTCGCACCCTCGGTGCTCGCCGAACAAGCTGAGCGCTTTTTCGACTTACCCGACACCCCGCGGCACTACCCAGCGAGGTTCATGCTTTATGTGGTCCCGGTCAAAGACGGACAAGGCTCCGTGGTGCCGGCCATCACCCACGTGGATTCTTCCGCACGTCTCCAGGCCGTTCATCGCTCGGAGAGCCCTTTGTACTACCGGCTCATCGAGCGCTTTGGGCACGCGACGGGTGTGCCGGTGGTCATGAACACTTCGTTCAACCTTAAAGGTGAGCCGATTGTGACTTCGCCCGCAAACGCGTTCCATACGTTTAGCCGCAGCGGCATGGACGCACTCGTGCTCGGACGCACGTTGATCCGAAAGCCGTGAGTAAAAGATCGGAGTTGGTTGCTGGCTTCGTGCTCGTTGTCCTGGGTCTCCTGCTTGCCGTCGGCTTAGTCGAGCTGAGCGTGCGGGCATTGCACCTGGTTCCCGATCGCTTTTGGGAACCGGACCCCAAGACCGGTGTACGACTGAAACCTGGGATGCGGGGATGGTGGACGCAAGAGGAACGTGAATTTGTGATCCCGGTGCAGATCAACCCCCAGGGGTTACGTGATCTTCCCCGGCCTTATGCGAAACCTCCGGGTGTATTGCGCATCTTGGTGATTGGGGACTCGTTTGTCGAAGCCATGCACGTGCGCTTAGAGGACGTATTCACTCGCCGCCTGGAACGACTCCTTGAAGGCGTTGGCGCCAACTACCGCGTGGAAGTCATTGCGGCCGGGGTTAGCGGTTGGGGCACGGCTAGCGAACTGCTTTGGTTGCAGGAAGAGGGCAAGAAGTACCAGCCAGACGTCGTCTTGCTCAGTTTTTACCCAGGAAACGACATCAAGAACAACTCGCCGACTCTCGAAGATGGTTTGCCCCCGGTTTACGACCAAGAGGGCAATTTGCTGTACGTAAGCTCGAACAAGCCTCCAACAAATTCGGGCCACGCTTTGCTCGGTCGATCGAAGACTTACGTCTTCCTCCGACAACTCTTGTTGACGCGGCGACCCGCTTTTTTGAGCACCCTCGAGCGACTGGGATTGGTTCGAGTACCTCCTCCTCGCATGCCGGCGATGCGCGAGGGCTTACCGGTGGATTTCGGCGTGTACGAAGTTCCCCCGGCCGAGGATTGGCTCGATGCTTGGCAACGAACGGCACGGTTACTCGAGGTGATGGAGGAAACGGCAAAATTCATGGGAGCGCGCTTTGGGATCGTGATTGCCGCTGGTCGAGAGCAGGTATATCCTGCTTCCTGGGACAGGATCTTAGCTACCTACGCCGGGATGGAGCACAAGCACTTCGACTTGGAGCAGCCAGAACGATGGGTGATGGAGTGGTGTTCTACGCGTCGGGTGCCGTGTCTGCGCTTGACGCCCTCGTTTCGTGCTGCTGCCGAGAAGAGCAAAGAGCGGCTCCATTTCTGGTATGACGGCCACTGGACCCGGGAAGGCCACAGGATTGCAGCGGAAGAGGTGCGGAAGTTCCTACTTGCAAATTTTCCGCTCTCGTAGAAGAAGTCGAACGAACATGAAACTCTTATCCGGAATCAGAAGTCGGCTGGGGATCGCAGGGGAGCTCGTAGCCTTCTTATGGGAGCGTAAGCTTTGGTGGCTCATCCCCATGGTGCTGGTGCTGCTTGCCTTTGGTGGGTTGATGGTCACCGCGCATAGCTCCGCACTCGGCCCTTTCATTTACACCCTTTTCTAACGTTCTGACCGCCCGAACTTTTTGAAGTCGTCCGATCGTGTGGTGGCCAGTGCCAGTGAGTGTGCATCTGGTCTTGTTGGCACTTATGTCACTGGCGTTCGTCCCCAAAGGGTCGAAGGCCGAAACGTTTTTTGTGCGCACTTCGGGTCAGGACAGCGCTGACGGCCGGTCTCCGGCGACGGCTTTGAGAACCATTGGGGCCGCGGCAAGAAGAATTTCCAATCCAGGGACGGTCGTGATTATTGGCCCGGGAACCTACGAAGAAGGAGACATCGCCCCCGCGCGCAATGGGATTCGTGGACGCAGCATCACGTTTCGCGGGGATCCAACCGGGCAAGCTACGGGGGACCCACCCGGAGCCGTGCGCATTGTGGTTACGCCACCGGCAACAACCGGCTTTCTTCTCCTTGGCCGAAGGTTTGTCGAGATCGTCGATCTTCGAGTCGAGGGAGGCAGCGACGCTGGAATCCAGGTGCGACCGAGTGCGGACGGTACGCCAAGCGCCGCCGTAACCGTTCGCCGTGTATCCTTGCGCGGGAGTGCGAAAAGAGGCATCGACATGCGCAGTGTTGCCGGCGCGATCTGGATCGAACAATGCGAAGTTCGAGAGAATGGTACTGGCGGCATTTCCATCGAGGGTGACGGAACCACAACCACTGTGGTCGTTACGGGCAATCAGGTCGAAACGAATGGGGGACCAGGGGTTTTTCTCCGGCTCGTACAAGGGGGACAGGTGTCCGCAAATGAGATCCGCAATAACTCAGGGGCGGGAATTGCGCTGCGCGCTTCGACCTTGCTCGAGGTTCGTCAGAATCGTTTATCGGCCAATGGAGAGCAGGCGGTGAACGCTGGCGTGAGCACAGGGGTGACGGAACCAGTTGAAGATTTGGTGGTCGAGAACAACGTGGCCGAGGGCGCAGGAAAAACAATTTTCCTTGTGGTTGGCTCGGGCGAGGTTCGATTTCAGGGAAACCGCGCAGTTGGCTGGAGTCAGGTCGGCGGTTCTGGCGCGTCATTCGAGGGAGTCGGTGATAACGTGCTGAGCGTATTCGCGAGCAACAACCACGTGGAGCGTACCGCCGACGACTGTTTTCTCTTCAAGGGAGCGGCAACTGCAGTGGCAGCGGGAAACTCTGCTGCGAATTGTGGGGGAAACGGGATTCGGTTTGAGTCCGTGCGTGTTTTGGAGGCGACAGGAAACCGCGTCGACACGGTGAGTCGGAGCGGGATTGTGGTCAGCGGCGGGGATGCTGCGGAATTCATCAACAACGAAGTGGTGGATGCAAGCGGCGGTGGCATCGTCGTGAATGCAAGTGGCAGCCCACTGCGTTCCGTGCGGATCCGAAAAGGGGAGGTTTTTCAAAGCGGCGGTGTTGGCGTGTCTGTTCAGGGGGCAACGGCAGTGCGCATTGCGGGTGTAACGATCCAGGACAGCCCAGGAGACGGAGTGAATCTGCGCGAAGTGGAGCGTGTGGAGATTCGTCGCGTGAGCGTCGCCCGGTTGGGGGGAAGAGGCTTAACCATTGGACGCGACGACCGTGGTGGCGCCCGCTCCGTTCGGGTGGCTTCGAGCCAATGGCGGACTCTAGGAACGGGAGCACTGAAGATCTTGGCGGAAGGAAGTGTCGCAATCTCCGACAACGAGATTTTGGATTCAGGGGGACCGGGAATTTCCCTGACTGGGCAGTCTCCATCTTGGATAGACATTGCCAATAACACCGTGGGCCTACACGAGGCCGATGGAGTGTTTATCCGCGGCGCTCGATCGGGAACGCTGGCGAACAACCGAGTGTTCAGCAACCGTCAGTCGGGAATCGTTCTTCGTTCGACGGATCGGGTCTACGTCGGGAATAACCTGGTTTACGCCAATCGTGGGGAGGGTCTGGCGATCGGGGTGGGAGGCGAGCCCAGCAGCAGAACCGTGGTCATTTTTAACACCCTTTATGGAAACGGCCTGCGAGGCTTGCGCATTGACGGGCCGTCAGACTCCACTGCGATTGAGGGCGGCTGGGTTCTGAACAATATCATTGCGGGGAACAGGGAAGGTGGGGTGGCTATTGCACGCTCGGCGATGGCGGATTTTGTCTCCGGGTTCAACGTGAACCCGGATGGTTATGTAGCGGATACCCGCCGAAATGACTTCGATATCCGGGAACAGCCTCTGTTCATCAGTCCGGAGGGGCCCGACGGGATTTTGGGTGAGGAGGGGTTTCAGGATGACAATTTTCGGCTGGCCCATCGTCGCACCGGTCAGCCGAAAACCAGCCCGGCTGTCGACGCGGGTTCGGATCTGGCAACGACCTTAGGGGTCAGTGGTGGTACGACGGCTGCCGATGGCCTTCCCGACACCGGGCGCGCTGACGTGGGCTTCCACTATGGGCTTGACGCTGGCTCGCTTGTACGAACCGTGCCGTTACCTTTAATGCCGTTGTTCGTACGGGCTGCCGGCTCGGACACAAATAGCGGTCTGGCTCCGTGGGCAGCACTGAGTTCCATTCGCAGTGCGTTCGAGAGAGCCGTCGCTGGGGTAACCGTGGTGGTCGGGCCGGGTACGTATCGGGAAGGGGATATCCGGATCCGCAATTGGAGCGGGCGAGTGACTTTTCTGGGCGATTCAAGTGGGTTCCTCACGGGCGACGTCCCTGGCCCCGTTTTGGTCGACGCCTCGGGGTTTGACACCGGTTTTGTCCTCTTAAATGGCGGTCCCGTTACCGTCCGCGGCTTTCACGTGACTGGAGCAGGCCAAGCTGGGATTCAAGTGCGCGCTGGTGCGGATGGCGCCCAAGTAATCGATAACGTCGTTTTTTCGAATCATCGGCGGGGTATCGAGATTTCCGGTGCCCATGAGGTCACGGTGCGTAACAACCTGGTATACGCCAACGGCACTGGCGGCATTCAGCTTCAAGGGTGTGAGCGTTCGGTGATCGAGGGCAACACCATTTATGCGAATGGAGCAAATGGCATTCTGGTGGGGACGAGGGCGACGGATGGAGCGGCTCCGTACTCCGCACTACGGCGCAACATTGTGATGGAGAATGGCGAGCGCGTTCCAGCCGCTAATGGCGTACAGATCCAGGTAGAATTGAACTCGAGGGAGGGCTTTGAGTCAGCGTACAACGTTGTCTGGGGAAGGACGCCATTTGCCGGGAACACGCCTCGCTCGGATAGTGACCTCGTTATCGATCCCTTATTTGAGAACCCCGCTGGGGTCGACGGCGTGCTGGGTGGCGACGGTTTTGCCGACGACGACTTCACACTGCGACAACTGAGCCCGGACGGTACGGTTAGCGCTGCGGTTGACCTGGATTTCGACACTGTTGATGGGTTGGGGTGGGGAACGACGTCGAAGTACGCCGTTCCCGACTTGGGGCCCGCAGATGCTGGTTACCACTATCCGCTCTTTCACCCGCACGTTCGTGTCGGTCAAACCATCTTTGTTCGTCGTTCTGGCGACGACCGAAGCGATGGTGCTACCCCCGAGCGGGCAGTTCGCTCGATTGAACGGGCACTGGAATTGACGCAAGGGTCGGGATGGGTTGTGGTCGGCCCCGGACGATATTCCGTGACGACGTCGAGTATGGGTGGAAAGCCCGGCGACGGAACCACCTTGATTCTTTGGGGAGACGAAACCGGCCTTCTCACCGGAGACGCTCCCGGCCCCGTGACGCTGGACTTCGGCGGCAGAAGAGGGCTTACGTTGAGAGGCTCAGCGGTGGTTCATGGCCTCTGGCTCGTCAATGCACGCAACTCGGGGTTGCGCGTCTTAGGCACGGCCAAAGAAGTGTGGGTTCGACACAGCGTGTTCTGTGGCAACGAAGGGGACGGCTTGTGGAGTACCGCTAGTGCAGTGGACCTGATGAACAACCTTTTTTGTGGAAACCGCGGCTGGGGAGTGCGCTTGACACCGAAGCGTGGCAGTGGGTACGTGCGAGTCGTGAATGCAACGATTGCACAGAACACGAGTGGGGGGATATGGGCCGTAGACCGCGCACGATCGCACCCGCAGATACGCTTGGCCAACAACGTGATCGCTGGCAACGGTGGGCCAGGAGCAATGCTTCACGTTGGCTCGCAGCGGGTGGTGCCGTGGGGCTACAATCTGAACAGCGATGGCTACAGCAAGGCTCGGGTAAGTGGCCCGGGGGAGCTGGCGGTGCCGCCACAATTCGAGGAGGAGTTACACGTGGGCCCACCAGCCTGTCCGCCACCAACGGCATACCGTGTGTCATACACCAGCCCGGCGCGGGATGCAGGCATCGGCGAGCTTCGCCTCTTGGGGCTCCTTGGCCGCAGTGCCACGGTCGACCGCGCGCCCGACCGCAACCGACCTGACCTGGGATACCATGCACCAATCGCACCTAACGGAGGGATACCAACGTGGCGATAGAGCGACGAGCCATCCGGGTTGCTTACGTCATTAACGAGATGATCGTCGGGGGCACGCAGACGCATCTCCGTCAAGTCCTGCGCTTGTTGGACCGCCCGCGCTTCGATCCACTGCTCGTTTGCTTGAGCGGTCGCGGCGCACTGCTTGAAGATGTTCGTGAGCTAGGAGTGCCGGTGTTTTGCCCGCAGGCGTCGCTGGGTTTTCAAGGCTTGAGTCTGGCGAAGCGTGTGATTGCCGTGGCGCGCTTACTTCGGCAGCAGCAGGTCAAACTCGTCCATAACTACCTTCTGCGGGCAAACCTCGTTGGTAGCTTAGCGGCACGCACGGCTCGCGTGCCTCTCGTTTTGTGTAGCACCCGCGGTTGTCACGAGTTGCGTGGCGGCCAGCTGCTGGCTGCCAAAATTGGCAACGCTCTAGCGGATAAAGTGATGGTGAATGCCAATGCTGTACGTGAATTCGTCCATGAGCACGAGGGTTGCCCGCGAGAGAAAATGTTCGTGGTGCCTAGTGGTATCGATACAGGGCGATTCAGCCCGTTGAAGTCTGGCGGCTTCAAGACCCGGTTGGGGATTCCGGAAGACCGGATCGTCATTGGCACCGTGACGCGGCAGCGAATCCGCAAAGGAGTTGAAGAGTTTGTGCGTGCCGTGGCTGACCTAGCCCACGATGATTCGCGGGTTCATGGGCTCGTTGTTGGCGAGGTGGAGGAAGTTGGCGAGTTAAGGGCGTTAATGCAGGAGTTGGGTGTGGAGCGCAAGCTTACCCTTGCTGGGCGGCGGCAGGACATGCCCGAAATTTACTCGGCCATGGATGTTTACGTCCTGTCCTCTCATGACGAGGGTATGTCCAATGCCCTTCTCGAAGCCATGGCCATGGAGAGACCCGTAGTGGCTACGGATGTCGGAGGAACGGGCGAGGTCGTGGAGCACGGCAGCACAGGGATTCTGGTTCCACCGAAGGACTGGAAAGCTTTGGCCGCTGCTCTTCGCGGCATCATTGCGGAACCTTCGAGGTGGCACGAGTTCGGACGCCGGGGACGGGCCAAGGTGGAGCAGCGCTTTTCTGCATTCGCGATGGTCCGGAAAATCGAACGGGTCTATGCAGAACTGGCATACGAGCGGGGGCTGTTAACCCGCGACGAGCTTTTGGCGGCGTGAAGGAGGTCAACGATGGCGATTCAAGTGACCTATATTGGGCATGCATGCATGGTGATGGAGTCCGCTGGTACAAAAATTCTGATGGACCCGTGGTTGTCGGATCCCATCTACCACAATAGTTGGTGGCACTTCCCCGAACTGGAAATCACGCCGCGTGACGTGGGTAAAGTCGACTACATTTACATTTCCCATGAGCACGCTGACCATTTTGATCCGACTTCGTTGGCTCAACTTGACAAGTCGGCGACCATTCTCATTGCACGGTACAAGAAGCGACGTTTTTCCGATCGCATCCGGGCCCTTGGATTCGAGGAGGTTCAGGAGTTGGAGTTCGGCCAAGCGTACTCGCTGAACGGCAGTGGGCTAACGGTTCGCCTGATTGCCCCAGACCGCCCCTGGGACGATAGTGCCATCTTGGTGAAAGATTCGGATAACACAGTGCTGAACGTCAACGATTGCCACCTTGACGATGCCACCTTGGAACGGCTCGGACGAGAGGAGCGTATCGATCTGGTGTTCCTCACATTCACGGGAGCATCGCAGTACCCCGGCTGCTTCGAGTTTCCCCTTGGTTCCAAGATCGAGCGCTGGCGCGCTTCGAAAGAGGCCCATCTCGACGAATTTGTTAGCTGGGCTCGTCTTTTGCGCGCCCGTCAAGCTGTTCCAGCAGCGGGAAATTATGCGTTGTTGGCTCCGGAGCAGCTTTTTCTCAACACGCCCCATTACGTGAACACACCGGCAGAGGCCATTGCGCGATTGGAAGAAGTCGCACCCGAAGTGCAAGGCTTACAAATGAACCCCGGAGATACGTGGCTGCCGGATGGAAGTTTGAAGCGCCATAAGCCTGCCCCGGACTGGTCGCGCCGTATGGAAATGATCGAGGGCCTCAGCCGCAAACACGCTGCGCTCATTACCGAGCGATTCGCCGCTGAACCGAAAGCCCCGAAGGACTTGTACGACTTGTTCCACGATTACTTCACTAGCCTGCTGCGTGACGACCCCTCCATTGCTCAGCGGGTGAATATCGTGACTCACTGGATCGTGGACGGGCCTCATGGTGGCGACTGGGTGGTGGATTTTACCCGTCAGCGCGACTGGGTGTACCGGGGCGTGCCAAACCAATGGAACTTGCGACTCAAATGGCCAGCGACCCTCGTTTACCAAGGGGTGGCCTTGGGTGGTATTTGGGACGATCTTGTGCTCTCCTTCCGTGTTCGGCTGGCGCGCAATCCCGACCGTTACAACAAGGAATTTTGGACGTGGTTTTGTAAGCTTTAAGAGAGTCTCGTGGCTGCACCAAACTGGAACATTGTCCTCGCCTGTTTCGAGTCGGCGCCGGCTGAGTTGTTTACGGAAGAATTGAACGAGCCGGGCGGTGAGGTGCTTCGAAGGTTGGCTCGCGAGGGTCTGCGGTTTGCTCGCGCGTTCACCAACTCGCCGGGAACCATTGAGGCCTTGGTCTCGTTATTTGCCGGCTTAGCTCCTGCCGCTCACGGGGCGACTTCGGAGACTCCTACTTGGCCAGCTCATGCGCCCGATGCGGTGAGCGGGTTACGCAATCTCGGCTACGGCACTGTAGCCGTGTGTCCCGTACGTGACGTTGCGGAGCAAATTTGCGCGAAATCTCGTTTCCACTGGTTAATCCCCCCGCAGTGGCGCCTTGGGCTGGTGGAGCGAGGTTGGTTGCTGGGCCGCAGGGTGGCGGGGCGATGGTTAAGGGGAAACGAAGGGCTGGCTCGGCGAACCAATCTTGCGTTTTTTCATTGGCTCGACCACTATCGGCCAGCTCGCCCGTTCTTCGCTTGGCTGTATTATCCCTCACGCCACGCGGAACCTTCGCACGGTGAGAAGCCTGCGGATCCTTTCGCCCCGGCAATTTTTGCGGCGAACTATATCTCTGGCATTGTGCGCGCACTCGAGCAGAGAAAGTTGTGGGACACGACCATCTTCGTCGTGACTGCGCTTCGTGGGACCCCGCTTCTTCGCCAAGAGGCTGACTCTCTGGATGAAGACGTGGTGCGAATTCCCCTGGTGCTTCGCCTTCCGGTGCCAGGGCCGGGTGGGTTTGTTGTTGAGGAGTTCTGCCAGCTTTCGGATTTGTCTCCCACCTTGCTTCACCTAGCGGGCGCCGAAGAGGAACTCGGCGCAGCGGGCTATGGCCGGATACTTGTACGGGGAAATCGCGTAACGGCCGGGCCCGAGGCGGTGGTAGTCGAGGAGTACCGAGGTGTCTCAGCGGGGAACTATGGGATGGCGTTCCCCGGGTACCGACGCCGGTTGTTGAGAACAGCTCGCTTCCGCTTCTTATGGCAGACGGAGGAAATCCCCGAGCTTTATGACGTAGAGGCGGACCCCGCTGCGAAGCGAGATTTGGCGCTGGAGCAGCCCAAGATGGTGGCGGTGATGCGCGCTCAGTTGTTTCATTGGCTCGCGGTTCAACATGCGTATAAACGGGGGCCGGCGTCGGGTGCTGCTGAAGCAGTTCATCAGCGGACGCTGCGCGTCGTTTCATGATCCGACAAAAGGTCTTGGTGATCGGCCTCGATGGTACGCCCGCGAGCTGCCTCTTTTCGGAAATGGCCGCCCATTTTCCTAACATCGATCGGCTCGCGCGCGGTGGATACTTTGGGATCCTACGAAGCTCAGACCCGCCGATTACCGTACCTGCCTGGGCATGCATGATGAGCGGGAAGGACCCCGGCGAACTTGGACTTTACGGTTTTCATTATCGCCGGCCAGGAAGCTACGGAAAGCGCCAGCTGGTACACGCCGGGCTTTTGCCTCCCGACATGCTTTGGCATTGGCTGGGAAGCCACGGCGGCCGGGCAGTGGTGCTGGGAGTACCACCTTCTTACCCCCCGCCACTGATCCATGGAACGTCGGTGAGTTGCCTTCTGACACCGCGCGGTGCCTCGGTCGTTTGTCAGCCCCCGGCAGTGCAAACGTTGATGCGTAACATTGCCCCGGACTACCGGTTCGACATCGAGAGTTTTCGGTCTCTCAGCGATGGGGCTCTGTTCGACCAAGCTGTCGCTGCGTTGCGGGCGCGATTTCGTTTGGCCCGGGAGCTAGCGCGCCGCGAAACGTGGAATCTTTTTGTCATTACGGACATTGGTACAGACCGGGTACAGCACGGTCTGTGGAAGGCCGAGGGCTCGGGAGGCTGGGGCGAGATGGTGCGACGGTATTACGCCATCATCGACGAGGAGGTAGGAGAGTGGTTAGCGGAGTTACCCGACCATATCTGTGTCTGGCTTGTGTCGGATCATGGTGCACAGCCGAGTCATGGGGGTGTGTTCCTCAACGAATGGCTGCGACGTCGAGGCTGGCTCAAGCTACGCCAGAATTTGCCGGGCGCTACGGCTTGGAACCCAGAGGCGGTGGACTGGGAGAAAACGCGAGCTTGGGCCGAGGGAGGCTATGCTGGTCGGGTTTACATTAACGTGCGCGGCCGTGAGCCAAGAGGTTGCGTCGACCAAGGAGACGTGGAGCGCATTTGTGAAGAATTGCGCGAGGCCCTTGCTAAGGATTTCTTTCTGGAGGATGGGCGCAACGCCCGAATTCGCTGTTATCGGCCACGGGAGTTGTACCGTGACTGCCAGGCGCTTGCTCCAGATTTGCTGGTGTACGTAGACGATCTTCGGATGCGCGTTTTCGCAAGCCTAGGCGGGGAGGATCTCTACGCCCCGGGAAACGATTTTGGCCGGGACTACGCTAATCACCACCATGACGGGATTTTTATCGCTTACGACCCAAGGCAGTCTGGTTCAGGTTGGAGCGGCGTGCTGCCGATCACGGCGTTGCGGCAGTGCCTCGAGCAACAGCTACGGGGAGGCTCTGTAGTGTTTTCGACGTCATGAACCGGCAACGGGATCGAGAGCTAGATGCCAACTGGGTTAACGCTTCCCCGCTGAAAGGTTCCTTTCGGAATTGGCTGGGAACCCAACCAAGACTGGTCCGTGCCGGTTTGGCGATAGTTCTCACGGCGAGCTTGCTGCTGAACATCGTTGGGATTGATTGGGGGCTACCAAATAGCAACCGTACCTGGTCGGCCGATGCGTTGCAGCCTCTCGGCCCGCTGGCGGTAGGGCGCCACGTCCTGTTTGGCGATGAGTGGAACTCCGGTTGGTTTTATTTCAAGTACCCCGTGGGCCATCCCCTCCTGTTACTGACGGCCCAAGCCCCACTGCTGGCTAGCATGTGGATTCGGGGCGAGCTCAGCCGGCCGCAGTCCCAGTACCCCTATGGATTCAAAAACCCTGAACGGAGTCTAGCCCAGTTGGCATTGGTGATGCGAGTGGTGACCGCCATCATGGGCACGGCCATCGCTTTGCTGGCATTCTGTACGGTCGCACTCTTGCTGTCGAGCGCGGTGGCAGGGCTTTGGGCCGCTGTCGCAGTAGCGGGCTTGTATCCACTGGTGTTTTACAGCCACACCTCGAACGTCGACGTTCCGCTGTTGTTTTGGTTGGCGCTGTGCTGGTGGGCAACATTGTGGTCGGTTCAAAACGACTCGCGAGCGGCGAGCGGCTTGGCAGGTGTGGCGGCGGCGATGGCTCTTTTGACTAAGGAACAAGGGATAGGTTTTCTGCTTGCAATGCCGCTCGCTTGGCTTCTCATTGCTCGGGTCGGGCGACGAGAAATTTCGTGGGCACGAGTGCGGCGGCATACGCTGGTGGCTGTGTTGGCGTTTGTGGTGACCACAGTGTTGGTTGCAAACGTGTTGTGGAATCCCTCAGGCTATCTCAACCGCTGGCGGTTTTTAGCGGGGATGCTGCCGGAAGAAGTCCGGGAAAAATACGCTCCTTACAGATTTCTCACCCAGGTGCCTCAAGGGTTTTCCTTGCCCCGGGAAGGAGCGAAAATCCACAAAGTGGTCGAAATAGTTGCGCATAGTTTGACCCCTATAGGAGCTTTAGCTGCCTTGTTGGGGGCGTCAGCATGGGCCTGGCTTCGAGGCCGTACCATGCTGATCCTGGCCGTAACCGGAATTTGTTACTACGTGGTTTCGCTCCGCGCGTTAGAGCTGGTGCAACTGCGGTACGTTTTACCCCTAGCATACCTGGCGAGTCTTCTAGTCGGTGGCCTTGGAGCGCTAACCGAGCGGGGGCGCGCAAGGTCGTTGCCGGCGTGGCTCTTCGCGGTGTGGGCCGTTGCTGCACTCGCCCCGGGAACGGAAACGGTGCGCTTGCTCCTCAATGATCCACGTTACGCTGCCGAAGCCTGGCTTGGTACTCACTGGCCGAAGCAAGGTGTGCGGGTGGAGATCTATCAACCGTTGACGTACTTGCCTCGTTTCCCTTCCAGCTGGGAGGTAAAGAAGGTTGGCTTACGCGACCGCACCAAGGAGCAATTTCTTCACCGCTCGCCCGACTTGGTCGTTGTGAGTAGCGGGGGGCGTGCCGGACTGACTGGAGTGTACCGTCGCGACTGGCAACCCGGAGAGGCTTTTTTTTCGGAGTCCCAGGAGGCGCGCGAACTCTTTCGGGCTCTCCGCGAGGGGGAAATCGGATACGAGGTGGGCGCTGTCTTTGCTACGCGAAGCTGGCTCCAAACCCGCATTCCTAGCTTGAATCCCACGATCACCATATATAGGCGAAAAAGCAGCCCATGAACGCAGCCACCTCGGGTGCTCCGACCTTGTCGCTCGTGGTTCCCATGTACAACGAGGAGGAAACCGTCTCCACGTTTTATCGTCGTGCCGTTGCCGCCTTGGAGCAAATTGCTGTCCCCTTCGAGATCGTCGTTGTGGATGACGGCAGCACAGATGGCACCTTCGAGCGACTACGTGCCTTGGCCGAAGGCGATAGCAGGGTCAAGGTCGTACGCTTCTCGCGCAATTTCGGGCATCAGACGGCGGTCACGGCTGGATTACATTACGCTAAAGGCGCTGCGGTTGCGGTGATCGATGGCGACTTACAAGACCCGCCGGAATTCGTTCCGCGCCTCTTTGAAAAGTGGAGGGAGGGATTCGAGGTAGTCTACGCCGTCCGGCGGAGCCGCAAAGAAAGCGTGCTGAAACGTGCAGCATATCGGCTGTTTTATCGACTGCTGCGGCGTTTGTCTTACGTCGACATACCGCTTGACTCGGGGGACTTTGCCATCATGGACCGCCGCGTCGTCGATGAGCTAAATAAAATGCCCGAGCGAAACCGCTTCGTGCGCGGGATCCGGGCTTGGGTAGGATTCCGGCAAACTGGAATCGAGTATGACCGCGAGCCGCGGTTTGCTGGCGAGTCAAAGTACCCATTGGGCAAGCTTGTCAAGCTCGCCTATGATGGCCTGGTTTCGTACTCTTTTGTGCCGTTGCGTATGGTGACCCATCTGGGTTTTGTCATCAGTGGTAGTGCCTTTGCACTCATACTGTACCTGCTAACGCTTCGTCTGGTGTACGGCGAGCGCCTGGTAACGGGCTGGACCTCCACGGTGGTCGTGGTGTTGTTCTTGGGCGGCATACAGTTGCTGTCGCTCGGAATTCTAGGGGAATATGTGGGCCGAATTTTCGACGAGGTGAAGCGCCGACCTTTGTACGTTGTGCGGGAGACCGTGGGCTTCGACCGGGCCGAAGAGTTGAGTAAAACGGCAGCGGCTGAGCTGGAGATCGCCCCGGAAGTAGCGCTGCGCCGCTGAGCAAGCATGGAAGAAAAATTTTACGAGGAATACGCGCAGATTGAGGCGGTTCATTGGTGGTTCGAGGGCCGCAGAGCCATCTTTCACGCTCTTCTCAGCCGACTGCCGCTGGGCTCGAGTGCTTTGGTGCTCGATTTAGGATGTGGAACCGGGGCGAACTTAAGCTTCCTGACCCGCTATGGGCGTGTCATCGGGGTCGATTGGGGTGCCGCAGCCGCACGCTACTCGCGCCGCCGGACAGCGCTTCCGGTGCTGCGCGGAGATGTGCAGGCACTACCGTTCCGCAGCAGCTCGGTGGATTTGATTACGGCGTTTGACCTGATCGAGCACATCGAGAATGACCAAGGATGCGTAGCGGAAATGGCTCGGGTCGTCCGGCCGGGAGGTTTTGTGTTAGTGACTGTGCCTGCTTTTCCTTGGATGTGGGGCCGACAGGACGTGATCAATCATCACAAGCGACGCTATCGCGCCAAAGAGTTGGCCACGCTCTTTTGTGCTGCCGGGTTGGAGATTCAGCGGCTGACCTACTTGAACACCTTTCTCTTCCCCGTCATCGCGGCGGTTCGGCTGGCGCGCCGCATCGTTCCGGAGAAAAATGGGGAGTTGGTGTCTGACTTTTCCATGACGAAACCGGGGAAAATCAATGACTGGTTAGGCAAGCTGTTCTCTCTCGAAGCACCGATAATTGCTCGCATGAATTTTCCCGTGGGGGTTTCGCTCCTTTGTTTAGCTCGACGCCCAAACCTGGGGGAAACCTTGCGATGAAAATCGGTTGGCGAGCAGCAATTTGGTATCTGACATTTCACAGTGTTTACGGCCTCGTGAAATACTTGCCAATGCTGAGTGGCGACGTCGCGCGGTGGCTCATTCTCAAGGCGTTTTTGCGACGCGTCGACGGTTGGGTATGGTTTCGTGACAACGTGACCATTTGGTTTCCTGAGGGGGTGAGTATTGGCGGCGGCAGCATGGTCGGGGAAAATTGTTTTCTCGATGGTTATGGGGGGCTCACCATCGGTCGCAACGTGTTGATTGCTCACAACACGTCGCTGATTAGCGAGGATCATGGATTTGCAACCCGCCGGATACCCATCCGGTATCAACCCAAGACGGCAGCCCCCATTGTCGTTGAAGACGATGTCTGGATCGGCTGTGGGGTGCGAGTCTTGAAGGGGGTGAAAATTGGTACCGGTGCCATTGTGGCTGCCGGTGCGGTGGTCACCCATGACGTTCCCCCATTTGCGATTGTCGGTGGTGTTCCAGCACGGGTCTTGAGTATGCGGCCAACGGACACTGAGGTGAGTCCAGCAGAGTTGGCACAGACTGCACTGGCGCGGTTGTCCGCGTGAGGCACAAATCTCCTGTTCGCATTGGTTTGGTCATTGGCCAACTGACACGAGGCGGAGCTGAGGGGCAGCTGGCGCAGCTTGCTGTTCGACTCGACCGTGTTCGCTTCGAACCGCGTGTCTACGTGCTATCGAATGCCTGTGAGCCATGGGGGCCGTGGATCGAGCATCGTCACATTCCGTGCACGACCATAGCTGGGCCAAGCCTAAAGCGGGTGAGGCGCTTGGCTAGAGCATTTGCTCGCGATCGCATCGACCTCGTGCATTCTTGGCTCTATGTGGCGAATCCACTCGCAGCCGTAGCGGCCCGACTCACCCGCACCCCCCTGATCACTGCGGCGCGGAACTGCAAGGTTCACGGGCGGCTGTCACAGCTTGCCAACGGTGTGGCCTTTCGTATGAGTCGGCAAATAGTGGCGAATTCCGCTGACGTTGCCGAATTCATTGTTCGCTCCTATGGGGCTCCACGGGAGCGGATCTCGATCGTGCCGAATGGAATCGACACGGACAAGTTTCGGCCGCATCCCGAGCGTTCCTTGGAGCGGCCCTTGATCGTGACGGCGGGGCGTTTGGTGGAGCAGAAAAACCATGCACTATTTTTGCGAGCCGCTCGCGTGTTACGAGAACGGCTGCCACATGCTTGGTTTGCCATCGCTGGTGAAGGTCCGCTACGCGCCGAGCTCGAAGGGTTGGCATTCTCCCTGGGTCTGCAAGGAGTCGTGGAATTCTTAGGAGAGCGAGACGATTTGGAGTTTGTGTTGCCGCGAGCGCACGTCTTTTGGCTGACTTCTCGGTGGGAAGGAATGCCCAACGTGCTACTGGAGGCGATGGCTTGCGGACTGCCGGTTGTGGCGACTGATGTCGGCGGCTGTCGGGAGCTGCTCGGCGGTAGCCCTGCAGGGGTCGTGGTGCCGCCGGACAGCGTGGCTGACTTCGTGGAAAATACGGTGAGATGGCTCTTATCCGACGAGGCATTTTCGGCAGCGGCTCGAGAGGCCCGCCGCCGCGCCGAGGAATTTGGTATGGAGCGGATGGTCGCCAGAATGGAAAATTTGTATCACCAGGTGCTCGAACGATGAATTCCTGGCCGTATGTGTCGGTGATCATCCCGATGCGCAACGAAGGCAAACATATCGCGCGTTGCGTGGATTCCGTGCTTGCACAAGATTATCCGCGGGATCGCTTCGAGGTCATTGTTGTCGATGGAAATTCCGAGGATGATTCCCGCGAGGTTCTGGCGAAGTACGGTGACCGAGTGCGCGTGCTCGACAATCCCGCGCGCATTGTGCCAACCGCTTTGAACATTGGCATTCGCGCAGCGCGGGGGGAAGTGATTGCCCGCGTCGATGCGCATACCACGCTGGCGCCCGATTACCTTCGCCGGGGTGTAGAGACGCTGCTGCGTACCGGTGCGGATAATGTAGGTGGACCGATGCGAACGGCCGGTGGCGGCCCGGTTGCTGAAGCCATTGCCCGCGCGATGGATTCCCCGTTCGGGATCGGTGCTTACTTCCATTTCGCCCAAGAGGACCGGGAAACGGACACCGTATACATGGGCATGTGGCCGCGGAAAACGTTCGAGTGCGTGGGGCTTTTTGACGAGGAGCTGGTGCGTAACCAGGATGACGAGCTGAACTATCGCATTCGGAAGGCGGGAGGAAGAGTTTATCTATCGGTTGCGATGCGCTCGCTGTATCAGAATCGCGAGACCTACCGCGCTTTGGCGCAGCAGTTCTTTGAGTACGGGAAGTGGAAAGTACGGGTGTTGCAGAAACATCCCCGGCAAATGAGCTGGCGCCATTTCGTACCCCCAGCGTTTGTCGCCAGCTCAGGAGTGGCCACGGCCGGAAGCCTGTTTTCGCCCCTGTGCAGCTACGCGAGCCTTGCCCTGCTCGGGGCCTACATTCTTGCCGTTATGCTCGCAGCAGGCGTGGTAACGAAAAAACATGGCCTGCACTTGTGGCCGCTTGTGGCATGGGCCTTCGTTGTGATGCACTGGAGCTGGGGCAGCGGCTTCTTATGGGGGCTCGTGCGTTTCGGCCACCGGTGGTTTCAGGCAGAAAGGCAACCACCTCGGCTGGATCGAAAGGCGGAGGTTCTTCCCACTAGGGCAGCTCCGGCACTGTGATTCAGGCGCGGTTGCAGCCAAATTGCACTCGAGCAGGCGCTATGCTTGTGGAAGGCGGCGAGGGCCGGCAAATGACTAGGCGAGCTCGCAAGATCAAACCGTTCTACATCCGAGACGGCGAAAGCCTTAGGGTGAAGGAGCCGCGATGTATTTGGTGACCGGAGGAGCCGGTTTCATTGGTTCGAACATTGTTCATGCTTTAGTTGCACGTGGAGAGCGGGTTCGTGTGCTCGATGACTTTTCTACCGGTAGCTGGGCCAACCTCGCTGCGGTGCGTGATCGGATTGAAGTGATCGAAGGCGACATTCGCGACCCAGAAACACTGCGCGTCGCACTACGGGACATAGAGTACGTGAGTCATCAGGCCGCTCTTCGTTCAGTGCCCCGTTCCGTGGACGATCCGCTGAGTACCGACTCGGTGAATACCCACGGTACGTTGCAGCTCCTCCTCATTGCCCGAGAGTTGGGAGTTAAACGGGTGGTCTACGCGTCGTCTTCGTCCGTTTACGGTGATTCTCCCGTTCTCCCGAAAGAGGAACACCAAGCTCCCGCTCCCGTATCCCCCTATGCAGTGTCGAAGTTGGCAGGCGAATACTACTGTCGCACGTTCACGCGACTGTACGGGTTGGAAACGGTCAGCCTGCGTTATTTCAATGTTTTTGGCCCGCGTCAGAGCCCCGAATCGAAGTATGCAGCGGTGGTGCCCTTGTTCATCCGTGCTGCGTTGAGAGGGGAACCTTTGATTATTCATGGAGATGGGGAACAGTCCCGAGACTTCACCTACATCGATAACGTTGTCCAAGCCAATTTGTTGGCCTGCACTCGGCCAAACATTGCTGGTGAAGTGTTCAACATTGCGTGCAACGAACGTCATTCGGTTATCGAGATTGCACGCACGGTTGAGCGATTCGTGGGTAAACCGATCATCTGCCAGCACACCGGTCCCCGCGCCGGCGATGTGCGGCATACGCAAGCTTCCATCGTGAAGGCGCAGCAGAAGCTCGGGTACGAACCAACAGTAGGCTTCGAGGAGGGGATGCGGAGAACGGTCGAGTGGCTAAGACGAGAACTTCCAGCTTAGGAAAGCGCTCCCTTGCCTGTCGTGTTGGCGCTTTTCCAACCCCAGGTAAGTGCAGCTGCCCGGGGGAGCTCCCTCGGCGATGGTTTGTCCGGGCTTGTGGGCTTCGCACAGCGGCACGGAGGGTTGGGGCCCTGGTGACGGAGGTTTGAATGCTTCGTGTACTTCTCGTGGGTTGCGGAGGTTTCTTGGGCTCCGTAGGCCGTTACCTGGTCGGGGGGTGGGTGCAGGCTTTTATGGCCACGAGCTTTCCTTGGGGCACGCTCACCGTAAACTCGGTGGGAAGCCTATTGTTGGGGTTGGTTTTGGCACTGTCTTTAGAACGAGGGTGGATTGGGGTAGAGTGGCGTTTGTTCTTGGCCATGGGGCTCTGTGGAGGATTTACAACCATGTCTGCGTTCGGTTTTGAAACCTACTCCTTCCTGCGAGAGGGGAGCTACTTTCTGGCTGCGATGAACGTCGCAGCGAACTTTGTCGCAGCGGTAGTTGGTGTTTGGATTGGAGACTTGCTAGGTCGAGTGATCTAAGATTGTTGCCATGAGGATTATCGGAGAGGGCAAATTACTGCGAATCTTCGTGGGTGAGGCAGACCGTGCCCATGGGCGACCTCTGTACGAGGCGATTGTACTCAAGGCCCGCGAGATGGGTTTAGCAGGGGCAACTGTGTGGCGGGGTATCGAGAGCTTTGGCGCTGGGAGCCGAATTCATAGCGCGCGGATTTTGCGACTCTCCGAAGATCTGCCCATCGTGATCGAGATCGTAGATAGCGAAGAAAAAATTCGAGCGGCCATGCCGGCCATCGAGGAGCTGATTGAAGCCAGCGGCGGGGGGGGATTGGTGACCTTGGAGAAGGCCGAAATTATCCGCTACACGCCCGGGTCGGCCGCATAGGCAACCGGCATGGCCGAGGCTCGAGAGTAGGGTGTGAAGAGATAGGAGGTCACCGCGCGAGGGATCGGGGGAGCGCGCGGGCGAGGGGCATTCGTGGCCATGGTGCTCCACGTGTGGCGACTTCGAGGGCCCAAGGGGGGTGCCGTGCTTGCACGTGGATTGTTGCGGTAGGGGAGAGCGCTGTAGAAGCATTGGCGCCGCTTGCTCCCAGAGGGCCGACACGCTTGGGAGCTTTCGCGAACGACTGCACCTTCGGTGCGCCGGGTGCGAGTGCTGGCAGCCAACTGCCCTCAGCACAGTACCGCTGCCTCTTGTCGGCCCTGGGGTCTTGTTGCTTCCCGCTCCCGCGTGCAAGGCGCTGACCGAGTATTGGTCGACGCTTCTTTCAAGGCGTACGAGGGTCAACTCGCTGCTGGCTTTCCTGCGTCGATGGTCGTACGGCGTTTCGTTGACTTGCAGCGCTTGCACCGTTACCGTTGTCCGCCAATTTCAGACGAGGGAAGTTCGCAGGTGAGCATTCTGGTCGACAAAAATACACGTGTAGTGACGCAGGGGATCACAGGAGCAACGGGCCAGTTCCACACACGAGCGTGCCGGGAATATGGAACGCAAATGGTCGCCGGGGTCACACCAGGAAAGGGGGGCTCAAATTTCGAGGGAATCCCCATTTTTGATACCGTCGAACAAGCTGTTCGCGCTACCGGTGCTGACGCGTCTGTCATTTACGTACCCCCCGCATTTGCGGCCGATGCCATCATGGAGGCAGTCGATGCCGGAGTGCGACTGGTGGTCTGCATCACCGAGGGAATTCCAGTTCTCGATATGGTGCGTGTAAAGCGTTACTTGGCGGGGAGGAACACCCGCCTCATTGGCCCGAATTGTCCCGGGGTAATCACTCCGGGCGAATGCAAGATTGGAATCATGCCTGGCTACATTCACCGCCCGGGAACCATTGGTGTGGTGTCCCGAAGTGGTACGCTTACGTACGAGGCTGTGCACCAGCTGACGCGTTTGGGGTTGGGGCAGTCCACCTGCGTGGGGATCGGAGGAGACCCGGTTGCAGGTAGCGGATTCGTGGAAATCTTGGAGATGTTCGAGAAAGACCCTGGAACAGAAGGAGTAATTTTAATTGGGGAGATCGGTGGCACGGCGGAAGAGGAAGCCGCACAGTTCGTTAAGACGAGCATGAGCAAGCCAGTGGTGGGATTTGTTGCCGGTGCCACCGCACCTCCAGGGAAGCGGATGGGACATGCCGGGGCGATCATTTCGGGTGGCAAAGGAACGGCTGCGGAGAAGTTCCGCGCTTTCGAGGACGCAGGGATGTTCGTCGCAAGAAGCCCGGCCGAGCTGGGCACTACCATGAAGCGAGCACTGGAAGTCAGGGGCCTCGTGGCCGCCAGCGGCAGTTGATGGACTCCAAATCCAGGAGGCGTACAGAACGAGATGCTAGAACGAACCTTATCAATCATTAAGCCGGACGCGGTACAAAAGCGAGTGATCGGCGAAATCCTGCGACGCTTTGAGGTGGCCGGACTGCGGATAGCAGCGGCGAAAATGCTACGCTTGTCTCCTGACACCGCGGCCCGTTTCTACGCCGTGCACCGGGAAAGACCATTTTATCAGGATCTGGTGCGATTCATGTCATCAGGACCGGTACTTGTCGCCGTGTTAGAGGGTGAGAACGCGATTGCTCTGAACCGCGAGATCATGGGTCCCACCGATTCCAAGAAGGCGCCGAAGGGTACGATTCGGGGCGACTTCGGAACGGACGTGGAGAAAAATGCTGTGCATGGATCCGACGGGCCGGATACCGCCAAGTGGGAAATTGGTTTCTTTTTCAGCGAGTCGGAAATCTGCTGAGGGAAGGGGAGCAGCCGAGCTGCAAATTCTCGCTCCTAGTACTTTGCGGCAGTGGCTGAAACTGCGCGGTGAGCCAACGTATCGCGCCCAGCAAATTCTGGCTGGCGTGTATCGCTCGGGTATTCTCTCATTCGAGGCGCTAACGAACGTTCCACGTTCCTTGCGGCTAGCGCTCGCGGGGGAATTTTACCTGCCTGAGGCCGTGGTGGAGGGGGTGAGCGCGGCTGCTGACGGAACGCGCAAGCTGCTTTTGCGCTTCGGTGATGGAGTTGCGGTCGAGTCGGTCATCATTGCCGATCCACCGCGACTGACCTTGTGTATTTCGTCCCAAGCTGGCTGTGGCATGGGCTGTCGTTTCTGTGCGACGGCGCGCTTAGGCTTGCGCCGCAACTTGCGGGGCGCCGAAATTGTCGCGGAGGTCCTGGCGGCCCGGCGCATCTTGGAACCGGAGGAGCGCCTTACGAACATCGTTTTTATGGGA
This sequence comes from Candidatus Binatia bacterium, assembly GCA_937925685.1. GTDB lineage: Bacteria > Desulfobacterota > Binatia > HRBIN30 > HRBIN30 > HRBIN30. The sequence continues at coordinate 188,280 of CALAMI010000015.1, read as the reverse complement.
ATGGGAGAACCGCTGGCAAACTATGAAAATCTTGTGGAAGCCATTGAAGTATTGACCGCAAACTGGGGCCTCGGTTTCTCGCCGCGTCGGATTACCGTCTCGACCGTGGGTCTCCTCCCGCAGATGGAGCGCCTCGTTCGCGAAACCTCGGTGCAGCTCGCCGTGTCGCTGACTGCCGCAACAGACAAGTTGCGCTCGGAGCTCATGCCGGTGAACCGGCGCTTTCCCTTGGACGCCCTGCTTGATGTGTGCCGACGGCTGCCGTTACCCCAGCGCCGGCGTGTGACCTTCGAGTACGTGTTGTTAGCCGGAATCAATGACGATTTGGAGGAGGCAAGACGGTTGGCTTCGCGGCTCCGCGGTGTGCGGGCCAAGGTAAATCTCATTCCGTTCAATCCCTTTCCGGGTGCTGCTTACCAACGGCCGACGGAAGAAACTGTCCGGCGCTTTCAACAGGAATTGCTCCAGTGCGGAGTTCCGACTACCGTCCGTCGTAGCCGTGGTCTCGACGTGCAAGCGGCTTGCGGCCAGCTAGCTCTAGGGATGCATGCAGTGCCGGAAGGCGCCGCCCAATAGTTGGGGCAACAGTGGGCAACTCAACAACTGAGACCGAAGAAAGCGAGGGGGGCGTGGCGGGAATTGGCGTAATCGTGAATCCGCATGCAGGTCGGAACCGGACGAAAAGGCAGTTGGTCCCTGAACTAGTCGAAGCCCTCAACGGGCGCGGCTTCGTGGTTGTGCCGGAAACGCTCGAGGAGTTGGAAATCGCGGCGCAACGGTGTTTGCAGCACCGAGTGGATATCCTTGCCATCTGTGGGGGCGACGGAAGCTTCTTTCGTGCGCTTTCAGCGCTCGTGCGTGCCTACGGATCGCAACCGCTGCCTTTTTTCCTTCCCTTGCGAGGTGGTTCTATGAACACCATTGCCAGGTCGGTTGGCGCTCGAACTGGCACGCCCATAAAAGTCTTGGGGCACATTGCCGACATTTACTCCCGTGGGAAACCGTTACGGACGACCGAGCGACACCTTTTACAAGTTGAAAACCACCACTATGGCTTCATGGTGGGCTGCGGGGTGATCGTCAACTTTCTGCAAATGTACTACAGTGGCAACGGCCGCGGTCCCTTAGCTGCAGGCATTTGGCTTGCACGGGCGATTTTCTCTGGCTGTGTTCGGGGCGAGTTGTCCAGGAGGATTCTACAGGGCTTTCGTGCTGATGTCGTCTGCGACGGGGAGCGGGTTCCTCATCGAAACTTTAACGTCCTTTATGCCAGCACGATTGCGGATATCGGTCTGGGTTTCGTGCCGACCTACCTCGCTACCCGAAAAAGGGGGTATTTCCACTTGCTCGCGGGGCACGTCGGTGCAGCCCAAGTGATCCTCCGGCTCCATCGCCTCCGTGAGGGTTGCCCGCTGAATTTACCAACGCTTTACGACAATTTGGCTCGAGAGGTGCAGGTTGAGTTCGAGCGGCCAACCCATTACACGATTGACGGAGATGTGTTGGAAGCGGTGGCGGAGCTGCAACTGCGAACCGGTCCGCTGTTGACGATCGTGCAGGAGTGAGACTTTGGCAGAGACACCCCCTACCTTTGGAGTCATAGGCGGAAGTGGCCTTTATGCAATGAGTGCTTTACGGGACGTGCAGCACGTCCAGTTGGCAACTCCATTCGGTCACCCATCCGACGACTTTGTCGTCGGTACCCTTGGTCGGGTGCGAGTGGTGTTTTTGCCCCGCCACGGCCGTGGCCATCGTTTGTTGCCTTCGGAAATTAACTTTCGTGCAAATTTGTGGGGGATGAAGTACTTGGGAGTGGAGTGGTTGGTTGCTGTCAGTGCTGTGGGTAGCCTACGGGAAGAAATCCGCCCTGGACATCTGGTCGTTCCCCATCAGTTTATTGATCGCACGTCGCGCCGGGTGAGTACGTTTTTTGGCAATGGCATCGTTGCTCACGTGAGTTTTGCAGACCCCGTTTGCCTTACGCTGTCGAAGCTTCTAGCTGAGGTGGCTAAGCGGGAGGGTGCCACGGTCCACGAAGGTGGAACGTATTTGTGCATGGAGGGACCACAGTTTTCCACACGCGCCGAATCCCATCTTTACCGGCAATGGGGGGCCCACGTGATCGGCATGACAAATGTACAGGAAGCAAAACTCGCCCGGGAGGCCGAGATTTGCTTTGCGACCTTGGCTTTGGCCACGGATTACGACTGTTGGCATGAATCCGAGGCCGACGTGGCGATTGCCGATGTGCTGCGTATCTTGCAGGACAATGTTGCGTTAGCGCAGCGCATCGTTGCCGCTGTCGCCAGCCACCTGCCTCTCGATCGGCAGTGCGTGTGTGCAAACGCCTTGGAACATGCCGTGATCACCGAGCGCAGCCGAATTCCGGAACACGTGCGTCACGATTTGCGCCCTTTGTTGGCGAAGTATCTAAAGCGATGGGAGGAAAGCCCGGGGTGAGCATCTTGGTAGTTGGCTCGGTGTTTCTTGACAGTTTGGAAACGCCCTTTGGTTCGGTAGAGCGCACCATAGGCGGGTCGGCGACATACTTTGCCATTGCCGCGAGTTTTTTTGTGCCAGTGCAAATGGTAGCCGCGGTCGGAGAGGATTTTCCGGGTGAAGAGCGGGAGTTTTTGCGGCGGCGGGGGATTGACTTGCAAGGACTCGAGACACGACCCGGAAAGACGGGGTTTTGGCGCGGACGTTACCATGAGGACATGAACAAACGTGATACTTTAGAGTTGCAACTCAACGTCTTCGGAGACTTCCGCCCGCAGTTGCCCGAGAATTACCGCGACGCCCGGTACGTCTTCTTGGCAAACATCGATCCGGAGCTGCAAGGAGAGGTTCTCGATCAGATGAGCGCCCCGGGGCTGGTAGGCTGCGACACGATGAATCATTGGATCGCAACCGCACGCCCCGCGCTCGAAAGATTGTTGAGCCGCGTTGATCTGTTGATCCTTAACGATGAGGAAGCACGGCAACTAAGTGGCGAGAGCAACGTGGTGAAAGCAGCTAGGCGATTGTTGCAAATGGGTCCAGAGCGCGTACTCATTAAGCGGGGCGAGTATGGCGTCATTCAGTTTTCGCCAGATTCTGTCTTCGCCGTGCCCGCGTTCCCCTTGGAAGAAGTATTCGATCCCACCGGTGCGGGAGACACGTTTGCGGGGGCGTTCATGGGGGCGCTGGCAAAATCGCGGAATCGCTCCGAGCGAGCCTTGCGGGAGGCCATCGTGTACGGAAGCGTGGTCGCATCATTCGTCGTCGAGGACTTTGGACTCTCCCGCCTCAAGAGCCTCACCTGGGAGCAGATCGAACATCGGTACAGACAGTTCGTCAGCCTGACGGACATCGACGGCGCATGAAGCCGGTGGTTTCCGCTGTCCTGCCCGTTTACAATGAGGCCCCTAATCTTCAAGTGCTCCACCAGGAATTGGTTGCAGAGCTGGAGCGGTTGGGCAGACCATTCGAAATCATATACGTGAATGACGGTAGTAGCGACGGTAGTGCCGAGTTGCTCGAGGGGTTCGCTAGCGACCCCCGTGTGAAAGTGGTGCACTTGGCTCGCAACTATGGCCAAACGGCTGCGCTGGCCGCGGGCTTCGATCACGCGCAGGGGAACGTGGTTGTGACCCTGGACGCCGATGGGCAAAACGATCCGTCAGAAATCGGCGCTCTTCTTGCTGAGATCGATCGTGGGTTCGATTTGGCGGTGGGTTGGCGGTGGCCGCGCCAGGATCCCTTTTGGACGCGGCGAGTCCCCTCGATGGTTGCAAACTGGCTCATTGGGCGAATCACTGGGATTCGCCTCCACGATTACGGTTGCACCCTGAAGGCAATACGGCGCGAAGTGGTGGCTGAGCTACGTTTGTATGGCGAGATGCATCGTTTCATCCCTGCTTTGGCCGGGGAAATGGGGGCCAGCATCTCTGAAGTTCGTGTTCGACACCGAGCGCGACTCGGTGGCCACTCCAAGTACGGGTTGTCGCGTATCTGGAAGGTGCTCCTCGACTTAGCGGCAGTAAAGTTTCTCACGGGGTACGTAACGCGCCCTATACAAGTTTTCGGCTCGGTGGGCCTGGCATGCACTGGCGTCGGACTGGCGATAACCGGATATCTGGGGTTCGAACGCTTGGTTTTAGGAGTCCCGATAGGCAACCGTCCCCTGGTGCTTTTGGGAATTCTGTTGACGGTTGTCGGTGTCCAGTTCGTCACCTTGGGACTCCTAGGCGAGCTCCTCGTGCGCACCTATCATGAGTCTCAAGGCAAGCCGATTTACCGACTGCGGCAGGCTCGGGACTCAGGAGCGATTCGTTGACCCATTCGACCGGGCTCGCTAGAGGAGCGCCACTTTGTTCCCCAGCTTGATCCGAGCAGTACCGGCACAAGGCGGCTGTTGCTTACGAATAACTGCCCACTGGGCTTCAGAGGAGGAGCCATGAAGCTTTGCGTCATTGGCACGGGCTACGTTGGTTTGGTGGCCGGAACATGCTTTGCGGAGAGTGGGAACGACGTAACTTGCGTGGACATTGACGAGGAAAAGATCGCGAAGCTTAACCGCGGGGAAGTGCCGATCTACGAGCCCGGGCTCGAGGAGCTTATTCGCCGCAACGTGGCCGAAGGGCGGTTATCTTTTACGACCGACCTTGCGGAAGCGGTGCGCAAATCGCTGATTTGTTTTATTGCGGTGGGTACCCCGCAAAACGACGACGGTAGCGCAGATTTGGGGGCGGTGGTTCGCGTCGCTGCGGAAATCGCCGAAGCGATGGACGGCTACCGGGTCGTCGTAACCAAGAGCACCGTTCCCGTAGGTACTTCCGAACGGATCCGTCAGATTATTGCTTCGCGTACGAAGCACCCCTTCGATGTTGTCTCCAACCCGGAGTTCCTGAAAGAAGGCGCTGCAATCGAGGACTTCATGAAGCCAGATCGGGTCGTGATTGGTACCGATAGTGCCCGTGCCCGCGAACTCTTGCAGGAGCTGTACGAGCCGTTCGTGCGGACGGAGCAACCAATCTTGTTCATGAGCCCTGCAAGTGCCGAGATGACGAAGTATTGTGCCAACTCTATGTTGGCCACGCGAATCTCTTTGATGAATGAGTTTGCGAACTTGTGTGAGAAAGTCGGGGCGAACATCGATGATGTGCGCCGGGGGGTGGGGTTCGATCGGCGCATTGGGCAGCACTTTTTGTTTCCGGGGGTTGGCTATGGCGGTTCATGCTTCCCGAAGGATGTAAAGGCCGTAATCCGCACCGCCGAACAACACGGACTCGATTTCCGCATGCTCCGTGCCGCAGAAGACGTTAACGTTCGGCAGAAACGGTTGTTGGTGGAGAAAGTGATGGAACATTTCGGGGAGTACCTGCGAGGCATGCGTTTCGCGGTGTGGGGCTTGTCTTTTAAACCGCGCACCGACGATATGCGCGAGGCACCCTCCATTACCATTATTGAGGCCCTCTTGCGGGTAGACGCGGAGGTGCACGCGCACGACCCCGAAGCTTTGGGAGAGGCACGGAAGATTTTTGGGGATCGGGTCCACTATCATCGAGTGAATTACGACGCCCTTCGAGGAGCGGACGCCTTACTGATCGTGACTGAGTGGAACGAGTTTCGTCGGCCTGACTTTGACCGCATGAAACAGCTCATGAAGCATCCCGTGATTTTCGATGGGCGTAACATTTACGACCCAGAAGATATGCGGGCACGGGGCTTCGTCTATTACTCGATCGGGAGGCGCCCGGTAAAACCCTAATGGCGAGGATTTTGATCACCGGTGGCGCCGGGTTTATCGGATCGCACCTTTGTGATCGCTTGCTGGCAGATGGCCACGAAGTGATCGCCATGGATAATTTTTTCACCTCTCACCCTCGGAATATTGCCCACCTGGTGGGTCACGAACGGTTCCGCTTCGTCAAGCACGATGTCACGGAGTACATCTACATTGACGGGTGCTTGGATGCGATTCTGCATCTCGCATCCCTACCAAGCCCGGTCGACTACTTACGAGAGCCAATCAAGACTTTGAAGGTGGGCGCCTTGGGCACCCATAAAGCCCTGGGTTTAGCGCGAAAACATGCCGCGAAGTTTCTCTTGGCCTCGACTTCGGAGGTGTATGGGGATCCGCAAGTTCACCCCCAGCCAGAGAGTTATTGGGGCAATGTAAATCCGATTGGCCCACGGGGCGTGTACGATGAATCGAAGCGATTCGCTGAAGCGATGACGATGGCCTACCACCGCTATCATGGTATCGACACGCGCATCGTGCGTATTTTCAACACATACGGGCCAAGGATGCGCGCAGACGACGGGCGGGTGGTGACCAACTTTATCGCGCAGGGGCTGCGCGGCGAACCTCTAACCGTTTATGACGATGGTTCGCGCACGCGTAGCTTTTGTTACGTGAGCGACTTAGTGGATGGCATGGTCCGATTGCTCGAGTCGAACATTGTCGAACCCGTCAACCTGGGGAATCCCCAGGAAATGACCGTATTGGAATTCGCTAAGGTCGTGCAAAGGCTCACAGGGGGGAAGTCCGATATCGTATTTGTGACGCCCCGTGACGAGCGCACCAAGGACGATCCTCATATCCGCCAACCCGACATCACACGAGCACGCACTCTGTTGAGTTGGGAGCCGCGAGTGCCCTTGGAAGAGGGCTTACGGCACACCATCGACTACTTTCGCCAGCTGTTGCATCTGGAGGGGCAGTGAAGATTTTAGTTACGGGAGGGGCGGGCTTTATTGGCTCCCACGTGGCCGAAGCCTTCGTGAACGAAGGTCATGACGTTGTCATCTTGGATGACCTGTCTACCGGTCGGTTGGAGAACGTACCGAAGGGAGCGCGCCTGGAGGTTCTGGATATCCGCTCGGAGCGGGTTGCAGAAGTGATCGAGCGGGAGCGCCCCGAAATACTTTGCCATCACGCTGCACAAATGGATGTTCGGCGCTCGGTTGCTGACCCGCAGCTCGATGCGGCGGTGAACATTCTCGGATTGCTCAATTTGCTGGAGGCTGGGCGAAGACGTGGCTTGCAGCGGGTGTTGTTCGCTTCCACGGGTGGGGCGATCTATGGAGAGCAAAACGCGTTTCCTTGCCCGGAAACACACCCGACGGATCCAGTCAGTCCGTATGGTGTCGCAAAGCTGGCCAGCGAAAAATACCTGCACTTTTACGCAGTGACTTACGGTATTCGCTGGATCGCGTTGCGCTACGCAAACGTGTATGGACCTAGGCAAAACCCGCATGGGGAAGCAGGAGTAGTGGCGATTTTCACCGAAAAGCTCCTCCGGGGCGAGCAGCCAGTGATCCACGGAGACGGGAGACAGACCCGCGATTACGTCTACGTTGGTGACCTCGTTCGTGCGAATTTGCTTGCACTGCGAACGGATTACTGTGGTCCGCTCAATCTCGGCACAGGCCAAGAGACGGACGTCAACACACTCTTCCACATGCTCTGTGAGGCTTGTGGTGTGTCGGTGCCAGAGTGCCACGGCCCGGCGAAACCAGGTGAGCAGCGGCGTAGCTGCATCGACAGCACGCTGGCAGGACAGGTTCTCGGTTGGAGGCCGGAAGTAGGTCTAAAGGAAGGGCTTGAGCGCACCGTGGAATTTTTTAAAGCGCGCCAGGGCAAAGCCAGTTGACCGGTGGGCCGCTGGCCCGGGCCTTGTGCGGAGCGCAGTGGATTGAGTGGAAAACGGGGGCAACCTGGGCCTCGTGTCGTGAGTTCTCGACACCAGGCAACCGACACCTTGCGGCGCCGCCGAGCCAGTGGCTACTGAAGCAACTTTAGGGGACCACTCCTCGAGGCGAAGATGGACGCAGTACGGATTCGTAACTTCTGCATCGTTGCTCATATCGATCACGGCAAGTCCACGCTGGCTGATCGCTTGTTGGAGTACACGGGCGCCATTAACGAGCGGGAGCGCACGGAGCAGGTCCTCGACAGCATGGACCTGGAGCGGGAACGTGGCATTACCATCAAGGCAAGCGCAGTGCGTCTCCAGTATCGAGCAAGAGACGGCTGGGAGTACACACTGAACCTCATCGACACGCCGGGGCACGTAGACTTTAGTTACGAGGTCTCACGTAGCTTGGCGGCGTGCGAGGGGGCGCTGCTAGTGGTCGACGCGGTTCAAGGCGTCGAAGCGCAAACTCTTGCCAATGCTTACCTAGCGTTGGAGAACAATCTCGAAATCATCCCGGTGATCAACAAAATTGACCTCCCTGGGGCCGATCCCGACCGAGTGAAAGCGGAGATCGAAGACATGATCGGCTTGGATGCTTCTGCGGCAATCCTGACCAGTGCCAAGTTGGGAACGGGAACGGAGGAAGTTCTTGAAGCTGTGGTGGAACGGATTCCGCCGCCACAGGGAGCAGTGGAAGCCCCATTGCGGGCGCTGATTTTCGACAGTTGGTTCGACCCGTATCATGGCGTGGTCATGATGGTACGCGTCTTCGACGGCTCGATTCGTCGCGGTCAAAAGATCCAGCTCATGGCGACGGGGAAAAGTTACGAGGTTCAGCGCGTCGGGGTGCTCACTCCTCAGGCTCAGTTGGTCGAACGGTTGGGCGCCGGCGAGGTGGGAATCGTCATGGCCGGGATCAAGGAGGTACACGAGACGCAAATTGGCGACACCGTAACGGAACTCATGCGTCCGGCGGACAGCCCGCTGCCGGGATTCAAAGCAGTCAAACCGATGGTGTTCAGTGGGCTATATCCGTCCGACTCATCGCAGTACGAACTTTTGCGAGATGCGGTGGAGAAGTTGCGCCTCAATGACTCGTCGTTCTCTTTCGAGCCAGAAAACTCGCTTGCACTGGGCTTTGGTTTTCGTTGTGGCTTTTTGGGACTGCTGCACATGGATATCGTGCGAGAGCGATTGGAGCGAGAATTTGGCTTGGACTTGATTACCACCGCCCCGACCGTTGCGTACCGAGTGAAGACGACCAAAGGGGAGGTCCTGACGGTGGATAGCCCAGCTAAGCTCCCGCCAGAACAAGAAATCGCTTCCATGGAGGAGCCGATTATCTTGGCATCGATTCACGTCCCTGAAAGATATCTCGGCGGGGTGCTCGCTTTGTGCGAGGAGAAACGTGGCCGGCAGCGGGAACTCAAGTTCCTTGGGAGGGATCGCTTTTTGGTCGTGTATGAACTGCCACTGAATGAAATCGTTTTGGACTTTTACGACCGACTGAAGTCGGTGAGCAAGGGATATGCCTCGCTAGATTACGAATTTTTGGAGATGCGACCGGCAGACCTCGTCAAGCTCGACATTCGGATCAATGGTGAGGCTGTGGATGCTCTGTCTCTCATTGTGCACCGCAGCCGGGCCCATCAACGCGGCCGGGAGCTGACGGAGAAGATGCGCGAGTTAATTCCACGCCAAATGTTCGAAGTTGCGATTCAAGCAGCCGTGGGGAACCGGGTGATTGCGCGCGAGACGGTAAAGCCGCTGCGTAAGAACGTGACGGCCAAGTGTTATGGTGGCGATATCACGAGAAAACGCAAGCTTCTGGAAAAGCAGAAAGAGGGGAAAAAGCGAATGAAACAACTTGGCCGGGTGGAAATTCCTCAGGAAGCGTTCCTTGCAGTGCTGAAGGTCGACGTCGGGGGTTGAACCCGCCTTCACAACGGCAGGGTCGGGTCGTTGTTCCCTGGCTCGGCCCTTTGCCAGCGTGTGGGGTTGGAGGCCGAGCAACGTCCCGCAGCAGGAAGCCGATGGGTCGGACATGGGGAGTTCTGGCGAGTGGAAGCCGCGGAAAGTTTTGCCCGCGGCCAGTGGCCGCCGCCCAAATTGTGATGTTTACTTGAAGAGTTGCATGTGGAAGCATCGCGACGTACCCGTAATGGGGCACACGTAGGACACCAACTGCGTGATCGCGGTCCAGATTTAGTTGGAGTGGATTGATGGGAAGAGAAAAACACAAACGGGTTGCTTGGTTAGTCTGGGGAATTGCCACGACCCTGGGGTTTTCCGCAGTGGCGGTGGCACAAAGCCCTGCGCCACTTCTGACGACAGCGAGGTTGTGGGAACTGGTGGGCAGCCCCAGTGACGCGACCGGACTAGGGCTGCTCGTCGATGTAAGTGGGCGAGGAGGCGGGGCGCGTGATGGCGTGGTCGACTTGGTAACCGCCTTGCAGTCGCAGCAAATTGTTGTCCTAACGGGTCAGGGAGACGGGAGCTTCAGTTCGACCCCCATCGTGAGCGACCTGCGTGGGATACCGGTGGCGCTAGCGGCCGCTGACTTGGATAGCGATGGAGGGGCTGAAGTGATCGTGGGAGACAGCTCGAACTTCGTATCGGTGCTGCGCTCCGAAAATGGTTTCCTAGTGCCGGTGGGTCCGGCGCTGGACTTGCGTTTCTTCCCACGGGGGTTGGCTACCGGAGACTTTGACCGCGATGGGCGCCTAGACTTGCTTGTGGTTGGAGAGAGCCTGCAGCAGGCGGGAATCGGTCGGGTTCTCTTTGGTAACGGGGACGGATCCTTTACTGTGGCGGCAGATGAGATAGATACCGGGCCAGGAACGGCTGCAGTGGCGGTGGCCGACTTTAATCGAGATGGGCGATTAGATTTTGCCGTTGCCAACGAGTTGAGCAACCAGGTGGTTCAATACATTGGGGATGGCCAGGGTGGTTTTGTTCGGGGACAACGTTGGAACACCGGAGGGGAAGGGCCGATTGCTTTGGCAACGACCGACGTGGATGGCGACGCGCGGGTGGATCTCATAGCGTTGAACGGCGCGAGCGACACGATCTCGGTGGGGCTTACGCAGCCGGATGGCCGGTGGGCGACAGCGCGCGTGCTTCGAACGGGCGCCCCAGCGAGCTCTCCCCGCGGCCTTGCCATTGGCGACGTCAATGGGGACGGACGCGTAGACGTTTGCGTTGCTAACAACTTCTCGTTCGATGTGGGCGTGTTGTTTGGTGATGGCATGGGGGGTTTTGCTCCTGTGCGGCTGTTTGTTGCCGATGCAGAGCCTGTCGGTGTGAGCGTGGCCGATCTCAACCAGGATGGTCGTGCTGATGTGGTTGCACTGGCACGGGGTGGGGGCGCTCGGCCTACTGCTGCGGTCCTGTTGAGCACCGTGGGCAACCGCTTATTGGGAGCCGAGAACGTGCCCTTGGAAAGCGCCCCCAGTTCCGTGGCTTCAGGCGATGTTGACGGCGACGGTTTGCTTGACCTGGTGGTCACCTCGCCAGGGGCTACGCCTGGGCAGGTAAGCATTCAAATAGCCGCGAGCGCTGCTGGTGGCCCATTTGTCTTGTGGACTCCAAGCCGCATCGCCGGGGATGGTATTGCTGCCGCAGTAAGCGATGTCGATGGGGACCTGCTCCCAGAAGTTTTGTCGCTTCGGAGCAACCCACCTGCTTTGCAAGTATTTCGACCTCGACGGCGCATGTTGGAACTTGTCAGCGAGGTCCCGTTGGGAACGGAGACGCCCCGCGCCCTAGTGACCGCGGACTTTAATCGCGATGGTCGCAGCGATGTGGCGATTGCGGTTCAGGACTCGACGGGGGGGAGCGTTCGAGTCCTCACCGGCACCCCGTCGGGGACGCTGCAAGTACAGCCGTCCATCTCCGTCGGGGAGTTTCCTTTGGGAATAGCCTTGGGGGACTTCAATCGCGATGGCCTGGTCGACCTGATCACAGCCAACAATGGTTCGATCAATGTAAGCGTGGCGCTGGGCAACGGCGATGGTACGTTTCGGCCGGCTACGTCCGTAGGCTTGGCGCATCCTCCAAGGGCAATCGCTGTGGCCGATTTTGACCGCGACGGCTTCGATGACATTGCCGTTGGATTCCCGGTAGTAGGGACGATCCAAGTCTTGTTTGGCGATGGCACCGGTCGTTTCCCATCGAGCATCGCGCCATTGGGTTTTGGAGCTGGTGGTGAAGTTCCGTCCGCCGTTTGGGCACGCGACATCAATGGCGACGGGCTGCCGGATATCGTGGCCTCAGGTGAGGTGGGCAGTTTCGTGCGCGTGTTTGTCCGCACGGGTGCGGCCTCAGCTCGCTCCTTCCAGAGTGCGGGGACATTTCCCACAAACCGTAGGCCGGTTAGCGTGGTCGTGGGTGATTTTGATGGTGATAGCCGGTTCGATGTTGCCGCCGCGGCAAGTTCTCCGGCACCGACGGTGTCGGTGCTCGTCAACAATGCATCGGGGCCGGGGTTTCGACGCGGGGAGGCCAACGGAGATGGGCGCACGACTGCGGCGGACCTGATTGCGGTGGCCCGAAGCGTATCGAGCTTTGAAGGAATCCGGATCGAAGATGTGGGAGTACGCGGCAGGGCTCCTGTAGGAAAAGGTGGCGACGCTGACGGAGACGGCACATTGACGCCGCTCGATCTCATGGCCACCGTGGCATGGGCATTTCGTTAAGCGTTTCGACGGAGACAGACACTGAGTAAGAGAATGCCGAGCGAAGAGCAGTTGCAGACCGATTTGCGGGCCGCCATGAAATCGGGGGACAAGCTAAGGGTGTCGGTGCTGCGCGACGTGCTTACAGCGATCAAGAACTTGAAGGTAGAAAAGATAGTTCCCACCTTGAGCGAGAGTGACATTGTTCAGATCCTGCGCAAGGAGTTGAACCAGCGCGCGGAAGCCGCACAATTTGCTCGTCAAGCAAACCGCCAGGACTTGGTGGACAAAAACGAGCGCGAAAAAGAAATTCTTGAGGCTTACCTGCCGCAGCAACTTTCCTCGCAAGAGCTAGAGTTTGCGATTCGGAATATTGCTCAAGAGGTAGGTGGCTACCAAATCGGACCGATCATGGCGAAGTTGCGCGAGCGGTTCGCGGGCCGATTTGACGGCAAACTGGCAAGCGAGATGGTGAAGAAGCTAGGAGCGCAAGGCTAACTCTTCTCTTGCGCCAGAACTCTGTTCACAGTGGCAGAGAAAATGAATGCCCACCCTCCGCGATCGTGAACCTTACGCGGTAGTACGGCTCTTCTGCTTCGTGGAGGGGCTGAAACGGCCCTTCCACGTGGCTTGCCAGTGCCTCCCTGGTCCCAGGCTTTCCATGGTTTCCTCGGGATTTTGCTGTTCGTACATACGACGTAAAAGGGCTTGGGGGTCGGTCCACCGCCCCAAGTTCTGAAGAGCTGGGTCCTTAGGCTGCCACGCCACCACCCGTTTACCCCCTACTTCGATGTGCACCTTTTTCAATGTTTTAAGATCCAACTTCTTCTTAGTAGCCATCTTCAAACTCCGACGGCCGCAATTATGGAGTTTGAAGGTCGTCAATTCAAGTCCATTCAGGCGCCGGGCTTCGGGGTGCGCTCGGTTGTGCACCGGTTTGCGGTCCGCGTAGTGCCCTCCGATACAGCGTTGTGCAACCGACGGCCCCCGGACCGTCGCACTCCCTGGGCGGACGGTTCTTTAGGATTGCCCTGGGGTTGGTTGCGTTCCGGGTGTGGCCGAGAGGAGTCGCACGGTACGTTGAAGTTCCCAATCAATCAAAGATCCAACGAGGAGGATCTGGCGCGATGGGGGGACGCGTAGATAAAGCGCGGTGCCCGGGGGATTCAGTAGGCCCACCTCGAAGACGACGGGAGATGTTTGGCCCTCCAGGTAAAGCTCGATGCGTCCACGAGGCGGCAAGAAGCCAAACTCGGACAGTCGGTCAGCATCCACCTCGATGGTTTCCAAAGGACCAAGACGAGTCAGATCGCGGACAAACTCCTCGATTAGTTCCGCTCGGTCGGTGCCAACCCAGGTGCCGTTGATCCGTTCGGTCATGCGCTCGACGCCGTCCAGCGTGACAAGGAGCCGGTAGATCTTCTGAGGATCCGCCACCACAAGCGGAGTTCCGGACGGTGCAGGTCCTTGCGGTGTAGGGCCGGTGGGCAGGCCGACTCGCCTCGGCGGTGGCGAAGGGGTGGTGTCGAGGTAATACAGAAGAACCACCAAAAGCAGTAGTCCCGTAGTCGCGATTGTAAACTTCCAACCCATGTTATCGGCTTCCACGGCGTCGCCGAGCTCCGGCTACGAACAAGCCAACGGTGGCCACTGTGGCCGGAACCGCCACCACGGCTATCCAAAACACGACGTTGTCTTGAGACTCGGTCAGGTAAATGGGGGAGATCGAACCGCGTGGCAGGCCCTTGCGGCGAACGGCGATTAGTGTTGGATCCTCCGCGAGCAACGCTACGCTGTTTAAAAAAACATCCTTGTTGCCACGCCAGTTTAAAGCAAGGTTCGTGGCAAAGTCGGAATCCCCAAAAGCGATCAAACGGCCAGGTTGGCGCGGGGCAGAGTCTTGCCCATTTCCAGGCACCTCAACGTAAACCCCCACGGGCAGAGGACCAGGCTGATCCTTGTCCCGCCGAAAACGAGCGTCACGGCCCGGTAGCTTTCCGCCCTCTACGTAGGCCCAACTGTCTGGACTACTTAGAGCCAGCACCTTGACCCGCCCAGAACGATCTCCCTCATCCGTGGGTAGGATGGTGCGTGCCACCGGAAAGACTGCGGTTTCCAGTTCTGTCCGAAAAATACTTTTGTTAAAGACGGGGACGTGAAGCATGGAAGCGTCAGTCCCCATGAGGCGGTTGCGCTCATCGAGGACGACGTCGTTTCCCGCCCTTGCTCCAAGCCGCTCAAGAAAATTGGTCACGCTAGCAGGGGCCCCGGGGTCGATCAAAAGGAGCACTTGACCCCCAGCCACCAGAAACAATTCAAGGCTTGTCAATTCCCCCGGTAAAAAGTCCTTAGTCGGGCCAGCAAGCACCACCACCCGACAATCCTCAGGCACTCCTTCTTGGGGAATCAGATGGAGTTCTTGGATGGTAAAGCCTTCCCGTTCTAGCGCCTTGGCGACCTCGGTGTACCCACGACGCTCGTCGGTATCGAAAGGAGAATGCTCCCCGTGCCCGGTAATAAAACATACCTTGCGCTCACTCTGACGGGTGAGCCGAATTAAAGCGCTCGTGATCCCCTCTTCATCCACAAACTGAATTTGTTCAGTGCGTTCGTTTTGCACGAGGACGCCGGCACCGGCGTTGTTCACCCTGTACTTTTGTGCCATGCCAGGAGACCGATTGAGGTCGACCAACTGATACCGAATTCTCGGGTTGGCCTTGTGGAAGAGCTGAAGCGTGTCAAACAAAGCGCGCCGCTGCCCAGGCTCGTCCGGGGTGTAAAAGGCAATGATTTCTACCTCTTGCGTCACGCTTTGAGCCACTTTTTGGGCTGCATCGGACAAGAGAAATTGCTGGGTTGGGCTGAAGTCCAAACGCCGATTGTGACGCTCGGCAAGTAAAAGCAAGAACGTGAACAGCGCTCCGAGAACCAGAATTTGGATGGTGAGTTGTATCACATGCACGATGCTCTGATTGCTACGGAACGTCACGAAGCCGCTCCTACTCCGCGCCACTTGCGAGCGTCTAGCGAGGCGAGCGTGAGGAATAAAAAGTACAGCACAAACAGTACGAAAAACACAATGTCCTGCGTATCCACCACGCCACGGGCGAAGTTCAAAAAACGGTCGAACAAGGAAACTTTTAGTAAGCCCTCGATGACTGCCACGCTGGCAACCGACTCGTTCCACGTAATGTACCAGAAGGTGATCAAAATTCCGTACGTACCCATGGCGCTCACCACTTGGTTTTCCGTGAGCGAGGATACGAACATCCCACACGCGATAAAGGCGGTTCCTAGGAGGAGTACGCCAAAGTAACCGGTGAGAAACGGGCCCAGGTCAAACTGGTAAAACGTGTAAAATACTAGCGGGGCAACCGCAGTGGGAACTAACATGAACACATAGAACAACCATGCCCCGAGAAATTTTCCGAGCACAACCTCGAGATCCCGTACTGGGTAGGTCCAAAGTAGCTCGATCGTGCCGAGCTTTTTCTCCTCGGCGAAAAGGCGCATGGTGACCAGGGGAAGCACGATCATGGCGCAGTAACGCATGTCGAGAAAGACTTGCTGCCACAGCCCGCTCGGAAGCACGTAGCCACCGAATAAAATGAAATATCGTAGCCAACTGTAAAAGAAGCCCCCAGTCAGGAGCAGAAACAGCGCCGTGAGTACATAGGCGATGTACGAGCCAAAATAGGCGCGCAGCTCTCGCTTGCAAATCGTCAGAGTGGTCTTCACGGCTAACCCCCTGGGTTGACCGAAACTTCATCGGGCCGATGCACAAGCTCCAGGAAAATGTCTTCGAGGCTGAGCTGTACGGGTCGAATTTCGAGCAGTGGCCATCCCTGACGTACAACGCGTTCGGCGATGACACCGCGAAGGTCCTTGGTCGGGTCGGTCAAGACGGTCACTGCCACGACGTTGTGGTCCGTGTGCGTCGCCTCGACACGAACCACGCCATCGATCTGTCGCAAGGTTTCGAGAAGAGAGACCAGAGGCGCTTGCGCCTCCACGTGAATTTGAGAGAGCTGCCGGAGCCGACGATTCAAGTTCCTTGGGGTGTCGACGGCGAGGAGCCGGCCTTGATTGATGATGAGCACACGATCGCACGTGGCCTCGACTTCCGGCAAGATGTGGGTCGACAAAATCACCGTGCTGTGTCCTCGCAGTTCGCGGATGAGTTTCCGCACCTCGGTAACCTGCTCTGGATCGAGTCCGGCCGTGGGTTCATCCAGGATGAGAACTTTCGGTTGCCCTAAAAGAGCTTGTGCAATGCCAACGCGCTGGCGGTAACCCTTAGATAGCGTGCCGATTAGTCGGTGCCCCATGTGGGTCACCCCGCAGCGGTCCATCACCCGCGCGATCTCCCGGGCCTGCTCCTTGGCTGGCACGTGTTTCATGTCTGCGACATAACCA
Organism: Candidatus Binatia bacterium; assembly: GCA_937925685.1. Taxonomy (GTDB): domain Bacteria; phylum Desulfobacterota; class Binatia; order HRBIN30; family HRBIN30; genus HRBIN30. Next base: position 171,503 of record CALAMI010000015.1, on the reverse strand, counting down.
AGGTATTCTCGCACCGTCATGTCTGTGTACAAGGCAACGCGTTCAGGGAAATAGCCGATCGCTTGCCGGGCTCTGAGGGAATCATCGACCACATCGTAACCTGCTACGCGTGCGTATCCGGCTGTGGGTGGAAAGACTCCACCGAGAATTCTCATCGTGGTGCTTTTGCCGGCACCGTTTGGGCCGAGAAAACCCACAATCTCACCCTCCTCGACGCGGAAGGATACCTCAGCGATGGCCGTGAAAGAGCCGAATCGCTTGGTCAAGCGGTGAGCCTGGATCATAGCCTTACGATGCTAGTCGAGCTAAGAGAAATCGACAACGCACGGGTAATATCGTTGACCATGTTTGTGGCCCCGCTTAATACCGCGCTTGAGGGTTCGAGGATGAAGAAACGAGTCGCCGTTGTGGGAGCAACAGGGATTGCCGGGCAACAGGCTGTTGTAGCTCTGCAAGACCACCCTTGGTTTGATATTGCCTTGTTGGCGGCATCGGAGCGTTCGGCTGGTAAAACGTATGCGGATGCCATCCGGGACGAGAAGACGGGTGCACGCCGTTGGTGGTGCGCGCAGGAGCCGAGCGATAAGGTTTTGCGCTTGCCCGTGCACAACGCCGCGACCTTAAACCTTCGAGGGATCGACGTCGTGTTTAGCTGTGTGGAATCAGATGTCGCGCGCATCCTCGAGCCAGAGTTTGCCCGCACAACCCCGGTGATCAGCACCGCCTCCGCCTTCCGTTACGAAGACGACGTGCCAATCCTTGTGCCTGGAGTCAATCTTGAGCACGCCCATCTCCTCGAGATTCAACGAAAACGTCGAGGTTGGCAGGGATTCATTACTCCTTTGCCGAACTGCACCACTACGGGCTTGGTGATTACACTGAAGCCATTGCTCGACTGCTTTGGCATCGAACGAGTGCTCATGACTTCCCTGCAAGGGATTTCCGGTGCAGGGCGGTCGCCTGGAGTTTTGGCGCTCGACATTGTGGACAACATCATCCCCTACATCGTCGGGGAAGAGGAAAAGGTTGCGCGCGAAACCGGGAAGATCCTTGGCCGGCTGGTCGAGGGAGGGATTGCCGCAGCTCCCTTTCCTGTAAGTGCCACGTGTACGCGCGCGTCGGTCATCGAGGGGCATACGGAGTCGGTGTTCGTTTCTTTAGAACGTGCGACGTCTGTCGGCGAATTCGCCGCGCGTCTGCGCGAGTTTGGGCAGGACTTCATCCGTCTTGGATTGCCATCGGCGCCGCAAAGAATGATTACCGTCCATGACGATCCTTTCCGGCCGCAGCCTCGCTTGGACCGCGATGCTGACGGTGGCATGACCACACATGTCGGACGCATTCGCGAGGATGCCGCTTTGCCGCGCGGGTTTAAGTACGTTCTGTTGTCGCACAACACCAAGATGGGAGCGGCAAAGGGCGCAGTGTTGATCGCTGAGTACCTGGCGGCGGAGAATTACCTCTAACTGCTTTCGATGCAGCCGCAGTGCGAACTCCATTTGCCTCGCTTGCGGTTACGCGCGTTAGTGGCGGCGGATGCACCTGACGTGTTCGCGTATGCTAGTGACCTGTGCGTCACGAAGTTCGTCGATTGGCAGTGCCACCGTTCGATTCAAGACAGTCTGGCCTTTATCGAACGTACCCAGTCGGCATACTGGCAAGGGATCACCTTTGCGGTAGAGCTCACTGAGCAGAGACGTGTCATCGGTACTGTTGAGCTGCGGGTTACCAGCCGTGTCGATGCTGTTGCCGAGATGGGTTACGTCCTTGCACGACCCTTTTGGGGACAGGGCTACAACGTAGAAGCTGGAGCAGGGCTTTTGTACTATGCATTCCGGATCGAGCACCTCCGGCGTGTCGAGGCGCGATGTGCCCCTGATAACCGCCGGTCTTTCCGTACGTTGGAGAAATTGGCCATGCGTAGAGAGTTTACCCTGGGGAGCGGCCGGGAGGACGCGACGGGCCGGCTGCGGTTCCTTTATTACTCGTTGACGAGCACGGAATGGATGCGGCATCCTTTGCACCGCGGTTGGCGGAACCAGATCCGTGTCTCCCTTCTGCAGCGCACTGAAGGTTAGGTCGTGGAAGCGCTTGGTCGGGTGTGGTTGGTGGGAGTGGGCCATTGACCGAAGCACCGTGTAGGGGATTGTTGCTAACAAAATTGGAGAGCCAGCAGCGACGCCCCCCCACGGATCCACGGGTTCAAGGGAACGGAAACGTGTCGGTCTGCAACGCCGCGCGTGACGACATCAGGCACTTAAAGAAAAGCGAGCTGCGGCAAGGCTGGGCCTCTTCCGTTCTCAGAAAGATTCGTGCGTATCGTGCTACGCCGACAAGCCAGCGGCATCGCGAGGCCGGTTTGCTCCGGAAGCCCAGCTCTTGAAACCGCAGAGCCTGTGCTGACACGTCCGATCGAGAAATGGAGAAGAAGACTCAGCCGATCCCGCTCTTCGGCACGGTAATGTGCGACCGAAGATGGGAAGATTCCGGGGAAGGCCTAGGCGTTAATGGCTGCCCAACGGGTGCCGATGAGGAGCGAGTCGAAATACCAGCAGAGACGTTGACGTCAGCTCAACGTGTAAGTCTCAGCCAACTGGAGTTCGAGAAGCTGGGTGTGACCGCTGCCGGTCGGCTAGACAGTAGCTTCGATTGAAGCGGCACCCGTGGCAAACCTACCCCCGGAGCGAAGGACGCGAGGTTCCCTTCTTGGAGCCCTTGCTCCCGCGGCCGTCATCGCGGGTCAAAGCAAGCGCGTTGGGATCTAGCAACTACTGATGCAGTTGGCAGACACCGTAACGGACGGTCGACAGTTTGGACGGTTTAGCAGCGAACCGGCGGCTAAGGTTGCAGTAGCCCACCCGGCCCCTGCGCGATTGTCCCGAGCACGTCGGTAGCAGGTTCGCCACCACGGTCGGCACTCTCGACGTAAGGTGGACATGCAGCCCAAGGACGTTGAGTGTTTTCGCTTTCCGGCGCCTCAGCGACGAGGCCTCGGGGGAACGAGATCGTGCGCTGCCGCTATCTCCGTGGTGGTGAAATGGTAGATTCCCCAACAATGCTCTTGCGGGCACGGGTGTGAGTGCTCCCGAAGTGTCTTCGTATGGTCTTTCGTAGCTGGGCACGCTGCGAGACGATTGAGAACCGGTGACTCAAGAATTCCGCCGTGGCTTTCGGAGATCCTGTAAGCGCGCGGAACCAGTTGTGGTCACTGCACCCACACTTGTTCAAACATAATCGCGGCAGGTCCCGGCTGTACCCCGGGTGGGAATGAACGGTTGAACTCGCGCACGAAGCGGGGAATGGGACGGGCCCACTCAGAGTCGAAGCGCTCAGTCAACACCTGCCACCAGGATTTCGTTGGGGGGAGGAAAACGAGTTCCGGATCTTGCGCCGCGGGAATTCCCGCTTCCTCCTTTGCTAGATCGATGGCTGCGTAGAATCCCCCAAGCACATCGACCAGCCCGATCTCTTTTGCTTGGGTCCCGGTCCATACCCGCCCTCGGCCAATCTCGTGTACGCGGCCGCGGTCAAGTCTACGCCCCTCGCTCACGCGTCGGACGAAAAGTTCGTATGTGCGTGTCACTTCCTCGCGGATGTGTGCGCGACCTTCGGGGTCCAACGGCGAGGTGAGGTCATCCAAGTACGCCAGGCGTCCTCGCGTGATCGTTTCGACGTGAATTCCCCAGTCGGCAAGTATTCCTCGGATGTTGGGCCTCGCGAACAGCACGCCGATTGAACCGGTGAGCGTGCCTGGAGAAGCGACTATGCGGCTGGCAGCGCTGGCGATGTAATAGCCACCGGAGGCAGCTAGGTCGGAGAACGAGGCAATGACAGGCTTTCGCTGCCGTGCTTCCTGAACCGCACGCCACACCATATCCGCCGCCAAAGCCGACCCTCCCGGGCTATCGACTCGGAGGATTATAGCCCGAATGGAGGGATCGCGGCTTGCTTCGTCCAGCGCGGCTCTCAGCGAGTCGGCTCCCGCCACGGATCCACCAGTCGTGTGGTGGCTCTCTCCCAGGGCGATGGTCCCCGCGGCGAGTACGACACCGATCTTAGGACCAGTTTCGAGCCCAACAGCCGTCGCGGGCACGTGAGCGTACGTGCGCTCGGAAACCACGTGGTCACGGTCCACACCGAGCTCCGTCCACACATCCTCGATGTGCTTGATGCCCTCGATCAGCTGAGCGTCCAATAGTTGTTGTGGTCCGGAAGGGGACTGATCTTGAATCGTGGCGCGAAGATGTTCCTTGCCTATCCCGCGAGCGAAGGCGATGGTGCCGAGGTAAAGCTCGTCGATGCTGTCTAACAACGAGTTCGCCATCTCCCGGTGCGCGGAAGACATTTCTTTGCCGGCAAGGGTATCCGCGGCCGTTTTGTATTCGGCGACCTTTTCCACGTCCATTTCGATGTGGAACTTCTCCCACAAGCCACCGAAGAATAAATAGCGGGCAACGAGTCCTCGTAAGGCGACGTGGCTTCCAGGGCTCACGTAGACGCGTTCGCAGCCAGTGGCCACATAGTACGAGAGGTTGGCGTTGCCGACCTCGTCTTCGAGCAAGGCGATAGACGTTTTCCCGACCTGCCGGAAAGCAAAAAGAGCGTCGCGGATCTCGTTGGCTTTTGCCCAGCCAATGTCGAGCCCGGAGATTCGGGCTACCACTCCTCGAATGCGAGAATCTTTCGCCGCCTTGCGCAAGGTTCGCAATAGCTCAGCAAGGCTGTTTTCCCGGGGGCCCAGGAGTTTTTCAAAGAGTCCCTCAGGTGGGGTCTCAGGGTAAGAACCTTGTAGGTTCACGAGCAAAATGGAGCGCTCTACGATGTTCGGGCCTTTGCGAGAGTACACCCAAAAAACCGCGGCTAGCAGGAAGAGCACCACGAGCAACAAAAATCTGCGCTTCCGACGCATAACTCACCCGAAAGAAGTCGAAGGATTAACTCCATCCAGGCACTAGAGGAGCAGCTTTGTAGAGGTCGTGGATCACGGCTAAATCGATGTCCCCCCAGACGCCTTTGACGGTACGGTCCACCGACTGGAGGATGTTCAAAGCGTGACGGAAAATCACCTCCGCCGTGTTGCCCGTGTCTATCTCATGAGCAACGCCCTCGAATACAGTTTGCGTGTACCGTACCAGCAACCCTAGCGCAGCGAGCGACGGTGAGTGGTGAGAATCGAGCTCGGTAGCGATGGCGGTCAAACGCGGTAGATGGATGGACAGTGCGTGCCTTAAAGCCCGTCGCTGAGTCAGCCGCTTGGGCGGTAAACGAACGTCTCCATAACGCACCAGCGTGCGCATGATTTTTTCGAGCTCGCCGAACACGGTGTTCAGAATGCCAGCTTCAGCCCCCCATTGCCTCCATAACCCCTGGAGTGCAGCGCTCACCGATGCCCCTCGAGTGGTTGCTCCAAAGGCGGCGAAGTTTGCCGCGTACGCCCAGCGACTGAATTGGCCAAATTGTAGGAAGGACAATTCGGCAACGCCAAGATCCTGGTACGCTGCAATATCCTCGGCAATCACGTGAGGAATCGGAACGAGGCAACCAAAAAACAAAATCGCATCACCGTAGTATTCGAAGGCTCGAACTTGCCCTCCAAATAACTGAATATACGCTTGCAAGGCATTGTGATAGTGCTGGTTCACTCCGCATGTGCGGTCGTCGATAGAGTGCCCGTAGCACCGCTCCCGCGGAGCGAACTCGCACCAAACCAGTGGATGGGGCTGGATACGCAGGTGGGGCTCGATGGTATCGTGGTACGCGAGGTAGTAAACGGGGATCTTACAGCCGTCCTTGTCCAATTGCTCGGCGATGGCGTTGCATACCAGCAGGCTTTGCTCTTGAGGCGAGAGTGGCTGACACGCGTGACAATGGCACCAGCCTCCACCGAAGACGTCCGCGCCCCAGACGTGAAGTGCTCCGGTGCCAGGGCTGGCCGTCAAAAGAGCCCGGGCTTTTTGGGCGACGAGTGCACGGGCCTGTGGATGGCTCACGCAAAGATTTCCCGCTTCATTGCGGCGACCACTGCGGCTGAGGGGAAAGTAATCTGGATGCTGCTGAAAGCAGCCGCGATCCAAGAGGATGGGGAGAATGTGTCCGCCGACTTCAACAGTAATCCCGCGAGCGTCAAAATGCGGTCGCAACTCGTCAATGACGGACCTGGTATCGAACGGGTGGCGGATAAAGAAAAAATTGGTTGCTCCGGTTTTGGCCATCCAGTCGATGAGCTCCTCGTCCTCAGTAACGCGCTCTCGCAGGAACTCCGGCTCCGTATAATGCCAGGTGATGATGTCGCTGCAATAAGCAACGGAGCGGAATCGCGGTCTCGAGTGGTATTCCGGTAAGGCAATCGGCTTTGCTCCCAGTCGCGGGACGATTTCAAATGATCGTCCATGAGGTGACCATACACAGCCGAGCTCCTCGAGGAAGCGGTACACACCATGAAGGAGCAAACTGGGGCTGGCCGCGTGTACAGAAATGGTTTCCGGCCCGGGCTGGATCGTAAAGCTCTGAGTTCGCGAAGGACAGGGAAACAAACTGAAATTTGGGCTAAGGGGAGCGATTGCGAGCGAGTATTCGGACAATTCGGTTCGAGCCAGAACCGGGATGCTACCGCCGACCATCCGCCTCAGGTAACGCGCTAGCTCTTCTGCCGCAAAGCTCACTGTGGTGTGTGGTTGTGCCGGAGTACAGATGCAGCAGGACGCCAGTTGGCGAGCGCTCCATACAAAGGTTGCTCGGTTTCCGCCTCGGGCCACCATCGATCTTCAATAATCCTCGTAGCTACTGGAAATCCGCGATCCTGCCAAGCGACGGTGCAAAAGCTGGCGAGCTCTGGAGACATTTTCGGAAAAACGGTAACCAGTTCCGCGATGGATGAGACGCTAATTACCAGCCTGCTGCAGACAACGGTGGCCATGGCCGTGCCGCTGCTTCTCGCTGCGTTGGGGGAGCTCTTGGTGGAGCGTGCAGGGGTGGTGAACATTGGCTTAGAAGGGATGATCCTCGTTGGCGCATTTGCTGCCATGGTAACGACATACTTAACCCACCAACCGTGGCTCGGTGTGCTGTCGGGCGTTGGCGCCGGTACGGCCTTAGCCGCAGTACTTGCCGTGTCGGTGCTGGGTTTAGGGGCCAATCAGGTTGTTTGTGGTGCGGCGCTGAATCTTGTTGCTTTGGGTGCGACAGGGGTTGGTTATCGCGGAGTGTTCGGCCTGACCGGGAGTGCTCTCATGGTCCCAGGGTTCGACCCCTGGCCTGTTCCCTGGCTTTCCCGAATTCCGGTCGTGGGACCGGCACTGTTTGGCCAGCCTGTCCTCTCGTACCTAGCCTTCTTGTTGGTGCCAGCGCTGAGCCTCTGGCTGTACCGCACCCTGATGGGTCTGGCGTGGCGTATGACTGGCGAAGATCCATACGCTGCCGTGGCACACGGTGTGCGGGTGAAAGCTGTCCGCTCGGCGGCACTGTTCGCTTGTGGCGGCTTGGGGGGGTTGGCAGGATCGTACTTAGTGCTGGCTTATGCCAAAACGTTCGTTGAAGGGATGTCCGCAGGGCGCGGGTTCATCGCACTGGCCATCGTGATTTTTGGAGGTTGGTCTGCCTGGGGAGTCCTGGGCGCTGCGAGTTTATTTGGATTGGCGATCGCCGTGCAATTTCACGTTCAGGCGTTGGGTGTGGCCGTGCCTTATCAGGCTGCGTTGGCTTTACCCTACCTGCTGACGCTAGTGGTGTTAGCGCTGTTTGGCTCGAGGTGGCGGGCGCCGTTAGCACTGGGGAAAGAGTTAAAAGAATAAGTCCAGGTTGTCGCGCGCAGGGATCAGATGTTCACCCGTATAGAACAGTTGGTTGCGAATTTGTTGCGCCGAGTAGTTTTGTTCCCCGACTTGGTGCACCAGTCGGAGGTGTGCTTCAAGCCATTCGACGTGATCTTCTCTGCGAGTCGAGACGGCTTCGGAGTCGCTCGCCCCTGCCGGCGTTACCCACCTCGACGGCGAGTGCCATGGCGCGGCTCAGGCGCTCTACCGCTCCTTTTTCCAGTGCAAGGTCCAGCTTAATTTGTTCCCGTACCCTCTTACCGACACGCACTTTCCCGGCCGCTGCGCGTTTGGCAAGCCCCCGAAATAGAGGATGCGCGCGATCGGTGCGGCCGCATGCGTCGTCTCTTCGAGGGATTTCTGGCGCATGTTGTCGTGGAGGTGTCTATATTTTTAATTTTCGCACATCTGAGCATCCAGGAAATATTGATTGATGCCGGTCAGTTCACCGCTGAGAATTTTGTTGAGCATATCGATCGTTTGAGCATTGCCCGTCATTGCTCGACGAACTTTTCGTCCATATCGCCATGTACTGTTTGTGGAGGGGAACTAAGGGCACTGTGTGCTGCCTGCGAAACCGTGAGCTCCCTTAGAAGCTGGGCTGCCCGGCACAGCCCGCACCTGCCTTACGTTGGAGCGTAGCGGGGTCAGGAAGTCCGAGGGCAACCAGTTCGACGGTGGCGTGGTCGGTCAGTCCGGTGCACAAGCACACGACCAGAGGTGGAGTTCCTTTGCGGCGGTCATTGGGGTTTGTTTCTTCGGTTGAGGGGGGGAGTACCAAGGGAATCGGTCAGTTGTGGCTACTCCTTGATCGTCGATCACGGTGGCCTCGACCCCGTGCTCGCGAGCTAGGGACAAGCCATCGCGGCCGAGAACGACGAGTGCTGTCGACCACGCATCGGCAGCCGTTGCCTCCGCAGCCCAAACCGCAGCCGTACGACTGAGTCGGATTGGCGCTCCGGTGGAGGGGTCGGTGATAGGCGTAGCGTCAGCGCGTGTCCCGCTCTCAGACACAGACAATGAGCCGGAGGAGAGTTCGACGATTCCTACGGGGCGTCCTTCGTGATCCGGAAGCAGAAGACGACGCGGAGGGTGAGCAGTCTGCTCCAAGGCTGCTCGCGCGAAACTGGACCCTCCGAAATTAACAAACACCTCCTTGGCACCCTGAGCGAGTGTCCAATCAACGATCGCATCGACCGCAATGCCTTTGCCAAAGGCGCCCGGGTCAATGTAAGTGCCCGGTCGGACAACGACGCCCCCATGTTTCCACAGAAGGAGCGTGGAGAAGAGCGGTGCGCCGTCGTTCGCACCGGTTGCTGACGTCACGGTGGAGCGATAACCCGGTTCGAAGGTCCCTCTGGTTGCACGGGCAAGCTCGGCCGCCCATCGGAGGGCCCAGCGGAGGTCTTCGCTGATGTACACCGCTTGCCCCTGGTGTTTCTGGATATGAGTGAGCTCGGAATGCTTTAGAAAGGGGCTCAAAACCTCGTCCCAGTGACGGGCAATGGTGATCGCCTCTGTGGCTAGGGTGCGAGCGTGTTCCGCGGTACTGGCGATAACCGTTACTTCGAGAACCGTTCCCATGACCACTTGGCCCACGGAAGCCACGGGGAAGCCTTGGCTACTCGCTAGAACCGGGCAGCGGAACAAAACGTTGGCAGCAAGGAACAAAACAACAGCGAACATCATTCCAATGGGTAGCGGGGCCTAGCGGGCGGCCGGCCATAGGCACTGGGAGCCTCGATCAGCAGCGCCCAAGCGACAACGATCATCAACCAAAGAACCGTTCCCTGAAGAAGAAGAAATCCCGTGATTTTCAGGTAAGCAAAAATGGGATGCACGAAGCGCACCCCCCAGCCCGCAAGTTCGCCTGTAAGCGCCGAACTGAAAGCCCCGGCGATTCCCCAGGCCTTGGTTTTCATGGATACCGGGACGAAGAGGAGTAGGTGGGTAAGAGTGAGAAGAAGAATTCCCATGGCAAATGTGTGGAAGTGGAGCTGTTCCAGCAGCCCTACCAGGGAGCGGGGTTGCAGGAATTTTTCTTCGTTCCCTCGGTAATATTCCACGACCGAACTTGGAGTGAGGCCCATGCGATGGAAATAAAGGCCGGCGTTCGTAAGCCACAGGAACAATGTGTACACGAGAAAGCACCAAACGATGGTTTTCAGGAGGCGATTGCGCGTCCACTCACCAGTAATCACGAAACGCAAAACTTACTTCCTTTCGGACAGCAAAACGCTGTAGATGGCGACGGCACGCGCCACGGCGTTCCCAACGGCACGCGCGGTCAGCGTGCTCCCAGCAATGGCGTCAACCGTTTGGCCTGGCTCTAACCGCCTTTGCGGATTAGCCCCAGTGAATTGCTTGAGCCAATGCTCCGGTGGGGCGTACTCCGGGGGCTCGTAAAAAGCCAACAAGTGGGTAGCGCGCACTTGACCCTCGGGGTCGAGCACGATCAGCAAGGTTTCGGGAAGTGTACGAACCACGTGGGTGTCCAGGATTGCGTATCCGGTAAGTTTCCCGTCCTTGAATCCCGCGTACACGGTAATGAGATTCGAGTCTAGTTTTACCCGTGCTCGTTGCTCGATGTCCGACCGCTGTTCTGGGGTTAAGTAAAAATCGAGGGGGCGAATTTCAGTGTTCTGCGGGAAGGCGAGAGCGAGCGCCTCGTCGCGCGAATGCAAGACCAAGGCATGCACCGGCGCGGGCAGTAGCCCGCGTAGGCACATCGCGGCCAGTCCGACGAAGATGCGCCACATAGATCCGTTAGAAGACAAAACCCGCCCCTATGCGTACCTCATCCGGCAACGTGCCTGTTTCCGCATCCAGGTTGCGGTAGTCTAACTTCAGGACGACCTGAGGTATAGGCTTGTACTGTATTCCGGCCTCGAAGTAGTGCCGATCGTGTCGGTTGTCAGCGCGGACGCCCGTGGGCACGCCTTGCTGGGTGTCGGTGCGCGAATAGCGGAACCAGGGGGCGAGGTACTGGGTGGTGTTGGGTACAAACCATGGTAGTACATCGTACCCGATTTCCGCATAGTACCCGATCAGACGATTACCGATCGGTTGATTGATCTTCGGATCCACGGTCAATCGGGTGGCATTGTCGAGCAAGGTCACCGCTCCGAGGGCACGAAACTCCAGCCTCTGCCACCGCCATTGCATATGGGCCTCGTAGAGTTGCAGGAATACTCCGGCTTCGCGTTGGCCTAGAGTGCTGTCTCCATAAGCACGCCCTTGCCCCTGGTCCCCAATATATGCCGAAACTCCAACGAAAGAATTCGGCCAAAAAGCGTAGTCGAGTCTTCCGACCCACGAAAAATCCTCAGCGCGTTCGAGGCTGCCGCTTTGCCGGCCGCCACGAATCCCGCTCGAGCGAAAGCCGCTGGCGTCCAAACTGGTGATTCCGTAAGTACGATAGGTCAACCCTGGCGCGAGTTCTCCGTAAAACCCAAGCCCATTGGCACGCCACGTACTCGGCAAGATGACCGTTTCCACCGGCGGCCGGACGTTGCCGAAAAAGAACGGGGGCTCGTGGATCTCGTTGATAAAACCCACCGGCACGAGCACGAGGCCAAAGCGAACGTTCGCTGCTGGGTGAAGCAGGAAATCGAGGTTGGCGAATTCCACCGAAACTTCTCCCTTTTTTCCGGTACTGGCGTGCTCGAATTCTGTCTCGGAGTTAAACACGATCCAATCGTTGAATTTGTAACCAACATAGAGGACCAGGCGGAGAAAATCGAAAACGTCGTTGTCTGTTCCTTTGTCGTCTACAAGGGTTTTCAAATTAGCCTCGCCGTATCCCCCAATCGAAAGCCCGCGCTCCAACCCGTAGACCTTCGAAGCCGCTGGCCCGAGCCCGTAAAAACTCTTCAGTTCCTTCGTCTCCGGAAGCACGAAAGCTTCGCGCAACCGGCGCAACTCTTCCGTTACGATGGTTTGTCTCCGTTCCACTTCCTCCAACCGCTTGCGATCAGTGGCCGGAGCCGGGAGATTCTGCTTGAGCCGCTCTACCTCTTCTTTGAGCTTGCGTTGTTCTTCTTGGAGTTGCTTCAAACGCTCATCGGTTTGGCCACGTTGCTCTCCCCGCGCTGCCGCAGCGAAGCTGAAAACCGTTAGCGCCACTAGCCCCAACCGCCATGAGTTCATCCGTCCTTTCCTCCTTCCGTCGCCCGGGATGACAGCGGCGACCGTTAGATTTTGAAAATCATTTTCAATAATTTCCGCGCCGTATACCGGAATTGGGTTCAACCGTCAAGACGTGGGCTGGCAAAGGTCGTCGTTGCCGTTGCGCGCGACCCTCCGAGGCAGGTCGGACCGCGAGCGCTTTGCCGCTAGGCAATCTCGGCTGCAGCTGGAGGGCGGAGCCAGCTGGAGCAATGAGGTATGCGTTGGCGTTACTCTATCCCGCCCGCTCCATACGGCAGTGTTGAATCCCGGCTTCGGAAAATACGCTGCTGGTGACGGTGAAGCCAAACTGTTGGTAGAAGCGCAAGGCGTGCAATTGGGCGTGCAGGACAATGCGGCGAACCCCATGAGCGGAACAGTACTCGGTCAAATAGCGAACGAGGGCGCCTCCGACCCCGTGGCGCCGATAGCCCGGCAAAACAGCAAAGCGGCCGATCTGAGCGTAGTCTGAAAAAAGTACTGCTCGGCCAGTGCCCACGGCACGGCCATCACAATAGGCTAAAACGTGAAGAGCACAAAAGTCGTCCAAGTCGAATTCCACTTCCAGGGGGATTTGCTGTTCCTCGACAAACACGGCAACACGGATGGCGCTCACCAGAGCGCGCTCAGCAGGCTCCGTGGCTGGAACAACGTGGATTTGGGTTTTTCCTATGTGCGGGTGGCGATCGTCCGGCTTGGTCGTCTTGGGCTGCGATTCCATCGTGAACCTCGACGTAGGTTGCGTTACGTTGCTTGGCGCTACTGAGTTGCTGCTGGGCGGTTCAGAAACACCGTCGTCCCTGCTGCTGTAGGTCCATCCGAGGGAAACCCAGGGCAGCTTGCGATTGGAGGCTCGCCCTCGCCGTGTCGTCAATGGAGAATCGAACCTGACCAAGCAAAGCGTGCCTTTGGGCAGGATTCCGAAGGTCGCGGCATAGTGACGTACGTTCACTGCTCGCGTGGGACAACGCTTGTTCCAAAGAAGCCTTCGCGCGCATGACCAAAAACTGCACTTCGAATTGGTTTCCTTTGTTCTGACGTACTTCTGCAACCATCATTGGGGTCAGGGCGGGGTTGCCATAGAGACCTGGGTGTGGCGCTGTTCGAATGGCAGCCTCGAGGAACTCCATTGCCCTGTCTTGGTCGCCGCGCCGCCAGTCCGCGGAGGCGAGGTTCCTTAAAGTCATTGCCCGCTCCTCAGGTTGCCGGGCGAGACCTTTTGTAAAAAGACTTCCGCCGGATCGAGCTTACCGCGACTCAGAAAGGCAACGCCAATGTTCCGTGGTGGAGTCGCATCTTTGGGTGCAGGCGCCTCCGCAGCCGCCCAGAAGAGCAAGTTGTTCTTCCACCTCGCCGCGTGATGAACGCGCTGCCAGCGCATCACGAGTGCCAGACCAGTGCGGATTAGGGCCCAGGCAAGCCGACTCCTACTGCGGAAAACAGTAGCTAAACCCAACGCGATCAATCCGGTGGCAGCAACGGACGAGAAGTAAAGATAACGGTCGGCTCGTAGGGTGGAAGAAATGACTCGGCAAAGTACGCCGAGCACCGACAGCAAGGTAGAAAGGAACCACAAAATCAAGAAGGCGACGGGGGATCTGCGTGCGCGCCAAAAGAGCCGATAGCCGAGAACAAAAGCGAAGAGGCCAACGGTAAGGGGCCACGTGAGGTACGGGATTAGCAGCATGTACGGAGAAACAACCTCCATGATAAAGGGATCTGTCGCGTGCCTACGAGCGGCTTGTACGGATTGGATCGCCAGCGTCCGCGGCGGCTCAAGTGGTTCCCAGCCACCGAGGAGCAAACCGATGTTGGGTTGATCTAAAACGACGTAAGGTGCTGCTGTAAACTCCAACGATCCGAGGAAGGTTAGCGGGGGTTTGCGCCTGAGGAGCACATCTATGAGCCCGAAGATCCTTACGCTTGCAAGTGCGGATTCCTTCGCTGCAATTGCCACGAGGAAGGAAATCCAATCGAGCGGCTTCCTCTTCACGCCGCTATGGGCGTATGCATGGGAGTTCGCGAGTAACGCTAATGGGACCGCCGACTTGGGGCGCCCTGGGGTCCGGACGACGGCTTCGGCGTGCGCGGGGCGCGTGGCAAAGACCCATAATGCAGCAGCGCACATCATGGGACGAGGTTGCACGACGTTGCACAGCAACAAAGCGAGGAGTCCCGCGCTCGCTGCGTTAAACAAGACATTGGTAAGATGAAATCCATCAGGATCGTAGCCATTGAACCAGCGGTCCATCGACAAAGAAGCAAACACGAAAGGTCGACAGTACAACTTGGGCTCGGCCGCCGGAGTTTATAGGAAATCTCTTCCGTGGCGGAAGCCACGGAGCTGCTCTGGCATTGGTTCATCGTCCCCTACGAGCCCGGATCGCAGAGTGGGAAGAAACACCAGCGTCGCGACAAGGGCTGCGCGAAGAGTGCCCGGCCAAAACCGAGACAGAGCAATTGGTCTTCGGAGAAGACGTTGTCGCTGGGCATGACGACCATGCGTGTGCTTTCTCAACGCCGTGGCGTTGGCGGTGACTCCACGGGCAACTGCGGGGGTGCGGGATTGACCAGGTCCATGCCTAAGGTGTGAGGGAAAATTTGCGCAATCTCCTCCGGCGCCCAGCGTCCTTCCTTGACGATGGTGCGCACCGGGGCGGGCTCGTTGAGTAAAGCGACCACGCCTCCACGAACGAGGAAAACCTGGCCGTTGATATTGCGTGCGGCGTCGGTGGCGAGGTACACGACAAAGGGTGCGACGTCCTCGGGATCGGCTCGCAGAAGCGGAAGCTCGCCCGCCTGTTGGCCGGGTAAAGCCACACCGCGTTGCACACGCACTTGTCGTGCTTTGTCGGGGATGGTGGCGATCATGCGGGTTTGCGCAGCCGGGGCAATAGCGTTGACCGTGATACCGTACTTTCCCAGTTCTCGGGCGACCACTCTCGTAAGCCCGGCAATGCCGTCTTTCGCCGCGCCGTAGTTCGCTTGACCCGTGTTACCGTAAAGTCCAGAGGTGGAGGACATACTGATGATTCTTCCAGCCTTTTGTTGCCTCATCCGAACAGCGGCATGGCGCATGCAATTGAACGTTCCCTTGAGATGCACCGCAATGACCGCGTCCCAGTCGTCCTCGGTTAGGTTGAATACCATGCGATCGCGCAAGATGCCTGCATTGTTCACGAGAATGTCGATGCGACCGAATTCACGCACCGCAGTTTCGACGATGTTTTGTGCCGCCTTGAAGTCCGCCACATTATCGAAATTGGCCACTGCTTGCCCGCCGCGCGAGCGGATCTCCTCCACAACAAGCTCTGCCGGCGCTGCTCCCCCACCGCTGCCATCGACGTTGACGCCGGCGTCGTTCACGACCACGGCGGCTCCTTCCTCCGCCAACAAGAGCGCGATGCCGCGACCGATACCCCGGCCAGCTCCGGTCACCACTGCCACCCGATCCCGTAGGCGTCGACCCATTGATTCCTCCTGTTCGTTTTCGCGTCCAGAAGTCTCCCGCGAGGTCCGCTAGTCATGTTTCGCGCGGAGGCGCGGGATTGATCAATCCCTCGGCCAGCGTGTTCGGTACAATACGCTCTAACTCATCGAGCGTCCAACGGCCCTCAGGCTTGAAAATGGTTTTGACGGGGCGTGGTTGAGAAAGCAAGGAAATTGAACCCCCTGCACAGAGGAAAAATTGCCCATTCACGTTTGCCACGGAATCGCTCGCTAGAAATACGACCATCGGGGCGATGTCATCAGGCTTGAGCTCTTCCAGTCGGGCAAGTGCTCGCTCTTCGCGGACGATTCCTTGTTGTCGCCGGATTTCCCGCGCGCGCAGGAATTCCTCCGTCAAAGTCATACGTGTCGCTGCGACCGGAGCGATCGCATTGCACGTCACGCCGTATTTCCCCATGTCGCGCGCAACCACTTTGGTGAGCCCGCCGATGGCTGATTTGGCGGCGCCATAATTCGATTGGCCAGGGTTACCAAACAACCCGGCCCCGGAGGTGAACGTGACGATACGGCCATAGCGTTGTTCGCGCATCAGCGGTGCAGCATGCCGAATACAGCAGAACGTCCCTTTCAAATGCACGGCAATGACCGCGTCGAATTCTTCCTCTGTCATGTTGAAGATCATCCGGTCTCGCAGGATACCCGCGCATGTCACGAGGATATCGATGCGGCCGAATGCTTCCACTGCGGTGCGAACGATGCCCTCTGCGCCGCTCCAGGTCGCCACAGAATCTGTATTTGCTACGGCTTGGCCGCCCAGGTTTTCGATCTCCCTGGCGACGTCAAACGCGGGACCTGTTGAGGGTTTCTGGCCATGCACGTCCACCCCGTAGTCGTTTACCACGACCTTCGCCCCCGCTCGGGCCAACGCGATGGCAACCGCACGTCCGATGCCTCTCCCGGCCCCAGTCACCACGGCCACGCGACCTTCGAGCATCCCAGCCACAGCGTACCTCCAGAAACAGTTGTGGTGAACTTCTACGGAAAGGAGCACCGTCGAGTCAAGAAAGGCCGGCGCTAGCCTTGGTGTGAGGCGGGTGCGCAGAGAGGACTCGGGGTGGCATCAGCTCCGCGACCACGCGCCTACCAAGCGGCGAGCGGCCTCGCTCGGGTCGCTTGCCTCGAGGATCGCCCCAATCACAGCGACTCCGTAAACACCAGCGGCACGGAGTTCGGGTACGTTTTCTTCCGATACCCCGCCGATGGCGATCACCGGGAGCGGGACTGCTCGGACAATTTCTGCGAGCGCTTGCAAGCCGAGGGGATGTGGGAGGTGAGGCTTCGAGGGAGTACGGAATACAGGGCCACAAACCAAAAAATCCGCTCCAGCTTCAGCCGCGCGCAAAGCCTCTTCTAAACTGTGACACGATGCTCCCACGAGGGCTTGCCTGCCGAGAATTTGCCGAGCTTGGGCGGGGTTGAAGGAGCGCACGGGCAAGTGCACGCCATGGGCGTGTGCGGCCAAAGCCACGTCGACCCGATCGTTAACAAGCAACCTAGCCCCGTGGTGTTCGCAAAGCCGGCGAAGCGCACATGCAAGTTCGTATTGCTGCCTGGTTGGCAAGTCCTTCTCTCGCAGTTGTACGCTATCCACCCCACCACGAAGGCCAGCCTCAACCACGGCAGCTAGGGCGCGCCCGTGGGTCCGGTGGCGATCCGTGACTAGATAAACACGCGGTGCGCGCTGCATTGGCGGCACAACTGTTCCTTGCCTGGGCAGGCGAAGCTCTACGACCCACTACCGGCCGATGATTCCCTCTATAGGACTCGATGCGCTTGCGTAAAGTTTACGAGGGATACGCCCCGCAAGGAAGGCTTTTCGTCCAGCCTCCACAGCCAGTTTCATCGCTTCGGCCATTAAGACGGGGTTTTGTGCTGCGGCAACTGCCGTGTTCATCAAGACGGCATCGCAGCCCAGTTCCATCGCCACTGCAGCGTCGGACGCCGTTCCAACCCCTGCATCGACAATGACAGGAACCCGACTTTGTTCCAGGATGATCATCAAATTGTACGGGTTGCGGATGCCCAGGCCCGATCCAATCGGAGCTGCGAGAGGCATGACTGCCACACAGCCAATTTCCTCGAGCTTTTTCGCGGCTACGGGATCGTCATTGATATAAGGCAGGACCGCAAACCCCTCGCGAACCAGAATGCGCGCAGCTTCGATGGTTGCTGGCACGTCGGGAAATAGCGTCTTTTCGTCTCCAATCACCTCGAGTTTGACCCAGTTACTGACGCCTGCCTCGCGTGCCAACCGTGCGGTGCGCACCGCCTCTTCTGCCGTGTAACATCCGGCAGTGTTCGGCAGGATGAAGAAACGGTTTGGATCTAAATAGTCGAGCAAGTTCTCTCGATCGCGTGCCGTCACGTTGACGCGCCGCACGGCCACGGTGACGATCTCCGCGCCTGCGGCCTCGACCGCACGCCGCGTTGCGGCAAAGTCACGATATTTTCCCGTTCCCAGGATCAGGCGGGAGCGGAATTGCTTGTCAGCTATGCGGAAGAAATCATCCATAGGTCTTCACCCTCCGCCGACGAAATGCACAACTTCGATTTCGTCGTTGTCTTGCAAATACAGGCAAGCGTGCTGTTGCCGGGGAACAATGATGCGGTTTACCTCGACAGCGATGCGTTTGTGCTCCAAGCCAAGCTCTTGAATGAGTTCGGCCACTGTGATTCCGTCGCGTAAGGTTTGCCATTCCCCGTTTAGTCGCACACGCACGACATGGACGATAGAGGCAGGGTGGTGGCTTTACAACTTGGCACGGCGCAGACAGCAGGGTATGCGGCGGCAACGAGAAACATGCATGGCAGGGATTCACGAGGCAGCCGCTGCCCGTGCCGCAAGCAGCGGCGTGATTGTCTCCGACTGGCTTAGCCGTTAACGCTGCGGCCGAGAGCAACCCCTCGGCCATAAAAAGGGATGGGTCCGGTGATCCATCCCGGTTTGCCTTGGTGCTCCTCGCTGAAGCTGGCATCGATGCTTCCGCGCTTGCGGTGATCAGCCAGATGTGGGAAAGGCCCCCGGCTGAATTGTTACGGACTGGCGGAGTCAGGTGCGGCACTCCGGTCGCGAGGGCCAGGTGCCGATCGAGGACGCGGACTTCCGGTGACGCTAGGGCTTCCAAGCGAAGCTGCCCACGCGAACGCCCCGGGAGACCCCGGATCTGTTGCGAGGTGGTGCAACGCGCCAGCCGAGCCACAGTGGCTGTTGGTTTCCCATTGCGCGGTACGGAGAGCGAAGGGAGCACCATTTTGCCACGAACTGATGCTTTCCTTTCAGGATCTTTGTATTGCGGTGACGCTGCCATGGGCGAGTGGGGCTACACCCGCGGCGAAGCGTGCAGGGAGTTGCTCGAGGAAGGAACCTCTTTTGCGGTGTTGGTTCGGCTAAGGTCTCTCGCTCGGCGGCATTTCCTAGAGCCACAGGGGAGCTTCGGGCTATAGCGCCTCATCCTCTCTGGCGCCACAACGGTCGTGAAACGGGCACTTTGCCTTTGGGCGTTTGGGGAGGTGGGTAAACCTACGGAACCGCTCCGTACCCCGAACGTCGCCTTGCTCTTCTTGGTCTAGCCTGACGAGCACGGTTACGCCTGTCCAGCATGGAAACGGTGGCACGGAGACGCTACAAGCGAGCCCCCTAAAGGCCCGGTGTGCATGAGCTCAGCAGTCGTTGGTGGGTATGTCGCACTTCGGGCTCAGCTGGGGAGCCGGATACTGTTGGAAGGTAACGCTCGAGGTGATGCTCCTTGGGATAGAGGCTGGTGTTTCAGGAGCAAACCGCACAGGCGAAGCGCTTAATGAGTTTGGCCCTTAAGTTTGCCGGGAGTGGCGGGACAGTTTGTTGGAGACAGCATGATCAAATGCAATAACTCCGAGGGATCGATTCGCGAAAGTGAGGAATGCCATGCCGAAGATCGAACGTGCCTTGCTGAGTGTGAGCGATAAAACCGGAATTGTGGAATTGGCTCGCGAGCTAGCCGCCCTAGGCATCGAGATCGTGTCCACCGGTGGCACAGCTCGCGAGTTGGAAGCCGCTGGCATTCCCGTAGTCCAGATTGGCGCCTACACCGGGTCTCCGGAAATCCTTGATGGCCGAGTGAAGACTCTGCATCCGAAAATTCACGCTGGGATCCTGGCGCGTCGCGACCGTTCAGAACACTTGCAGCAACTTCGCAGTTTAGGAATTGGCCGGATCGACCTGGTGGTTGTGAATCTCTATCCATTTGAGGCCACCGTGGCACGTTCCGATTGCACTTGGGAAGAGGCGATCGAAAACATTGACATTGGCGGCCCATCCATGATCCGTGCCGCTGCAAAAAATCACGAGGGGGTCACGGTCGTCGTCGATCCCAGAGATTACCTCGTGGTGCTCGAAGAGCTACGATCGCGAGGCGAGGTGTCACTGAGTACGAACCGTCGCTTAGCGCAAAAGGCCTTTGCCTTAACGGCTCGGTACGATGGGGCTATCGCCATGTTTTTGGGCAGTCGGACCAATGGGGAGCGGCAGCCATTCTCTTCAACCTTTCATTTGACGTTGCCCAAGGCGCAGGAGCTGCGCTACGGGGAAAACCCGCACCAGCGTGCTGCTCTGTATGGCCATTTCCTCGATTGTGTGGAACAGCTTCACGGCAAGGAACTTTCTTACAACAACATTGTCGATATTCACTCGGCTGTTGGGCTCATGATTGAATTCATTGATCATCCTCAAAGCTGCGTGGCGATCTTTAAGCACAATACTCCCTGTGGAGTCGGCTGTGGCCCGGATGACGTGGTGGCGTATCGGCGTGCATTCGCGACCGATCCCGAGTCGCCTTTTGGGGGCATTTTGATTAGCAACCGAACCTGGTCCATGGAGCTTGCTCGTGAGGTCGACGAAATTTTCACCGAAGTTTTGATCGCCCCGGACTTCGCCGCAGATGCGCTTGAGTTTCTCCGTCGGAAGAAGAATCGGCGGCTGATGCGTTGGCGAGTCGAGGCGACGCCGATCGAAGAGTGGGACGTGCGTGGGGTTTTCGGTGGCCTACTTGTACAGGAGCGTGACCGCGCCATGGAAGATCCGCGCGCGGGTCGAGTGGTTACCCGCCGAACTCCGACCGACGCGGAATACGCTGCAATGGCGTTCGGGTTAAAAGTGGTGAAACACGTAAAGTCAAATGCCATCGTGTTTTGTCATGCAGACGCAACTCTGGCCATCGGGGGTGGCGCGACCTCGCGGGTTGACCCGGTGTATGCCGCGCGGGCAAAGGCGCAACGGGTTGGCGTGGACCTAAGGGGTTCGGTGCTTGCAAGCGACGCCTTTTTCCCCTTCCCAGACGGAGTCGAAGTTGCTGCCGAGGCCGGGGTTAGTGCGATCGTGCAGCCAGGGGGAAGCGTTCGTGACGAAGAGGTCATTACAGCAGCCGATCGCCTCGGCTTGGCGATGGTATTCACTGGGGTACGGCATTTCCGCCACTGACAGCGTCGGCGGCGGCACGCGACGAGGAGAGCAGTGAAAGAAACATGCGCGTTTTGGTGATTGGAGGAGGGGGAAGGGAACACGCGCTGGCGTGGAAACTTCGCCAGTCGCCACAGGTCGAAAAAGTGTACTGCGCTCCCGGAAACGCGGGAATTGCGCGAGTTGCCGAGGTTGTACCCGTAGCTGCAGACGATGTTTCGGGATTGCTCCGTTTTGCCCGCGACCATGGTGTGGAGTTAGCTGTGGTGGGCCCGGAATTGCCGTTGATGCTGGGGGTGGCGGATGAATTTCAAGACGCGGGCCTGCGAGTGTTCGGCCCTGGCCGCGACGGAGCGCGGTTGGAAGGGAGCAAGGCCTTTGCCAAAGAACTCATGCGCCGCTGGAACATTCCGACGGGCTATTTCAGTGTTTTCGAGAACCCGGAAGAAGCCAAACGCTTCGTTGCTGAGGTAGGTGTTCCTATCGTGATCAAGGCAGACGGACTTGCCGGAGGTAAGGGCGTCATCGTTTGTGACGATCCGAAGGAAGCGGACCAAGCCATCGACGAAATTCTGGTCGCAAGGCTGTTCGGTGATGCGGGTGCACGTGTGGTGATCGAGGAATACCTTGAAGGCGAGGAGGTTTCCTTCATTTTGTTAACTGACGGAGTGTCGGTGCTTCCGTTCCCTTCGTCCCAGGATCACAAGCGCCTTCTCGATGAGGATCAAGGTCCAAACACCGGGGGGATGGGAGCGTATTCTCCGGCGCCGATGCTAACTGCGGAGATGCACGCGCGGGTGATGGCCGAGATCGTCCTGCCAACGATCCAGGCGTTACGGGCGAACAAGATTGATTACCGCGGCGTATTGTACGTAGGGCTCATGCTGACGGCCAGTGGGCCGAAGGTGTTGGAGTTCAATGCACGCTTTGGTGATCCGGAATGCCAAGCGCTCATGGTCCGCCTGCGGAGCGATTTGATCGACCTTCTTTGCGCCTGTGTGGAGCAACGGTTGGGCGAATGCAGGCCGGTGTGGGACGAACGGGCCTCCGTTTGCGTGGTCCTGGCCGCGGCGGGATACCCGGGCGCGGTGGAGAAAGGGAGAATCATCCACGGGTTGGAGGACGTGGAGGCGCTGCCCGACGTGGAGGTATTCCATGCCGGCACCGCTCGTCGACAACAGCAATACGTGACTAACGGTGGACGCGTGCTTGGCGTGACCGCACGGGGGACCGACGTGACCCAGGCTGCAGAACGAGCATATGCAGCGGTGAGCAAGATCCATTTCGATGGAATGCAGTACCGGCGGGATATTGGTCGCCGGGCAATGAGGTGGCTTTCGAAGGGGGCTCCGTAAAAGTGGCCTTTCTCGAGACAACTATCCCTCCCCGTGACGCTGGTTTTGCTCAGGAAGTGACTCGGGCGATTGAAGCGTTGCGCTCGGGGAGGGCGATCGTGTACCCAACGGAAACCGTCTACGCGTTGGGTGTGCGGGCACTCGATTGCGACGCGCTGCGCCAGTTGGTGGAGCTGAAAGTTCGGCCTCCAGGCAAGCCGATTAGCGTGCTCGTTGCTGACCCTCTGATGCTTACAGAACTGGTGCAGGAAATCCCGCTTCCGGCAGAGAGGTTAATGGAGCGGTTTTGGCCTGGGCCGCTGACTTTGGCCTTACCGGCCCGGTCTCATGTCTCGAAAATTTTGACCGGTGGCGGGTGCACGATTGGCGTGCGAATTTCTTCTCACCCGGTGGCCCAGGAGTTGGTTGCTCGACTCGGTGAACCACTGACCACGCCAAGCGCCAACCCCGCGGGAGAACCCCCAGCGATAACTGCCGCTTTGGCACAGGCTTACTTCGGCAAAGGTGTTGCCCACTTCCTGGACTGGGGACCCACGCCGGGGGAACCAGTCTCGACGGTGGCGGCAGTTTCGGCACGTGAGGTTAAATTGGTGCGCCTTGGTGCAATCACCCGAACTGCCATCGCCGCTGTGGCCGGTGTGCCTGTAACAGGTTAACTCAACTCGAGCTTCACAGAATGAGGAGAACCCTACGATGCCAAGGCTACGTCCTTTTTGCCCGTACCGATACAACCCTGCGTTGTTCCCGGATTTGGCCCCGCTGGTGGCACCGCCTTACGACGTTATCGGTCGGCAGGAACAAAGCGACCTGTATCGCCGACATCCACTCAACGTGGTCCGGCTTATCTTGAACGCCGATGCCGATCCCTACGGCTCGGCTGCGCGGTTGTGGCGGGAGTGGCGGGAGGAGCGGTACATTGTGCGGGAAGTTGAGCCGTGTTTTGTGTTCAGCGTGGAACGCTTCCGCGTAGGCGCCGACAGTCTGGAGCGTACGGGGATCTACGCGGCGGTGCAATTAGAGCCCTTCGGTTCCGGCAGGATTCTGCCACACGAGCGAACTTTCTCTGCACCAAAAGAAGATCGCTTACGGGTCCTCCGAGCTTGTCGAGCAAACTTAAGCCCCGTCTTCGGCTTGTATCCAAACCATAGCCCATTGTTGGACAAGCTTCGGGAGTGGAGCGAGACGCGCAGGGCAGAAGTACACTTGCTCGATGCGTCGGGAACGGAACACCACTTGTGGTTCCTGCGCGAAGCTCGCTTGCAGCGCTGGATCGCCGAGGAGCTGGCAGAGGAGACGGTGATCATCGCTGATGGTCACCACCGCTACGAGACTGCATTGGCGTATTGCGACGAGCTCGTGCAGGCGGGGCAGGGCTCGCCAGACGCCGCCCACCGGTACGTGATGATGTACCTCACCAGTCTGGAAGACCGCGGACTGGTGATCCTACCTACCCATCGCGTGCTCCAATCGCTGGCGAACGTGTCCGTTCTTAAACAGCAAATCGAGGAACATTTCGAGCTTCGTTCTTATCCCCGGGCGCGGGCCGACGAGTTTTTTCGCGATCTGAAGCAAGCCGGCGGGGAGCATTGCCTGGGAATGGCTTGGGGAGGCGAGGAAACTTTAGTGCTGGCAACCTTGCGCGAGGAGAGGGCTTTGCAGCAGTGGACTGGAGATCTTTCCCCTGCCGTACGTAATTTGGACGTAACTCTTCTTGATCGCGTGGTGTTAACAGGGCTTGCCGGTATCGTTCCGGATGACGAGGCGCGGGCCGGGCGTTTATGGTACACCCACAGCAACAGCGAAGCGCTCGATGCCTTGCAACAAGGGGCCGCAGTGGTGTTTTTTATGCGCCCACCGAAGGTAGAGCATCTCTTGGCGGTATGTCGCTCCGGACAGGTGATGCCACAGAAGTCAACGTATTTTTACCCCAAGTTGCTGAGCGGCTTACTGTTTCAAGCTTTGGACGAGGCCATGCCTGCGGAGCCAACTCGACGAGCACAAACGGCTAGGTAACGCCTCACGGTTTCTGCCATGCCAAATTCCAGCGCATCCGCAATTAACGCATGGCCGATGGATACCTCCGACACCTGCGGCACGGTGTCCAGAAAGAGACCTAGGTTCGTCAGGTTGAGGTCATGCCCAGCGTTGATTTCTAGGCCGCACTCGAGAGCGGCATCGGCAGCGCGACAGTAACGCAACAGTTCTTCCGCGGCTTTCCCAGAGGCAAAAGCGCGCGCGTAGGGTTCAGTGTAGAGTTCCACGCGTCGGGCTCCTAAAGCACGAGCTTCGCGAACCACATCCGGATCAGGATCGACAAATAAACTCACCCTGCAGCCTAGAAGCGCGAGTGACTCGATGATGCGAGCCAGCGCGTGCTTTTCCTTGGCGGGCATGGTCGTAAGTGGCCAGCCGTGATCGCTCGTGACCGCCGAGACAGCATCGGGTACCAGTGTGGCTTGTCGCGGTTTGACCAGGGCGCAATGTTCAACGAGACCGTGAAAGGGATTGCCCTCGATGTTGAGTTCCCGGTCGGGGTAGGCGGCGAGAAGCTGCGCCAGGTCGCTCACATCGCTGCGCCGAATGTGCCGTTCGTCCGGCCTGGGGTGGATGGTAATGCCGTGAGCCCCTGCATCCAAAGCAAGGCGCGCCATGCGCGTGACACTGGGGATGCCTACGTTTCGGGTGTTTCGTAACGTGGCTACCTTGTTGACGTTCACAGAGAGACGGGTCATCGCAGATGTGGCTATAGCAAAGTGCGAGCACTTATGGTGGCACGAACCGGTCCGGTGGCCGGCGTGCTTCGCGTGCTCTCTCGGCTTCGAGACGCTCGAGTTCCACATCTTCATAGTTTACGTATCTCATCGCTGCTGCGATCCCTGGGTGACCGGCCTGCTCAGCGATGAGCCGATGCATCGTCTGGCAGATTCGACGGTAGACAGGATGCCCTTGCGGTGTGGTACGGAGTTCCAGCACGTGCATGGCCTCACGTGCGTTCATGTGGAGGTAGAAGCGAATCCGGTAAGCGAAACAAAGGCTGTAGGGAGCAATGTTGTCCAGGCCCGCTCGAGACAACTTCGTGTACAGTGCCGCCGAACGGTCCATGGCCTCTCGCCACACCTTTTCCGCTCCCGCCTCCATCACGGCCGCAGGGATGTCGTACCCGTGGTACGGGCTAAAGGGTTGCCACTCCACGGTGAGCATGCGGTGGCGCTGAAGATCGCGAAATGCACCGTAGTCGGTCAGCAGGTCGAAGCGATAGGATGTTCGCTCGAAGGCTCGCCCGGGCTTATGACGACGGTTGTGGCGCTCGCCGACGTAAGCAACGAGCACGGCCTCTCGTTCGCCTGGGGTCATATTTCGCGCTAAGTCGAGCAGTTGGTCGTCGGGCAGGTGGGCGTGAGCGTACATCGCAGCAGCAACGACTTTTACTTCTCCTTCCGGGTCAAAGTCGGTTAAAGTGACCTCCGGCCGCGGCTCGCAAGGAATCTTGCTCGTGTAGGCGCGCGTCAGTTCCTGGATGGCCTCGCGGGTTCGACGAAGGTACTCGGTCCATGCCTCGCCGCGGCCGGGTCGATCCACGCGCCTTACGAATGCGGGAATCACTTTGCGGAGCTCGGTCAGCATCAAATCTGCGTAGTGCCGAACCTCCGCTAACGGATGGGCCCGCATTCGTAGAAGAAGTGCTTCAAAAGCCTGGCCGCTCCCGAAAAGCCCGACGTTTGATTGCGTGGCTGCAGGTAGCAAGCCGCGAAGGCTATCCAAGGCCTTTGCCCGAATGCTGCGCCGGTACGCAGCTTCGGGATCCTGTTCTTGCCGAGGGAAAATTTCACAGAGGAGGGCTTCGAGCTTGGGAATCCACTCAGCGTAGGTTTGGAACAAACGGTCGAGTGTTTGCTCGTATTCCGCACGGAGCGGGTGCCCTTCCAACTCCGGAGGCACCACGTAGCGCCATCTACCATTGACGCGGGTGTCATATGCAATGTAACGGGTCGACTGTTCCAAGTACGCCATCAAGCGCCCCCACTCGAGCACCTTGGTCAGAATGTTCGACACCCCTTCGCAGGCGAGGTGTACGCCCCCAAGCTGAGCGACGGAGTCGTCACCGTATTCGTCGAATACTCGTTGGTACAAGCGCTCGGCCCGCTCCACGCCCACTTCCGGCTCTAGTTCAAAGTTGCGGATTTCTCCGCATTGCAACTGATCAAGAAATTCATCCAGAAAAATACGTCGCACAGACTTGGACGATCGCGAGTAGCGGGCGAATAATGCGCCTTTTACAACCTCGGGCAAGTTTCTTAAAGCGAACACGGGGCCATCCAGGTTGGTGAAGTATGGCGCCAGGGCGGCCCGTTCGGATGCCGTGAACGACTCGTCAGTTTTGCCGCTCATCCTCCCTTGCCTCCGCAAACTAAATACACCTTGAAGTGGGCGTGGTCGGGGCGTGAGTCTAGGCCGAGAGTTTGGTGTTGGCCAGGACTAGCGCCAGGCCAGTGCCTGGATCTCACAGTACTCCAGAAGCCCCCACTTGCTTCCTTCGCGGCCGATTCCACTTTGTTTGAAGCCGCCGAATGGAGTGTGCAGTAAATTCACCGCGCCATTGATGTTAAGCGATCCCGTTCGAATTTGCTTCGCCAGTTCAATGGCCTTGGGGATGTCGGCCGAGTAAATCGCGCCTCCCAGGCCGTAGTCGGAGTCATTGGCTATACGAATCGCGTCGTCCACGTGTTCGTAGGATATCACCGAGAGCACGGGACCAAAAATTTCTTCCCTGGCGATGCGCATGGCGTTTGTCACGTTGGCGAAAATCGTGGGCTCGATAAAAAATCCCTTGGGCAAATGCGTGGGCCGCTTGCCCCCGGTGACGAGTTGCGCTCCCTCGCGATACGCCGACTCAATATACTCTTCGATCTGCGCTCGGCGTTCAGAGCGAATCACCGGCCCCATGGTCACGTTCGGGTCTGCAGGATTCCCCACCTGTACCATAGTCCGGAGAAACGTTTGCAGCCGTTCGAGCAAGGCCTGTTGTCGCTCGCGAGGGACGAGCACTCGCGTACACATGGCACAGCCCTGACCGGCATGAAAGAACGCTGGAGTCAGCGCATACATCGCATAGGCATCGAGATCCGCATCGGGCAGAAAGATCGCAGCAGACTTGCCGCCTAGTTCCAAGTGCACGCGCTTTAAGGTCGTGCTCGCAGCAGCCATGATTTTTTTCCCCGTTGCGACACTGCCCGTGTAGCTCACTTTGTCCACGAGGGGACTTTCGACCATGCGAGCGCCGAGCGCCGGGCTTTCTCCGGTGACGACGTTGAATACCCCCGGGGGCAGATCGCAGTGTTCGATTTCCTCGGCGATCAACAGATCCACGAGTGGTGCGAAAGGGGAAGGTTTGACCACCATGGTGCACCCGGTGGCCAAGGCCGGGCCGATTTTTTGCACCGTGACGAAAAAAGGAAAATTCCAGGTCGGGATGAGCGCGCAAACCCCCACCGGTTGGTACACCGCCATGGCATGATTCATCCGATTACCGTCGGGCCCGATGCTGGGCACTGGGGGCAGCATTTCCTCGAATGAGAATCTTTCCGCCCATTCGGCATACTGCGCGAGTAGAGTGAGGGGAGTGTCCAGTTGGATGGGGTGAGTGATCCAAGCTGCGCCGCCCGTGGAGACCAGGAGGGACCGAATGTCTTCTTTGCGACGCTCCAGTCGCTCGACCAAGTGCCAAAGGACTTTGGCACGGTCGCGCGGATTCGTGCGGCGCCAGGGCCCAGAGTCGAACGCTCGGCGTGCGGCTGCAAGGGCACGGTCAACATCCTCGAGGCTCGCGTTCGCAGCCTCTGCCACTACATCCTCTGTGGCTGGGTTCAAAACGGCAAAGCTGCCGTTGCCTGGGGCTTGCCACCCTCCGTCGATGTAAAGCCGGTCATAGCCCATCGGTTCCCTCCCTTTCGCCCATAGATCGAACAACGCATTTTGCGTCGCGGGATCCGTGCTGTGCAAGATAGCCCCTGTGCCTTGCCGCAAGTTGAGCCGCGGGATAGACGGGCTCCAGGGGTGACGATCTATGGAACTTCGGTTGAAGCCAGAGCAGGAGGAATTTCGCCGTCGCTTGCGTGCTTGGTTGCATGAGAACTTGCCGTCGGAATGGGCGGTGGAGACTGGAAGGCCTTTTGAGCGATTCGAAGACGAGGTTGCGTTCCTGCGACAGTGGCAAGCCAAACTTCACGCGGCTGGATACGCTGGTATTCTGTGGCCGAAAGAATACGGTGGCGCCGGCTTGGGGGTGATGGAGCAGGTTATTTTCAATGAAGAGATGGCGCGTGCGCAGGCCCCCGAGCTGATTAACAAGGTTGGCGTGCACAACGTTGGTCCCACTCTGATCCAATACGGTACCGAGGAACAAAAAAAACGGTTCCTGCCGAAAATCCTCTCGGCGGAAGAGATTTGGTGTCAGTTATTCAGCGAGCCGTCTGCAGGATCTGACCTGGCGAGTTTGCGAACGCGTGCCGAGCGCGACGGGAACGGATTTCGGTTGACCGGGCAAAAGGTGTGGACGAGCTATGCCCAAGTTTCCCGGTGGGCCATTTGCCTTGCCCGCACTGATGCGACCGTGCCGAAGTACCAGGGGATTTCGTATTTTATCGTGGATATGGAGGCTCCGGGGATCACCGTGCGGCCGTTGCGTCAGATGACGGGCAGTGCGGAGTTCAATGAAGTCTTCCTTGATGCGGTCTATGTGCCGCGCCAGCACTTGATCGGACCGGAAAACGGTGGCTGGCGAATCGCCATGCACACTCTGGCGCACGAGCGAGGAACCGGGTACTTGTTCAAGGAGCAAGTGAAGCACAAGATTGCCGTTGATCGGCTGGTAGCGATTTTGCGGGAAAGGCGACGCCGAGGGGAGCCCGTTCATCCCGTGATCCGCCAAGCGATTGCGGATGCCTTCATCCGCGTCGAAATCCTACGACTGCATAATTACGACACCATGGCTCGGCTCGAACGCGGCGAGACACCTGGCCCCGAGACGAGTCTGAAAAAAGAATTCTGGAATCGTTTGTCTCAGCACTTGTACGAAACGGCGATGGCGATCCAGGGGCCGTGGGCTCAACTCTTCTGTGGAGATCCGCGGGCGTGGAACGCAGGGCAATGGCAGAATGCTTACCTGTACAGCCGGTCGGTCACCATTTCGGGAGGCACGTCGGAAATCCAACTGAATATCCTGGCACACCGCATGCTGGGGTTGCCGCGCAATTGACAGGAGCCGGCAAGTCTGGTCACGGGCGGTCCCCTCGTTTGGGAAACTGAAATTCGGGGGTCAAGTTTCCCAGCATCACCGAGCTTGGCTTGCCCCGACACGTGGTGGGGAATATGAGACTGTTATGGAAATTGTTCCGGCACGGCCTGCGGCCACAGTGGTAATTGTCCGCGACGGCCAGCAGGGCTGCGAGGTGCTGTTGGTTCGCCGTAGCGCGCGCCTCGACTTTCACGGCGGCGCGTGGGTGTTCCCTGGTGGACGCGTCGACCCGCGGGATCGGGCAAAGGTTGGCGATAATGACCCGATCGCGGCCGCTCGCCAGGCTGCTGTGCGGGAAGCCTGGGAGGAGGCAGGGGTGCGGGTGCAGCTGCAGGACTTGGTGCTGTTCTCTCGGTGGGTCACTCCCGTGAACGTTCCCAAGCGTTTCGATACCTGGTTTTTCCTTGCCCCGGCGTCGTCAGCCGAGGTCCGCACCGACGGCGCCGAGATCTCGGATCATCGGTGGCTTGCGCCTCTGGCTGCCCTTGCCGCGCATCACC
This sequence comes from Candidatus Binatia bacterium, assembly GCA_937925685.1. GTDB lineage: Bacteria > Desulfobacterota > Binatia > HRBIN30 > HRBIN30 > HRBIN30. The sequence goes on along the minus strand of CALAMI010000015.1, from coordinate 141,432 downwards.
GAGGCGAGATCGAACTTCCCGCGCCAACCTTTGTGACACTCACGCAGCTTGGGTCGCCGGGCAGTGTGGATGAGTTACTAACTGCGGCGCGGGCGCGCGTCGTGGAATGTTTCGAGCCAGAGTTGTACTTCGTTGAGGGTGGAGCCTGCACCGTCTATCACGGAGACGCTGCCTACGGAAATGGGGACTTGTACCGCCCCGGCCCGCGCCATCGCTTGTGGATGAAGACATCCGGTTGGCGTTACGAAAGATCGGAGGGTTGCACGTGAACTTGTTGATCAATCTCGTACGCTTGGCGGCTGCAGGCGCTTGGACTGCGATTCTGGGCGCCCCGGTTTTGTTCGTTGTCTGGAGCCGATACTTGTGGGGCCGGTTCCAGCACAGTTTGGGTTTTCCGGAACGCCTGGACCGAGCGATTGCTCAGAATACGTATTTTGCTTGTTGGGTAGCGCAGCGCTTATGGACCGGTGTGTTGCTGGCGATTGCTGGGATTCGTTTGAAGGTGCGCGAGGCTGTACCGATCGACTGGCAACGGACGCACGTGATTTGCGCGAATCACGCGAGTATTTTCGACATCTTGGCCTTGGTACGGGTCGTACCGATCCCGTTCCGTTTCGTGGCGAAGCGCGAACTAGTGAAGTGGCCGGTCATTGGCTGGTTGCTCCGTCCCTCGGGCCAAATCGTGATTGACCGTCGCGACCGCGCGAGCGCGCTTCGCGCCATTGCAGAGGCTGCCGCGCGCAAAATCCGCGGCCAGGTCATCTTTTTTGTCGAGGGGACACGAAGCCGCACGGGGGAGTTGTTGCCGTTTAAGAAAGGAGCGTTCCATTTTGCCATAGAGCATCACCTGCCCATTTTGCCCGCGGCGATCTGCGGAAGCTACGCGGCCCTAGCACGCGTTCCCTGGTGGCGGCTCAACCCGGGCCGCACGATCGAGGTTCGTTTCACTTCGCCAATCGATACCGAGTTCGAGTCTCGAGGCGGAGTGGAACATTTGATCGTTCGAGCTCGAGAACAGATTGCCGCGGAGCTTCGGGTAAGCGAACAAAACGTGGCTGCCTTGTGAGCCTGCCCGAGCTTGGGTGGAACCAGCGGTTGTCTATGGGAGCCCTGCTGCTAGGGAGAAATTATATGAGCCCGAATGACATTGCACGTATGATCCAAGCAGCACTCCCCAATGCGAGGGTTGAAGTGGTGGACGAGGTCGGCGATGGTAACCACTTCCGGGCAACGGTCGTGTGCCGGGATTTTTCCGGAAAAAGCTTAGTTCAGCGGCACCAAATGGTGTACGGTGCCCTTGGCGATGCGATGCGTGACCGCATTCACGCTCTCGCAATCGCAACGTACACGCCGGACGAGTGGGAGCAACGAAGCAGAAGTCGCCAAAGCTCGGATGCACGATAAGTGTTCCGCCACTTTGGAGGGAGGTGACCATGTCGAGAGATATCCTCGCCGAGATCGAGAAGGAGATCCGAGAGAACAAGGTGATCATCTACATGAAGGGCAATCCGACGTTCCCGATGTGCGGTTTCTCGGCTGCGGCAGTAGAGTGCTTGAAGCAATACGGTTATCCGTTTGCCCATGTCGACGTGCTCGAAGATCCGGAGAAGCGGGAAGCCATTAAACAATTCTCCAACTGGCCAACAATTCCGCAAATCTACATTGGCGGGCAGTTCATCGGAGGCTGCGATATCATTCGCGAGTTGCACGCCAGTGGCGAGCTAGGCACGCTTCTCGACCGGGCATTTGGCAAGGGCACTCAAGTTACTGAGAAAGCGTAACTGCGAATCGACCTTTGCGGGTTGCAATTCCTCGCACACGGGAGCAAGGCGTTCAGGGTGGGTTCTGCAAATCCCGGCGCAACGAGTCGGTGCACAGATTCCCTGTCGCCACTTCGCTGTGTTTGCTTCTTTTCTTGCATGTTGGGGTTGTTTGCCAGCATGGGTGAGGCTGCGACCCCTCGGCCGACTCGGACGCCGACACCAAGCCGCACACCACGCGGCACGATTGTCACCACCCCCACCGCCACTCTGGCACTTTCCCCTGGTGAAACGCGGACTATTCCGTCGAGCCCTGTTCGCACCGTTAGCCCCACGGTTTCCAGAACCATAGGGCTGAGCCCAGCCCCAAGTTTTACCGCTGCCCCGCTGTCGCCGACGGCCACAGCGACGGCAACGGCCAACCCATTTGGCGTTCCCGTGGCGTTTCGCACAGCAGCGGAGATCAAGAACGTGGGCGGCCAGCTTACGGGTTTAGCTGCCGGGAACGTAGACGTGGGGCGTGGAAATCCGTTCCTCGACTTAGTTGCCCCCGATTCCGTTGCGGGCGCCATCCGGTGGCTCGAAGGGCGTGGCACAGGTGCCTTCGTGGTGCGTAGCCTCTCCCCCATCACGGAGGACCCATTTGGTGTGGCCCTTGCGGACTTCGACGGCGATAACTTGCTCGACGTGGCAACGATCGACCGCTCTGCGGGGAGTGTGGTCGTTGCCTTCGGCCGTGGCGATGGAACTTTCGCCTCGCAAACTTCCCTCGTGCTTGGAGGCGATCTGCGTGCGCTGGCTGCCGTGGACCATTTGATCACCTTGGCCGATGCAAGCACGGATCAAGTGGTGATCGTGCAAGTCGACCGAGGTAGGGCTCCGTCGGTGGTGGACTCGATTGCTGTGGGTAGCCAACCTCAGGCCTTGGGCGTCGGGGACTTCGACACGAATGGGTTAGCAGACCTAGCCGTTGGCAACTTTGTCTCGGGAAACGTAACCATCCTCCGCCAGGGGGGCGGAAGGACGTTCTCGGTTTTTGCTACGGTCGCGGTGGGTCCGGGGGTTTCTTCAGTGGCTTGGGGCGACGTGACAGGCGACGGCGCGCCGGACTTGTTCGTGGCGCGCGAGTCCGGGGAAGTCGTGGTGTTCCGTAACGACGCACGCCGCGCTTTCACCCGCGTCTTTGCGATGCGCGTCGGCAGGGAACCTGGCGCGATGTTCGTTCTAGATGACAAAAGCCCGGGGCAGATCGTGACCGGGGACGGGAGAGCAGACCTCGTCGTGTTGCATCGGGGGGCAAACGACGTCGGCATTTTTGCAGGCACTGGTGATGGTCGATTCGAGGCTTCGTCCCGATTGGTTGTTGGCGATGCCCCCGTGGGGCTTTCCGTGGGCAACTTCGATGAGGATCCGGAAGGAGCTGTTGACCTGGCCACGGCGAACGCAGCTACAGGAACCATTAACGTGATCCGCGGGCAGGGAGGCGGCGCTTTTGTCGCTGGCCTTTCGTTTGCCACCGGGCAGGATCCCGTGGCCCCCCAAATTGCCGATTTTGACCGTGACGGCTGGTTAGACCTGCTGGTGTTGAACCGGCTCGACGGCACCATTTCGTTGTTGCGCGGCAACGGACGCGGGAGCTTGCGTCCCCGTAAGGACTTTGCTGGCGTTGTCGGCGCGACGCTGCTTGCCTCCGGAGACTTCGATGGTGATGGCTTTGTGGATGCAGCACTAGCTGGCGAGGACCAGTCTCGGCTGACTATTTTACCCAACAGTGTCACCGGATTCGGGTTGCCCCGTGTCGTGCCACTTGACGCAGGCGTGTCTGCTCTCGTTGGTGCTGACCTGGACCGAGACGGTAAGGTGGACTTACTCGCAAGCGCCGTGTCGTCCGGACGAGTCATGGTTTTGCGGAGCCTTGGGGCAAGCGGTTTCGAAGCAATGCCTCCTTTGGATCTCCCCGGGCCAGCGGTTGCGCTTTGCGTGGGGCAGATCGTTGGTGATGCAAATCCAGATGTGGCGGTGGCCACGGCCGAGCCTCCGAGAATCGCGGTGTTTACCGGAACTGGCGGGGCCGAGTTCGCCCAGGTGGCCCGCATCGACCTTCCTGCGGTTCCCGCTGCACTGGCTGTGGATGATTTTCTGGTCGACGGTATTCCTGATCTCGCGGCATTGAGCCCCACAGCCAAGCGGTTGGACGTACTGGCGCACGATGGTTTCGGAGGTTGGCGCATAGTGGCTACGGAGGAGGCACCGTCGGACAGCTTTGGTTTGAGTGCTGCCGACCTCAATGGTAATGGTGTGGCTGATTTAGTTTCGGCGCAGCGCGAGGCCAGTACCATAACGGTTTGGTCGGGAGACGGCAGCGGGGGATATCTGCCGAGCACTTTTGCCGTTGGCAAAGGGCCGATCGATGTGAGAGTGGCCAACCTGAACGTGGTCTCCGATACCACGAGAGGACTGGCCGAGGTCGTGACTGTGAATTCCGTGGCAAATACGGTAACGGTGTTGCGTAACGTTAGCCGGGCAACGCTACCTCCGGCTACACCGACTCCTACGGTCGGGCCAGGAACACCTCCTCCACCGCAATCTCCGACGCCGCTGCCGACTCGCACCCGTCGCTCGAGTGGTTCCAGCGCAGGTTCCGGTGGTTGTGCCGTCCAGGGGATTGGCGAGCAACCAGGCAGTAGGGGGCTGGCTCTCTTGTCTGCGATGGTCTTGCTGTTGCCGAGCGGCCGGCGTTTGCTGTGGCGCTTGCGACACCGCGAATCGGCGCGTAGAGTGCGGTAAGTCGACAACGCGAAAGCTGGCTATTCCGTTCACGGGGAAAGAGGAGTTTCCGTAATGACGCAACTGGAGGCAGCCCGAAGGGGCATCGTCACACCCGAAATGGAGCGAGTTGCAATCCGCGAAAACGTCAGTGCCGACTTTGTCCGGCAGGAGGTAGCCCGTGGCCGGTTAGTGATACCCGCCAACAAACGCCACCTCGCCGGCAGCGGTGGATTGCCCACTGCGGGCAATGATGGCTGGCGTGCTTACCCACAAGAGCCAGTAGGGCACCCCGGAGCCCGTGATGGTGCGCGCTTTTGGGTCAACCAAACCGTAACACAACGTTGGCAGCTCATCTGCAACCCAGACTACATGCGCGGAGAGCATGCCCCAAAGCGGTTGGACCCTACCGGGATTGGTCGTATGGTAACGACGAAGATCAACGCCAACATTGGTGCCTCCCCGGTGCAGAGCACCTTGGACTTGGAGGTCAAAAAGCTCCTATGGGCTCAAAAATACGGCGCTGACACGGTGATGGATTTGTCGACAGGAGGGGATCTCCGAGCGTGTCGCCAGGCCATTATTGACCATGCCACCGTGCCCATTGGGACCGTCCCCATCTATAGCATGATCATGGGCCGCAATATCGAGGAGCTTACCTACGATATCATTCTCCGCGAGATCGAGCTCCAAGCGCAGCAAGGGGTCGACTACTTCACCATCCATGCCGGTGTTTTGAAAGAGCACCTTGCACTCGTGCGCTCGCGAATCACTGGAATTGTCTCCCGTGGCGGGTCCATTCTTGCCAAGTGGATGTTGTACCATAACAAGCAAAATCCGCTTTACGAAATGTTCGATGAGATTAGTGCGATCATGCGGGAGTATGACGTCACCTATTCCCTGGGCGATGGCTTGCGTCCGGGGTGCACGGCTGATGCGTCCGACCCCGCACAGCTCGCGGAGTTATGTACTTTGGGCGAACTCGTGCAGCGTGCCCGCGACGCTGGGGTCCAGGTCATGGTCGAAGGGCCGGGTCACGTGCCCCTCGATCAAATCGCGTTCAATATGCAGTTGCAACAGCGTGTTTGTGACGACGCCCCGTTTTACGTGCTTGGCCCTCTCGTGACTGACGTCTTCCCAGGCTACGATCACATTACCAGTGCCATCGGTGCAGCTGAGGCCGCCCGCGCTGGTGCAGCCATGCTGTGTTACGTCACCCCTAAGGAACACGTAGGGCTGCCCCGCGAGCAGGACGTCAAGGATGGTTGCATCGCCTATAAAATTGCTGCCCATGCGGGTGACATTGCACGAGGAATTTCTGGGGTGCGGCAGTGGGACGACGATTTGTCCAAGGCTCGGGCGGCCCTGAACTGGCCAAAACAGTTCGAGTTGGCTTTCGATGGCGACACTGCCCGAGCACTTCACGACGAGGACTTGGCGGTGGACACAGAGTTTTGCGCCATGTGCGGCCACGATTGGTGCAGTATGCGCATTTCAAAGGAAATTCAGTTGTTTGCCAGTGGCAAGGACCCCGCCTTTCAACCCACGCGCCGTGCGGCACGAAGCCCGGGGCTGAGCCGTGACGGGAAAGAGGTTCTGCGCTTGCGCAAAACAACTTTGCCGGTTGTCGAGGGCAAACACATTTGCCACAGCGATCACGTCGCCGATCGACAACGGGCCAGGGAGCTGCAGTCACAAGCCCTGATGGGACGGCGCTGATCGAAGGTTTGGATTGACGAGCGCAGGGAGGAGGCGGTGCAAAAGGTTCTGAGGTTCTTGTTCTTATGGTTTGTCACCGCAGCGGCTTGGACAACTGCGCATCTGCCGACGGTCGCTCTGGCAGGAGCCGAGGACTGGAACGATGCCAAGATCCAATGGAAAACGTACGAGGACGGGCTGCAGGAAGCCAAAAAAACCGGCAAGCCGATCTGTTTGATTTTCTACACCACTTGGTGTCCGCACTGCGCAAACTACGCGCGAGTTTTTCAGGATCCAGAGCTTGTAAAGCAAGCCAAGAACTTGGTCATGGTGCGCGTCGATGCCGACAAGCGTCGGGATTTGAGCGAACAGTACAAGCCGGATGGGGCTTACGTTCCGCGGACGTTCTTTCTCTCCCCTCAAGGAGAAGTTGATCCGGCCATTGACGCTGGCCGATCTCACTACAAGTTTTTCTTCGACGAGCACAACGCATCCCACGTCCTTAGGGCGATGCAGACGGCCGTCGAAAAGTACCGCCGCAAGTAGTTTAACGCGGAGTATAGAGGGCCAAGCCCCCGCGGAGCACCTGCCAACGCTGCTGAGGTGAGGCGGGAGGTCTCCGGGGTGCAGATAATGTGTTGACAAAGCACATTGAATCCGTGTTATGTAGACGGCGATTGCAAAAGGGGTTCCGAGGGAGAGAGGGCATGGTCGCAAGCCGAAGAGTGACACGGGGGTTTATGCCTCGATGCCCCGAACGGGTTGTGCGAGTGGAGCTAAGAGCGCCCGATGGGGAGGGATCGAACGTGCAGCACTGGTACCGATGGCCTGTGGCTATACTTGCTTGGTCTGTATTATGTGCTTTTGCTTTAGGCACTTGCGCTCCTCCGGGACACGCTCAGGGGATCTCAGGTCTGTCGATTACGGACAACAGCGAGGCGGACTTACTCGAGAATCCGCCGACGGCGCGGCAGCGACGCCATCAAATCAACATTTTGAGTAGTTCATCGACTGGTTTCAGCACCCGCTATGCGGCGGTGGTCGGAACCGACACGGAAACTACGCAGGCTCGCTCCATCTCACTGAACTCTGACTACACATTGAATTTTTCGGTAACTGCTCCCGGCGCTTATCACCTGAACGTATCGTCCAGTCGCGTCGGAGCGTTTACGGTTGTTGATGACGGGGGAGGCGCTGCGCACGCGGATGCCACGAGCATCAACGGGAGCCAGACGGGGGGCGTATTGGTCGGCGCGGGCTCCTTGAATCTTCCTGACCCAGGCCTCTTAGAAAGTTTCACCGGAAGCGGGAACTTGCCGTTTAGCGATAGTAATTCGGCGACCATTCGCGGTCTGAGCAACGGGGTGCCGCAAGCCCATACGATACGGTTCGTTTGGAGCCAAAGTTGTGGCAGCGATAACGGTGCCGGTGGGGGCGACGAATGTGCTGTGCGAATGGGGATGGCACTCACGTTCGGTGGACAAACTGCGGGAACTTATCCCGGAGTGGGTAGCCGCAATATTGACAGCGATGGGCACTTTGTAACGGTAACATTTACCTCGTTTTGCGGTGATGGCGTGGTTCAGTCCGAGGTGGGTGAGGACTGTGACCAGGGAAGCGCCAATGGAACCGCGAGTTCCTGCTGCACCTCGAATTGCACGTTTAAGTCTGTAGGCACGATTTGCCGCGCCTCTACCGGACCGTGCGATCCTGCCGAGACCTGCAGTGGCAACAGTGCTCTTTGCCCAGCTGACTCGCTGGCAAGTGCGGGCACGATTTGCCGCGCTGCGGCAGGTGTGTGCGACATCGCGGAAACCTGCAGTGGTACGAGTGCAGCTTGCCCTGCGGATGCGAAGTCCACTGGCGTTTGCCGGCCCGCAGCAGATTCATGCGACGTAGCGGAAAGCTGCGATGGCGTGGGGGATCACTGCCCGGCCAATACCTTCCAGCCCTCTTCGGTGGTTTGCCGTGCGGCCACGGGCCCGTGCGATGTCGCGGAACATTGCACCGGAACTGCAGCCAATTGCCCAGAAGACGACTTTGCTCCGGACGAAACACCTTGTAGCGACGGGAATGCGTGTACGACCGGAGACCTCTGCTTTGGTGGTGTGTGTGAAGGGGGCGAACCTGTTCAATGCGACGCGTGCCAAACCTGCAATCCTTCATTGGGTTGCGTCGGCGCGCCATGCACCGCAACTCCAACTTTCACTAGCACCCCAACCTTGACGGCCACGCCGACGGACACACCGCCTCCGCCACCGACGTTGACCTTCACTCCCACACACTCCCCGACATTCACACCGACACCGACGCGAACACCGACGCGTACCCATACTCCGTTACCTTCGCCGACGCCAACACCCACAGGGCCGTGCATTTGGGGTGCGCCAGTGAACCCCTGCGTTGCCGGTGGTGGGAGCGCGGTGACGGATTGCGGACTCGAGTGGTACATCGAACCTGTGCCGATGCTCGATACAAAAGGTCGACCGAAGAACAAGGTTGTATGCTACGAGGGTGACCGTCGCTGCGACAGCGATCCCGATTTGAATAACCGCAGTTGCACGATCAGCCCGCGTGTGTGTATCAACAACACTGACCCACGATTCAACAGCTGCATCCCCCACTTTGGGTTAGCATCGATCGAAGTTTTGAAACCGAAGGCGACTAGTATCAAACCCATTGACGTGGCAAACCTGAATGCACTGGAATCGGTATTCGGGGGTTCCGGTTGGGGGCTATCGGTGATCCGAGCTAAAACCCCGACACCGGGTGCAACGTACACTACATTGAACCAGTGCAGTGCTCCTGTTCCAATCGTCGTTCCTTTGAAAGTGACCTATTTGAGTGACAACGTCACAGTAAAAAGCGTTAGGCCCGGGCGTTATACGTTGCGGGTCCGAGCTCGTGACCCATTCGGGAAGGCAGAGCCAGATACGCTCAAGCTGGAATGCCGCGCGAGCACCTGCGGAAATGGTATTCAAGAACCGTGGGAAACTTGCGATGACGGCAATCGGACCGATGGCGACGGCTGCGATCGCGGCTGCCAATTGGAAGCCACCCCGACGCCAACGCCGACAAACACAGGCACCTTTACTCCAACTCCCACCGACACCCCGACCCAGACGCCAACGCGCACCGCAACGCCGACGAACACGCCCACGGTCACCCCGACCCCGAGCTTTACACTTCCGCCCGGTGCTCCGACGTACACTCCGACGAACACCCCAACCCCAACGCACACCTTCACCCGCACACCCACACGCACCCGAACACCAACTCGAACGCACACCCCGACGGTGACGCAGACTCCGACTCACACCGCTACCCCCACTCCGACACCGCTTACGCGTTTGTGCACGTTGCGGCCAAATGCGACGAACGGTGCAGTGGTGAAGCTGCAAACGACCTCCGGCATCAATTTGAACCTGCTGTTGAGCGGTTACCAAACGTGGGTGTTCTCCGATCTGAATCCGGCAAACGGAGTGCGGACAATCTCGATTCCGGCAGCGGGTTCCCACTACAACCCGATTAATCTGCTTGGCCTAGCAAAGGTGTGCGTCCGTCCCGGTGGCGACGGTACTGGGAAAATCGACTGCGACGGCGGCGAGCCCGACTACGACTCCGTTGCCATCCAAGACCACGACACCTCGCAACCGCCTGGTCCCAACGGTGGACTGCCGCAGGATCCGGAGTGCGACGACATGTTCGTGAATCCCGGCGGCCTGGTGTCGCAAGCGAAACCTTCGGATCAGTTCCCACCGGCGTGTATCTCACCCATTCAAGTGACCCTCAGTGGGGTGTACGCGGCAGGCGGAATGACGCTTACGGAGTCCTTGTTCCTGCGAATCCTGACCGATGTGAATGCACCTTGCCCAGCGGATTCGGACCCATTTGACCCAGATGCTGGCGATCTCTCGCTAACTGGGTTGATCACCACAGGTTTTGTGAGTGCAACCGTGTACGACGCGGTCAATTCGAGCGGAACAGCGTTGACGCAAACGAATTTGTCGACCTCGGCGACAAATTCTCCGTTTGGTTGCACGAACATTGAAAACAACGTGCTGAACACCGGCCGGCTCGGCTTTGCTCTACCATTTGCCGAACTTGTGCTGCCGGGGTTCCCGACAATGGACGCCGTTGGCACCGTGCACATTGCTTGTCAGTGAGTGAAGGAGGCGGGCCCCGGCCACAAAAGTTATTGAGCCGGGGCCACCTCTTGCCGATGTTGGTTGCTTCCGGCTGACCAGTGCCGCATCTCTAATGGCGTGGCGCCAGGGCTGCCCCCGAAAGCAAATGGGATTTGGCCGTGCATTGCAGAGGCAGGGGTAATCATTGCCGTGTTCTTCGGGGGCTGCAATGGAGGGCGAGGTGGGGAGCAGTTGAGCCCTACACCAACGATCCGACGACCCACCGCTACACCCTTGGTTTCGGCTGTGGTCGTAACGCGAACCATAGCGAGTCCAACTTCCACATCGCCGATACCGCCTTCGCCGCCTCCAGTAGCTACGACTCATACCCCAACTGCTACATGGACCAGGCTGCACATTGCCACTCGCACTGCGACGGCGAGCCCGAGCTCGACGCCGACACGGTTGGCGAACACGGCAGTGACGCAGGCGTCCGTGACGCCAACGCCTTCAGCGACCGGCGTGGCAACCAACCAACCCCCGGTTGCGCCGCCGCTACAGGTGTTCACGTCCTTTGCCGGTCACCCGTTGGAAGTGAACGTGGAAGTGTGGGATCCGGAGGGTGATTCGTTGTCTTACGAGGTAGTGTTCGGTCCGAGGACAATGGTTTTGCGCAGCGGGGATGGGTTCACTCGGTTGTTCTGGTTGCCGATGGCGAGCGACTTGGGTGCGCAGTTCGTGCGGGTGCGAGCCACGGAAATAGAGCAGAGAGGAAGAAGCGTCGACGCGGATTTCTTGTTCGACGTGCGCTGGGCAACTGGTTGCGAATCTGTCCGTTGCCAACCGAACCAGGGTTGTACGGCCTCTCTTGCGCCGCTTGGCCACCGATGTTGCGACGAAGAGCCCCGGTGGCCGCGCCCTTCTTTGGCAAAACTGCCATGCCCGCAAGGCCGCGGTTTGTGGGTAGGCCGAAATCTGGGGGATGGTTTTGGCACGATCGGCAATTGCGATCGGTTTAAAGTGATCAATTTTGGCCAGATCGGTGCCGTGGTTCGATTGAACTTAGCGGTACGCTGTCTCGACACGAGCGAGCCCCTGGAGCTTCGTGCGGAGATGCGTACGGCGGAGCGTGAGCTCTTTAGTGCAGCCCGTGCGATCGTGCGCGTGAAAGAGGGAGAGGACGGATTTGCCCGTCGTTTTGCTTTAGCTTTTCCGGTGCGAGGGCCTGGGCCATTTTTCGAGTTCGAGGATGCAGAAGCAGAGCTGTCACTGGCGGTGAAAGATGCGGCGGGTCAAACGCTGGAAACGAAGTTGCGCTTGCTCCTGACGTTCGATGAGCTTCCTGACCTCCCCGATCCGCCTCTGGTTGAGCCACCGTGGGAGCGATCGAGGGGCTAGCTTGAAGAGTCGCCGTGTAAGGCTAAACGACCGAGGTTGGCTGGAGTGGAAGCTTGAGTGGATAGAGAGCGCCCGGTTGGATCCATTCGGTCGGTGGGGAGAAGACGGAAGGCAAACGTGGCTTTTGTGGCTAGGGACAGTGGAGGGCCATGAGCAAACGATTGCAACGGATGACCACAGCATTGCTCCTGTGGTTATTGTGGGGGTCGGGTGCGTCTGTTGCCTGTACGGGCGACTGCAACGGTGACGGTAACGTAACCATCGACGAAGTGCTCCGGGGGGTGAATGCAGCCTTACAGTTACCAGGTGCCTGGCTCGAAGAATGCCCGTCGTTTGATCGTAACCTCGATGGGTTGGTTACCGTTGAAGAAATTCTGCGCTCTGTGGGCATTGCCTTGACAACATGTCCTGTACCGGTAATCCGCACGATCGCCGGGAATGGGTTAGCTGGCTATGATGGTGACGGAAAAGACCCATTGGCAACGGCTTTTTACTTGCCTCAGGATTTGACCGTTGGGCCGGACCGCTTACTCTACCTCGTCGATTGGAACAACCATCGTCTTCGCCGGATCCGCGACGGCATCGTCGAGACGATCGCTGGCACCGGTGAGTTAGGAGACGCTCAGGACGGTGATGCCCTTTACATCCAGTTCAACCACCCGACAAACGTCGCCTTCGACCGCCAAGGGCGGCTGTTGATTGCCGCTTGGCACAATTCCTTAGTCAAGCGCTTGGACTTTACCACGAACAGAGTCGAAAACGTCGCTGGAACTGGCGACCGCGCCTTTGGCGGCGATGGGGGACCCGCCAATGAGGCGAAACTGGACTTACCGAGTTCGGTGGCTTGCGATAGCAAGGGCAATATCCTGGTGTCGGACCAGGCGAATTACCGTATCCGGCTGATCGATCCGAACGGGATCATTCGTACGATTTGTGGCACTTCGGTACCGGGCTACAGTGGCGACGGTGGGCCGGCGGTGTTGGCCCAACTGCGGGCTCCGCGGGGACAGGCCGCACCACCAGCGGGTAGAATCGCAGTCGATTTGCTGGATCAAGTCTATATCGCGGACTCCGGGAATCACGCAGTTCGCCTCATCGATGCCCAGGGAATTATCCATACCATCGCCGGTACGGGCGTGCCGGGGTACTCGGGAGACGGCGGTCCGGCGACTCAGGCGCAACTGAATACTCCGAGCGACGTTGCGATCGGCCGCGATGGCTCAGTGTACGTAGCTGACACGATGAACCATGTGGTTCGGAAAATTCGCCCTGACGGGGTGATCGAAACCGTTGCAGGTACGGGAGAACAGGGATTCGAAGGAGATGGCGGCCCGGCTACTCGTGCTCGTTTGGACCGCCCGTACGGTCTGGAGGTGGCTCCCAACGGCAAGATATTCATTGCAGATACGCACAATCACCGGTTCCGTGTCGTGGGAGACGTGGCCGACGAACTCCCTCCGCCTCCAACGCCGACGCCAACGCCCGGGGTGATCCCCTGCACGGACGAGGTTGGCTCCATTTGCACCTATGCGGGCAATGGTGGTACCGGGTTCTCTCCCGATGGCACGCATCGGTTGCGGGCAACTCTGTACTGGCCGTTCGATATAGCCTTCCTGCCGAATGGACGAAAAGTTTTCCTTGACTGGAACAACCACCTCGTTCGTGAGATTTTGCCAGATGATACCATCCGTACGGTGGTTGGTACCGACTTTGTGGGCGACGGACCGGATGACCTGAGTGACTTAACCAATGAGGGTGCCGATCCGCTGACTGTGTCGTTGAATCATCCCACAGACGTTGAAATGTTTCCAAACGGGGACATTCTTTTTCAGGCGTGGCACAATCATAAATTGCGGGTCGTTGACCATGTCACCGGGCGGGTGCGCGTGCTGTCGGGGCGGGACCCTGGCTTTGCTGGAGACGGTGGCCCGGCAAAAGATGCGTTGCTGAATCAACCTCCTCATGGTGTGTTCGATGCGCTGGGAAATTATTTCTTTGTGGACCAACGTAACCAGCGGATCCGTGTCATTTACCGATTTGCGCAGGAACGCGAAGACGCAATGATTGACACCATAGTTGGTAACGGCACGGCCGGCTTTGCCGATGGACCGTTGCAAGTGGCCTTGGTCAACTTCCCGAGCGGCCCAAATCCTGAGCCCTCGGGCGGAATTACGCTGGATCAGATTGGAAACCTCTACTTCGCCGACACGCTCAATCATCGCATCCGGCGCGTTCAATTTTGCAGTAGCAATTTTCAGTGTGGGGTAGTGACCACGATCGCGGGCACGGGCGTTGCAGGGTACAGCGGCGATGGGGGTATCGCGACCGAAGCACAACTTAACTACCCGCAGGACCTTGAACTCGGACCTGACGGGAACTTGTACTTCGCCGACACGAATAACCATGTCATCAGGATGATCGACCTCTCGACGGGAATGATTCGGACGGTCGTCGGTAACGGCACCAGGGGTTACGGGGGGGACGGTGGCCCGGCTCTTGCGGCGCAACTGAATCGGCCGTTTGGAATCGCGTTCGACGAGCGTGGGGATTTATACGTGAGTGACACGTTCAACGGCCGGATCCGCAAGGTAAAGCGATAATGTGGCGTTCTGGTGTAAACCATCGGTGGTGAACGTTCCCCGTCCATGAGCCTGTGGCGGTCGACTTTGGTGCCTTTGCTGTGCGCTGTTGCGCTGGGTGGCGGCCCTAGCCGTGCAACAACGTCGTGTTTAGGCGACTGCAATGGCGACTTCGCCGTAACGGTCGACGAGATTCTGCTTGGGGTGAACGTCGCCCTGGGATTAGCAGGGGTTGACGGCTGCCCGATTTTCGACGGTAACGCGGACGGTTCGGTGACAGTGGAGGAAATCGTTCTCGCGGTCAATTTTGCACTTTCAGGCTGCCCGAACGTTAGCATCATTCCGCCAAACTACGCGCAAACATTCATCGAAGTGCGCGATTGTCGTCTGAGCACCGAGCACGAAGGGTATTACATCCGCGTGCTCACGGATGCGGGGGCTGCGCAGCCGTATCGAGAAAATTCTCCGTCTTTGCCCGTGGGTTCGGTCGTGGTGAAGGAAGAATTCACCCGCTCGGATTGCCGCAGCGACTCCCTCGTGCGCTGGAGCGCGATGCGCAAAGAACCCCCGGGCTTCGATCCTACTAGCCGCGACTGGCGTTGGCAGCGGGTTTTGCGCGACGGGACAGTAGTGGCGGAGGGTGGAGCGAGCTGCGTCGGTTGTCATGCTAGGCCGGCATGCGCCGTACGGGATTTCATGTGCACCGAGCCGGGACCTCCTCGCGGCACGATGACGTTTGTCTTGCGCCATCTGCCTGCTGCCTTGTTGTCGATCACCGGGACCTCCCCCCAGGACGTTTACGTTGTAGGAGCGGATCCAGCCAGCGACGATTTTGGTCCGTATGTGCTCCATTACAACGGGCAAAAGTGGCGTCGGCTGAATTCGGGAGCTCAGGGTGATCTCTGGTGGATCAGCCTCGATCCAATCGAAGGGGCCTACTACTTGGTTGGCGAAAGGGGGTTGGTGCTGCGGTACGATGTGGAAACGGGCCAGTTCAAAAAGTTGGTCACCCCTGGTTCACAAACGCTCTTCGGCGTCTGGGGTACGAGCGCCGCAAACATCATTGTCGTGGGTGGCGATCCAAACGACGAAAGCGGTGGAGGAGTGATCTGGCATTTCGATGGCGTGGCATGGTCGGTTGCGGATTTGAGTCAGGTGCTCCCTTCGGGCGTGCCCACTTTGTACAAGGTCTGGGGCCGTTCTGCTGACGATGTCTATGTCGTCGGCCGTAACGGAACGATCCTTCACTTTGACGGAAATCGTTGGGTAAAGGTGCCGACGAACTCCATCAGGCCGCTGTTCACCGTCCACGGAGACGGCGACACCGTCGTGGCTTCTGGAGGTTTCGCCGAGGGGGTGCTTCTCGAGCTCGAAGGGGGGAGTTTTGTCGACCGCGCCATGCCTGGCATGCCCCAAATGAACGGGGTATTCGTTCGCGGTTCTTTGGCGGCGGCGGTTGGCGTGGCAGCCTCCTTGGCGGTTCGCAGCGAACGCGGGTGGGAGCTCACAGATACCAGGCTAAACACTTCGCGCGACTTTCACGCTGGCTGGATTGACCCAGAAGGTGGAATTTGGGCTGTCGGGGGTGACCTCAGCGTTGCCCTGTCTGCTGGGATGCTGGGCTACAGCGGGTCGCGTGTCGTGGGCTCAGAATTTGTCGATTTGTCGCTTTGCTCGCCACCGGAGGGCCCAATCTCGGACACCGCCACAGTGAGCTTCTCCCGCGATATTGTGCCGATTTTAGACAGGCGAGCTTGTCGTAACTCAACTTGCCATGGGGGTCCGTTCCCCTCCTCAGGCTATGACTTGCGAACTTATGAGGGAATTTTCGGTCCTGGAGTTTGGGCTCGTTCCTTGAATGCATGCGAGGTGGTTCCAGGAAATCCTGACGCAAGTCTCTTGCTCGAAAAGCTAGGCTCCTCCCCGCGGTTTGGTCAGCGCATGCCCATGAATCGGGAGCCGCTGTCGCAGGAGGAGATCGAGCAAATCCGTCAATGGATTTTGGAAGGAGCTTTGAACGACGCCACTCCCACGGTAACGCCTGGTTCGAACCCAGGTGCAACATCAACACCGACGCCGACTGCCCTTATCGGAGCTCGCTGCGATGAGCCGGGGACGATTTGCACTGTGGTTGGCACGGGTCGGGCCCTATTCGATGGAGACGGGAAATCAGGCCTCGAAACTTCACTGTATTACCCATGGAGCGTGACATTCGATCAACAAGGTCGTCCGCTCATCATGGACGCGAACAATTTGCGGCTTCGACGCCTCGACTTTGATGGCATCGTGCGAACCGTGATGGGTACAGGTTTCGAGGCCTTCCCCGTAGATGGCCGCCTGGCGGCGGAAACGCCACTGCACCACGCTAGTGAGGTTCAAGTCGACTCCGAGGGAGGATGGTTGGTTGCAGGCAACCATGTGCCGGCAGTGTTTCGCGTCAGTGTCGGGGGCCGTGTGTATCGCGTTGCCGGGACGGAAGAGGTTGGGAACGATGGCGACGGCTTGGCCGCCCGCAGTGCCCGATTGACTACGCCGTTCGGCGTTTGCCCGTCGCGGCGGGGAGGTTTTTACATTGCCGATCTCGACGCGCACGTGATCCGTTATGTGGACAGCACTGGGGTGATTCGGACTGTGGCCGGAACCGGGATCCCCGGGTACTCAGGTGATGGCGGCCCGGCTACGGAGGCTCGCCTGAACGGGCCAGCGCGTGTGCGAGAAGATGAGTTTGGGAACATCTATTTCACGGAAACGAAAAACCACGTGGTTCGCCGGGTAGACCCGAACGGGGTGATCCTGACGGTGGCTGGTATCGGGCGACGGGGATACAGCGGCGACGGCGGCGCGGCGAGCCAGGCTCGGCTCGATACTCCATACGACCTCGCATTGTTGGGTGATCGCGGCTTGTTGGTGGTAGATACGGGAAACAGCGTGATTCGTTGGATTGACCCTCAGGGAACGATTCAGACTGTGGTAGGCCGAGGAACTGCAGGGTTCGGCGGCGATGGGGCGGATGCAAGCGCTGCTCTTTTAAGCCGTCCCGTGGGTGCAGCGGTAAGTCCCCGCGGGGATCTTTGGATTGCCGATACCTTTAACAACCGTGTCCGCCGGGTTGCGCATTTTCTCCGCTGGCTAGAAGCACGTTAAGGCTGCCCGCTCGTGCTTGGGGGGTCGCAGTGCACGGCATCCTGCACATAAGCCGCCCCGGTTACGCATTCGGCGAGATGCAAGACGTTGGTGAGCACCTCTCTCGGCGGCCGCCCGGAAGAGAAGCGAAGATGGGAACTGGCACAGACCTCTTCGAGCAATCGACCAAGCTTGTCGGCCGCCTGGCCCACGCGCTCGCGCGTTTGCGCGAGAAGGGCGGTTTTTCTGGAGGGGGGTACAATCCGATATGCGATACGATCGAGGGTTGTGTGCCACTCCTTCGTGGCCACGCGAAGCAACTTCATAGCAGCGCTCGCCTGACGGGCCGCACAGTCGACTGCAGGTGGAGAAGCAGTGTTCAAGCCGACAATGGGGAAGAGGTCGCGGTTGACCTTTGCGCAGACGTTGGCGATGTCGGATTGGGCTTCAATAACGCCGAGAAATCCCAGTTGTACGGTTGCGCGGTCCGTGCAAGTGCGACTGAGCAGGTCAAGCGCTTTGATTTCCAAAGATTTTCGCTGTTGTTCCAGTTCTTCCGGTGTGCATGGATTTGCGCCACGGTACGAGCAGCGAAGACGCAGGCTGGCCACACCTAGAGCGCAGAGGCGTGCTGCGTCTCCAAGTGCCCTCTGGCAAGGAATGATTGATCGCGGAAATCCACCCCAAAAGAGGAATGGAAGGCGGCCGCCGTGGGCCCACACGGGGGGAACAAAGACCAAACCGAGCAGAATCAGCGGGGAATGGAACGCCAAGCGCATGATTCTACGGTAACCGGCCGCTTTCGCGTACTCAACGTCGCAGCAAGAGCTGGAGGGGCTGGTCGCGCTGCAGTATGAGAGCGCATCACATGGATTCTTCAACCAGGACGAACAGTCGCTTCGTAGACTCGTGGATTTGGGCGCTCGTGGCGCCGTGGAAGATTTTACGCGAGGGACGCCGCCAGTTGACCACTTACGAGTGGCGTGTGGTTGCAGTGCTAGGGACCGCGAATTTTATCGACAGTTACGACATTGCCATTCTTGGCTTGGCCTTGCCGCAGATACAAGAAGGCTTAGCAATTGCTGAAAGCCAAGTTGGCGCGTTAACCGCGATCATTCGTCTGGGAGTGTTGCCGGCGTTGCTCTTCACGTTGCTCGCCGACTCCTTGGGGCGCCGACGCGTGCTCTTGCTGACCATATTGGGTTTCACGTTGGCGACGTTCATCACCGCTTTTGCGGCCAACAAAAGTCAGTTCGCTGCATTTCAGTTCGTTGCCCGCATGTTCATTGTGGCTGAGGGAATGTTGGCGGTAGTGGTCATTGCAGAAGAAATTCGTGCCCGCCACCGGGGTTGGGGGATCGGGGTACTTTCTGCATTTGGCGCCCTTGGCCATGGGCTGGCTTCGGTGATCTTCGCGCTGGTTGAAATCCTGCCCTATGGCTGGCGGGCCCTTTACGCCTTGGGGGCCCTGCCTTTGTTGCTGCTGGCGTGGTTTCGGCGATCGCTGCGGGAAACCCGTCGCTTTGTCGCCTATCGAGAAAGGGTGAACGACCAGTCTGCGTGGCGCACAGCGGTGGTCCCAGTAAAACATTTGATTCGAATGTATCCTGGCCGGTTGATAGCACTTTGTGCTGCTTTGTTCCCGGTGGCGTTCACACTCGATGCGGCACTCATCTTCGTTTCCAAGACCTTGCAACAGACCCACGGTTATGCGCCTGCGCAAGTGACCGTGCTTTTTCTCACCGTTGGGGTCGCTGCGCCCTTGGGGAACTTGCTGGCTGGTTGGCTCGGTGACCGCTGGGGCCGCAAACGAGTATTGGTGGCCGCGATGATCACGAATGCCCTTGGCCTGCTAGCCTTTTACAACTGGTCTGGCCCCTTGGTACCGGTCGCCTTTGGCGTCATGCTTTTTTCCCTGCAAATTGTTTCGCCCCTGTTTGCTGCATTGGGCGCCGAATTGTTCCCGACTTCGTATCGCTCTACAGCTTCGGGCGTCCGCCAAGTTGTGATGACCATTGGCGGAGCGATCGGACTTTGGGTTGAAGGGAATCTCTACAGCTATTTCGGGTCACACCCTGCAGCAATCACTGCCTTAGTACTCGCTTTGCCGGTGGCTCCATTGATTGTGTGGTTCTGGTTGCCGGAGACCGCCAAGCGGGAACTTGACGAAGTTTCGCCGGAGCGCTGACACATGCGCGCGTCGCCCGAACAGCGCGGTTGCAGGATGCTCGAAACCAAACCCGAAAGGATTACTTTGCTCGCGAGACGTACTCGCCGGTTTCTGTGTCGACCCGGATCACGTCTCCAACGGAGATGAATCCTGGAACTTGGACCGTCGCACCGGTTTCCACCACGGCCGGCTTGAGAACGTTGGTCACCGTGGCCCCCTTGAGCGCCGGCTCCGTCTGGGTAACTCGAAGATCGACCGTTTTGGGCAAGACCACTGCGATTGGCTGACCTTCGTAGAATTCTACCTGAACACGTAGATTTGGGGTGATGTACCGAACTGCATCGCCAAGCGCTTCTGCATCGAGTGCAATTTGCTCGAAGGTATCTGTGTTCATGAAGTGATAAAGACCGTCGGATTCGTAGAGAAACTCCATTGCGTGCTGTTCCAGGGCGACTCGTTCCACCCGATCTTCCGATCGGAACCGGTTTTCGATTTGCAGCCCTGAGCGTAGATTGCGCATTCGCGTTTGGACCATCCCCCGCCAGTTTCCCGGCGTGATGTGGGTGACGTTTGAAACGCGATACAGATCATTCTGGTGTTTGATAATCATTCCAGCCCGGAGTTGGGTTGCTGGGATCAACGGCATAAGGACAATGCTCCGTGGTAAAAAAGTTGGTCAGTTCGCGTGAACCAGGATTCGATTGTGGCTAGCATTTGTGACCGGAAGTCGCAACCGAACTGAAATTGGAGCTCGGCAAGGCGTGCTGGAAGGAGGAAGTCGACGGAGATGCAGTGCTTTGTGAACGTATTGGAGAAGGTGAGGTTTGGCGCTGACAAGCTGTGCAAAACTAACTTGTTTGAAACCACGCGGATGTTTTGTGATCTGTACGGTTTCGAACCGGGCCAAGCACAAAGCAGCCACGTTCACGAGGCTTCGGACAAAGTCTATTACGTCATCGACGGCAAAGGGGTATTTCGCGTGGGGGATGAAGAGCGTACGGTTGGTGCCGGGCATGCCGTGTTCGTTCCTGCCGGCCGCCTCCACGCGGTCCATAACCTAGGCCCGTCACGGCTCGTTGTCTTAGTGTTCATGGCACCGAAGCCATGACGCCGATCGGGCGGTGCCCACACTTGAATCGCCAGGGTGACTGCGCAATTGTTGACATTTAAGGGCAACGATTTGGTGCCCGCGAACCACAGGAGAAGAAGCGCATGGACGTAAGGGAACAAATGCGGCTGCAAGCCTTGGAGGCGCATGCCTCTCGGATCGAGCGCTATCGGCGTGGCGAACTGAGCGACGATGAGTTCCGCCCCATTCGGCTGAGCTACGGCCTTTACTACCAACTCGATCACACCAGCCACATGCAGCGCATCAAGCTGCCCGCGGGAGTGCTTACCGCCGAGCAAGCTGAGGCGATTGCCGACATTGCTGAGGACTACGCCCGTGGAGTTATGCACGTGACCACGCGGCAAGATATCCAGTTGCACTGGGTAGCTCTGGAAGACGTGGTGCCTATGTACAGGCGGTTGCACGCGGTGGGCATCAGTACGCGTGGGGCATGCGCTGACAGCGTTCGTAATATCACAGGGTGTTTTCACTCCGGCCTGCTGGAGGGTGAGCCTTTCGACATCGTGCCCTATGTGTTTGCCCTGAACGAGTATTTTTTGTTTCATCCGTTGAACATCACCCTGCCGCGCAAGTTCAAAATTTCTTTCTCCAGTTGTGCATACGATTGTGTGCAAGGCCCGGTGAACGACATCGCCTTTTACCCGCGCTTAGAAGAGGGGCGGCAAGGGTTTTTGGTGCTCGCCGGGGGAGGCTTGGGTGCTCAGCCGTTCTTGGCAAGGCAGGTGGCGGAGTTTGTTCCCGTGGAGGACATGCTTGCCATCGCCGAGGCGATTGTTCGCGTCCAGCATCGGCTAGGCGAACGCAAGAACCGAAAAAAGGCCCGCATGAAATACGTCGTGCAGCGGATGGGGGCGGAAAATTTTCGCCGCGAAGTAGAGGAGTCATATGCGCAAGTGCAAAAGGAACTGGGAAAGCAATTGCGCGCCGAATTGTCGGACTTGTTAGCTGCCCATCCAGTGCGGAAGCCGCAGCATCCACCAGGGGAATGGCCGCGCGGTGCAAAGGGAGAATTTGCCAGGTGGTTACGGACGAATGTGTTTGTTCAAAAACAAGCTGGTTACTTTGGCGTCACGGTGCAATTGCCTCTCGGAGACGTGACCAGTGAACAAATGCGGCGTTTGGCCGCCTTGGCGCGTGAGCACGGTGCGAGCGAGATCCGCACATCGAATGATCAGAACCTGTTCTTGCCCTGGATTCCGGGAGATCGCTTGGCGTTGGTTTGGCGCTCGCTGGTAGATTTGGAGCTCGGTGCCCCCGATGCCCTCCATATCACGGACGTGGTTTCCTGCCCCGGTGCAGACTATTGTAGTTTGGCCGTAAGTCGCTCGATGGGCATGGCGGAGGTCCTTCGAGAGGAGCTGGCCGGGGCCGATTCTTTGATCGAGGCTCTGGGTGTGTTTCGTATCCGGATTAGCGGTTGTCCGAATGCCTGCGGGCAGCATCACGTGGGGGACATCGGACTTACCGGGATGCATCTGCAAGATGTCGACGGCCGGCATCGACCTTACTACTCCCTCTTAGTCGGAGCGCGTCTCGGCGAGAATGACGCGAGTGTGGGGAAAAGGGTTGCTGGACGATTTCCAGCGTCCGAAGTTGCCAATGTCGTGCGGGCAATTGCCGAATTGTACTGCCGCGAGCGCCTGGAGGCGGAGCGGTTCGCTGATTTTGTTGCCCGTGTTGGTCTCGAAAAGATTAATCAGGTCGCTCGATCGGCGGCGCCAGGCGTGCGATGATGGCAGAAGAAAGTGGTGCTCGGGACAGCGTGGTCCGGGAGGGGTTTTATGCGGGGCGGATTGTCAAGTTGCGCCGGGGCTCGCGCAGCGGTGTTGTGGAAGCATTAGGAAGTGGCCGCCACATACCCTTTGAGTGGCCGCTGGTGCGCATCCTGGGTGCCCAGAGATTGGAGGAGCTTGTCGTAGGGATGGAGGTAGGTTTTGACGTGAGCTGGACATCACGGGGGCTTCGGGTCTCGGCAATTAAGGTTTTTTCCCCATCTCAGGGAGGGCAAGCGGCAGGAGCCCCTATCCCTGAGTCAGCCGCGGTCGAGAAGGGTGGTGCCCTCTCGGAAGCATCGGGGGAAAAGTTTCGAGAGGATCCGTCAGAGTGAAGTGCCCCATGAGAATCATGGGCTCTGGCCTGGAGCCCTTGCCTGACGCGAGGTACGGACAGTGGCGGCAACGATGAACAACATGCCAAGCAGGCAAAAGACGCGGCCGCCGGATTCGACGACACGATAGAATTCGAGCTTTTGCTCGAGGGCACTGACTCGACCTCCAGAAATGCGAAAGGGCCTCAAGAGAGTAGCGTTTGTACGGGCGCTCAGTTGATCGAAACCCTCAGGGGGCATGACCACTGCTTGAAGTTCGGCGCTGCGAAGCAGGCGGCGATGTGCTTGTACCTTGTCTTGGCCAATAATCCAGTTACCTGCGCCCAGCACGAGCAAAGCGGTTCCGCACCAAAATGTCGGGCTCAGCAACGCACCCATTTTTTCTCCGGTAGCAGGATGTCGTCGCCAGCTTCAAGCCAACCATGAACATTTGGCTAGCACAGCGATTCGTTGCTGAGTGGAAGAGAGTAGATTACACAGCGCAGTACAAGCGATGAACGTGGAAAGACTCGTGGACCAGATGCTTACTGGGGATCGCCGTGCGCTGGCACGCCTCATAACGTTGGTGGAGAACGGTCATCCAGCGACGAACTTCATTCTTAGCCGTATCCAGGGGCGCTGTGGCCAAGCTTACGTGGTGGGCTTTACCGGTCCCCCAGGTGCCGGTAAGTCGACGCTCGTTGACCGTTTCACCGGTTCCTTGCGCGCGCGCGGCTACTCCGTGGGAATCGTGGCTGTGGATCCCTCGAGTCCGTTTTCGGGCGGAGCGGTCTTGGGCGACCGGATCAGGATGCAAGCACACTATTTGGACGAGTCCGTCTTCATCCGCAGTATGAGCACGCGGGGTAGTCACGGTGGACTGGCGCGTACCACGCGGCAAATCGTGGAATTGCTCGACGCCTTTGGGAAAAGCTTCGTTTTGATCGAGACCGTCGGAGTTGGCCAGACAGAATTGGATGTGATGCGTATCGCAGATACCACGGTGGTTGTGCTTGTCCCTGAGGCTGGGGATACGATTCAGACGATGAAGGCGGGTCTTCTGGAGATCGCGGATATCTTCGTGGTGAATAAAGCCGACCGCGAAGGGGCGGCCCGCATCAAGGCCGAGCTAGAGGCCATGTTGCAACTCCGCCCTGGCGAGAGCTGGTCCGTGCCGGTGGTGCTCACGCGTGCTGTGTCCGGTGAAGGGGTGGAAACCTTGCTGGAGAAGGTGCTGGAGCATCGAGCGTGGCGCGAAAAAGCTGGCGTGCAAGCTCGACAGAACGCTGCGGTTCGGCAGGAGGAGTTTCTCCGTGCCCTCGAGGAAGAAATCGCCCGTCGGCTGGCTTCTGCGGTGGAACGCGGCGCGTTTGCGGATGTCTTTGACCGGTTACGACAAGGTACGGTAGACCCATACCGTGCGGCACTGGAAGTCGTGGAGCGAGGAGACGCCATCGTCGATGCGCTGCGTGCCTGAGGGGCGAGAGAGGAAGATGGGCCCCGAACGTGTTTTTGTCATCGGAGACATCCACGGCTGTCCGGACGAGCTTGATGTTCTCCTTGAGGCGATCAAACCCAGTAGCGGTGACACGGTCGTGTGCCTGGGGGACTATATCGATCGCGGGCCGGACTCCAGAGGGGTGGTGGAGCGGCTCCTGATTTTACAAGGGTCCGGATGCCATTGTGTGTTTCTTAAGGGCAATCATGAAGACATGTTCCTTCACTATGCAGGGCAGCGCGGCCACTTCGGGGAGGCATTTTTGTACAACGGAGGCGAAAGCACACTGCGAAGCTACGGATCGGCTACGCTTGCTGGAGAAGCCTTGTGGGAGGCTATTCCCCCGGAACACCAGGCGTTTTTCCGGGGGCTTACGCTGACGTTTCTTTGGGGACGGTTCCTTTTCGTCCACGCGGGTCTAAACCCTCAGCGAGCGTTGCCGGAGCAGGACGAAGAGGAGTTGCTTTGGATCCGGCAAGAATGGATTCAGTCTCGCCACTCCTTTGGTTACACGGTCGTGTTCGGCCACACCCCCATGCGGCAACCGTTTTTGGATTGGCCATATAAAATCGGGATTGACACCGGGCTTGTCTACGGAAATGCTTTAACCTGTCTCGTGATCCCACAGCTCAGCTTTTTGCAGGTCCGTCGCCACAGTCGCCACGTCACTGCGTGGGAGCCACCGCTGGGTTGGCGGGAAAGCTGCTGAGAAGCCCTGAGGCTAGGCTGTTACGGGCGTCGCCTCGGCAGGAAAGATTCGACGATTCTTTGTCGCCAGCGTGTTTACCGAGGGTATCTACATTGCGGCGTTGACGCGAGGGCGCTTGGCTGGCACAAGCGCGGGCGCGGCCTTCATGGCGCGAGAACGGCGGCGGCGCTGAAGCAGAACAATTTTCCCTCCATGTTTGCGCTGCCGCAACCAACTTTCTTCGACCCGCGCTGCGTAGCGCCGAACCGGCATGGGTTGGGCCGAACTACTGTCTCGCACAACGCACCGGCGCACATAGTCCGCATCTAAGCCGAGCGCCTCGCAAATCGACTGGAAGGCGAAAGGGCGATCACGGTCCTGAGATGCGAACCACTGGTATTCCCGAAGGAGTTGCCGCCGTTTGATTAACGGGAGTTGGCCCACTCGCGACGCCTCGAGTTGAAGCGAGCGCGTGAGCCGGACCGCGTCGATCAACACCGCTAGCATCAAACGCCGCTCGCCCTCAGCAGGAAGCGCGTCTACAAAGTCCAATCCGATCCCCCTTCGTCGTGCCATAACTCCCTCCGCCAGGCAATTTTGAGGCGGCAAGGGCACAAAGCAAATTCCCAGAACTGGTGATTTTCACCAGCGAGATTGGGTAGGCTGACCTAATTGCCCTGCCTGCACGTTTGCGAACGCCAGTTTTTCCACAGCTTGCCAAGCCAGTGGGATAGCGCAGGCGCTTTCCAATCTAGGGGATCTGGAAGTGCCCACCGGAGGGAGGAACGCCTTTGCGGAGACATACCCCAACGGCGGGGTTTAACGAGACGCGGCTGCGTCGCATCAGTCGTTTGGCCCCCATGAAACATACGTTGGATAGCCGGTATCAACGTGCTTTCGATCGTACGCTTGGTGAGATATGCCCCCGCACCATGAAGCAAAGCGCGCTTTGCGTAGGCTGGTTCATCGTACATGGAAAGTAGAATGACCTGGGCTTTCGGGCAGATCTGCCGGATGGCGACAGCAGTTTTGAGGCCATTCAGACACGGAAGTGCGAGATCCATGATGATCAGGTCCGGACAAAGCCGCTGAGCCTCCGCGATAGCGGAGGGTCCATCGGAAACCTCGGCGACCACCTCGATCAGAGAGGTTGACTCTAACAAAGTTCGGAGCCGTCCTCGCATGAGGATGTGATCGTCGGCTAAGAGGACTCGAATCCGACGAAACTGCTGCGGATCACCTTGCATCGCAACCGCTGCACAGTTTGAACGCGTCGCGAGCGGGAAGCAAGAAGAAACGTTTCGGTCCAAGGTGGTACAGGCCATAGCGTTTGCCCGTCACGCGTAACACGCGATTGCCAAAGAGTACCGGGCAGGCCGTGCCGCTTCAATGGACGATCCCCTTGCGGATAGCGAAGCGGACAACTGCTGCCGTGTTATGCAAGTCAAGCTTGTCCATGATGTGCTTACGATGGCTTTCAACGGTACTCACGCTCAACCCGAGCATTTGAGCGATCTCTTTGCTGCTCTTGCCTTCGGCGACAAGTTGCAATACCTCCCTCTCGCGGTCGGACAGCCGAGCTAGCTCGTCCTCGGTCTCGGGGACTACGACCGAGCCAAGAAAACCATCCAAGACAACACGCGATACCGCTGGGCTGAAGTACGAGCTGCCAGCTTGAACAGCGAGAACGGCTTTGATGAGGTCTTGATCCTCAGCGTCCTTTAGCAAGTAGCCCTTTGCTCCAGCTTGCAAAGCACGCCGCACGTATGCAGGGTCTCCGTACATCGACAGGATCACGACGGCGGTGCGGTTTGAGAGACTGTGAAGCTGATGTGTAAGGTCGATTCCATTGAGCCCCGGAAGGCCGACATCGACGATGGCTACATCGGGCTTGAGCCGCTGAGCCAGGCTTAGAGCGTCTCGGCCGTTGCTTGCTTCCCCAACCACGCGGATTCGTGGATCATCCTCAAGCAGCCGACGGATCCCTTTCCGCACAACCGTGTGGTCCTCAACCAGCAGCACAGTAATGGGCGTTAACTCCTTCTTTTCCACGAGTCCCCTCCCCTGGGAATGTAATTGGCATTTCCATGGAAACTGCGGTGCCATGCCCCGGGCTTGAAGTTATGGAGAATCGGCCTCCGTAAAGCTCTGCTCGTTCCCGCATGCCTGCAATGCCACGCCCTAAGCTTTTTGCTGGGGTAGTGTCTCCTTCAGGCGTAAAGCCTCGACCATTGTCCCGCACGTGCAACCGCACCCGGTCGGCCTCTTGCTCTAGGGCGATCAATACTCGGCTCGCGGCGGCGTGGCGCGCCACATTGGTGAGCGCCTCTTGAAGTGCTCGGTACAATGCAACCCGAACCTCGTGCACTAAATTGGGCTCTGCAGTGGGAAGGTGAAGGTCAACGTGGATCCCGGTCCGTTCCGCGAAACGTGTTGCGTAGGATTCGAATGCAGCCACAAGACCCAAATCGTCGAGCACTGCCGGGCGCAGCATTTGCGATAAATTGCGCACGTTCTCTAGGATTGTTCCCAGCTGGTGCCGCACATCGCGCACTCGCTCTTGCAATGATGGATGTTGCCCCAGCTCCCGTTCTAAGTGACCGAGATCCATGCGCACCGCCGTGATTGCTTGACCAAGATCGTCATGAAGCTCTCGCGATACGGCTTGCATGGTAGCTTCGCTGACGTCCACTAAGCGTTGCGACAGTTGGCGCAACCGTTCGCGATCCTTTAATGACTGGGCGTACAGGAGGCGCTGTTCTGCTAGCGCTACCCCGAGTTGGTGCTCCCGCTCGGACAGTTCGCGAAAGAATCGTACTGCACCGTAGCTTCCTACCAAGAACAAGAAGCTGCCAAAGCTCAAGGTTAGGCGTTGACGGGTACTTTCCGGAACGAGGTGCAGTTGTGCTGTGGGGCCAAGGCCAAAGTAGCCGGTCATGGCAAATGTACCCAGCATTACAACAGTTGCGATGGCAGCACGAATGCCGGTAGCTAGGCTGTAAACGAGTCCATAATTGCCAATCTTGATCACGAAGATTGGCAGGAGCGGGCTGGAAAGCCCTCCGCTCCAGTGTGTGGCCACAGCCATGGGAGCGAGGTTTGCGATCACGTCGACCCAGACGAGCAGTGGCGTCATGGCGCGCCGTCGCTGCGGGATGACGAGGAGAGCGTTTACCAATAAGTAGAGCCCAAAGACCAAGCGGGTTAACCACAAGTGGGGGACGGCCGCGGCGTAAAAGAACTCGAGTATGCCCCAGGCAAACAGCGCCTCGGCGATGCGAACGAGAAACATGTGGTAAGCTCGGCGGTAAATCCGCTCGAGGCATAGGACCCATGACACGCCGTGCGTGCTCGCAGTGCTCCCGCCTGAGTGTGCGACCATGGCGTACCTCAGCCCTCGACACGACCCCTTAGGTTGCATCCAGCATACCTCGAACGCTGCTCGGGGGAAAGCTTTTTGCAGAGGGGTTTTTTCGTGGAACTTAAAGCGCGCCGTGCTCCATCCACCAGTCAAAACGGCGGTGTAAGTGGTCCAATAGGGCGCGCGATGAGGGAGGCGCTCCCGTGACGCGTTGGATCAATGCAAGAGACCTGTAGCTTTGCCCGCGGCGGTAGATCTGAACGGTCAACCAATCGAGTAGAAACGAAAAACGACCTTGCGAGATTTGTGGCAACAGAGGTCCAATTTCTCGTTCTGCGGTCTCCATGATTTGTGCCGCGAAAACATTGCCCAGTGTGTATGTAGGAAAGTATCCAAACGCCCCGCTCGGCCAGTGAATATCTTGTAGTACGCCTTCGCGGTCAGAGGTGGGAGTAACGCCCAACAGTTGCTCCATGCCATGGCGCCAAGCTTCCGGAAGCTCTTCCACTCGAAGCTCGAGGTTAACGAGCTTGCGCTCCAATTCGTAACGGAGCAGCACGTGAAGGTTGTACGTGAGTTCGTCTGCCTCGGTTCGAATGGGAGTGGGAGCTGCCTCGTTGACGTCAATAAGCACAGCTTCGAGGGCAACGCCCGAGAGGCTAGGCAAAAACCGACTGGCGTGGGGAAGCAAGAATCGCCAAAACCCTTCGGATCGACCAATAAAGTTTTCCCACAGGCGGGACTGAGACTCGTGTACTCCCAGCGAACAAGGCATTCCTCGTGGCAAGCCGTGTGCGTCGGCATCGAGACCTTGCTCGTAGAGCGCGTGACCAAGCTCATGCAGTGTAGAGTACAGTCCGGTGCGCAAATCGGTTTCTTCATAGCGAGTAGTGATCCGGTGATCGGTGCCTATGGAAATGGAGAAGGGATGTACCGATTCGTCAATCCGCCCGTGGCGAAAATCGAAACCAATCTGTTGGGCGACAAAGTAGCTTAGATTTCTTTGATCATGGATGGGGAAGTGCCCGCGAAGCACCGTCGTTTGCTTCCGCCGTGTTTTCGACAGTTCGTTTACACTGCAAGCAATCTGAGCGAGTGGTTTTCGCAACTCGCAAAAAATTTGCTCGATGTATTCCAGGGGAAGCCCAGGCTCGTAATCTTCCAACAAGGCTTGGTAGATGTTGCTGTCTGGTGCTACGCTTTGGGCGTACTCTCTTTCTCGAAGTACGACTTCCCGGAGATGAGGGCAAAGCCCTTCGAAGCTGTTATGTTCCCGCGCTTCTAGCCACGCGGCGCGTGCTAGCGCTTGTGCACGAACACGTGCGGCTTGCAGGTCGGCGGGCACTTTTCGTAGGCGGTCGGTGCGCCACTTTGTCTCCCTCACGTCCACGGCTGCAGCAGGTTCGAGTTCGCCGAGCTGCTCGGCAAGCTCGTCGACCAGGGCCAGGAAGCGCGGATTCGTGCGATAGCGATGCAGGACTTCGGCTAAGACACCCATTTGTTCTGCTCGGTGCTGCCGCGCACCCGCGGGCATGTAAGTGGCCTGGTCCCACTCCAAAAGCTTCAACGTTTCCTCTAAGCGGGCAATCCGCCGAAGTTTCGCGACAAGCAACCGGTAACCAGCTTGGGCGTCGGTCATTCCCTTGCGCACGGAAGTCCTTCGTGAGGATCAGGCGCGAGTGCACTGCGGCGAAACACTACAACCGCGCTGCCGGACATGATCTGCCGCTAAGAATAAAGCAACCGCGGACTTGGCGTCGACGATTTCTCCGCGTACCACCATTGCAATAGCGTCTTCAAGCTTCACACGCTGGCAAGTAATTACTTCGTCGTGCTCGAGCTGCTGTGGTGCTTCGGAGAGTTCTTCAGCTAAGTACAAGTGAATTTTCTCGTTCGTGAAACCGGGTGTCGTGTAGATCCATCCTAAATGCGTAAGCCGAGCGGCTGCTAGACCGGTTTCCTCCTGAAGTTCGCGTAAGGCACAGACCGCAGGGTCCTCGCCATTGAGTTTGCCCGCCGGGACTTCCCAAATAAAACCCCCGGCAGCGTGCCGGTATTGCCGGATTAGAGTGACCTCTCCATCTTGATGAAGCGGCACGACCGCGGCTGCGCCCGGATGACGGATGATTTCCAGAGTCACTTGATTGCCGTTGGGTAAGGTGACCTCTTCGAGCCAGAGATCGACGATTCTTCCTAAGTAAATGTGCGCTTTCGAGTCGCTCATTGACCGGGGGCCACGTCTATGCGCCTTGTGCGGTAAATATGCAAGATGCCAGCGCCAGGTTCGCGGTCTGGCCGTTCTTAAATGACCGATCCCGCTGGGACCACGGCATTTTTCGGAATGATGACAATACGGTCACGAATGAAAAAGTTTGGACCGTCGAACTGTTCCACTTGAGCTGCGTTGACAATTTTTGTTCCGGACCCGATGCGGGCGTTTTTGTCGATGATGGCGTTCTCGATGATGCAGTCCTCCCCGATCCCTAGTGGGACTTGCCCTGCCAAGCCGTCCTCGTAGTAGTCGGCGCCCATCATCACCACTCGCCGCAGTTGCGCACCGCGGCGCAGAATGCTGCGGATTCCAATGACGCAGGAATCCACCGTAGCAGCCTCGAGGCAACTTCCTTCACAAACGATGCTTTGCCGAACGTCGCACGCGGCAACCCTGGAACCGGGCAGAAAACGAGGGCGAGTGTAAATCGGTCGTTCCTCGTCGAAGAGGTTGATCGGCGGCTGGTCCGAGGCGAGTTCCAGGTTTGCGGCGTAAAAGGTGCGAATCGTCCCGATATCCTCCCAGTAACCAGAGAAAAAGAATGCCCGCACAAAGTAGTTATGAATCGCGAAGGGGATGACTTCCTTACCAAAGTCGACTCGCCGTTGATCTTCGAGACATTCCACGAGTACCCGCGGTTTGAAAAGGTAAATTCCCATGGAGGCGAGGTAACGCCGGTCCGGCGCGACGCCATGGTGACGGAGTTCCTCCTCGGCGAGGGCTAAGCGCCGCAACACTTGGGCATCCCTGGGCTTTTCCACGAAATCGACTATGCGGCCAGTCCGGTCTGCTTGTAGGATTCCGAATTCGCTTGCGTCTCGTTCTGTCACCGGGGTCACGGCAATTGTGATGTCGGCTCCGCTACGCGTGTGCTGCTCGATCACAGCGCGAAAGTCCATGACGTAAAGTTGGTCCCCGGACAGGATGAGGATGTGTTCCACCCCGTGGCGCAAAAACCGGTGCAACTGCTTCCGCACTGCATCTGCGGTGCCCTGGTACCAATCCATGCTTGCTTCTGTTTGTTCGGCAGCAAGGATTTCCAGAAATCCGGGCGTGAACGGGTCGAAGCGGTAGGTTCGAGAGACGTGCCGGTTCAGTGAAGCTGACTGAAACTGCGATAGCACGAAGATTTGTCGCAAGCCTGAGTTGATGCAGTTGCTAATAGGGACGTCGACCAGGCGGTACTTACCGGCAAGAGGGACCGCGGGTTTGCTGCGCCACTGCGTGAGGGGGTACAGGCGTGTGCCGCGTCCGCCTCCGAGGATGACAGCTACAACTTCCTTCACAACAGCCGACCCTACCGCAACTTTCGGGGCCCGTCTAGCTGCTGTGGTTGCTCCATGGCCGGCAGTGTCCTTTGCCCTTCAGTGAAGCCCGTTCACTTTCTACCTGGCTGGGGAGGGGTAACCGCTACCTTCCCGGCAGGGTTGGGATCGGCGGGTGACAACTCGGTGTCCGCTAGAGTGGAGTTTTGCACGAGGAGCGGGCGAAGGATCGGACTGGGCGAGGCCACACTGGTTAGCCAAAGTTGATGAATCGCTCTTGTTGCCCCTACGTGGAGGAGGCGACGCGCCAAGGGAGTATCTGGGTAGAACGTGGCGTTGACTTCGACGAGAACCACGTAATCGAACTCGAGTCCTTTAGCTTGCTCGACTTCGGTTACCTCTATGCCTGGCGCGAAGGAGAAGTCTTGGTGTTGGACACGATGGAGTCTTGGCACCTCGCAATTCTGCAGCCCCTCGAAGTACATTGCACTGAGGACCGGATCGGGGGTCAAGAGGATCACCGAGGCAAGGGGTTCTCGATATGCCAGCTCCTTGAGTGCGTCAGCCAAGAAGTTGACGCATGCTCCATGATCCGTGAAGCGAAAATACTCCACCGGTGGTCCCGTCCGTGTTGTTTGTGGAGGGGCAAGGTCTTCTCGCAAAGGCCCGAGCACGGCACCGGCAAAAGCAGCAATTTCACGCGAGCAACGATAGCTGATTTCCAGGGTTTCGATCTCGGTCCCTTCGAGGCCAAGATCACGGAACAACTCCGCCCAAGAGGTAAATCCGCCCGCAGTAGCAATGTGCTGCTGCGTATCGCCGGCTAACGTTACGCTTTGATTTTCGTCCAGGCAGGCAAGGAGGACCCGAACTTCGAGTGGCGTGAAGTCCTGAACTTCGTCGATGACGAGATGACGATACAAGAGTGGGTGCTTTCCTGCTCCAGGAATGGGACCGACTCGCCGTTGCCAAAGGAAAAGGAAGAGCGCATCATCTTCTGGATCCAGTTCTGCGCCGCTGGAGAGCTCCCCTTCAGCCCAAGCGACCACAGCTCGGCAGCGCTCGCTGCACCAAGCAACCGCTCGTTGGAGCTCTGCCTCGGTGAACGCAGTCGGTGCCACTTCGCGGAACACCTGTTCTAACAGGGAATGCTGGCTCAGAATCGATGCCCAATCATCCACTACCTGTTCGGCTGTTGGTTCGCCGGGTTGCCGGCCGATGTGACGCTCGATAGCGACCAGCAGGGCGGGATGGAGTTTTAGGCGTTGAACGACAGCAGGCGTGAATTCGCAGATTTTCCTCGGCAACTTGGGGAAAAGCCGGCGTACTTGCTCAGCCGCCCATTCGTCGAAGGTTCGCACCTGGACGTGGTGTACGCCCAGTGCCGGGAGCACGTGACTCACGTAATTGCGCAACGCTTTGGAAAAGACGATCACCAAGGTGCGAACTGAATCCACCATTGGCTCGTGGTATGCGAGGTATGCAATGCGGTGCAGAGCGACGGTGGTTTTCCCTGAACCGGCAGTGCCACGGATGACTAAAAATCCCTTCGAGGGCCGCGTGATGAGCTCGAACTGCGTGGGGTCAATGAGACCGACGATGTCGGGTAGATGTTTGTCTTTGCGCATGAGACCGCCGTGGGTGTGAGTGCCGAGTCGGCGGTTGACGGTTTCCCGGGTGCTGTAGGCACGCAGTGCAGAGACTTCCCCACCGGCGAGCCGTGGACGACCCGCGGTGACCTTCCGCCAGCCTCCGGGGGTCGTGGCATCCCGTACGAAGACGCCCTCAGGAGCCTCCACGCGCTGCAAAACGCGCTCGCGAATGGTGACGGTACGACGCACCAAGAGTTGCCCGACAACTTTTCGGCCGGCAATGTCCTCCTCGTACTCCTCGCCTTGTTGGTAACGGTAGAAAATTTTCGAAATCGGCGCGTGCCGCCAATCAACGATGCGTATATCGTTGTGGAGCTTGGTTGCTTTTCCGAGCAAAATGTCCCGCTCGGTACCGTTCTCACGTAGGCGCATGTGGCCGAAGTAAGGTGACGCGGGGTCAACCTGAGGGCTAGCCCGTGAAGTTCGAATTTGTTGCAACAAGGCATTTTGCCGATCCCATTGCTGCAAGAGCGCAGCGTGGTCTTCGCTCTTCTCTCCCTCCCGAAGCATGTCGCGCAGCCGTTCGAGCTCCGCTACGAGCTTGGCTTCCGAAGGCCCCTCAGACTGCGGCGATTGGTCAAGAACGCGATTGACCCGTTCGAGTAGCTCAAGTTCTTCGCGGACGATCGCTTGAGGCACAGTGACAAATCATCCTACAGGTTTTGTGGTCGCTCTCACAAGAGCGTCTCGCGAGCGTGCTGCTCCGTTTTACCTGGTGGCTTTCCGATGCCAATTCGGTGCGAGCCTTGGTTTCGAGCTCGTCGCTTGTAACGAGCTCGGGTCGACTGCTGAGCTGGTTTCCTAGGAACTGTGGCCCCGTCGTCGGGCCACGAGGGGAACGACCTTGGTCGGTGCCAGTGCTTTGTCCTGGCTGCGTTCGCGTTGTTGGACTCGATGAGTCCTGGGTGCATCAGCTTGCCGGCGTTTTTCGAGCCAACGCAGTATCACTGGGTACACGTCATTGGGGGCGTTGAGGCCAAGGATCAAATCTGCATGTGCATAGTCGTTCGAGGCCCCGGTTTCTCTACCGATGATGAGGAACATTTTGTTCTTGGAACGAATTCGTTCGTAGACGACGCGGAGGTCTTTAGGAGGAGTCAGGCCATCCCGACTACCACCGATGATGAGAATCGGCGTTTTGATGCGCTCGAGGTGTTCGGTGAAATCGAACATCCCGTAGCGGTCGGTCATCGCACGCAGCTCGTACCAACGCGCGAACTCGCGTAGCAGCGAGGCGGGGATGTTGTCGACCGCGGTGAGCATTAAGGTGCGAAACAACCGACCGTCCGCGTTACCCTCGTGCCAGCCCAGCTCGTGAATTTGCCGGGCCAAGACTTTGGCCAACAAAGGTGCCAGCGGTGCGGTAATTCGTGCGATGGTTCCGAGAGGAACCCGGTCGGGGAGCAAACGGAGCAGACCTCGATAGGGCAGACCTACGTCGAGTAGTGGGTGACCAACCTGGCTCATCGTTGGCGACCCCAGGGTGACTGCGCTCGCAATTTTTTCTCCCATCGGCGTCATCAACACTGCATAAGCGATCATCCCCCCCATGGAGTGGCCGACCCAGTGCACGCGTGTGTGTTTGGTTTCGCGTAGCACTGTGCGAAGTAAAGCCGGGGCGTCATGATACACATAATCTTCGAAGGACCAGTTGTATCTTTTGCCGTTCCACCAGTTCGGTCGCATAGACCGACCTGCGCCGCGCAATTCAGCGACCCAAACGTCGTATCCATGGCCAAGGAGATATCGAGCTAGAGAAATTGATCCGGGGCCGTCCATGTCCCATCGGTTCGAGGACATCCCGTGGCATAGTAACACGGGCGTGCGGTGTGCCATTGCCTCGGGTTCGTAACGGTGCAGGGCGAGCCGCCAACCGTCTCTCGTTCGTGCCCAGTAAATTCTCGGCTGGGCGTCGCGGTCGCGCGAGAACCACGCGTCAATCAGTCGCTGCATGCGACCATCTGTACCCGATGGAGAAGTGAAAGCCTAGAGGTCCTGTGCGCGTGTGCGTCACCCGCTTCGGCCGGTAAGCGCCAGGAGTAGCTAGGCGGCTCGCGGTCGCAGGTCTTAGCTAGGCTGCACTTTGGGTAAGCTCGGCTGCCACCGGCCACCGGGGCCAGCTGGTCGTGGTGCTGGCACGGCTGATAGGAATATAGATAGAGCCCGCTCGGTGGATCGAACCGGGCAGCCAGATCACGTACCTGCCAGAAGGCAAATAGACCACATGAAGCCAGTCCGTGCGAGTGATTCTTATGTGGTAGTAGTGCGCTTTAGATTTTTGTCCATTGCTTGCCGGCCGTGACCGCGAAGGACAATGGAAAGCAAGGGGTACCCCGTTGATCCGGGGCCGTTTTCGCGGGCGCACCACGACGTTCCACCCCCGACTGCGAGCTTCCAGGAGGAACTTCACGAGGGGTTTGGCCCCTCGTCGTTTACTGAAAAGCAGAGCCTCCCACGCAGCTTGTTCTTGCTTCTGCACGTCGCGAACAGCCGACATGCGGGCACGGGCTTCCCGCCGCAACGCTTCCAGTTCGGGACACTTACGCAGTTGCACGTGTATACACTGTCGAGAAACACCAAGGCGATGAGCAATCTCGCCGAGGGAAAGACCCTCTCGGACCCAATGAGCCAGCATGGCGCGCCGCTGTGGGGAGATGCCTGGAGGGCGCCCGCGGCGCCGTTGAGGGAGTGCGTGGACGGGAATTCCCTGTAGCGGCCAACCAAGCTGCGAATCCGGTTTTTGGCAGGCGCCGATACCCTGTCGGTCATCCATAACAATGGTAGCGGCACGCAAGTCCCGGGCCAGCTGCAGCTCAATCGAAGGAAGGAGCGCTTCGCAGCCCAGACAGACTACAACGCGGTAAAAAATTCGCCGCT
Organism: Candidatus Binatia bacterium; assembly: GCA_937925685.1. Taxonomy (GTDB): domain Bacteria; phylum Desulfobacterota; class Binatia; order HRBIN30; family HRBIN30; genus HRBIN30. The sequence goes on along the minus strand of CALAMI010000015.1, from coordinate 104,983 downwards.
TTTGTTCATCGTCGGCACAATTAGCGCCATGGGATAGGCCGACGGGTAGAGTTGCATCGCTTCGTGCAACCCATTAAGGACCGGAAAGTTTCGGAGAGGTGCGTGAGTGGACGAAACGGCACGCCTGGAGAGCGTGTGTACCCAAAAGGTACCGTGGGTTCGAATCCCACCCTCTCCGTTTCCACCTCGGGCAAGAGACTTGGCTGGAAGTCGGGGTGCCTTTAAATGGAGTTCTTCTTGTGCCATAGATCGTTGTCCGCTGCGGAGATAGGTAGCGGTGATAGCTAGGTCCCGCGCAAGCGACGGATTGAAAACCCCGTCAGGTCCGGAAGGAAGCAGCGGTATCGATCTCGTCTCTGTGCCGCGGGGAAACCTAGCTATCACCTCTGCCTATTGGCCCCGGGGACTTGTCGCGGAGGTCGACGAGCTGGGTTGATAGGCGCGTAGCCCTCGAAGCCGGTGAGAGGTTAGATGTGACGTACCTTGTTCTCGCACGCCGTTGGCGGCCACAGACTTTTGCTGATATTGTCGGCCAAGAACACGTCACACGTACCCTACAGAATGCCATACGTACCGGGCACGTGGCGCACGCCTTTTTGTTTACCGGGGTGCGAGGTGTCGGTAAGACTACAGCGGCGCGGGTGCTGGCAAAGGCACTGAATTGCGATCGTGGGCCGGCCCCGGAGCCCTGTAACGCTTGTGTCCACTGCGAACAGATTGCCCAAGGGAACTCGTTGGACGTTGTGGAAATCGACGGTGCGTCGAACACTGGAGTGGACGACGTCCGCGCTATCATCGAAAACGTGCGTTACCGCCCTGCACAGTGCCGCTTCAAAATTTACATTGTCGACGAAGTCCACATGCTTTCGACCAGCGCCTTCAATGCCTTGTTGAAGACCTTGGAAGAGCCTCCAGCACACGTGAAGTTCATTTTTGCCACGACGGATCCACATAAGGTGCCGGCCACCGTTCAGTCTCGGTGCCAGCGCTTTGATTTCAGGCGGCTCCCTTTGAGCTTGATCGTGCGTCACCTGGGCGAGATCGCTGCAAAGGAGGGGCTGGAAATCTCGGAAAAGGGCTTGTTTTTTCTGGCAAGAGAGAGCGAGGGCAGCATGCGCGACGCACAGTCGCTCCTCGATCAGACGATTGCCTTTGCTGGACGTCGGATCACGGATGATCAAATTTTCGCTGCCCTCGGCTTGGCAGATCGGGCCTTGGTGGTGGAGCTGGCATCTGCGCTGATTGCCCGGGATCCATCCAGGGTGCTTGCGTTGGTCGAGAACGTATATACGTGCGGAGACGACCTTCGTCGGTTCGTACGGGATTGTATCGAGCATTTCCGCAATATTGCTGTGGTCCAAGCTGGGGCTTCGGATCTTTTGAAAGAAGAACTGCCGGTGGAAGAACTGCTTGCGGTGCAGAAACAAGCGGAGGCGGTTTCCTTCTTGGATGTCGAGCGAATCTTTCGGACCCTGCTTCAAGCCGAAGCGGAAATCGGTCGCAGTCCGGTACCAAAGCTGTGCTTGGAAATGCACCTGTTGCGGCTAGCGATGGCAGAGCCATTGGTGTCGTTGGCAACCTTGGCTGAGGAGTTACGTCAGCTCGCCGACGGCAAGCCGTCCCCGCGGACGACCTTGGAAGACCAGGGGAAATTGCCGCCAAGGGGTGACAAAAACCGGCAGTCGAGGGACTCGTCCGCGCCGGAGGCGATTCCCGAGCGGCATTTGCAGGCCCAAGGGACAGCGGTGGCAAACGCAACGGCTCCCGCGCCTGCTGGCGTACCTCGAGGCGAAGGAAGAGAGAGCCTAGAGTTTGCAGAGGGGGGAGATTCTCGCTGGCGAGCTTTTCTCGAATTCGTCGGTCAGCGCCGGCGCTTCATTGCGGCGCACTTACAGGCAAAGGTTGGCGTGGAATGGGGTCAGGACTGGCTCAAGATCACGATTCCTCGCGGGATTCATTATCAGTATTTGACCCATGGTGGGCGCGCCCAGGAACTCGCCGCCCTGGCTTCGGAATTTTTTGCCTCGCCTTTTTCGGTGCACATTGAAGCCGTCTCGGAAGAGAACTCTTCCGAGAAGTCGCAGCGACAGGAGCCGATGAAGGATTTGCTTCGTCAGGTGCTCGAAGTTCCCGCTGTACGCAAGACAGTCGAAATTTTAGGCGCGGAGATTCGTGAGGTTCGCGAGCGACAGGGAGTACAGGAGAAGGGTCCTTCTTGATGGTCAAGGGAGTAGGAAGCTTAGGGGATTTGTTCGCTCAGGCGCAGCAACTGCAGCAGCGCTTGGCCAAGGTTCAAGAGGACGTTGCTAAGCTTACGGTGGAAGCAACCGCCGGTGGAGGCATGGTCACGGTGCAGATGAACGGCAAACTGGAGGTGTTACGCGTCACCATCGATCCACAGGTGGTTTCAAGCGGCGATGTGGAAATGCTGGAGGATCTGATGAAGTCAGTGATGAACCAAGCGATCCGCAAGGCTCAACAAGCTGTTGCTGAGGAGATGCAAAAGGTGACCGGGGGGTTGAAGATACCCGGCTTGTCGTTTTGAGTAGCGGGGAATTGCTGACGAGAGGTATGTGCGCAACATGGCAGGACTTCCGCCCCCTTTGGAAGAAGCCATTCGGGCGTTGACCAGACTCCCTGGCGTCGGAGAGAAAACTGCCACCCGCTTGACCTTCCATTTGTTGCGTGTGGAAGCCCAAGAAGTGGAGCGACTGGCGCACGCTCTCCTCGAGCTCCGCCGTTCCACGCGACTGTGCTCAGAGTGCTTAGCATTTACGAGCGAGGATCCTTGTCGGCTTTGTCAGGATCCGAGCCGGGACAGCGGTGTGATTTGTGTCGTGGAGCGCCCGGCAGATGTGGTGGCTGTCGAGCGCTGCGGTGGTTTTAAAGGAAAGTATCATGTTTTGCATGGCTCACTCTCCCCACTCGACGGAGTCGGTCCGGAGCAACTCCGCGTTCGTGAGCTGATTGAACGCTTACGAACCGGCCGCGTCAACGAAGTGATTTTGGCATGCAACCCGACGGCAGAAGGCGAGGCAACGGCTCTCTACTTGGCCAAGCTCATAAAGCCTTTAGGTGTCCGGGTGAGCCGCATCGCGCACGGCCTGCCGATGGGGGCAGATGTGGAGTACGCTGATGGGGTGACCTTGAGTAAGGCAATCGAGGGAAGGCGGGAACTCTAGGAGACATCTGCTCGGGGAAGCTCCTAGTCGAGCCATGAAGGTTCAACTTGAATTCGGGCGCTGCGGTGTAGAAGTCGCGTTGCCAGCAGCGGTACATGTGGAAGTAGTCCAAGGAAAACGCCTGGCGGCGTTATCTGCGCCTCAGTTGGCTGTGCGACAGGCCTTGCTCGAGCCGATTGCTTCGGTTCCTTTGCCGGAGTTGGCACGAGGGAGGGGCCGTTGCGTGGTCGTGGTTTCTGACAAAACGCGGCCGGTGCCTTATCCAGCAGTTCTTCCGCCTCTATTAGAGCTCTTGCGTGACTGCGGGTTAGGTCCGGACCGCGTTGAAATTCTCGTGGCCACGGGATTGCACCGCCCCAACGATCCTCGAGAATTGGAAGAAATGCTCGGACCGGAGATTACCCGCTCTTATCGCATCCGCAATCATGTCGCTCGCGACGATGCCTCCCATGCGTTCGTTGGAACGACGAACCGGGGAACAGAGGTTTGGATCGATAGAGGCTACCTGGAAGCTGATTTGCGCATCCTGACAGGGCTCATCGAGCCTCACCTCATGGCGGGTTACTCCGGAGGGCGGAAAGCGTTGTGCCCGGGGCTTGCTAGCGTCAAGACCATTCGCTCGGTGCATGGCCCGGGAATGCTCGAGGGTAGGGTGGGGCCTGGGATCTTGGAGGGGAATCCTTTTCACGAGGAACTGGTCGAAATCTTAGAAAAAGTCGGTGCGGACTTCCTTTTTGACGTCACCGTCGATCGGCAGCGACGTTTAACCGGCGTGTTCGCGGGTGACCCGGTGTGGGCGCATCAACAGGGCGCCTTGGCGGTAGAGAGGCAAGTCTTGGTTTCCGTCGAAAAGCCCGCCGACATCGTGCTGGTGTCTGCCGGAGGCTACCCGTTGGACCAAACCTTGTATCAAGCGATCAAGGGGCTCGCGGCAGCACTCAATGTCGTGCGTCCTGACGGAGCCATTGTCCTGGTTGCCGAACTTAGCGAGGGTGCCGGCAGTCGCGAATTCGTTACCTTGCTGAGGTCAGTTGACTCCCCAGAGATGTTCATGGAGCGTGTTTGGCAACCAGACTTTTTCTCTGTCGATCAGTGGATGGTTCAGCATTTGTGTCAGGTGCTGCGTAAGGCTTCCGTGTGGATTGCCACCCCCCGCCAGGTGGTCAGGTTCGGCCCGGGGTTTGCCGTTCGGTGGGCTGAGAGTGCGGAGCAGGCCCTTGATGAAGCGCTGCAGCAGGTGGGAGCCGGACAAAAAGAAGGGGAGGCACGCCTGGTTGTAATTCCGGACGGGCCGTACACGCTGGCAACGGTACTAGGGCGCAAGTTTGCCCTGGGCACGGCCTGGTGTGAAGCGGCGTAAGGCTTCGGTGAACTCGCCCCCTAGTTTGTCGCGGGCTCGTTGAAGCGCGCCTTGGCGGCGAGGCAGTCGGTGCAGCCAGCTTCATTGCAGAATAGGGCGAACGGATCTTGTTGCAGCACCGTGTGGGCCAGTTGCAGCAAGTATCGAAGCGGAATTTTTCTCAGGGAGCTGTGCGCCAAGGGAACGAATTTGATCGCCTCTAAACTGAGGAGCGTTTCGAGCTTATCGAACGCGTTGCTGCATCCAGGGAAATTTTCGACCACAACTCTCTCGACGTGCGATCCGGCATTCAACCGCAAGGCAACGCGGCGTGCACCGATGGCTGGGAACTTCGCCTCTAAGGCAAGGTGCAAGGCCATGGCGTGGCGCAAGTTGGCACCAAGAAGTACGACCGACCCGCGGTGGACATTGAGTTTTTTTAGCGGTCCCAATGGGTTGTTATCGCGATGCGTTGAAAGGAGTTCGCGGGCCAACGGGCCCAACGCGATAAAAGAATGGGTCGGATGCTGGCTTCGTAAAGCTCCGGGGAAGTGACGCAGTGCTTCTGCAACAGGGTCGTCGCTGGGAAGGTCCGGGGAAAATGCCACGGGTTCGCTCATTGGTTCCCCATCGGTCCAGATGGGCCGCGGTACCAGAGTGTTGGGCGTGAACGCAGGCACGAGGAGAGTTCCCGGCCCAACGGCTTCAAGAAGCATTTCACAGAACTCATAAGGATCGGGCGGCTCCCCCAAGCCGAGAGAGGCAAGGTCCGTGTGAACGACAAGAGCTTCGCCCGAGAGTTGAAGCATCTCCAAGTGGCGGCGCAGTTCAGCGCGGGTCATGATCGCCGCGGTTCCATGGTATCTGCGAGTGCATGAGCGAGTTGTGCGATTTCCTGAAGACAGGCAGTGGCAAACTGGGGAGGCAGAGCTCCGAGTCCGCAGGCGGGGCCTAAGTGGATCAGCTCGAACTCATAGTTGCGGAGCGACTTGTGCAGCCTTCCTTCGAGGGCTGGAACGTCGACTCCCACCGAGTCAGGCCCTGCTAAGCCAAGGTAGAGCTCCTGGCTTGCACCTACCTCGCCAATTAACTCGATGAGTTCAGGATTTCTTACTAAGTCCACACCCACAACATCCGCTGGCAGCGAATGGAGCTGAGCATACAGCGACGCTGCATTTCCACCCCAAGTGGAAACCACTATACGTGCAGCTCCCCGGATCTCCCAGAAAGGTTCAAGCAGATCACGCAGCAGGCGGATCTCTTGTGGGTTCCGTAAAAGCGCGGGCTCGTCGAACTGAATCCAAGTCGCGCCGGCTTCAAGGAGTGCAGTAAACTCGGGTAGTAGGGCAGTAGCCCATGCCTCCGCTAGCGATCCGCGATCGCGGTAAGGACCGTGCCCGTAGTCGGAAAGCTGGGCAAGTGTGAGAGGCCCAGGGAAAACAGTTTTGACCGGTTGTCGGCTCTCAGTTTGCGCTATTCGCCATTGTTCCACCGCTTTGTTCGCCCGGTAGTGTAAGTGATCCAAGATCACTGGCCTCGGCACGGTGAACCCGGCTCCAAAGTAGTCCACCGCCAACCCCGCTTCCACGCCGCCGACACATTCGATTGCAAGCCAAACCGGATCTCGTGAGGAGTAAAAACCGTCCGTCACCACGGTGCACCCGGCTTCTTCCTGAATGCGAAGAACATCGGCAAGCGAGCTGGCAATCTCTGGAGGGAGGGTGCTGTGGTTGTGAACGACGAAAGTCATAAGGCCTCTTCCGGTGTGAGTATGAGCACGGCAAGGGGCGGCAAAGTCAAGACGAGCGAATGTTGAAACCCGTGAGACGGACTGGGCTCCGACAGCACGGCACCACTGTTCCCCAGATTGCTGCCGCCGTAATGGATAGAGTCCGTGTTCATTAGCTCTTTCCACAGCCCTGCCTTTGGTACACCGACGCGGAATCCCTTTCTAGGTACTGGTGTGAAGTTGCAAACGATAAGTGCAATTTCCCCTCGGCTACTTCGCCGCAAATAAGTGAGGGTACTTTGTTCATTGTCATGGCAGTCCACCCATTGAAAGCCATCCGAACTGCAATCGAGTTCGTGGAGCGCTGGAAGACGACGGTAAAGTGCATTCAGGTCACGGACGAGCCGTTGGATCCCTCGGTGCGGCTCGTAGGCGAGTAAGTGCCAGTCGATGCTGCTGGCGTGGTCCCACTCGCGCCATTGGCCTATGTCGCTTCCCATGAACAACAACTTCTTGCCTGGCTGGGTGTACTGATAGCCGAGCAAAAGACGCAGGTTGGCAAACTTCTGCCAGTCATCCCCTGGCATGCGGCTGAGCAGCGAGCCCTTGCCGTGGACAACCTCGTCGTGGGAGAGCGGAAGGACAAAATTCTCAGTGAACGCATAGAGCATGCGAAACGTAAGGTCGTTGTGGTGATATTTGCGGTGGATGGGGTCCCTAGCCATGTAGCGGAGGGTGTCGTTCATCCAACCCAGGTCCCACTTGAAGCCAAATCCCAGGCCCCCAAGATAAGTCGGGCGAGAGACCATGGGCCACGACGTGGACTCTTCCGCGATGGTTGTTGCCCCGGGGTTCAGCGCATAGACCCGCTCGTTGCAGTGACGCAGGAAGTCGACCGCCTCAAGATTTTCTCTGCCACCGTACCTATTGGGGATCCACTCCCCCGCCTGACGCGAGTAGTCGAGGTAAAGCATGCTTGCCACGGCGTCGAATCTGAGACCATCCACATGGTAAACCTCGAACCAAAACAGGGCGTTGCTGAGCAGGAAGTTACGCACTTCCCAGCGTCCGTAATTAAAAACGAGAGTTCCCCAGTCAGGATGGGCTCCGAGCCGAGGGTCGGCGTGCTCGAAGAGGTGGGTACCATCAAAATACGCAAGCCCATGTTCGTCACGCGGGAAATGGGCGGGCACCCAATCGACAATGACTCCGATGCCGTGCCGATGCAGGGTGTTCACCAGGTACATGAAGTCCTGAGGTGTACCGTAACGGCTAGTCGGAGCGAAATAACCCGTGACCTGGTAACCCCAGGAGGCGTCAAGGGGGTGTTCTGCTACGGGTAAGAACTCCACGTGCGTATACCCCATGTCGAGTACGTAGGCCGTGAGCTGCTCGGCAAGCTCGCGATACGTCAGCCAACGGTTGCCTTGCTCGGGCACCCGCCTCCATGATCCCAGGTGTACTTCGTAAATTGCTACGGGGGCGCGAAGCCAATCGGTAGCTTTTCGGTGTTCGAGCCAAGTCTCGTCACTCCAGCGGTGTCCGTTTAAATCCCAAACCCGGGAAGCGGTGCCGGGTCGAAGCTCCGCGTAGAAGGCATAAGGATCCGCCTTGGCAGCGGTGTGGGTTCCTCCTCGTGCTTTTAGCCAGTACTTGTACAGGGCGCCCGGTTTTACGTCAGGGACGAAAGTTTCCCAGACCCCTGCTTCACGGCGGAATTCCATCAGGTTGGCCGCCACGTTCCAATTGTTGAAATCACCAATGACGGAAACGGCCTCGGCATTGGGCGCGACGACGGCAAAATACACGCCTTCTCGGTCGCCAAATTTGACCTTGTGCGCTCCCAGCTTTTCCCAGCTCCGCTCGTGGCGGCCCTCGGCGAGCAAATGCAAGTCGAACGACGTCAGGAGACTGTAAGAAATTGCCATGGTTTAACCCCGACGGCACGAGGAATTAAAAGTAACCTCTTAGCCCGAGGGGTCCTCGGCGCAAGGAGCCGGGGCTGGCAGTCGCCTCTAGCGACGACCGGGACTGTGGCTGGCCTGCTGGATGCATTGTTCGAAATGTTGCCTCAGAAGGGCGCGCAGCCGAGCAGGGCGGAAAGTCGAGAGGGCATAGGCGCCCCATGCAGCGTAACGTAGCTGCCGACGGTCGTTTTCGCTTCCTGCCGGAACGAACCTCAAACCAGCTTCCAAGGCCCGCTCGACGAAAGACTTCCGCACTGCGAAGGCGACTGGGTTGATCCAATGAGCGCCAAGCTCGTTGGCCTTTGTGATGGCCCGATGGACTGGAAGACAATCATAGTTGAGGATCCACTGAGGACAATGTTTTGCACACGAACGAAGTACACCGCGATGGAACGAGCCGACGATAACTTGCCGAGGGGTGAAGCTGGACACGAGCTGAGCCAGATCGAGGAACTGTCGATCGTCCAGTGGCTGTTTGATGTCTAGATACAGTGCCACCTGCTGGCCAGCCGTGCGAACAATCGACGTCACTTGCTCAACGGGCGGAAGCTCGGCAAGCCGGTATTTCCACGGCGGCAACAAACTCGAGCACACATCCGGCCAGTGGAGAGCCACGAAGTGCCCGTCCCGGGTGCAAATGACATCCACTTCGACAATGTCGGCACCTTCGGTAATCGCGCGAGCAACTGCGCGAGAGCTGTTTTCCAGGACTCCCGGTGCGCGGCAGCCGCGATGGCCAATAATCTTAGGCAGTGATTTCATTAAACGAAGTTCCCATTGGACGATGATCACTTGATCAAAATTTTGATGCAACCTGCACCTGCTGTGAATACGCTTTCGAGCGGAGCGTCGCTTAGGTTGTGCTTTCCATGAGCGCGGAGTCAATTCCTTGGGGCCCACGAGCCAAAGTCTGTCGAACGATGGGCTCGGAAAAGATAAGGAGGACATCCCTATGGTCAAACGTTGGCTTTTTGGAGCTTTGCTTGGTGCAGCCGTCGTCTGTGCTGCACCGCAGGCGTGGGCTGTTCGGCGCGGCCCCTGTGCGAGTGACATTGAAAAGTTTTGCCACGACGTGAAACCCGGAAAAGGTCGCTACCGGGCCTGCTTGAAGGCTCACGAGTCAGAGCTCTCGGATGCGTGCAAAAAGCACCTGGAAGAACCACATAAGCACATGCGTCGCAAACGCTAGCTTGGCAACGCGCCCAGAGGGCGCGATGCACGATTTCGGTGCCACCGCAAGGTGGTTGGTCCAGAGGCAAAGCCAGTTGATTGTGCCGCCGCGGCGGTAGGTTTTGCTGGCGACCTTGATTGTTGTGCGTCCATCACAGCCCCCGCACCAGGCAAGCTACCCAAGCTACCTGAGCCCGTGACCGGGGGGGAGAATACGGCGGGTAGTTGCTCGTGCCACGGCCGCAGCACGCTGGTCTTACCCCCCGCGTTTAGCCGCAACGATCTCGGAGACTAGGCCGGCTGGAGCGGTGGCCGGTGAGCCTGCATCGAAGGGTGGCGAGGGCTCTTACTCGATGAGCGACCCAATCATCTGTGCCGCGCTTGGGCCGTGCGCGAGCCCGACGATCTACGGGGCTAAGTCGATGCCTGCGGTGATGCTAGCACCGGTGATACGGTTTCCGTCAAGCAGGACATGGTGGGGCGTTGGCGCCGCAGAGAACGGTGCCAACAGCTCGAGGTTAAGGCAGTGAGTGTTGGCGCGCCGGCCGGGGGAGCTCCTACGCCTAGGATCAGCGCGCCTTTGCAAAGCGAGGCGATCCACTGTGCCCGTGCTCCCTCACGCGCCACGTAGGCAAGTAGCCGCGCGTCCTCCAACGCGGTCGCGGCACTGTGGCCTCTGGAACAAAAAGCATAGCGAGGGGGGCGCGTCCCCGAATGTTACATCAGGCGTAAACTGCTGCAGGCCGTGTACACTAGCCACCAGCTAGCGTGTGTCCGCGACAAGCAGCAAACGCACCTTCGGCCTACGGGATAAAACCTCCAGTGGGTCGGTGACGTCGAGCTGTGTAAGCGCTGGAAAGAGCACGATCCCGATCGTGGTTGCCGACATTGTTTTTCCTCGGTTAATGAGGGTGCTTCACGCTCTGGCACGATGAAGACCCTCGTGAGCGAGGGCGGCGAGGCGAACGGCTGGGCAGGTGGCGGAAACCTACGGGTGTCGGTGTTGGCTAGGCGGGCGCTGCGCTTGGCCGCCTGTCGAGAGGTAACACAGTTGCCAGCGGGACGGCTCTGCACCAGCTGGGGCACAAGCTTCGCGAGTTCGAATCCCTTTACCTCATGATAACGCGGAGGGGGAGGGATTCGAACCCTCGAACCCTTTCGGGTTGCCGGTTTTCAAGACCGGTGGTTTCAACCGCTCACCCACCCCTCCAGGTGAAGTCCACGCTAGCTTCGTGTGCCGTGAACGTCTACCGCCGGTGGTGTGGCCGGAATGATATGCTGGTCTCTTCAGTCGATGCATGCCAGCACCTCCGCCAGGTGCTGCACTTGCCGGGTGCAGCCAACTGTCGACTCGAGGTGCCAACCTTGGCCCACGGTGCGCTGAGGGCGCACCCAGATGCTCCGAAGGCCCGCATTTTGAGCACCGAGTATGTCCTCCTCGTAGTTGTCCCCAACGAACCATGCTCCGCTCGCCGAGGCTCCGAGTCGTTGAAGCGCGGCGAGGAAAATGGATCGGTGGGGCTTTCGCCGACCGAACCCCGCAGAGATCAGTACGGTACCGAAATGCTCGAGAAGGCCATGCTGCTCGAGGACGTGCCATGCTGCCGGCTCGGAGTCAAAATTGGAAACCAAACCTAGCTGGTAGCCTTGTCGCTGTAACGCCTCGAGAGTTGTGGTTGCCGAAACGTCCAGATGCGTGCGCTTTGTCAGATTTGCCATGTGCTCTTCTGCCAAGAGTGGCGCAAGCCAATCCTGCCGAGCGCGATCGATGCCGAGGCGGGCTAGTGTCCAGCGAAAGCGCTCGACCGACGGAATCTCGTGATATTCGGGCGCCCGAGATGCCACGATGGTGTTGGTTGTCGCTGTCAGGCAATCGAGGAAAGCTTCGAAGGAATAACCGGGTAAATGGCAGCGCACGACTGGCTCGAGCCAGCTCATGGCTTTCCTCCACTCGCGCTGTCCACCCTCGAGGGAGGGTATCTCCGGCTCGAAGTGGACTAGGGTACCAAAAAGGTCGAACAAAACCGCTCGGGTCACTTGCTCCCCTTATCAACGGAGATGACGAGACACCATGACCACGAGCACCAAGCCGCCCGCGAGTACAAGCAGATTTGCGGTAACTGCTGCAGTATGGAGCTGACGAAATTGAATACGTTCAGGAGAGTCGACGGCAGCGTTGGCTAGGCGGGGCCGTAATGCCGCCGCACGGGGGTGAATCACCGTGCCACCGATGAGAGTGGCAAGCAGCATCACAGCAGCCACAACACTGGCCCAACTCAAGGGACGTTGCCCCGTCGTTGGGTTCCAGAGGAGCCAGGGGACTATGGTAGTGATGACACCGCAAACATAACCAAGGAGGTAGTAGGTGGGGAAAATTCGGGCGACAACATCTCCCGCCGTTGCCTGGGGTAGCGAGCGAAACAACGTCGGTGCGACAACGAAGGAGTGAAACACAACTGTTCCCACCCAGACTGCGATAGCTAGGAAATAAACTGCGGCCAAAAGTCTTTGCACACAGACGCTCCTTTCCGGGTCAGTGCACGGTACCTATGACCCCGAGTGCCCGAGGTGACGGTTTGCAATCAGCAAAACCCTCCCCTGGCACGTGGTAAAAACCGAGCTTCCGCTTCCTAACACGTGCAGCACCATAAAACGTCCAGCCCATGGAGTCGCGCAGCTGAATCCATGCACCTGGGATTGAGGCGCTTCAAACTCGCTCCCAACTGGGAGACCCGCCTCCGGGCCGCTCCGATTGCACGGAAGCTTGCCTCCATTTGTGGTTGGCTGTCAGTGATTACAAGCGCACAAACTGCCTTGGCGTTGCGCACGAGTCGTGAGGGCACCGCACCGCAGGCCTGTCGAAACGGACGCGCGTGCCACAAGAGTTGCTCTCTGATGAGGTGCGGAGTGGCGATCAATTGGTCGATTTCCTCTACGGCTAAGCCCTGTCGCATACTCTCGGTGTCTGTTTTCACTCTTGGAGGATAGCGTCAAGGCCCGCGCCGGGAAGGCGGCGTCTTCGCGCCCTTCATCCAATGGTGCTTGTCAGCCCGGAGAGGCGGTATTAGTTTGCGCTTATGACTTTGGAAGACGAACGAGAGGAATCGAAGAAGCAGCGTTACGTTGGCTTCGAGGCCGACCTGGGTGAGGTCTCTGTGCCCGAAGAGCTACCCATTCTGCCCTTAAGGGGGGTTGTCATTTTTCCGGCTGCGATTGTCCCCTTGCTGATCTCGCGCGCCTCGTCGCTGCGACTGATTGAGGAGGCGTTGACGGGCGAGCGCCTCATTGGCCTTGTGAGCCAAAAAAATCCTGAAGAAGAAAGCCCAACAACAGAGGGGCTGTTTTCGCGGGGAACAGCGGGCCGAATCCTGAAGATGCTCAAGTACCCCGATGGTAGCGTGCGCATCCTTGTTCAGGGGCTGCGCCGTATCGAGATCATCGAGTTCGTGCAGGCCGCCCCTTACTTTCGCGCCCGTGTTCGCCAACTTGCCGACAGCAAACCGGAGTCGCCCGCTCTGCCCGCCATTCAGACCCAGCTCGTCAACCAGTTCTCCAAATACGTATCCATGATCCCGTACTTGCCGGACGAGTTGCAGGTCGTCGTCAATAATATCCGTGACGCGGGCAAGGTGACCGATCTGATTGCTTCCAACCTCAACATTGCGCTGGAGGAAAAGCAGGAGCTCCTGAGCACGCTCGACGTTAAGCAGCGCATGGAGCGGCTGCTGATGATCCTCAAGCGCGAGATCGAGCTGCTCGAGCTAGGTCACAAAATCCAGGCGCAGGTGCAGTCTGAGCTAACGAAGAACCAGAAAGAATTTTACCTGCGCCAGCAGATGCGAGCGATTCAAAAAGAGCTCGGTGAGTCGGATCCGCGGGCAGCGGAAATCGAAGAGCTGAGAAAGAAGATGGAGGAGGCCAAGCTACCTCCAGAAGCTCGCAAAGCCGCTGAGCAGGAGTTGGAGCGCTTGAAAATCATCCCCCCTGAATCAGCGGAGCACACGGTCGTAAGAACTTACTTGGAGTGGCTCGTCAACTTGCCGTGGTCGGTGTCGACGGAAGATAACCTCGATATTGCGCACGCCCGCCAGGTCCTGGATGAGGATCACTACGACCTGGAGAAAATCAAGGACCGGATTTTGGAGTTTCTGGCGGTGCGCAAGCTCAAACGTGACTCGAAAGGGCCCATCTTGTGCTTTGTTGGCCCACCGGGGACGGGAAAAACCTCGTTGGGACGGTCGATTGCTCGTGCCCTAGGCCGCAAATTCGTACGCTTGTCCCTCGGAGGAGTGCGCGATGAGGCAGAGATCCGTGGACACCGCCGAACATACATTGGGGCACTGCCCGGTCGAATCATCCAGAGCATTCGCAATGCAGGTTCTAACAACCCGTTGTTGATGCTCGACGAGATTGACAAACTCGGTGCTGATTTTCGCGGAGACCCCGCTTCGGCCCTGCTCGAGGTGCTCGACCCTGAGCAAAATAATGCCTTTGTCGATCATTATCTCGACGTGCCCTTCGACTTGTCCAGGGTCATGTTTGTTACCACGGCGAACCTCCTGGATCCCATCCCTCCACCGCTGCGGGATCGTATGGAGGTGATCGAGCTAGCCGGCTACACGGAAGAGGAAAAGCTCGTCATTGCCCGGCGGCATTTGATTCCCAAGCAAATGCGCGAAAACGGTCTGGACGAAGGTCAGGTGTCCTTTACCGACGAAGGAATTCTGCAAATTATCCGACACTATACCCGAGAGGCCGGACTGAGAAACCTCGAACGTGACATTGGTAGCATCTGCCGAAAGGTGGCACGTGCAATCACCGAGGGAAGAACGGAGCCGGTGACGGTCGACCCGACAAAGGTACGAGAAATGTTGGGCCCGGAGCGCTTCTTTTCGGAGGTGGCTGACCGTACGCAGGAACCGGGAGTGGCTGTAGGACTCGCTTGGACGCCTAACGGCGGGGACATCATCTTCATTGAGTCGACGAAGATGGTGGGAAAAAAGAACCTCATCCTCACCGGGCAACTTGGTGACGTTATGAAAGAATCCGCTCAGGCTGCCCTGAGTTACATCCGTGCCCATGCATCCAGCCTGGGCATTGCGCCCGACTTTTTCGAAAACTTGGATATCCACATCCATGTTCCGGCAGGTGCGGTACCGAAGGATGGTCCTTCTGCGGGAATCGCTTTAGCCACTTCGCTGGCTTCGTTGCTAACCGGTCGTTTGGTTCGCCACGACATCGCGATGACGGGAGAAATTACGTTGCGCGGAAAAGTACTGCCGGTCGGGGGGATTAAGGAGAAGGTTCTGGGCGCGCGGCGGGCCGGCATCAACACGGTCATCTTGCCCAAGCGTAACGAAAAGGATCTCGAGGAAGTCCCCGAGTCAGTACGCAAAGAGATGAACTTCGTGTTCGTGGAGACCATCGACGAGGTTTTACGCTACGCGCTGGAACCGGCCACTGCGGCGCAAAAACGTGCCGCTGCCCTGTAAAGGGAGGTGTTTGTCCCAACCGGGCCGGCATTTCTAAGGCGAACCCGCCCTACGATGTTCGTGTTGATGGCCGCTGCTGAGGTTGCCCCGTTCGCCAGAACTGGCGGGCTGGGAGATGCAGTGGCGGCCTTGTCTCGGTTTCTCAAACGGCGGGGAATCGACGTCGCCGTGGTCCTGCCGGGGTATCGGTGCCTTCGTGCTTCCGAATTTCATTGGGAAGGGACGGGGCAGGAGGTGGAGGTCCCCATCGGCCAAGATTGGGTAAGAGCGCCGGTGTGGCGCACCAGCATGGCGGACGCTGTCCCGGCATATGCGATCATGGCGGATCGATACTTCGATCGGGGAGAACTGTATGGTGAGGGGAACCGGGCTTTCGAAGACAATGCCGAGCGCTTCGCGTTCTTCTGCAGAGCCGTGTTGGACATCGTTGGCTTTCTCGGCGTACCTGATGTGATCCACGTGCATGATTGGCACGCTGCACTCGTTCCTGCGTTCCTTCGAGCAGACTCCGGGCGTTATTTTTGGTCCCGGCAAACGCGTACGGTGCTCACCATTCATAACTTAGCCTACCAAGGCAGCTTTCCCCCCGAAGCTTGGCCTATTCTCTGCCTCGATTCTAAACTTTTTGTTTTCGACGCCTTCGAGGCGTGGGGAAACATCAACTACCTCAAGGCGGGTATTTCGTTTGCGGATTGGATTACAACGGTAAGCCCAACGTATGCTCAGGAAATGCAGACTCCGGAGCGTGGCTTTGGATTGGATGGGGCCTTGCGCTACCGCTCGCACCAGTTAACGGGGATTCTCAATGGTGTAGACCAGGAAGCATGGAATCCAGCGAGCGACCCGCAGATCGCCGCCCCATATACTGCGGCTGATCCCCAAGGCAAAACGGCTTGCAAGCTCGCCTTGCAAGCCAGTGTGGGGCTCACGCAGGATCTCTCGGCCCCTTTGTGTGGAGTGGTGTCGCGCCTGGTGGCGGAAAAAGGTATGGACTTGCTGGCCGAAGTCGTCCCCGCGTTGCTCGAGCGAAATAGTCAGCTCGTCGTACTAGGGCGAGGTGACGCTACCTTGGAGGCCAGATGGCTCGCATTGGGGCGGGAGTTCACGGGAAAAGTAGCCGCGTCGGTGAGTTTCGACGACAAGCTTGCTCGCCAGATTTTCGCTGGAGCCGACCTTTTCTTGATGCCGTCGAGGTTCGAACCCTGCGGTTTGGCCCAAATGTACGCGATGCGGTACGGAGCGATCCCAGTGGTGCATAAAACGGGGGGACTAGCTGACTCAGTGATCGACGTTGGTGCCGACCCCATTCGCGGTACCGGGTTTCAGTTCTGGCCGTTTGGGGCCGAGCCTCTGATCGCGGCGGTGGATCGGGCGCTTGGCCTGTACCGCAATCCGCACGCATGGCGGTCGCTCGTGGTTCGAGCCATGCAGGCAGACTTCTCTTGGGAACGTGCTGCTGCAGCGTACGAAGGAGTATACCGTCTTGTGAGGAATTCCCCCCCTTTTGCGGGTACCCATTCCCAAGGCCGGGTTGCCTCGGGGTAAGGCTCATCTCAGGGATGAGAGACTGGTAAACCAGCTGGTTGCACAAGGGCGATCGTTGCCTTTTGGTTTCCCTCTTGCTTGGATTTGGCCGATCGAGCGCCATCGGGGCGAGTTCGTGGAACGCTTAGCGGAAAGGAGATTGGTAGATGGAGATGCGAAATGTGGTCGTAGTGAACAGCCGCGTGGTCTGGGGGCTGGTTGCGGTTATGAGCCTCTTGGTCGGTTTGCACGCCCATGCCGCCGAGCAGGTTTCTGAAGCAGTAATGAAAGAGGCTAAAGAGATTTGGCAAACCCGCTGCGCGACGTGCCACGGCACCAGCGGCAAGGGTGACGGCCCTGCAGGAGTTGCGTTGAATCCAAAGCCTCGCGATCTCACTTCAGAGGAATGGCAAAAATCGGTAACCGACGATTACATTGAAAAAATCATTGTCGGCGGGGGGCAGGCGGTCGGTAAGAGTCCGCTCATGGCCGCGAATCCAGACCTTGCGGGAAAGCCTGAGGTCGTGCGCGGTTTGACCAAGCTGGTGAGAGATTTGCAGGGAAAGTAAGCCTGATTTGCGGTCTCAAAGGGCGCTGGGTTCACTCCGGCAGCCTGCGGTGAATCGGATTACGTTCGCTCTACCCGCCGTTGAAGCCTGCCTAATTAGCTAATTCCAGCGAAGCGGTCACAACAATGTACGCAATGGTGGTCGATCACGTTGGAGAACGAGAAAGGCTCCATCGAGTCGACTTGCCCGATCCAGAGGTGCTCCCCGGCCAGGTTGTGGTCGACGTAAAGGCCGTTGGCTGTAATTTTTCGGATCTGTTAATGGTCGAGGGCAAGTACCAGTTGAAGCCGCCGCTGCCGTTTTCTCCCGGGACCGAAGTGGCGGGTGTGGTTCGTGCTGTTGGCGAAGGGGTAGGGGATATTCGTCCCGGTCAGAGAGTCGTCGCCATGCTCGACTGGGGTGGATACGCGAGCGTTGTGGCGGCGCCGGCCGCTTTTGTGGTTCCGCTGCCCGATTCGATGCCTTACGAAGTTGGCGCTGCGTTTGGCGTTGCCTACCAGACCGCTTATCTCGCCTTGACTCACCGAGCGGCCTTGCAAGCAGGGGAAGTCCTCCTGGTGCACGGAGCAGCGGGGGGAGTCGGCTTAGCCGCAGTAGACGTGGGGTGCGCGCTGGGTGCTCGCGTGTTTGGCACCGCAGGTTCTTTGCAGAAGTGTGAGGTGGTGATGCAACACGGGGCGGAAGCATGCTTCCAGGTAGATGCTGAGGACTGGGTCCAGGCGGTCAACCGAGCGAGCAATGGCCGGGGTGCCGATGTCATTTACGACCCTGTAGGGGGAACGACTTTTGATCGTTCATTAAGATGTATTGCCTGGTGTGGTCGATTGGTGGTCATAGGGTTTGCTTCGGGCGACATCCCGAGGTTGCCAATGAACCGTGTTCTCCTCAAGAACATCTCGGTAGTGGGATTGAACTTGGGGGCGTACAAAGCGCAGGAGCCGGCCACTTTGGTGCGTTCGCTGGAAGCCTTGTTTCGTCTTTACGAGCGTGGTGTGCTCCGCCCAGAAATCTCGGCTTCTCTTGAGCTGGAGCGAGCTAACGAAGCGATGGCGCTGATTCGTGAGCGCAAAAGCGTGGGCAAAGTGGTATTGATCCCTTGAGCCAAGGCGTTGCCGGCGTACCTCAGCGTCCCAGACAGCGAGCGGCTATACGTTGTTGCTCGGCAAGAAGTCTTGCCGTGGCACGTACCGGCAAGCCGGGGCCTGCTTCTAGGCTTCGTAGCGCTTCGGGAAGATGGGCCAGATTTGCTAGCGCGCGTTCCTGAATTTCGCGTGTCTCTTGCTGGGGCTCGATCCGGTGCCCATCTTTGATCATGAGTCGTAAGAGTGGCTGCGCGTGGGAGGTTGGGCGCTCTTCGTCCGCAAGAGCAATCCAGTCTCCTTCGTAGACCCCTTCGGGTGTAGTGACTCGCCAAACCTGCTTGCGCCCGGGCAGCGTGACTTTGCCGGGACTGGTTTTTACCCGTGCTTTCCTCTCGTGGTCGGCAGCGACCTCGACAAGCTTGTACACGCCCCCGAGATTCGGCGCATCGGCTGAGGTGGACAACCTCGTGCCTACACCAAACGCATCCACTGGTGCGCCCTGCAGGAGGAGTTCGGCAATGCGATATTCGTCGAGGTCGCCACTGGCGAAAATGCGGGTTGCGGTTAGCCCTCCCGCGTCGAGTATCTCGCGAACTTCGCGGCTTAACGAGGCCAGATCCCCGCTATCGAGCCTCACGGCTTGAGGTTTCAACCCGGCGGAGACGATTTTTTTCGCTGCCGCGACCGTGTCATAGGTATCGATGAGCAGCGTGGTCGTCGTCGGAAATACTTCCATGTAGCCCTTGAAGGCCGTCAGCTCGTCGTCAAAGGACATCACCCAAGAGTGGGCGATCGTTCCGAAGGTCGGAATACCGAAGCGGAGGCCAGCTTCGACGTTGGAGGTGCCGGTGCAACCCCCGATGTAGGCCGCACGAGCGGCATACATCGCTGCTTCGCTTCCGTGAGCACGGCGCGATCCGAATTCGATGACCGGCCGCCCGCGGGCTGCAGCCACCACCCGCGCAGCTTTGGAAGCGATCATGGTTTGGAAGTTGATTGTCGCTAAGAGGAACGTTTCCACAATTTGTGCTTGCAAAATTGGCGCGGTCACCCGAACAAGAGGCTCGTTGGCGAACGCTACGGTGCCCTCGGGCATAGCCCAGACCTCTCCCTCGAAACGGAAGCCCTCTAGGTAGTCGAAGAATGCCTGCGGCACTGCGCGGAAACTTGGGTGCTGCTGGAGATAGTCGATGTCCTCTTGGGAGAAGCGCAGTTCTGCGAGATACTCGAGCGCTTGCTCGATCCCTGCCACGACCAGGAAGCGGCGCTGCGGCGGAAGCTCGCGGACGAAAAGCTCGAACGTGGCTTCGCTCCGTATATCCTTGCAGAAATAAGCCGCTGCCATCGTGAGCTCGTAGAGATCTGTGGCCAGAGCTAGCGATCGGGGTTTCATGGTCTTCACCTCACGCTGGCGGGAAATCTGTAAGCCGCGGCGGACAACTCTTCATGAACACGCGGGTATGACCTCCCGCGCAAATAACTCCAGGCTCTCGCGTTGGTTGAGGTCGCCAAAGAGTCCAATGAAGGACGTTACACCTTGTCGCTGACGGTCCCGAAAGGCTTTCACCAGCTCGGTCGGAGTCCCAGCGAAGGCACGTCCAACATCCCACACCGAGCCCAGAAGCGCCTGGGCAGCCGCTGTTTTTCTTTCCACTTCGGCCGGGTTACTTCCGACAATGAAGACGCATTGTTCGGAAATTTCGATTTCCTCAAAGTTTCGGCCAATTGCCTCGCAGTGGCGGCGCAAGGTGAGCAACTTTTGCGGCAGCTCCCCGGCGACGTTGTTGGGGCAGTTCCAGATGTTGGCATGTTCGGCCACAACCCGTAAAAGGCGCCGTTCCCCAGCGCCGCCCACTAAGATGGGTGGGTAAGGTTGTTGTTTTGGCTTGGGGCGGTTAACGGCGTCGACCACACTGTAGTATTTACCCTGAAAGGTTGCTCGTTGCTCGGTGAATAAGCGTTTCATGATGTGTAGGGCCTCGTCCAGTTGTTCGATTCGCACCCGCGGCGACGGGAACGGATAGCCGTAGGCGCGGTACTCCTCTTCCATCCAGCCAGCGCCCAGGCCTAGCACGAAGCGCCCCCCGCTGACTTGGTCGAGCGAGCTGGCCATCTTCGCCAGGAGGGCGGGGTTGCGATAAGAATTGCACAACACCAACGTTCCGATGCGAATTCGCCGCGTGATGCTTGCCAGCGCCGCCATCAAAGTCCACGCTTCCAAATGATCGAGGTCAGGTAACCCCCGCATCCACATGTGGTCGACAAACCAAACGGAGTCGAAGCCGAACTCCTCGGCCGCAAGAGCTGTATCTCGAATAGCCTCCCACGTAAGCCCCACCTGCGGTAAAAATAAACCGAATCGGAGTGGTCGCATCTCTTTCCTCCCTCAATCATGAATCTATGGGTGGCCACACATTGCCTGCCCTTGCGTGGCAAGGCGAATCCGCACGGCCTCCCCTCGTGTTCGAACTCAAGCATAAATACCTTTTCCGGACGAGCTGGGCTGGACGCTATCTCAGGATCGAACGCATTGCAGCACCTAGCAACCGTTGTATTGACTCCTAGGTCGAACGTAGACGAACAGCACGGGTGGCCACTGCTAGGACACACTCGCCTAGCGTGGCAAGGCTGCGCAACACAGTGCGCAGCCCTTCCGGCGCCCCGAGGATGCATACCAGTGCGGCTGGGGCACTTTGCGCTGGACATTTGCCCGTTCGACCAAATGTTCTAGACCTCGGGTTCTAGAATTGTTACTCGGCAGCGCTGTGCAAGTCCAGGACAACCGTTTGGTGACCGTGCGCAGTCGCGCGACAGTGAAGGCGCAGACTCGGGGGCGACTCTTCCGTGTGGCGCTGCGCGTGTTCGCTGAGAAGGGACTTGCCGCCACCAACCTGAAGCGGGATATCCTAAAACCTGCTGGCGTATCCGTCGGCTCTTTCTACCACCAGTTCCGTGACAAAACGGAACTGTTTCTGGCGATTCTCGAGGAGCACGCAGAGTCCTTTCGCAAGTTGCTGCGAGCCGTGCACGCACTCGCCTACCGGCGCCCCGCGCAGGAAGTTGCTTGGCAATCCTTCTCGACGGTCCTAACCATGGTGGAAGAACACCAGGATCTGATCCGGATGATGGCTCGAGAGCAGGAGAGTCACGATCCACGGTTACGGGTGTACCTGCGCCGAAATGACCGCGCTTGGGTCGAAAGCTTGGCCGTAGACTACCTGCGCGCTGGGTTGGTGCCCTCGAAAGACCGCGCCCTCGCAAATCGTATGGCAGAGCTTGTGGTGACGTTCACTTGGGGGGCGGTACTGCGGTACGCCAGCTGGACTGACGAGGAGCGGCGACGCCGCCGGACAAACTGGATTGCAGACTTGGTGGCCTTTTGTCTTGGCGGCATGTCGGCAATTCTCGGTCAACCGGACTGCGAGAGGGGGCACTTGGAATCCTTGGATACGGAGGAGGTGTAGTCGTGCAGTTTGGCATTTTTTACGAACATCAGTTGCCGCGGCCCTGGGCAGAGGACGCCGAGTACCGGTTGTTGCGGGAAGCGTTGGAACAAGTGGAACTGGCAGATCGGTTGGGAATTGACTACGCGTGGGAAGTCGAGCACCACTTCCTTGAAGAGTATTCGCACTCTTCAGCCCCTGAGGTGTTTCTCGCAGCGTGTAGCCAACGCACACGCCGAATTCGCCTGGGACATGGCATCGTGCTGATGCCACCTAACTACAATCACCCCGCTCGAGTCGCCGAGCGGGTGGCCACTCTGGACCTCCTGAGTGGTGGCCGGGTGGACTGGGGCACAGGGGAATCCAGCTCGCGGATCGAGTTGGAGGGGTTCAACATCGATTACTTACAAAAACGGGAAATGTGGATGGAGGCAGTGCGCGAAGCCGCCAAAATGATGGTGGCGGAACCTTATCCGGGCTACCAAGGGCGCTACTTTTCCATGCCCCACCGCAACGTGGTACCAAAGCCACTGCAAAAGCCGCACCCGCCCTTGTGGTTGGCTTGTTCGAACCGCGACACGATTCGCCTTGCCGCACGCTTGGGTATGGGAGCCTTAACCTTTGCTTTCGTCGATCCGCACGAGGCGAAGTACTGGGTGGATGAATACTACACCACGTTTAAGCGGGAATGTGAACCAATCGGCCAAGAAGTGAATCCGAACGTGGCGATGGTTACCGGGTTCATGTGCCATGAACGAAGTGACGTTGCATTGGCCCGGGGCATGGAGGGTTTTCGATTCTTTGGGTATGCGTTGATGCACTACTATATTACAGGCACCCACGTGCCGGGTCGGTTTAACATCTGGGAGGACTTCAAGAAGAACTCGTCACCCGAGACCTGGGGTGGGCCAACAGGCGGCATTGGCAATCCTGACGAGATTCGCTCAAACCTTGAAAAGTTCGAGGAAATGGGTGTCGATCAAGTGATTTTTATCCAGCAAGGTGGCCGCAACCAACACGAGCACATCTGTGAATCGCTGGAGCTATTTGCTGCGCGCGTGCTGCCAGATTTTAAAGAGCGCGAGGAGAAGCGTCTGCGACGGAAAGAGGAGGAGCTAGGCCCTTATATCGAGAAGGCGAGGCAGAAGATTCCCCGAATCAACAGGCTCGATCCTGTACCA
Organism: Candidatus Binatia bacterium; assembly: GCA_937925685.1. Taxonomy (GTDB): domain Bacteria; phylum Desulfobacterota; class Binatia; order HRBIN30; family HRBIN30; genus HRBIN30. The sequence goes on along the minus strand of CALAMI010000015.1, from coordinate 82,305 downwards.
CCAGTGGAGTCGTACCCGGTGTTACTGCAGAAAATGGGGATGGAAGTGACTGAAGCGACCATAGGCAAGAAACTTGCTGGCTCCGTATCCGGCGCGGTGTCGTAGCCGATAGCGCTAGGGCCAAAACAAGGGGAAGCGTAGATTCCGCCCACAGCGGGAACTCTAACACGACTCGCTCGGGAGCCTCTCCCTTGCCAACAGATCACGTTAGTTGCTTACGGAGGACACACGAGATCGCTGACCCAGGTGCCTTTTACCACTCGCGCTGCTTAAAGGGGGGACCCACTTGCATTTTCTGCCGTGCAGCAACGTCGCGCAATGCCCGTCGGACCTCGGCGGCAAACTCGCCTGTCGGGGCGCTGCGTAAAGCTTCCCGTAAATGCTGATAGGCTAAAGCCGGGTCGTCAAGGTCGTACAACAGAATCCGCCCGGCTCCTAAGTGAGCAGCGGCGGCTATGCTCTCCGTGGGGTGTTGGCGGAGGAGGCGTAAGTATAGAGCTAATGCTGACCTTGGGGAACCATGGAGATGCAGCCACTCAGCTAAGTCGAGGAGGTCGGCTGCGTCCACAGCCTTCGCCGCTCGAGCTGGATCTAGGTTGAAATACATCCTTGCGGCTTCCTCCATTCGCCCTGTCTGCAGGGCTCTTTGCAATGCAGCCTCGTCAGCCCTTTCCACCGGTGCGGTTCCAAGCTCAGATTTTGCAGGTCGAAGCTCGCTTCTATCGAGCCACCAGGCGCCAAGGAGGCCTGCAAAAAAACCGCCGATATGAGCGCCAAAGGCAACCCCGGTTCCGTCAGATCCAAAACTCAATACAAATGGAAGGATGTTGTCGAGGACGAGGTAAATCCCAAGGACGAACCGCGCTGGCAAAAACACTACCCGCATAAAAAACGGGAAAAACACTAAAAGCAGACGTACTTGGTTGTACGGAAACCAGCGAAAGTAAAAGCCCAGCACTCCCGAGATGGCTCCGGACGCACCCACGAGGGGGATTTCCGAAGAGGAAAAAAACACGGCGTGAAACAGGGTTGCCGCCACCCCCGTGGCCAGGTACCAAGCGAGGAAGCGGAAGTGACCGAGTCGGTGCTCCACATTGTCCCCGTAAATCCATAGAAACAACATGTTGCCAAAGATGTGGAGGAACCCGGCATGGAGGAACATCGAGAAGAACAAGTCACCGAGTTCAGGCGAAGCAGGACGAAACCCGTGCTCGAAGACGAAGAGATCGTACTCGGACACAAGGGCGGCAAGTTCACGGAGGGTGGCGCGCCGGCCGAGCTGCCTTTCTAGCGTATCGAAGTATTCGTACAGTCGGGGATCGTCGCGCTGTACCGGAACAGCGCTCAGGGGCACGGTGATCAGCACGTACACGGCCACATTGGCGGCAATGATGAGGTACGTCATCCACGGGATTCCCCGTGGGTTGGGTGCGTCGCTCAAGGGTAGGATCATGCCTGGGCCCGCCGCTTGCTCGAGCCGCTCAAGCGCCAGTGAATTTCGGAGGCCGTCGTTCTAGGAACGAGGCCACACCTTCACGAAAATCATCGGTGGAAAAACAAGCCACCATTTCTCGATCTGCGGTGGCGACCGCCGTGGCTAAATCGCCAAACTGATCCCGCCACAATTGTTGTTTCATAATCCGAAGAGAACGTGGCGAACAGTGCACCGCGAGCTCTTGCGCTAAGGCAAACGCTTGGGTGGAAAACACGTCATGAGGGAAAACCCGACTGACCAGGCCGATGGATAACGCTTCCTCCGCCTCGATGAAACGGCCGGTAAAAAGTAGGTCGAACGCGCGACTGTGGCCAACGATGCGCGGTAGCAGCCAAGCCGAGCCGTGCTCAGCGATCAGGCCCCTGCGCGCAAACAGGAAGGAGAATCGAGCTTGCGACGAAGCCACCCGAAGGTCGTAAAAGAGCGGGTACGTTGCTCCCAAACCAGCGGCCACCCCATTGATGGCTCCAATCACCGGTTTTGTCAGCCCCATCGGGTAGGTGTACTCTGCCCGCAGCAGCGGCGGCAGGTTGGCGTTGAATTCCACGGCGAGCTCTTCGGGGGCAGTTGGTAGCGATGCCGTTCCGTGTTGGACTTCGAGAAGAAAATCCATATCGGCCCCGGCACAGTACCCACGCCCGGCGCCGGTCACCACGATGACTCGGACGCTTGGGTCGGTCTCGGCACGCCACATAGCGTGGCGTACTTCGAAACCCATCCGCAACGTCCACGCGTTGAGCTTGTCCGGGCGGTTGAGAGTAATGGTCGCCACCGGACCCTCCACCGCATAAAGAATTTGCTCGTAGCGCATGCCCATCTCCCGTCCTCGCCGCTAGCGCGCCGCTCGTGTTGGATCAACACCTCTGCTTCGATGGAGCGGTGCCCTTGTGTGCCTGAGGGGAGTTCCAGTCATTGAGGAAACGAGCCGATCGTCCCTCCCGTCACCAGCCGCGAAGGTCGATGGGCCACGCTTCGACAATACGCTCCCCTTCGGCAATCCAAAGTCGTTCGTGGTAGGCAACGGTCGGGTCGACGTGCGCCGGCCACACCTTAATTTTTTCCCCCACTCGCACCGGCCTGCCGGGAACGAAGGTGACATGCTCGTCGGAGCAAAACAGAACCTGAGCTTCGTCGATTGTCGGATTCCCGTGGTCCATGCCCAAGGCCTTGAGCCCGCAATCGGCCACAGCATAGCCCTCACCCAGCGAGACGACCGTCGCCCACACGAAGAGCGCCTGGTGGAATGGCAGGCCGAGTTTGGCGTACTGGCTGTCCATCAAAACGTACGATCCCGCTTGGATTTCTGTGGCCCAGCGATTGAGGTCGAACGTGCCCGTTCCGCCCGCTGAGACGATGGTGCCCCCCACTTCTCCGTAGGCTACCAGCAGACGTTGCATGGCCTCTTCGCATACTTCTTGCCGTAGCGCTCGGTCCTCGATCCCCACGGCATGGCCTTCGTAACCCATCACCCCAGCGACTTCCAAGCCCGCTTGGCGCGCTCGATCGGCCAGTCTTCCCGCCTGTTCGGGCGGACAGCCACAACGCGGAAGGCCAACGTTGACATCAATGAGGACACCGACAATGCCCGCTCGCGCAGCAGCAGCAATGGTCAGTTCGGAATCCACGGCGACGACTACGGGCCAATGGCGCAGCCGGGCTAGTCGTTCGTGGTCGATGACCTCGTTGGCCAGTAACAGGTCTTCGCCGAGTCCCGCCACGGCTAGACCCTCGGCTTCGCGAATCGTAGCGCAACAAAAGGCGTGGTGACCAAAGTCGCGCTGAAGTTTCGCCAGGGCGGTGCACTTGTGTGCCTTCACGTGCGGCCGGAGTCGCGACCCGGGAAGGTGCGCCGCCATCGTTCGCAAATTGTGCTCCAGCGTTGCCCAATCGGCGACTAAAGCGGGCGTGGCTAGATCGCCAAGGAACATCTTGCTCACCGGCCGACTGAGGAAGAAAGTGTTTCGGCAAAGGGCGCGTCCAGATCCACGCCGGTGGTCTCCAGCACGCGCGCTAACATGGAATAAAACCCCACCACGAGGCAAAGTTCGACAACCTGCCGAGGGTTAAAAACAGCGACCAGGCGGTTCCAGCGCTCATCGTCCAAGCGTGCGCTGGTGAGAAGCGCTTTTGCTGTACTGAGCACGAGGTGCTCGACGGGGTTGAAGATGTCTGCCTCCTCCCTCCCTTGCTCGATTGCTCCCACCTGTTCCTCCGGCACCCCTACCAAGCGAGCCAGTGCCGCGTGTTGCGCCCATTCATAAGAGCATTGAGTTTCCCGGGCGACCATGAGGATGGCCAGCTCACGCAACCGCGGGTCGAGCTCGAGTTCGTTCAAGATGGCTGTACCCAGCCGAAGCCAAGGCCGGAAGCATGTCGTTGCGTGAGCGAGCATGCGGAAGACGTTGAGTTGCACCGGCAATTGTTTAAGGGTGTTCTGCACATCCTCCGGAAGTTCTTCTACGTCCGGGTAGGGGAGTCGTGGCATGGTTTCTGGTCCTCCCTTTTGGTTGGCTCCATGGTGCGAGCCGACTGCGGGGTTATTCCGAACGAGATTTGCCCTTTAGCGGACCCGATACCCATAAAGCCAGCGAGCAACGGTTCCGCCGATGTTGCGCACCGTGTGGCGGGTGCGAGCAGGGATGAGGACTTCCTCTCCGAGCGGAGGTCGTATGCTTTGACCCGAAAACTCCAGCTCGATTTGGCCTTCGAGGGGCATGACCAATTCGTCCACCGCATGCAAAAAATCCCGCCATTCTTGCCCCGGTGCATCGACCCAAACGTCGCAACTAAACCCTCTCTCCGCCCATTGGCGGCGAACATCCTCGACCCGGATCGTTCGAGCCGGCACCGTTTCTCCGTTAGCTGCGTTGGGCATGGGTCAAGGCGTCGATCCGACGGAAGTATTCTTGCAAACCAGGACGGCGCATGAGCGCGCTGGCTCCGAGAGAGGAATCGCTGATGCACTCAGCCTGGCAAACGATGGCGACGTCGGCCAGAGTCAGTGAGTTTCCCACTACGAAACCCGTTCTTCGTTGTAAAGCGTCGATGGTATCGAACAAGCGGTCGACATCGCGTGCGAGCTGCTCTTTTGTTTTGCGCCCTACGCCTTGGGTCGAGGTAATCTGGCGGAAGTTTTCGCGTAGCAGCGGTGCCAGCCCCGAACGCATCTCTTCAGGCAACGAGCCCGCGACCTTCAAGAACGTTCGATCGAAGTCTTCGTCCCCGAACCGTAGGCACATTTCATAAAAATAAAGGGATTCATCCGCCCAGTCCTCCAACGCGAGCACCAGAGCACGCTCGAGCGGGTCGGCCGGAACGAGTGGTGGGTCGGGCACTCGTTCCTCGATGGCAAGGGCGATATCGGTAGAGTCGCCGATGACTTCGCCATCCCATTCGATGAAGGGGAGTTTGCCCGTGGGGTTCCGTTCCTGAATGCGGGGAACCTCGGCGAGGGGCCACTCGTAGGTTTCGAACGGGATGTTCTTATAGAAGAGCACCCGACGAACTTTGTCGCAGAACGGCGATACCGCGAACTGGTACAAGGTCACTTTGGGCATACGACCTCCTTCTCCTCAAACCGTGCCGCATCGAGCCGCTTCGTGGGCCCGATGAAACAGAAACTCTGCAGCCTGTCCGAAGGTGCGAAATCGCTCGTCCTTGGTTTGCCCCAAGTGATACCGGTGGTAAATTTGCTGGACGACGACGGCCATCTTGAAGAGGCCAAAGACGTAGTAGTAAGGAACGTGGCTCACATCCACGTTGTGCCGCATGCCGTAGCGGGCCACGGCTTCCGCTCGGGTCATGAACCCGGGCGTATTCGAGGGCATGACGACTGGGCCTCCCGAGCTGCCCGCAGGTGCCTCGCGTTCCTCGACCCAAGCGGTCAGCAGTGTGCCCAAATCACAGAGGGGGTCACCGATCGTGCACATGTCCCAATCGAACACCGCCACGCAGCGTCCTGGGTCATCGTCGGCCAACATCATGTTGTCCAGCCGCCAGTCGTTGTGGAGGAGGGTCGGTTTCGGCGATGGCGGCATGTGTTCTTTGAGCCAGCGGTGAAGTTCGGTAGCCAAGGGAATCTCGCTCGTCTTCGCTCGCTCAAAACGGGCCATCCACCCGTCCACTTGCCGCGTCAGGAAGCCTTGTGGTTTGCCAAGGCTGTCCAGCCCCACGCTAGCCGGATCGACAGCGTGCAAATCGGCAAGCGCGTCAATGAGGACCTCGCTGATCTTACGGTTCACTGTGGCGTTTTTACCGCCTCCCCATTTCTCTGGAATGACCCGCCGCACAACCGTGCCGTAGCGGCGCTCCATGACAAAAAAGGGGGCCCCAATGATGCTGGGGTCGTCGCAAAATAGGTAAGCACGTGGTGCCAACGGGTAGGCTCGGTAGAGCACGGAGAGGCAACGATACTCTCGAGCCATGTCGTGTGCCCCTGGGGCTACGGGGCCAAGCGGCGGGCGGCGCAGCACGTATTCCACGGTTTGATAACGCAGAAGGTAGGTAAGGTTGGCATGCCCTCCGGCAAATTGAACGATCTCCAAGGGACCATCCGCTCCCGGCAACTTACCATGCAGGTACGTCGCTAAGCGGTGGTGATCGAAGTCTTCGTCCGGCCGGATGGGAATCGTTTCGGGTGGATCGATCACTTTTGTTTCCATCGTATCTTACTCTCCTGCTGGCTGTGCCGAGGAGAATCAAGGGCGGGGCCGTCCTTTCATGGCGTAAATGCGCTGGATGTCAATGCGCAGCAACACCGTGCGCCGCGGTTTTCCGCTTGCACCAGGCCGGCTTTCGCGCTCGCTCTCAGGAATGACTAGAGCTCGCCCTTGAACAATGGCAACGGCGCCGGTGGCATCCCAAGTGGTAAGAGCAACTCGCGGGTTGGCGGCAAGGTCACGCCGGCGCTGTGCGTCGATGTAAATGGTCGAGTACAGAGTTCCGCGAACGAACTCCGCGTGCACCGGTGCAATGTGCGGGCTTCCCGAAACGCCAACAGTCGCCATGGCCTTGAGGGGGCAGTTGTTCCAAAATTGGACGAATTCGCGTGCACTCATCTGCCGCTCGCTCCGGTCGAACGTCTCCCGTACCGCGTTTCCCGCTTTAGCCAGGCTCGATCGCAGCAAGCGTTCGAGCAATTCGAAGTCGCAATCCGACCAAGTGCTCGGGTCACGCTCTGCCGCGCTCGCGCCGGCTCGTGTGGGTTGCCTTGGGAACTCGTGGTTTCGAGCCATTGCCATTGTCCTCAACTTGTACCGCAGAACGGGCTAGGGGGCGCAGAGAGGCATTCGAGGGAGGTGCCTCACCGAGAAGGCGTATGCAAGGGCATCTTTGTGGTCCTTTTTCGTTTTCCGTCCAAGAATCTTTCTTTATCTTCGGCTAACAGTCTTGATAGCATAAATTCGAGTGGGGAAAGCGGACTTGAGGCGGTCATGGTCGAATGGGAGCAAGCGGTGCGAGATTTTGAGAGGGTGTTGAAAGCCGAGCGCAGTGCGTCGCCGCATACGGTCCGAGCGTATCTCGCTGATCTCAGGCAGTTTGGGGAATTTATTTCCCAACAATTTGGCAGCCACGGCTCCGCACTCGCGTTACCTCGGGTCAGCCGAGAGCAGGTGCGAAATTTCCTCGCTTGGCTACTGGAGAATCACCGGAAGAGCTCGGTGGCGCGCAAACTATCCTCGCTGAAGACGTTTTTCCGCTTCGCTCGGTCTCGAGGATGGATCCATCACGACCCAGTGGCAGCGGTGCAAGCCCCGCGCAAAGAACAAGAGCTTCCGAACCACCTCACCGTAGACGATACCTTCCGACTCCTTGGTGCTGCCATCGGGGAGGAGCCCATTCGGGCGCGGGACGCTGCGCTGCTCGAAACCCTGTATTCCTGTGGGCTTCGGGTGAGCGAGCTGGTGGGGCTCAACTGGATAGACATCGACACGAACCTCGAGCTCGTGCGGGTACGTGGCAAGGGCTCCAAGGAGCGGCTCGTCCCGGTGGGACGAAAGGCCCTGGAAGCCCTCGAGCGTTACCGCGAGAAGATCCCGCAACTTTGCCGTCACGGTGTGCGGGAGCCCGAGGCTGTGTTCCTCAATCGCAGTGGTCGCCGCTTAACGACTCGTTCCGTGGCCCGGCGCCTCGATCGGTACGTGCGAGCTGCGGCCTTGGGAAACAAAGTCAGCCCTCATGCAATTCGCCACAGCTTTGCCACTCACTTGCTGAATGCCGGTGCAGACTTGCGAGCCATCCAAGAACTCTTGGGCCATGCCAGTCTGGCCACCACACAACGCTACACCCATTTAAACTTGGACTACCTCATGCAGGTGTACGACAAGGCTCACCCTCGCGCGGGCAAAGGCTAGGATCGCTAGGGGAGGATTCAATCATGCAGCACTTTCGGGGTACGACCATTCTGGCCTTGCGGCACCGCGGGGTCACGGTCATGGCGGGCGACGGCCAGGTCAGCCTAGGTTCAACCGTGGTCAAACATCAGGCGCGTAAAGTGCGTCGCCTTTATCGGGATAGCGTGCTCGCCGGTTTTGCCGGCGCCACCGCTGACGCCTTTACGTTGTTCGAGCGCTTCGAGCGACAACTGGACCAGCATCAGGGAAACTTGCGCCGGGCTGCCGTGGAGCTTGCCAAGGACTGGCGTACGGACCGGCTGTTGCGCCGACTTGAGGCGCTGCTGCTCGTGGCTGACCGGGAAAGCCTTTTGATGCTTTCCGGGAGCGGCGACGTGATCGAGCCCGACGATCCTGTCGTGGGGATCGGTTCCGGCGGAAGCTTCGCCTTGGCAGCCGCCCGTGCTCTGATGGCGCATACTCAGCTGTCAGCCGTCGAGATTGCTCGTGAAGCGATGCGGATAGCAGCCAGCATATGCGTGTTCACCAACGACTCCATTCTCTTGGAGCAACTGTAAGAATCGTTGAGGCGCCATTGCGCTTCGGGGCGCCCGTGGTACCAAAAAGATGTCTATGAGCTTCATGACGCCGCGAGAAATTGTTTCGGAGCTCGACCGGTATATTGTCGGTCAACGCAAGGCAAAACGGGCTGTCGCTGTAGCCTTACGTAACCGCTGGCGCCGGTTGCAAGTTTCCGAGGAACTACGCGACGAAATCACCCCCAAGAACATCATCATGATCGGCCCCACAGGGGTGGGCAAGACGGAAATTTCCCGCCGGCTTGCCAAATTGGCGCAAGCCCCGTTTATCAAAGTAGAGGCCTCGAAATTCACCGAGGTTGGGTACGTAGGGCGAGACGTGGAATCCATCATCCGCGACCTCACGGACTTAGCGGTGAAAATGGTCAAGGACGAGGAGGAAGAAAAGGTTCGTGTGCGGGCCGAGGAGCTGGCTGAGGAGCGAATCCTGGATTTGCTGCTGCCCGGGTCGCGAGACGACGAAGCCCAACAGGCAACTCGCGAGAAGTTTCGCCGCATGCTGAGGAGTGGCCAACTGGATGACCGCATCGTGGAGATCGAGGTGACGAAGTCAGCATTTCCCATGGTCGAGGTCTTCGCTCCTCAAGGGATGGAGGGGATGGAGTCCCAGCTCAAGGAACTCTTCTCTTCGATGGCGCCAAAACAAACGACCAAAGAACGAATGCGCATCGACGATGCGCTCGATCATCTGACGAACGAAGAGGCAAGCAAGCTCGTCGATATGGAATGGGTTACCAAAGAAGCTATCCGCCGGGTGGAGGAGACGGGAATCGTGTTCATCGACGAGATCGATAAGATCGCCGGGCGGGAAACCGGTGGGGCCCCGGACGTGTCTCGGCAGGGTGTGCAACGGGACTTGCTGCCGCTGATCGAGGGGAGCACGGTGAGTACGAAATACGGGATGGTCCGTACCGATCACATCTTGTTCATCGCCTCCGGTGCCTTTCACATCGCCAAACCTTCCGACTTGATCCCGGAGTTTCAGGGGCGCTTCCCTATCCGGGTGGAATTGGACCCGCTCACCAAAGAAGATTTCGTGCGCATCCTTACCGAGCCGCAAAACGCCTTGCTCAAGCAGTACGTTGCCCTGTTGGCCACGGAAAACGTGATGCTTTCGTTCACCCCGGATGCGGTGGAAGAGATTGCCGCCATTGCCGCCGAGGTGAACCGGTCGACGGAGGATATAGGAGCGCGTCGCCTGCATACGGTGGTGGAGCGACTGCTCGAGAAGCTCTCCTTCGATGCGCCGGAGCTGAGCGGAAGTGAGGTGGTCATCGATGCGACCTACGTGCGAGAAATGCTCGGTGACATCGTGAAAAACGAAGACCTGTCACGTTATATCTTGTGAGGGGCGCATGGCCGTCGGTGCCGACACCGTGGAACAACTCGTTGCCCGAGCAGAGATTTTGCTCGAGGCCTTGCCCTACATCCGCCGGTATGCGGGCAAGACGATGGTCATTAAGTATGGTGGCCATGCGATGATCGACAGCGCCCTGCGCGAGGGTTTTGCCCAGGATATTGTGTTGCTGAAATACGTGGGCATTAACCCAGTGGTGGTGCATGGAGGGGGACCGCAGATCAATCGCGTGCTCGAGATGCTTGGCATCGAGCCGCAGTTTGTCCGGGGCATGCGCGTGACGGACCCGCAGACGATGGATGTCGTGGAGATGGTTTTGGGCAAGATCACGAACGAAATTGTCACGCTGATCCAGCGGCACGGCGGCAAGGCGGTAGGACTGAGCGGAAAAGACGGCGGGCTCATCCAAGCCCGGAAGCTGACCGTGACCACAGAGGAAAGTGGCCGGCGGACGAAAGTGGACATTGGTCTTGTCGGAGAGGTGCGAGGCATCAATCCGGCCGTCATCGAGGCGTTGGACCGGGCCGACTTCATTCCCGTCATCGCCCCGATTGGCGTTGGAGAAAGCGGCGAAAGTTATAATATTAATGCCGATTTGGTGGCCGGCGAACTAGCCGCCGCGCTGCAAGCGGAAAAGCTCATTCTTTTGACCGATGTAGAGGGGGTCCGCGGGCCCGGCGGTGAGCTGGTCTCGACGATTGACGTGGAGCAGGCGCAGGGGCTGATTGAGAAAAAGGTGATCGATGGGGGAATGATCCCCAAAGTCGAATGCTGTATTGACGCCCTGCGTCGCGGCACAAAAAAAACACACATTGTCGACGGGCGTGTGCGCCACTCCGTCCTGCTGGAAATTTTCACCAATACTGGCGTGGGTACCGAGGTCGTGCTCCGCGGCGATCGTGGGGCTGCAATTGCACGCCGACGCCCAGCGCGCTAACGCGTGGGGCTCGCAGTGGCGTGAACGTTTGGCCATGACCAGTTCCGAGATTATCGCCCGAAATGAACGTTTTTTGTTTCCCGTGTACCCAAGAGCACCGCTGGCCTTGGTGCGCGGGGAGGGTTGCCGAGTGTGGGACGCCGAGGGGAAGGAGTATCTCGATTTTTTCTCTTCGACGGTGGTTACCAATTTAGGGCATGCTCACCCACGCGTCACCGCCGCCATCGTGGAACAGGCCAAGAAGATCGTGCACGTCTCCAATCTTCATCATAGTGCTCCTCAGGGAGAACTGGCGGAACTCCTTTGTCGTCATTCCTTTGCCAGTCGCGCCTTCTTGTGTAACAGCGGGGCAGAGGCCAATGAGGCGGCAATCAAACTCGCGCGCCGGTACGGTTGTGAACGGCTCGGCGGGCGGTTCGAGATCATCACCATGCTGGGCTCTTTTCACGGCCGAACCCTAGCCACCCTGACAGCCACGGGCCAGGAGAAAGTGCGGGAAGGGTTTCAGCCTCTGCCGGAGGGGTTCCGCTACGTGCCACTGAACGACATGACCGCGCTGAAGGCCGCTTACTCCCCGCGTACCGTGGCAGTCATGTTGGAGTTAGTGCAAGGGGAAGGAGGGGTGATCCCGGTAAAGGCAAGCTATCTGACCGAGCTGCGCGCCTGGTGTGACGAGCAAGGGCTGTTGCTTATCTTCGACGAAGTGCAAACCGGCGCGGGGCGGCTTGGGAAACTGTTCGGCTACGAGCTATTTGGTGTTGAGCCCGACATTGTCACTCTGGCCAAGGGGTTGGCCAATGGCGTGCCGATCGGGGCGATGCTCGCGCGTGCCGAAGTGGCTCAGTGTTTTCGGGAGGGTGCGCACGGCTCCACCTTTGGTGGCAACCCCCTCGCTTGCGCTGCAGCCGTAGCGACCGTGCGAACGCTGCTGGAAACCGACGTGCTTGAGAATTGCCGACGACAAGGCGCTTACTTGAAGGCGCAGCTGACGGAGTTGGCCAAGTCTTGTCGGTCGATTCGGGTGGTGCGCGGCTACGGTTTGCTCCTCGGGGTCGAATTGGATAGCCCAGCAACACCGGTTGTCGATGCGTGCCGAGAGCGAGGCCTAATCGTCAACGCCACTGCGGGACAGGTCATTCGCTTGGCGCCCCCCCTCGTTGTTTCGGCGGAGGAGGTGGATGCGGCGGTTGCCATTCTGGCAGAGGTCCTTGGTGCATGAAGCGCGACTTTTTGAATTTGCGGGATTTGTCGCGCGCGGAGCTGGAAGACATTCTCCGTCTGGCGCAGCAACTAAAGGCCGATTGGAAGCAAGGGCGCCCGCACCCGCTCCTCTGCGGCCGGGTGCTCGCCATGATTTTCGAAAAGCCCAGCTTGCGCACGCACGTTACCTTCGAGGTCGGGATGTTTCAGTTGGGTGGTTACACGGTCTATCTGACCCCGGCAGATATCCAACTGGGCAAACGCGAATCTGTCGCCGACGTTGCCCGGAATCTCGACCGCTGGGTGGACGTGATCATGGCCCGCGTCTACGACCATCGTACACTCGAGGAACTTGCGCGCTGGGCACAGGTGCCGGTGGTCAATGGACTGTCCGACCGATTTCACCCCTGCCAGGTGGTCTCCGATTGTTTCACTTTGCTGGAGCGCGGCTACGATTTGCACTCGCTGCGCATTGCATTCATCGGCGACGGCAACAACATGGCTCATTCGTGGCTCAATGCAGCCGCACGCTTCGGGTTCGAATTATTTATAGCCTGCCCCGAGGGTTACGAACCCAACGGAGAGGTGGTGGCCGCGGTGCTGAAAGAAGGGGCGCGCGTGACCATCGGCCGCGATCCAGCACAGGCCGCTAACGATGCCGACGTGATCTATACCGACACGTGGACCAGTATGGGTCAAGAAGCCGAAGCAGAACAACGTCGCCGCGCATTTCGCGATTATCAGGTGAACGCCGATCTCCTTCGGTTGGCAAAGCCGACCGCCGTTGTGATGCACTGCTTGCCAGCCCACCGGGGGGAGGAAATCACGGACGAAGTCCTCGACGGGCCGCAATCGATCGTGTTCGATCAAGCGGAGAACCGTTTGCACGTGCAGAAAGCGATCCTCGTGTGGTTAGTTCAGCATAACCCGCACCGCCGTGGTGTCCTGTAGCGATGCGGAGATTTCCCTGAGGGAAAGATAGATGGAGCGACCAAAGAAGGTAGTGCTAGCTTACTCTGGCGGTTTGGACACCTCGGTGATCCTGCGCTGGCTGGTGGACCAGTACGGCTGTGAGGTGATCGCCTTTTGCGCTGATCTGGGCCAAGGGGAAGAATTGGCTCGAATCCAAGAAAAGGCTACGCGCACCGGTGCAAGCAAAGTTTACGTCGAGGATTTGCGGCAAGAGTTCGTGCGCGACTTTGTCTTTCCCATGTTGCGTGCCAACGCCGTCTACGAAGGTGGATACCTGCTCGGAACGTCGATCGCTCGTCCGCTTATCGCAAAGCGGCAAATCGAGATTGCCGTGGCAGAAGGTGCTGACGCAGTCGCCCACGGGGCTACGGGGAAGGGCAACGACCAGGTTCGCTTCGAACTAACGTATTTTGCCCTCCGGCCAGACATTCGCGTCATCGCACCGTGGCGGATTTGGGATTTGAATTCGCGGTCCAAACTCATGGAGTTCGCACAACGCCATGGAATCCCTGTTCCCGTGACCGTGGAAAAGCCCTACAGCACGGACCGTAACTTGTTCCACGTAAGTTACGAGGGCGGAATTCTGGAGGATCCGTGGCGAGAACCGTACGACGACATGTTCTTGCTCACCGTGTCTCCCGCGCAGGCACCCGACCGCGCCGAGTATGTCGAGATTGACTATGAGTGCGGAAACCCTGTTGCGGTCAATGGCGAACGCCTGGGTCCGGTCGAGTTGTTGTCACGCCTGAACGAGATTGCCGGGCGGCACGGCGTAGGTCGTATGGACATCGTGGAGAACCGCTACGTGGGGATGAAATCCCGAGGGGTGTACGAAACGCCCGGAGGGACTCTCTTGCACTTGGCACACCGCGCGGTGGAGTCGATCACATTGGATCGTGAAGTCATGCATTTGCGAGACACCTTGGTGCCGCGGTACGCCGAAATGGTCTACTATGGTTATTGGTTCTCGCCCGAGCGGCAAATGCTGCAGGCGTTGGTGGACGAGGCACAAAAGCCAGTCACCGGCACGGCCCGCCTGAAGCTGTACAAGGGCAGTGCGTGGGTCGTAGGTCGTAAGGCGCCGCAGTCGCTCTACCGCCCAGACCTAGCGACCTTTGAGGCAGACGCAGTTTACCGGCAAGTCGATGCCGAGGGCTTCATTCGGCTGAATGCCTTGCGCTTGAAGATTGCCGGGCAAGTGCGTTCGTCCGGTCAGTGAGAGTCGTTTGTGCGCAAGCGCCGGTAGGATGAAAGTCGGAATCGTTGGCTTGCCCCGGAGCGGGAAGAGCACGATTTTTAACGCCGTGAGCGGCCAGGATGTACCCGTGGGCACCTTTGCCGAGCCGAGTACGGTTCATCTGGGTACGATCAAAGTGCCGGATCCACGTGTGGACGAACTGGCACGCCGGTTTCGACCTCGCAAGGTGACCTATGCGGAAATCACCTTTGCCGATTTTCCCGCACCTTCTGGGCTCCGCTCCGATACTGCCCTCGACCCGGCCACGATCGCCGCAATGCGGGAGTTGGACGCCTTGGTCCAGGTTGTGCGTGGTTTCGTCGATCCGTTGACTGGCGAACCGCCCCAGCCGTTGCGCGACCTCGACGCTTTTAAGAGCGAGTTGTTGCTGAATGACCTCTTGCTGGTGGAACGCCGGTTGGAGCGAGTCAAAAAGGAGAAAGGCAAGGATCGAGAACGCACCCTCTTAGAGCGCCTAAAGCAGACGCTCGAGAGCGAATTGCCGCTGCGCCGCGAGCAGTGGAGCGTAGAAGAAGCAACGATGCTCGCTGGGTTCGGCTTTTTGTCCCGCAAACCTTTCATGGTGGTTTGGAACGTTGGCGAGCAACTAGCCCGCGAACCGATGCCTGCGGAGATACAAGCGTGGCTTGATCGAGAAAAAGTTCCCGGCCTCGTTCTGGCCGGGCAGATCGAAATGGAAATCTCTCGCTTGCCCGAAGCAGATCGGGCCGCATTTTTAGCCGACCTCGGGCTGGCCAGCTCGGCACGCGATCGCTTTATCCGTGCCGCCTATGAGCTCCTCGATCTCATCAGCTTCTTGACAACAGGCGAGGACGAAGTGCGCGCTTGGACGATTCGTCGCGGCACTGCGGCCCTCAAGGCTGCCGGAAAGATCCATAGTGACATCGAGCGTGGGTTCATCCGTGCTGAAGTGGTCGCGTACGAGGATTGGGTGCAATGCGGTTCCGACGCCAGGGCTCGCGAGATGGGTAAGCTCCGGTTGGAGGGGAAGGAGTACGTCGTACGCGATGGGGATATCATCCACTTTCGCTTCCACGTGTGAGGGTCGCCGATTTACTCCGAGCGCTGCCTCGACCGCGTCCGTACCGGCACTCCCGCGGCGGTGAGAAACATCACGCTCTTGCCTGCCGCATGTGGCGAAAAGAAACTCGTCACATCGTCATCGAAAAACGTGAGGCCGGTGGCTCCGATCTTAAGCGCAAAGGCGGCGAGGTAAATCCTGCCACCCGCAATTCCACCCTCGAGTTGGGCAGCTCGGTAACCACGATTACCCAACAGAGGGAGCAGGAGGTGCAAGTCGGCGAGGTGGTACACGTTGACAGCTGCGTCCGCAGCTAAGGACTGTCCCAGGGCTAACCCCCCGGCGCGATGGCGATAGTCGCCGTACGCAAGGGGCAACAAGCCGGTACCATCAGCGGTGGAAACGTACGCCCCGGGTTTGAGGGAGCCAACCGCATGCACAATGAGGTAGGTATCCGTCAGCGATGTAGAGGCTTGAAAGTCAGCGGCGATCTTGGCTCGCGCAGCACGCAGGATGGCACCGAGCGTTTCCAGGGGAATCGCTTCCCGCTGGAACTTCCGCGTTGACCCTCGGCGCTTGATGACCTCGTCGAGGCTCTCCCTGCTTTCAAGGCTGGGTGGGGGAAGGGGTACGCTTGCTTCTACGCTTCGTGAACGAATTTCCTTTGCCCCTCGACGCCAACTCCTGACTTCGACCGGATCGGTCAAACTAGAGGCCCGGTGAATCGCGGCAATTTCCGGGTAGTGAACCTCTTCTCCCGAGTAAGGCTCGATTTCAAACTGCAGTGGCGGAACGGGACGAATCCGTTCAGCCGGTGGAGCTTTGGCTCCAAGAGCCACAAGGGCGAGGCTAGCTTCCCTCTCGCCATCGACACCGATGAGGGTGTTCACGTCGCGGTCGACGAAACCCAACAGTACACGGCAACGCAGCCCCTCCGTGGCGGCGGCAGCCAGGAGATTGGCAAGGATGGTGCCGGAGTCCCAGAAAGCGTGCCGATACGCGCGTGCCCGGTACTTCCAAGCATTTCGCCAAAACGTGCTGGTGCAGACGATCCACACGGGTGCGTCGCGGAGTTCGTCCGGTGCATCTGCTGCGGTACAGAGATTGGCCCGAAAGTCCCCTTCTCGCAAAGGTCGAAGCCCGAAGTCGTGCGGTCCGAAATGGTAAACGCCCGGAGCGAGTCCGGGAACGGAACTGCACACGACGTATAAGTCAATATGGTGCAGGTTCCCCGTACAGGCCGCAGCGCGAAACGGAACGCGCATGCCCCCTAGGTTGCGCCAACGCATAACGCCCCCACTCAAATAAAGCAGTCGCGCCAAGGCGCCGAGGTCGAGCGGTGTTGCGGGATCGAAGTGAGTTCCATCGTCCAAGGTCGCACGAAGGGTTGAAAGCGGCCGCTGACTCCAGTTACGCGGAAGCGGCAGCACTGGAAGCTTGCGGTAAATCTTGAATGGTTGGGGGTAGTTTGCCCAATCCAGCCGGTGCCCTCCCTGCTGGATGCTTTCCCACGAGTGACTTGTGACACGGTGGTAGTGCCAAGCTGCGTTCGTTTGCCAATTCTGCGTTCCCATGGCGTAGACGACCTTTGCAGAAGAGCTGGAGAGACACGATGGAACACCTTTCTACCTAACAGGGAAATTGCGGCTTCCAAGGTGCTCTCTCACGTCACCGGTCGGTGGCGGGAGCCATGGTTAACGCTGGCCTGCAACCCTGGGAGGGACAGTGAGCCAGGAGTGCGCTACTTGAATGAGATTTCGTCGTTGAGCGGTCGAATCGCTTGACGTGCTCTGGTAAGCGGGTGGCGGCCGTTGCAACGAGAGGCAATCGCCGTTTGCGCGAGCTTACCAGCGCAAGCATGGGTGCTGGCTTTCGATGGAGGCAAGTGCGTGTTAGATGACCAGGGTCAGCCGTGCTCGGATGATGATGGGGAGTGTCCCGTTAGTTGTGCTGTTGATAAGTTTCGTCGTTGGGGGGCTCGTCCGTGTGCGAGTCGTCCGAGCAGAACCTGATCGAGCGCCCACTGACGTCCCGGCCTTGATCGCCGAGCAATCGCCGATCGAAAAGGCACGCACTCTAGCGAAACGCGCGATAGCCCTCCTGAAACAAGGGGAAGACGCTACCGATCCCCACACGAAGCGGCAGCTGTATCAACAGGGGCTCGAATTGGCTGATGCCGCCCTGGCTCTCGACGAACGCAACGCCGACGCCCACTTTGCCCGTTTTGCCACAAAGGGTCGGCTGTTACTGCTGGACGGAGCTTCACCAAACCCGTTCAATCTCATGCGGTTGAACCGCGACCTCGACCGCGCGTTGGAATTGAATCCCAACCATGCCGATGCCTTGGCGGCAAAGGGGGGGCTGTACCGCCAGTTGCCGAGATTGCTCGGGGGCAGTGAGCAAAAGGCTGAGGAGTGCCTGAAGAAGGCAATTGCTCTTGAGGCCGAGCACGCCGTTGGAGCTCGCATCGAGCTCGCTCAGTTGTATTTCGATCGCGGAGAAAGAGAACGGGCCGTGGCGCTGCTTAAGACCGCAATCGCCATCGCGGAGCGTGACGGCAAGCTGCGCCAACGGAACGAAGCCCAAGCATTGCTCGAGCGTTACGTCGGAGCCATCCGTGGACGTTGATCCGAGAAGGAAAAGGCACCTACTTCCAAGTGCGGCGGCGACGAAACCTGGCGGCGATTGGGTCATCGGTGGCGAAGCCGGAGATGAAACAGAGAATGGTTAGATGCGGGTCAGTCCTTTCACTCATGTGGATGACTCTCGTTACCGTCGTTCCTCAAGGATGCACACCCTGTCGGCACCGTTGCGACCATGGGCATGGGTTGGGGAGGCCAGCAAACCGCGATCTGCACGGCCCGTCCGATGTCGAAGCGTACATCCGCCACTTGGAGTCTTCGGACCGCGACGCATGGCAGCGGCCTGACGAAGTGGTTGCAGCGTTGAAACTTTACCCCGATGCTTGGGTGGCTGATGTCGGCTCAGGGCCCGGCTACTTCACCCGTCGCCTGGCACGTGCGGTGCCAGAGGGTGTTGTGTTCGCGGTCGACGTTGAGCCACGCCAGCTCGATCGGCTCAACGAGCACCTTGGCAACGAAGGCTTGCGAAACGTTGTCCCTGTGCTTGCTCCGCCCGAGGATCCGCGGCTGCCGCCTCGGCTGTTCGATGTTATCCTCGTGGTCAACACCTACCACCACTTCCCCCAGCGTGTCCGTTACCTCGAGCGCTTGCGCTCTGCCCTTCGACCTGCAGGGCGTTTGGTGGTCATCGATTATCACAAGCGAGACTTGCCCGTGGGCCCTCCGCCGGATCACAAGATTGACCGAGAAGTGGTCATTCAGGAGGCCAGGCAAGCTGGTCTCACTCTGACCGACGCGCCGGACTTCTTGCCTTACCAGTATTTCTTGGTGTTTCGCCCGGTGGCGCCACAATGAGCACCCCGATTGTTTCGATTCCGGAGTTGCATCGCGTTCGGATACCTTCGCCGTAGCGGTTGCCGAACAGCTTGCGCCCGGAACGTTCCGGCGGCTTGGTTCGAATGACGGCGGTGCGACAAAACACGCTTCTGGGCGCTGTCGACGATCCCGTGCAACCCGGCGCGGGCTCTAGGTTTGTGGTGTGGGTTGCAAGTTTGTCTGAAGGCTTTGCAAGAGAGTGCGCACTTGCTCGGCATGTCTGCGGGTGTCTACATCCTCGATGACAGCGCGGAGAATTCCCTGCGGGTCGATAAGGAACGTTCGCCGTCGTGCCATCCCCAGCCATCCTTCTACGCCGTAAAGCTTCACGATACGCTCTTCGGGATCGGCAATGAGTTCGAAAGGCAGAGAAAGCTTTTCCTTGAACTCGCGTTGGGTGGCGAGGTCGTCTGTACTCACGCCGACTACGGTGGCCTTCAAATCTCGGAGCGCTTCGAAACCGTCACGCAGCGACCCGGCCTCGGCCGTGCACCCTGGCGTGAACGATTTCGGATAAAAGTACAACACCACCCACGTGCCGTGGAGGTCGTTGAGAGAAAGTGGCCCGGCGGTAGAGGTTGCCGTGAACTCGGGTGCTTTGGCGCCTACCTGCGGCACCGGATTGGCTATTGCCGAGTTGCCGCAAACGATTGCAACGCAGAACCAGAGGGCGGGGATCACGCGGTTCGTCATGAGCCGACACTACCATTTGTCGGAGGCCAAACAAACCCGGCTAGCGGTAAACAGGTGACCGAGACCGGTTGCCTCCCCGTAGTTCCTTGCAATGCAAGGGCCAAGGGTCGCCCGCAGGCGACAATGGCAGGGAGACCGAGTGTTCGATGGACACGCGGCAGCGGTGTCCACTTCTGCAGTTATTCCAACTGCCCGAGGACCCAGGCGGCCGTGTCTTCGGGAATATCAGGAAGAAGTCGCAGAAATTCTTGCACGTCCTCACCGACGACGCGGCCGGTAAAGTTCTCGCGGAGAAAACTGTGGAAGTGTGCCGCCACACGCTCGCTCAAAAGGCCGCATCGTCGCAGCGTGGGAATGACGAAGCCTTGGACGGGGCCAAGGCGTCCTCCGGGGCGAACCGTTTCACGAAGGAGCTCCTCGCGCTCTCGTTGAACGCTCGTCAAAAGCTCTGCTGGGTCGACGCCCGCTTCCGCCCAAATTACCAGGAGCGTACTGAAGAACGTTTGTTGGGTGCGCGAGCCAATTAACGTGCGCGCTGCCTCGAGTGCGAAATCTTCCAGTTCCCTTCGTTCGGTCTCGCTGAGACAGGGCACACAGCGAGAAATGTATTGAACGCCGTATGCGTGGTGGCGCGACTCGTCCCGGGCCACATAGGTCAACAATTCTTTCAGCAAGGGCTCCTCGGTCAGGTTGCGCATCTCGCGAAAACTGTAGAGCGCAAGCCCTTCGATGACGATTTGCATGCCGACGAGCTTTTTCATCCAGCTGTCGGTTGCCAGCGTGGCGTCGAGAATATTCTTCAGGGCCGGAGCAATGGGGCGTACTTCGTCGAGTTTGTTGATATACTTGGAAAACACTTCGACGTGCCGCGCTTCGTCCAAGGTTTGCGTGGCGGCGTAAAACTTAGCGTCCGTGTGGGGTACGGCGTTCACGAGCTGCGCAGCGACCAGGAGAGCCCCTTGTTCCCCGTGGAGAAAATTGCTCAGGCGAAAGCTCGCCATGCGCCGCTTGAGCTCCCACTGCGTCTCCTGGGGAAGCGAACGCCAGTAAGAACACCTCTCGATGTCGAGCGCCGTGCCCATAGGCGTGGTGGCAAATTTCTCCATATCGATCGGTCGGTCCCAATCAATTTCCCGCTCGGCAATCCACTGCGCGTCAAGTGCCTTGTGGTACAGGTTGCGCAGCTCCTCGACTTCGGGATCGTAATTCCACTGGTAAATCACCTTGAGGGCAGAATCCAAAGCTGGCTCTTGCGTCGCAGTGTGGATTTGAAAGTCGCTCATGTACTCCTCCTCCTTCGCAATAGTGAGGGCGTTATGGCTGTACCGAAGGGCATGCCGACGGAGGATTCTCCCAGGACACGTAACGCTTCCCGCAACCGCGCGACCGCTTCTTTCGGCTTGCCAGCCTCGACGGCGTCGACACAGGAATCGATGAGCCCTACCAGTGGTGACGGGTCGAGCTGCAGCCGTTCTCGGGTTTTTTGCAACGGCGCCGATGCGAGCATGTTGCGGAGGCGTCGCGCAACCATCTGCCAGACGCGATTGCCGGTGATATCGGCAACCAAAACCATAATCGCCCGGGCTGCGGCAAAACGCTCCTCGCGCGGCAAAGAAGGATCTGCCAAACGGTTCCGCCACTCCTTGAGTTCGCGCAAATGCTCTTGCTTCAATCGCTCCACGGCTGCACGTGCCATCTCGTAGAGAACCACCGATACCACTTCTTGCATCTCTCGCAGCAGGGCCGTATCGATCCGACCCTGGCGAAAAATCATTGGTCCGATGAGGTCGAGCGAGGCTTCGACAAGAGGTTGCACGATGATTCCATCGCCTTGCCGAGCCACAACGAGCCCCCAGCTTTCCAGCGTTTTGATGGCCTCCCGAATAGAAGTTCGGTTGACACCGAACCGTTCAGCGAGTTCCCGCTCGGGTGGCAGTTTGTCACCCGCACGGTAATGATTCTCCAAAATGGCGTCGCGTAATTGCTCGGCAACGTCCTCATGCAAACGCCGCCTTTGTGGAGGGCGGAACACGCGGACTCCGACGATTGGTGCCATCATGCAATGACCCCGATTATCAGATGGCCCGACCAATGGCAATTCTCTCCATTCGGCCCGTTTTTGGTACGGCCCTCGGTGGTTTTGGGGCACTCGAAAACACGCGGTGGCCGGTCGATTTACGAAGCCGCTCGAGAGCCCGACCAACACGGTGATACCCGAAATGTTTTCTCATTGGTGAAGGTGGTGTGTTACCGCTGGTTGCACCAAGCGGACCCGCAGAGCCCAGCGTGCGGAAGCTTGCCCCTTGGGGTTTTCGGAACGGGAGTTTTCCTGCCGAAGGCATGAGAGGAAGAAGTGTGGAGTTCGGCGGCGGTAGAGAGAGGTGCGCTGCCGGGCAGAACGGGTTGCCACAGATGTCTGCTCGGCTTCCCGTCAGAGGGACCCTGGCTTGCCCTTGGAGACTAGGGGCCTGCAGGTTGTGTAGCCCCTTCGGCTCGAGGCGTTTCGTGAATCAGCTGCGATGCCGCTTGCTCGGTTTTCACTCGGGCGAGTTCTGCCTCCAGGTCGCGAAACCGCTGCTCTAGGTTCTCGAAGTTCTTGGTCATTTGACCGGCAAGCTTGGAGAACTCTTCCAGTTGTCTCTCTGCCCGCGCCCTGGACTCGTTCGCTATCTCCAACTGCCGCGTCAGTTCCCTGACCTCGAATTGCAGCCGTGGATCTGCTTGCGGTACGGGCGCCAGAGAGCTGGACAGAATCGCACCCAGGGGAATTCCCAAAACCAGGCCAACGAGCAGCCCGCTCGAAAACCGCCAACGCAGCATCACTGGGACTCCGTTAAAAGCCTCGCCATCGTCAGGGCATTGCGCACGCCGTAGTCCCGATAACAGTTGTTAAAGATGACATGAACTTCCTTGGCTTCGTGGAGGCTTTGGATACGC
This sequence comes from Candidatus Binatia bacterium, assembly GCA_937925685.1. GTDB lineage: Bacteria > Desulfobacterota > Binatia > HRBIN30 > HRBIN30 > HRBIN30. The sequence goes on along the minus strand of CALAMI010000015.1, from coordinate 60,046 downwards.
GTCGCTAACTCGGTAAGCTCGGCATCGTTGTAAAGATAACGGAAACGCTCGCTGGCCGTTTCGTGTCGGCCAAACCAAGCTTCGCGGTTGCGCCCGTGCAGCCGCACGTACGCCGTCGGGCTGGTGGTTACGAAAGGAGTTTGGGGCAGGGTTGGAGCTTGCGGTGCGTCGACGATGACGTGAACCAGCTGCTGTTCGCGTAGCAACGCTAACGTGCGCTCCGCTTGCGTCCCGAACCAGCTTCGATGCCGGAATTCAACCGCCAGCTGCAACCCGTCCAGCCGCTCACGACACCATCGAATGTACTGCTCGTGTTCTTCCCGCGCGATGAACCAGGGAGGAAACTGAAACAGCAAACAGCCCAGTTTTCCTGCTTGCCGAAGCGGCGCGAGTGCCGCAGCGAACATAGAAAAGCAAAGGCTCAGGGCATCCCCGGGAGGTAGCTTCAGACGCTCTCGTTCGTCGGCTTGCGGGGATGGTGGCAACAGCTGCCGCACGACACGCGGAAGCTGGCGGTACTCCACAGGGTGTTGGGTTAAGGCCGCGAACGCCTTGATGTGAAACACGAAATCGTCCGGTGTGCGACGAGCCCAGAGATAAGCGTTCCGCTCGGCCGGTAAGGCGTAGAACGTCGAGTCGACCTCGACGGTGTCGAAGTGCTCGGCGTAAAAGCGAAGACGGGCCTCGGCAGACGTTGCCGTGGGCGGGTAAAACCCCGAGTCCAGGAGGGATGGGTCGGTCCAGGAGGCCGTGCCTACGCGAAAACGCGGGCGTCGGTGGGTCATCATGGTCGTAACCCTCGACGACGATTTGCGTGGGCACCGATGGCAAACAACCATGCTGCCGCCAAAGGAGTCGACGCCGCTAAAGCAAACATCGGGCGTTGCCCCCACGCATCGGCAACCATCCCGAAAAGAAACGCACTACTCATGACTCCAAGGTTAAACGAGCCATTGAACAATGCTTGGGCTTTTCCCAACACGGATGGGGGGGATATATCTACGAGAAAAGCGTGCAGGGTGGGATATGCCAGTCCCTGGGCTAAACCGAAGGCTGCACCGGTTGTGACGAGGCCAAAAGGGTTCTTGACCCACGCCAGAATAAAAATGGAGATCCCCAGAAGCACCAGTGCCGGGAGCACCACGATCGCTCGCCCCAACCGGTCGGACAAACTGCCTCCGAAAATCCGAACGGCAATGGCACTCGCCGTATATGCGGCAAAGAAAACTCCGACCCGCCCGAGTTGCTGCGTTTTGATGAAGCTAGCAGCATAAGTGGTCACGCAACCGAACCCCATCCCGAAGAACACCATAACGGCACCGAGAAGATAGTGGCCCGTTGGTAAGCGATCCATTTTGCTGCCTACGCTGCGGCGAACGGGAAGGTTTGCGAGCTGCATCATCCAAAACCCCGCAAACGCCGAGCAAGCGGCTGCCGCAAGGAACAAAGCAGCGAACCCGTATCGCAGAATTAGCTCTTCGCCAAGCGCCGGGGCCAAGGCGTGGGTGAGGAGAGTGGAGACCCCGAACCACCCGAGCGCTCGTGCGCGCATGTGGGGCGGCGCAAGACTGGCCGCAAGAGTGGTTGCCGCCGTGAAAGAGGCAGCGAACGCGCCCCCCTGGATCAAGCGAAGGACAAAGAGCAGCCTGCCGGCTTCGCCCACGAAGAGATAACCCAGCGCTGCCGCGGTCATCGCGAACGAGCCTGCCGCGAACAACCGCGGCAGGCTGACACGATCGATCCACCAGCCGATGATCGGTAAGGAGAACAGGGTGGCGAAGCCCCCTGAACCCATGAGCACGCCCACAGTGGTTTCCGATCCGCCCAGTTCCTTGATGAAGAGCGGCAGCAAAAAGAAGGACGCGAAGCTGAGAAAGAAAGCAAAGTTCGCAGCCATCACCCGGCCGAAAGCACCCCGTAACAGCGACGTCGTGGCGGAAGCGTACAGAGTTACCGGGGCTTCCTGAACTTGCGTGACCACAGTGGGTTGGTGCGGGTCCCGAGACTCGCTGGATGCAGATTTCACTCGTTCGCCTCGCGCAACTCCCCGGTTACAAGGTTGTAGAGTAAATGGCCAAGCTCGGCGCGCCGAAACGCTAACGTGCCGTCGACAAAGAGGCTAAAGCCCTCCTCGAACTGTGGATATGCCCTCCTGCCATCGGGGCGGTCCCACACAATCGTGAGGTCGTGGCCCCGATAGCGCAAGCGATCGAGCAGGAAGCGCTCCCACTGGTTTGCCAGCGGGTCGAGTTCGATCCAATCGTCCGGCCGCGGGACTAAACCAACGGCGCCCTCGACGATGAGAGACAAATACATCGAGTGGAAATCGTGAGAGATGTCCGAGGGTTTCGGTCTCGGGGATAATCGATGGGGTTCCCATTGAGAGTAATACTCGTGGACGTTGGGGCGCCAGTACGGATCGTAGGGGTTCACCCCTGGGTACACGAGTCGATTGTAGCGTGCGAGGAGATCCATGAAGTGGTCCGCCGTAATCGGATGGTTGCGATAATGACGCAGGGCCTGAAGGATCAAGCGCCCTCCCATGCTAATGGGATGAGGGGCAATGTTTCGGGTTAACCCATCCATTTCCCAGGTCCACTCTCGATAGTGCGTTTGACTGGTAATGACCGGTGGAAAACGGCCCCAAAACTCGTCGGGGTCGACCAGGTAGCGCAGCGCGGAAGTGTAGCGCGGCTCGTCCGGCGCCAACCGTGCCAAAAACGGGAAAAAACCATGCAACTCTCGAATGGGAATCCGGGCGTTGTTATCCGCCCGGCGCGGATAAAAGAAGTGACTGTCGTCATCCCAAAAGGCATTTAAAGCCGCTTGACGGAGTTTTTCCGCTACTGCCTCGAATTCCCGCTCAAATGGTGGCTCGCCAGCGTAACGCGCTAACGCGGCAATGGCCCGGGCGTTGGCGTAAACAAAGCTGGCGAAGTCAACACGCTCCAGCTCTGGTGGCTGGAGTTGAGGGTGCAGCCGTAAACCATTGAAGAACCAGTAGGAGAGGATGTCGAGGTCATATCCAGTGATTCTCGGCCGGTTACTTTGGGGAAGGCCATCCCCATCGCCATCGAACGAGGTCACCCAGGCTCGTACGTCGCGTGCCATCTCCGGCAACAGCTGCCGCAGCTCTGCCACGGTGAAAGGGTGCACGCGGTGAAACTCCTCGACGGCAGCAGCCACCCAATGGGAGTAGGTTTCGTGCCAGTACGGGCTGCCGGGAGGATCGATCAGAGCGCCGTTCGGCGCCAAGTTGCGGTAAGCATTGCGAATTTGACTGCGCGCGAAGGCTGGGTCGCGCAGATACGTGAGTTCCTTGATTTGTACCGGCACGGCAAACGTGATCGCATTGTCGAAACCCAGCTTCCCTTCGTAAAAGCGATACCCCGAAAGGTCGGGCGTGTCCGCCTCGGTCATGTTGAAGCGCACCAACCACCATCGGTAGTACCACATGCGCTTGAAGCCCTCGTCGCTGCAATCGAAGTAGGGAACGTGGTCCAAAAACCACTTCTGATCGCTGTGCCGATGGATCTCGAAAATGTCGGCCGGGATCTGGGTCTGCCTGGCTCTCTCGCGCGGTTCGAAACTCACGGCGATGATAGCTGGCGCGCTCGCGCCTTGTGCTGGTACAGCTAACTTCCGTGTTGCTCGAACCCGTGCCGTGCCTCCAGCGGTAAATTCGGGCGCATCGAGGTAAGCGAAAATGGGGTTTTGTTGGAACTCACCGGCACCGAGCAAAGGAAGCTGGAAGACACGTTCCCGATTAGCAATAGGTAAAAAAGCGACGTCGGCTTCGAGCAACAGGCTGTGCTCCCGGCGGTCGCGCGATTCTGCGACGTACACGGCAACGGCTCGGTCGTCGGCGGTGATGAACTTGCGTTCCTGTACGACGATTGGGCCAATGAAGTATTGAATCGATGTGTGACTGGGATAGCGGCTCACCTGGAATTGATCCTCGAACAAGGGCTGCGCCACGCCGTCGACCGCGAAGCTGACGCGGAAAAGCTCCTTGAAACAAAAGAAAGAGTGCAAGAAGCAAATTTTCCCAGCAAAACCGGGCACGAATTCCAACTCTTGCGCCCAGAGTTTGCGGCCTGAAGCAAACAGGACTTTGTCGTCATCTAGGAGCAGGCCCGCAGCAATGGCGCGAGGGATGCCACTCGGAGGCACTTGAAATACTTGGTGGCCAAGCACGGCGTCGACATAAGCGTCACGCCACGACGGATCTTGCTGCCGCTCGGCGGTTTCGTGGCGCAGCCATGGTTCGAACAGTGCTGGCCCCTCGCGCACGATCGCCGAGGAGGGCGAGGGAAAGGTGTCGGACGTGCGCTCGGCTTGCTGGCAGCTCGCTGCTAAAGCAATCGTGCACGCCCACCAGAGCGAAAACCAGCGCGGAAGCACCGTGCCTCCTACCGTCGTTAAAGCGGCTCTCTCGCGGCACAAGGGCGCAAGCTACCTTTGCACCGGTGGGTGATAGAGAACGTGCATCACGTAGATGAGAGCAGGCCGCTCCTGGCCGACAACGTGAACGTGAATCTCTGTCGTGACCTGTGTCCCTGCGGGCTTGGCTTCTATGCCCACGATGCGGCTCCGTGCATGGATTTTCGAGCCAGCGGGCACCGGTGCGGTGAAGCGAAGTTTATCGGCACCGTAATTCGTCGCGTTACCGTACCCCACGATTTGAAACTGACCTGGAGCACGCAGGCGAGGTATGAGGCTCAAGGTGAGGAAGCCGTGGGCAATGGGTTGTTTGAAGGGGCTCTCCCGCTTACAGCGCTCCACGTCCACATGAATCCATTGATGGTCGCCAGTGAGATCGGCGAAACGGTTGATCATTTCCTGCGTCACTTCGATCTCTGGTCCCCAAGGGCCAAACTCGTCGCTGATTTTCGTTTTGAGTCGTTCCAAGTCGTCGAAACGGATTTGTTCCATGCTGGTTATCCTCCTCGAGCCAAAATTAATAGGCTGGTGTGCTTGCTTGCCAGAGAAAGAGCGCTTTTGTCTATCGGGGGTGTGCGGTGAGGCGGGCTGAGCGGTGGCATGGCTCGTCTCTAGCTTGGTTGCGTTTCGTGGAGGCTTTCGCCATAAGGCGGCGAACCAACGAGACCTTGCTTCCCACCACGTGAAGGAGGAGGCGGTATGAGCGCGAGAGAAATTTACGAGATTGGGGAGATTCCACCACTCGGGGTGGTGCCAAAGTACATGTATGCACAGGTCATCCGCGCCGAGCGCTTCGGAGAGCCAACCAAAGCCTTTCGAGTGGAAAAAATTCCAGTGCCAGAGTTGAGGCCGAACGAGGTTTTGGTTTTCGTCATGGCGGCCGGCATCAATTTCAACAACGTGTGGGCGGCGCTGGGTGTGCCGATCAACGTCATTGCCGCGCGCCAAAAGCAGGGGGTGGATCCGAGCGACTTTCATATCGGCGGCAGCGATGCCAGCGGGATTGTTTGGGCCATTGGTAGCCAGGTGAAAAACGTGAAGGTGGGCGACCGCGTGGTCATCCACTGCGGACAATGGGATCCCGACTGCTCGGCGGTCAAGCGTGGCGAGGACCCCATGTTCGACCCCTCGTTCCGCATTTGGGGCTACGAGAGTAATTGGGGGAGTTTCGCCCAGTTCACGAAAGTGCAGGATCACCAGTGCATGCCGAAAGCGAAACACCTCACCTGGGAAGAGGCAGCCGCTCCGACCTTAGTGGGCGCGACAGCATACCGTATGCTGATGGGCTGGCCACCTCATACCGTGCGGCCGAATGACGTGGTGCTGATTTGGGGCGCGTCGGGTGGCTTGGGCTGCATGGCGATTCAGATCGTGAAGGCGCAAGGCGGCATCGCCATCGGTGTGGTGGGCGACGAACGCAAAAAAGAGTTCTGCCTCAAGCTTGGGGCCAAGGGCGTGATTAACCGGAAGAACTTTGACCATTGGGGGCAGATGCCTCATTGGACCGATACCGACGCCTATAATAAGTGGGCAGCCGGATGCCGCGCCTTCGGGAAAGCGATTTGGGACATTTTGGGCGAACGCCGCAACCCGCGGATCGTTTTTGAACATCCCGGGGAAGACACCGTGCCGACGTCGATCTTCGTGTGTGATACCGGTGGCATGGTGGTCATCTGTGCGGGAACGACGGGGTACAACGCCGTCGTCGATTTACGTTACCTGTGGATGCGGCAAAAGCGTTTTCAAGGGTCACACTTTGCCAACGACGAGCAGTCCTATGCCTTCAACCAACTCGTCGTCGAGGGCAAAATCGATCCGTGCTTGGCAGCGACTTACTCGTTCGAGCAAATTCCCTATACCCACCAGTTGTTGCACGAAAATCGCGCACCGGAAGGGAAAATGGTGTGCTTGGTGGGAGCGCCTCGCCCAGGGCTCAAGGACATCGACCTCTAAGCAACCGAACCAAGTTGCCGGAAGGCACGCTGGCTGGTCGAGGCCGAACGTGTTTGCGCGCACGAACACCCGAGTACCTCGACTTGCTCGCTTCCCTCTGGCTTGCGGCTCTAGGTCTGGCCCGCAAGGTAAGACTTCTCGATGAACGCTGGCTTACGGCGTCTTCTTCAACTGGGTTATCGGGTTGCACGTCCTGGTTTTTTCGCGCTCGACCCCGAGCGCTCGCACGAGTGGGCATTCATCGGATTGCGCTCCTTGGAGTTTGCGTTACGTCGCCTGCGCCCGTCATTTTCGCCGATTCGCGATCCGCGCTTCGAGCAAACCGTCGCTGGGCTGGTCTTCCCCAATCCTGTGGGGCTGGCTGCCGGTCTGGACAAGAATGCTGAACTACCGCACGTCTGGGCGCTGCTTGGGTTCGGCTTCGCCGAGCTTGGCACCGTAACCGCCCATCCCCAACCAGGGAACCCAAAGCCCCGGCTTTGGCGATTCCCAGAAGTGCGTGCCGTAGTGAACCGGATGGGATTCAACAACTGGGGAGCTGCGCGCGTTGCCCGCAATCTGGCGCAAACCTTGGCTTCGATGAAGAGTCCGATCCCTTTGGGCATCAATATCGGAAAATCGGTTGCCACTCCCTTGGCACAGGCGGCCGATGATTATGCCACAACGTTTACCCTGCTGGCACCGCTAGCGGATTACCTTTGTGTGAACGTTAGTTCCCCCAACACACCCGGACTGCGCGAGTTGCAAAGCCCCGAGCAGCTATCCCAGATCTTGCATCGCCTCCACCAGGAAAACCAGCGCTTGGTGGCCGCGGGCAAGCTGTCCCATGCTCGGCCTGTGTTTGTCAAAGTGGCGCCAGACCTTTCTGCGGAGCAGATTGCAGCTTTGGCTGCCGTGGTGCGCTCGCAAGACGTTGCTGCAGTCGTGGCGACGAACACCACGACGGCTCGCGATACCCAGGAGACCGCGTTCCTGCCTCCGGGAGGACTTAGCGGGGCTCCTCTTCGAGAGCGCGCTACCGCGGTGATCCGACAATTCTTCCGCTGCCTGGAAGGACGAGTTCCCATTGTCGGGGTTGGTGGCGTGTTTTCTGCGGAAGACGCGTACGAGAAGATTCAAGCGGGTGCCAGTCTCGTGCAAATTTACACGGCTCTCGTCTACGAAGGGCCGGGTATCGCTCCAGCCATTTGCCACGGTTTGCTTCGCCTCTTGGAGCGTGACGGTGCCAACCACCTGAGCGAGGTTGTCGGCCGTCGAGCTGATTAGAAGTAGACATCGCTCTGTACACTTCTTTTGCGAGCAGCAAGCTCCCTGTTCGAAATTGATCGATAGCTTAGCCCCTCGGAACACAGGCATTTCGAGTGTTCAAGTCAGGGAACGGCGGTGCCTCCACCACCGCCCGGTGTGCCTTAGAGCCTCCCGCGTTTCCCCGCGTTCGATAAAGACAGTCCGGGATGGATAACAGGGGAACGGCTCCAGAGCGGGGACCACCTGTGAACCTGTTCGTCACTGCAGGTGGCTAGAAGCCTTGGCCGGAAAAGGGTGTACACAGGGCTGTTAGGGTCCCACTCGTGGCTGGCAAGCCATTGTGGTGGCTCGATGGCCCGAATTGAGCGGGGAGGAGCACCGCCAGGGGCGTGGCTAGCCGCAAGTTGGGCATGGATCAAATCGATCGCGTTCCCGAAAAACCACTGAGCTCGGCTGCTTTTAGCTTTTGCCATGCGAGCAAGGGAGCGGCGTGCCAGTTGGAGTTCATGACTGGAAATTCATCCATAGGAGTGGCGGGCAAGTGGAAGGTTTCTCCGGGGCGGTGTGCGTAGTGGGCATTGAAACTGTCTGGCCCACTCCACAGGCCATACCAGATGTGTGGATAGGCTTGGGCTCGCGCCTGAAGGCGTAGCTTGTGGAACAGTGCGCGGGCCAAGTCGGGCTGGTCCAAGGCCAGGCCCCAACACAAGAAGGCGTTGATCGCGGGCCACACCCCGCCGTTGCAGTCCCAACCCGGAGGAAGAAGCCCATAGCGGGTCCAGTGGGGTCGGTCGAGAATGCAGGCGCCGATGGGCGATGGTTCGATTAAGCGTCGGTACACCTCGCGCCCGAGCGCTTGCCGATCGCTTGTAGAGCGGATTCGGGCAATGAGACTAAAAGCTTGCACGTCCGCAAATAAATGTTCGTGCCCGAGTGGCCGGCCAGTGCCATCCCAGCCGCGCAAGAACCATGAACCGGTCCATTGCCGCTCCATCGCTTCCTTCAGTTCCTGGGCAAAATGGCGCATTTCTTGGGCTACCAAAGGATGGCTTTCGACGACGAGGGCAGCTGCCCGCCGCAGCGCGTGAACGGCAAAGGCGCTGTTCAAGCCAGATTCCCCGGTGCGATGGAACTGCCTGGAGTTCTTGACCATGAGGGCAATAGGATCCATCCAGTCGCCTGACCCGACACGGAGCAACTGGTGCGGCCCAGTGCCGAGACGATTTCGTAGCCAATGGAAGGCAAGCGCAATCCGGTCGCGCACGGTGGAAGCCTTGCCCTTATGCTTCGGATAAAAGGGCAGGCGGAGGTCGAGGAAATCTCGGTCCCCCGTTTGTTCCACGTATTCACTGATCGCCCACAGCAAAAAGATCGGCAGGTCGGAAGGGCTCTGGTGAACGAAAGCGCCGCTGCACCAGCCGTACCCGGTGTGCAAGTAGAACATGGCGCCGTCTGACCGCGTCATCAGCATCATCGTTTCGATCGTGGAGCGGGCGAGCTGTGGATCGAAAGGGACCAGTGCTACCGCAGCGATGGCATAATCGCGCGGTGCACCATGGACGCCGTGCGCAAAGAGATAGGCGGAGCCTTGGGTGACGAACGCGCGCTCGAAGTAGTCGTCCTGAACCGCAAGTTGTCGCAGACAGGCAACGTGCCACAGAAGTTCGCTCTTGAGGCCCGGGTCGGGCGGCAACCACGGTGGGTGAGCAATGAAGTCGGTAACCGGTCTCCGCATCGGCGCTTTGGTCGACATTTCGGCCCCCGGGTTCGTGAACCGAATCAAGACGCTCACCTCGCCGTGCTGCGCACCGCTCTCGAGCCGGGCTCGCAGGGTCACCCGAGTTTCACGGCCACTCTGGGAGCTCCAGGTCACAGCCGTGGCCTGATGTGCTGCCGAAGAAAAGCTGAGCAGGGGAAGCATGGGATACACTGCCGTTGGATGCGTAGGATCGGATCGGCCCCACACGCACCAGCGGGGCAATCTCCGCGGTATCAACAAAACACCATCCGCTGCTGGCCGAGCGTCGAATCCAAGGGGGTGACTCAGCAAGCGCCGCAACCTCAAGCCAACGAAACGAACGGCGCGAGAAGCCAGCACGGCGAGCACTTGCACGAAACGCTCCCGCGCCCGTGCGCCGTGGGAAGGGAGGCACTTGTAACCCATGAACGGAACCGGCACGAAAGCAAGCGGTTGGATGTTCCAGGACTCTTCATACTCGGCGTCGCCTGGCAACCCCTCGAACATCACAGTGAGTGCTAAGGTGCAGGAGTCGACGATGGCGATCGAACGATGGATGCGCACCGCTTGCAGATTGTTCCTTTGGAGTGTGTACAGCCAGGCGGTGCGGCCGCAGCCAAACTCGATGCGCTCCGGCAGAGGCGCGTGCCACACCTGTCCGTTCGAATGCAAACTCCACGTTGGCGACCTCGCGGGGTCGGTAAGGCGGATGAGCGTGCGCGGCATGAAGTAGACCCCAACGCCACCCCCAACATGTACCGTGCACCACGCTGCCGGACAGCCAATGAAATGCCACGGACCATCGAAGGAGTTGGGGTTTTCGATGACAAGGCGGGCCACGCCGCTAGCTCTATCGCGCTCCAGCACAAAAGCTGGGGTGGAGCCGGCATCAGCCTCGCAAAAACTCACGCCAAAAATGTGTTCGTGCGGAATTGTAGGCAGCACGGGGAAAGTCGTTTAGTTGAGCCTACGGCCAGCCGTATCGAGACGTGGGCAGAGAAGAAAAGTTAGCCTGCCACGACAGCGTACCCCTGTGTTAGGCTGCCCTGCGCCTCTTGGGACGGCCCACCCACGGAGGCCGTGCAGATAGGCCCTTCTCCTACATGCGCGCCCGAGTGGCATCGGCGATCGCAAGCAGCTGCGGTTGGCACGTTAGACGCGCAACGGATTCCGCCGTCGTGAGCACGAGCGTAACTGGGTAGCAGCGGTAAGGGTTCATATTTGGCGCGGGTCCCGCGGTTCGAACCGGTGGGATTTCGAAACCGCGAGGTTTGCCTGGCACTCCAGTTGCGCGATGATTCGCCAACTAAGGTGCGAACCTCTCCATGCGAATGGCGTTCTCTGTGGCGACAAAGGAAATTGGCCATTCTCGCTAAGCATCGAGCCAGTGCTGGGCGACCTTTTCTAGGGCATGCGCCTCCAAGGCGTACCGTACGCACAACGTGACCGCACGTTCCGAGTAGTAATGGAGGGGATGCTCGAGTACATAGCCGGCCCCACCGTGGAGATGATGCGCCGTGAGCGTTAGACGCTTGCACGCTTGCGGCACGAAAGCACGCGCTACGTCGAGTTCCCAGCCTTCGTACGTGCCCGCATGCAGGCGTGTGACCACCTGCCAAGCCAAATGTCGGCTTGCGGTGAACGCCGTAGCCATGTCGGCGATTTGATGCTGTACGGCTTGAAAAACGCCGATTTTCTGTCCGAACTGTTCCCGTTCTTTCACGTAGGCGACGGTGCGCTCTAGCACCGCATCCATGATCCCAACCATTTCCACCAAAGCCAGAGCACGTTGCTCGAGTTGCAACCGTTGCCTCCTTTCCCAAGCCTCGTCCCCAGAGGCGAGAACACGTACCACCGGTGCGTTGCGGTAGCGAACGTGTGCCCGGCGGTCGCCGTCAAAAGTGCGCACCTCGGTAAAAACCGCCTCCTTCGCTTCTACTAAGCACCAGCTTAAACCTTGCGGCCCACGAGCTCCTACCAAGTGGTGAGTGGCCTGGGATGGGCTGCTCACGTATGTCTTGTCTCCCGAAACACGCCAGCCACCGGCTGTGGCTTCCAATGTAGTGATCCACTGTTTAGGATCGTCGGCCACAGGTTCAGATGTGGCAAGGGCGACCACAACCTCACCGGTGGCGGCGCGGGCAAGTTCGGGGGCATCCGGCGCAATCGTATTCAGTGCGTGTGCTCCACGCACTCCCTGAACGACCGGAAGCGGTACGAGCCCTCGCGCCGCTTCCTGAAACCAGGTGGCAATCTCAAGCAACGAAAGCCCTGCTCCGCCCCATCGCGCGGGCACACCCAAGCCAAACCAGCCTAAATGGGCACAACGCTGCCAACTGCGCGGATCGATGCCAGCACGAAGGCGCTCCCATTCGCGCAGTTGCTCCGGGGTGACCTGCTCGCGCGACCACCGCCGTACAGACTCGGCAATCGCCTGTTGTTCTGGGGTTGGATTCAAGTCCATCGCAGTACCCCGTCCCGTTCACTTTCGCGGCAGGCCATATCCTAACATGGCGATGATATTCCGTTGTACTTCGTTGGTGCCGCCGCCAAACGCAAGCAGCGGTGCGGTGCGATAAAGCCACTGGATGCGGCCGTGCAGCGGTGCGCTGGGCTCATCGGGGTGAAGCTGTCCAGCCGAGCCGAGGATTTCGATTCCCGTGTCCGCCAACCGCTGGGCCAGCTCACTGACAAACACTTTGGCCATGGAAGATTCCGCAGCGGGTACCCGACCTTGGTCCAAGGCCCAAGCGGTTTCGAGTCCGAGCATGCGTGCTGCTTCGATGTCCACTGCCAAGCGCGCCATGCGCTCGCGGATCCAAGGCACCGTGCGCAGGGGGATGCCATCGAAGGCGTGCTCGCGAACGAACGCCACCAACTCGCGAAAATACCGCCGCACCATTCCGACCGAACCAATACTCAAGCGCTCGAAGTTCAAAGCCATCGCCGCGTAGTAAAAGCCCATGCCCCGCTCGCCGATGAGGTGGTCGCGCGGCACACGAACGTTGTCCAAGAACAGCGCATTCGTACGCAAGCCTGGCCAAACGTAGATGGGCTGTACGGTAACGCCGGGTGCATCCATCGGAACGATTAAAATGGAGATCCCTTTGTGCTTGGGCGCCTCTGGCTCGGTGCGGACGGCAAGCCAGTTGTGAGTGGCCGTGTGGGCCATCGTATTCCACATCTTCTGGCCGTTGACGATCCAGTGGTCGCCTTCGAGCACCGCGCGTGTTCGCAAGGAGGCCAGATCCGTTCCTGCCTCGGGCTCGGAGTAGCCGAGGGCAAATTCTACTTCCGCATTTTGGATCTTCGGCAGCCAATATTTCTTCTGCTCCTCGGTGCCGACACGCATGATCGTTGGTGCCACCGAAGTCACTGTGAGCGGCAGCATCGGGGCCCCGGCACTTTCCATCTCGTCGACGAAGATCCACTGGTCGATGGCCGAACGGCCAAGCCCCCCGTATTCGGGAGGCCAGGCTAAGCCCCACCAACCTCGGTCTCGAAGGGCGAGAATGAAGCGGCGAGCTAAAGGGCCTTGGCCCTCGTTCCCCGATTCCCTGAGCTCGGCGAGCAGGTCGTTCGTGAGATGTTTTTGCAAAAAGGCACGGACCTCCTCACGCCAGGCCTGCTGTTCTTCCGTGAAATCGTAACGCATAAGGGAGTCTACACTTTTCGAGAGAACATGATTCCACCTTCGAAGCAACCCGAGGGAGCGACGTCACCTGTTGAACCAGTGTGGCCTTCCGCAGTAGAGAGGGTTCGATGATGAGGAAACGGCGTAAGTTTTGGGGCTGGGGATGGGAAGACGAGGGTTTCGACCGAGCTGAACAGGAACGGCTTGCGGCCTTACTTGCTGCTCGGTTCAACCTGGGGGAAGTTCTCTGCGCTCATCCGCCGCGGCTCGAGGAGATCGACCTGCGCGCACCACGCGTAAGCATTCCATCATCCCTCCAGGAAATTTGCACCACCGACCCCTACGAGCGACTGAACCACAGTTATGGGAAGTCATTCCGCGACCTGGTCCGCGCTTGGCGACGGCAGTACGACAACCCGGTCGACGTTGTCGCCTTGCCCCGTACGGAGCACGAACTCGAAGCGGTGTTGGCTTGGTGCGATGCCAAAAACCTGGCCGCCATTCCCTACGGCGGCGGCTCCAGTGTTGTGGGTGGAGTGGAACCACCCCCGGCCGGTCGCTGCCCTGCCTCGGTCTCTATTGACCTGCGTTGCCTCGACCGGGTCGTGGAGGTGGACCGTTTGTCGCGTGCTGCGTACATCCAGGCCGGGGTCTATGGACCAGCCCTGGAAGAGCAATTGAAACCGCACGGATTGACGTTACGTCACTTTCCGCAGTCGTTCGAGTTTTCCACCTTGGGTGGCTGGATCGCCACCCGCTCGGGCGGGCATTATGCAACCTTGTACACGCACATCGATGAATTTGTCGAGGCGTTACGGGTATTGACCCCCAAGGGCTGGATCGAGACCCGTCGTTTGCCTGGGTCCGGAGCGGGGCCGAGCCCAGACCGCTTGTGGATTGGCTCTGAGGGCATCTTGGGAATTATCACCGCGGCATGGATGCGGCTGCAAGAACGCCCGCGGTTTCGCGCGAATGTGTCCGTGAAGTTTCCCGACTTCCTTCGCGGCGCACAAGCTGTAAGAGCCATTGCGCAGGCGGGCCTTTACCCTTCGAACCTGCGCCTGCTCGATCCCACGGAGGCGCTGACTGCGGGGGCCGGCGACGGCTTGTCGGCGATCTTGGTGCTAGCGTTCGAGTCCGCCGACCACCCACTCGACCCGTGGATGGCACGTGCGCTCGAGTGTTGCCGCGACTACGGGGGAGTCTACGACGAGGAAAAGTGGCGGACGCGCGAAGATCCTGGGGCCGGTCGCGAAGGAGCCGCAGGTGCGTGGCGACAGGCGTTTTTGCGGGGTCCTTACTTACGCGATGCGCTGGTAGGCATGGGAATGATCAGCGAGACGTTTGAAACTGCGGTGACCTGGGATCGGTTCGAAGAGCTTCACCAGGAGGTTGTGGAAACCGTTGACACAGCATTGCGGCAACTTTGTGGCGGCGGCCAAATTAGTTGCCGCTTTACGCACGTCTACCCCGACGGGCCGGCCCCTTACTACACGATTGTCGCCCCTAGCCGGGGAGGAGACTTGCTTGCCTTGTGGGATGCCATCAAGGCGGCGGCTTCGGAGTCAATTTTAACGCAAGGAGGCACGATCACCCATCACCATGCTGTGGGACGCGACCATCGGCCGTGGTACGACAGGGAAAGGCCGGTTGGCTTCGCCAACGCATTGATCGCAGCCAAAAAAGCATTGGACCCCCACGGCATCTTGAACCCCGGGGTGCTGATTGATGGTTGAATCGCCAGCGGAAGGGAATGGACCATGAAACAAGACCAGCGGCGTAGATCGAAGTCGAAAACGCTACCGCTCAAAGGGCAAGACGGCGCAGGCGCTAGCCCGGTTTTGGATAGAGACGACCTCGAACGCATCGTAGCCGATTTGGCGTGCACCATTGCGCCGGCCGACGTGCGTTCGCTCATGGAGCGCGAAGCGGAACTGCGCCAACGGGTGAGCACGCTCGACCCACGATTTTCGCTCCTGAAACGCCAGCTCACCTTGTTGCTCGACTGTTTACGAGATCATCTCGCCGGCCGCATCGAACAGGTACCTTATGCGACCGTCGCTCATGCGGCTGCGGCAGTTCTGTATTTCGGCAACGAGATGGATTTGCTGCCGGACTTCCTGCCTCGCTTGGGCCGTCTGGACGATGCCGCAATTGTGGCCATTGCCTGTGAGCGCGTGGCCGCGGGGTTGCGTCGCTATGCCCGCGCCACCGGCCGAAGCTGGAGGGGAGTCGTTCCTGCCGAGCCACGCGGCGAGGTAGCGCGCCCGTGCTGAAGAATTTGTTCAGAACCAAACCGGAAAACGCTGCAGGTCAGCGGTTGGCAGGGCAGCCGAATAAAGCATTTCTCACTGCGGCGAGAATCTCGTCAATCGTCACGCGCCCGTCGCTGTTGAAGTCGCCCGCTCGGCAGTCTTCGACGCCAGCCAGCTCTAAGGCAATCCGCACCATCCGGAGGATTTCGTCTATCGTCACGAGGTTGTCCCGGGAGCAGTCCCCCGCGCAGGAGACAGGGATTGCCGTTGGGGTTGCCGTTGCCTGCGGTAAAGTGGCTGTTGCGGTTGGCCGTGGGGTCGGAGTCTCGGTGGCAGTGGGGGTGTCGACACAGGTGCCGCCATCCTCGAGGTTACACTCGGTTGGTTCGACCAAGGTGATGCGTTGGTTGGCTTCGATCTGACGCTGCCGCTGGATTGCTCCACTAGGCCAGCGGATCTCGATCAGCTCTACGCTAGTAGCCACGCCCAGCCCAAAGTGGAGCACGCCTTCGCCATTTTGCGCCAAGTAGGTGCTGCTTGCCGAAACCTCCTGCACTTGCGGCCTTCCCGAAGTTGGTACGAGCGCGACCAGCGCACCGATGCCGTGGCGGTTTGATCGCACGCCTCGCAGAGCAATTTGTAACCAGGCGTTGGCGTTGCCACCGTCGTTGCGGAAGAAAAGCGGTAACACCCCGTGATCGTGGGTCAGCAAAAGATCGAGGTCGCCGTCCCTGTCGTAGTCGAACGCGACAAGACCTTGTCCAGCGCCGCGATCGAAAAAACCCACCTCGACGGCAATTTCTTCGAATCGACCATCTCCCCGGTTGCGCCAAAAGCGCGCTGGATCGGAAAAAAACGGGGTCAGATCGATTGGGCCGAATTCGCGTGCCGCGTACTCGTCGGCGTCCCCAGGAACGACGCCGTTGGCCAAGGCAAGGTCCTGATCGCCGTCGTTGTCGTAATCCAAAGCCGCCACCCCCCACCCCCACATGCCGTCCCGCACTCCCGCTAGGTCCGTGACGTCCTCGAAGCGCCGACCCCCGGCGTAACGATACAGGCGGTTCCCGGAGCCGCGCTGCCCGCTCCCGAGGTAGATGGAGGAGACGAACCAATCGAGCCAGCCGTCACCATCGAAGTCAGCCGTGACCGCCCCCATTCCATACTCGTCCGTACCGACCCGGGCTGAAGCCGTTCCGTCGATGAAAGTGCCCAGACCTGTATTCCAAAACAGTCGGCTTTGACCGAAGTCGGAGGCTATGGCCAAATCGGGCAGACCGTCGCGGTCGAAGTCGACAAACCGCGGGGTGAAGGGAAAAATGCCAGGTTGCGTTCCCACAACTCTATCGATTGCCACCCCGGCCGCAAGGGTGACGTCCTCGAAGTATCCAGGGGCTGCGGCCCCACGGTTGCGAAAGAGGTGGCTTACGGGCGGCTGGATCGGAGGAGCGAAGGCAGGAGACCAAACTTCGGTGACGAATAGGTCCAGGTAGCCGTCGAGATCGTAGTCCCCAAACGAAACACTACGACCAAGGGCAACACTGTCCACCTGCACACCTCGTCTAGCGGCTTCTTCGGTAAAGCGGCAGGCTCCGTCATTGACAAAAAGCCAATGGCGTGCTTGGGCGTAGCCGGTCACGAAAAGGTCGAGATCCCCGTCGTTGTCGATGTCCCCGAAAGCCGCCCCTCGACCAGCGAAGAAATCTTGCTGTGCTAGAAAAGCCAGTTGCGACTGCTCGGTGAAGTCTTCGAAGGAGCCGTCTCCTCGGTTACGGTACAACGCATGTTCAAGCTGCGCGGGGAAATAAATGTCCGTCCAGCCATCCCGGTCACAGTCACCCACAGCCGCGCCGGCGGTGAGAAGCAATTGATTGGCTCTCTCGTGAATCGGTAACGATTCCCCACTCACCTCGGTGAACACAACTTCAGCGCTAGCGGTGGTCATCGGCACAGCCACCGCCACTCCGAGGATCAGCCCAATCAGTTGTAGCGCGGGGGCCCAATTGGGCATTCCGGAAAACAGCATATGCCACTGAGGGGGCGGCAGGCAATGCGCTCCTGCACCCAAAAGACCTGCCCTTCCGCGCTAGCGCGGAGGGGCAGGGACTGGCAGGGGAGGAGGAAGCGCAAGAGAAGTAGGGGCGGCGTACTCCCCCCGAATCGGGGGACGGTAGTTTTGCGGAAGCCTGGCTTCGGCCTTCCGAAGTGTTGCCGAAGTATGGCCCCCTATGGCGGGCGGGAGCTACAGCGCGGCAAGCTCTGCGCCCGAGCAGGACGCGGCTGCCCCGGGGGCAGGTATCGTGAAGTTGGACAGGCCGACACCTTTGCGTGACAGCGTCTCCGGCGTGCCTCGGCGGGATTTTCGCCCCGTGGGGACGGTACGACCTTCGGGTTCAGCAAAGGGGCCGAGCGAGTGTGTCCTTCTTCCGAATCTGCCTCCAAGAACACGGTGAGCCTCGAGGTGGCAGCTAGCGGCAGGGGAAGCGACCCACCAGGGCGCGTTGGCGCAGGTAGTGGTCGGCGAGTACCAGGCAGGCCATGGCTTCGACCATGGGTACGGCACGTGGGAGCACGCACGGGTCATGGCGCCCCTTGCCCTCGATCTTCGCTGGCCGGCCGTGGCGATCCACTGTATCTTGAGCTTTGGCAATCGTTGCCGTGGGTTTAAAGGCCACCCGGAAGTAAATGTCCTCGCCATTGCTAATTCCGCCCTGGACACCGCCAGAGCGGTTGCTCGCCGTGCGAATGCGGCCACTGGCGTCAGTCACGAACGGGTCGTTGTGTTCAAAACCCGTTAGCCGGGTGCCGGCGAACCCGCTGCCAATCTCGAAGCCTTTCGAGGCTGGCAACGACAACATGGCCTTCGCCAAATCAGCTTCGAGGCGGTCGAACACCGGTTCGCCCAGCCCCGCCGGAACATTACGGCACACACATTCGATGACTCCCCCGAGCGAGTTGCCCTCTCGCCGAGCCATCTCGATGCGCTCCGCCATTTGCGCGGCAACCGCAGGATCTGGGCACCGCACCGGGGTCGACTCGACTTGCTCCAGGGTGACACTGGAGACATCGATGGTCGCCTCGATGACGTGCACGGCGCGCACCCAGGCGAGCACTTCGATGCCGGCGAGTTCGCGAAGTAGCGTTCGGGCAATGGCGCCAGCGGCCACGCGCCCAACCGTTTCGCGAGCCGAAGCCCGGCCACCACCTTGCCAAGCGCGAATGCCATACTTGGCCTCGTACGTGTAGTCGGCGTGAGAGGGCCGGTAGAGGTCCTTGAACGGCTCGTACGCCGATGGACGAGCATCGGCGTTGCGGACCAACACGGCGATGGGTGTTCCCAGGGTCAGCCCTTCGAACACCCCCGAGAGAATCTCCGCTCGGTCGGTCTCTTGCCTTGCGGTGGTCAGCCGGCTTTGCCCGGGGCGGCGGCGGTCGAGGTCGCGTTGAATGTCCTCCACCTGGAGTGGTACCCTGGGCGGGCAACCATCGACGACGACGCCAATCGCCTCGCCGTGCGACTCGCCGAACGTGCTCACGCGAAACAACTGCCCAAAAATGGAACCCATGCCCGCTGCAGCTTAGGGCAGGGCAGGGTGACCCTCAAGCGGGATCATGGCTCGTCTACCTCGCCGAGGCGCTTGCCCGCAGCTGCCCGCTCCCGTGCGCGCTCGATCACCGCGCGAGGCACCGGATCGGAGCGCTGCATGCCCCAGCGCAACAGACCCGGGAGGACTAAGCGGAGAAAACGCGCGGTCATGAGCATGGGATTCCGTCGTGGCACTGTAACCTCGTAGCGACGCCGCTCGATGCAGTCGAAAATAGCGTTCACCACAATTTCCGGGGGGTACTTTTTCCCTTGATACGACGGTGGCTCATCCTCTTTGAGCCAAATCTCCGTGTCAATGGGCCCGGGATGGACCAGGGCCACGTGGATATTCGATCCTGCGAGATCATGCCAAAGACCCTCGCTGAAGGCGCTCATCGCTGCCTTCGACGCCGCGTACAGTGACTCGCGCGGCGGTGTGAGCTTAGCGGCGAACGAGGACACGTTGACAATGGCGCCCCAACCTTGCCGTAACATGACAGGAATCGCGGCAAAGGTCGTCCACACGCTAGACAGAAAGTTGATCCGCAACACACTCTCGGCCTCTTCGGCTCGCGTGTGGTAGATGTGCTTGTGCTTGGAGATGGCGGCATTGTTCACGAGCACATCGAGGCGCCCTAAGCGGTCAATCGTGGTCTGGACAATCCTTTCCGCGAATTCTTGCTCGCCAACATCGCCGCTTAGGTAAAACGAACTGGGGGAGTGTGCTCGGCACTCGGCAATGACTCGCTCGAGCAATGGCGCACGGCGTGCCACCGCGACTACTTGAGCGCCGCGCTCCGCGAACATCCGTGCGGCCACCGCACCAATTCCTGATGACGCCCCCGTGATCAGCACGACTTTGCCTTCGTAGTTGCGGCTCATAGCGTGACTGCCTTTCCCAGATTTCTGCTTGCTGGATCGTGCCATAGTGCAGGGCACTCGTTGGTCACAAGAGCCCCACAACTCGCCAGCGGACAAAGAATGTCACGTTGGGGGCCTGAGGCGGCGGTCTCCCCCTGGCCCTTCGGCAGGCAAGAAACGGAGGATCGATTCCGTCGTGGTTCAGCTCCCCAAAGACAACAGGTAGCGCAGAAGAGTGCGCACCCCGAACCCGGTGGCACCCCGCGGGTGGCAGGGGAACGGTTTATCCGTGCTTGCCGTGCTGGAAAAATCGATGTGGGCCCAAGGAACACTGCCGGTAAATTCTCGCAAGAATAGCCCGCCAATGATCGTACCGGCACCGCCCTCGCCGACGTTCTTCAAATCGGCCACCGTGCTCTGCAATTCGCTTCGGTAATCCTCCACCAGGGGCAATTCCCACAGGTTTTCCGCCGAAGCCTTGCCCGCGGCAATGAGAGCGCTCACGACTTGTGGGTCGGTGCCCATGATTGCGGCATACCGATTGCCCAGGGCGGTACGCACGGCGCCCGTGAGGGTGGCCAAGTCGACGAGGATGTCGGGCTTCCCTTCGGCGGCGTACGACAAGGCATCGGCAAGCACCAGACGGCCCTCCGCGTCGGTGTTGAGCACTTCGATCGTCTTGCCGTTGCGGGCGGTCAACACATCCCCGGGACGTAAGGCACGCCCGCTGGGCATGTTCTCCGCTGCTGCGATGTAGCCGCGCACCTCGACGCTCACCCCGAGGTGGCGCACGGCTGACATCACCGCGAGCACGACGGCGGCACCCGCCATATCGCGCTTCATCGAAGCCATGCCCTCGTGGGTTTTTAAATTGAGGCCGCCACTGTCGAAGGTGATCCCTTTCCCTGCGATCGCCACGACTTTCTTCGCCCGCGCTGGCCGATAAACCAGCTCGATAAAGCGTGGTGGTTGCTCGCTCCCTTGGGCGACGCCGAGGATGCATTGCATGCGGGCACGTCGTAACCCTGCGACGTCGAGCACGCGCCCGGTCAAATCCTGATCGCGAGCGATGCGTTTGGCTTCGTTGGCAAGATACGTCGGAGTCACCATCGCTGCCGGGCGGTTGACAAGGTCGCGGGCGTAACAAGCCGCTTGGGCCAGGTGCTCGGCCCGACGAAGCGCAGCGCGGGTCTCGGCGTCGGCCTTGGCAAGCAGGACAAACCGGGGCACGGTGACCCGAGTGTGGCCGTTGCTCGCCTTGAATTCATCGAAGCGGTAGAGGCTCAAAAGCCACCCCTCGACGACCCGTTCTAGCGTCGCTGTGTCAGCATAGGCCGGAAGTGGCACGAACCCCACTTGGTTGGCTTGCAAGGTCTGGGCAAAGCTCGCAGCCGCTTGCGCCACCCGATACCAGGAGCTTACGGCGTCACCTTTTCCCAAGCCCACCAGCAAGATGTGGCGATAGGGTAGGAGGCCGTGAGTTTGAAATAAAGCCTGCTCGTTTTCATGACCCTTGAAACCCTGCTGGCGAACCTCAGGCACCAACGCTCCGTGTAAATGCCGATCGAGCTCGGCCACGGTTCCTGCTTTCCAATCAGCCATCGTCGGGACGACCAGGAGATCGACGGCGAGCTTGTCTGCGCTCACGGCAGAAGTGGTTACTTTCATCCGTTCACCTCGCGCAAAGATTGAACAGCATCTTGGCTGTGGCGCTGGAGGTACTCCAAGAGGAGCTCGCGTTCGTCACGGGTGAGTGGCGGGAGACCGCGACGAACCATTTCTCCCTGCATCAAAGCGACCTTCATTTTCCACATCTCGTACGTCAGGGCCCTAGGTGCATAGAGGCGGTGGCACGTGTTACACCGCGATGCGTAGACTTTTGCACCCGGAGACTCCGGCTCGGGGAGCGGCGCGTTACAACCTCCAAACAAGGGTACTCCGAACACTGCGCCGCCCGCTAGCAACCAGTGCCAAGCTAGCCGCAAAGATTTCATGGGTCACGATAATAAGCTACTTGCCCCGGTGTTTCTGCGACCCCCACCTCGATCGTTCCGCAGACCGTGATGCCGTCCCGTGCTAGTTCTTTGCGGATTTCACCAGCCAGATAGCGGGCAAGTTCTTCGGCCGAGGTATGAACAATGGGGAGCAAGAGAACGTCGTTTGCCGGGAAGCAAAACTCGTCGCTCTCGAAGCGCACCAGAACCTGAGCACCACGGGTTTCAATGGCGAGACAGTCGCTTTCTGCAGGCAACAAAGTGCGCTCGTCGAGCCGGTCGCACACGCGGCGGGCCGCATCTTTGACGATGCTGAAATCCAATACATAGCCTTGTTCTCCGAGCTCGCCCTCGATCTCTACCGATACGCGGTAATTGTGGCCATGAAGGGCTTCGCGGAAACCCTTGTAGGCAATGAAGTGCGCCGCGTTGAACTTGAGGTAGTCCTTGCTGACGTACACACGGAATTTCTTTGCTTCGGGCATATGTCTCGTCCCTCGAGTTCCCGGCCGGGACACGGGGTCCGAACGGCACAGCCGCGTGAACTCTGGGTCGGGAACTAACTAACGACCGCAAAGCGGCAGTCAACTCTTGCGGCCAGCGCTGGCTGTCGGTGGTTCAGTGAGACCACCAGTCGCTGACGACCTGTGTGGCTGACTTGTTCAGCGGTACGGGAACAACCACAGGTTTCGCGCTTACCACCTCGAGATGGTGACTGCCGGTGCGCTCCGCCGCCAAAAGCACCGCCGCTACTTCATGGATTCGATGCTCACGGAGGAAGCGCAACCAAAAGCGAAGTTCCTTGCGGTAGCTGCGGCTGCCCTCTGCCAGAGCAAAGCTCGCTTGTGCCGCCACGAAGCCGACCGCGTCGGCACGGGCGAATTCGACAACCAAGCATCGGCCGTCGAAATCACCAAACCAGGTGCGAGCTCGGTCGCTTAGCGTCTCGCCTTGGCGTAGGCCCACTTGAGAAATCGCCACGGCTTTTCCACCGTGGCAAAGGTGGGGACGAAACCCTGCAACGACGCGGCCAAGTACTCGGTCCCCTAGGGGCCCGCCGCTGTGGTACCGTGGCGCGCGAGCGTAGGGAGAACACACAAAAGGCGGATTGGCAACAATGCAGTGAAAGCGCTCGCTTGCAACCGGTGCATAAAGGTCCCCCAGAAGGAATCGTGCCGATTTGACCCGGTTAGTGGCCGCATTGACGTAAGCGAGTTCGACAGCGCGACGGTCAAGGTCCACGCCGACGACCTTGGCGCCCCCGCGCGCGGCAATGACCGCCAGCACACCCGATCCGGTACAGAGGTCGAGCACGCGTTCCCTCGGTACTCGTGGAACGATCTCTGCCAGCAAGAGCGTATCGATGCCAGGGGGATACACTGGGCCACCACGTCGCCGGACGATGCCGCTGCGAGCCGGGTTTTCGAAGCGGCGGTCGGCCCAAACAAGGACCCCGCGTACCGGGTCGGCACGCAGAGACGCGCCCACGCGCCGCCCATGATGGTGGAGAAGCCGAGTTTGCAAACTTAAGGCGAGCAGTGGCTCGGCATAAGCGGCAATGACTTCCCGCTGTACCGGCAACTCGAGCCAAAACAGCTTGAGCCACGTACTCAGCGGATCGTTGCGTTCCTCTAACCGCAGCGCCCAAGCTTCACGCTCTGCAGCGCTAAGCTCGTCTGCGGAGCGTAGGCCGAAAACCTCGCCCAGGGACTCGAGGGTGTACTTGTGGAGACGGAGTTGCTTTCCCCACCGTCGAAGGCATTCCACCGCTTGCAGCTCAGGACGAACCGGCGCCGCAACTTCGAGCGCGGTCTCGGGGTTTCGAACCATGTCCAACGCTTACCATATTTTCTGCAGTGCGAAAGCCACGCTTGCACGAAACCTTGGAGTGCGAATACCCCAAAGGCACGCCTCTCGCACTCCCGAGTGCTGTGGCTGCTGCACTCCAGCCTTAGTGGAAGGCAGCGGTCACGTCGAAATGCACCCGTTCTTCGTGGCCGCAGCCACGACAAAGCACGCGGGCGACGCGAAAGCGGCGCGTTCCGATACTGCGCGAAAATTCACCCGTTCTTTGCACCGCTTCTCCGCAGCGCGGGCACCGGTAACGGTCCAGGGTGGCATCGATTTCGTCGAATCGACCGACGACCACCGCGCGCTCGATTGTGGCCCCTAGGCGCTGCCGCCCGTGGTGGCGCGCCTGCCAACGGCGAGCCGCCATCGCCACCACCGCCACCACAATGGCCACGGTAAAAAGAATGCTCAGCATGGATCACCTGTCGAACGCAGGGGCGCTCAAACGCTCCAAGGCGTGGTCGAGTTGTTCGTGCGCGCCGACCAAAACCAGGATATCGCCTGCCTGGATCGGTTCATCAGGCTCGGGGTTGGTCCTGGGCTTACCATGACGCACAATGGCAATCACAGTTGCCCCGGTTTCCTTTCGCAGCCTTAGTTCCCGTAGGGTGCGTCCGCACAGCGGCGATTCACGGGTCACGAGGAACGACTCGGTTGTCGTCGCAGCCAAGATCGCATCCAGTTGGTCGAGAGTCTGGCGTGGCAGTTCCAAACCGCGAAGCATGCTGTAACCCTCGCGACGAATCAAATCGATTTGGGCATTGATGATGTTGCGTGGGACGTGCAAAAGGCGCAGGACTCGGGCAAAAATTTCTACCGATGTCTCGAATTCTTCGGGGATGACCTCGGTTGCCCCGAGTCTGCGCAATTCCTCGATTTCGGCGACATAACGTGTGCGTACGATAATCGGCACGTCGGGTGCAAGATGGCGCGCCTGGGAAACAATTCGCCGCGTAGCCGCTGCATCGGAAATGGCAATGACGACCACCTGAGCGTGCTCCACCCCTGCGGCCTGTAGCACTTGGGGGGCGGTGGCGTCGCCGTAGATGACCGTCGCCTCTTGTTCCCGAGCGCTACGCGCTCGCCGCGGATCGAGTTCGACGACGACAAAAGGAATACCCGTTGCACGCAACACCCGCGCGAGGTTCTCCCCATTGAGGCCAAAGCCGACAATGACTACGTGGGGCGGTTTTTGCTCCGCAGCAGAGACCGGAAGAGGGACGGGCGCGCCCAAGCGGCGCTCGAGAAACAACCAAAGCGGTTCGCTCCAAGCCATGAGAAAAGGGGTGGGCAGCATGGTCATGACCGTCACTGCGACGAAATGCTCGTACAGCTCCAAATCCAGGAGCTGCAATTCCAACGCAGCCCGAAGTAGCACGAGGGCAAGTTCGCTCATCGACGCCATCGCTAGTGCAACTTGCAGGGCCGCCCGAGCCGATCGGTACAGAACGCGAATCAAAGCGAACAGGATCAGCGCCTTGCCCCATAAAACTGCAAGAGCCGTTCCGAGAAAGAAGGGCAGGTCCGCTGTCACGGCCTCCAGAGGCACCAACATCCCAACGGAAACGAAGAAAATACTGTTCAGCGTGTCACGGAAAGGCAACACGTCGGCGACAACGGCGTGCGCATATTCCGACTCGCTAATGACCAGCCCGGCGATTAAGGCCCCCACTGCCAAAGACAGGCCGACTTGTGCTGCAAGCCAGGCTGTGCCGAGAACCACCACGATAATCGTACCCGTAAATACCTCGCGACTGCGCATGGCAACCACGCGCCGCAGTAAGGCTGGCAGGAACAGGCGCGCGGCTGCGATGACCACTGCCAGGCCGAACAGCGACTGCAAGAGCAAGTGCACCACGCCAGCCCAGGTCCACGACTCCGGGGAGGCGATGCCACGAAGCAAGAGCATGATCGGAAGCAACGACAGATCTTGCAGAAGCGAGATCCCTAAAGAGATGCGGCCATGGAGGGTATCGACCTGCTTCCGGTCGCTGAGAACCTTGAGGACAATGGCGGTGCTGGAGTGAACCACCGTGAGCGCAGCCAAAGCCGCCATGATTGTCGTGCCACCTGCAGCTGCCACTGCAACGGCAATGACCACCGCAGTCACGCCTAGTTGCGCCAGGCCGGCGAAGATGATGCGGCTACCGAGTTGGGTGAGCTGAGCAAAGGAAAGCTGGAGCCCCACCATGAACAGGAGCAAAATAAGGCCGATTTCAGCGACAGCGCTGACAGTCTCGCTTTGGTCGATCAGGCCAATCCCGTGGGGACCAATTAAAGCTCCTGCTAGCAAGAAACCCACTAGGGAGGGAAGGCGTAGTCGCGTGAAGACGACCGCGATGGGCAAGGCGACGGCGAGAATCAATAGAAAGTCTGCCAGGAATCCATGGTTTGGCATACCGTTCTCCAGCATTTCCCACGAGCTAGTGTGGGCGGCAAGAGAGAAAGCATGCTCAGGGCTTGCTTGCAGCTTGGCCGCGCACGGTTGCCAATAGCCGGCGTGCTGAGGAAAACGCTCGGCGGACCTTCACCGAAGCTGAGCGCGAGGCCAGGGATCCTTCTGGCTTGCTTGCTACCTTATCCCGCCGATGCCATCCGCATGGGTTGTCGCAGTGCCTCGCTTGGATAACCGCTCCGCGAGATCTCGAAGATACCCGTTGACCTTGTCCGCGCTGTTGTGTCGTGCGGGCGACGCTAAAGGCTGGCAAGCTCGTCGTCTAAGGGTAATTTTCGCCAACGCGCCAACGCAGCATCCACAGTGGCCAGCAAATAAGAGGCAGCCAAGAGAATCAGTAAAGGCACGAAACCGAAGTGTTCGATGGAAACGTGGTGGGTTGCCAACGTGGCGATTAAGCCGCCCACCGTGCCGAGCACCCCAGTTCCGACCAAGTAAGCAATCGGTAACCGCAGCGAGAGCAGCCGACACACAGGGAGCAGGCAGGCTGTCAACGTCAGAGCACCAAAGAAGTAATACGGAATCAAAATCAAATAGTGCAGCACACGGTGCCTCCTCTCTAAGCTCTTGAGCTACCAGCCTGCTAGTCTGGCAGCGCGCTCACGATGATAGTGCGCATCGCCGAGAAAACCGCGGTCGAAGATGGCGCGACGAAACCACAGATGCAAATCAAACTCCCAAGTGAAGCCAATGCCCCCATGAAGTTCCGTGGCGTCCCGGGTCATGCGATCGTAGAGGTCCGTTAAATGGGCTTTGACCATGGCGGCATGGCGTTCGCACTGGTCGCGGATGTGGTCATACGCGTGTGCCGCATACCACCACAAGGAAAGTGCGGGCTCGAGTTCGCAGGCCATGTTGGCGAGTTGGTGTTTCACCGCTTGGAATGCACCGATGACCTGCCCAAACTGCTCCCGCGTCTTGGCGTAACTTACGGCCATCTCCAGGCAGCGGCGAGACCCGCCGAAGGCATCGGCTGCCACCAAGATGCAGCCAGCGTCGATAGCGCGTTGCAGGCCAGAGGGCGGCCCTTCGAGTGGGGTGGCAGGGGTACGCTCGAAGCGTACGTGTTGTACCTTGCGCGTCATGTCCACGACCGCAAGCGGAGTGATGGTTATGCCAGGGGCCTCGCGCTCCACACGGTAGAGCCGGACGCTGCCCTCTGCGTTACGAGCGCCGACCAACAGCACGTCGGCTACGTTGGCGAAAGGAACGAAGAGCTTCTCGCCGCTGAGGGTCCCGCCCTCGTAGAACGTGGCCCAATGTTCGGGGTTCCACTGGCTTCCGGCCTCGCCCCAGGCGACTGTGCCGATGCTTGTCCCCTCGGCCATCGTGGGCAACCAATGACCGCGTTGCTCCTCGCTCGCCCCTTCGATCACACAAATGGTGGCAAGCGCATGCCCGAGAAACGGGCCCGGTGTGCAAGCGTAACCGAGTTCCTCGGCGGCGAGGGCGAGATCGAGGAGTTCCAAACCCCCACCGCCGTGTTCTGCAGGGACGATAAGCCCTGGAACCCCGAGGCCGCAAAGCCCTTGCCATAATGCGAGGTCGTGAGCCGTCTCGGTTTCCATGATTGCACGTACCCGTGTCATGGGGCACTGCTCGGCCAAAAAGCGACGGAGTGTTTGCTGGAAGAGCAGCTGATCCGCGGACAATCCGAAGTCCATGGTTGATCATCCCTCCTTTGGGTTTTGTCCGGTATCGCGTTGTGCCCTGGGATCGCGCGGCAAGCCTAAACCACGTTCCGCAATCACGTTGCGCTGAATGTTCGCCGTACCGCCAGCGATCAAAATTCCAAGAGACCACATGTACGCGGTGAGGAACATCCCCATTGCCGGCGCTGTAGTTTCTCCCGGGGCCAGAAGTCCTCGGTCCGAGAGCACGTCCATGGCCAGACGGGCGACGTCGTAGCCCAAGGTGGTGCCGTAAAGCTTGGTTACGAGCCCGGCTATGCCAGGGTCTTCGCCACGAGCTTGCAGCGTGAGCAAGCGGTAGCCGTGATAACGGCTGGCGAGCACCTTGGTCTCGAGCTCGACCAGGCGAGCACGCAACACCGGGTCTTGAATTGCGGGGCGGCCACGTAACTCGAGTGCTTGGGCTAGAAAACGCACGCCGTCAAGAACACGCTCGCTCAGCAAAGCACTGCCGATGAGATTCCGTTCGTGCTTGAGTGTGGAGCGGCTTACGGTCCAACCTTGCCCGCGCTTGCCAACGAGGTTCGTTACCGGCACGCGGACGTTGTCCAAAAAGACCTCGTTGAAGTCGGCCTCGCCCGTCATTTGCCGCAAGGGCCGCACGGTGATGCCAGGGCTTTTCATGTCGATCAGCAGGTAACTGATCCCCTCGTGCTTCGGTTTGTCCGGATCGGTGCGCACCAGCGCAAACATCCAGTCTGCAGTATCGGCGTTGGAAGTCCAAATCTTGTGGCCGTTCACCACGAAAAAATCGCCGTCGAGGTCGGCGCGGGTGCGCAGCGACGCCAGGTCGCTGCCAGCACCAGGCTCGCTATAGCCTTGGCACCACTGAATTTTGCCGAGGAGCGTGTCACGGATGAAGCGCTGCTTTTGTTCTTCCGTGCCGTGCTCGAGCAAGGTGGGAACGAGCATACTCGGACCTTGACCGATCAACTCGCCGGGTGCTTCTGCTTTGCGAAACTCGTCTTGGATGATGGCGAGTTTGAGCGGATCGAATGGCTGCTCGCTGCCACCGTAGCGACGGGGAACGTGCCGGTAGAGATAACCGCGCTCGATGGCGGCGAGACGAAAACGGGTGGCCCGTTCGTCGTTACGAATGGCTGTTCCCAGGCTCATGCCGCGGGGATTTACCGGTGGCGCACTGGCGCGGTCTTCATCGGTCCAATGTTGGGTCAGGAACGCGCGAACTTCTTGGCGAAACGCTTCATACTCGGGACGAAATCGGAGATCCATGACGGGACACCTCTTTTTGGTAGCGGCCGCTTACCGAATGCTCCTTGCTCGTACAACCGGGGAGGCCGTTCGTTTCGCAAATAGCCTACCCACCGATCCTTGTGGAGCAATGCGAAGGGCCGGGCCAACCCGTCGCTCACTTCCCCTTGGTGCCGTCATGGCGCAGAGGTGGCCACGAGTGGCGCGGTGTAAAAAAAGGCGGTAGCGACTGAGCTGTCGCTACCGCCGCGAAACCAAGTCAGGGCCAGTTTGAATTACTGAGCGACGAGGATGTTCGTCACCTCGATGTCACCGAGCGTCTGCTGCCCCAAGGCCGTAAACGCGCCGCCGAGGGTGAAACCGGTAATGTTGCCAGCGCTCAAGTTCGGGCAGCTTCCTGGCTGACCGGTGACGCACTTTGGCTCGGCCGGGTAGCTTGGGTCGTCGTTTTTGCACGGTACCGTGGCACAGGCCTCGCCCGTCGTGTACACCAACGGGTTGGGTGTCCCACGCGCCGAAGGTGGATCGGCGTCGGTGCAGAACGTGGGCTGACAAGCGCCAATGGAGGTACCGATGCCAATTGCATTGACCAGCAGGGTACTGCCTGGGCCGCCGGTACCGGAAAGGGTGAGTTCCACTGGACCGTTTACCGTGGGATCGCCGGGATTAGGGCAACTATTCTGAACGACGCTGAGATTGACACCGCTCAGGCCCGTGCAGCCGACAATGCCAGCCGCGGAATTACCCGGCCCGAACACCGCAACACAAGGTCGCTCACTGGGGCATTCTACAGGGTCCGATGCGAATCCCGTGGTGCACGACTCTGTGAAAGACCCATCCGGGTTGAAGATCGCACCACCACAAGTTTTGTACTCGGCGCCGCGGACGCAGGCACAAGCCAAGGTCGAAATGGGAATCTGCGGGAACTGCACGCTTGCCGCAGGGATGACAGCGGTGATTGTGCCATTCCGTTCCTTGCCGATTTTCAGTTGCTGGGTCCCCTGCAGACCGAGACCGATCACCAATGGGTCACCCCAAACCACGGCGCCACTGGTGCCAGGCTGGAGGGTCTGGTCTGGCCGCACGACTCCGGGTACGAGGGCATAGGTTACCGTAGTTTCGGTCGTGCAATTTGCAGCGCAGCCGTCGCCGCCGAAGGTGCGGCAGGCTATGCAACGCCCACCATTCGGGCAGTCGTCGTTGCTATTGCAGAAGGCGTAAGGCTTGTCCCCACCGTCGCAAACTCCCTTGTATTGGTCGTCGGTACCGAAACAATCCGCATCCTTGGTGCAAGCGCTGCCAGCCTTGCTGGTCCCGACGCAGATACCACCATCGTCGCACTCTTCGTCACCCTCGCGTTGGCCATTGCCGCAAACAGCCTCGCCGGGAGGTCCTACGGGAATACACTCGCTCGTCAACAAGCTGTTCACGGCTTGAATGATCTCGTCGATCGTGACCTCACCGTCGCCGTTGGCGTCGCCCACAGGACAAGAAGACACCGGCTGGCTCCCTAAAGCAATGTTGACCATGGTGATGATCTCGTCCACGGTGACCTCGCCGTCGCCACCGCAGTCCCCCAAACACCGCTGCTGAGCCGTTGCAGCGGACGCCCAGCCGAAGCTGACGCCGGCCACCAACGCAACGAAAGTTCGCAATTCTTTCCACCAAGGAAATTTCTTCCGCTCCGCCATAATGGGTCTCCTTCCTCTAAAAATCATTCTCATCTCCCTCCCAAACGCCTTCGCACAGCGAGAATTCCAACCGTCGACCAGCATTGCGTATCCCATATGCTGCCCTTCTTTGCAATAAACGTCACACCGTGGTCAAGATGGTTACTGCCAAAAGCGCCGAGCGATGCTGGTGGTGCATGCGCCCTGCGGGCGGGTGCGTAGAACGGGACAGTGCCGGCCGCTGTGCTGTTGTGGAGGTCCAGGATGGTGCGTAGGGGTCGGCAGACGCGCTGGTTGCTCGCTGCGATGGTTTTTGCCGTAATGGTCGTGGTTGCCGTGCAACGCCAGCGTATTCTCGTTGCGGTTGCCGATTTCCTGGTCGTGCACGACCCCCCGGTTCACAGCGACGCCATTGTGGTTCTTTCCGGTTCCGTTCCCGACCGCATCCTCGAAGCCGTTGATCTGTACCGTGCCGGCTACGCCTCCCGTGTGCTTCTGACCCAAGAAGGTCGGCCGCCTGGCCTCGACGTGTTACGCGCCCGCGGCGTCGATTTGCCGGAACGGCACGAACAGAACCGGGACATCGCCGTGGCTTTGGGCGTGCCCGCGGACCGTATTGAAATTTTGCCACGACGGGCCACAAGCACTCTAGCGGAAGCCCAAGCCCTGGTGCACCTGCTTCGTGCGCAGCAACTGCAACGGGTGCTGTTAGTGACCTCCCGGGCACACGCTCGCCGAGCGCGGACAATTTTCCGTACCTTGGCGAAAGGCAGGCCGGAGATTCTGGTCGTGCCGTCGCGCTACGATTCCTTCGATCCGCAAACTTGGTGGCACGAGCGGGCGTTCGTTCGGCGGCTGGTTACGGAGTACGGAAAGCTAACAATCTGGTGGCTGATCGACCAATGGCGAGTGAAAGACAACAAGGCTTGAGTGCTCCTCTCGGGGAAAAGAAGAGTCGGGTGGTGCCGATCTTTCTCGAAGTAGCGCCAGAACATATTGCGTATTGGAAGTTCCTCTTTGAGTCGTACGAAGAGCTTGCCGTGGTCCGCACCCTCGACCGCAAGAAAGCCGTGATTGTGGTTCTGGCCATGTCTGATTTTCTCCGACACGTTCGCGCCATTACGGACGAAGCCTGCCGACGCACGCACGCTCACGAGGTAGCGCCGCCGGCAGACCTCAGCGGCGATTGGCTGTTACCGGAGCTCGAAAGCTAGGCCGTTGCGCTTTCGTGCGCTCTTTCAGGGGCTGTCGTCGGTGCGCGGCCAAACACGTATGCCACCCCAATGCTCGCCCCATACAACACCAAGAGAGGAGTGGCCATGAGGAGCTGCGAGGCGACGTCGGGGCCGGGAGTCAGCACCGCGGCGGCAATGAAAATTCCCACCACCGCATAGCGCCAGTACCCCAGCATGGTCCTGTGAGTGACCGCCCCGGCACGAGCCAAAAAGAAGGTGATCACTGGCAGCTCGAACGTGACTCCAAAGGCCAGCAGCATCCGCGCCGTGAACGACAGGTATTCGCTAATCCGCAGCTCCGGGCGGACGCCGATGGTCGCATACTGGTCGAGAAAAAACCGGTAACCGACCGGCAACACGAGCGCATAACAAAAAGCCGCACCGGCAAGGAAAAAGAAACTGGCGAAGAAGACAAAAGGTAAAGCATAGCGCTTTTCGTGCGGGTACAGCCCGGGAGCGACAAACCGCCAAAGTTGGTAAAAGCTCACCGGGCTCGACAGGAAAATCCCGGCAATTAAGGCCACTTTGAGTTTGGTGAAAAACGCTTCCACCACGCCCGTGCCAATCAGATTGACGCCGTGGCCGGCATCCGCGGTTTGCAGGAGCTTAGCGGCGTACAGAGGCTGGGTGAGGAAGGCGAACAGCACGTCGGCAAATTGATAGGACAGCAAAAACGCCGCACCGATGCCGAGCAACGCCTTGATCAGCCGCCAGCGCAGCTCTTCGAGATGTGCGGTAAGCGGCATCTTGATGTCGTCGGGCGAGGTTGGCATAGAGGCAGGGGCTAGCTTGGCCGCGCCTCGGGCTTGTGCCCGGCCTCGCTCTGGCTTCGTTCTTCATCCAAGCTCTGGCATGCAGCCGCTGGCCCCGCAAAAGCCGACTCCCGCTCTACGGTGGCTGGAGGCGGCGAGCCGCTTGCGGCGGAGAACTTGGTACGTTCTGCCGAGCGGATTTCTTCCTCCAACATCCATCGTGCTCGTTCGAGTTCGGTGGTGATCCCGCTCGTTGCTTTGCGCAGCTCCGCTAGGCCCTTGCCGATTGCTCTCGCAATCTCGGGCAATCTCTGCGGGCCCAGCACGATGAGCGCCACCAAGAGAATCATCAGCAATTCCGGAGTTCCAATCCCGAACATGACCGCACGCCCAGCCCCGCACGGTAAAAGAACGCCCCAACCCTGTCAAATCACAGCCAACGTGTCCGCCCACCGTAGGGGCGCGTGGCAATGCGCCCGCCGTTGCTAAAGCGGCCAATACCGTTCGAATGCACGGTGAAACCGCTCGAGCAACACCTTAGCGGCAGCAGTTACCGGCGGCTCAGGGAGCTTAGGCCGCTGGCCAGCGAGCTCTTGCGTCACCGCGTGGGTACACTGCACCAAGGCGGTGAGATCGTACCCCCCCTCGAGGACAAGCGCGATCCGCCCGCCTGCGGTTGCCGCAGCAACCTCGACAAGCGTGCGCGCAAGGTAGCGGTACCCCGTGTCGGTAAGGGCGAGCTCGGCGAGCGGGTCGCGACGATGGCCATCGAAACCGGCTGACACCAGGACGAAGTCCGGCCGAAACGCAAGAGCCACCGGCTGCACGATCTCTTTGGCCAGGTGGTAGATCTCGGCGTCGCCAGTTCCTGCCGGCAGCGGAAGATTCACCGTGAAGCCCTCGCCGGCACCCGTACCGACCTCGGTAAGGTCGCCTGTGCCCGGATAGAGGGGCCATTGATGGAGCGACAAGTAAAGAACGTTGGGATCGCGCTCGTAAAAGTGTTGGGTGCCGTTGCCATGGTGAACGTCCCAGTCGACGATCAAGATCCGTTCTGTGCCAAAGCGCCGGCGCAGATGTTCGGCGCCAATGACCACGTTGTTAAAAAAACAGAAGCCCATGGCGCGGCGGTATTCTGCATGGTGTCCCGGGGGCCGTACCAAGGCAAAACCATTTTCGACCCCGCCCTGCACGATGGCTTCGAGCAACGTCAGAAACCCCCCAGCAGCAAGGCGTGCCGTGTCGTACGTATCGGAACAGGCGGCGGTGTCGGGGTCGAAGTGAACGAGCGGTTGCTGGGCTGTGGCGGCAACGCGTTCCACGTAAGTGGGATCATGGGCCCGGCAGATCTCTTCGTTCGTTGCATATCGCGGCGGCAACTTTTCCACCGCGTCCTGGGCCTCCTCGGCCCAAGCCACCAGTGAGGTGATGCGTTCGGGTCGCTCCGGGTGATGCTGCCCCGGTCGATGGCGTGCATACCGTTGGTCGATGACGATGGCTGTGGGAAGCATGGCCGTGTTCTCCTCGCCCCACGTTTGGCGTACGGGCTGCTCTGGCTCAACTCCCTGGAGGATGACAGAGAGGCGTGGCGAACCACCCTCCAGGGAGTCCTGGCGCTGGGCTCACCACCTCCCCTTGTGCTTCGCGCCACCTTCCGCTTGCCTGGAAAGACGGAATCATGGACAGGAACGAAGGTCGAACCTCCCGAAGCTGGTGGCGGACCTTCCAGCTCTTCTTTTTCTGGCTTGGTGTCCTGGTGGTCGCTGGGGCGGTGGCTACGGCTTTTCTGGTGTACCGCGAGCTCACGGAAACGTTGCCCCCGCTCGATCGGGTGGTCAACTATCGCGCGCCCATGACCACGCAAATCTTTGCTCGCGATGGCACGCTGGTCGGCGAGTTTTTCGACGAAAAGCGCTACGTGGTTCCCCTGGACCGTATACCTATGGTCGTGCGCCGTGCGTTCATCGCGGCCGAGGATGATCAGTTTTACCAGCATCGAGGTGTCGACCCTACGGGCATTGTGCGAGCGATGCTGCACAACATCTTCAAAGGGCGCGGTGTCCAAGGTGGAAGCACGATCACCCAGCAGGTGGTCAAGCAAATTTTGCTCACGCCCCGCAAAAGTTACGAACGCAAGCTTAAAGAAATCTTGCTGGCCGTGCGCTTGGAGAACACGCTCACAAAGGACGACATCTTGTATCTTTACCTGAACCACATTTACCTGGGTGCCGGGGCATACGGAGTGGCCGCTGCAGCCGAGGTTTACTTCGGTAAGTCGGTGGAGCAACTGACCCTTGCCGAGGCGGCGCTCCTCGCTGGGTTGCCCCAGGCCCCTAGCCGTTATTCACCGTTTCGCCATTGGCCGCGCGCCAAGGCGCGGCAGCGCTACGTGTTGGAGCGCATGGCGGCGGTGGGCTTCATTACCCCCGCGGAAGCACTGCTTGCAGCCAACGAGCCCATCGCCTTGCGGCCGCGGCAAGGCAATGTGCTTCACGCACCTTATTACGTCGAACATGTGCGCCGCTGGCTCGAGCGCCGTTACGGCGGCCAAGCGGTGTATCAGATGGGGTTGCGGGTGCACACCGCACTCGATCTGCGCTTGCAAGCCTTGGCTGAAGAAGCCTTGCGCCGTGGAATCGCGGCACTCGAAGAGCGACAGCGATACTCCCCTGCCTTACGCTTGCTACCAGCGGATGAGCGGGAACGGTTCATCGCCGCGCAAACGCAAACCCTCGCTGGCCAGACGCTCGAGCCGGAGAAATCATACGAAGCTTTGGTCGTTTCCACCCGCAAGGGAGTTCACGTGCGAGTCGGGCCGTTCTCCGGGGTCGTCGACACCACGCTGGGGTCGCGTTTGCGCGTAGGCGACGTGGTGCGCGTTCGTTTGCGCACCATGCCGGGAAACGCAAACGGAGATCTCGCTCACGATTTTATGATCGATAACGACTCTCTGGTTCAGGGGGCAGGCGTGGTGTTGGACCCGACCACGGGCGATGTGCTGGCTTTGGTGGGCGGAACGAACTTTCGCTCCACGCAGTTCAACCGGGCCACACAGGCGCGGCGCCAGCCAGGTTCGGCTTTCAAGCCGTTTGTGTACGCGGCTGCCTTGGACGACCGTTATACGCCGGCAACGATCATCGTGGATGCACCGGTAGCCTTTCCCGACAACGATGGCGTCTGGGCACCGCAAAATTACGACAATCGCTTTTTCGGACCGACGACGCTGCGCGACGCCCTGACATTTTCCCGCAATGTGCCCACGGTCAAACTGGCTCAGCAGCTTGGCTTAAAGCGCTTGATTCCTTTCGTGCGGAGTTTGGGGATCCGAAGCCCCTTGCCCCCTAACTTGTCAATTGCCCTGGGTGCCGCTGAGGTCACTCCCCTCGAGCTGGTGGCGGCCTATTCGGTGTTTGCGAATCAGGGGGTCTTGGTAGAGCCACGCTTTGTCTTGCGCCTGAGCGACCCATACGATCAGCCGTTGGAAGAAACCGAGCCCAAACTGCGCCCGGTGCTTTCGCCAGAAACAGCGTACCTGGTGACCAACATTCTGCAAGACGTCATCGATCGCGGTACGGGACAGCGAGCCAAGGCGCTTGGCCGCCCGGCTGCTGGTAAGACGGGAACCACCAACGACATGAATGACGCTTGGTTCATCGGTTATACGCCACAGTTGTTGGCTGGGTTTTGGGTGGGATTCGACAGCAAACGCTCGCTCGGCCGGGGAGAAACCGGGGGCCGAGTGGCCGCCCCGATTTGGCTCGAATTTATGCGCGAGGCGCTGGCAGACGCCCCGGTTCTGGACTTTCCCATCCCCACGGGGATTCGCTTTGTGGCCATCGACCCGAACACCGGGCAACGCACCGCACCGACAGATCCAGGGGCCATCCTCGAGTGTTTTCGCGCGGGTACGGAGCCAAAATGGAGCGATCACTCGAGCGCTGCAGTGTCCGCAGATAACAGCGCTGTGTCCCCACAGCGGCAACGAATCCAGGCGCTGACCTCCGAGTTCTAGAGCGCCATAGCGGCCGAGAGCAGCGCCCCCGGAGGGTATCGAGCGCCAGCCAGGGAACGTTGGTTTGAAGTGGTTGTTCTGCACCGCTCTCGCTCCTAGCGAACCCCCAGGTGGACATACAGCGAATGGAATTTCACGCCCCAGTGTGCCCGCCTCTGCTGTTGGCGGCATGGCATTGCGGTGAGCGAGAAATGGCGCCGTATTTCCATTCGCCGCCTGCGTCGGTGAAGCTTGCAAGCGCCTCCACGGCAATCCACGCAATCGCGCCTTGGTTCCCGACGAGGCGGCAGCAGCGCCGGTTCTTGGCCGCTTCAGAATTGTGGAGTATACGCTTCACGCAACCGGTTGAAGAGGCAACACCGATGGCAGAAAACAAAACGCCTTCACCGAGGCGCTGCACCCATTGCGGTCGGGTGGTGCACGACACTGTGCATTATCGCGATGCCTACGTTGTGGATTTCCATTTCCTGTACACGGGTGAGGTGGAGATGGATGCGCTGTGGGATGCGCATGCTGCCGTCACCCGCGTGGTTGTCCATGTCCGAAACCCACGGTTTGTTTTTACTTGCGTGGATTGTTACGCGCTTCCTAAGGTGCGGCACGAGCGGCAACGTTTACTCCGCCCGGAAGTCGAGGACGCCCCATGAAGAAGCTTCACGACGCGCACTTGGCTGGTCGTTGGTACCCAGGAGAGGCGGCGGCGTTGCGGCGAGATATCGAAGCGCGCATCGGTCGAGCGTATCCATTGCCGAACTTGTCCCCGTGCGCCTTGGTGGTGCCCCACGCTGGCTACGTGTATTCGGGCGACGCCGCGGCCTTTGGCTATGCCCTGGCTTCGAGGCGCAAGACAAAGCGAGTCATCATTCTTGCGCCCAGCCACTATGCGAGATTCCGGGGGGCCGTGACGTTGCACTGCGATGGATTTCGTACACCGCTTGGGGCGGTGGCGATCGATCGCGAGGGGTTGGCAAAGGTATTGGAGTTTTCCTGGGTGCGGGAGGATGCAGCCCCATTCGGCCCGGAGCATTCCCTCGAAATTCAACTGCCGTTCTTGCAGGTTGTGCTGCCCGGGGTTGCCGTGGTGCCGCTTTTGGTCGGAGAGGTGCCCCCGGGATTGGCCCGGCAATGGGGTGAGGAACTTGCAGCCATGGCGGATGCGGAGACGTTGATCGTGGTTAGCAGCGACCTTACCCATTACGGCGAGCGCTTCGACTATGTGCCCTTCCCACCGCGCAATGCTGACTTTGTACGCACAGAACTTCAGGTTCTCGACGGCGAAGCCATCGCGCGCATTTGTCTCGGCGATTTCGAGGGGTTTCGGCAGTTCGTGGACGCCACTGGAGCGACCATTTGCGGGCAAAAGCCGATTCTCTTGTTTTTAGCGGCCCACGGCCAACGCACCCCAGGGGTGTTGTTGCGTTACTACACATCGCTCGATGTCACTGGCGACTACGAGCACGTGGTGAGCTACGCTGCCATTGCCTTCCCAGTACCGCCTCCGCCCCAGGCGTGAGCTGGCAGCATGGTTTGAGGTCGGGAACTGCCGCAGCTCACGGTGATCGGCTGCTACCCTCGATGCTTTCGCCTGCCGGAGCACGGTATCGATCGTGGGTTCGTGGGCGCACACGTGCCTCCCAACGTGTAGCTGCGTGTTAGACCCGGATTGGCCAATCGAAGGAAAATTTCCGGCAGGCTGCCGAGCACAGACTCAAGGGCACGGTCGGCCGCGAACTAGCCGCTACCGCTAGAGTAGGGTATACAGCGAAAGCTGATGGCCAAAGCGGTATCGTTAGTACGACGGGAACGCGCTGCACGTCGCCCTACAGGGGTAGGGCTGAGTCTATTAGACGAGATCGTCGCTTTGGTCGGTAGCACGGTCGACGTCCGCGACGCGGCACAAGGCATCGTCGATACCATCTCCGCGCGGTTGGGTATGGAAGTTTGCTCCATTTACGTGTTTGAAAAGGATGCGGGGCGGTTACGCTTGTGGGCTACGGCTGGGCTCGATCCGGGGTCGGTCGGCAAAGTGACCATGAGCATCGGTGAGGGACTTACCGGTATGGCAGTGGAAAAACTGGAGCCGGTCATGGCCATCGATGCACTCGTGCACCCTCGTTACAAGTACTTCCCGGAAACCGGGGAGGAACGCTACCACTCGTTCCTCGGTGTGCCGGTTCTCGAACGGGGGGAGCCCGTGGGAGTATTGGTCGTCCAGACTTCGCGGCGGCGGCGTTTTACACCGAAGGAAATCCGTTTGCTGCGAACGGTGAGTGTGGCAGTCGCTGGGATCTTATCGCGCGTTCGTTTGGAGGAAACCTTAGAGCGCAAGGAGGCCGAGCGCCGCGACTTTGAACGACGGATGGACGCGGCGATGTTGCGGCTACAAGATTACGAAACGCGTGCGGCCGTCGCCCCGGCAACGCCTGCGGGGCTCCGCCCTTTGCGGCTCGCTGGGCAAGCAGCGGCTCCTGGCTACGCCATTGGCCGTGCTCACGTGCTGGAGTCGATGTTGTCCGCCACGAAATTTCCCCGCGAGCGGCAGCATCCGCTCAAGCGCGAGCTGCAACGGTTCGAAACGGCACTCCAGGAATCGATTGCCGAGATCGACCGCATCCGTGAACACGTCTTCCGTAGCGTGCCGGAAATCGATGTGGCAGTGTTCGACGCCCAGAAGCTCATGCTCGCCGATTCGGCGTTTTCGGCCCGGGTGGAAGCGGCGATCCGGGGAGGGCTCAGTGCCGAGGCTGGAGTGCAAGAAGCGGTCGAAGGCCTGGTACGCCACTTTGCCGAGATCGACGACGAGTATCTGCGGGAGCGCAGCGCGGACGTGGAGGACATCGGCCGCCGGGTGTTGCGCCACCTGCTTGGACTCGAGGAGCGGCGCCCCAAATTCGGACAGGGAGTGATTTTGGTTGCCAAGGAAATCGCCTTGTCCGAGTTAACGATTATGGAGCAAGGGGGGCTCAAGGGCTTGGTCTTGGGTAGTGGTGGAGTGACCTCGCACGCTGCGATTTTAGCGCGCAGTCTGGAAATCCCCACCGTGGTCGGGCTGGAACACGCTGCCGAGGTCATTCGGGAAGGAGACTTGCTCATCGTCGATGGCAATGCCGGCTTGGTGTTCGTCAACCCTAAGCCCGAAGTCATTGGCGAGTACGAGCGGCTCATCCAGGAGTACCAGGCATTCAACCGCGATCTTGAGACATTGCGCGACTTGCCCGCGGAAACACCCGACGGACATCGGGTGCGGCTCTGGGCCAACATCGGCTTGCTCAGCGACCTGTTTTGGGTGCGAGCTCACGGCGCAGAAGGGGTAGGATTGTATCGCACCGAAGTTGCTTTCATGTCGCACCGCGACTTTTTGGAGGAGGAAGAGCAGTTCGAACTGTACCGCCGGGTGGTGGAGGGCATGGAAGGCAAACCGGTCACGATTCGCACCCTGGACTTGGGAGCCGATAAGTACCCTCGTTACCTGCACGCGCCCCAGGAAGAAAATCCCTTCTTGGGCTGGCGCTCGATCCGCATCTCGTTAGAAATGCCGGAACTCTTTAAGCAGCAGCTCCGCGCAATTTGGCGTGCCAGTGCACATGGACCGGTGCGGGTGATGTTCCCGATGATTTCGAGCTTGGAAGAAATCGTGCTCGCCAAGGAGCTGTTGGCTGAGGCGCGGGAGGAGGTGCGGAAGGCTGGCCACGGTTTCGATCCGCAGATGCCGGTGGGTATCATGATCGAGGTTCCCTCGGCAGTGTATTTGGCTCCTGCGCTGGTTCATGAGGTCGATTTTGTCAGCATCGGCACGAACGACTTGATCCAATACCTGCTGGCGGTGGATCGCAATAACCGCAAAGTGGCTACCCTGTACGAGCCCTTGCATCCAGCGGTACTGCAAGCCATTGCCAATGTGGTTCACGCGGCCAAGGCCGCTGGTCGACCGGTGTCGTTATGCGGGGAGATGGCCGCCGAGCCGCTGTGCGCTGTGCTGCTCATGGGTTTAGGAATTGAAGACTTGAGCATGAGTGCGTTTTTCATCCCGATCGTGAAGCGACTGATCCGGGCCGTTTCGTTCGAACGGGCGCAAAGTATGGCCGAGGAAGCCTTGCGCTTGGCGACGGTGAAAGACGTCAAAGGGTTCGTTTTCGAATCCATGCGCGAACTTGGCCTGATCGACCTCATGGAGGTGTATCATTGACCGCGTTTCCCACTTGGGCTTGTTTGATGGATTGTGGATTTCATGACCAGGGAATACTTTGAGCGTTCGGCACGATTTCGCTTGAGGTGCGGACCCATTCCAAGGCGAGGAGGTGCTTGCATCCTGCTCGTCACGATGCTGTTGGCAAGAACGGCTGCCGAGGCGAGGCCACCGGCGAACCCACCGGCCGCCGCTCAGGTACAGACTACGAAGCTAGCCGAGGAAATCTCCGCTCTTCGGGCTACGATCATACAAGAGACGGAGAGGATCCGAGCAGTGTCGGGTACGGTAAGCGAACTGCAGGAAACAGTTGGCCGGCTTGCCCACCGCGTGGGCGAACTCGAAGCCGAGGTGCGACAACTGCGGGAGCAACACCACAACGCGGTAGAGCAATTGCGCGAGCTTCGAGAAGAGGTGCGCGGACTCTACGTCGAAAGTAGCGGTCTTAAGGGTGATCTCGCTCAGGTGGCCGACAAGATCGACGGTCTTACCGACAACCTGGCAAATTTCCGCCTTAGCGCCGGGATGATCGCGGCTCTCCTTGTGTTGCTCGATATCGTTGCCGTGGCCTTAACCCTGCGCCGCAGCTCACCGTAGGGGCGCAGGGCAATGCGCCCTTCGTTCCCACCGCCACTCAGGTACCACATACCGAAGGGCGCACGGCAATGCGCCTGGCTGTGTTGCTTGCTGGAATCCCCACGTGCTGCTAGCCTGGGCACAGCGATTCGCGACGGAAAGGTAGAAATGTGCCATGAAAGAGGGAATTCACCCCAAATACGGGCCCGCGAGGATCGTTTGCGCCTGCGGTAACGTGATCGAGACCCGTTCCACGGTGCCGGAAATCCACGTGGAAATTTGCTCGAATTGCCACCCGTTCTTTACCGGGAAACAAAAATTTGTGGACACCGCCGGCCGAGTGGAGCGGTATCAGAAGCGGTACGGCAACAGGACGAACGCGTCTGCTGAGAAATCCCAAGCTTAGAGAGACCGAGGCGCGCCGGGCGCGCGCCGGGCGAAGGGCGCGGGAGGGTCGTTCCCACGCCCTTTTCTTTTACCGCCTGTGCCCGAGGAACGTGCTGGTTGGGTGCACGTGCCGTGTGATCGAATCTGATGTTGTTCGAAAAGCTCGCTGATGTCGAACGCCGTTACCAGGAACTCGAGCGTCGCTTGTCCGAACCGGAGGTGGCGACCAATTACCAGGAGTTTGCGCGCTTGTCGAAGGAACGTTCGGCTATCGAGGAGGTGGTGCGACATTACCGCGAGTGGAAGCGCCGGCACGCCGAGCTCGAGGAATACCGCGAGTTAGCACGGGGAGACGACGCCGAGTTGCGGGAGCTGGCAAAAGCCGAAATTCCCACGTTGGAGCGGAGCCTGGCAGAACTGGAAGCCGAACTCAGGCGGCTACTCCTGCCCAAAGACCCGAACGACGAACGCAATGTGGTGTTGGAGATTCGCGCTGGCGCTGGGGGAAACGAGGCTTCCTTGTTCGCGGAAGAACTGTTTCGAATGTACTCTCGCTATGCCGAGCGCCACGGGTGGAAAATCGAGGTGCTCAGCGCCAGCCGTTCCGAAATCGGCGGGCTCAAGGAGATCATCGCCCTGGTACAGGGTCGCGGAGCCTACAGTCGTCTGAAATACGAGGGTGGCGTGCATCGGGTTCAACGTGTGCCTGCTACAGAAGCGGCCGGTCGCATCCACACCTCGACCGTCACGGTGGCGGTGCTGCCGGAAGCGGAAGACGTCGAAGTGGCGATTGACGAGTCGAAGGACTTGCGGATCGACGTCTTCCGTGCCTCTGGCCCGGGTGGACAAAGCGTGAACACTACCGATTCCGCTGTACGTATCACCCACTTGCCCACGGGGCTGATGGTAACCTGCCAGGACGAAAAGTCACAACACAAGAACAAGGCAAAGGCGTTGAAGATCTTGCGCGCCCGCTTGCTCGAACGCGCTCGCAGAGAGCAACAGGCCGCTTTAGCGGAAAACCGCCGCGCCATGGTGGGAACGGGTGAG
Source organism: Candidatus Binatia bacterium (assembly GCA_937925685.1). Lineage (GTDB taxonomy): Bacteria > Desulfobacterota > Binatia > HRBIN30 > HRBIN30 > HRBIN30. The sequence continues at coordinate 17,260 of CALAMI010000015.1, read as the reverse complement.
AGGGCGGAAAAGATTCGGACCTACAACTTCCCCCAAAACCGTGTCACCGATCATCGCATTGGGCTCACCTTGCACGCCCTCGAGCGCGTGCTCGACGGTGAACTCGACCCAATGATCGATGCACTCCTGGCGCATTACCAAAGCGAGGCGCTACGCGAGGGGGCGACGCCATGATCGATTTTGTGGAAGGAACTCTCACGACGGCCCAACGGGCGCCCACCGTGCGGGCGTGGTTGGCCCAAGCGACGCAAACATTGACCACCGCAGGTGTGCGGGAGGCGCGCGTGGCAGCAGAGTGGTTGGTGCTTTCCGCTCTCGAAATCGATCGTGCGGCTTTATATACGCGCCTTGACGAGACGCTGTCCCCTGGAGTGGCCGCTCGATTGCATTCGTGGCTACGGCGGTGCGCTGCCCGCGAGCCGGTTGCGTACGTGGTCGGTCGCCGAGAGTTTTGGTCGCGTGAGTTCGTTGTCACTCCTGCCGTCTTGGTCCCTCGCCCGGAAACCGAGCACCTCATCGAAGCCGCCTTGGCATGCTTTCCCGAAGCCCAACGCGGTAGCCCCATTCACGCGTGCGACGTCGGTACTGGCAGCGGATGCCTGGCAGTCACCTTGGCCTGCGAGTGGCCGGGCGCGGTGGTGGTGGCCACTGATGTCTCGGCTGCTGCTCTGTCGATTGCTCGCCTGAACGCACTGCGGCACGGCGTCGCCGAGCGAATGCGCTTCGTCCGCACGGGCGCTTGTCAAGCACTGCCCAGTAAAAGCTTCGATGTGATGCTGGCAAATCCCCCGTATCTTTCGAGCGCCGAGTTGGACGATGCCGAGCCAGAACTCCACTGGGAGCCGCGTGTGGCTTTGGACGGTGGCGCCGACGGGCTTGCAGTCACGCGTTTGCTCATCGCCGAAGCCCCGCGCGTGCTGCGCCCAGGTGGTTGGTTCATCGTCGAGGTGGGTGCGGGTCAAGCTGCTACCGTGGTGGGGCTCATCGAACGCACAGGGGCGCGCCAGTGCTGGGTGCGCCCCGACTTGGCGGGGTGGCCCCGGGTCGTGGCTGCTCGGTGGTGAGGGATGGACACGATTGTCGTCCGTGGCGGAGCCTGCTTGCGGGGGGAGGTGGCCATCGAGGGGGCAAAGAACGCCGCGCTGCCCATCCTCTTCGCGGCGTTGTTGACCGATGAACCTTGCCTCTTCCACAATGTACCCGATGTTGTGGACGTGCGCACGGCGCTGCGGCTCTTGGTCGATCTCGGAGCCGAAGTCCATCAGGAAGGATCCACCGTCGGGATTCGAGCTCGCCACCTGAAGTCGGTAGAGGCTCCGTACGAGCTGGTGAAAACGATGCGAGCCTCGTTCTTGGTTCTCGGTCCGCTCTTGGCTCGCGTCGGTCGCGCCCGCGTGAGTACCCCCGGTGGCTGTGCCATCGGGGCTAGGCCCGTCGACCTCCATCTCAAAGGCTTGCAAAAGCTGGGTGCCAAGGTGGAGATCGTGCACGGCTATGCGGAGGCCGAAGTCAATCGCTTGCAGGGGGCGACCATCTACTTGGACGTTCCCTCCGTCGGTGCCACGGAGCACCTGCTTATGGTGGCGTGCCTGGCCGAGGGAACCACTCGCATTGAACAAGCGGCCCGCGAGCCCGAGGTGGTGGACCTGGCACGCGTCCTCATGGCTATGGGTGCACGCATCCGGGGTGCCGGCGAAGATGTGATCACCGTCGAAGGAGTGTCGCGCTTGGGCGGGGTGGAGCACACGATCATCCCCGACCGCATCGCGGCCGGGACTTTCTTGATCGGAGGTGCCATGACGGGTGGCGACGTGTTTGTGCGCCATGCTCGCCCGGAGCACTTGCACGCGCTTTTGCTCAAGCTCAAAGAGGCAGGTGCGGAAATGGTGGAGAGCCCCGAAGGCATTCGCGTGCGCGGACGCCACAGGCTCGGCAGCGTAGACGTGAAAACCATGCCTTACCCGGGGTTTCCCACCGACTTGCAGGCGCAATTCATGGCGGCGATGACCCGAGCCGAGGGCCGTGCCGTGATCACCGAAACGATTTTCGAAAACCGCTTTCTCCATGCCGTAGAGCTGAACCGGCTGGGCGCCGACATCAAAGTTCAAGGTAACGCGGCGGTCGTGCAAGGAGTGGAAAAACTCACGGGGGCGCCGGTGATGGCCACAGATTTGCGGGCAAGTGTCTCCTTGGTTCTCGCCGGACTCGTAGCCGAAGGAGAAACGATCGTGTCGCGCGTGTACCACCTGGATCGTGGCTACGCGAAATTGGAGGAAAAGTTGCGCGCCCTCGGGGCCGATGTGGAACGGCGCCGCCAGTGACAGGAGTGTTGGCCGATGCCCTTACGAATTCTTTCGACGGAAGAGCCAGACTTCGCGGAAAACTTTGCCGCCTTGCGCCCGCGCACCGTACTCGATCCGGCAATCGAGCGCAGGGCCCGGCGTATCGTGGAAGCGGTCCGTCGTCGCGGAGACGCTGCCCTCCTCGAAGCCACTGCCCGCTTCGAGGGCGTTCGCTTGGCCCCACGCGACATGATCGTTCCGCAAGATCGCTGGCAGCGCGCGCTGGCGGCGCTGCCGGCAGCAGCACTGCGCGCACTGAAACGAGCGGCGCGGCGAATCGAAGAATTCCATCGCCGTCAACGGGAGCGCTCGTGGCGCTATGTCGATCGCACGGGGTTCACTCTAGGACAGCGCGTGTTGCCGCTCGAGCGCGTGGGCGTGTACGTTCCGGGAGGCCAAGCCGCATACCCCTCGTCCGTCCTCATGAACACAATCCCGGCACGGGTGGCAGGGGTTCGCGAGGTGATCATGGTGACCCCGGGAGGCGCGAACGGCCCGGCACCTGCGGTACTCGCGGCTGCAGCGATTGCTGGCGTCGATCGGGTCTTCCGCATCGGAGGGGCACAAGCGATCGCCGCCTTGGCCTACGGCACGGAAACGATTCCGAGGGTGGACAAAATCGTTGGTCCGGGAAATGCTTGGGTGCAAGCCGCGAAACGATTGGTGTTCGGCGCGGTCGACATCGACGGCATTGCCGGTCCGAGCGAAGTTGTCCTCCTGGCCGACGAGCATGCGAAACCAGAATACGTGGCTGCGGACTTGCTAGCCCAGGCCGAGCACGGCAGCGGCGACGAGTGTGCTTTGCTGCTCACCCCTTGCCGGGTCTTGGCCCTGGCTACACAAGCAGAGGTAGAACGCCAACTGCGGGAGCTGGGGCGCCGCCAAGCCATTGCCCGGGTTCTTTCCCGGCGTGGCGCTTGCGTGGTGGTGCGCAATCTCGAAGAAGCCATCACCTTGGTGAACGACATCGCTCCGGAACACTTGGAATTGCTGGTGCAGCAGCCGCAGGCATGGCTCGAAAGGATTCACCATGCGGGCGCCGTTTTCATCGGCCCGTGGGCCCCTGCGGCCGTGGGTGATTACGCTGCGGGGCCAAACCACGTCTTGCCGACCGGCGGTACGGCACGGTTTTTTTCGCCCTTGGGAGTGTACGACTTTATCAAACGGAGCAGCATAGTGCGGGGCAGTCGCAAGGCCCTCGCAAAACTGGCTCCTGTCGTGACTACGCTGGCCGAGCTAGAAGGGTACGATGCCCACGCCGGTGCTGTGCGTGCTAGGTTCGCCGAATGCCCGGTGCACCAAAGAAAAAAGAAGAGGACGCCCCATGGGTGCTGAAACGAAATCCAAGCGAAAAACGACAGCCAAGCCTCGAGCCGCGGGCAACGGGCGCGTGGCCCGAGTCACGCGCACGACACGGGAAACCGACATTACCGTGGTGCTCGACTTGGACGGACGGGGAGAATCACGGGTCGACACGGGAATTCCGTTTCTGGATCACATGCTGCAAACGCTGGCTCGCCACGCCTTTGTCGATTTGCAAGTCCAGGCTCGGGGCGACTTGCATGTCGACCAACACCACACGGTGGAAGACGTCGGCCTAGCCTTGGGCCAAGCCCTGCGAGAGGCCTTGGGGGACAAGCGTGGCATTCGCCGTTTCGGTCATGCCCTTTGCCCTTTGGATGAGGCACTGGTGCAAGCGGCTGTCGATTTAAGCGGACGCCCTTTCCTGGCGTATGGCTTACAAATTCGCGCCACCCGTGTGGGCAACTTCGACACCGAGCTAGTGCACGACTTCATGCTGGCGCTGGCAAATCAAGCCGGCATGAACTTGCACTTGCACCAAAGCCAAGGACGAAATGCCCACCACATCATCGAGGCAGCTTTCAAAGCTCTTGCACGCGCTCTTGACATGGCGAAGGCAATCGATCCGCGCGCCAAGGGCGTTCCGTCGACCAAGGGGACGCTGTGACCATCGCCATCGTCGACTACGGAATGGGTAACCTCCGCTCGGTGCAAAAGGCGCTCGAACGGGTGGGTGCGGAGGCAGTGGTAACTCGTGACGGACAAACCATCCGCCGCGCCCGTGGCGTGGTGCTGCCTGGGGTGGGAGCCTTTGGAGCGTGCATGGAAAATTTGCGCCGCTTTGGCTTGGACGAGCTTGTCCTCGAAGTCATCGACCGCGGCCGCCCCTTTTTCGGCATTTGCCTAGGAATGCAGTTGCTGTTCGAGGAAAGCGAGGAATTTGGCCCGGTGCGAGGTTTAGGAGTGTTGCCGGGAAGGGTAGTACGATTCCCTGCAAGTGCCGAACGGCCGGTTCCTCACATGGGTTGGAACCAAATTCGCGTGCGCCCCGACGTGCCGCATCTGCGCAACATTCCCGACGGATCGTTCATGTACTTCGTGCATTCGTACTATGTCGTACCTCGGGGCGTGGAGGTTGTGGCCACGACCACGGAATACGGCGTGGAGTTCGCCTCCGCAGTGTACTGGCAGAATGTTTTTGCCACCCAGTACCACCCGGAAAAGAGCCAACGCCTTGGTTTGGCGTTGCTGAGGAACTTTGTCGAACTCGTCCATCGAGGTGCTTGAGCCGTGAGCATGCACCGGATCCGCATCGTTCCTGCCGTCGACATCAAGGGAGGCCACTGCGTTCGCTTGCTGCGGGGCGAGTGGCAACAAGAAACCGTGTACTCGGATAACCCAATGGCCACGGCGTGGCACTGGGTCCGGCAAGGCGCCGAAGTGCTGCACGTGGTGGACCTGGATGCCGCTGTACAGGGCACGACCGTGAACAGCCCCCTCATCGAGCAGCTATGTCGCGAACTCCCTGTTGTCGTCGAAGTCGGTGGCGGGGTGCGCTCGGTGGAGCGTGCGGCCCAATTGCTCGAGGCTGGGGCGGGAAGGGTGGTGTTCGGCACCTCGGCTTTGGAGAACCCAGAAGTGGTGCAGGAGGCCTGTGCGCGTTTTCCTGGGCGCATTGTCGTCGGCATCGACGCACGGGCTGGGCGGGTGGCGATCCGCGGCTGGAAAGAACAAAGCGACGTCGATGCGCTGGTGCTCGCTCGCCAGGTCGAAGCCTGGGGGGCGGCGCGAATCGTTTACACCGACATCGCCCGCGATGGTACCCTTGCCGGGCTCAATGTCGAGGCGACGGTGGCTGTTGCGCAGGCAGTGGCCATCGGGGTGACGGCCTCGGGTGGCGTGGGCTCGCTGGCCGATGTGCGCCGCCTGCGCGCCGTAGCGCCCGACAATCTCGACGAGATAATCATCGGCCGCGCCTTGTACAGCGGAGCTGTCGACTTTTCTCAAGCCGTGCGTGTGGCCACGGCGTAACGGCGAGGTGAGAGCGTGCTAGCCCGACGTATTATTCCCTGTTTGGATGTGAAGGACGGCCGCGTGGTCAAAGGGGTGAATTTCGTCGGCTTGCGCGACGCCGGCGACCCGGTCGAAATCGCCCAGCGCTACGACGAGGAGGAGGCCGATGAGCTGACCTTCCTCGACATTACTGCTTCGCACGAGCGGCGGCGGATTTTGCTCGACGTAGTGGCGCGCACAGCAGAAACCGTGTTCATGCCTCTAACCGTGGGCGGCGGAGTGCGCGAAATTCAAGACGTTCGCGATTTGCTTCATGCGGGTGCGGACAAGGTGTCGATCAACACCGCAGCGGTGCACGACCCGGACTTCGTGCGACGCGCCGCGGAAACCTTCGGTAGCCAGTGCATTGTCGTTGCCATCGACGCCAAGCGCCTTCCCGATAGCGAACCGCCGCGGTGGGAAGTGTACACCCATGGCGGGCGGCAGGCCACGGGCTTGGACGCAGTCGAATGGGCCGTGCGCATGACAGAAGCTGGCGCCGGCGAAATTTTGCTCACCAGCATGGATCGCGATGGTACGCGCTTGGGTTACGACCTCGAGCTCACCCGCGCCGTCGTCGAGGCCGTCTCCGTTCCGGTCGTGGCCTCGGGCGGTGTAGGAACTCTCGAACATATTTACGAGGGGTTCGCCGTGGCCGGGGCGTCTGCCGCTCTAGCGGCGTCCATCTTTCACTATCGGGAATGGACGGTTCGGGAGTGCAAGGAATACTTGGCAAAGCGCGGTGTGCCGGTACGATTTTGACCTTCGAGTAAAGTCTCTGAGGTGGAGGAGGTTTTATGCCAACGAAAGAGGAAGCCGTACTTGCAGAGCGCCGGCAGGCCCTCGAGGAGGAATTTTTCCGGCGACGGGAGCAAGCGCTGCTCGAGAAGATGCGCCAGGAACAGCAACGGCGAGAACTCGCCGAGGCGTTGGCGGAAGCGTCGGGGATCAAAGACCCCGAAGTGCTGCGCAAACTGGTGGATCTTGGAATTCAGCCCCGCACGCTTGCCCCTCTGGCCTTGGTGCCCCTGGTGGAGGTTGCCTGGGCGGATGGCTCCATCGCTCGGCAAGAGCGTGAGGCCATTGCTGCAGCTGCCCAGCAGGCGGGAATCGAAAAGGGTAGCGCCGGTTTTGCGTTGCTAGAAAGCTGGCTGGAAGAACGGCCGGCGCCGGCACTGCGCCAAGTGTGGCGTGAGTATGTGCGCGCGTTGTGTACTGTGTTGGACGAGCCAGGGCGGCAACGGTTGCGCCACGAAGTGATGGGACGCGCCCGGGCGGTAGCAGAAGCAGCCGGGGGCATCCTCGGCCTGGGACGTAAAGTTTCGCCGGCGGAGGAAGAGGTGCTCCGCGAACTCGAAACTGCCTTCACCCTGGATTGAGAACGCCGTGCACAGCGCCGCTGGCAACCGCATTCGTGAAATGGCCGACGAGCTGGCGACGGCTGTGGGAGCCGACTTGGTCAGCCTCGTACTGTACGGCAGTGGTACCGGAGCGGATTACGTCGAGGGCTTGTCCGACATTAACGTGCTTGTCGTCGTCTGCGGTAACCCCGTGGATGTCCTGAGCCGTCTCCGCACCCACTGGCGAGCTTGGCGGAAGCGAGGCTTAGCGGTGCCGTTGGTGGTGGAACGCCAGTTCCTACGACGGGCGGCCGACGTGTTCCCCATGGAGATAGTGGACATCCAGCACTGTCACGAAGTCCTGCGGGGAGAAGAGGTGTTGAAAGACTTGGTGATCGACCGAAATCGATTGCGCCAACAGCTCGAGTTCGAACTGCGCAGCAAGTGGCTGAAGCTGGCTAGTCTTTACGTGGAGTCGCAGAACCTGGGTCGCGCTGCCCTAGAGGTTCTCCTCGAAGCGGCGAAATCGTTCTGCGTTCTCCTTCGTCATTTGTTGCGTCTGACGGGCACGACGCCTGCGGGAACCTATCGAGAGCTGGCGGAGCAGGCAGAGCGAGGGTTTGCGTTGTCTCTGCCCACAACAAAAGCGTTGCTCGAAATGCGACAGCAAATGCGACAGCAGCGCCTTCGCTGGCGAACAGATTGCGATCGGTTGCTGCGAGACCTGCTCGCGGAAATGGGACAGGTCGTGGATGTGGCCGACCGTTTGGTTTTTAGCGGTGAGTGCCTGCGGTGAAGCCCGCATCGCTCGGCGCCCACTCTGGAGCATGGCGGTCGCGTGGGCGCTTGTGGGGGTGCCCCTCGCTAGCGCCGTGGAGCCGACGCTACCGCAGCCCCTGGGTTACGTGTCGGACTACGTTGGTGTCTTGGATCAAGCCACTCGTGCTCGGCTCGAAGCGTTAATCGGCGAGCTCGACCGTAAAACCGGTGCGCAAATCGCCATAGTGGTGGTGCGCTCCACCAAACCGCTGACGACATTCGATTACGCGATGAAGCTGGCGGAAAGCTGGCGTCCCGGCGACCGCCGCAAGGATAACGGCGTGGTCTTTCTGGTGGCCATAGCCGATCGCGAGATGTTCATCCTGACAGGCTATGGGGTGGAGCACATCTTGCCCGACGGCAAGGTCGGGGAGATTCGTGACCGCCTGATCGTCCCCGCTTTTCGGCGTGGCGATTACGCACAGGGGGTTTGGGCAGCGACCTGGGAAATGGCGCAAATCATCGCGCGGGATGCCGGAGTCGAGTTGAGCGCTCTCGAGGAACAAGGCGCCCGGGCTCCGGCGCCAGGGGACGAGCTGGGGCCGCCGCCGGCGTCGTGGGTGGATGCACTCGTCGCCTTGCTGGTGTTGGCCACTTTGGTGGCCTGGGCGTCCCGCGCACGGCCCGGGCGACGTGTGCGCTGGTACTATGGGGGATTCGGTGGCGGCTTCGGTGGGGGCTTCGGTGGGGGTGGGGGGTTTGGCGGCTTCGGTGGTGGGGGCTTTGGCGGCGGCGGTGCTGGGGGGCGGTGGTGAAGCCGCGCAAATCGGTGTAACGGATTGTGCGGAGGAGGCTAGATGCCGCGGACGATAGTGTGGTTGGTTGCGATCCTTGCCGCAGGGGCGGGTGGGTGTGGCTACAACACCATGGTCGAGTTACACGAACATGTGGATGCTGCGTGGGCGCAGGTGGAAAACCAGCTGCAGCGCCGCAGTGACTTGATTCCCAACTTGCTCGAGGTCGCAAAGGGGTACGCGAAACACGAACGAGAAATCTTCGAACACGTTGCCGACGCGCGGGCACGTCTGGTCGGTGCCAACACCCGGGAGGAGAAAATCGAGGCGGCTAGCGAGTTGAACTCGGCACTGGCCCGGCTGCTAGCTATCGCGGAACGGTATCCAGACTTGAAGGCGAACGAGCAGTTTGCCCGCTTGTCGGACGAACTGGCCGGAACGGAGAATCGCCTTGCCACCGAGCGACGACGCTACAACGAAGCAGTGCGCGAGTACAACGCTTACATCAAAAAAATCCCCCAGCGGTTCGTGGCCCGAGCATTCGGATTCAGCGAAGAAAAATATTTCGAGGCCGCCAAAGGGGCGGAAGCTGTGCCTCGCGTACAGTTCTGAAATCGGTGCGGAAAGGTCATCGATGAAAAAGGAGAGAACGAGCAGCTTTAAAAGTTGCGGGCGAGCGAGAGGCGACTCGCTAAGGCCACCCTCTGGTCTATGGCCGTTGGCGTGGTTGCCCATGGTCGCCATGCTCGTGGCCGCCTGTGGCGGTGGCAGCGACATCGTGATCCCTGCGCCCCCGCCCTGTAACCCGAACACCAAGGTGTGTTACGTGGCCCCCTTTGGTAACGACGCCAACTCGGGTGCCGATCCGAGCGTGCCCTTGGCCACGATTCGCCGCGCGGCGCAAATTGCTCTGAGCGATTACACGATTATCGTGGCTCCGGGAAGCTATCGCCAGCCGGTGACCACTAGAGAAACAGGGCAAGTGCCCAAACGGCTGACCTTTCTGGCGCAAGGTCGGGTCGTTGTCGATCTCCGCAACACCGGTGCCGGGCCGGGCTTTGGCTTCGCGAACGTGAACGGTGTGGTCATCGACGGCTTCACGATTGTCGGTGCCGGCGATGGCGGGATCGTGCTGAAAAGCGGCAGCGATGATGCTGTGATCCGTAACTGCGTGGTCTTTGCCAACAATGGCGATGGCATTCGCATTCAGGATTCGGCGCGGGTGCTGGTGTTCAACAACTTGGTTTACGGCAACGCCGGCATTGGGTTACGCATCGGCGGGACGACAACCGGTTCTTCGGCGGCGCGCCTGCTCCACAACACCGTTTTTGGCAACGGTGGCCGCGGCATCGAAATTGGCAATTCGGTGAAGGCTTCTCCCGGGGCCTCGGTACTCAACAACATCGTGCAGCAAAATGGTTTGGCCGCGGCGGGTCAGGAAAACATCAAGGTGACCACACGGCCGCCTAGCCATACGGGTTACCGCGGTGATTTTAATCTGGTGTTTCCAGCGACCTACTTTCCTTCGGGAGTTCAGGGCATCCGCGGGCTGCATGACGTGAACCGTGACGCACTGTTTGCCGATGCCCCCAGCGGCGATTTTCGTTTGCTTTCTGCGAGCCCGGCCATTGACGCGGGCGACCCTCTAGACGACTTCGTCGAGCTGCGCCGCCTATTGCGCGATCGTTCGACCACAGGGCTCTCCCGCGATAGCGGACCACTCGACCTCGGCTATCACTTCCCTTTGTCGTGACGTCCCTCCCATGCCGTCAGGGCGCCCCAGGTTGCCACTTCGAAGCCGGCTAGCTTCACGACACGTGTGGTGGTAGGCGCGCCGCATGCGCAAAAGAAACGTGGCCGGTTTATTTGTTGTAACGATGCTTTCGCTCGTTGTCGGCTGCCGCGGGCAGCACCAAGGCCCAGGGGTCATCCAGGGCCGACGGGTACCGGAAGAGGCGGTGGCTGTTCGGGCGGCGAGCGAGCGTGCCGCTGCGGAGCGCTTGGCGCCGGCCGCGCCACCGCAAAAGCAAATTCTCTTTGGCGACTTGCACGTCCACACGACCTTTTCCGCTGATGCGTTTATCCGCAGCTTGCCGATGTTGCAGGGGGAGGGCACCCATCCCCCTGCCGATGCCTGTGACTTTGCGCGCTACTGCTCGGGGTTGGATTTCTGGAGCATCAACGATCATGCCGAAGCGCTCACCCCGCGACACTGGCAAGAAACCAAAGAGTCCATCCGCCAGTGCAATGCCTTGGCCGGCGATGCGGAAAACCCCGACATCGTGGCCTTTCTCGGCTGGGAGTGGAGCCAGGTCGGCCGCACCGCCGAGGAGCACTACGGCCATCGCAATGTGATCCTCAAACATACCGACGAAGAGCGGGTTCCCAAACGCCCGATCAGTGCGCTCGACGATCAACTCATCGGTGCCCTACGAGCGCCGCCTCCTCTGCGGCAACGCCTCTTGTTTCCGCTGCTCGACTGGTCGAATCGACAACGGTACTTCGACTTCGCCGAATTCCAACGGGAGAACCGCGAGGTGCCGTTGTGCCCGCGCGGTGTCGATACCCGCCAGCTTCCTGCCGATTGCCACGAAAACGCCCGTACACCGGCGGAGCTGTTCGAAAAGCTCGCCCAGGGGGGCTACGAAGCAATCGTGATTCCCCACGGGACCACTTGGGGCTTTTATACCCCACCCGACGCTTCCTGGGACAAACAGCTCGTCGGCCGCATGCACGACCCCAGTCGGCAGTTCTTGTTCGAAATTTACTCCGGCCATGGAAACTCGGAGGAGTATCGGGAGTGGCGCCCGGTGCGCTTCGACGGCAACGGCGAGCCGGTTTGCCCCGAGCCCACAAAAGACTATTTGCCGTGTTGCTGGCAAGCTGGAGAAATCATCCGCAAACGTTGCGGGGCCATTGCCCCAGAGCGATGCGAACAGCGCGTGCGCGCGGCGAGGAAAAATTACTTGCTGGCCGGCGTGGCCGGCCATCGCACCGTTCCCGGTGCTACCGCGGAGGATTGGCTCGACTGCGGACAGTGTCGCACGTGCTTCAACCCTGCCTTCAACTATCGCCCGACCAACTCCGCCCAGTACAACCTCGCCCTGTCTCACTTCGAGAACGGCCGACCACGTCGCTTCCGCTTTGGCTTTGTGGCATCGAGCGACAACCACACGGCCCGACCGGGCACGGGATACAAGGAGTACGCCCGTCGCATGATGACCGAAGCTGCCGGGGCCCGCGACGCCAAATGGCACGAACGCTTGCTCCCATCGGCAAAGCCCCAGCCGGAGTCTCGGCCGATCGATCCGGCCATGCTCACAGGCGTGCAACCGTTCCAAATTTTGGAATTCGAGCGGCAGGCGTCGTTCTTCATGACCGGTGGCCTGGTGGCCGTTCATGCCGAGGGGCGCGACCGCGAGGCAATTTGGCGGGCCCTCGAACGCCGAGAGGTCTATGCAACCAGTGGCGACCGCATCTTGCTTTGGTTCGATCTTGTGCACGGCAATGCAACGCTACCGATGGGATCGGAGACCGTGCTAACAGACACCCCCCGCTTTCGCGTGCGCGCCATTGGTGCCCGCAAGCAACTTGCAGGTTGCCCGGATTACGCTCACCGCGCACTTAGCCCGGAGCGGCTCGAGCGTTTGTGCCGGGGCGAGTGTTACCACCCCGCGGATGAGCGCCACCGCATTACCGAAATCCATGTCGTTCGCATCCGGCCGCAGAATCATGCCGCCGAGCCTATTGGCACCCTCATCGAGGATCCTTGGCGGCGCTTCGAGTGCCCGAGCGCGACCTCGGGTTGCGAGGTCGAGTTCGAGGATCCGGATTACGTCGCGGCCGGTCGCGAATTCGTCTACTACGTGCGCGCCTTGCAGGAGCCCACCTTGGCCGTGAATGCTGGCGGCTTGCGTTGCCGGCACGACGACCAAGGCAATTGCGTGGAGGTTCGTCCCTGCTACGGGGACTACCGGACTCCTTACGACGACGATTGTTTATGGCCCAATCAGGAACGCGCGTGGTCGAGCCCGATCTACCTGCGTCCGCCCAGCTAGGTGTGGATCGGCCCGACCTTTCGCCTCGCCGCGTCCGCTGGTTGTTCGCGTCCGGGATCGTCGGCGGGGTCACCTTGATGGCCGTGGGCATCGCTAGGTCCGGGCACGATCAGGCTCCTCTCCCTCCAGGGGCAGTCGCTCGCGTGGGCGAGGCCGTGGTGTCCCGTGCCGAGTACGAACGCACCTTGGCGGCGTTGGCTCGAGATCGCAAATCGCCCTTAACCTCGGAGGACCGTGTCCACGCTTTGCAACGCCTCATCGACGAGGAGTTGCTGCTGAATCGTGCCCTCGAACTGGAACTGCCGCGCACCGATGTGCGGGCCCGCCGTGCCTTGGTGAGCGCGCTCATCGACTCGATCGTCGCCACCCAAGAACACGCCGAGGTCAGCGACGAGGAGCTCCGACGCTTTTACGAAGCGAATCGGGATTGGTTTAGCGGGCCCGACCTCTTCCACGTGCGCCAAATTTGGTTTCGCGTAGACTCTCCCGCAGAGGCTGCCGTTACAGAAGCGCGCGCCCGGGCAGCATACGAGAAAATCGTGCACGGCGAGCCTTTCGATGTCGTGCGCCAAGCCATGAGCGACCCCGAGTCTCCGCCGCTGCCCGACGCGCCTTTGCCTGCGACCAAGGTGGGTGAGTTGCTCGGTCCCACGGTGCTACGCACGGTGATGGAGCTCGGCAACGGTGATGTGAGCCCTCCGGTCCGCTCGGCAACGGGGTTTCACATCCTTCGCCTCGTAGAGCGACGCGCTGGCCTACCGCCAAACTTCGAAGATATCCGCGCCCAGGTGGCTAACGAGTTCCGCCGCCGTGCGGCAGATCAGGCCTTGCGCACGTACTTGGACGAACTGCGCAGCCGGACAACGATCGTCTTGGCACCGGAGGCCTTAAAAGACCTCGAGGGGACCAACGAACCGTGACTTGCACCCTCGCGTCGTTCATGCCGAGCAAGCGCTTCTTGGCCTGGATGACCCTCTTGTGGTGGGCAATACCGGCCGTAGCTCACGACCGTACGCAGTCGTACTCCAGTTGGCGATTCGATGGCGCACAAGTGCGCGTCACCGTGCGCCTGGCGGAGTTGGATGTCACCCACTTCGAGTGGGGCCTTTACCCGCCCAAAGCCCGCGACCAAGAACTGGCCCAGTACCTGGTGGCGCGCTTGCAATTGACTGCAGACAGCGAACCGTGCCCGGTGCTCGAGGCGCCGCGCAGTGTTCACCCTGGTGCCGGACGCCTGGCGATTACGTGGTCCGTACAGTGTCCCCACTGGCGCTCGTTACGGCTGCGCAGCGACGTGTTGTTCGACGTTGTACCCAGTCACCTGCATTTTGTGCGCATCGAAGGCTTGGGTCCGGCGGCGCTCGAACGCGTGCTCACCGCCACCCAACGCGAGTGGCTTCTGATGGCCTCCGAACCCGATCGCGACCGGGTAGCTACCGGGTTCTTTTCCTATGTGCTCCTCGGCATCGAACACATTGCGACCGGTTACGATCACTTAGCGTTCGTGCTCGCCTTGATTCTTCTCGGTGGATCTCTTCGATCGCTGGCGAAGGTGGTGACAGCGTTCACGGTCGCACACAGTGTCACCTTAGCTTGTTCGGTTTTGGGCTGGCTTCGCCCACAAGCCCATGCGATCGAGGCTCTTATAGGCTTCTCCATCGCCATGGTGGCAACCGAGAATTTGTGGTTACGCGCGGGCCGGCGCTGGCGGGGACCATGGCTCCTAGCCACAGCGGCGGTTGTGGTGGCTGTGTTGGCCGCTTTCGGAGTCGGCCGCGTGGCTCCGCAGATTGCTGCTGGCTTGGCGTTGTTCGTCAGTTCCTTTTTCGCGCTGGCACGAGACGTACGGCGAATCGATTCGTTACGCTGGACTGTGGCGTTTTTGTTTGGCTTGGTCCACGGCTTTGGTTTTGCCTCTGTGTTGGTCGAGGCCAGCTTGGCACCCGCGGCACTGGCCTGGGCACTGCTCGGTTTCAACCTCGGAGTGGAACTGGGGCAGTTGGCGGTGGTTGTCGCGGTGTGGCCGGCGCTTCGCTGGCTGCAGCGCCAAAAGCCGATGATCAGTAGTGCCGTAGTCGAAGGAGCGTCCACGCTCGTGCTGGCTTTGGGCACCTACTGGTTTTTGTCCAGGACGTTCGAATAAATCTCGGCTTTCTTCGAGGAGGTGCGAAGTGCGCGCAGCGTTTTGTGTGGAAGCGGGTAAGATCGAAATTCGCGATGTGCCGGTGCCAGAGCCGGCTGATCACGAAGTGACCGTGCGGGTGCGAAACTGTGGCATTTGTGGCAGCGATCTGCATTTCTTCTGCGGCCACCTCCCACCACCCCCCGTGTGTCCCGGCCACGAGATTAGCGGCGAGATCGCCCGGGTCGGCCCTGGGGTGACGCGTCTGCGCGAGGGAGACCCGGTAGTGATCGAACCACTGATCGCTTGCCAGCGCTGTAACTTTTGCCGTAGCGGCAACTACCAGTTGTGTCCGCACGTGAAGGTGCTGGGAAACATGGCCGATGGCGGGTTTGCCGATTACGTACGGGTTCCGGAGTCTGCCGTGTTCCCCGTGCCCGGCGATTTAGATTGGGCCGTGGCGGCTTTGGTCGAGCCGCTTGCCGTCGCTGTGCATGGCTTACGGATTGCGCCGATGCACGCAGGAGACCGTGTAGCCGTGCTCGGCGCGGGTACCATAGGGCTTCTTTCGGTAGTGGCTGCCCGTCACAACGGCGCGGGCGAGGTGTGGGTATCTGCCCGCTATCCGCACCAGGCTGAGGCTGCCAAAGCACTGGGTGCCGACCGGGTATTTACCGGGCCTGCCGCCGCCACGGAACTCTTCGAGGCGGGCAGTCGCACAGCTCCCGACATTGTCGTCGAGACCGTGGGTGGCCGGGCCGATACGCTCGAACAAGCATTGCCGCTAGTTCGGGCGGGAGGCAGCGTGGTCGTTCTAGGCCTGTTTACATCGATGCCACAGCTCAATGGGATCTTGTTGGTCGTTCGGGAAATCCGCGTGGTGGGCTCCATGACCTACGGCCGAACCATCGCTGGTGCCGATTTCGAACGTGCTGTGGAAGTGCTGCGCGCTGAGGCGAGTGCGGTGCGTGGCTTGGTGACGCACCGGTTTCCCTTGGAAAACATTGCCACGGCGTTTCAGACGGCTTCGGACAAAGGTTCTGGGGCGATTAAAGTGAGCGTAGAGGCGAGCGCGTAACTCGACCCCCTCCCTCTCTCCGTCTTCCAAGGTGGAGCGCACGGGCCGGCGTGGCGGAGCGCAGCCGATCTCGAGATGCTCGAGCATGCCAGGATGCGACGCGCAATCCTCGTGAACCGTTTTTGGGGGGTAGCTTGAAGCATGGGGCGATTGGCACTCGTGCCCGCCGGGAGGGACAACCACGAGCCCACTGTGTGGGCGGTTATCCGCGCAAACGTTTACCCTTGACAAACGAGGCGCTTTCTGTGGTAGAAAGCCAGTGCGCATGCGAGGGAGAGGCGCAGCTGCAGGCCATCGCTTGAACGCGTCGTGCTTAACGGCCGGCCCGATCCTGGGTGTGCGGGGACTTCGAAGGAGGGAGCAATGATCAGTGAACGGGGAGCAACAAAGAGTGGGTTTCTCGCCTCGGTCAGGGTGTACGGGGCACCGAGGTTGGGGAAACCTTCGAGTCGGTCACGTACTGCCGCTCTGTTGACTGGACTTGTGGTAGGTATCGTGGTGGGCGCCCCAACTTATGCCTTGTTGGGAAGCCCCAGCAACCATGCCGGCGGTAGTTCTTGCTCTGCTGGAAATACCTCCGATCGATTCTGCGGGTTTTCTACGAGCATCCCGATCAACACCGGAACGCAGCTTAGATTTCGTTACGCATGGAACATCAACGCCGACGTTGGCATTTTTTCGACGCGCGACATGGCCGGCACCGCGGTCCATAACATTTCGTTCACGGCTACAGCCGTGAAGGGTTACCGGCTCAACGTCACCCCGCAAATCGTCGGTATCGCTCAAGTGAATAACGACGCTGCGGGTTGCAACGGACGAGCGACAATTAGCGGCGTAACCGGAAGCACGAACATCACGCCCACCTCGGGGAGTGTTACGGGATGGTTCGGAGGGGCGAACACGGGTAACACGGGGGGAAGTCAGATCCCGTTCAACAACAGCGGCGCCGCTGTATTCGAGCGGTTCAGTGGTGGCGTGGCGCAAACGCACACGTTCACTTTTTCTTGGACGGGGAGCGTGCGCAGTAACTCCTGCGAAGCGGCGGTGCGCGTGGGGCAACAAAACGGCAGCACCACGGAGTGTGGCGCTTGCGAGTATCCGGGAAGCCCGAGCAGAGACATCAATTCCGATGGGCAATTTTTGACGGTGAATTTCCAAGAACTTTGTGGCGACGGCATCGTGCAAGGCGCTTTTGGTGAACAATGCGACCTGGGTGGGGCAAACGGGCAACCCAATTCTTGTTGCACTTCCGACTGCCAGCTCTCCCCAGCCGGAACCATCTGCCGTGCGGCGGTGAGCGTGTGCGATGTAACGGAGACCTGCACGGGCTCGAGCCCGACTTGTCCGGCCGATACGTTCGCTCCTTCCGGCACGCTGTGTCGCAACGCTGCCGGCATTTGCGACGTAGCGGAG